>JANSWW010000013.1 GCA_024743275.1 Alphaproteobacteria bacterium
GCGACGGATGTTGGGCCTCGTTGTCGAGAACCAGCCGCACGGCCCGCTCGCGCACCTCAGGGGAAAACTTGTTCGTGGTCTTGCTCATGATGCTCCATCCTACTCAAGAGCTGGAGCCTCCGGCAAACCCGGAGCGGTTCACCGACCATAATCGATGGTATGTAGAGCGGAAATTTGTACGGCTATGCAATTCTGAAATGGATGACAATCTAGCAAAACGGCTTGTTGTTAGGTTGCATGTTGAGGGAAAAACCTCAGTTTGCAGAAAAATTAGTCACCTTGAGAAATCTATCGATTTCGATAGATCTAAGTTTCATGAGCGTTTGGTGAAGGCTCTTGCGGATCTTTGCTCATGAAGGTCTCTTTTGCGTCTTTTTCTCGAGCAGGCCCGCGACCAATAAATGAGGATGCACTGGATTGCTGGATTGCTGCCTCAGGTGAGACGGTCGCCTGTATTGCCGACGGTCTCGGGGGGATGGGCGGAGGTGATAAGGCATCCCAGCTTGCGGTTAGTTCATTCCGGAAGTACCTCGAACAGTCTGGGATAGATTCGGGGAAAATGCTTGAAGCCGCAAAGATAGCGCACAGAAGTATCCGCGAAGCTCAAATGTCTAATGAGGTCAGCAATCGAATGGCGACTACTCTAACTGCTGTCGCGCTCTTCAATGATCGGATAGTAGGTGTCCACTGTGGCGACTCTCGAGCTGCTATTGCTCGCAGGCAAGGTATCAAGCGCCTTACGAAAGACCATACTGAAGGCCAGCGTTTGTTCGAAGCTGGCAAGCTAAGCAAAGACGAACTGGCAAAATACCAACGCAAGCATATCCTGGAGAGTGCTCTCGGAGATCAAAATGAGCCGTCGATTGACTCAATTTCATTCGACATTCTTCCCGGAGACCATATCATTTTGACGACCGACGGCGTCCACAACCACGTACTACTCAGAGAGATGCAACGGCTTTCAGCAAGCGCCAGCTCTCCTGTTGATTTAATAGATCATGTTGAGCTCGCCTTGAAGAAGGCCGGACCGTCGGACAACTACAGCATGATTGCACTCTTTGTAGAGTAACCGATACAGCCTCCGGCGCGTTGATACCAGATCGTCCTATGCCTGACTAGGAAGGGAAGCAGTGCCTAGAAGCGGCGGCCATTGAATTTTGGTTCAGCAAATGTCTGCTTTCCACTCTCATAGACCCTACAGCAGCTCAACAGCCTCCCGCAGTTGGTCAGCGTTTACATCAATATATCGTTGCGTGGTCGAGATATGGCTGTGTCCCGCCAGCTCTGCCAGCAATCGCACACCAACACCCTTATTGGCTAAACGAGTGATATAAGTCCGTCGGCCACTGTGACTGCTCGCACCCTTCAGGCCACAAGCCCGATAAATCTCGATGAACAGCTGGCACATCGTATTCGCGGAGAAGTGGCCGCCTTTTTGGCTGGCGAAGAGCGCGCGATTTGGGTCAACCAGCTGAATTGCCGCCGCATAGTCCGCTAAAGCGCGCCGTATACGCCCGTTCAGGAACACGGTGCGGGTTTTGCCACCTTTGCTTTGTTCCGCTGCTAGCACGAACTGTTCGCGCACAGCGCCGCCCTCCTCATACACGTCGCCAACTTTGAGCGCGGCAATCTCCTTCGCCCTGAGACCGGCCATGAAGCTGACCAGAACGATCGTTTCGTCGCGCACCGGATGACGTCGGCTGCGGCAGTACTGTAAAACACGTCGGAGTTGGGCTTCGTTGAGTGTTTGGGCTTGGCGCATGGAAAACCTCCTAAAACCAAATACTTCGCTGTAAACGAATGTACTTTCTGAGGTTTCGGTCGGACGACCTAAATCAGACTGCTCCATATACCTAATAACATCAATAACTTACGTGAAAATCTCATAGTTTGCTGTTTCTATGAGATTTTACGCAGCGCAGATTAGAATTGGAAAATGTGAGCATTACGGCGCTCAGCTCAGTGCTTTGAAATTGTCGTTAGTTCGCTGTCTAGATCCAATTCCAGTGCGCTATGCCAAAGTGGCGTTTTGAAATAGTACCGCTCGTCAAAGCTAGCACCCTCGGTCTTTTCTCCAGCAAGCAATCCTGCCCATTCTAAAGGGCGCAGGACCAATGCGCGGAAAGCGACTCGTTCTCTCCAGTTATCTGGCTGTCCTTCGGATGTGCCCCCATAGAAGGTGCTGAACAGGTGCGTTTCCGTCGCTCCTTGGTCGACCTTCACGTTGATCACGTTCAGCCAAACATCCCAGTTACCAAACAGCTGATTGTCGAACCGGGCATAGCTGCTGTGATCGACATTTAGGAGATAGAAAGGGATCAGCTCGGCAAATAGCTGATATGGGGATTTCAAGATCTCTGCGCCGCGCTTGGTGAGTTTGAATTGGCGTTTGATGTGTCTCCCTAGTTTTAGCTTTACCAAAAGGAAATGCAGCAGCTCCAATGGCGGGAAATCAAATTCATTCAGGACCTTGTTATAGTGGAATAGTTCCTCTTGGCTCATTCCTGGCCAGTCAAAATGTTCAGCTGCCCAGTGTACGAAAACTCGTTTGAAGGCTTTGCTGGGCGTTAGCCCTATAGAGCCATTCTGTTCAACATATTGAGCTGTTAACAAAGCTGCCCGCAGTAAGGGCGAATATGCTAAAGTTGTGCAGTTGTCTGATAAATGGCGAAATTTAATCATCTGACGTCCCTATTTCAGAATCCGTCAGATTTGTGGCCGTAGAATACTTTTGTAACGTCTTCGATGATTTCCCAAGTGACGCGGCTACCATCTCGAACGAACAGGCTATCGGCCATTTCGAGCTCAGTAACCGTGCCACTTGCCATTTCGATAAGGCGACACCGGCCCGACAATATCGTCATCAATTCGTCGCCTTGTTCCGTGCACTCGAATGCGCCCTTGGTGCAACGCCAAATGCCAGTTCTGGTGAAGTGTCCCGGTCCGCCAGCATCAATTCTGCCTGAAGCCTTGGGATCACCTTTTTTGATGACGTAATTGCTCGCTGGGTTTTCGAACGGCCAATCCTCTAGTAGGCCGACATCGTCGCCTGGTTTGTATTTAAGCATTTTTGTCTCCAATCGCTGCTTACGCAGTCCTAGTAGCTTTGCTTGCCCGGAATGACACCACGCACCCCACCTCTCGGTTGATCGACATCGCCAGATCGCCTTGGGATTAAGTGAACATGCACATGAAAAATTGTTTGGCCTGCATCGGCTCCGGTGTTCACGCCGATATTAAAGGCTGAAACCGAAGGGTCTTCAGCAACGATTGATTGCTTCTGCTGTCCCAATAGGCTGTGGATCGCATTGAGTTCTGGCTGGTAGAGGTCGAAGTAGTCGCTGACATGGCGCTTTGGAATGATCAGCGTGTGCATTGGGGTGACTGGAAATCCATCCCGTATCGCAAGGCACAGTTCGTTCTCGTAGATAATGCGGCTTGGCTCTAATTGGCAAAAAACGCAATCGGCATCGCGGTCACTGTATGACGCCAACACGCCTCGAAAATCTGCGTCGTCACGATCCCGCTTATTCGTGTTGCAGGTCATGCACAGCGCTTGGAAATTGGAGATGTCGTCCTCGCCTCCATGTGAACGTGGAATGATGTGATCGACGTGGAGAGCTATCTGGTCTTCGTGGGCCCCGCATAGTTCACATCGGCTTTTTGCGCGTTTTAGCACCTCGTACCGAATGGACCCGGGGATATAGCCATCTGCCAGTGAGCGATGAGCCCAAAGGCTTTCCCCCCGCTTTGAGAGGAATTCATCTAGCCGATTTTCACAGAGCTGGATCAGGTCAGTTATTTCGTCATCTGTAAGACTATCTGCTTTCAAGCGATAACCAGTGATGCGTTTTCCCTGCTTAACAGGAGCAATAATCTCGTTTTGGATCAGCACACGACCCACCATATTTTTAGTACGCAGCTCGTAGTATTCGACCTGTGATCGATCATAAGTTAGCAGGGATCGAGCGATATCGCCGATGCTAGCTTCACCGCCTCGTTCTAGGAGAACACGCACCATCACAGGCTGATAGACATGTGACATGCGCATCGTTTCTTCGATGTATTTTTTTAGCTTAGCCGCATCGCGAGCCATTGGCTCCCATTCCTCTCTGAATCTTTATCAAGAACGTTGTGCCGTAATTTTATGAGGCGCAATCCTACCGGCAACAATACGTTAGCAGTTGCTTGTGACCGTCACTGCTTCGCAGCGCCAACGCGTTTTCTACTCACGCTCGTTTTCGCTCCGCTCAAACGATCCTTCGCATCAACGCAAATAACTTCGTCTTGAGAGCTATAGCCCAGCCTCAACGGAATGGGCTGGTCTCTGTAGATGCTGATGCCACAGAGAGGCTTGCTGCTCTCTGTGGCTGGCTTTCTCTGTGAGTGCCTTTCTTGCCAGTAATTGCGCACAACCAGCTTGCTGCTGGTAGACGGGGTTATGCGGTCGCCTTTACGTGCTTGGAGTAGTTCACAACGCTATGCCAACGGACCCAATCACCAGCCCGTTGTCAGCGTATGGGGTACTGGCGCATGCCAGCCTCTTATCCCATTCCTGCTGCATAGGTTTTACAAGCCCGTTGCAGCTTTGCTTGTTGATCCGCCTCCGCTGAAGCGATCTGCGCTGGCAAGGTCCGCTGGCGACAACTCTCGTTGGCAAGCTCAATGCCGTTCTCTGTGCGCGATGCGCGGATAAATACGGTGTGGTGGCTAGCCCCCGTATCTGCATTTATTTATCAACGAGGAACAGATTCAGTGCGAAAAACGGTTTTAAACGAGGTTTTTGAAACGCTGGTGGCTCATCAGCTTGTCAGCAGCGAAAGCGAGTTCAGCAAGGACTGGCTTGGGCGAGGCGAAGGCTATATGCGTGGGCTGCGTTTTCACGGTGATCCGCCCAGCGTAGCCAGTATCGCGATCTGCGCGAGCAAGTTAAAGCACTATGGGCATAGGCTCGCAGAAACAGGTGAGCATGATGAATTGTCAGATCGGTTCATTGAGTTGAGCGAAGCCTGCTACCGTCAGATCCAAGCTATCAGCGAAGCGACATGGCTAGGCGCGCCCGAAAAAGGTCCTGCAGCCCAAAAATCCGAGCGCGCAATTTGAAAGTGGTGGAGTACTTATAGTTCCTGGGTGGCCGTTTTGCCTCCCCATGCCCGCTGCTAAATACAGCATGAGCAGCCGAGCCGTCCTCGATATCCAAAAATCACTCAATGCGGTCCGCGCGGGATTGGACGATGCCAACCTGCAAACGCGCTTGGAAGCTTTGCAGTTGATGCTTGCTGCGAGCGACAGCGTCGTTGCAATGGCCCGCAAACTTGCTGACCCAAAACAATCCAAGCCGAAGAAGCCGAAAGTCCGAGTCGCTCGGCCGATGCCGCCACGCGCTGGCCCGAAAACTCTCCCAATAAGCAGTCGTAAAACCAGTGATCGGGTTGGTGACTTTGCACCCCAAAAGCCGGTGCCGCCGTTGGGCAACCAACGCACTCCAGCCGCTACCGTCAAAAGCGGATCATAATCGACGGTCTTTGGGTCTTCGCAGCTGCGCCTGATTTTGGTTGACGGATCGGGAGGCAGGCATAGCGCAGATGGTTTTAAAGCAGTGAACCTGAAAGCTGGTGTTTCACCAGCTTCCCGTCGCTTCTATGCGGCTTTCTTCTTCGTTTCCATCGCGCGGGCAATGGCAGCATCAAGCTCTCCAGCTTGAGCTGCTTCGCGAAATGCGTTGAGGACACCTGCCACGTCTTCGAGCTTCCGGACGAAGACGGCATTATCTTTGCCGTTTGGCAGGAGAACGCGTGCCCCGTAGCGGCACTGAATATACCAGCCGCCGTCCTGCTCGAAGAACCAAGGGTTCACGCGACGTTGGGTCTTGGTCTCTACCCGCTCGCCGGTATCGTCGGTCAGCCATTTGGACCTCTCGACCGTGTAGTCCTCGCCCTTCAGCTTTGCGGCGTGAAGACGGTGCTGTTCGTCGATTGCAGTAGTCAGCTTGTTGCGGCGCTCCCACACAGGGTCCTTCTGCTTGCCTGTGTTTTCGACAGTTTTGAATGTCAGTTTTTGAAGCTGCGTCATCGCCTGTTTCTCCTTCGTCTATGAAGCAAGCGTATGGTCGAAACAAGAAAAGGACGACCGGAGATCTCCGGCCGTCCTCTCTTTTATTAGGACCAGAAGTTATCGGCGCTTGCCAAACAGAGTAGTTCAGCGGGTCATTTAGGCAGCATGTCGCCGATCTTTCAGTACAGCGTCTTCGAGGGCGCGCATGAGATCGCGTATGCTCCCATCACAAGTTTGCAGAAGGGCTCGAAGCTTCAAATCTGACATCACAACGCCTTCTTGCTTTAATATTTCTTGTGCACGCGCGAACCAGTGCTCTGTGTTGGCTGCCGGTAGTTCGATGACATCGCAACGATCAATAAGGCCCGGATCAACGCGGTGAAGCTCGTTCGTCGTGAAGACGAAGCATCCTTGGTCCGAATGCATATCCAAGTCCCACCGAAACGCGTACTGAACGTCGTCTGGAACCTTATCCACTTCGTCAATCATTGAGACGGGCAATAGGACGCCACACAGTTGCTCCACCCGACGCTGGTTCTGGATGGTTCGAAGCGTGTCAAAAGTTACATCGCATGCGCGATGGAAATCTATCCCCCCATATTCCAAGCCGCGTGTGCGCTCTTCGATAAGAATCCTCGCCGTAGTCGATTTGGCTGTTCCATACGGTCCGTAGAAGATGATGCTGTTGTGACGCTTATTGTAAGCGAAATCCCGAAGCCTCTGACGCGTGTTTGAGTCTGGGAAGATGAGGTCGTTAAAGCTGGCTGGTGCGTGGTTGTTCTGGAAAATCATCATTTCGTGTCTCCTTGATTCTGCGAGAGGGGAGCGGCAAATGCCGCTCCCATGAGAGGTGTCCCGTTAAGCGGCTTCTTCAGTAAAATCTCTGAAGTTCCAGGAAGGCTGGTCGTCATCAGCCTCATCGTCTTGCTCTAAGACATCGTCCCGCTGTTTGCGTTTCTCCGCGTACTTGGAGGTGGTCTTTTCGAAACCTTCTCGAACCTTCAGCTTAGCCCCAGCTTCAGATAGAACCGCTCGAACGAGCGTGGTCTTATTGGTGCCAAACACGACAGCTGCCTTGCCATCCGAATCCACACGTACTAGCGCCACAGAGAAGGGATAGTCGCTGTCTGAGTCTGGCTGCAAACTGTCGTCCGGGTCGAAGCGACTACCTACCGGGTCAATATTGACAAGCGATTGCTCAGCGTGTTCCCGGTTTGATTTCGCTCGCTCGGCTGGGGTTGGGCCCCCTTTAGGCTTACGACGAATTTCTTCAACACCCCCATGTTCAACAATCCAATCTGACAAAGGCTTCCCTTTGGGGAGGTCTTTCTTTGCAGCTTGGAGCAAACGTACATAGGCGTGGATACGCTTGTTCTCTTTGCCGAAGACGGCTTTTACGACTTTTAGCTCCAAACTGGTGTTGCCACGGGTTTGGATGCCAAGCCCAGCCAATGCCTTGGTGAACGAAGAACGCATCTCTGGAGCACTACGCAGGTTCTCGAGGAATAGGTGGCATTTTTGAAGGATTGCGTAGAGCTCATCGTTGCTGGTTCTGAAGACGCCGAGTTCCCACGCTTGGCACTGCTTGCGCAGTGCGTTAATGGCGGCGGTGAGGTTGGTAACATTGTATTGGGTTTGAGCTTTAGTCATGTCTGTTTTCCTTTGTGTAAGAACACAGCGCGGGTATCGCACTGCTACGAAGGAAATACCTTTGACCATCAGTTAAGGCGGCATACGATCAGTGCATGAGGCTTATTTGTATGACCTCACAGCTGCCCGCAGAGGGATCAGAACGCCTTGGAACTGCGCGATATCGGCGAAACGCTGGACTACTACGGGCGCTTCACGCCTGAAGATAGCGACCATCGTTGGCGCTGGGTTAAAGACATCTATCGGTATGTTTTCTGGTTTGAGTATTTGGCCCTCAGTCCAAGTTACGAGCTTGCTAGGCGCTACCGGACTGGCTCGGCGTTAGATGAAAGTGATCTGCCTGCCGACTTCGACGATGTTCTGTCCGTCTATGACGATTTAGGCGACGTTCAACGAATCCTTTTCCGGCAGTGGTGGCGAAAGATTGGACTGCCGAATTTTGGATTTGATTGTGAGAAACCGAAAGTGTGGCTCGTTGGAATTACCGAAGATGAGGTTGAGCCCGACCCGGGACTCACTGATGAATTAGGCTATTTTTTTGAGGAAGAGTGGGTGGATTATGGAAAGCAAGAGACATTGATCCTTGCTGTTCCAACTGGACTGCCGTCAGGAGAGATCAACGCTGAAATCAACCAAATACTTGATCAGGTAACAGCCAAAAGACAGCCGCACAAACCACCACCTGCAAAATACCAACTCGCCGAAGGACGATTCAGAGCCGACGCGTTACGGCGCTACTTCCGGTTAGTTCAATATCAAGCACAGAACCCAAGCTTTCCTCATTGGAAGGTTGGCTTCTATGCGTTCTCTGAAGGCAACGAATACGACGATAAGAGAGTAGGTGTATCCCCTTGCAAGTTGCCGGATGTAGATCAGAAAAAGAATCTGGCCAACAGCGCCAGGCGGTCGATCGAGCATGCGAGGATGATCGCAGAGAACGCTGCGCGTGGCCAATTTCCGACCCATACACCACATCCTCACGCTTTAGCATTTGATTTTTTTGAACTCCGAGATCTGATTGACCAACGAAACAAATGGCAAAAATCAGAGGTTAAGCGCCTCATTCGCGCTGATCAAAATTGATTGAGACCCATGGATAGGTCAGGAAACACAGTGTCGTTGATCGCTGATGAAAACATCGTGCGAATAGGCAGTAGGCTAGCGGCGAGGCTTTAGAGCAACTATCGCGCGTAGGCCTATTGCTATCTGCCGCCCGCCGATTATCCTAATCGACAAACAAGGAGGCTGGGAGCCGATGTTCGATAATAGCAAGAGAGATCAATTTGTTAGGCGATTGAAAGACGCGCCATTTGGAGCGAAGGGTTTTTTTGAAACTATCGCAGCTCATTTCGAGCGTCGAAGCGATTGTGATGTCAAATACACCCGCACCAATGGTGGGGACATGCGTCTCTGGTGCCGTTGGACGTCAGCAAGAGGGGCTGACAAAAAGCGGGTGTTTGCAACGCTTGCTTCGCAGACACAGAACAAGGTTGTGTTCGGGCGGTGTGAGCTCCTTCCAGCTGAGCTCGAAGCGCTAGGCTTGCCGGGCGCCACAAAGCCCACTTCCGAAACAGAGCCTCTAAATTCGGATATCCGTCTGGGTGAGGATTACTGGCGTTTCCGGGTGGGTGATTTCATCCACATCCTTGAAGCGGCTCGGATCAAGATGGTTGGTGCATAACGCACCTTGGGGGGCATTGGCTTGGAACATATTGGGAAACTGGAAAAGCGGCTTTGGACATCCGCTGACTCGCTTCGGGCAAATTCAAATTTTGCCAGTAATGAGTACTTTATGCCCGTGATGGGGCTGATCTTCCTGCGCCACGCATATTCCCGCTTTCTGAAGGTTCGTGACGAAATTGTTCCGACGCTCCCGTCGCGCGGCGGGAAAACCCGTGACCTGACGAAAGCCGATTTCTCAAGCCGCAGTGCGATCTTCCTGCGTCCCGAGGCGCAGTTTGACACCCTCGTTAGCCTGCCAGAAGGTCAAAGCGCATCAGCCGCTGTTGTCCGAGCGATGGAGACGATTGAAGAGGATTACGAGAGCCTGACGGGCCTGTTGCCTAAACAAGAATATGAGGAGCTGGACGACGACGCTCTTCGCCAGGTGCTCCGTATCTTCAACGACCCGGCACTGCAGAAGGCCGATGGTGACGTTTTCGGGCGAATTTACGAATACTTCCTAACGCAGTTTGCTGATCAAAAGGCCCACGATAACGGCGAATTTTTCACCCCGATCAGTATCGTTGAAACCATCGTCAACGTAATCGAACCAACGCGCGGAAAAGTGATTGATCCGGCCTGTGGGTCTGGCGGAATGTTCGTGCAGTCGGCGCATTTCGTTGAGGCGATGAAAGCCAACCCGAACGAACGCCTCACCTTCTACGGGATAGAAAAGAACCCGACCACATTGCGGCTCGCGAAGATGAACCTCGCGGTGCATGGCTTGGAGGGCAATATTCAAAAGGCCATCAGCTACTACGAAGATCCGCACAAAAGCCAAGGGCCTTTCGATTATGTGATGGCCAATCCGCCGTTCAATGTCGACGAAATCGACGCGGAGAAGATCAAGGATGATCCGCGACTTTCGTTTGGCCTCCCTGGCATAAACAAGGGAGGCAAGGTCTCAAACGGCAACTATATCTGGATGTCGTTCTTCCACGCTTACCTGTCAGACAAGGGTCGTGCCGGGGTCGTGATGTCATCTCAGGCTTCGTCAGCTGGTGGACAAGAAGCCATAGTTCGCGAGGCGGTGGTCAAGACGGGCGACGTGGACGTCATGCTCGCGATCCGGGGTAACTTCTTCTACACGCGAACAGTCCCGTGCGAGCTTTGGTTCTTCGATAGGGGCAAACCTGAGCATCTGCGCGACAAGGTCCTGATGCTCGATGCACGGCACATCTTCCGCAAGGTAACGCGCAAAATCTATGACTTCTCCCCGGAGCAGGAACGAAACATCACAGCCATCGTCTGGCTGTATCGTGGTCAAGAAGAGCGTTTCGCTGGATTGGTGCAAGAGTATCTATCCACAGCGCGGAGCGAGGCGCAGGGTGCAGACTTCACGGAGCTATTGGCCGCGCTTGAGAAGGCGCAAGCCTATTTCGCTCAAAACAGCGACGCTGAAGAACTGAAGACGGGTATCGCCAAGCTGAAAGTCGACGCGGGAGCCTTTGCTGCAAGCGCGGCGTCACTCAAGGAGCCCGAGGCCGAGATAGACGGACTAACCGGGTCTCTCGCAGCCATGCAGACTTCGGTGGATCAGGCCAAGGCGTTGATCAAGGAAATCGACCATCTGGCGAAACTTGCCCAGAAAGCGCACGAGGCGACGGTTGCAGCGGGCGAGCGGGCGGCAGAGGGGAAGAAGCTACTTGCCGCCATCTCTGATTCACGGGTGCCGTTGGCAGGCGACCCCGAGGTCCACCTGACCCCGACCGGTGCCTTGAAGCGGTTCCGATATTTCGAGGGGCAGGCAGACTGGCTGCTTTCGCGCTTCCCAGAGGGCAAGCTGCGCGATGTTGAAGGTCTGGTAAAGCTGGTGAACCGGGGCGAACTGGCCGCAAATGACTTTAGCCTGACCCCTGGCCGATATGTAGGTGTTGCACCAGAAGAGGATGACGAGGGTTTCGACTTTGAAGAGACGATCAAAGAAATTCATGACGAGATCGAGACTCTAAACGCTGAAGCGGCAGAACTGGCCAATACCATCGCCAAGAACTTCGAGGAGTTGATCTTATGAGTTGGCGAGAAGTGAAATTGGCGGATTTATGCTCCGACTTTAAATATGGAAAGATGCCGCCAAAAGAGGCCATTGTTGAAGAAGGCTATCCGATTTTTAGCGGATACCGAATCACAGGCTATGCAAGACAATACCTTTACGAAGAGGCGCAGCTAGTTCTGGTGGCACGTGGTGTGGGCGGCACTGGAGACGTGAAAATTTCTCCGCCGTTTTCCTGGATTACAAACTTGTCGATTGTGCTCAGTCTCGATAATGAGGCGGCCGATAAAAGTTTTATGTTCTACAAATTGGGATTGGAACCATTGAAAGAGCGGCTAAACACGGGAGCCGCTCAAGCACAGATTACGATTGAGAACCTCAAGCCATACCGCGTAAAGATACCCGACCTCCCAACCCAGAAACGTATTGCGTCGATTCTCTCGGCCTACGATGGCCTGATCGAGAACAACCGGCGGCGGATTGCTTTGTTGGAGCAGGCGGCGCGGCTGCTCTATCGCGAATGGTTTGTCCACTTTCGCTTCCCCGGCCACGAGACTGCATCCTTTGTCGATGGACTGCCGGAGGGATGGATCGATTTGACGTTTGACAATGTTTGTCAAACGATTGGGGGAGGAACGCCATCTACAAAAGTGTCAGCGTACTGGGACGAAGGTGAGGTCTCGTGGGTTACGCCAACTGACGTTACGCGAAACGATTGCCTGGCGCTGCTGGAAAGTGAAAAGAAAATCACTCTCGAAGGCTTGAAAAAGTCTTCGGCGAAGATGCTCCCACCGTACACAATTTTAATGACCAGCCGGGCCTCAGTTGGTTTCTTCGGGATATTCGATAAAGAAGTGTGCACCAATCAAGGATTCATTAACATTATCCCTAATGAAGAAAGAGTGCGGTATTATTTACTTCTTAATTTGCTAAATCGTGTTGAGGAAATCAGATCTCATGCTGGTGGTTCCACGTATGCTGAGATAAGCAAGAGTAAGTTCCGAAACCTACAGGTCGTTCGACCAGATAACGAGACACTCGAAGCATTTCATCTAAAAGCGAAGCCACTGTTCGATCAAGTTCGCCTGCTCAAAAGAAGCATCCAGCGACTTTCCAATGCACGTGACCTACTGCTGCCTCGCCTCATGGATGGTCGCCTCTCCGTTGATGAGGCAACTGCGGCATGAACGATTACACCGAAGATCAACTGGTCCAACAGACCATGGCCGACTACCTCGCCGAGCAACACGGCTGGCGCTCGGTCATGGCTTGGAACCAGGAGACCTTCGGTATTGAGGGCACGCTTGGCCGCAAATCGGATAAGGACGTGGTGCTAACGCGCTATCTCTCTGAAGCTCTTGTCACTCTGAACCCTGGTTTGCCCGATGTCGCTTACCAGCAGGCGCTCCGCGAGATCACAGATATCTTCGGCTCTCAGTCCTTAGTTCGAATCAATCAGGACAAGTACGAGCTTATCCGCGACGGCATCCGTGTTCGTTTCAGGCAGGATGGTGAGCAGAAGGTCGAGCGATTGCGGGTGTTCGATTTCGACACGCCCGAAAACAACGACTTTCTATGTGTAAGGGAGCTATGGGTGCGAGGTTATGCGCACCGTCGGCGTGCAGACATCGTTGGCTTTGTGAACGGCTTGCCACTGATGTTCTGCGAGTTGAAGCGCCCCGATAAAGACCTGCGCCGGGCCTTCAATGAGAACCTGAGCGACTATAAAGACACCGTCCCGCACCTCTTCCACTTCAATGCCTTCGTGATCTTGGGCAATGGGGAAGAGGCACGCATGGGCTCAATCAGCGCCGACTATGAGCATTTCGCTGAATGGCTCAAACTGGACGAGCGGGACAGGCGCGACAGCATGCTGCCCATGGAGGCGCTGCTCAAAATCGTATGCGACAAGCGGCGCTTTCTGGACCTCTTCGAGAACTTCATCCTGTTCGCTGATACAGCCAACGGCCCTGCAAAGATACTTGCGAAAAACCACCAATATCTGGGCGTGAACCGCGCCATTGAGGCGGTTGAAAATCGTGAGAGCCTGGATGGCAAGCTTGGGGTGTTTTGGCACACTCAAGGCTCCGGCAAATCATTCTCGATGGCCCTCTTCACCCAAAAGGTCCACCGCAAGCTTGGCGGAGACTACACGTTTCTCGTCCTCACGGATCGAACTGACCTAGACAACCAAATCTATAAAACTTTTGCCTCAGTCGGGCTCGCGAACAACGACAAAGACCCGTGCCGGGCGGCATCTGCCAAAAACCTCCGAGACCTATTGGGACAACAGAAGAAAATCATCTTTACGATGATCCAGAAGTTCACCGAGGACGAGGCCAAGAATGGGATCTACTCGGATCGAGACAATCTGATCGTGGTGACCGATGAAGCCCACCGCACCCAATACGGTTCACTCGCATTGAACATGCGAAAAGGCCTACCGAAGGCCAGCTTTATCGGCTTTACGGGCACGCCGCTGTTCGCAAACGACGAGATCACAAAGCAGGTTTTTGGGGCTTACCTGTCTACCTACGACTTCCAGGATGCGATCCAGGATGGCGCGACACTTCCGCTCTTTTATGACGCACGCGGAGACAAGCTGAAAGTCGCTGGTGAGGGCTTGAACGAGAAGCTTGCTCAAGCGAT
The DNA here is from genome assembly GCA_024743275.1 of Alphaproteobacteria bacterium. Taxonomy (GTDB): domain Bacteria; phylum Pseudomonadota; class Alphaproteobacteria; order JANSWW01; family JANSWW01; genus JANSWW01. The sequence goes on from JANSWW010000013.1 coordinate 14,069, forward strand.
TGCGGAAGCGGAAATCGACGACCCAGATGTTGCAGCAAAGCTCTCAGACCATCTCAAGCGGGAATACCACGTCGTAACCGCTGAGCCACGCCTACGCCATGTCGCAGGCGATTTCGCATGGCATTTCTCGACGAATTGGGAAAGCGGCAAAGCAATGTTCGTGGCTATAGACAAGGTCACCGCTGTTCGGATGCACGACTACATCCAAGAGGCCTGGAAGGCCCGAATTGAGGCTCTTGATAATGAGCTGAATACGGTTGGGGACGATCAGGAACGCATCATTCGCGAGCAGCAGCTCGCTTGGATGAGAGAGACCCAGATAGCCGTCGTCGTCAGTGACGAGCAGAACGAGATCAAGAAGTTCAAAGACTGGGGTTTGGACATCATTCCTCATCGCAAGCGTATGAAGGACGGCTTCACCGTCAAAGAGATTGTTGGCGGGCGTGAGATTGAGAAGCGTCTTGATGTCGAGACGGCATTTAAGCGCGAAGACCATCCGTTCCGCATTGTCATCGTTTGCGCAATGTGGCTAACGGGTTTCGATGTCCCATCACTTTCGACGCTCTATCTCGACAAGCCTTTGCAGGCTCACACCTTGATGCAAGCGATCGCGCGCGCTAATCGCGTGAAAGAAGGCAAGAACAACGGGCTGATCGTCGACTATTGCGGCATCCTGAAGAACCTCCGCAAGGCCCTCGCTACATTCGCAGGTCACACTGGCGGCAAGCCGGTGGATGGCGACGCAGATGAACCTGAAGTCGATCCCCTCAATCCTGAGGACAAGTTGCTTGGTGAGCTGGCGGAAGCCATCGCATTAGTGAGCGAACAACTTCGAAACGAAGGCTATGACCTCGCCCGCATGAAATCCGCAACCGGGTTCGACAAGCTGAAAGCGCTGAAAGACGCCAAAGAACTCATCAACAAGAACGATGAGACGCGCAAGGGTTTCGAGATTGCAGCTCGCGCTGTCTTCCGCAAGTACAAGGCTTGCCTGACGTTTGCGCGGGTTGAGGGCTATAAGCCCGACTACCAAGCGATCAACTACATCTACGGCTCATTGCAAGAAGACAAAGCGGCTGCAGATACGACCGCCATCATTCAACAGCTAAATGCCATCGTCGCTGAAGCGATAGATATCAAACCGGATACTGACGAAGAACGCATCTTTGATATCTCAAAAGTGAATTTTGAGCTGCTGCGACGAGAGTTTGCAAAGAGCGAACGCAAGGCGAGCGATGTGCAGGACCTTCGAACAGTCCTCCAGGAGCGATTGGCGAAAATGCTAGCCGCCAATCCGACGCTCAATGACTTCCAGGAACGTTTCGACAAGATCGTCTCCGAGTACAACAAGGAGAAGGATAAGAACACCATCGAGGCCACGTTTGAGGCCCTTATGCGCTTAACGGCAGAGATGGAAGCTGAGGCAAAGGCCCATGTCGCCCTAGGGCTCACCGAAGACCAAAAGCCAATCTATGACCTGTTGGTTCGCGAAGACCTCACAAAGGAGGAAATTCGGCAGATTAAGTCGGCGTCCGTCGAACTGCTAAAAGCGATTCAGCGCAAGATCGAAGCGGTGCAGGACGTATTTCAGAAGCAGGCAACCAGAGACGGCCTGCGCCAAGAGATCTACGATTTGCTCTACGACGAGCGGACCGGCCTCCCCGCCTCGAAGTACGACGATGATGCGCTAGACGCTAAGACCGATGCGCTATTTCAGTTCTTTGAAAACCGATACGCAACCAGCCAAAGCCAGGCGGCGTTCGTTTAAAATTCAAGCAAAGGCGTTTACTATTTGATGTCTGCACTCACACTCAATGACCTTCTCGAAAAACAAGGATTAGATCCGGCCAAAGTAATCGTGATGCGACATCGGCCTTTTGAACGAGAACTGGCAAAAGTGCTGCCGTGGCTTGCCGCTGAAAAACCGGATGTTTTTAATGCCTACCAGCAAACACAGGGTCTAAAACTAGAAAACTCGATGAAGTCTATCGAGGGAGAGGGTTATGTCGCTTCGTTTATTGGTCTTGAGGCGGGCATGGCTTTGTTCATTGGCATCTACAAAATTTCTTCATCGCGGCCTATGACTTTAGAACAATTTTGGCAAGTACCAGCATTTCAGGAGATGAAAGGCTTTGGTATGCGTGGGTTTACCGCCGAAGAAGGTCGGGAAACCATATTATGGTTCGATCTCGACTTAACAGACCTCTATGCCGAATGGAAAGGGAAGCTCATCATTGATTGGCCACCCCCAGAGCGTTCTTGGTGGCGAAGGTCGCACAAGAACCAGATGGGGGTTCGTGCGATCCATGACGAAAGTTTACTCGATGCAGATATGCCTGATTGGGATAAAATTAACCTGACGTGGGATGAACTCGCCATTCTCCCCATTAAATGGCGGCAAGCGCTTTCACAGTGGCGTGGGATTTATTTTATCTTCGATGAGTCTGACGGCAAAGGCTACATCGGGTCTGCATATGGTTCAGGTAATTTGCTTGGGCGATGGGTAAACTACGCCGCAACGGGACATGGCGGGAATAAACAGCTTCGGAAGAGAAATCCTCAAAATTTTCGCTTTACGATTCTCCAACGTGTTTCGCCAGATTTGGGAATGGACGAGGTCATTCGCTTGGAGGCATCTTGGAAAGATCGGCTCCATACGCGCGGAGAGTTCGGCCTGAATGATAACTAGGCAATTGAGCTTGCCATTGCGTTCGGGAAGGTGGTGAAAAATCAGCTTTTGGGTTTACTGTGTTCACAATAGCAAACTTCAATGTAGCGCATTTTTACGCGCACTTCGCAATTTCACAAATTTTCTCAATTATTTCAATTTATTAAAGATATAATATCCAATCATAATCCGCGTGTCGGGGGTTCAAGTCCCTCCTCCGCTACCAACGATCCCCTTAAAAACAAAGCTATCCGGCAACGCTTTGCGCCGGCAAGGAAGCGGCGTCAGGCGCTGGCTTGGCCCAAGGCAGCAGCCGGTTTCCGCCCGGTCCATCGGGCGAGGATGAGGGCGCGGGGCAAACCGCCAAAGTCGCCCTGACGGCCGAGATGCGAAAGCTCATCATCCTCGCCAACGCCCTCATGCGGGACAACCGAAAACGGTCGCCAAGCCTCGCTTGACCAAGACGGATACTCGAGGGGCTCCGCCGTTGAAATGAGTTCGCCGTATAAGACGCTCAAACATCATGAATTGACGCACAAACATCATAGGGAGAGGCGCAAAATGCGGGACCGATGGCTGCAAAATGTAAGAGTCGGCCCGGTCTGACGCCGTCTGTGGAGCCGACAGGGCCTTCCCGGCGCGCGCGCATCCCCTTTTCCCAGACAATATACTTCTGAAAGATTGCATCGCTCTTGGGTTCCGCAGGTATATGGCGGTGTATCGGTTCGCTTTATTGGCTGGGCATGGCCTTTGCGTAACATTGACCGATGCGGGCCGAAACGGCCCTCCGATATAGTTTTCGGGCCAGCGGCGGTTTTGCCTCTGGTGACTGCGGAGAGAAGTCGATGAGTAAAACGGACGCGCTGCGCAACGAAAGGCCGGACCCGAAGAGGCTGAGCCCGCTTGATGCGCTTTTTCCCGGCGGTGTCCTGGCGCTGTTCTCGATCTTTTCGGTCACGGTGGTCGGCGCGCTCTATGTCCTGATCGAACGCCACGAGGCCGCCGAACTGGAACAGTCGATGCTTCGGACGGCCGAAATCACGGTTCAGAACATCTCGAATTTCCGCGCCTACTACTCGAGCGAGATCCTCTCGAATCTCGAAGGAACGGATGTTCCCGTTACCCATCAATTTCGCGATCAGCCCGGGGCTTTGCCGCTGCCCGCCACCATGTCGATCGAGTTGGGCGACTATCTCGACAGCCAAGGTGCCGAGGTGCGCTATCGCATGTTCAGCGACAAGCCCTTCCCTTGGCGTGCCGATCGCAGCCTGGATCGGTTCGAGATGGATGCCCTCGCCACCATCGCCGAAAACCCCGGGCAGCCGGTATACGCGTTTCAGGACGTCGATGGCGCGACCACATTCCGCTTCGTCTCGGCCGTCCGGATGGAGCAAAGCTGCGTCGACTGTCACAATGCCCACCCGGACAGCCCGTTTCGGCTCTGGAATGTCGGCGATGTCCGCGGCGTGCAGGAGATCTTCTTGCCGCAGACGGGCTCCGGGATCGGCGGCGCTGTGGACACCACCTTCCGTGATATTATCCTTTTCGTCGTGGCGGCGTTCGGTTCCGCGGCACTCTTCATCCTCGTTCTTGTCCGTCGCAACCGGACGGCTTTCGCGAATCTCGAGGAATTGGCCGCCGCACAAGTGGAGCGCGCCCGCCTTCTGGAGCGGACACAGGACCGCATGGAGGAAGGCCTGGGACGTTTGAACGCCGTCCTCGACAACGTCGCGGACGCCATCGTGACGATCGACGAGGCGGGCCGGATCGAATCCGCTAATCCGGCGACGGAGGAAATCTTCGGATATCCCAGGAGCGCCCTCATCGGCGAAAATGTCTCGATGCTGATGCCGGAGGCGATCGGCGCACTTCATTCCCGCTATATCGATAATTTTAGACGGACCGGGCGCAGCAAGATCATCGGCGTTGGGCGCGAGTTGGAAGGCCGCCGGGCCGATGGCTCCCTATTTCCCCTCGAACTCTCGATCGGTGAGGTCCGGCTCGGGGGCAGAGTCCTCTTCACGGGCGTCATGCGGGACATCACCGAACGCAAGAAGGCGGAGGAGGATCTGCGCGAGAGTGAGCGGAAATCCAGGACGCTATCCCTTGTCGCGGACCGGACGGACAACGCCGTGATCATCACCGACGCCGCCGGACTGGTCGAATGGGTGAATGAGGGTTTCGAGCGGATCAGTGGATATGGTTTCGCGGAAGTGAAGGGCCTTAAGCCCGGCGAGGTGCTCCAGGGCCCGGATACGGACCTTTCGGAAATCGCGCGCATCCGGCGAAAGATAGCGGCCGGAGAAGGCTTCAACGCCGAATTGGTGAACTATGCCAAGAATGGCGAGGCCTATTGGGTCCAGATCGACGCGCAACCGATTTACGGCCCCGACGGGACCTTGGAGCATTATATCGCGATCGAACGGGATGTGACGGAAACCAAGCGGCGCGAGAGCGAACTGGACGACGCGCGGCAACGGGCCGAGGAAGGCAGCGCCACGAAATCCCGCTTCCTTGCAATGATGAGCCATGAGATCCGGACCCCTCTGAATGGCGTTCTCGGCGCGCTTGGGCTTCTTGAGGACGGCAAACTCAGCCGCGAGGATTTGAACCTCGTTCGGATTGGGAAAAAGGCCGGCGAGAACCTCATGGCGATCATCAACGATGTCTTGGACGTCTCGAAAATGGACGCGGACGCCCTCGCTCTCGAGAACTCGGTGATGGAGCCGCGGCAACTGGCCGAGGACGTCATTGATGTCATGCGATATCGGGCCAACGAAAAAGGGCTTTCCTTGAGCGCTCGGTTCGCCCCCGATTTGCCGGAGTGTTTGATCGCCGACCCCGCCCGACTGCGTCAAATCCTGATCAATCTGGTCGGGAACGCGATCAAATTCACCACCGACGGGTCGGTCGCGGTGCGGGTTCATATCGTGGAACGGAAAGAGAAGCGCGCCGTTGTCCGGTTCGACGTGGAAGATACCGGGGCCGGCATTCCCGCCGATAATTTGGCGCATCTCTTCGATGAGTTTTGGCGGGCGCCGGATACCAAGACCAAAGTGATCGAGGGAACGGGTCTTGGACTGACGATTTGTAGACGCCTGGCTGAACTGATGGACGGCGAGATCGAGGTAAGTTCTGAAGTCGGGCGAGGGAGCGTCTTCTCCGTCACCGTGCCCATGGGGCTCCCAACCCCCGAGGAGGTTGCCGCCTACCGTGACGGAACCGTGGAAGCGGTGGAGCCGAAAGAGGACGAGGAGAGTTTCGATAACCGAATTCTTGTCGCCGAGGACAGCTCCGCCAATCAAATGATCATACGCACCATGCTGGAACGGCTGGGGGCTCACGTCGATTTGGTTGGCGACGGTCGGGAGGCGCTGGAAGCGGTCCGTTCGCGCCCCTACGACCTGGTGCTGATGGACATCAACATGCCGACGATGGACGGAGTGGAGGCGACCCAGGCCATTCGGGCGCTGCCGGGCGCGTCATCTCTGCCGATCGTTGCGATGACGGCTTACACCATGAAAGGCGACAAGGAGAACTTCCTCGACGAGGGTCTGGACGACTACATCGCCAAACCGATTCGACGCACGGAATTGACGGCCGTTCTCCGTAGATGGCTTGGGGCGTGCCCGCCTGTCGACCCGGCACGCGAGAGTGTTCCGGAGGAGACGTCGGTAGGGGCCGTTGCGGCAACGCCCTTGATCGATACGAGCGTTCTCGATGAGTTGCTGGAGGGAATTGATCGCGAAGCGCGGTTCGCGGTGCTCGACACTTTTACCAAGGAATTCAGAACCCGTCGTGCCGCGTTGGAAGCGGCTTTCGCCCAGGGCGATTTGGACGAGGTCCATAGACAAGCCCATGCGCTGAAAGGAGCCTGCAGCGGTCTCGGCGCGGTTCGCCTTTCGGCTCTTTTGGACCCGTTGCAGCGCGACACCGACCTGTCCACCATCGGTGCGCGCCTGCGTGCTGTGTCCAGTATCTGTGAAGAATCGGAAAGTGCGTTGCGACGTTATATGGAAGAAGCCGTGTAACGTCCAAGACGAAAGCCGGCGTAATTGCCCTTACGATAAAAGCCCAGAGCACCGAGAAGCGTGAAGGAAAGCAGAAGGGCGTTCCCCTCTACCGGTGCACTGTACACCTTTTGCATTTTTGATGTGTCGAAGACCGGCTCTGCCGGCAAGGCAGGGACGGCCGGCGTCAACGATCCGTCGTCCGCGGGGGAAGTGTTGACCACGAATACCGCATCGTTGAAGTCGTTGTCGCCATAGGGACGCTTGAGGTCCTCGAAGCCGAGAATGAGGGTGTTTTGATCCTCGACATTCACCAACGCCACATGCCGGGAGAACGCCGAAACGGAATCGGCGGTGGCGCCGGCGCTGTTCTCCGGGTTCAGGAGATCGACCGACCAATAGGTCGACTTCTCCCGGCTATTGTCCCAACTGTCGACGCCACTGCCGTTCCATCCATTGGCAACGACGAAGAAGCCGAGATTGTCGTTGCTGGTGAAGGTCGTCCCACTCTGCACGAGACGGCCTTCGATCAGATCGACCGAGCCGTCGCCGATCGGGACCGTGTCTCCGGTATTGAGAGACCCGCCCGACCCCGCGAAGCCACCTGACCCGGACGCGTTGGGGAACAACATCCCCGTCTCCGTGACTCCTGTCAGATAGCTGACTTCATTGACGGTGATGTTGCCTGACCCGTTGCTGTCGATCTCGCCGAAACTGACACTGTCGAAGGCACCATCCTGAAACGAGAAATAGCCCAGTGAATTGCGGTAGCCGGCCCCTTCCGAGATGAAGGTCACCGACGCATTCGCATCACTGGTGAAGGAGATGGAGGCGTCGTAGGCGGGGTCGAGATATTGCCCGTCCGTTTCGACGCGTTCGGGCAGGACCCGGGTGATCGTGTCGATAATGCTGCCATCGACGGGAAGGCTGGTCGTCTCCTGTGCCCATGCCGGAAGCGCAGCGAGAAGGGTTGCGGGAAAAGCGATCAGCCGGGCTGCCGGTCTCATTACGCGTCTCCTTAGCCGCGCCGGCGACGGCGCATGGCGTAGACCACGCCGCCCAAGAGCACCGCGCCCGCCGCCGCCAGGCCCGGGGACGGAGCCCCGAAACTGGCGGATCCACCGGATTCCGGGCAAACGAGAATAAGCGCCGAATTGCAATTCGCGTTGTTGATGCCGGTCTGACTAGCGCTGTCATAGGCGCCCTCATTGAAGTTGTCCTCCCGGGCATGGCCGTCCGGGGCGAACAGGGTCGTCCCGAGGGCGACGGCCCCCACCATCCAAGCTCTGCGCATAATGAAACTCCTTTCGTTGTCTGAGGCTCCCCTTTTTGGATGGAGCGTTTGCGGGTCAGCCGGCTTCGCGCGTCACCAACTCCTCCAAGGCGTCGGCGATGGAAATGCCCAGTCGCCGGTCCACACTCTCGACCATGATACGGACGAGCGGTTCGGTCCCGCTCTTGCGCACGACCAGGCGTCCGGTGGATCCCATTTGCTTGCGGTAGTCCGCGATGCTGGTCACGACCTTCTCCGCCGCCATCACGTCCTTGTCGCCGGTGAGCCGCACATTTCGGTGGATTTGGGGCACGGGCTCGAAGCGATGGCACAGCTGGCTCGTCTCTGCCTCGTTCTCGACAATCGCGGTCAATACCTGGAGTGCCGCCATCAGGCCGTCGCCCGTATGGGCATAGTCGGACAGAATGACGTGGCCGGAAGGCTCGCCGCCCAGGGCCAGGTCCTGCTTGGACATCTCCATGGCGAGTTGGCGGTCGCCCACCGGAGTCCGGACAACGCCGATCTGCTGGGTACCGAGATGCCGTTCGAGCCCGAGATTGGACATCACCGTGGCGGCCACTTTGCCGTTCCGCAAACGACCTTCTTGGTTCAGACGTTCCGCGATCAGGCAAAGGATTTGGTCGCCGTCGATTTCCTGGCCGTATTCGTCGCAGACGATCACGCGATCGCCGTCGCCGTCGAGGGCAATGCCGATATCGGCTCCTTCCTCGATCACGGTCGCCCGCAATTTCGCGGTCGCCGTCGCGCCGCAGGCGGAATTGATGTTGCGGCCGTTCGGCTGGTTGCCGATCACGGTGACGTCTGCGCCGAGTTCCCAGAGGACTTCGGGCGCGCATCGGTATCCGGCTCCGTTCGCGCAATCGAGGACGATTTTGATCCCGTTGAGCCTGAGACCTCGGGGAATAGTCTGTTTCACCGCTTCGACATACCGTCCGATGGCGAAGTCAACCCGCGAGGCTCGGCCCAATGTGTGGCTGTCGGGCGACGGGTCGGCGGCGCTCTGCGGGGACGCGGCCTGTCGAACCATGTCCTCGAAATGATGCTGGGCCGCATCGTCGATCTTCCGGCCAAGATGGTCGAAGAATTTCAGGCCGTTGTCATGGTGCGGATTATGCGAGGCGGTGATCATGATGCCGAGATCGGCCCGCATCGACCGGGTCAGCCAGGAGGTCGCCGGGGTCGGGATCGGTCCCAAGAGGATGGGGTTGGCGCCGACGGCCGTCAGGCCGGCCACCAGGGCGGCCTCGACCATATAGCCGGACTCCCGCGTGTCCTTGCCGATGACGATCCGGGGAGACGGCGACGTTTCCGCCGCAATGCGCCCCGCCGCCATGCCGATGCTGACGATTGATCCGGGACTAAGCGGCCCTTTGTTTGCCGCGCCTCTAATTCCATCGGTGCCGAAAAGTCGTTTCATGTCGCTCCATCCTCCTCACAGGGATGCGCATTCCTCTGCAAGGAAAGGAGTATTCTTTCTAAGTCATTGATATAAAATAATTCTCCGAGAGTTGGGAGAACTGCGTCAATGCAATTTGAAGTGCAAAAGGCGTAATTTGATATTCCCCACTTTCAAACTGGCCCAAAATGGGTCAGCTTGAGGGGCAATAGCAGATTTGTGGGGTTTCGGATGGCAAACATCATGATGATCGAGGATTCGCCCAGTAACGCGGCGCTCTACTCGACGTTCCTCAAGAATGCGGGGCATGAAACAGTTGTCGCGGAAACGGGGAAGTCCGCTATTTCACAATTCGGTGCCGTAGAGCCGGACCTTGTACTGCTGGATCTTCAGTTGCCCGACATGGATGGACTGGATGTCATCGAGGAGATCTCCAAGAACCATCGTCTTCCTCCTATCGTTGTTCTGACGGGTAACGGATCGGTTAGGGCGGCGGCGTCGGCGATGCGGATCGGGGCGGTTGATTTCCTGATGAAGCCGTGCAGTCCCGACAAGTTGACGGAAGCCGTCACCCTGGGACTGGAGCGCTTCCAGGCCAAACCGGACAAGCCGATCGAGTCGGAAGTGGCGGGCGCGCGCACCGTTGCGCCCCCCGCGCCCGGCAAGACCAGAAAGCCCGCGACTCCTGGCCCGTCCGGCTTTTTCGGCCAGTCGCAGCCAATGGAGAACGTCTTCGCCTTGATCGAGGCGGCGGCCAGGTCTTCGGCCTCGGTCTTCATCACAGGCGAATCGGGAACCGGTAAGGAACTCTGCGCCCAGGCGATCCATAAGGCCAGTCCGCGGCACAACGGCCCCTTCGTGCCCTTGAATTGCGCGGCGATTCCGAAGGAGTTGATCGAGTCGGAGATTTTTGGCCACCGCAAAGGATCTTTCACCGTAGCGGTCCAGGACCGCGAGGGAGCCGCCGGTCTTGCCGACGGCGGTACATTGTTTCTCGACGAGATCTGCGAGATGAACCTGGACCTACAGGCGAAGCTTTTGCGGTTCATTCAGACCGGGACCTATCGCCGAGTCGGTGACGAGGTCGATCGGCAAGCGGATATACGCTTCGTGTGCGCGACCAACCGCGACCCGTTCGAAGAAGTTCAAGCGGGGCGCTTTCGAGAGGATCTCTATTTCCGTCTCCATGTGATCCCGATCACCATGCCGCCCCTACGGGACCGCGGGAAGGACGTGCTCCGCCTCGCGGAGCGGTTTCTCCGGGATTTCTCGACGATCGAAGGAAAAGTGTTCGAAGGATTCGACGACGCCGCGGCGGAGATCATCGAGACCTATTCCTGGCCGGGCAACGTGCGCCAACTCGAAAACACGATCCGCAATATCGTGGTGTTGAATACCGGCGCGCTTGTCTCGCCCCACATGATGCCCGCGTTACCGGGCCGTTTCGTCAAACCCGCGGCGGAAACCTCCACCAGCCCGGGCGGCGAACCGGTTGAAGCACCGATGACGAGCGTCATGCCCTCGGACCGTTGGTTCGTGCGACCGATCGAGGAATTGGAGATGATGGCGATCGATGCCGCCATTCGCTACTACGACGGCAACATCACGCAGGCGTCCCGCGCCCTCAACATCTCTACCTCCAGCATTTATCGAAAGAAAAAGGCTTGGGAAGAGCGGGAAAAGGCGGGCTGACCGGCCTGGATAACCAATAGGGCGTCACCAATAGCTCTGTATCGCATGGCGGATGAGTTTGAGGCGGAAGGAGGGGAGGGGCCGGTCGCTCTTCAGGCCATACATGCCAGGGCGCCCCGGAAACACCAAAAGGCCGTCTCCATTGCCGCCGAAATTCCAAGGGTCCTGAAATGGATCGATGCCATGGGGGATCAGGCGATAGCCCTCCGTGGCCGCATAGTAAAGCGCTGCGCCCAGGTCGCGTTTCTCGGCTTCTTGGAAAAAACGGAACAGCCGACCCGCTGGCCGATCGATCAATAGATCGGGCTCACCGGTATCGGCGCCAGGCGTCTTCTCGACGTGGGGCCGAACCGCGCGATTTGGTCCGCAGGAGCCCATGCAGGAGACATAGCTCCAGAAGTTCGGACCGCCGTCGTCGCCTTCGATCAGGGTGTTGTAGACAGGCGCGTGGATGTCCACGAGCCCATTGAGACGCGGGTCCGGTGGCGTGGTGACCATGATCCTCACACTGGGGGCGAGTTCATCGTAGAGAAGCAATTCCTTGCGTAATGCGTCCAGGTCCCCGGGCTCGTCGGCCGCGTAGATCCAGGCACGCCCGACCAGCCCCATCGATCGGACTGTTCTCTCCAATGCCCTAAGATAACGCTCGGGGTCTTGATAGAGTTTGGCGCGGGGGAAACCGATTTCGCCGTAAAGGGCGGATCCGAGGACCATTTGTCGGAACGAGTATCCCGATGATTGGCCATGATCGAGATCGAGCAGTCCCTTTCGGACCGGCGGTAGAACCACCCAATTGCGGATCGGCTGGAGCCCATGATCGATCAGAAGGGCGGCATAGGCCCGTCCGAGTTCCGCCTCGCGCTTGCAATAGCCGCCGCAATGGGCGGTCAGCAGACCGCGATTGTCGAGGCCGATGAAGAAAGGCCGGCTCGGGGGTGGTCCGGCCCGGTTCTCAACACGGACGACAAGCCCGCTCCCCCCATGCCGCAGCGTCACCGTCGAGGGTCCGTCGACCCGCCATTCGGCCAAGACATACCGAGAGAGATGGCAGGTCGCCTGGTTTCGGGGGGCCAGGATCTCGTGGAAGCGTCCCGGTGCCGTGTTCTCGTCGCTGCCCACCGGCAGGTCCATCGGGAGCATCTGCCAATAGGTGATGCCGGACCGGTCCGCTGTGATCGTGGCGCACCTGTCCTGACCGGTGCGCAGGATGACGAACACCGCCTCACCGGGGCGGGCTTCACGGGTCGTGTTCAGCCGCCAGTCATCGGAATAGGCGATCCTTTCCACCGGATGGAGGAGCGCGGGACTATCCTCCGGTAGCGTGTCCGCGCGCCCGACGGCGACGGCGATGGCAACGGTGCCCAGCAGGAGCGCGGCAAGGAGATAGAAGGATCGGGTCATCACGCTACCGCCTTCAACATGCCCCGGGAGGGGGTCGGTAGAAGTCCGCTGACCAGGCCGAACCCGATGATGACGACGGCGCCGCAAGACGCCACGACGAAGGGCAATACCACGCCACCCGACATGTGCGCCGCGTAACTCGCTGCACCGGCGATGAGGGCGACGCCACCCAACCGGCCGAAGCGATAGGGCAACCGACGGCGGCGTTGCCCGAAAACGACATACAGGATGAAACGCAGGCCGAGCGCCACGGTCGTTGCGGCAATCGCACCCCAGGCGCCCATCTCGGGAATGAGCCAGAGATAGCCGGCCAGGGCGGTGGCGGCGGCCGTCCAGTCGATCTGGGCGGGCAGGGTCGACTTCTCGTTCGATAGGACGCCCGTATTGATGAGACTGGTCGATTCGTTCAGTGCCGCCAGAAGGGCCAGCGCCGAAATGAACTGGATCGCGCTTGCATAGGCCTCGGGCGCCAGCCAAGTCACGGTGGCGGGTCCAATCCCCGCGATACCCACCGCACCGAGCAACGCGATGCAGATGCCGAGCTCGGTCATTCGGGCACAGGTAACGTTGCCGTTGTCCCGGTTGAGGACGTTGAAGCGCCGCGGATACCACCACAGGCCGAAGGGCTGGGTCGCGAAAGCGGCCATGATCGCGATTTTTCCAGCCAGAGCGTACATCGCCAAGGCATGAGCGCCAATCGCGTCGGCCAGAATCCAGCGGTCGAAGCTGTCGAGAACGAACGTGGCCAGTCCCGCGATGAGCAAGGTGCCGCCAAATCGTCCGTGGCGGGTTAGCAGGGGGAGCGACAGTCGACAGCCCGTGTGACGCCATTGAATGACAACGAGGATGGCGCACAAGGTCGATGCACAGATGAACCCGGCCAGGAGGACGCCGTCGATACCGAACCCCAGGGATAGGAAAAGAGCGGCAAGAACGGCCTGGACGACGGCTCGACCGGCCGAACCGCCGAAATAGAGCGGCGCCCGGTCCTGTTGCCGAATCCAGGATAAGGGGACGAGAATGAGGGCGGTAAAGCTCAGGCTGCCGAGGATCAGGCGCGTTTGCGTCTCCGTCACACCGCCGGGAAGATAGGCGGCAATCCAGGGGGCCGCGAGCTGCAGCAAAACAGCGCTCGCGACAAAGGTCAGAAGGGCAAGGCCGAGGACGCCGGCCGCGGCTTCTTTCCGCTCGGTGTCCGTCTTCGCCTCTCCGGTGAATCTGAACAGGGTGTCGGCCAACCCGAACCCGATGACCAGGCTCAACAAGTTGGCAAGCGTCTGCAGAATGTCGAGCCGCCCGTATTCCTCCGGCGTCAGATAATGCGTAAACACCGGCAGCATGACGATGGCGGTCAGTTTGGTGAGGACAAGGGCGGCGGCGTAGACGGCCGCCTGGCCAAGGCCCGTTCGCAGCAGGTGTTTCATGAGTGGGTTTCCTTTCGGGACTCCAACTCGGCATCGACGATGCGGCGCAGCGCGATCGCGACGGCGAGGATGATGTAGATGGGCCAGGTGAAGCCCTGGGTCAGGAAGGTGCCGCTGACGCAAAATCCGGTGAAACCGCCGAGCAGCCCATTGGCGGAGGCCCGCAGGACCGGTGACATTCCATCTTCCGATGCGGTCTTGCGGGACAGTCCGTGAATGGTCCGGTAGAGAACGAACATCATCCAAACGAACACGCCGAAGCCGAGCAGACCGGTTTCGCCAAGGACACCGAACCATGTGGAATGCACCGCATGGTTCTTGCCGTCCCAGAAATCGCTGTAGTCGAAGTAATTATAGAGGAAATTGTCGATCCCGACGCCGGTCAGCGGGTTGCCGAGGGCCATGAAGATCGCCGCTTTCCAGGCGTGAAGTCGGCCCATGGCTGACTCGTCGATACCCTCCTCATGTGCGCCGCCGGATTGCCGATCGTCGACCCCGGCGACCGCGAACAAGGCCATCAAGGCGATAAAGCCGACCCCGCCGAGAACGAGCTTCGATTTGATCCGTTGCGCCACGAACACTCCGGTGACCGCCGCGATTCCCAGCAGGCCGCCGCGGCTCTGCGTCGCAAGAATCGCCAGGATCAGGAGGACATAGGTGCTCGCACCCAGGACGCGGTCTAGCCTGCCGAGCCCTTTCGTCGTTGTCATGCCGAGAGAGAAACCGACGGCGAAAAGCAATACCAGCGAGAGATCGTTGGGGTCGCCCAGCATGGAACCGATGTCCCGACCGATCGTGACCCGGGTCCCCTCGACAAGCCCGATGCCGGCCGCCTTGTTCTTCAGGGCGACGGTCGCGACCGCGATCCCCGCAACGATGATGGCCCGCATCATCCAAGCCATGTCCTGTTTGGTGCGGATCGACCAGGACAGGGCGAAGACCATGATGCCGATCTTTACATAGGTGTCCTTCCAGAAGCCTAACGAGTTGCCGACATTGCTCGCGGTGAAGATGCCCACTGTTGCCAACAGGAAGAACACGACGAAGGGAGTGTAGGCCGGGTCCCAGAACGGTCGGAGCTTCCGAAACGCCAAAGTCCAGCCGAGCGCGGCCAACGTCCCTAGGGCCAGCAGCAGCGGCAGTTTCAGCGGCATTAGCTGCGGGAAAACCTCGTGAAGACGGAAGAAGGAAAACAGGATGAAAAGCGCGGCCAGTAGAAAAGGGCGCGGCAGGGCGACGGCCGCCGCCAGGGGAATAAGGCCGACGATCAGCCCGAAGAGTGGGTGTGGCCCCAGGACCATCGCGACGCCGGTGACCAGGCTCAGCCCGATCGCCCCCAGCAGCAGTAGGGAGTGTCTGGCGTCGGACCCTCGGAGAGGCAGATCGCTCATGGCGTAGACCCTTGGGCGTAGAGCGCACCGTACCGGGCGATCATCACGTCGAGGGACCCTTCACGTTCGGCGAAAAATCGAGGTGCGCCCGACTGGCTTGCCGTTGGTTTGTTGAAGAGCGCCTTTTCGATCGCCGCCGCCAATGCCTCCGCGTCCCCCGCCGGCACCAACTGTCCCGACACCGGGCACACCGCTTCGGCCACCCCCCCGACCCGAGTGGCGATCACCGGGACATCGCAGGCCTGGGCCTCGATCAGGGTCAAGGGATAGCCCTCGCGGTCTGACGACAGGACGAAGAGATCCAAGGCAGACAAGAAGGACGGCATTGCCTCGACTTGGCCCAGAAAGATGACCCGGTTCTCCAGACCCCGCTCTGAGACCAGTTGCTCCAAGTCTTGGCGCAGCGACCCATCGCCGGCGATTGCGAGCCGCGCCGTCGGCGCTGCGGTGCACCGTGCGAACGCGTCTATCAAGAGGCGGTGATTCTTGACCGCCTCCAACCGTCCCGCGGTTCCGATGACGACGCTTTCAGACGGCAAGCCGAGCTGCCGTCGCGCATTGTCCCGATCGATACCCCTGAAGCGGTCCATATCGATCCCGTTTCGGATTATCGTTGCCTGCCTTCCAAGTTTCTGGCGAACGCACTCCGCAACCGCGCCCGCGTCCGCGACGATCCGGGGGCGCAGCGTACGGAAAGCCCAGCCGACCACCTTGGCCCGCCGAGGATCCTCAAGATGCCAGGCATCGTGTTCAGTGTGGACGAGCCTCGCGCCACCAGCGATGCGGGCCGCCAGTCCCCCGTAAAGGAGGGGGCCGACATGATGGGTATGGACGATGTGGGCCTTCAGTTTCCGCAATAACCGGACCAACCGCCAAACCGTCCGTGGTGAGAGACCGCTGGGCTTGTCCAGAAAGTGGAGACGGTCGGCGGTGACGCCCAGCCGCTCCCAGGCAAGCAGCGCATCGGACCGACGTCCCTCCAATGAGATGATGTGACAGTGCGGATCCCGCCGCTGCATTTCCAGGGCCAGGGATTCGATGCCGCCGGGCCTTAGATGCTGCACGACGTGGACAATGGTGTTTCGTCCCATATCAGGCCTCCTGATGGTTGGATTTGCGGAGCCGCCAGATCCGTGAAAGACGCTTCTTTTGAGGCGTGATGTCGGGAATGACGCTCGGGAGATGGGGAACCCGCGCGAGCACCGGAACGCCGGTCAGGTCTGCAAGGTGTTGACGGGTGCGGACGGTGTTCTCGGTGACCTCGGTAATCACGATCAGGCCGATGCCGATGGCGATGCCGGCGGCAAGACCGAGCAAGGCGTAGATGGCCGGCGGTAGCCCAAGCGGTTTCGTTGGGATGGACGGTCGATCGATGACCTTCACGCGCTCGGGGGCCTCGAACTGGCCGAGTGCGCCGGTTACACGAGCCAGTTCGGCCCTTTCCTTGAGCGACTCGTGCACTTCCTGTTTGACGTCTACCTCGCTTTGGAGGCGCCGCAGTCGGGTTTCGATGTCTCCGAAGTTCAGGACCATGCGATCCAGAGAGGTGATTTCCTTGTCCAACGTCTCAACCTGGCGGCTGAGGTCCACCAATTCGGCCTTGGATGTCTGCAGACGTTCCAACTGAGAGACGAGGAGAATTTGCGCGCCGCTATCAGGCTCCGCGATCTGGGCGGCCGCCGCCCACAATTCCTCAACCTCCTCTTCCGTGAGGTTGGGCGCGTTGGCCAGCACCGAATCGCGTTCAGCTTTGAGCCGCGTCAATTTCCGCTCTGCGGCCTGCACTGCGCTATGTCGATCGGTGTAGCGCGACTTGAGCGTGGCGAGGTCCGCCGAGTTTTCGACGATTTGGCGTTCGATCTGGGCGACCACGGGATTGTTCTGTGCGAGGCGCGCGATCAGCGATTGGTAGCGGGCCTGTGCCCCTTCGAGCGCGGTCCGCTTTTCGGAAAGCGCAAGCTTCATGTCGGCCAGCCGCCGCATATTGCCCGCGTGAAGGTCCGGCAGGTTGGCGGCGTTCTCGGACATAAACCGCGCAAGCGCATTCTCCGCCGCCAGGAGCGCTTCCGCGCTTCCGGTGATCTGTTCTTGGAGGAATTGCTGGGAGCCCGAAATCGAGGAGCGTTCCGGTGCCAAAACCTTCTCGACAAAGCGTTGGGCGACCGCGATCAGGACCTCGTCGATCCGCGCGATGGTGTTTTGACGATAGCGCAACTCGACGAGTTCTTCGCCGATCAGACGGACAGAAAGGGATCGCGACAGATTCTCGATGCGACGGTCGCGCTCTGGCGCCGGGGTGTTCTCGTCGATCAGTTCGAGGTCGGACGCGACGGCGACCAAAATATGACGGCTATGGAGAAGGGCCTTCAAGGCGGCGATACGATCCTTGACCCGTGTCTCGACCGCGAAATCCTCCAGGAACGGGTTATGTTTCGCCGATTCCTGAATCAGGATCGTCATTTTGCTCTCGTATTGGCGTGGCTTGATGCTGCCGGCCACATATCCGAGCACCGGCATGACCAGGACCAGGACGACAATGGGATAGCGCCACCGCCACGCCGTCTTCAGCCAAAGGGAGAGGTAGACCTGCCAGGGGAGTGCG
Source organism: Alphaproteobacteria bacterium (assembly GCA_024743275.1). Taxonomy (GTDB): domain Bacteria; phylum Pseudomonadota; class Alphaproteobacteria; order JANSWW01; family JANSWW01; genus JANSWW01. The sequence goes on from JANSWW010000013.1 coordinate 31,947, forward strand.
GTCATCACTCGGTCCCCCTGCCTGATGCGATCTCACCGGTCGGGATCGCCGACAGACGGTAGGAGCCGGGCTTCAGCAGTTTGTCCTCGACGAGCCGGACGGTGTAGCCCGCATCCTCCAGGATCTTGCCGACGCGGATCGCCTGGGCGACCGCTTGGAGCTCCTCGATGCCGGTCTGTTCGGCCCGTGCGACGGTGACTTCCTTGATCCGCATCGGGTCGACGCGGTTGAGGAACCCTCCCAGTGCTTGAAAGGCGAGACCATCAAGGCCCTTGGGGGGGATTTTGAGCTCGACGGTGGGGATCGCTTCCGAAGGATCCTCGCCCTCGGCGGCGGTGCGCGCCCGGGCCAGCATCTCGTCGACAGAGATCTTGGTGCCTTTGGAAGACGGGGCTGCCGATGAGGTCAGCACCAGCCGGTCCACCGTCGGCAAAAGCTCCATGGGATTACTAAGGGTTCCACAGGCGCCGAGCGGCAGAGCAATCAACAGAGCAAGGGTTCGGAAGGGACTCCGACGATGGGATGTCTTGAACATAGCAAATCTCCTCACACACACGGTGGAGGAGATCGCAAGGTTCATACCTGAATTATAGCATTGATTTTATTGTATAATTTTTGGGCGTCGATGGGTGGGCAGATCAATTTGAGAGAGTTTTCGCATTTTGCAGCATGGCAAGATGGGACTGTACCTCTCTCGCCCGGGCTTCCCACGTTTCGGACCGCACGCGATCGAGGCGGGTGCGGCGGTTACGCGGATCGTCCTGCGCGGCGTTCTCGATGGCCTCGGCGAACTCCGTGGGGGCATCTGCGATGCGAACGACGTCCGAATAAGCCTCGACCGCTGGGAACCGGGTCGAGATCACCGGACGGCCGGCGGCGAGATACTCCCGCAGTTTAAGCGGGTTGCAGGCCCGGATTTGCGCCGTATCCCGGAACGGCAGAAGAGACGCCGTCCAGTTCTGGGCATAGGCCGGCAAGGCTCCGTGGGGCCGCGGGCCGAGAAAGGCGACATTGGGAAGGCTCGACAGCCTGCCCAGATCCCGTCGAATATGGCCGATCATGACGAAACGCCAGTCAGGCAAACGCGTTGCGACGTCCGCGACCAGATCCGTGTCGAACCAGGCGTCGATCGAGCCATAGAATCCCGCCACGCGTTGACCAGGCCGCGTTCGGAGATCGTCCGGGGCCGACCGTGGAGCGGAGAAGAGCTCGGTATCGGCCCCATGGGGAATGACGACTGTCTTGGCGGGTGGGAATCGGGCGGCGATCAGGGGGCTCGCCGCGATGATCAGATCGGCTTTTTCGGCGAGCTTCCGCTCTTTCTCGGCGACCGGACGATGGTCTACGCCCGCCAACGCCGAGAAGTCGTCGCCGGCATAGTAAACCACCGCCGCTTCCCCGATGGTTCCAAGCATATCGACAGCCGTCGGCAGCGAGAGCCACAGGATAGGCCGCTCCGCGTCGATAGACGCGATCGCCTTTCGGACCTGCCCGCCGACGGAGTACCGATTCACAGCGGCGGCAATCCGACTGCCGGGCCAGCTCACTGCCCTCGGCGCGACCATACGGTCGGGGGTCGGGCCCTCTAGCGGTGTTGCCGAGGTCGGCCGAACCATGGCCCGAACCTTCCGGACCACCCGCCCCAAGTCGGAGAGCCGTGGCCGCCGCATGCCGATGGAGTTGATCCAGACGACCGGGCGGTCGGCCATTAACCGGGAGATCAGATGTTGTGTCGACGAGGGATGGCGGCCCCAGTCTTCGCCGAAGACGACGAGGGGCGACGGACTCGCGATCGGTCTACGCAGTATGCTCATCGGCGGATGGCCACGACGGCCCCTCGATCATCGACCTGTTCAGGCGTGGCCAAGGGCCGAATGACACGAGCGGGGACACCCCCCGCGAGAACGCCGGGAGGAAGGGATCGGGTCACCACACTGCCGGCCGCGACAATGGTGCCCTCCCCAATCTCGACGCCGGCGGAGATGCTGCAACCTGTACCGAGCCAGACATTCTTGCGGAGCACGATATCGCCGATCTGATCCTCTGTGTCGGGTAACCCGGCCGCCCGGGCGTCCGCATCGATCGGATGGCCTGGATAGCCCGCGAAGAATGCCCGGCCACCAAGGCGGACGTTGTCCTCGAAGACCACCCGGGTGCCGACGGCAATGGTCGTTTGCCAGCCGATGCCGACATTATTGCCGACAATGAATTGCGGCCTGGTCTTGCCGGCACCCCGCCCACTGATCGTCAAAGCGGTTGAGAGGCGGCACCGGTCGCCCATCGTGATCTCCACCGGTCCCGTGACCAGGGGCATGCCGCCGCCGGCCAAATGAAGGCTGCGATGGGTTCCGTCGAGCCGACTTCGGAACATCGGTGTATAATAGAAGACGCGGCTGAAATTCCCGATCAATCCGGTGATCAGCAGATGGCATTTCAGAAGGCCGCTGTGCAGGCCGGGAACGACCGGTATATCCGTCGATTGAATGGTCTTGGCCGTGCGATAGAGGAAATCCGCCAACGGTGTCTCGCGCCGGCGTATCCAAGTTGTCAGTCCAGACATTGACGCCCCCATTATTCCACAGTCACGGATTTCGCGAGATTGCGCGGCTGGTCCACATCGGTCCCCATGGCGAGCGCGGTGTGGTAGGCGAGCAACTGGACCGCCGTCGCGTAGGCGAAGGGTGCGGTGACGTCGTCCGTTTCCGGCATCGTCACCGTGGTGACGTTGTCTCCGGCAAGCGCCTCGCAGCCGGTCCCGTCCGAAAGCACCACCAACGGTCCGGATCGGGCCGCCACTTCCTGGGCATTGGAGACGGTCTTCTGGAAAACACCGTCGCGGGGGGCGAGGACGATCGTCGGGACGTTTTCGTCGATCAACGCGATAGGGCCGTGTTTCAGCTCGCCCGCCGCAAAGCCCTCGGCATGGATGTATGAGATTTCCTTGAGTTTGAGCGCACCCTCCATAGCCATGGCGTGGCAGCTTCCGCGACCGATGAACACGGCGCTCTTCGCCTTTTTGATCTGTCGGGCGAGCTTCTTGAACGCAGGCTCACGGTCCAGGGTATCCTTGATCGCATTCACGACCTCGGTCTTCGCGTCGGTCAGGTCGACCGCGGCACGGTTCTTCATCTGCGCGACCCGCACGGCGACGGCCAAAAGGGCGGTCAACTGTGCGGTGAAGGCTTTTGTCGAAGCGACGCCGATCTCAGGGCCTGCATGGGTTTTCACAAGGCAGTCGGCTTCCCGGGCCATGGCGCTGGTCGGGACGTTGACAATGGCCGCGATCGGTGCACCGAGGCTTTTGGCCATGCGCAGGCTCGCGAGCGTGTCGGCGGTTTCGCCCGATTGCGATATGAAAAGGGCCGCTTCGTCGCCTGCCATCGGCAAGTCGCGATATCTGAACTCCGACGCGACTTCGAGCGTCAGGGGGATCCCGGCGATCTTCTCGAACCAAGGCTGGGCAACCATCCCGGCATAGAGTGACGTCCCGCAGCCGACGATATGGATACGTCGGCTTTCCGCGAAACGCGTGGGCAGGTCGATGGCGACGGATTTGTCGTGGTCGATATAGGCCTCGAAGGATTGCCCCACGGTGACCGGCTGTTCGTGGATTTCCTTGTGCATGAAGTGCCGGTGGTCGCCCTTGCTGACCACCACTTGGCTCTTCTTGCGCTCACGGGTCGGCCGGATCATCGGGTTGAGCGCACCGTCGAAGACGGCCACGCTGTCGTTCGACATCACGGCCAGGTCCCCGTTTTCAAGGAGCATTTCCGAGGATGCCCGGTCGGAGAACGCCATGAGGTCGGAGGCGACAAGGACTTCCGTGTTATCGTTGTGGCCGAGGGCGAGGGGGCTTTCGGCACGGGCCGCGAAAATCAGGCCAGGCTGATCGGCCATGAGGGCGGCAAAAGCATATTGCCCCTCGAGACGGGACATGGCTTTCCGAAGCGCGGTCATCGGCTGCATGCCTTCCTGGCGATAGCGGTGGATGAGCGCCGGGATTACTTCACTGTCGGTTTGCGACGACAGGGGAATGCCGAAATCCTCGAGTTCCCCTCGAAGATCTTTGAAATTCTCGATGATGCCGTTGTGAACCACGGCGATGTTGCCGACCATGTGCGGGTGGGCATTGCGTTCCGTCGGCTCCCCGTGGGTCGCCCAGCGGGTGTGGCCGATCCCGACGGCGCCATCGATCGGCGTCTGCTTGAGCTTGCGCTCCAAGGACACGATCTTACCCTGAGCCCGGCGGCGCTGCAGGCCACCATCACCAAGTGTGGCGATACCGACCGAATCGTAACCGCGGTATTCGAGATTGCGGAGGCCGCCGACCAATCCATTGGAGACGTTTGCGCCGTTAACAATTCCTACAATTCCACACATCTTTGCAACTCCTGAAGCATAGTGTTGGTCTTGGTGGTGCAAGAAGTGGGGGAGTGCGCTAGGATATTGTTTTTACTAAAAAATTTTCGGCTTGGTGATTTCGTCGGCCCATTTTGGGGCTATCGGTGTCTCGAAATGCAGTTGGGTCCAAATCAAAAAAACATACGCCGGAGGTTACACTCTCCCCGTTCGGCATAGACGGCGGGGGCGAGGGACGTCGCCGAAGAGGGCAGCATTCGCACCAGTTTGTTATGCAGCGTCGCAAAAAGTGTCAGACGCTCATAATCGTGTCCGCCAATGGCGTAACGGACCTCTCCCTTCAAGAGCGAGGATAGGCCGACGATCTCGCCGTTGCGCAACATCGGGATCACAGTGAGACGTCCGTCACAACCGGGTTCGCTGAAGATGACCGCCCAATAGGCGCCTTCTTCGGTCAACGCGACCCGCGAACGTTGGACCAAACCGTGGTCCTCTGCCGCCGCCGCCAGCGCTTCGATATGCATCGCGCCGGTCATCTCGGTCGCGGCGTTGCCGGACACGACCGTCAGAGCCTTGCCTCCGACGCCGATCGATCCGACGGCTACAATTACGATCATGAGGATTTGTTTCAAAAGACTATAGGGCACGGCGGGGCTCCTTGTTGAGAACCACGGCGGCGGCGATCGCGATCCCCACCACGATGACCTGCGATGTCTGGAAAACGGAAGCGCCAAGTCCATCGTGCAGGAAACGGTAGTTCTCTGCCGAGATCGCCATCATGCCGAGGCGGGTCACGTTGCTGGCGAAGAGTAGGATCGCGAGACCGAGGGCGCCGCCCAGTATCTCTCGTGCGCCGGTGCGGCCGGTCGCTAGGCAGAACACCATCCAAATCAGCATGGCGTCCGTCACGTTGGCGAGGCTGGCACAACCGGACATGACGAAAACCGAATGCCCGGCGGCCGACCGGATCAGATTGCCGTCAACGCTGACGGCCTGGCCGAAGAACCCTGCGATCAAACCAGCAACCCATCCGTCCAGGGTCAGCAGGGGGCCGGCGAACAGGGCCATCAAACCGGAGGCGACCGGGAGGCGAAGGGCGCTTGCGATCAGAATGGCGGTCGCGTGCCGGGCTCTGGAGCGCTTTCGCCAGGTGCTGGCGCAGGCCAAGATAGCGAGGGCCAACCAAGACGTGATGGCGAACGGCAGCATGCAAAAGGCCGTTGCTCCAATGAGTATGACCCCGTCTTGCACCGTCGTCCTGGTGCGCTCGATATTGCCGTACCAAAACATGAGCCCGATAGCGACACACATCAGGACGAGGAAGTTCGGTGCGATGCCGTCCGATAGCAGCCACAGCAAGACAGGCTTCACCGCGGCGTTCAAGGCGGCCAGAACCATGGCTATAAGATAGAGACTACGACGCGACGGCATCGAACGTCTCCGCATATCGCCGTCCGGCTTGTTCATAGATCGCGAGTAACTCCGGTAATTGCTGTTCCGGTGTGAAATCCGCCGTGATCCGAGAACGGGCGGCCTGGCCCATTTGGAGTCTCTGGGGGACCGTTCTTGACAGATGGGCGGAGATTCTCCGTGCCAGTCCTTCCATGTCGGACGGCGGGGCTAGGTAGCCGCTTCTGCCGTCGTCGATGAGAGTGGGGAGGCCGCCGACGCCGAAGGCGGCGACCGGAACGCCTTTCGCCATGGCCTCAAGCGCCGCCATGGGAAGTCCTTCATGGCGCGATGGCATCACGACCAAGGCGGCCTCGTCCAACCATTTGGAAACGTCGGCCACGGCACCTTCAAAACGAACACGATGCCCATGGATGGGTTCAAGATCGGCCCGCATGGGGCCTTCCCCCAAGCAGATGAAGTCCGCATCGGGAACGCGCGCTGCGAGATCGCAGAACAGGTCCGGGCCTTTTTCCGGGCTCAGCCGACCGATGAAAAGCACGCGCCTTCCGACAAGTGGGGCCGGCTTTAGGGAAAGTGGGATGAAATTGTTCATAACCGTCACCGGACCATAGAGTCGCTCGGCGATGCGGGCACTGACCGCGATCTTCTGGAAGGGAATGCCCGTGATTCGGTCGAGCTCCATATAGAGCCGCAGCTTGCCGCGCCCGGGTTCGCCGGCGTGATATGTCGCGACGACCGGAATGCCGGTCGAGGCTCGCACCAACCTGCCAATGATATTCGCCTTGTACCCATGGGTGTGTATCAGCAGCGGATCGGCCGTTCGGACGCGACGGAGCAAATCCGCGGTCGATACGGCGGCCTGCCAGGGAACGCCGACGGCGGTCAGTTTATCTTTGAGCGGATGCCGCCCGTAGTCGCGGCAGAATAGAACGCAGACCGGACGACCGACTTGGTGCAGCGCCGTGGCGAGCGCCAGGATGTGAGATTCGATGCCACCGAAGGCTCTGGTATCGACGCATATGAGGATCGGGGCCATGGACTGGTTCCTTTCAATGAGACCCCGCCCAAGTCGCAAAGAGAATGCCATGCCGATTTCCTGGGATTCCACGGTGTCGACCCGTGCAAAATGGGTCGGCTCTGGAAATTTGCGTCAATTCAACTGTTTCAGTTTGGTCCAGTCATGTGATGCTCAATCCCGAAAGCCGGCACAATTCCGCCCTTTTTCGAGTTGGCAGCGGGTTTGCGAAATAGGCCTTTGTCATTCGAGGAAGAGGAGTGGATGACATGTTCGACCCCTATCTGACCGCTGGCGTCGTCTCGGCCGCTGGACTTGGGATTTACCATCACGCGGTCTTCCCGGCCGCAATGGCGTTGCTCGGGGCGAAGCCGGCAGCAAATGTAAACGCGGTGGCCGATTTCGATTTGCCGAGCCTGACGATTGTTGCGCCTGCCTTTAACGAGGCGGACCATATCGCCGCAAAGATCGACTGCATCGCGTCCACCGACTATCCGGCGGCGAAACTGTCCGTCCTGATTGGTTGCGACGGGTGCACGGACGGTACGGCCGACATCGCGGCGCGCCAAGCCGCGCTTTATCCCGAGTTGGATATCCATATCGTCGAGTTCACGGAGAATCGTGGCAAGACCGCCGTGCTCAATGATCTCATGCGACGGGTAACGTCGGAGGTGACGATTTTCACGGACGTCTCGGCCACCTTCGACGCAGACGCCCTGCGGCGTCTGGCGGCCCGGTTCGCCGATCCCCGTATGGGGGCGGTCGGCGGGGGATACGCCCTATCCGATCGCTGCAGTGCCGGTCAAAGACTGTATTGGCGCTACCAAACCGCAATCAAGCAGGGTGAGAACCACTTGGCCGGGCTCATGGGCGCCCATGGCGCCCTATACGGTATCCGGACCCATCTGTTCACGCCGCTGCCGATGGACAGCATCAACGATGATTTCATCATCCCGGTCAGGATCGCGATCGCCGGCCACCGAACCTGTTACGATCCGACCGTTCGAATTCGGGAGGCCGAGGTGGTGACCGACAAGGGCGACGGTCTGCGCCGACGCCGCATCGGGGCTGGCAACCTTCAACAGGCGGTTCGTATGCTTCCCGGGGTTCTACGCAGCGCCGACCCGGGACTGATTTTTGCTTTTCTTTCGGGAAAATGCCTTCGGGTGCTGATGGGCCCCCTGATCGTTTTGGCCTTCTTCTGCCTTGTGTTGTTGTCCGCCCAAACGCTCTGGGGGCCGCTTCTCGTGCTCGCCGCCGGCGGTTTGGCGATGAAGGCCCCGATCCTGCGTTTTGTTCTCAATGGCCACCTACAATCGATGCTCGGCGCGTTCCGTTATCTCGTCGGCGGCTACCGCCGGTGGCATCGGATCGGCGCGCATCCGTCTTAATTCCGATCGTGGAGGACTGTTCCATGTTTATGCAAAGCACTGCCGTTACCCTTGCCAAACGCGCGCTCGACATCACCGGCGCAATGGCGGGGCTTGCCCTTACCTTGCCGCTGTTTCCGCTGATCGCGCTCGCGATCAAGGTCGAAAGTCCGGGTCCGGTCTTCTTTCGGCAACTGCGGATCGGCGCGGCGCTGCCCGACCGCACCTTGATGTTCGAAATGATCAAATTCCGCTCCATGCGGCAGGATGCGGAACGCGGCTCTGGTGCCGTCTGGGCACAAAAGAATGACCCGCGTGTAACAAGGGTTGGCAAGATCCTGCGGAAGACGCGTCTGGACGAACTGCCACAGTTCATCAATGTCCTGCGGGGGGAGATGTCGCTGATCGGGCCGCGCCCCGAACGGCCGGGTTTCTATCAGAAGCTTGAGACCGCAATCCCCTATTTCGCGGAACGGACCTATGGTCTGAAACCGGGAATCACCGGCTTGGCTCAGGTCAAGCAGGGATATGACGAAACCATCGATGACGTCAGACGCAAGGTCGCGTTCGACCATGCGTATGCGATCCGGAGCCAAAGCTTGGTGGAGTGGCTGCGGATGGACCTGGGGATCGCGTTTCAGACGGTCGCGATCATGGCATTCGGACGCGGTAGGTAACTCCTCACACACTCACCTACCGTTTCCGATCAAGCGGGGGCGTCGATGCAGCGGCGCCCCCGCTTTTGTTTTGAGCCCTCTCTTTATTCGATAGCCCACTTCATTTTGCGTCACCCCCACAGCTCCCTGCCATTTCAATATGGGACGGAGGTTTCGCGGAACAATTTTAATGCATTGAAAATAATAGAAAAAATACCTGGCAGGCGGATTGCAGAAGTGGGGGAAACCGAAGTCCCCCTTTTGGAAGGAACTGCAAAATGCTCAGCACCATTGTCCAAACCGGCTCCACCGTTTCCGTCAAAATGGTCGGTGCGATGGACGCGCTCGGCGTCGCCCAGGATCGGGACGTCGTCGCCCGTATTCTTGCGGGCGGCCCCGAAGCGGTAACACTCGATCTCGCCGGCGTTCCGTTCATGGATGCGTCCGGCCTCGGCCTCGTGGCCCATATCGTCAAACGTTGCCGCGAAACGGGTACCGCGTTCGACTTGTCCAACGTGAAGGGTCAGCCCGCGGAGTTCCTCGGCAAGCTCGACCTGACCAAGTCGATGACGTCGCGAAGCCGCGTGGTTCCGGCCCGCCGCTTCGGTCTCTTCTCGCGGTTCTCGCGGCCGAAGTCGGACCTTTCGATCCACGGCATCCAGAGCGGGACGGCCTGATCATGCTGCGGAGCACCCTCCTGGCCGCGTCCGTCCTTCTCCTGAACGGATGCGTTGCCGTCAGCTGGCCGCCGATGAACGGCGGCGGTGTCGCGGAGATCGCACCACCTGAGCGGATGCGGATGATGCAGATCGCCGCTTCCCCGACGGAACAAGCGCTGCTGCGTGAACTCCAAGATGCGGAGAAGCGTCTCGAGATACTGCTCGGGAAGGGCGCGCATCGCTTCGCGGCTGCGGAGACCACCCTGGCGAAGCGGCTCTGCATCCGCATTCGCCGGGAGGTCGCCGGCACCCTCTACAGCGAGGCACAGGCCGATCTCATCGAACTCCAGGACCGTCTTGTTCTGATCGAACGGTCGCTGGCGCAAATCGAACCCACTCAGCGAGGCAAGCGGACCTAACCCGCATTTCCATCGCGCTAACCATCGCAAGTGAGGAGGCGACGGTCATGGCTCGGATCAAAATCATTATGGGCACGCTGCTTCTTGCCCTCGTCAGTATTGTGTTGTCCCCGGTTCCCCAAGCATCCGCCGATGACGGCGTGCTTCGAGCCGGAGATGTATTGGAAATCCGGTTTCCTGGGGAGGAGGCTTTCGCCGATCCCTTCCAGATTGGTCTTGATGGGAGCATTGAGGTTCCTGAAATCGGGACCGTGTTGTTGGCTGGCAAGCCTCTGGCGGAGGCCGAGGCGGATCTGCGGAGCCAGCTGAACAGCGTTTATCGGGACATTTCCCGATTCTCCATCGCCCTGCTCGACCGCAGGCTGCTCGTCCAGGTTCTCGGGTTCGTCAAGGAGCCCGGTTTGGTCGACCTCCCCGCCAGCGCCAATATCCAAACCGCGATCACGGAAGCGGGCGGATTGGCCCAGGGAGCCCAGCTCGATCGTCTGCAGTTGCGCCGCGGCGAGAGTGTCAAGACCTTCGACTACAAGGCCTATCTCGATAGCGGTGACGTGGCGATCCTGCCGGATCTCGAGCCGATGGACATCGTCTTCGTGCCAGCCTCTCCGTTGATCGGGAATGTGCAGGTCGAATTCGATGCTCGGACGTTGACCGCTGCCGGCGACGCCGGGGAAGGCGGCTCGGCGGTCAAGGTGTTTGGCGAGGTTCTCAAACCTGGCAGCTTCGCCTTCAAGGAAGGACAAAGCGTCGTCGACATGATCATGAGGGCGGGTGGCGTCACCCGCTATGCCGGCGTCGAAAAGATCCGTGTCATCAGCGAGGGAAGCCCGTCGCTGTTCAATCTCACCGACTTTCTCGATACCGGGAACACCGCCCTGCTGCCGCCGGTCAAGGCCGGCACGACGATCTATGTGCCGATCAGTGTCGAGGAGGTGAAGGCGGGCGTCCGGACGATCTATGTCATGGGCGAGGTCGCCAAGCCCGGCGCCTACGATATGACCGAGGGCGCCACATTCTTCGACGTTCTGGCCAATTCCGGCGGCCCGACTCGCTATGCCGACACCCGCAAACTGCGGATTATCCGCACCGACGGCACCGTCGCCGAGTTCGACCTGGCCGGATACACCAACGGCGTGGTCGGCGGTCCGGCCCCGGCGGTCTATCCGGGCGACGCCATCTTCGTGCCGGAGAAGGCCGACCAATTGGAGAAATCCTGGCTGACCGTGGCACCGGGCCAGGCGGTTCATGTCATGGGCCAGGTCGGCCGTCCGGGGCGCTTCGAATGGTCGTCGGAAATGTCCTTGTTGGATCTTCTGGCCCATGCCGGCGGTCCGACGCGCTTCGCAGATCCGTCGTCCATTCAAATCCTGAAGCAGGACGGCGACAACGCAAAGCCGGTCCTCTTCGACCTCGATGCGTTCATTCAGAACGGTGGCCAGCTCTCTACGCTTCCCAGGATCGAGGCCGGCGACACGATCATGGTGCCGGAACTGCCGCGCTCCCCTTCCGACATGCGCTCGCTCTGGGTGCGTCAGTCTTCCGAGCGGTCGATCTATGTGATGGGGGCCGTCGGAACGCCGGGCCGGTTCGCCTTCAACGAAAACCTGCACTTCCTCGACATTCTGTCGGCCGCCGACGGGCCGCGCCCGGACGCGGACATCCAGGCTATCCGCGTGACGCATCGCGGCGAGAGCGGCAGCCGGGTCTCGAAGGTCAACATGGCGCTCTACTTCGAGACCGGCGACGAGACTCTCCTGCCGCATGTCCGGCCCGGCGACGTCATCTACGTGCCGTCCCACAATCGGACCTGGATCGAGAAAAAGGCCGAGCGGCATGTCCGCGTCATCGGTTCGGTGGGGGCGCCGGGCCGCTACGCCTTCGACGACACCATGACCATTCTGGACCTTCTGGCCGAGGCTGGCGGGCCGAGCCCCGAGGCCTGGCAGGAGCAGATCGTCGTCGTCAACATGGTGGACGGATCGGCCAAGGCTCAGAGCTTCAACCTCGTCAAGTTCGCACGGACCGGTGATTTCTCCACCCTTCCGGTCGTTCGGGCGGGCGATACGGTCTATGTGCCGAATGCCAGCCAAAGCGACTGGGCAATTTTCATCGACGGCGTGCGGGATGTGATCTCGGTGCTCTCGATCTTCGCCCTGATTGGAGCGCTCTGACATGCATGCCCTTCCCATCACATACAACGAATGCGAGGCGATCTACAGCAAGTTCGCCGGGCTCAGGTCGGTCCTCTTCGTCTCGGCGGCCCCGGGAGAAGGCAATTCGACAATCGCCTATGCGTTGGCACAACGGGCGGCGGCTGGCGGACAGCGGGTCCTGTTTCTGGACTTGAACACCCATCAGTCCTTTCCGCGCGATCAACTCGGTCTGCCGGCCCGGTCCTGGTCGCTGAACGAGGCCATCCCAGCGGAGGCTTTCTGCCCGGTTGGCGACAGGAGCCTCGTCTTTCTGCCCGCGCCCTTGGAACGCAGCTTCGGCATCGAAGGGCGTCAAAAGGAGCACATCCGCGCCTGTGTCGAGGAACAGTTGAATGCGTTCGACCTGATCATCGCCGACGGCCCGTGCGTTACCGCATTCAACAGCAGTGGGATGACGCCGGACACCCTGGCCGATGTTTTCGACGCGGTCATCCTGACCGCGGCCTCCGCGTCGACTCCGGCCTCCGAAGTACGGCGCGCCGCGGAAAAACTGCGGGATGCCGGGGCCAATCTCATTGGGGCGGTTCTCAACGACCGCTCCAACCCGGATCTCCGCAGCGAGGTGAACCGGCAGTTCGACAAGTTCGGTTGGCTGGGGGCGCTTGCCCGCCGGATCGTCATGCCCCTCGTCGACCGCTTCCTGGTCACGGACATGCGGTTCTAACCCCACCCCCTCTCAGCGAAAAAAACGAAAGGATCAGATCATGGCGCGTATCTTGGTGACCGGCGGCTGCGGTTTTATCGGTAGCCATGTTGTCGAAGCCCTGCTGGCGCGGGGCGACTATCCGGTGGTGCTCGACGACCTATCGACGGGCAAGCGCGGCAACGTCGCCTCGGAGGTTCCTGTCATCGAAGGCTGCATCACAGACGACGATGCACTGGCCCGGGCCTGCGAGGGGGTAACGGGTATTATCCATCTCGCCGCCATCGCCTCGGTTCCGAAGTGCAACGAGGACTGGTTCAACAGCCACCGGGTGAATGTCGGGGGCACCATCAAAGTCTTCGAGGCGGCCCGGCGATTGGGGGGTGTCCCGGTCGTCTATGCGTCGTCCGCCGCGATCTATGGAGACAACCCGAATGTCCCGCTACGGGAAGTGGAAGGTGGAAATCCCCTCACCGCATATGGTGCGGATAAACTCGGTAGTGAGCTCCATGCGAAGGGCGCAGGTCTAATTCATGGCGTGCCGACCTTTGGATTGCGCTTTTTCAATGTCTTCGGCCCGCGCCAGGATCCGTCCTCACCTTATTCGGGGGTGATTTCCATCTTCGCCGACCGGCTGTCGCGCAATGACCCAGTCACGATCTTCGGCGATGGCGAGCAGGTGCGGGATTTTGTCTATGTCGGGGATGTGGTTGCGCATTTGCTGGCCGCGCTTGAAAATGCCGACCTTTCGGCGCCCGTGACCAATGTCTGTACGGGACGTCCGACCACGGTCCTGGAACTGGCCTGTACGCTCAAAGAACTCACCGGTGCGACGGTGGATATCTGTTTCGCCGAGTCGCGCCCAGGCGATATCCGCCGATCGATCGGTAATCCGGAAGAAGCACGGCGACGCTTGGGGGTCTGGGCGACGCGAACGTTGGAGGAAGGGCTTCGCGCGTTGCTTCTCACCGATTACGCCATGGCCGATGGAATAGCGGCGATCAAGTGAGCCTAAGACGGTGCGTGCGCGAGGAAGTCGGCGAAAGCCTCACGGGTTTGTTGGCAGATTTCGGACAGTTCCGGCACTCTGCTCTGGGCCGTGCCGGCGTCACCCGTCCTGAGATCGTTTTCGATTTCGGCGGCGATCGTCGACACCTGCGCCGCTCCGTAGGCGGCGGCGCAGCCCTTCAGGGCGTGGGCCTCGATGGTGACGCGGTTTTTGTCCGCCCAGTGCTCGTTGTTTTCCAGGACTCCGAGACGTTGCTCCATTTCCGTTGTGAAGCCTTCGATCAGGGTCGGAAGGATTTCGGGCCCCGCCTCCGCGATCAGAATGTCGAGCGCCTGTTTGTCCAGCACCGGGGAGGAGAGGTTCTTCTCGAGACCGTCCGAGTTGTCCCGTCTATTGGAACTATCTTGCCAATGCCGGTTCATCATTTCGATGAGGCTCGCTGTGCGCAGCGGTTTGGTAAGGTAGTCATTCATCCCAGCGCCAAGATAAACCTCTCTATCCCCCGCCATGGCGTTGGCGGTGAGCGCAATGATCGGTAGTGAGAATCCCATTTCCCGGGCTCTTTTGGTCGCCTCCATCCCGTCCATAGTCGGCATTGCGATATCCATCAGCACGATGTCGACATCAGTCCCTTTCAAGACTTCCAGCGCTTCGAGCCCTTCCGTCGCGGTGCTGACCCGGCAGCCGGCCTTCTCCAACATCAGCTTGGCAACCATGCGATTGGAAGGACTGTCGTCAACGAGCAGTACCCTGAGGCCGTCCAATCTCGGGAGTTCCATATCGGTTTCCTTTTTCGTTTCCTCCAGCCCGGTTACGTCGCCGACTTGGAGCATGACCTCAAATGTGAAATCGGTACCCTTGCCCGGTTCGGAAGTTACGTCGATCGAACCATCCATCATTTCGATCAGCTTTTTGGTGATCGCGAGACCCAGGCCGGTGCCGCCGAAATTCCGTCGGTAACTGCTGTCCAGTTGGGTGAATTCTTTGAACAGCAGCTCTTTCTGGGTCATATCCACGCCGATACCGGTATCCGAGACACACCCGGACAATCGGTAAGCCCCGTCCGCTTCGGCTGTCCCGGAAAGCGTGATCTGAACCTGTCCCTTTTCCGTGAACTTGACGGCGTTGCTGCCAAGATTGAGCAGGATCTGTCGAAGGCGTCCAAGATCCCCTTTCAAAGCCGGAGGGACCGATGGGTCCAGAGCGATCTCGAATCTAAGCCCCTTGGCGTCTGCACGGGGTTGCAGCAGGGCCTCCGTCTCCTCAAGCAGCGACTGAGGCGAGAAGTCATTGGCTTCCAGATCGAAATAACCGCTTTCCATCTTCGAGACGTCGAGGATGTCGCCGATCAGGCTTAGGAGATGCTCGGATGATGAGCGGGCTACCTGGAGCCGAGAGCGGACTGTCTCGTTCTCGCTTTCGTCAAAAGCAAGGTCGATCATGCCGAGAATTCCGTTCAAGGGAGTTCGCAGCTCGTGGCTCATCACCGCCAGGAATTCGCTCTTCACACGACTCGCCGTCTCGGCCTGTCGTTGAGCTTCCTGTGCTTCGGCTTCCGCCCGTTTGCGTTCCGTAATGTCGAGCCGGACGCCTACGCTGCCGCCGTCGGTCATCTTGCGCTCGATGACCAAGAGAGTTCGGCCGTCACCCAGATGCTGCTCCATGGGGGTTTCCGGTGGATCTAGATGGCGCCTCATGCGATCCGCGAGCCAGCCTTCGGGATCTTCTTGGGCGCCTTCGTACTGACCGCGTGCGATTCCGTAGCGCAGTATTTCTTCGAATGGCGTGCCCGGAACCATCGCCGGAGCAGAGCTTTCATAGATCTTACGATAGGTCTCGTTGCAGATGACCAGGCGGTCGTCGGCGTCATAAAGCGCGAAGCCTTCGCTGAGCGCTTCGATACCGTCCCGCAGGGTCTTCTGGGCGCGTCGGGCCTCCTCGAAATGCTCGATCTCCGCGGTAACATCCGCCGATGTTCCCCGATAGCCCTCGAAAACGCCTTCCGCGTCGACGAGCGGAACGCCGGAGGAGCGGATATGCCGGATTTCCCCCGTTCCCGTTCGAACACGGTAGGTGAAGTCCCTGAAAGGAAGATGAGCGTCCAGGTCCGTTATGTGGTCCCGCCACTTTTTCCTTTCTTCCTCGGTTTCTTGAAGCGCTGCCTGGTCACGGCGCAGCCCGATGAAATGTTCGAATGCCGCTTCGGAGGATCTCGCGAAGTACGTATATCGATGGTCGGCGTCCGTTTCCCAGAAAAAGTCCGATGTGGTCGCGGCAAACTCTTGAAAACGTTGGCGGGCCTGAACCGCCTCCGTGCGGGCGTGCTCGGTGAGAGACTTTTGGCGGCTGAGTACCCCCATGAAGGCCATGGCGGCGACAAGGATCGTCATGTATGTCCAAAAGACGATCTCCAATTCGGTTTCGAAGCTGGATCGAAAATCCTTTCTGATCGAGTCGTCCAGGCGACGGGCCTCGTCGGCAAGTTGGGCGAGAGGCGCTTGCAGGGCCGCCAAGGCGCCGTTCAATATCGTACTGGCGTTCTCATTCGTCGCGAGGTGCGACTCCGGGTGGCGCTCGACAACCTCAAGAAAGTTGCGAATTTGCGCGATGGCCGGCCCGGCGCTTTCCAAGTCCTGGATATCCAGGGCGCCTGAGGCCTCACTGAGAACGGCGGCATCATGCCTGAACGCCGCGATCCGCGCCGCAACATCCTCCGCGTCGGCCGGCTCTCTGTTCACAAGGGCGGCTTGAAGACGGAGCAGGTTGATCTCAGCCTGAACGACAGTCTGATATCCGACCCGTCCATCCTGGTCCGCGAGCTTGCTGTATTTGTCGAATGTCGCCGCGATGCCGAAATAGAGTGCGGCCGCCAAAGCAGCGCTCGCGGCTATCAGAACAAATCGTGCGATCCTTGAATTGTCCATCCATGGCTCCTGACGCGGCGAAGGTGACGACACCCTCGCCTCCAGTTTAGAGCCATTGCCGCGACGATTCAGCTTAGAATGCCGCGAACCACCCTTCGGGTTATTCCAGGGCGCCAACAAATCACGGCCCGACATGGGGCGAATCGTTCGCCAATAAGGGCCCGGGCGACGCCATCATCGCGATCAATGCCAGCACCATTTAGACCTCCGGTCGCTCTTGAGAATGTCTGGATGACGAGACAATGCATACCAAGGACCAAGAATGGCGCCGATTTAAGCCATTGAGTTTCCATAATTATACTAAAGTTGAATTTGGCGCTGTCCCAAATTGGGTTGACTGACTGTCCCATTATGAACGGTCGCTCCAAAATGGGGCTAGACACAATCTGGGCGTAGCACTTTGATCGTAGTCGAACGTCTCGCCGGCCCAAGAACCAAGCGCAGCCTTTCGATCAGGTTCGGTGTCAGAGGCTGCCCCCTCGCCAGTATCAGTCGTTTGTCTCGCCCTGTTGTGACGTCCTCATCGAGGATATCGCCTGGGAGTAGGTTTGCGGCGCTGCCGGCAACGAGTTTCATGCCGGGGCGGCGCTGATGTTCCGCCCATCCGATCAACGTCGCGGCCTGGTAGACCTCAGGATCAAGACCGTCGCGATAGGACCCCAGCCAATCGAGTTTGTCATTGTCTCTTCGGTTCGGGATTTGTTCACTCAACCAGACGATCTGGGCGGCCGGCGATTTCGCGTTTTCGATACTCACGCATTGCGAGATCGTTTCCGAGACAGTGGCGAGCCGCGGGACATCGTCGAGCAGTTCGCTTACCAGTTTGTGGGCCCGCTCTATGTCGGCCCGCCCATCCGTGGATAAGTCTCCGTCGTGAAGCTCCTCCAGTGTCATTTCCGGGACCGTCATTCTGGCGATGCTGGCCAGGATCACGGCGAGAGAAACTTCCATCGGATCGACTTTCCCCGACTCGCGCGCCAGGCGCATTGCGATCCGGCGGGACGCCATGCAGCGTCTCGCGAGCCGTGGATTGACGGCGGACATGACCTCCAGCAGCAGACGGACACTTGCCCCCATAACCTGTTGCATCATGTCCGCCTGCGCCACCCGCTTATGATATTCGCGAATGGCCGCGGCCACCGCCGCACCGAGCCCATCGGATTTGGTGTCCTTTTGCAGGAACCGGAACACTTGACCCTCGTTCACCGCGCGTTGAGCCAAGTCCAAGTCCGCCGCGCCTGTCAGAAGGATACGGATTGTGCTGGGCGACAGTTTCTTGACCTGTCGGAGCAGGGCCAACCCGTCCATATCGGGCATCACCTGGTCACTGATGATGACGTGATATGGCGGTTTGGCATCGCGGATCATCGTAACCGCCCCGAAGGCGGAATTGACAACATCGACATCGTAGTCCGATACGAGCCGCGCTCGATACAAGGCGAGGGCGCTCGGCGCATCGTCGACGATCAAGATCCGTTCTCTATCCAGCGGAACCTGGGTCGCTCTTTCATATGTCATCCGTCTGCCTCCTCCTGCAGAGTGCGTCCCGGTGTGCGTTTCGATCCGAGGAAGATCCAGGGAAGCGATTTCGGGACACTCCTTTCTCAAGGTGCGCCTTCGCGTTTTGCCAGTCACAGCCCGCAAAGAGAGTGCCAAAGGGGAAGTCGGAGAGAATTCAATAAAATCAAAAAGCTAGGGCGTGAGTGGGGAGGGGCGCCGTTGCATTTTGGGGCATTCACTTCAGGATGCGTCGGTCCAATGGCCGAAAATAGTGTGATCGCCATAGGGGGCGGCGGCCGCCTGGATGCTGCGGACTCGTCCTATTTTGGGCCGTCAATCTGCGACAGTGATGCGTTCTGGGTCTCCGGTTTCAGGCACGCCCTGCCGAAACCATAGGGGAGGCGTCGCGTTCGGCGATTGGCACGAACCGTGCGCGCCACTCCGCGACGCAACACGTGACATGGAGGGTCCCATGACCGCCCGCAGGCTCCCCCACGCGCTTCTTCTGGTTCTCGCGGCCTTTATCTCGTTTTGGAGCAGTTCGGCGCACGCGCTGACAAACGACCAACGAATCGGGCTCCAGATGGAGCTGGTCAACTATATCGATGCCCGTACGATCGACGGTGAGTTCGTTTTCTTCGACCCGAAGGAGGCGCGAAGCATCGCGCTCTATCCGGCGCATCTTCACCCCAAGATCGTCCCGATCGGAGAAATCTATTTTCTGTGCGCCAGTTTTCGGAACACCGACGGAAAAGACGTCGAGGTCGACTTCGTGGCCCGTTTCGTTAATGGGCAGGCCCGCATTTTTCAAACTCTTGTGGATCAGCGGAAAGTGATTCGCGATTTGATGAAAGCGCAGTGATGCGTGGTATGGCTTTTCGGGTCAGGTGCGTTCTCAGCGGTCTCACCGTTCGATTTCTCAGCCTCGCCCTGCCCATCTTCCTGATCGTCAATGCTGTCGGGCTTTTCGCCTATCTCGATTACCGGCATGTGGCATTGCAGGAGGAACTAGCCGCCGAGGTCGCCGCGGTATCCGTCAGGCTTGGGCAGGCGGTGGTGGGCCTCGCGGCCGCCGGTGAGCAGGCGGTCGCGACAAAGGTGGTTGGCGCCATGGCCGGCAACCGTTCGATTGAATGTGTCGAGCTTAGGTCGAGTGGTGGTGGAACCTTGCTCTTTTGGCCCTTTCCCGACTGTGGAAGCCGCCTGGCCCGGATGCCGGATGTCGCCGTGCCCTTATCGAATGGGCAGGACCTGCTCGTCAAATACAGCGATGTTTGGGTTTCCGACGCGCTCAAGAAGGAGACTTTCTATCTCGGAGGCGCCTTTGTGGTTTCCGGACTAGTCGCCTTCCTGGCCTCCGTAGTCGCCCATTTGCGACTTATCGGGCGTCCGATCGATGCGCTTCGTGAGGCGATCGAAAATCGCGCGGCAACCGGGACTCGGCGTCCGGTCAAGCCACAGTCCACCGGACCCCTCCGAGATATTCTGGATGCCTATAACGCCATGCTCGAAAAAGAGCAGGAATTGGAGGCCGATGCCCAGGAATCCCGGATCGCGGAGGCTGCGGCGCGGGCGGCCGACAAAGCGAAGTCAGAATTCCTGGCGACCGTCAGCCATGAGATGCGGACGCCGATGAACGTCATCATCGGCCTGGGGGAAGTTCTCTCTGAGACCGACCTCGACCGGGAACAGCGGGCCTATGTGTCCAACATCGCGCGATCCGCCGACGATTCCCTTAGTCTCATCAACGAGATCATTGACTATACAATGATGAGTACGGGCGAGATGGCTCTTGATGAGACGGACTTCGTTCTTTTCGACCTCGCCGACCGGGTGACAACGCGGCATCGTCCTGCCGCGGTGGCCAAAGGGCTGACATTGACCCTACAACTCGCCGACGATCTACCCGAACGGCTGCTCGGCGACGATAAGCGGCTTGGAAGAGTTCTGTCGGGGCTTGTCGACAACGCGATCAAGTTTACCGATGCCGGGCATGTCCGGGTTTCGTGCTCCTCCGACATCCGTGACAACGGCTTGCTGAGGATCGATGTGATCGATACCGGCATCGGCATATCGGAAAACATGAAATCGAGGATCTTCGAACCGTTCCAGCAGGTGGACGGCACCCATGCGCGCCGCAACCAGGGTCTTGGTCTCGGCCTTGCGATTTGCCGTGACTTGGTCATCTCCATGAAAGGGACCTTGACGGTGGACAGCCGGGCCGGGATGGGTTCCGTGTTCAGTGTTCGCGTGCCGATGACAGCGTCGGCAACCGTATCCGGGGTACCCGGGGAAGCGTCGGGCCCCGGTGCGCCGAAACGCGTGCTGGTAGTGGACGACAGCGCATCCAATCGGGATGTGGTTATGGCCATGTTGCGCCGCGAGCCGGTAGAGATCGATTGCGCCGCGAGTGGGGCCGAGGCACTGCGGAAGCTCGACCAGGGGCTTAGCTACGACCTGATCCTCATGGATATCCAGATGCCGGGGATGAGCGGTCTTGAGACCGCGGCTAAGATCCGCAATGGGAATCTACTGTCGGCGGACATACCCATTTTGGCTCTCACGGCGAATACTCACCCGGAAGATCGTGCGTTTTATTTGCGGGAAGGGATGCAGGCCGTGCTCCCGAAACCTGTTCGCAAGAGCAGCCTTTTGGAGGCGATTGGCCGCTACGCCGAACGAATTCCAACGTCTTTATCGACACAACTTGTTTGAGGACAGCCATGACGGACATCACAGCCGTAATCCTCGCGGCAGGGCGAGGCACGCGTATGAAATCGGATCTACCCAAGGTGCTGCACGAGGTTGGCCGACTGCCGCTTCTCCACCATGTGCTTCATTTGACGCGGAACCTTGCGGCGGCGAGAACGATCGTCGTTACTGCGCCGGATCAGGATTGCGTCCGGAGGACGTTGCCTGCCGATTGCCTATCGGCGGTTCAGGACCGCCCGTTGGGAACCGCTCATGCTGTCCTTGCCGCCAGACACTTGATGCCGGCGTCCGGGGTTTTGCTTGTCCTGTTCGGCGCTGATCCCTTGCTGACCACGGAAACGGTGCGGCGGATGATCGATAGCCAACGCGGGGGGAACGCCCTGACGGTACTCGCTAGCAGGCCCGCGTCCACAGAAGGGCTTGGGCGGGTGATCTTGAACGCCGACGGATCGGTCGACCGGATCGTCGAAGAAGCGGATGCGTCGCCGGATGAGAAGCGGATTACCCTGTGCAATGCCGGTGCGATGGCCATCGATCAGGCCCGGGCCGTCGACTGGCTGAGCGAGGTTTCCAACGCCAACCGGAAAGGTGAGTATTACCTCACCGACTTGATCGCGATCGCAAACCGCCGAGGCCAGCGGGTCGGATGGGTCGAGGCAGGACGCGAAGAGGTCGTTGGCGTCGACGACCGCGCCGATCTCGTTGTATCGGAGCAAGTCTTCCAGCGGCGCAAGCGTGCAGAGTGGCTTTCCCGTGGAGTAACGCTCACGCAGCCGGAAACAGTTTTCTTGGCGCATGACACGACTTTTGGCCGCGATGTCGTTGTTGAGCCCTTTGTGACCTTTGGTCCCGGCGTGTCTGTGCCCGATGGTGTTCGGGTCCCTTCCTTTAGCCGGGTGGGGAACGGTCCAGGAAACAAACCGCTGGAGAGCGCCGGGACCTGACTCAGCCAGGGTCATGCTCGGCTCAACCGCGCTGTGGCGAAGGAGGGATATGTCCGTCCGAGGCAAAGAGTTCATCCGCCGGGGCGCCATTGCTTAGGACGTTTATCGGGGCGCGTCGTTCTTGGCGTGGGGCGGAGTCAGGTTGCTTCTTCGGTTTCTTCCCGGATGTCGCAGAACAGCGCGATCTTGTTCCCATGAGGATCGCGGAGATAGGCGACGTAGAAATGAGCGCTGTAATCCGCGCGGAAGCCGGGCGACCCCTCGTTCCGCCCGCCATGGGCGAGGCCCGCCGCGTGCAGCTCGCGCACCGACGCCCGCGTCCCCACCCGGAAGGCCAGCATCGTGCCGTTGCCGTGCGAGGCGGCCTGCTTGTCGTATGGCCGCTTGATGTAGAGGTCGACCGGTTGAGACCGGCCATCTGTCGTGGGAGGAAGCGTACAACTCAGCCCCTCGGCGGAGAGCGCCAAGGTGTAACCCAGCTTGGGCAGGAAGGCCGCGTAGAACCTTTCTGCACGCGAGATGTCATCGGCCCCAAGGGTGACATAGGCAATCATGGCTCTCCTCCTCGTCCCGCGCCGATCGGTCGGAAAACCGGCTCATACGCCGCCGTGGGACGATAATCCAGCGGCCGGTTTCCGCTCGGTCCATCGGGCGAGGATGAGGGCACAGAGACCGAGACCGAAGAAGCCGGAAACCAAGGGGATCACGGTGCCGTCGAAGAGCTGGCCCATCATCCAGCCGAAAGGCAGGGAGATGAAGGTCGAGATGGAGCCGATCAAGGCCGCCCCCAGCCCCGCCATATGTCCCAGCGGTTCCATCGCCAAGGCGTTCAAATTCCCGAACAGAAAGCCGATACAGAAGAAGGCGGCGAGCTGCCAGGCGATGAACAGCGGCAGCGGCGGCAGGCCGTCGAAAGCGAGGAACGCCACGGTGAACCCGCCGCTCACGATCACCAGTGCTGTCATGGCGGTGTGGGTAAGCATCCGCATGCCGAAACGCATAACGAGCATCGAGTTCAAGGCGGAGGCGCTGCCGATGGCCAGGGCCGCGACCCCGAAGTAGACGGCGAACATCTCGCCGACGGCGAGGGCTTCCTGAAAGACCTGACGCGATGTCGCGAGATAGGTCAGGAAGGCGCCGAAAATGAACCCTGCGGCCAGTGTGTAACCGAGGACCGTTCGGATACGGAGCGCCTGGGCAATGCCTTCGAAGATCTTTTTGAAGGAAAGCTCCCGCCGGTTCTCGCGGGCCAGGGTTTCCGGTTGCCGCACCCCGAACCAGAGCGCCGCCGCTACCGCCATCGCCAGCAGCAGGACGAAGGTGTACTCCCAGGGCAGGACGAGAATGATGCCCTGGCCGAGGGCGGGCGCGAGGGCGGGCACAAGGATGAAGACTGACATGATAATCGACATGATCCGGGCCATGGCGCGGCCGGCATAGCCATCGCGGATCAAGGAGACGCCGACCACTCGGGGAGCGGCCGCCCCGATGCCCTGAAGGCAACGGCCGACCAGCATGGTCGCCAGATCGCTCGCGGTGATCGACAACAAACAGCCGACGATGAAGACGAGATAGCCATAGAGGATGACGGGCCGGCGGCCATAGCTGTCCGACAACGGGCCCATGATCATTTGTCCGATCGCGAAGCCCAGGAACAGGGAGGACACGATGAGTTGTGTGTCGTTCGGATCGGCGATGCGGAGGTCTGCCCCGATCAACGCCAAGGCGGGCAGCATGATGTCCGTCGCCATGGCGACGATCGAGACCATGAAGGCCAAGAGGACGACGAACTCGGCGAAGGGCAGGGCGGGCTTGGCGCTGGTCATGGGAGCTCGTGGATAGGCGGTTGGCGAGGACGAAGCGCCGTGCGGAGACCCGAGCCTATTCTCACCGTGCCGGGAACACCATGCTGTCCTTCACCGTGCCATAGGCGAAGCTGGTATCGATCGAGCCGATCCCGCCGACGCGATGTAGGCGCGTCCGGATGAAGCGCTCATAGGCTTCCAGAGACCCGACGACGACGCGCAACTGATAGTCGGTCTCTCCGGTCATCACATGACATTCCAGCACCTCGTCCATCCGGCCGACTTCCCGTTCGAAGGCTTGGACGCGGGCCTCGTCATGGCGCTCCAGCTTAACGCGGACGAAGGCGGTGATCGGCAGCCCGTAGGCCTTGGGATCCACGCGGGCCGCATATCCCTGGATGATGCCCGCCTTTTCGAGCATCCGCAGCCGGCGGAGGCAGGGCGACGGCGACAGGTTCACCGCCGCGGCGAGATCTTGGTTCGACATGCGCCCGTCGCGCTGCAGCGTGCGGATGATTTGCCGGTCTTTTTCGTCCATATCACGCCTCACATTGGCGGATTCTGCTAAAGTACCAGGGTTTGTAGGTGAAGAACGCAATCTTTCAAACGGTAGAGGGCGATATTCTGCGCAAGAAAGGAGATCGCCGATGACCCAGACCCAAGGCTTCGCCACCCGCGCTATCCATCTTGCCCACGATCCAATGGACCATCAGGGCGCCCTGACACCGCCCTTGCACCTGACCTCGACCTTTGCCTTCGAAACGGCCGAAGCGGGAGGAGAGATTTTTGCCGGCGAGCGGCCGGGGCACGTCTACTCCCGCATCTCAAACCCGACGCTGGATCTGCTTGAGCGTCGGGTCGCGGCGCTGGAAGGAGCCGAGGCCGGTCTCGCGCTCGCCTCGGGCATGGGGGCGGTGACGGCCGTTCTCTGGACCCTGCTGTCGCCGGGCGGCGAGGTGCTCGGCACCACCTTCGACATCACGGCATCCCAGATCACCGCCATTGCTCTGCTTTGTGCCGCTTCGCGAACGCCCTCTGGTGGCGTCGCTACTGTTCTGAGTAGCCCATTATGTATCTGTTTTTTTCGTGAAAAATCGAAGTTCTGTATAGGGATTCGGAAAACAACCAACCAATGGCCGTGGGTCAATTCTAAAAATCGATCTAAGAGCGTAAAATCTCGTTGAGCGATCGGGGGGCACCTGCATTAGTCTGATCTCATGGATGGGGTGTAGAGCGGAGACAAACAGTCTGAATGCGACAATGCAATCGATTGGGGGCGAGGCTTTCTCCGAAGACCCTGGAAAGACCAATGGGAATATGTTTCAGGCAATGCTGATCGAACCCCTCAAGGCGTCACTCCGAGCTATTTTCAGGCGTCCATTGGTGTTCGGCATCCTCTTTGGCTGCTGGATTTCTTTTGCAATACCGGTGTCCGCTCAGGACAAGACGCTACCCGCCTTCGATTGGGTGCCCTTCGCAATCCCTGCTGATGCCTTGGAAGAGATCACCTTCGATTTGTCAAAGCCTCTGGGGGCGAGCGACTTTTCGGTCATATTGCCCTTCGGCAGATTTCGCGAACAGGTGATCAAGTTCCGGATGGCCGGCGTCGATCTCTACGTACCGGACAATTGGTTGCATATCGGTTTCGGTTTGGGAGGGCGGTTTCCAGGCGAACTCAAAGTCCTCTATCTTTGGACACGCTACCCATCCTTCGCTCCGAAAACCCGTGGGACCTATAAGGAAGCGTTCGAGATCCTCACCGGTGATCAACTGAAGCAAATCACAATATCCTTGGAGCGACGGTGCGTCTATCGGCTTAGTGATTGCGGCAGGAATGATCCTATGCGCTTCATTCCTCGATTGGCTTTGGAAGACGGCGGGGACGTCGAGGAAGATTATTTCGGTGACCGAATGGAGATCGACGGGCTGACGCGCGTTGCCATCGTTAAAGGGTCTCTGCACAGAAAACGCGCCCAGGTTGCAGAAGGCATATCATCTCAACAAAAAGTAGTGTCGGTTTTTGAGGGGAGTTATCGCGGACGGCGCCAGCATGTCACATGCCGTTCGCCCAAGGCCGGTGGGTCCCCCTTCTGCGATATCCTCGCGGAACTCAATCCGCGCTTCTACACCAAAATTGGCGTCCGCTTTGAGCACATCCAGGATTGGCGCTGGATCGTCGATCGGGTGGAAACGGCTTTGGCCGGTTTCCTCGAGCGGCCCGATGACCGGCCAATCCTTGATTCGCTTACCTTTCTCGATTAGCCGGGAGTTTCTAGATGCCCACCGTGACCCAGATCGACATGAACCGGCTTAAAGGCTATGTCGATTCGCATAACCCAGTCGCCTATTACACGGAGCTCTCGCGGCTTGGCTATAGCTACGGTGATTTGGCACTCGGTGTGGTGAACGATTCCACTGTTCCCGGCAGTACGGCGCGGGCGTTTTTCGAAGTCAAAAAC
The DNA here is from genome assembly GCA_024743275.1 of Alphaproteobacteria bacterium. Classification (GTDB taxonomy): domain Bacteria; phylum Pseudomonadota; class Alphaproteobacteria; order JANSWW01; family JANSWW01; genus JANSWW01. The sequence goes on from JANSWW010000013.1 coordinate 58,047, forward strand.
GGGGACGAAGGCGGTTCCTTCGACGGAAACTGGGGGGATCTGAGCAACGACTTGATGCGACTGGACTTTGCTGCACGGATACAAAAGTTCAACGCGGCACAAAGCGGCGACGCGGATGTCTATTTGGACCACCAGCAACAGATCCAGATTCATCAAGCCGCCTTCCGAGAGTACGGTGTCTCGATCGAGGGTTGGACCGCTTTTCCTTTTCTCAATGTGCTGGGAACCGACTACGCCTCCCGCGAAGCGGTCTGGCAGAGTATGATCAAAAACGGGTTCTTTGCCCGCACGACGGATGCGGGTCTGGTTGATGTTGGGGTTCTGTTTTCAGCTCTTTACATCGAAGCGCTGGCGGAATACTCGGTCTACGGCATGGCTGGTACCCGCGAAACGTCTCCTGCCATGTTTGCCGTTTTCGACTTGAACAGGGCGGTTGCGCTCGATGTCGGTCAAGAGACCGGTCTCTTAGATTTCTTTGAGGACTACTTCGGGCAGCTTGGCTTTGACATCACGCCGGACCCAAATGGACTGCTACAGCCTATCGGACTAAGCAGTATACAGCGGCAAGATGGATCACCGGTTACTTTTGAAGAATTGGTTCAGGCCTACGAGGCCCGTCAATATGCAGGCGTCCTATCTTCACACACCAATCCGGACTATGGGTCCTTCAAAGTTGTGGCCAGCATTGACGATCAAGGCAAAATCAGCCCGATTGTCGTCTTTCAAACGGATGATCCGAACTCTCCCTTTTACGATCAGCGCGGGCTGTCGATTCCCGAACTCCAGGCGATCGAGGCGGGCAACAGTCTGATCGCAAGTATAATTGCCAATGTTGTCCTGGCGATCACGGATGTCGACAACCCGATCGCGCAGATCGCGCTCGATACCTCGGTCCGGCAGTTGACAGGTTTGGCGGTGGAGGCCGCCAACGGAACGGTGCTGCCCGGTGTCGGGCTGATCGATAACGGCAGCATCAACTTCGACGCTTTCGGCGGTGCGCTTCTCGCCAATTTCGCGGCGGCCGGTGTTGGCTTGGCCGCCAACCGGCTAGGGACCGAGTTGGGCGAAGAACTCTTCGGCGACATGGGCGGCGAGGTGCTCGGCACCGTTTTTGACATAGCGGCGTCACAGTTAACGCGGGATTACTTACTCAATAGTTTGGCGTCGGCGGATTACTCATTCATTAACGTCGTCGGGTTAACGGCAACGACAGCGATGATCGGCACCAAAGCGATGGTTGCTGCCGCGCCTTGCGCGGGCGGTGTCGCTCGGCGATGCCGAATCGCTGATCCAGCATCCGGCGTGCATGACCCATTCCACCTATACGCCCCAGGAAAGGGCCGTCCATGGCATCGGCGACGGGCTGATCCGCTTGTCCGTCGGGTTGGAGGATGTGACGGATATCGTTGACGATCTGGACAGGGCGTTGTCCTTATCACGGCCCGCACTCATCGCCTGAGACCGGAGGACCCCCCGATGACCCGCGAAACCCACCATCTGAAGACGATCGAGCAACGGCTCCTTTGGCTTTCCCACTGGATGATTCACCACGCCAATCATATCCGGCCCAAGGTGGATGGGATCAAAATCGGGGGGCACCAAGCCTCGTCCGCGTCCATGGTCTCGATCATGACGGCGCTGTACTGCGCCGCGCTGCGGCCGGAGGACCGGGTGGCCGTCAAACCCCATGCGTCGCCCGTCTTCCACGCGCTGCAATATCTGATGGGCAATCAATCCCGCGAGAATATCGAGAATTTCAGGGGGTTCGGCGGTGCGCAGAGCTATCCCAGCCGGACCAAGGATGTCGATGACGTCGACTTCTCCACGGGGTCGGTGGGCCTCGGTGTCGCCATCACCGGGTTCGCCTCTCTCATCCAGGACTATATCCAGGCGAAATCCTGGGCGTCGGACCGGCCGATGGGCCGGATGGTGGCCCTGGTGGGGGACGCCGAACTGGACGAGGGCAATGTCTACGAGGCGTTGCAGGAGGGGTGGAAGAACGATCTGCGGAACACCTGGTGGGTGATCGACTATAACCGCCAATCCTTGGACGGGATCGTGCGGGAAGGGCTGTTCGAACGCATCGAAAAGATCTTCGACGCCTTCGGCTGGGATGTGGTGCGCGTCAAATACGGCGTCCTGCAACGCGCGGCGTTCGAAGAGCCGGGCGGCGATCGGCTGCGCGCCTGGATCGATGCCTGTCCGAATCAGGAATATGCCGCGCTCACCTTCATGGGCGGAGCTGTCTGGCGGAAACGGCTGATGGACGACCTCGGCGATCAAGGCGATGTGAGCGCGCTGATCGACCGGCGGAGCGACGAGGCGCTGGCGGCACTGATGGAAAACCTCGGCGGCAACTGTGTGGAGACCATGGCGGAGACCTTCGCCGCCGTTCAGCATGACCGCCCGACATGTTTCCTCGCCTATACGATCAAAGGCTGGGGAACCCCCATCGCCGGCCATAAGGACAATCATGGCGGTCTGATGAACGTCGCGCAGTTCGCCCAATGGCAGGAGCGGATGGGGGTGCCGGCCGGCCGGGAATGGGACAGGATGGCGGGCGTTTCGGATCCGGCGTCGCTGCAGCGCTTCCTGGACGCCGTGCCTTTCTTCGCCAAGGGAACGCGGCGCTTCGACGACGCGAAGATCGCGGTCCCGGCCCTGTCCGTTTCGGCGACGGGCGCGGTCTCGACCCAGATGGCCTTCGGCAAGATCTTGGACGATCTCTCCAAGGGCGACAGCGAATTGGCCGAGCGGATCCTGACCACGTCACCGGATGTGACGGGCACGACCAATCTCGGCCCGTGGGTGAACCGGCGAAAGCTGTTCGCGCGGACCGCCCAGGCCGACGCCTTTATCGAGCATCGCATTCCATCGACGGCGAAGTGGGATTTCACGCCGGCGGGCCAGCATATCGAGCTCGGCATCGCCGAGATGAACCTGATGCTGCTGCTGGGCGCTGCCGGTCTCTCCCATTCGCTGTTCGGCAAGCGGCTCATTCCCATCGGCACCCTTTACGATCCGTTCGTCAGCCGCGGTCTCGATGCGCTGAACTATGCCTGTTATCAGGATGCCCGGTTCATCCTGGTGGGAACGCCCTCCGGCGTGACCCTGGCGCCCGAGGGCGGCGCCCATCAATCGGTCGGCACGCCCCTGATCGGGATGAGCCAGGACGGGTTGGCGGCGTTCGAACCGGCCTTCGCCGACGAACTGGCCGTGATCATGGAATGGGCCTTCGATTACCTGCAGCGGGACGGAAGCGGCGATCCCGACGAGCGCACCTGGTTGCGCGATGAAACCGGCGGCTCGGTCTATCTCCGCCTGACCACGAATCCCATCGAGCAGCCGGGCGTGCGCGCGGATGAAGCCTTCCGGCAAGGCGCCATCGACGGGGCCTATTGGATGCGCAAACCCGGACCGAATTGCGAGATCGTGATCGCCTATCAGGGGGCCGTCGCCCCGGAGGCGATCAAGGCCGCGGGTCTGATCGGGGAAGGACGCCGGGATATCGGTGTGCTGTCCGTGACCTCCGCCGACCGGCTGAACGCGGGCTGGACCGCCGCGCAGCGGGCACGCTCCCGCGGGGTTGCCGACGCGAAGAGCCATATCGAGACCCTGATGTCCGGCCTGTCCCCCCACTGTAGGATCATCACGGTGATCGACGGCCACCCGGCCACCCTATCCTGGCTCGGCGCTGTCCTGGGGCACCAGACGATCCCGATGGGGGTCGAGCATTTCGGTCAAACCGGCACCATCGCAGAGCTCTACCGGCATCACGGGATCGACGCGGAGGCGATCATCGAGAAGGTCAACGGTCTGACCGCCGGACGCCCCGTCCTGTCCCTGGCGTCGGGATAGGGGCGTGGCCGATCCGGTCTATCCGGAGTGCTGACACGCCGACTTGACCAGGCGCCGGAGCCATTGATGCGCCGGATCCTCCGTGAAGCGCTCGTGCCAGATCTGCGACACGGTGAAGACGGGCGCCCTCAGTTCTTCCGGAGGGGCGACCAGCCGTAGGTCCTCGGTCATGACCTGCCGGGCGAGGAGTTCCGGGACCGTGATGATCAGATCGGTGGCCGCGATCACGGCGCTGATCGTCAGGAAATGGGTGATCCGCAGCGCGATGGTTCTGGTCAGGCCATGCTGTTTCAGCGCGTCGTCGATCCAGCCGCCCCCCTTGCCGGTGATGCTCAGCAGCGCATGGGACGCGGCGGCATAGCCCGCCAGTGTCATACCGCCGTCGCAGAGCGGATGGCCCCGCCGCATCAGGCAGACCTGACGGTCCCGCATCAAGCTTTGGGAGCGGACATTCTCCAAAACCGGTCCATACTCGACCACGCCGAATCCCAGGGAGATCTTGCCGTCGCAAAGATCGGTAATCGCCTCTTCGGACAGGTTCTCGATATCGATCTGAACCTGGGGCGCCAATCGGAAGACCTGGCCCAGGACCGGCGGCAGGATCATCTGGGTCAGATAGTCGGGTCCCATGATGCGGAAACGGTCCTGCGCCTGGGACGGGTCGAAGACCTGCGGTTTGAGCAGGCCCGACAGCCCTGCCAACGCATCCTGGACCGGCCCGCGCAACGCATCGGCCCGCGGTGTCAACACCATCCCCCGTCCGGATCGGACCAGCAGTGGGTCCTTCATCACATGTTGCAGGCGGTTCAGCGCCCGGCTCATGGCCGGCTGGGACAGGTTCACATGCTCGGCTGCCTTGCTGACGCTGGCGGTTTCCAGCAAGGCCCCGAGGGCCTTCAACAGGTTCAGGTCGACATTCAATATATGCTCTTGGTGCATGAGATTTATATAAAGCATGCATTAGAGTAATTCAACTGCACCGCATACCTTGGGCTCATCGGACTTCACCGACCCAGATTTCAAAGCCACAAGGAGAGAGCAAATGTTTGTCGTTTCAGGCGCCACAGGCCACACGGGTTCCGTCGTCGCTCAGACCCTCATCGACCAGGGCCAGCCCGTTCGGGTTATCGTACGGTCCGAGGAAAAGGGCGATTCCTGGAAGGCGAAGGGGGCAGAGGTCGCCGTCGCCGACATGATGGACCGGGACGCCATGACCCGGGCCTTGCGGGGCGCTGCCGGCGCCTATTTCCTGCTGCCGGCGGATCTGGACAACGAGGCCTTCATCGACGACAGCGTCAAGCGCGCCGAGGCCATCGTCGACGCCGCCAAGGCGGCCGGACTGCCCCATGCGGTGGTCCTCTCGTCGGCCGGGGCACAATATGAGGACCGTGTCGGTCCGCTCTCGACGATCGCCTATCTGGAGAAGCTGTTCCGGAAGGCCTCCATTCCCCTGACCGCCGTCCGGCCCGGCTATTTTCTGGAGAACATCCAGGACGTCATGCCGGCCATCCTCCACGAGGGCATCTATCCGAGCATGATCCTGCCTCTCGACTTCAAGATCGACATGGTCGCGACCCGGGACATCGGGCTGACGATCGCGGAAGCCTTGGTCGATCCGACGCCGGTGCCGCATCGCGTGGTCGAACTGCAGGGCGCGCAACAATACTCGGCCGAGGACATCGCGGCGGAACTGTCCAAACAGCTCGACCGGGATATCGTCCCCGTCGCGGTGCCGCGGGAAGCCTGGGTCGCCGAAATGAAGGAGAGCGGGCTCTCCCAACAATCGGCCGAGAGCATGGCGGAGCTGTATGAGAGCATCAACAACGGACGCGTCGCCTTTTTGGACCCGAACGCAAAACGGTCCAAGATCGATCTGCGTACCTTCCTGCGGCAGCATGTCGCCTGAGCGTGTGGGCCGAACCTTCCCGGTCCCGCCCCTTCCGATCTGTCGGGAGGGTTGGGATCGGGTGGTCAAGATGACTTTCTGGGTGAGAGTTCTTTCTTCTTTCCCATTCTGATTTGGATCAAACGGCCCCCCGCGCGTTTATGTCATTTTTGTTTCTTCCCGAATCGACGCATCGATAGGGCGTTTCGGGGTGAACGGCATTCAGCAGGGGGACGATATGGCAACCACGACGCAAGACCGGACGCGCCAAGCGAAGGATGAGGAAACGACCAAGACGGGCTCTCCCAAGCGCCAACCGCCCGCCGCAAAGTCCCCTTCCGGGGAGGAACAGACCCCAGCGGCGGGTCATCCGGTCCATCATGCGAGTGTCCACAAGAGCCATGCCCTGCTGCTGCACGAGCGGATGGTGACAAAGGGCCGGTCGGCGGCCCTACCCGAGAACTATCCCTATAAGCGGCGCATGCGGCGCGATCAGTATGAAGCCCGCAAACAGGAACTGCAGATCGAACTGCTCAAGGTCCAGAACTGGGTCAAGGACACCGGCCAGCGGATCGTCGTGATCTTCGAAGGGCGTGACGCCGCCGGCAAGGGCGGCACCATCAAGCGGTTCATGGAGCATCTCAATCCACGCGGCGCCCGGGTCGTCGCCCTGGAAAAGCCGACCGAGGAGGAGCGGGGCCAGTGGTATTTCCAGCGCTATGTCCAGCATCTTCCGACCCGGGGCGAGATCGTCCTGTTCGACCGTTCCTGGTACAACCGGGCAGGGGTCGAGAAGGTCATGGGGTTCTGTTCGCCCGCCGAATACATGGAGTTCATGCGCCAGGTCCCGGAACTGGAGCGTATGCTGGTGCGCAGCGGGGTCCGGCTCTTCAAGTTTTGGTTCTCGGTCAGTCGTGAAGAGCAGTTGCGCCGCTTCCAACTGCGCAACAGCGATCCGCTGAAGCACTGGAAGCTCAGCCCGGTCGACGTGCAGTCCTTGGATCTGTGGGACGACTATTCCGACGCCAAGGAGCGGATGTTCTTCTACACCCATACGGCGGACTCGCCCTGGACGGTGGTGCGGTCGGACGACAAGAAACGGGCCCGGCTCAACTGCCTGCGCTATTTCCTCGGATCGCTTCCCTATCCCGGCGCCGACACTGAGGTCAGCCTCAAGGCCGATCCGAAGATCGTCGGCAACGCCGATACGTTCTATGAGACGCTGACCGACTTCGACGCCAGCCGGCAGATCAAGGCGGAATAGGCGCTCGTGTGGTGGATTTGAAGGTCGTCCCCTTATCCACAGCGCGCCCCCAAACGACCTTCAAATCCAAAACCACACGAGATTCAACAAGGGTCTTCAGGTTATGAACCCATAAATCCCATCGATCTCTGTTCAGGCCGGATTTGGATGGATTGGAAGTGAAGATTTCGCAGAAGAATGTGGGGCGTTTTTCAAGAAATCTTCATGACAAGACGTCAAATCCGCCGAACCGCTGTGCGGCCATCGCTATAGCGCCGATCTCCATCGTCGAACCGGCTCACCGATGCGCCGCATCGCTTTCGCTGCTTCTCCTTACATCTCAACGCTCTACCGATGGCAGAGCCGGATGGGATTTATGATTTCATGACCTGGACCGTCGACAAACGGCGTGGCGCCGGATCGATCGTCCGTCAGGGCGCGTTGCGTTGTGAAGGGTCTCGTGTAAAGGCCTCCGGCCGCTCCATGCCGGCCTCACGTGCCCGGGCCGCGGGGGCCGCCCACCATTCCAACTGGGCAAGCGCGCGTCCGATATAACCCTCCCACTGGTCCGCGTCGACGCCGGCGAGATAATCCCCGTCCTCGTCGAAGACCTCCTGGGCCTTCGGGACATGGATCATCGCGGAAACCGGCAGACAGCCGAGTTCCGAGAGGAAGGTTCTCATGCCGACGGCGGCCCGCGCCCCACCCCATTGCCCGGCGGAATAGGTGACGATGACGCTTGGCTTGTAGGAAAACAGGGAGCTTCCGAAGTGGTTGAGCAGATCGGCGAGCGCCGGACTCATGGCGTGATTGTATTCCGGGCTCACCATCACATACCCGTCCGCCCCTCCGATCTCCCGGGCCAACCGCTCCAGCGGCTCCGGCGCTTTCCCCTTGGCATAGGCGAAATGGGGTTTGAAGAGGGGGCCGCGATCGAGCTCGAGTGGATCGATCAAGGTCACCTCATGGGGCGCGAAGGCGGGGTGATGGGTGAGGGCGGCCGCCACGCGGGCGCCGAGCCGCTTCGGACGGGGCGGCGTGCTGTCCCGAACGGACCCCAAAAAAACAATGAAATTCATACCGTTGTGCCGACCTCATCGGGTTGGGGCGGGGGCATCGGTCCCCTGACGCTATGGACTTGACGCTATGGAAGAGTATTCAGAAATCCGGGTCCGGTCAGCTATGGATGTTTCTTTCGCAAAACAATTAATAACGCACTGGAAAAACGGGGCTATCTTGAGATCATGAGGCTCGCATGATCTCTTCCCCCGAGCATTCTCGTGTTGGCTATTGCGGCGGGATCTTTGACCTTCCAGGAAGACTGCGGTCAAGTCTCCGGATCGGGGCACGATCGAGGTGACCGCTTGCTTCCGCAAGGGCGCCGAAGAGCAGAAGAGACTTTTCCTTTCCGTCCGGGATATCGGCCGGGAAATCCCCGAAGCTCAGGGGCTTGGTGGTCGATGACAACGCCCTCAACCTGCACCTCGCGGCGGAGATCATCGCGGGTTGGGTGTGCTTGGCCGATATAGCCTCGGCCAGTGCTGGCGACACCTTGGCGGGATGAAGCGCCCTATGGGCTGACCGGTTTTTCGGCTGCCCCCTGGCCGCCCCCCTGGCTTTGGGGAAAAACCGTGCTTAAAATGGGGAAATACGCCCGGGCGGCGAAACGGCCCGGGCTCTGTCTCGGGGGAGGCGTCAGACCATGCAAACCAATCAAACAGACCTTCAAGCCGCACCACCGATTCGTCTGGAGGTGGCCACGGCCACGGTCGACGACGTCAAGGCGGCGTTCCGCGCCGGAGTGCGCGACACCCTGAAACGACCGGCCCTCAGCCTGTTCTTCGGGTTGGTTTTCGCCCTCCTAGGGGCGGTGCTCATCGCCGGATTGGCGGTATTCCAGCAGGCCTGGATCGCGATCGCGGTCGGCGTCGGGTTTCCGCTCGTCGCGCCGTTCCTCGCCGCCGGGCTTTATGAAATGTCACGCCGGATGCGCCGGGGCGAGCCGTTCTCGGCGTCCGACATTTTTCTGGTCGTTTTCAACCAGCAGCGCCGCGAATTCGGTTGGATGGCCTTTGTGCTGCTCTTCGTTTTCTGGATCTGGGCCTATCAGGTGCGGATCGTGCTGGCGATCACGCTTCAATACAACGCGCCGAGCTCTCTCGACGGCCTGTTGCGGGTGATCACCACGACGCCGGAAGGGGCCTCTTTCCTGGCTTTGGGCTCGGTCAGCGGGGCGGTCCTGTCGACGGTTCTGTTTTCGATCACCGTGATCTCGATGCCGCTGCTGCTGGACAAGAATGTCGACTTCATCACCGCGATGATCACCAGCGTGAAGACCGTTCTCAAGAGCCCCGCCGTCATGTTGGGGTGGGGGGCTGTGATCGGCGCCCTCACGCTTCTGGCGGTAGCGCCCGCCTTGCTCGGGGTGATTTTCGTCGTGCCGATCCTCGGCCATGCCTCCTGGCATCTCTACGAGCGGCTGGTTTCGGAGAAGTGAGGCGGGACGGATCCGTTTGGATTTGGGGGATTTCTTGCCGCGCTGACGGCGCCGCTGCTACTGTCCGCCGCCCTTCAACCGGTGGAGAAAGCGCATGGACCGCAATCCGAAGGCGGTGATTTTCGGCTGTTCCGGCAGTGTCCTGTCCGCCGAGGAGGCGGCGTTCTTCCGCGATGCCGATCCGGTGGGCTTCATCCTGTTCGGGCGCAATTGCGAGACGCCGGAACAGGTCGAGCAACTGGTCACGGATCTTCGCGCCTCGGTCGGGCGGGCGGATGCCCCGGTGCTGATCGATCAGGAGGGCGGACGTGTCGCCCGGTTGCGCCCGCCCCATTGGCCGAGATATCCGGCGGCCAAGCGATTCGGCGATCTCGCCATCGAGGAGGGATTGGACCATGCGGTCGCGGCGGTGCGGGCGAACAGCCGGCTGATCGGCCAGGACCTCGCGGCGCTTGGGATCACGGTCAATTGCGCCCCGGCGGTGGACGTGCCGGTGCCCGGCGCCCACGACATGATCGGCGACCGCGCCTTCGGGCGGGACCCAGATCTGGTGACCGCCCTCGGCCGGGCGTCCTGCGACGGCTATCTCTCGGCCGGGGTCATGCCGGTGGTGAAACACCTGCTCGGCTATGGACGGGCCTTTGTCGACAGTCATCTCGACCTGCCCCGGATCGACACGCCCCTCGATGTTCTGGCCGCGACCGATTTCCTGCCGTTCAAGGCCCTTCTCGACCTTCCCTGGGCGATGACCGCCCACGCGCTTTATCCCGCCCTCGACCCGGACCTGCCGTTGACCATCTCGCCGCGCATCGTCCAGGGGATCATCCGCGGCAAATTCGGCTATGACGGCATCATCGTCACCGACGACATTTGTATGGAGGCGCTGCCCGGGGCGGTGGAAGACAGGGCCGTCGCGGCGCTGGAGGCGGGTTGCGATCTCGCCTGCCACTGCAGCGGCAAGCTCGACGAGATGCGGGCCATCGATGCCCGGGTGGGCCGCGCGCCGGACCGGCTGGTGGAAAAGCTCGCGGCGGGCGAGGTCTTCCGGAAGGACCACCGGCGGGACGACGCCCCGGGCGAGGGCGAGGCGGCGCGCCGCCTGATCGACTCTCTGTTGCCGGCCCTGGCCTAGGGGGCGGCGGGGAGGACCCATGGGCGCGATCCGCAACATTCTCTTCATCATGTGCGACCAACTCCGCTGGGATTATCTGTCCTGCTACGGGCATCCTCATCTTCACACGCCGAACATCGACTGGCTGGCCGGTCGGGGGACGCGGTTCTCCCGGGCCTATGTCCAGTCGCCGATCTGTGGGCCGAGCCGGATGAGCTTTTATACCGGCCGCTATGTCCTCTCCCACGGCTCTGCGTGGAACGGCTATCCCCTGAAGGTCGGCGAGCTTACCCTGGGCGACCATCTGCGGCCGTTGGGGATGGACACCGTCCTGATCGGCAAGACCCATATGCGGGCGGATGCGGAAGGGATGGCCCGCTACGGCATCGGCGCGGACAGCATCATCGGCGCCCGGCTGGCCGAATGCGGCTTCGACGTGTTCGAGCGGGACGACGGCCTCCATCCGGACACCGGCTACGCGCCGGCCCCGCGCTACAACGCCTATCTGCGGGACAAGGGCTACGAGGATCTCAATCCCTGGAACAGCCGGGCCAACGGCGTGCCGTCGAACGACCCCGAGGAGACCGGGCTCGGTTGGTTCCTGAAATACTCCAACCGGGCCGCCGATATCGCCGAGGAGGACAGCGAGACGCCCTATCTCACCGGGCGTTTCATGGACTTCCTGGACCAACGGGCCGGCGACGGCCCCTGGTGTTGCCATCTCTCCTTCATCAAGCCCCATTGGCCTTACATCGTGCCGGCGCCCTATCACGACATGTACGGCCCGGAAAGCTGGCTGCCGCCGGTCCGAAGCGACGCCGAGCATGACAATCCTCATCCGGTCTACGAGGCCTTCATGAGGGCGCGCGTCAGCCGGGCATTTTCTCAGGACGGCGTGCGTGACACGGTGATGCCGGCCTATATGGGCCTGATCAAGCAGATCGACGATCAGATGGGCCGGCTCTTCGCTTTCCTCCGGGACCGCGGCCTGTTTGACAACACCATGATCGTCTTCACCTCCGATCACGGCGACTATCTCGGCGACCACTGGCTCGGCGAGAAGGAACTGTTCCACGATCCGTCCGTCCGCATCCCGCTGATCGTCTACGACCCGAGCCCCGACGCGGTCCGCGGGCAGGTCAGCGACGCGCTGGTCGAGGCCATCGACCTCGCCCCGACCTTCGTGGAGGCCGCGGGCGGCGGCGCGATCCCGCACCGGCTGGAGGGACGGTCCCTGTTGCCCCTGCTGCGCGGCGAAAGACCGGCCGACTGGCGGACGGTCGCCTTCTCGGAATACGACTACGCGTCCACCCCGGCCCGCGCGGAGCTGGGGCGCGGGGCGAGTGACAGCCAGTTGGTAATGGCGGTCAGCGAGCGATGGAAATACGTCTTCGCCGAAGGCTATCGGCCGATGCTTTTCGATCTTGAGACCGACCCTCAAGAACTGGTCGATCTGGGGTCGGATCCGGCGTTCGAGGAGGTCCGCAAGGCCATGCGCGACAGGGTGTTCGCCTGGGCGCGGCGGCAGCGTCAGCGGACCACCATCGCCGATGCCAGCATCCTGGCCGCGACGGAACGCGGGACCGTCGATTCGGGCGTGCTCATCGGATTTTGGGACGAGGCGGAACTGAACGACTTCAAGGAATCGACCGACTAGGACCTGGCTCTGGCGTTACAAGATCGTTGTCCCGCGAGAGCGGTGAGGGGCGTGACCGCTCCTCGCGGTCGATGTCGCGGAGAATGGCGGCCGGGTCTGGCGTGGTGCGCAGACTGTCGAGCGCCATCAGGCCGTCGACGATCGCCTTCGCGCCGCTCTTCATGCCGAAAATACTGATCACGCTGAGCAGACCGTAGAAGATCATCAGGACGCTCTCATAGATGACCCGGCCGCGCCGGCTCTTGATGTAATCGACGACATTGTCGGCGATGACCAGCCTCGCGTGCAGGCCCAGTCCGCCGATCTGCACAACGATCCCTTCCTGAAGCGGGACGAAATAGCGTCGCGAGGCCGACGACATGCTGGAGAGCTCGGCCACCTCCCGCGGGATTATGAGGTTATGAAGAACCAGCCCGTCGATCGCCGCCTTGCGGTAGCCTGAGCCCATCGGGTGGCGGAGCGGGCCGTAGAGCGAGACAAAGGCTCCGTCGGTGCAGAACGCCTTGTTGATCGGCAGCGCCACCATGCCATCCGCCGGTTCGGTCCCGGACGGAGTGGAGGGGGCGGGCCGGCTCTCTGGAAGAGCGCTGTCGGGGGCTGTATCCATGGCGGGCGTGTCGATTCTGAGCGGATAGAGACGGATGGATCGGACCCGATATAGAACACCGCAATTGGTTCCGGGAGCCTCGAAAGGAATTCGTCTGCATTGCGACTGCGCGTTAACAGATTGTTAAGGTCCCGCGGCCAAACTCGATCGTGACTATCGTTGGGTTTGGGGAAATCCAACGGTGGACCTTGCGCCTTGGGGAAGGGAAACGGGTGTGTCGACCGAGCAAGCGATGGACGATGCCGTTCGACTGATGGTGAGCGACGCCTATGACGAGACGGTCAGCGAAGCGCTCTCCCACGATCAGTCGGTTCTGACCGCCCATAAGGAAGGGGTGGTCGCGGCCGCGATGCTCTATTCCGCCATGACCGGCATCGAGGACGAAGAGGCGAAGCGCTGCATCGTGGCCCTCGGCCTCAAACCGGACCGGGTCCGCGAGTAAATGGCTCCATTCTTAGCCCCCTAGATCTCGATCGGGCTGACGAAGCCCGGTGGCTTTATGGTCAGGATGGCGCAATCGACGCTGTTGAGGATGTCCTCGGCCGTATTGCCGATCAGAAGGCCCGGAATGCCGGTTCGGGCGACCGTGCCCATCACCAAAAGGTCGGCGCCGAGGGCGTCCACCTCACGCGGGATCACGGTCGCCGGTTCGCCACGCACCAGATGGGGGCGCAGCGCGACCGGACCCGCCGGTGTGTGCAGCCAGGATCGGGCGTTGCCGACCAAATCCCTGAGCGCCTGCCAATGACTGGTCTCGACCTGACCGACATAGCGGGCGGCGGCCTGATCGCGGTCGGCCGACCCGGACCACATCCGCACCAGGCCCTCCGCCGGAGCGTCCCAGGCGTGGAGCACGTGGATGTCCGCCCCGTCGATCCGGGCAAGGTCGGCCGCGCTCTCCAACAGCCGCCGGTTCAGGCCCGCCAGGGTCTCCGGCTCGGCGGCCAGGCCGTCGTCGATGTCGACGGCGGCAATGACGGTCTTGAGGCTCAGCGGGCTGTCCGGCCTGCGGATCCAGAGCGGGCAGGGGCATTTCCGTAAGAGATGCTGGTCGGTGCTGCCGAGCAGCGGCCCCGCCAGACCGTCCAGCGGCTCCGCCGTCTTCATCACCAGATCGATATTGTGGGTCCGCACAAAGCGGATGATCTCGAGGAACGGCTTTCCGAAGCGGATTTCCACCCGCTCGGTCAGATCGGCGAGCGACGGCCCCAGCACATCGCGGAAACCGGCACGAATCTCCTGCGACAGACGATCCGCGGCGCCGGATTTCGACATCCCGGCCTCCAGCGCCACCTGCTCGATGTCGGAGGGCGGGTCGATCACCGTCAGGACGGTGAGCTCCGCCTCCCACACTTGCGCCAGGGCCGAGGCCTGGGCCAGGAGCTTGGAATCGGGGCGGTCCGCCGCGCACACGGCGAGAAGATTGCGGACCTTCGGTAGCGATACATCCGTCACGTTGGGCCTCCTCCCACGGGCCCCCTAGCAAACACCGCAACGTCGGCGAAAACCAGCCCTAACGCTCGCTTGGGTGGGGGTCAGATGGCGCTTGCGCCAAGAACATCCCGCAACAGCGGATTGGGGAAGCGCCGTTCCAGGGTGACCGCGAAAAAGGTCTCGCTGATCCCCGGCAGATGTTCGGCCTCGATCAATGTCCCGGCCGCGAGCTCGTCCTTGACGACAATCGGCGGAACGATGGCGAGCCCGACATCCTCGCGGGCCATCAAGCGCATCATCGCCATGTCGTCGACCTCGGCGGCGATGCGGGGGCGGACGCCGAGCCGGTCGGCCAAGGCGTCGAAGCCGATCCTCACCGTGCTGTCGAGGGTCGGCAGGATCACCGGGTTGCGGTCGAGGAGCGCGGTCAGGGAGGCGGCGCCGTCCGGCGGGCGGGTCCGATTGGGTGTGCCGACAAGGCTCACCGGTTGCTCGGCGACACGGTGGGCGATCCAGCGGGTCGCACTGTCCTTGGCCGGCGGCTGATTGACCAGCACCACGTCTAGTCGCAACGCGTCGAGCGCCTGGAACAGGTCCCCGAGAGAGCCGGAGCGTGAGATCACCTCCACATCCGGCCGGCCCAGCAAGGGACGCAGAAAGTCGAGTTGGAAATTCCGGGACAACGTGGCCAGTGCGCCGACCCTCAGCACCTGGCGGGCCGGGCCGCCGGTCTCCTTCAAGGTCGCCAGCAATTCCTCGCCGCTGGCGAAGATCGCGTCCGCATGATCGAGGGCGATCCGTCCCGCCTCCGTCAAGTGGAGTTGCTTTCCCCGCCGTTCGAACAGGCTGTGGCCGAGTTGGTGCTCAAGCTTCTGGATCTGGGTCGACAACGCCGATTGGGACACGTTGAGACGCTCGGCGGTTCGGGTGAGATTGCCGCCATGGGCGACCGCCCAGAAATAGCGCAGGTGGTTGAAATTGAGACCCTGCATGGCCGCCTCCATCCTGTTCGTTCATATAAAAAGAACAATATCATCGAAACAATGAATTTTATAGATTGAATGGAGATTGATATCTCCTTCGTGAGTTTCTGAAGTCCCGGAGGAAAACATGACATCGATTTTCGCCCTGGCCGTGCTGGCGGCGCCGACGGCCCTGCTGCTGGCGAGCCTGGTCGCCACGTCCGATCCCGGCATCCGGCCGCGGAAGGCGCTGTTCGCCGCCCGATTTGCGAGCCTCGGCGCGCTGCTAATGGCCGTCGCCGCGGCTCTCGCCACCGCCTTTGCCGGGGCGGGCACCTCGCCGTTGATCGGCTGGGCGGAGATCGGTCTGTCGATCCGTCTCGACGCGCTGAGCGCCACCATGTTCCTGCTGGTGTCCTTCGTCGGCGCCATCGTGGTGCAGTTCAGCCGCAGCTATCTCGACGGCGATCCGCGTCAGGGCCTCTTCCTGGGTCGGTTGTGCGCCACCCTGGCGGCGGTGACGCTGCTGGTGCTCTCCGGCAATGTGATCCAGTTGGTCCTCGCCTGGATCGCGACCAGCTTGGCCCTGCACCAGCTTCTGGTGTTCTACGCCGATCGCCGCAAGGCGGTGGTGGCCGCGAACAAGAAGGCTTTCGCCGCCCGGCTCGGCGACGCCTGCCTTATCGGGGCCGTAGCCCTGATGGCGATGGCGGCCGGGACCACGGATATCGGGACCATCCTGACCATGGCGGGCAGCCTGTCGGAGGCACCGGCGGAATGGCCGCTCGCCGCCTTCCTGATCGTCTTCGCCGCCCTGCTCAAGTCCGCCCAGTTCCCTTTCCACGGCTGGCTGCCGGAGGTGATGGAGACGCCGACGCCGGTCTCTGCCCTGCTGCATGCCGGGATCATCAATGCCGGCGGGTTCCTGGTGATCCGGTTCGCCGATGTCATGATGCTCTCTGCCGGGTCGCTTCATGTCCTGGCCATTGTCGGCGGCTTCACCGCGCTCTTCGGGGCCGTCGTGATGCTGACCCAGACCAGCGTGAAGGTCTCGCTCGCCTGGTCCACGGTCGCCCAGATGGGCTTCATGCTGCTGCAATGCGGCCTGGGGCTGTTCTCGCTGGCGGTTCTGCATATCGTCGCCCATTCGCTCTATAAGGCCCATGCCTTCCTGTCCTCCGGCAGTGTCGTTGAATTGGCGCGGGCGTCCTGGGTCCCGGTCAAGTCCGGTCCGAAGATCGCAGAGGCCGGGCTCGGCCTCGCGGTCGCCCTCGGTCTCTATGCCGGCGTCGGCCTTGTCTTCGGGATCGCCGCCGACACCCCGGTCCAGGTGCTCGCCCTCGGCGCCATCCTGGTGATGGGGCTCACCCTGATGATCGCGCAAGGCTTGGTTGGTCAGGGCTCGGTTGGTCAGGGCTCGGTGGGTCAGGGCTCGGTGGGTCAGGGCTCGGTGGGTCAGGGCTCGGTTGTCAATATGGACCGCCGGACCCTCGGTCGGGTCGCCGCCGCCGCCGCCGGGATCTCGGTCGCCTATTTCACGCTCCATGCCGGTAGCGTGGCGCTGTTCGCTTCCCTGCTGCCCTCCGCACCGGCGGCGGGGCCGGTCGCCCTCGCCGTGATCGCGTTGGCCCTTCTGTCCTTCGGGCTTGTGACCGTGCTTCAGCTTGTCGAGCCCTGGCGGGCCGACAATCGGCTATGGCGCGCGGCCCGGGTCCATCTCGCCAACGGCCTCTACGTCAACACGCTCTTCGACCGGATGGCCGAAGCCTATCGCGCCGCCCCCACCAAGACCGCCAAGTCCGCCGACTAAGGGAGACGATCATGAACGCCCACACCCCCCTCGCATTCACCGCATCCCCAACCGCGTCCCCAACCGCGTCCCCGGTGGTCCCCGTCGACCGGACCACCATTCTGGGGGCCGCCGACACCGCCGCTGGACGGATCGCCCCGCTGTGGCCGCTCAAAACCTTCGTCGCGGTCAATCCGTTCTTCGGGCTCGCCGATCAGCGTTTCGACGAGGCGGCCGTGACGCTGGGCCTCGCCGCCGGGGCGAAAACCACGATGCCGCGCGGCTTCTACCTGGATGCCCTGTCGCGGGGCCGGATCACCGATGCCGACGTGACGGCGGCCCTGGCCGAGGCCTCGGTGCCCGGCCTGCCAGGCGACCGCGACGGTCTGCTGGCCACCGCCCGGGAGTGGCGGGGCGAGACGCCCGACCCGCTACCGACCATGGCGGATCTCGCCACCGAGGCGACCGGGACCGATTGGGCGGCCTTCGCCGTCGAGAAGATCTCGGCCTATGCGGCCGAGTATTTCGACGAGGGGCAGGCGCCCTGGGCGGCCCCGGCCAAGGAGGATGGGCTGTATGCCGGCTGGCGGGCGGTCGCTCTTGTCGACCGGTCGCCGGAGGTCGCCGGCCTCGCCGGGTTCCGCAAGGCCATAGCCGGCTTGCCGGAAAGCGCGGAGGAGATGCTGATCGAAGGGGCCACACGGCTGGAGCTTGAGCCGGCGGCCCTGCCCATGGCGTTCCATCGTCTCCTGATGTCCATCGGCGGTTGGGCCGCCTATGCCCGCCAGAAGGTTTGGGACGATGGCCTCTACGGCCGGGAAAACGGCACGCTGCTCGAGCTGCTGGCCCTGCGGCTGGCCTGGGATGTGGCGGTTTTCGAATGCCTGAAGTCAGATCCCGCCTTCGCGGCGGCGCGGATCCGCAGCCGGCAGCCGGACCCCGATTTCGAGGCCTTCTCTGCCTCGTTGGCGATCGATTGCGTGCTCCAGACGGCATTCGACCGGGCGGCGCAACGGGAATTGCTCGACCGTTTCGCCGGTCCGGCGGACAGTGCGAGCCCGCCGGATGAGGCAAGGCGGAAGACGGTTCAGGCCGCCTTCTGCATCGATGTCCGGTCCGAGGTCTATCGGCGGGCGCTGGAGGGGCAGTCGAGCGAGATCGAGACCATCGGCTTCGCCGGGTTCTTCGGCTTCCCGATCGAGTATGTGCCGCTGGGTCAGGACCGCGGTGGCGCGCAATGCCCGGTATTGCTGACCCCTCAATTCACCGTCCACGAGACGGTCCGCTGGGCGGCCGACGCCGAGAAGCATGGCATCCTCGATTTGCGGATGGCCCGGCGGCGGGCGGCCAAAGCCTGGAAGGCCTTCAAGCTGGCGGCCGTGTCTTCCTTCGCGTTCGTTGAAACGCTCGGGCTCACCTATCTCGCCAAGCTGGTGACCGACGGACTCGGGATCTCCCGCCCGGTGCCCCATCCGAGCGTCGATGGGATCGACCGGACGGTTCAGGCCCGGCTGATGCCCGACATCGCGGCGGGCGAGTCCGACGGCCGGGCCACCGGCTTGGACGACAAGACCCGGACCGATATGGCCGAGGCGGTGCTGACGGCGATGTCCATGACGGGCAGGACGAATGGGGGTTTTGCCAAGGTCGTGCTGCTCGCCGGGCACGGATCGACGACGGTGAACAATCCCCATGCCAGCGGCCTCGACTGCGGGGCCTGCGGCGGCCACACCGGCGAGGCCAATGCCCGGGTGGCGGCGGCGATCCTTAACGATCCGGCGGTCCGCACGCGACTCGTCGAGCGGGGTATCGAGATCCCGGCGGACACCCTTTTCCTGGCCGCCCTTCACGACACCACCACCGACGAGGTCCGGATCTATGACAAGGAGGCGGTGCCGGAAACCCACAAGGTCGATCTAGACCGGCTGGAGGGTTGGCTCCGGGCGGCCGGCGCCCAGGCCCGTGCCGAACGGGCGGCGCTGCTGCATCTGGAGGCCGATAGGCCGGTCGATCCGCAGATCCTCGCGCGGAGCAAGGACTGGGCCCAGGTCCGTCCGGAATGGGGCCTGGCCGGTTGTTCCGCCTTCATCGCCGCTCCGCGTCAGCGGACCGCGGGGGTGGACCTCGGCGGGCGCAGCTTCCTGCACAGCTATGACTGGGCGATGGACGGGGAGTTCAAAACCCTGGAGCTGATCATGACCGCCCCGATGGTCGTCGCGAGTTGGATCAGCCTTCAGTATTACGGCTCGACCGTGGACAACCGGGTCTTCGGCAGCGGCAACAAGGTTCTTCACAATGTGGTCGGCACCCTGGGTGTGCTGGAAGGCAATGGCGGGGATCTGCGCACGGGGCTGCCGATGCAGTCGCTCCATGACGGTGAGAATTGGGTCCACGAGCCGCTGCGGCTCTCGGTGGTGATCGAGGCCCCGATCGAGGCGATGAATGCGATCATCGCTAAACACCGGATCGTCCGCGACCTGGTGGACAACGGGTGGCTCTATCTCTTCGCCATGGACGACAAGGGCCAAATCGCCGCGCGATATAGCGGTGACCTCACCTGGGAAAGCCTGTCGGACGCACCGCTCGCCGAGGCGGCCTAGGTCGGGGCAACAAGCCGGACCGCGGCGGACGCTTCACCGCGGTCCGGTCGATTTAGGTCAACGCTGGATGAAGGCCAGGACGTCGGCGTTGAAACATTCGGCCTCGAGCTGTGCCAGCCCATGGCCGCCGCCCTTATAGACCAGCAGCTCCGCGTCGTTGATGATTTCGGCGCTCAGCCGACCCGAGGCGTCGATCGGGACGATTTGATCGTCATCGCCATGGACGACGAGCGTCGGTACCGCGATGGCCTTCAAGTCTTCGGTATAGTCTACCTCCGAGAACTCCCGGATACACTCGTACTGGCCGTGGGCCGATCCGGTCATGCCCTGGAGCCAGAAACTGTCCCTGAAGCCCTTATTGTCTTCCACGCCTTCCCGATTGAAGCCGTAGAACGGCACGGTGAGCTCCTGATAGAAGGTCGACCGGTTGTAAAGCACCCCTTTGCGGATGCCGTCGAATACCTCCATCGGAGTGCCGTTCGGATTACTGTCCGACTTCAACATGATCGGCGGGACCGCGCCCACCAGGATCACTTTGGCGACGCGGGCGTTTCCGTGACGGCCGATGTAATGGGATACCTCGCCGCCACCGGTCGAATGCCCGATAAGAACAGCGTCGTGCAGATCGAGATGCTCGATCAATTCCGCCAAATCGTCGGCGTAGCGGTCCATGTCGTTGCCTTGATAGGGCTGTGCCGAGCGGCCATGACCCCGGCGATCATGGGCGACGACCCGGTAGCCTTGGGTCGAGAAAAACAGCATCTGGGCGTCCCAGGCGTCGGCGGATAGGGGCCACCCATGGGAGAAGACGATGGGCTGCCCCGAGCCCCAATCCTTGAAATAGAGCTCGGTTCCGTCGGTGGTCGTGAAGGTCGCCATAGTCTGTCCCCCTTTTGGGTCGGTGTTGCGTTTCAAGATAAATCGTAAACGCTTTAATCGCGTACGATCTAAATAGGATTTGATGATCCCGTTGTCAAGGCTATACGATTAAATCGCATGCGATTTTATTGGTCCCTATCACGGAGAGGCGGACATGATGGAAGGGATGCCTAAAAAGCAGGACGACGCGTTGGCCGATTTTCTGTGTTTTTCGGTCTATTCGCTGAACCACGCCTTCAACCGGGTTTACCGGCCGTTGCTGGACGGCCTGGATCTCACCTATCCGCAATATCTCGTCATGCAGCTTCTCTGGGCTCAGGACGGGCGAAGCGTGAAGGAGATCGGAAAGGAACTGCGGCTGGAATCCAACACGCTGACCCCGCTCTTGAAGCGGCTGCAGGCGACCGGCCTGATCGACCGGCGGCGCGGCAAGAGCGATGAACGCGTGGTCCGGATATTCCTGACCGGGTCCGGGGAGGCCCTACACGCAAGGGCCGCCGACGTTCAGTCTTGTCTGGCCGCGGCGATCGGCCTGGATACAGGGGAGTTGTCCCGTTTGTCGCAAGTCCTGGACGACCTTCGGGACCGGTTAATCGGTGAAGCGGAGAAGCTCACAACCGATGCTTAGGTCATGGTGCTACTTTGAGGGCAACCCAGTTTCGTAGGCTCTTGCGGTGGTTCGATCCGCCAGGAGGGGCGTGCGGCGCGGGGGTTCGAGCCGCCCATAAGAAAACGGCCGGTGGTGTCCCAGGAAAAACCATAGGATCCCGCCGGCCGAGTCGTTGTAACCAGAAGTGCTTTCTTGTGATTGTTGTTCTCTGACGGCGCTTAAAGCGTGACCTTTTGGGCGATGCCCTGTTCGGCGGCGAGATTGGCCGCGACGTCCGCCACGGCCAGGTCCTGAAGGCCGACGCCGGTCCCGTCGAACAGGGTGATCTCCTCGGCGGAGGCGCGGCCGGCGTGCTTGCCGTTGATCACGTCGCCGATCGGCGTGATGTCGCCTTCCTTGATCGACCCGGCCGCGATCGCGTGCTGGGTTTCGCCGATGGAGATCGACTGCGCGATCTCGTCGGTGAAGACCGTGGCTTTGGCGACCAGGGCGGCATCGACCTCCTGCTTGCCCTTGGTGTCGGTGCCCATGCAGGCGATGTGGGTGCCGGGCTTGACCCAATCGGCCATCAGCAGCGGCTCGAAGGCCGAGGTGATGGTGATGATCACATCGGCCTGGGCGCCCAGTTCTTCCTGGGACACCGCCTCGAAGGGCAGGCCGATGTCTTCGGCGACAGCCGCCAGCTTGGGCAGCATGTCCGGATGCGGGTTCCAGGCGACGACCTTTTCGAAGTCACGCTGCTCGGCGGCGGCGCGAAGCTGGAACTGCGCCTGATGGCCGGCGCCGATCATGCCGAGAACCTTGGCGTCCTTGCGGGCGAGATGGGCGATCGACACGGAGGAGGCGGCGGCGGTGCGCACGGCGGTCAGATAGTTGCCGGCGACCAGCGCCTTCAGTTGGCCCGTGCCCGGATTGAACAGGAAGACGGTGGACTGGTGATTGGTCAGGCCCTTGTCCATGTTGCCCGGCCAGTAGCCGCCCGACTTGAGGCCGAGGGTCAGGCCCGCCTTGTCGAAGCCCGATTTGAACCCGTAGAGCGCGTCGGCATAGCCGATCGCCTCGCGGATGACCGGAAAGTTGTAGGCGTCGCCCCGGGCCATCGCCCCGAAAACCGCCTCGACGGCGTCGAAGGCCTGGGCGCGGCCGACCAGCTTTTGGCAGTCGGCTTCGGTGACGACGACGATCCCATCGCTCATGATTTCTAGTCCCCAAACTCTTTGGAAGTGTAACGCGGATAAAAGGAAGCCGGGCTGACCCGAAGGCGCCCGGCTTCCTGATCTTGGGCGGCTCGTCTTAGTAGGCGAGGCCGCGGGCGGTGACCGGCCAGATCTTCTCGACCTTGCCGTTCCGCACGCCGACATACCAGTCGTGGACGTTGCAGGTCGGATCGCAGTGGCCCGGCACCAGCTTCAGCTTCTCGTTGATCTTGAGAACGCCCTTCGGGTCCATGATGACGCCGTGCTCGTCGGAGCACTTCACATATTCGACGTCGTCGCGGCCGAAGATGACCGGCAGACCACTGTCGACCGACTGAGCCTTGAGGCCGGCGTCGCAGATCGCCTTGTCGGCCTTGGCATGGCTCATGATCGAGGTCAGCAGGAAGAGCGCGTTTTCCCACTCGCCCTGGTCGATCCGGTTGCCGTCCTTGTCGAGGATCCGGCCGTAATCGGCGTCCATGAAGGCGTAGGAACCGCACTGAAGCTCGTTATAGACCCCGGAATTGCCCTCGAAGTAGTAGGAGCCGGTCCCGCCGCCGCCGACGATGTCGCATTCCAGGCCCTCGGCCTTCAGCGTGTCGACCGCGTCTTTGACCATGGCGATCGCGATGTCGATCTTGGCCTTCCGGTCCTCGTAGTTGTCCATGTGTTGCATCGCGCCCTGATAGGCCTGGATGCCGCCGAACTTGAGGTTCTGCGCGGCGTCGATCGCTTTGGCGATTTCAACGACGGCCGGGGTTGTGGTGACGCCGCAGCGGCCGGCGCCACAGTCGATCTCGACCAGGACCTCGATCTCCGTGCCGTGCTTGACGGCGGCGGCACTCAAGTCGGCGATGTTATCGATGTCGTCGACGCAGACGATGGTGCGCGCGCCAAGCTTAGGGATGCGGGCGAGACGGTCGATCTTGGCGGGGTCGCGGACCTGGTTGGAGACCAGAACGTCCTTGATGCCGGCACGGGCGAAGCTCTCGGCTTCCGAGACTTTCTGGCAGCAGATGCCGACGGCGTTGCCGTGGTCCATCTGGTAGTGGGCGACATCCGCCGACTTGTGCATCTTGCCGTGCACCCGATGGCGCACGCCCATCTTTTCGCAATGCTCGCGCATCTTGGCGATGTTGCGCTCGAAGGCGTCGAGGTCGACGACCAGGCACGGCGTCTGGATATCCTTTTCGTCCATGCCGACATGGGCCGGGATGTCGTAGCCAACCTCGAAATCTTCGAGATTCTTCTTAAACGCGTTCATCAGATTTCTCCCTCTCAGCCCTTGATCCAGGGCAGTTTGTCCAGATCGACGTTGCCGCCGGTAACAATCACGCCGACGCGTTTGCCAGCAAACACTTCCTTGTTCTTCAAAATGGTCGCGAGCGGCACGGCGCAGCTCGGCTCCATCACGATTTTCATCCGTTCCCAGGTGAGCTTCATCGCGGCGACGATCTCTTCCTCGGTGGCCGTCAGAATGTCGGTCACATAGTTGGAGACGAAATGCCAGGTCAACTCCTTGAGGGGCACCTTCAGACCGTCGGCGATGGTCTGGGGCGCATCGTCGGCGATGATGTGGCCGGCGCGGAAGGACCGGGCGGCGTCGTCGGCATTCAGCGGCTCGGCCGCGTAGATCTTCACATCGGGGGCGATGTTCGACAGCGTCAGGCAGGTGCCGGAGACCATCCCCCCACCGCCGATCGGCGCGATCACGGCGTCGAGACCGTCGACCTGATCCATCATCTCTTTCGAGCACGTGGCCTGTCCGGCGATGACGCGCGGGTCGTTGTAGGGGTGAACGAACTCGGCGCCCGTCTCGGCGACAACCTCGGCGAAGGTCGCTTCCCGGGAGGAGGTCGACGGTTCGCACTCGACGATCGTCCCGCCATAGCCGCGGACCGCGGCTTTCTTCGCGTCCGGCGCGGTGCGCGGCATGACCACGGTCACCGGGATGCCCCGCCGGCCGGCGGCGTAGGACAGCGAGAGCGCGTGGTTGCCGGAGGAATGGGTGGCGACACCCTTCTTGGCCTTCTCGTCGTCGAGGCCGAACACGGCGTTCGACGCGCCGCGAACCTTGAAGGCGCCCGCCTTCTGGAAGTTCTCGCATTTGAAGAACAACTCGGCGCCGCTGAGTTCGTTGAAATAGGTCGAGGTCAGGATCGGCGTCCGGTGGATATGGGGCGCGATCCTTTCATGGGCGGCGATCACGTCCTCATAAGTCGGGATATACAGGCTATCCGGTTTGCCCATTGCGGTCATGGTTGTCTCCGTTAAGCGACTTTTTGCAGGGCCGGGCGGGCCGTGCGGCGGTAAACCTCCTGGGCGGCCCGGACGCCGGAGCCCAGTTCGATCGGGTAATTCAGATCGGCCATGGCCATTTCGATGGTGGCGAGGCCGGAAAGCACCATCGCGTCCGTCAGCGAACCGAGATGGCCGATGCGGAAAGCCCTGCCGGCCATTTCGCCGAGGCCGACGCCGAAGGACATGCCATAGGTGTCGTAGGCGTGGTTGGTCAGGACGTCGCTGTTGAACCCTTCCGGGACATAGATGGCGCTCACGGTGTCCGAGTAAAGCTCCGGCGACTTGGCGCAGAGCTCAAGGCCCCAGGCGTCCACCGCGGCCCGGACGCCATCGGCCAGACGGCGATGGCGGGCGAAGACGTTCTCGAGACCTTCCTCGAAGATCATGTCGAGACTGGCGCGCAGACCGAGCAGCAGACCCATCGGCGGAGTATAGGGGAAGCCGCCATTGGCGTTGGCGCCGGCCATGTCGCGGAAATCGAAGAAGCAACGCGGGCATGTGGCGGTTTCGACCGCCGCCATCGCCTTGCGGCTGACGCCGACGATGGCCATGCCGGTCGCCAGCATGAAACCCTTCTGGCTGCCGGATACGGCGAGGTCGACACCCCATTCGTCCATCCGGAAGTCCATCGAGCCGAGCGAGGACACGCAGTCCACATAGAGCATGGCGGGGTGGTTGCTGGCGTCCATCGCCTTGCGGACGGCGCCGATATCGGACAGCACGCCGGTCGCGGTCTCGTTGTGGGTGACCAGCACGGCCTTGATCTTGTGCTCGGTATCGGCCGCGAGCCGTTCCGCATAGAGCTCGGCCGGCGCGCCGTTGCCCCATTCGCACTCGATGATCTCGACATCGAGGTTGTGGCGCTGGCACATGTCGATCCAGCGGTGGGAGAACATGCCGAATCGCGCCACCAGAACCTTGTCGCCCGGCGACAGGGTGTTGGTGATCGAGGCTTCCCAGCCACCGGTCCCGCTGGCCGGAAAGGTGATGATCTGGCCGGTCGTGGTCTTGAAGACCTTCTTGACGTCTTCGAGCAACGGATTCAGCAGCTTCACGAAATCCGGGGCGCGGTGATCGATGGTCTGGACGTTCATCGCCTGACGCAAACGGTCCGGGATGTTGGTCGGGCCGGGAATGAAAACTGGGTTCTGTCCGGTCATGGCGTGTCCTCCGTTACCTTGTCTTGCCCAAAGATATAGCGCGGGATCGGGGATTGGGCAAGTTTTCTAGAAAAATATTTCAATATAAATAAAAAAATCTATAACATATTGATTTAGCGACGTTTTTAATATTTTATGAAAAAAATGTAAAATCTGTGGAGAAATTTTTTTCGCGACATATAATTCTAAACCGTGCGGTCGGCGATGCCGATCGCGCCACCGATCGCGCCACCGATTGCGCCCGGGAACGGGCGAAGTCGACGGACTTAACAGACCGGATTTGAGACATGGATCAGATCGCTCCCAAGCGTTCCCGCGGACGCCCGCGCAAAGTCACCACGGACGGCGAGCCGACAACCGTTCAAGCCCTGGACCGGGGGCTGCAGCTTCTCAGCCTGCTGTCCAAGGAGCAGCGCGCGACCCTGACGGAACTTGCGCTCCGGGTCGGCATGCCGCCATCCTCCGCCCACCGTCTCCTGATGACGCTGCAGCATCATGGGTTCGCCGAGTTCGACGAGAACACCCAGGAATGGATGATCGGGATCGAGGCGTTCCGGACAGGCAGCGCCTATCTGAAGCGCACCGGGCTGATGGAGGCGTCCCACGACATCATGCGCAACCTGATGGAGACCACGGGCGAGACGGCGAATCTGGCGATCGCCGACAGCGGCGATGTCGTCTTCATCAGCCAGGTCGAGAGTCACAATCCGATCCGCGCCTTTTTCCGATCCGGAACGCGTAGCCACATGCACGCCTCCGGAATCGGCAAGGCGCTCTTGGCGGAGATGTCCCAGCAGGAGGTCGAACAGCTTCTCCAGAAGAAGGGCCTGCCGGAGTTCACCGACAAGACGCTGACCAAGCCGGACCGGCTCTTCGACGATCTCGCCCAGACGCGGGCCCGCGGATGGTCCTTCGACGATGAGGAGCGGTATACCGGTATGCGCTGTGTCGCGGCGCCGGTCTTCAACGCCTATGGCGAGGCCGTCGCCGGGATCTCGGTCTCCGGGCCGACCAGTCGGTTGTCCGATCAGCGGGTGGCGGAAATCAGCGCCGCCGTGCGTCAGGCGGCGGCGACGCTGACCGAACGTATCGGGGGCTGGCAGCAGGCCAAAACGGGATAGGAGCCCATCCCGACCGTATCGCTATGGCGATTCCGGGTTTCCACCCATGGGATTGCGGGTTTCCACCCAAGGGCGGTGCGGGCCGGCGCCGCAACTACATTACAAGTAATCGAGAAAAACGCTTGGCGCCCGGCCGAACAAGGGCGCGCTTGGGCGCCATGTCGCTCGGATCCAGACTGTGTATTGAATCCTATGTACTCTCTTAACCCTCTTCATCGGCGCCTTAATGCCGAAAGAGGAGATTGCAGTAACGGTCATTCGCGAAGTTCCGAATATTGCGACGCCGTGACCGGTTCATTTTCCCGTGGCTCTTCGAAAAACCAAGAAAACGGCCAATACAAAATTTTTTTGGAATATCATCTCTAGATCTCGCGAAGTGTCCGATTTGTGACATGCTAGTTCAATAGTGCATTTATATGACGCACCCAAGACTCCAAGTCGCTGTTTTGATTGGAGTTCTTCACCGCGCCTGACGCGTGTTGAGCCGCCCTGGGGTTGCGGGGCAGACAGCAATTCTGTGTAGTGTTAGCGTACGCATGGGAGACATGAAAAAATGTCGGGCATCCGGGTGTAAACCGGGGCCTTCACAACCGAACGGGAGCAACCATGACTGACAAGAAACAGAGCGATCTTATCGAGCGGATGGTGGCGGAGGCCCGGAAGGGCCGACTGTCCCGCCGCGACTTCATGCATTATTCGCTTGCCGCCGGGATGACCGCTTCCGCGGCGTCCGGCCTCTGGGTCTCCAAGGCGCAGGCCGCCACGCCGAAGCGCGGCGGGACCTTCCGGGTCGGCGTCCACGACTCCAACACCTCGGACCAGATGGATCCGGGCAAGTATCAGGCGGTCGGCGAAATCCAGCTCGCCCACACCCACCGGAGCTATCTGACCGAGATCACGCAGGAAAACGGGCTCGGCCCGGATATGGCGGTGGAGTGGAGCGCGACGCCGGACGCGAAGGTCTGGACCTTCAAGCTCAATACCAACGCGACCTTCCACGACGGCCGGAAATTCACCCCGGCGGACGCGATCGCGTCGTTGAATCATCACCGCGGCGAGAACACGACGTCCGCCGCCAAGCCGCTGCTCGCCGCCGTTACCGACATCAAGGCCAAGGGTGACGACTCGATCGTCATCGAACTGGACCAGGGCTTCGCGGATCTGCCGTGGGTGCTCACCGACTACCACATCTGCATGCTGCCGGCGAAAGAGGACGGCACCATCGAGTGGGAGAGCGGCATCGGCGCCGGACCGTACAAGATCGTCGACCACAAGCCGGGCATCGGCACCTCCTTGGTGCGGCATGACGGTTGGCACCGCGAAGGGGCCTATTTCGACGAGATCGAGATGATCCAGCTCAACGACCCGAATGCCCGTCAGACGTCGTTGCTGACCGGCGAGGTCGACGCGATCACGCAGGTCGACCTGAAGACCGCCGCCCTGCTGGGCCGCAATCCGAACATCGTGCTCGACGACGTGCCGTCCGGCTCGGCGATTACCCTGCCGATGTTCTGCGACACCGCGCCCTTCGACAACAATGACGTTCGGCTGGCGCTGAAATACGCCATCAACCGGGAAGACATCGTCGAGAAGATCATGTTCGGTCGGGCCTCCGTCGGGAACGACTTCCACGTCTCCCCGGGCATGCCCTATTGGCCGGATATCGAGCAGCGGACCTATGATCCGGACAAGGCCAAGTTCCACCTCAAGAAGGCCGGCATGGAAAACCTCTCGGTCAGCCTGTCCGCCGCGGACAGCGTGCTGCCGGGGGCCGTCGACATGTGCGTCCTCTATTCGGAGCACGCCAAGGCGGCCGGCATCGACCTCAAGGTCGTTCGCGAGCCGAACGATGGCTACTGGTCGGATGTCTGGCTGAAGAAGCCGTTCGTCTTCGTGAAGTGGGGCGCCCGTCCGACGCCGGACAACATGTTCACGTTGGCCTACAAGGCGGGCGCGGCCTGGAACGAGGCCCGCTGGGAGAACGAGCGGTTCAACGAGCTACTGCTGATCGCCAAGGCGGAACTCGACGACGCCAAGCGTGCCGAGCAGTATCGGGAAATGTGCCAGATCGCCCGCGACGACGGCGGTACCATCATCCCGATGTTCACCAACTTCACCTATGCTCGGAACAAGAGCGTGGCCCACGGCGGCAAGCTCGCCGCGAGCTGGGAGTTGGATGGTGCGCGCGGTTATCACCGCTGGTGGTTCGCGTAAGCGCGGATCGGCCGCGCCTTTTAAGGTGAGGGTTTCCCGGTCCCGGCGGTGGGAGCCGCCGGGACCGGTTCCCGCCACCGGGGCGGGCCCCGAAATGCCAGAAGACACAACGCAATACGCCATCGCGCGGTCCATGGGGCCGGCCGAAGGCGGCGCTGTGCGACAAAAACCAACAAATAGGGGGGCGTCATGAGCGGAGTCTTGAGCATTGTGCTCAAACGGCTCGGTCTAGGGCTGCTAACGCTTTTAATCATCTCCATCCTGATCTTCGGAGCCGTCGAAATGCTGCCGGGCGACATGGCGGAAGCCGTGTTGGGCCAGGGCGCGACCGCCGAGAACCTCGCCGCGTTGCGTGCACAGATGGGGCTCGATCAGCCTGCACCGATCCGTTATCTCGATTGGCTCTCCGGGGCCGTCGTCGGTGATTTCGGTATCTCGGCCGTGTCCGGCGCCTCCGTCGCGGAGACCATCGGGCCGCGCTTCCGCAACACCCTGTTCCTCGCCGCCTATGCGGCGGTGATCGCGGTGCCGGTGGCGATCATCCTCGGCGTTGTCGTGGCCCTGCTGCGGGACACGCTGTTCGACCGGGTCGCCAATGTGGCGACGCTCACCTCGATCTCCTCGCCGGAGTTCTTCCTCGGCTACATCCTCATCCTCTATCTCTCGGTGAAGACGGGCATGTTCCCGGCGATCGCCAAATTGAACGACGGGATGACCTTCTTCGAGCTGTTGGACCGGACCTTCTTGCCGGCCCTGACCATGGTGCTGGTGGTGGTGGCGCACATGATGCGGATGACCCGGGCCTCGATCATCAACCTGTTGGCCTCGCCCTATATCGAGATGGCGCGCCTCAAGGGGACGCCGGCCTGGAAGGTGATCGTCAAGCACGCCCTGCCCAACGCCTGGGCGCCGATCATCAACGTGATCGCGCTGAACCTCGCCTATCTCATCACCGGCGTCGTGCTGGTCGAGGTGGTGTTCGTTTATCCCGGCATCGGCCAGTTGTTGGTGGACGCGGTGACCAAACGGGACTTCCCAGTGGTGCAGGCCTGCTGTCTCATCTTCGCGGCGACCTTCATCCTATTGAACCTCGCGGCGGACGTTGGTGCCATTCTGACCAACCCGCGCCTGCGGCATCCGAAGTGAGGGCCGGGATATGAGCTATTTCATCGTAGGCTACTACGCGCTGCTGATCGGCGCGTCCTGTCTCGCCGCCTTCTATCAGAAGCGGGGAGTCTTCCTCATCCTCTTCTCGCTGACCCTGATCTCGTTCATCGTCGGGATCGTCGGGGGCGAGTCGTCCCTGTGGTTCATCACCCTCTGTGCCGCGGCCCTGGCCCTGGCGGCCGGAACGTCCTTCGCCTTCCGCGAGTTCCTGGTGATCGTGCTGCCGACGGAACTCTCCAAGGCGGTCAAGACCGCGCCGTTGACGGCCGCCTTCGGCCTATTCGTCATCATGACCTATGCCATCGCCGGTGTCTTCGCGCCGATCATCGCGCCCTTCGGCGAGGCGGAGGTGATCTCCTCGGCCTTCGCGCCGGCGGACGAGAACATGATCCTCGGGGCGGACCAGTTGGGCCGCGACCTGTTCAGCCGTCTCGTCTACGGGGCGCGGAACACGGTCGGGCTGGCGCTGACGGCGACCATCTGCGCCTTCCTGCTCGGGGCGGTCGGCGGCATGTTGGCGGCGACAATCGGCGGCTGGTTCGATCAGTTCATGGGCCGTCTGGTCGACGTCATCATGTCGGTGCCGTCGCTGATCTTCGCCCTGCTGCTGCTGTCCATCTTCGGGACCAACGTCGCGATCCTGGTCATCATCATCGCGGTGATCTACGCACCGAGGGTGTTCCGTCTAACACGGGCGGTCGCCGGGAACGTGGTCGTGATGGACTACATCGAGGCGGCACGCCTTCGGGGCGAGGGCACGTTCTATCTGATCCGGCGGGAGATCCTGCCGAACTCGACCGCACCGCTGATCGCGGAATTCGGCCTCGAGTTCTGCTTCGTCTTCCTGCTGGTGGCGGGCCTGTCCTTCCTCGGCCTCGGCATTCAGCCGCCGACCGCCGACTGGGGCTCCATGGTGCGGGAGAATGCGACCCTGATCTCCTTCGGCGAGATCACACCGCTATTCCCCGCCGCGGCCATCGCGTTGTTGACCGTGGCCGTCAACTTTGTCGTCGACTGGATGCTTTACCGGTCGTCCGGACTGAAGAGTTAAGACCATGAAACAAGATCAAGACGTTCTTTTGCAGATCGAGGACCTTCGTATCGAAGGCTACTCGGACGAGAAGTGGATCGAGATCGTCCACGGTGTGGACCTGACCCTCAAGCGGGGCCAGGTCATGGGCCTGATCGGTGAGTCCGGGGCCGGCAAGTCGACCATCGGACTTGCCGCGATGGGCTTCGCCCGGGACGGATGCCGGATTTCCGGCGGATCGATCGAGTTCGACGGCATGGAGTTGACCACCACGTCGGAGTCGGACCGCCGGGCTCTTCGCGGCTCACGGATCGCCTATGTGGCGCAGTCGGCGGCGGCGTCGTTCAATCCGGCCCACAAACTGATCGACCAGCATACCGAGGCGCCGGTCCATTACCGGATCCGCAAGCGGATGGAGAGCCAGGAAGACGCCATGCAGCTCTACGAGCGGCTGCGTCTGCCCAACCCGCAGGAGATCGGCTTCCGCTATCCGCACCAGGTCTCCGGCGGGCAGTTGCAGCGGGCGATGACGGCGATGGCGATGGCCTGTCGGCCGGACCTGATCATCTTCGACGAACCGACCACGGCGCTCGACGTGACGACGCAGATCGAGGTCCTTGCCGCGATCCGCGACATCGTCGATCAGTTCAACACGGCGGCGATCTACATCACCCACGATCTCGCCGTGGTCGCGCAGATGTCCGATGTGATCAAGGTGCTCCTGAAGGGCAACGAGGTCGAGGAGGCCGATACCGAGACCATGCTGAAGTCGCCGAAGGAGGACTATACGAAGTCGCTCTGGGCCGTCAGGAGTTTCCAGCGAGATGAGAAGAAGCGTCCGGAAAACACCCAGCCGATCATGTCCGTACAGAACGTCGACGCGGCCTATGGGCCGGTGAAGGTCCTCCAGGACGTTTCCTTCGACGTCTACCCCGGCATGACGGTCGCCGTTGTGGGTGAGTCGGGCTCGGGGAAGTCGACGACGGCCCGGTGCATCACCGGCCTGTTGCCGCCGACCAGCGGCAAGATCGTCGCCAACGGCATGGAACTGCCGCCGAGCTATAAGCAGCGGACCAAGGACCAGCTTCGTCAGGCCCAGATGATCTACCAGATGGCGGACACGGCGCTTAATCCGAAGGTTCGGATCTGCGATATCATCGGCAGGCCGGCTGCGTTCTATGGCGGCCTGAAGGGAACCAAGCTTAAGAGCCGGGTCGACGAACTCCTCGATCTGATCGAGCTCGAGCCGTCGAAGTATTACCACCGCTATCCGCCGGAACTGTCCGGCGGGCAGAAGCAGCGAATCGGGATCGCCCGGGCGCTTGCCGCCGAACCGTCCTTCATCATTTGCGACGAGGTGACGAGCGCCCTCGATCAGTTGGTGGCCGAGGGCATTCTCAAACTCCTCGACCGGCTACAAAGAGAACTCAACCTCGCCTACATGTTCATCACCCACGACCTTGCGACGGTGCGCTCGATCGCCGATGAGGTGGTGGTCATGAAAGAGGGCCGGGTGGTCGAACAGGGTCCGAAGGGCGAAATGTTCACACCCCCGCACCATCCCTACACCGATCTTTTGCTGTCCTCGGTTCCGGAAATGGACCCGAATTGGCTGACGACCGTGTTGGAAGAACGCGGTGTGGACAATATCGGCGAGGCGGCGAACGTCTGATCGCCCACTTTTTTTCATGAGTTTTTTGGGCCGCCTCCGGGCGGCCTTTTTTTGTTTTATTGAATATGGTGAATCTTGCCTGCGCTAAATGGATAGGTTGAATTTTTTGATGGGGGCGGTTCTTATTTATTTTGCCTGGGCTATCTCTAGCCCACACAATCGTTTTAGTGGAATCCGGAGGGATCATGAGGCTCCAATCGCAACTTCTCGGGCTCGTCGGTGCGTTGGGCGTTCTCGTGGTTGGGTTTTCGACCTTCAACGCGGTCCGGGATGTGATCTACATCCAGGAGGCGGCCGAGATCGAAACTGTCGCGGAGCTCTCGGACACCCTCGTCTCGGCGGCCGGCGCCTTCGCGGTGGAACGGGGCACCACCGCCGGAATTCTCGGCGGTGGCGGTCAGGCGACGCCGAAGCAGCGGGAAACGCTAGCGGCGGCGCGGGAGCGGGCGGACGGATTGGCCGAGGAGGCCATCGCCTCCCTTTATGGTCGATCCGAGAGCCTTCATCTCAAAAGCCCGCAAGACATCGAACAATGGCAGGCCGCCCTGGAGACTTTGCGGGAGTACCGCCAACGGGTGGATTCGGTCATTGCGGCGGGCTCGACCGACAATGATCCGGGGCTGGCCGGGCAGTGGTTCGGCTTCATCACAAACGAGGTGATCATGCGCTCCGCCAATATCCGGTCGGATGCGGAGCTCCACATCGAAGCGAACCTGACGGGCCGGATCGCCGAGGCCTTTGCGGTTCAGGAGGAGCTGTTCATCTGGGCCGAGTATGCGGGCCGCGAACGCGGCATGTTGAATGGCGTGATCTCCAAGGGTGAGTTGATCTCGCTCGACGCTCTGGAAAGGATCTACACCGGGATCGGCCACATCGACGGCGCCATCGCCCTGATCAGGGCGCGGGCCGACGATATGCCCCCGGCTCTCCAGGCAAAGATCCAGGAAGCCATTGACTTGCATGAAGGCGCGTTCACGGAAACGGTGGAGAAGACGCTGTTCGCCGGGAATACGGGACAGCCCTATCCGGTCGCGCCGGCCGACTGGTGGGTGCAGTCCTCGGCGGTGATCGGGACGGTGCTGGAGGCGAGAAGCCTCGCCGCCGACGAGATTCGCGATGGCTATCGGGCTTTGGTCTTGGCGCTGGAACTCGATCTCTACCTGATGCTGGGACTTTCGGCGTTCTCAATCGCCGTTGTCGTGTGGGCGTTCCTCTTTATCCGCAATCGGGTGACCCGGCCGCTGCAGGCGGTCATCGACGCTCAGCTCGAGTTGGCCGGCGGCAATCTCGAGGTCTGGGTCCCGGAGACCAAGCAGGATAACGAGATCGGTGATCTCACCAAGGCCCTCTACCGGTTGAAGCAGGAAAGCCGGGCGGCGGATCGCTATCGCCGGGAGCAGGAGGAATACCGGCTTCAGGTCGAGCGGGAACAGCGCGAGATGCTGCTGCGCGTCGCCGACGAGTTCGAGGCTTCGGTGGGCGGGATCATCAACACTCTGGCGTCGGCGTCGACGGAACTCGCCGCGACCTCCAAGGAGGTCGCGGACATCGCCAACAAAACCTCCGACAACGCGCAGTCGGTGGGAGAGATGTCGAATTCCGCGCGGGACGACATGACCGATGTGGTCACCGCCACCGGTCAGTTGAACGACGCCATCGCCGAGGTCGCGGAGAAGGTCACCGAGACCTCCCGCCAGGCCCGCGAGGCGGCTGAGATCGCCCGTGAGGCCGCCGACAGCGTTGGAGAGCTCAACGAGGCCTCGGCGAAGATCCGGGACGTTACCACGCTGATCAGCGATATCGCCGAACAGACCAACCTTCTGGCGCTCAACGCGACGATCGAGGCGGCCCGGGCCGGAGAGGCCGGGAAGGGCTTCGCGGTGGTCGCGAGCGAGGTCAAGAACCTCGCCACCCAGACCCAGAAGGCGACCGAGGAGATCGGCGGTCAGGTCAACAGCATGCTGGCCCAGATCCAGACCAGCGTGACCGCGGTGCAGAAGATCCGCGAGGCGGTGGAAGCGTCCAACGAAACCCTGGCGGCGATCGCCAGTGCCGCCGAGGAGCAGTCCGCCTCCACCGACGGGATTGCGCAATCTGTCACAGGGGCGGCGGATCAGATCGCCACCGTTGTCGGCCAGATCGGCGATGTGAACGAGCAGTCCGCGGCGACCAGTGCGGCGGCCTCTCAGATGACTTCATCGGCGGAAGAGTTGGCGAAGAGCAGTGAAACCCTCGGCCGCGAGTCGACCCGGTTCCTCGAACAGATCCGCAGCGACCGGACCAAGGCGACGAAAGAGGCGACGAAAGAGGCGGCCGAGTAACGGCGGCCATCTCCGGAGGACGCACGGGTGATCCGCGCCGGGTTGGGTTGACCGCGCGCGGGGCGGCGGTGTTACAAATTGGCTATCATCAAAACCCGTCGCCTGGAGTCCTCCGATGCCGTTCGTCGTTGAGACCTATAAGCCCTATGATTTCGCCAACCGCCGCCATATCGGCCCGTCGCCGATCGAAATGGCCGATATGCTGCGGACCATCGGGGTCGAGAGCCTGGAACAACTGATCGACGAAACGGTGCCGCCGTCGATCCGCGCCCAGGAGCCCCTGAGCTGGGGGCCGGCGCTGTCGGAAGGGGACACGGTCCGCCGATTGCGCGCGGTGGCGGACAAGAACAAGACCGTGACCCCGCTGATCGGTCAGGGCTATTACGGCACCATCACGCCGCCGGTGATTCAGCGCAACATCCTGGAGAATCCCGCCTGGTACACGGCCTATACGCCCTACCAGCCGGAAATCAGCCAGGGCCGTCTGGAAGCGCTGCTCAATTTCCAGACCATGATCGCCGATCTGACGGGGCTGGACGTGGCCAACGCCTCCCTGCTCGACGAGGCGACGGCGGCGGCCGAGGCCATGGCCGTGGCCCATCGCGGCGCCAAGTCCAAGGCGGACGGCTTCTTCGTCGACCATCTCTGCCATCCCCAGACCATCGCGGTGATCAAGACACGGGCCGAACCGCTCGGCTGGAAG
Source organism: Alphaproteobacteria bacterium (assembly GCA_024743275.1). GTDB lineage: Bacteria > Pseudomonadota > Alphaproteobacteria > JANSWW01 > JANSWW01 > JANSWW01. The sequence goes on from JANSWW010000013.1 coordinate 94,064, forward strand.
GTGATCGTCGGCGACCCCTTCGCCGATCTCGATCCGGAGGCCGTGTTCGGCGCGATCTTCCAATATCCCGGGACCGACGGGGTGATCCGCGATTTCGCCGGCGTGATCGAGAAGCTCCATGCCGCCAAGGCGCTCGCCGTCATGGCCGCCGATCCGCTGGCGCTGACCCTGATCAAGGCGCCGGGTGAGCTCGGGGCCGACATCGCCGTCGGGTCGACCCAGCGCTTCGGGGTGCCGATCGGGTTCGGGGGACCGCACGCCGCCTATATGGCGGTTAAGGAAGCCTATAAGCGGATGATCCCCGGACGTCTCGTCGGCGTGTCCGTGGACGCGCGGGGCAACCGGGCCTACCGGCTGTCGTTGCAGACCCGCGAGCAGCATATCCGGCGGGAGAAGGCGACCTCCAATGTCTGCACCGCCCAGGCGCTGCTGGCGGTGATGGCCTCCATGTATGGCGTCTTCCATGGCCCCGAGGGGCTTCGCGCCATCGCCCAGTCGATCCACTTCAACACAGTGGCCCTGGCCGACGCGCTCAAGGGCCTCGGCTTCGAGCCGGAGGATCCCTACTTCTTCGACACGCTGACCTACAAGGTGAACGGCTGGCAGGGGATCATCCTCAACGCGGCCTTGGCCAACGGGGTCAATCTGCGCAAGGTCGGTGACGATCGGATCGGGATCAGTCTCGACGAGACCAGCGGCCCCCGGGAAATCGATGCCGTGATCCGGGCCTTCGGCGGGGAAAGCGGCGAGATCGCCGTCGGCACCGGCCACCGTTTGCCGAAGGATCTCATCCGGACCTCGGACTATATGGAGCATCCGATCTTCCATATGAACCGCGCGGAATCGGAGATCACCCGCTATATGCGCCGGCTGGCCGACCGCGACCTGGCGCTGGACCGGGCGATGATCCCGCTCGGCTCCTGCACCATGAAGCTCAACGCGACGGCGGAGATGATGGCGATCACCTGGCCGGAGTTCGCCGCCATCCACCCCTATGCGCCGGCCGATCAGGCGGAGGGCTATCGGGAACTGATCGACGATCTCTCGGAAAAGCTCTGTCAGATCACCGGCTATGACGCGATCTCCATGCAGCCCAATTCCGGGGCGCAGGGGGAATTCGCGGGGCTTCTGACCATCCGCGCCTATCACAAGGCGCGCGGCGAGGGGCACCGGCATGTCTGCCTCATTCCGATGTCCGCCCATGGCACCAATCCCGCCTCGGCCCATATGGCCGGGATGGAGGTCGTGGTGGTGAAGACCGCGGCGAACGGCGACATCGACGTCGAGGACTTCCGCGCCAAGGCCGAGAAACACTCGGCTGATCTCGCCGCCTGCATGATCACCTACCCCTCGACCCATGGCGTCTTCGAAACCACGGTCCGCGAGATCTGCGACATCACCCATGAGCATGGCGGCCAGGTCTATATGGACGGCGCCAATCTCAACGCGCTGGTCGGCCTGTCGCGGCCGGGAGACTTCGGCTCCGATGTGAGCCATCTCAACCTCCACAAGACCTTCTGCATTCCCCATGGCGGCGGCGGCCCCGGCGTCGGCCCGATCGGAGTGAAGGCCCATCTGGCACCCTATCTGCCGGCCGATCCGCTGACCGGGCCGCAGAACGGCGAGTCCGGTCCGGTGTCCGCGGCCGCCTACGGCTCCGCCTCGATCCTGCCGATCTCCTGGGCCTATTGTCTGCTGATGGGCGGGGAGGGGCTGACCCAGGCGACCAAAGTGGCGATCTTGAGCGCCAACTATATCTCGCGCCGCTTGGAGCCCGCCTTCGAGACCCTCTACCGCTCGCCGAGCGGCCATGTCGCCCATGAGTGCATCCTCGACACGCGTCCGCTGCAGGACAGCTGCGGGGTCAATGTCGACGATGTCGCGAAACGGCTGATGGACTGCGGCTTCCACGCCCCGACCATGAGCTGGCCGGTGGCCGGCACGCTGATGGTCGAGCCGACCGAGTCCGAGACCAAGGCGGAACTCGATCGCTTCTGCGACGCCATGCTGGCGATCCGTCAGGAGGCCCAGGATATCGAGGACGGCAAGATCGACCGGGAGAACAACCCGCTGAAACTCGCCCCCCACACGGTCGAGGACCTGGTGGGCGAGTGGGGCCGGCCCTATACCCGCGAACAGGCCTGTTTCCCGCCCGGCGCCTTCCGGATCGACAAATACTGGACCCCGGTCAACCGGATCGACAACGCCTATGGCGACCGCCATCTGGTCTGCACCTGCCCGCCGCTGGAGAGCTATCAGGACGCGGCGGACTAAGCGAGACGCCCGGGCCAAGGGACACCCGGGCGCCGCAATCGGCGTTTGCAGCGGTGCGGGGTGGGCAAACGCGCCAAGGCTCTTATCTTCATCGGCAAGCAAAACGCCTATTGGAGAATCAGGACCATGAGCTGGAATCCCGCCCTGGAACCGAGCTGCCCGACCACCCCGGAACAGTGCGACGCCATCGAGACCGTGATCGTGCCCCGTTCCCGCGATATCGGGGCATTCGAGGTGCGGCGCGCCCTGCCGGTGGCCCATCGGCGGATGGTCGGTCCCTTCGTTTTCTTCGATCAGATGGGCCCGGCGGAGTTCATCACCGACCAGGGCATGGACGTACGACCGCATCCCCATATCGGGCTCGCCACCGTGACCTATCTCTATGAGGGCGGCATCTTCCATCGGGACAGCCTTGGGACCGCGCTGGAAATTCAGCCGGGGGCGGTCAATTGGATGATCGCGGGCAACGGCATCACCCATTCCGAACGCTCCGCGCCGGAGCGCCGGGTCGCGGGCGAGAAGCTGTTCGGCATTCAGACCTGGGTCGCCCTGCCGGAAAAGGACGAGGACACGGACCCCGGTTTCGAACATGTGCCGGAGACAAAGCTCCCCTTGATCGAGGGCGAGGGCAAAGAGGTCCGCCTGATCCTCGGCGATCTCTATGGCGAGCGGGCGCCGGTCAGCGTGTTCTCGGAAATGTTCTACGCCGATGTGGTGCTGGAGGCGGGGGCCAGGATCCCGCTGCCCAAGGATCACGAGGACCGGGGCATCTATATCACCGGGGGTGAGATCGAGATCGCCGGCACCCGCTTCGAGGCGGGGCAGATGATGGTTTTCCGCCCCGGCGACGAGATTACCGTCACCGCGATCCGGCCGTCGCGCCTGATGATGCTCGGCGGCGCAACCCTGGAGGGGCCGCGGCATTTGTGGTGGAACTTCGTCTCCTCCTCGAAGGAGAAGCTGGAACAGGCCAAGCGAGACTGGGCCGCCGGCGATTGGGAGCATGGCCGCTTCCACCTGCCGCCGGACGATAAGGACGAGTTCATCCCGCTGCCCGAAGGCGGGGCCTGACGCCCCTTAGGCCTCCCCGGAGGCTTCCCCGCGGCGACAGGCACGGCCTTTTGATCGGCGGCTGCGCTGGCGGATGGCGTTCCCCCGGCCCATATTAGGCGGGTCGAACACTGGACTTGAGAGGGAACGTCATGAGTGAAGTCGCCATTCTGGCGGGCGGGTGCTTCTGGGGTATGGAGGACCTGATCCGCAAGCAAAAGGGCATCCTGTCGACCCGGGTCGGTTATACCGGCGGGGATCTTCCCAATCCGACCTATAAAGACATCTGCACCGGCACGACCGGCCATGCGGAGGCGATCCGGATCGTCTTCGACCCGGAGCAGACCAGCTACCGGGACGTGCTGGAGTTCTTCTTCCAGATCCACGATCCCACCACCCTCGACCGTCAGGGCAACGACCGGGGCAGCCAGTACCGCTCCGCCATCTTCTTCGCCGACGATGTCCAGAAGGCGGTCGCCGAGGACACCATCGCCGATGTCGAGGCCTCGGGCCTGTGGCCGGGCAAGGTGGTCACGCAGGTGGTGCCGGCCGGCGACTTCTGGCAGGCCGAGGCCTTCCATCAGGATTATCTCGAGCGCAACCCGCTCGGCTACACCTGCCACTTCCCGCGCCCGAACTGGAAGCTGCCGAGACGCGACGCCGCGTAGGCTTTCTGCGCCGGGCCATGGCGGAGCGGGGCGAACCAAAAACCCACCCCAACCCCTCCCTTATGAAGGGAGGGGCGTTGTCTTTAGCCTCCCCTTCGCAAGGGGAGGTTGGAGGGGTTTTATGGGGGAAGGCTTCTTGTTTCCCGTCTTTCTCCCTCTCGCGCTTCCAGGCCATACGGCGCGGCGATGTCCCAGACATGGTCCGGGATCATGTTCTTCATCCGCGAAGGCTCCTGGGATCGGAGATGGAGCACCGTCTCGGACGCCTTCATCTCCACCCGCGTGCGGGCGAATTCCAAACCGCGCGGCCCGATCCGCGGCATCAGCCAGGCTACGATGGGTCGGACCCAATCGGGCATGGCGCGCAGCGGCAGGCCGCCCGCCGCCCGTTCCGTATTCTTGATAAAGCCTTTGACATGGGCCTCCCGCTTGCCTTTGGAGGTAAGGTCCCGGGTCTGCAACTCGGACCCCAGCATGTCGGCCAACTCTTCCCCCCGCCCGTTGCGGATCAAGAGCCATTGATCGCCGTCGCCGCCCATATAGCCGACGGTGATGTCGGCCAGCACGTTGGTGTAGTCGACGCAGGTCCGGCAGGTCAGCGGAAAGAAATCGGACGGCAGTTTCGAAATGGGGAGTTTCAGGAACGGTATCTCCTTCACCCGCCCGTCGCTGAACCGCAGTTCCACGTAGTAATCCGCCCGGAATTCCAGATAGGTGATGGTCTCCGGCCGGTCGCTCAACAGGTCCAGGAAGCGGTGGAAGTTCTCCGTCGTGGTGTTGTCGGAGCACGGCGTGCCGATGACGTAGAGCGCCTCCAGCCCGAGTTCCTTCTCCAGGGCCCTGAGGGCGTAGACCTGGCAGGGGATGCCGATAACGGCGAGGCGTTTGTGGCCCGCCGCGATCGCCGGTTCCAGCAGGGCGAGGAGGGGGGCGTAGCCCATCCGCATGCCCCGGCATCCCGCCATCGCTGCCGGATCGGTGACGAGGGTGGGGACGGGCCTCCACGGGTCGGCTTCATCGGGGCGCATGGTCAGCACGCCGGTGACGGCACCGCTTTCCAGCAGGCGCTGGCCGATCCGCGTGGTGATCCCGGTCCATTGGGCACCGTCCGCCGCGGGCGCGAGACGGGCGCGCAGCATGCGGCGGAAGGGGCCGAAATGGAGCTCGTCCGGCCGGTTCGGGTCGCGCGGCCGGCCATGGACCTGGGTTTCGAGTTTCGGATAGTCGGGGTTGATGAACTGGCAGACGGTCCCGCAGCGTTTCGGGGCGTCGGTTCTCGAAATGCCGCAATCGGTACACAGCCGCCGGGGTTCCGCCGGGGCTTCGGCGGTCATTTCAATTGTGTTTCGGTCAGTCATGCCGCACCATATGAGAAAGATCGGATAAAACACCTTGGCCCGGCAATCCTTTTTGGAAAGTCCGTAGCAACGAAGGCACCGGGAGGAGGACGTAATGGCGAAGATTGTCGGAACCCAGATCGGTAAGCCGGTCGATCATCTGATGAGCCAGGATCAACTGGACAAGGAAGTCCGCCGCAAGCTCACCCAGTTCATGGAGGACCTTCAGATCGCCACCTTCAAGGCGAATCAGGAGGTCTTCTCCCGCGCGCTGCCGATGCTGCGGGTGGATGACTTCGTCCGATTCTCCAGGAAAGTCGCCGAGGCCCGTGCCGATTACATCTCGGCGGCGCTGGAGGAGACCAACCGGGTCGGCCCGCCGGACCCGATGAAGATCAAGCATATCCAAGCTCTTAGAGTGACCTATGAGGAGTTGGCGGCGGCCTATGAGGCGACGGAAAGACTGATCGAGCGGGGCTATAGCAAGATCGGATAGCGGCGCCGTCATCGACTGTCATTCAAAGTTGACATTCTCTCTGGGCACTTGAGGGGCTTCTGATATACGCTGAGGAAAACGAGCCTTTTCCCGTGCTTAGAGCGGATCGCATGATTTCTGGATCGCTTCACGATCATGAAATCATGCGTGAATCCGCTCTACCTTATTGTTTTAGAGGCAAATTCACAGGCGTTATGACATCACGAAGTGATTCAATAACGCCTGATTTGACTCTAGAGCTCCCGTCAAGAGGATGTGCCCATGGTTTTTCCCTTCCCCTTCTCCGCGATCGTTGGTCAGAACGACATGAAGCAGGCCTTGCTGCTCGCCGCGATCGATCCCTCTCTGGGTGGGGTGCTGGTGTTCGGGGACCGGGGTAGCGGAAAGTCGACGGCGGTGCGCGCCATGGCGGCCCTGCTGCCGCCCATGAAGGTGGTCGCGGGCTGTTCCTATCACTGCGATCCGGCCTGGACGGCCTCCCAATGTGTCGAGGGCTGCGGCCTGCGGTCGGGTGCGAAGCCGAAGGCGGAGACGGTGCCGGTTCCCATCGTGGACATGCCTCTGGGCGCGACGGAGGACCGGGTGGTCGGAGCGCTCGACATCGAAAAGGCGCTGACCCAGGGCGAGAAGTCTTTCGAGCCTGGTCTTTTGGCCCGGGCCAATCGCGGCTTCCTTTATATCGACGAGGTCAATCTACTCGAAGACCATCTGGTGGATCTGCTGCTGGACGTGGCGGCGTCCGGCGAGAATGTGGTCGAGCGGGAGGGGCTCAGCATTCGCCATCCCGCCCGTTTCGTGCTGGTCGGCTCCGGCAATCCGGAGGAGGGCGAGCTGCGGCCGCAGCTTCTCGATCGTTTCGGTCTCTCCGTGGAGGTTTCGACCCCGAAGGACATCAAGACCCGGATCGAGGTCCTGAAACGCCGCGACGCCTATGAGCAGGATCGGGAGGGGTTTATCGCCGAATGGCAGGCGGAAGAGGAGAAGACCCGGAAGAAGATCACATCGGCGAAGAACCGGGTCGCCAAGGTGGAGGTGCCGGATGCGATTCTGGAGACCGCCGCCGAGTTCTGCGCCCATATCGGCGCCGACGGACTCAGGGGGGAGCTCACACTGATGCGGGCGTCCCGGGCGCTGGCCGCCTATGAGGGCAAGAAGAGCGTGACGGTGAAGCATCTCCGGACGATCGCGCCCTCGGCCCTGCGTCACCGCCTGCGCCGGGATCCGCTGGACGAGACCGGGGCGACGGTCCGTATTGAGCGGGCCCTCGACGAGATGCTGCCGCAATGAGCGATGCGGATCTCACCGATCTCGACGAGGACGAGCTTCGTACCGTCCTGTGGCAGGACAGTCTCAGCGCGGCGGCCCTCTATGCGGTGGCGCCCCGGGCATTGGGCGGGATCGTGGTCCGCGGCCATGCGGGACCGGTGCGCGACGCGTGGCTCGACAAGGCCAAGCGCTTCCTGCCCGAGGATGTCCCGCTTCGAAAGATCCCCGGCTCGATCTCCGACGACCGACTGCTCGGCGGTCTCGATCTGTCCGCCACCCTGAGCCAGGGCAGGGCGGTGGCCAGCACCGGCCTTTTGTCCGAGGCGGATGGCGGGACGGTGGTGCTGCCCATGGCGGAAAGGCTGGCGGCAAGGACCACGGCCCACCTGCTGACCGCCCTCGATACCGGGAGCGTTTCGGTCGAGCGGGAGGGGGTGAGTCGGAAGCTGCCGGCACGCTTCGGGTTTATCGCCCTTGACGAGGGCATCGGCCCGGACGAGCGTCCGCCCTCCGGCCTCGTCGACCGGGCGGCCTTTCTGATCGATCTCGAAAACCTTCGCTATGGCGACATCGCCGACAGCCTGGTCTCGCCGGAGAATGTGTGGGAGGCGCGGGCGTTGTTTCCCCATGTGGTCCTACCCGACTCCATCGTCGAATCTCTTGGCCATACCGCCATTGCGCTGAGCATTCCCAGCCTGCGCATCGCCATTCTGGCGCTTGCCGCGGCACGGGCGGCGGCGGCGCTCAACGGCCGGACGGAGGTCGGCCCGGAGGAGGCGCAGTTGGCGGCCCGTCTGGTGCTGTTGCCGCGCGGCCAGGGGATGCCGGAGCCGCCGGCCCCGCCGGACGAGGAGCAGGAAGAGGCGCCTCCGGAGGACAGCCAGGACCCGGAACAGAACCAGGACGACCAAAAGGACCCGGATAAGGCCGAGGACGACAAGGTGCTGGAGGCGGCGGACGCGTTGCTGCCCGATGGGTTGCTGCGGGATCTTCTGATGGGCCGGGGCGCCCGCAACCGGGCCCGGTCCAATGCCGGCGCCGGGCAGATGCGGGAGAGTCCCCGCCGGGGTCGGCCGGCGGGTATCCGGCCCGGTAATCCCAAGGCGGGATACCGGCTGAGCCTGGTCGACAGCCTCAGAACCGCGGCCCCCTGGCAGCCCTTGCGGCGGCGGCAACGGCCCGACGCGCCGGTCGCGGTCCATGTCCGGCCGGAGGATTTCCGCGTTGTCCGCTATAAGGAACAGGCCCAGTCGGTGATTCTGTTCATTGTCGACGCCTCCGGCTCGGCCGCGTTTCAGAGGCTGGCGGAGGCCAAGGGGGCGGTCGAACTTCTGCTCGCCGATTGCTATGTGCGCCGGGACCGGGTGGCCCTGATCGCCTTCAGGGGGACGCTGGCGGAGATGATCCTCCCCCCGACCCGCTCGCTCACCCGGGCGAAACGGGTGTTGGCGGATCTGCCGGGCGGCGGCGGGACGCCGATGGCGACCGCCATCGACGCGGCGATCGGGCTGGCCCTCGACATCAGGCGGCGGGGCGAGACCCCGATCCTCTGTTTCCTGACGGACGGGCGGGCCAACATCGCCCGCGACGGGGCACCGGGCCGGCCCCAGGCGAAGGAGGACGCGCTGGTCAGCGCCCGGGCGCTGGCGGCCCTGGAGTTCACCACTCTGTTTATCGATACCGCCCCCCGGCCGCAGGACGCGGCCCAGGCGCTGGCCCGGGCGATGGATGCCCGCTACCTCCCGCTGCCGGTGGCCGACGCCAAGTCGGTGAACACGGCCGTGCGGGCCAGCCTCTAGCGCGTGCCATGCGGCCCGATTGGGAGCGGGAGGCCCCGACCTGGCCCCACAGCGCCCACAGCCGCTTTGTCCGGGTCGAAGACGCCCGTCTCCATCTGCAGGAAATCGGCGATGCGACGGCTCCCTGCATTCTCCTGGTCCACGGAACGGGGGCCTCGACCCATTCCTTCCGGCGGTTGATGGAGGTCCTGGCCGGACGCTATCGGCTGGTCGCGCTCGACATGCCGGGCCACGCCTTTTCCGAACGGCCGGGCCATGGCCGCCTGTCCCTGCCCGCCGTCGCCGCCACGCTCTCCACGGCCCTGACGCAGGAGGGCATTTCACCGGACCACGCCATCGGTCATTCGGCCGGGGCGGCGGTGCTTGCCCGGATGATCCTCGACGGCGGCATCGCCCCCAAGGGCCTGATCAGCCTCAATGGGGCCTTCTTTCCCTTCAAAGGCTTGGCCGGAAAGCTGTTCCCGCCGATGGCGAAGCTGCTTTTCCGCAACCCTGTGGTGCCCTGGTTCCTCGCCGGTCAGGCGCAGCGGACCCGAAATGTCGAACGGCTTCTGCAAAGCCAGGGCGACCCGCTGACGCCGGAGGACATCGACTATTACGCCCGCCTTCTACGCTATCCCAGCCATGTCTCCGGGGTGATGGGGATGATGGCGCAATGGGATCTGAAGCCCCTCCTCAAGGATCTGAAACGGCTCCCGGTTCCGCTCCATGCGGTGGCCGGCGACCGGGACCGATCCGTACCCCCCAGCGACGCCGATGCGCTGTGCCGGCTGGTCCCGAACGGGACGGTCCATCACCTCGCCGGATTGGGGCATCTCGCCCACGAACAGGACCCGGAACGGATCGCGAAACTCGTACTGTCAATCCTGCAAGACGATGGGTTGTAAATTAAAGTTTACGCTTTACACTATCGGCCATGGCGACAGATATCGATCCGATTGGCCCGTGTGGCCCGGCAATCAACGCTCCGACCTCCGGCTCTTCGGCACGGGCCGAGTCCGATCGCCGTCCCCACGCGGTGATCATCGGCAGCGGTTTCGGGGGGCTTGCGGCGGCGCTGCGGCTGTTGGCCCGCGGGTTCCGGGTCACGGTGCTGGAGCGGCTCGACCGACCCGGCGGACGGGGGCGGGTTTTCAAGCAGGACGGCTATACCTTCGACGCCGGCCCGACGATCATCACCGCGCCTTTTCTGCTGCATGAGCTTTGGGAGTTGTTCGGCCGCCGGCTGGAGGACGATGTCACCCTGAAGGCGCTCAATCCCTTCTACAAGATCCGCTTCGCGGACGGGGACGAGATGGCGTTCTCCGACGATCCGGAGGCGATGCGCCGGGAGGTGATGCGTGTCGCCCCCGACGATCTCGGCGGCTACGAGCGCTTCTTCAAATCGAGCGAGGAGATCTTCCGCTACGGGTTCATGAAGCTTGGGTTCCAGCCCTTCTCGACCCTTGGCTCCATGGCCAAGGCGACCCCGAAACTGCTGAAGCTCGGCGCCTACTGGTCGGTCTATCAGTATATCTCGCGCTATGTGAAGAGCGAGAAGCTGCGGATCGCGATGAGCTTTCACCCGCTGTTCATCGGCGGCAATCCCTTCTCGGTGACCTCCACCTATTGCCTGATCAACTTCATGGAGCGGGAATGGGGCGTCCATTTCGTGATGGGCGGGACCGGTGCTCTGGTCGATGCCATGGTGAAGCTGATCCGGGAGGAGGGGGGCAGCCTCCACTTCGACAGCGAGGTGGCCCGTATCCGGCTCGACGGTAAAAAGGCGAATGGCGTGGTGCTGGCGTCGGGCGAGGAGATCGACGCCGATCTCGTGGTCTCGAACGCGGATATGGCCTGGACCTACCGCAAGCTTTTGCCGGAGAACGCCAAGGGCCGCTGGACCGGGCGCAAGTCCGTGAAGTCGCGCTACTCCATGGGCCTGTTCATCTGGTATTTCGGCACCAACCGTCGCTACGACCATGTCGCCCATCATTCGATCCTGCTCGGGCCGCGCTATAAGGGGCTGTTGGTCGATATCTTCAAGAAGAAGAAATTGGCGGCCGATTTCAGCCTTTATCTCTATCGGCCGACGGCGACGGATCCGAGCCTGGCGCCAGAGGGCGGGGATGCCTTCTACGCCCTGTCGCCGGTGCCCAATCTGCTGGGCGACACCGATTGGACGGAACAGGCCGAGACCTATCGCCAGGGGATCGCCGACTATCTGGAAGAAACCCTGATGCCGGGGCTTCAGGACGCGGTGGTGACCGAGCGGGTTCAGACCCCGTTGGATTTCCGGGATCAGCTTCTCTCCTATCACGGGGCGGGCTTCGGCCTCGAGCCGGTGATCCACCAGAGCGCCTGGTTCCGGCCGCACAACAAGTCGGAGGATTTCGAGAACCTCTATCTCGTCGGCGCCGGGACCCATCCCGGGGCGGGCGTGCCCGGCGTGATCTGTTCCGCCCGGATCCTCGACGACGTGGTTCCGGATCCCACATTTTTTCTCAGAGAAAAGGCGGCCTCATGACAGGGGAATTGACGCATCCGTCGCTGGCCAGCGAGGCGGATCACAAGGCCTGCGCGGCTCTGATCCGGACCGGATCGCGGTCCTTCTTCAAGGCATCCCTGTTGCTGCCGGTGGATGTGCGGCGGCGTGCCTATGCGCTCTACGCCTTTTGCCGGTTGTCCGATGATGCGGTCGACGAGGGGCCGCGTTGTCCCTTCGAAGCGGTCGAACAACTGCGGCACCGGCTTGACGCGATCTATGCCGGCAACCCGGCCGACCACCCGGCCGACCGGGCCTTGGCGGACGTGGTGCGGGAGGTCGCTATGCCGATCGACCTGCCTGAGGCCTTGCTGGAGGGGCTGCTCTGGGACGCCGAGGGCCGGATCTACGACACGCTGTCCGACGTGACCGAATACGGCATGCGGGTCGCTGGCGCCGTCGGCGCGATGATGACCGTGCTGATGGGGGTGCGCGACCGCTATACGCTGGCGCGGGCCTGCGATCTCGGGGTCGCGATGCAGTTCACCAATATCTGCCGCGATGTGGGCGAGGATGCCCGCAACGGCCGGATCTATCTGCCCCGCGACTGGCTGCGGGAGGCGGGCGTGGATCCCGAAGCGTTCCTCGCCGATCCGGTCTACCGGCCGGAGATCGGTTGGGTGGTGCAGCGCCTCCTGACCGAGGCCGATCAGCTCTATCGCCATGCGGAGGCGGGGATCGCCTTCCTGCCGTCTGGATCCCGCAAGGGCATCTGGGCGGCCCGTCTGCTCTATGACGAGATCGGTCAGGAATTGCGCCGTCGCCGGCTCAATTCGGTGGACCAGCGCACGGTCGTGTCAAAAAGTCGCCAATTGCGGTTGTTGGGCAAGGCCTTTGCGGTCTCGGCGCTGCCCTGGCCGCGCTTCGGGGGACCGGAACTGCCTGAATCCGTTTTCGTTTTGGAAGCCGTCGAACGGACACCCTACCCTGACCGCAAGCGCGATGTGCCGGTCTGGGACCTGCGCGGCCATATCATCAATGCGATCGATATATTTGACCGATTGGAGCGACGAGACCACATCAATCGGCTAGATAGACAAGTTATGTCTCTAGCCGAAGATGTGAGCCATGGTGACTGAACCCTTCCTCGCGATCGCGCTAATCGTCGGATCCCTGTTTCTCGCCGCGTCCAGCGGGGCGATCTTCAAGCCCGGTGTTTGGTACGAAAATCTCAACAAGCCGTCCTGGAACCCGCCGGACTTCCTGTTCCCGATGGCCTGGGCCGTGCTCTACATCATGATCGGGGCGGCGACCTTCATGGTCTGGCGCGACGCCCCCGCCGGCGGGGGCTATGCCGCGATGGCCGCCTTCGGGGTCCAGGTCGTCTTCAACGGAGCCTGGTCCGCCATCTTCTTCGGCATGAAGAAAATGGGCTGGGCGTTGATCGAGATCGTCGGGCTATGGCTGTCCATCGTCGCCATGATCGTGACCTATTACCCGATCAACGATCTGGCGGCCTATCTGTTGCTCCCCTATCTCGCCTGGGTGTCCTTCGCCTTCGTCCTCAATTGGAAGGTCCGCTCCCTGAACCCGGACGGTGGCTTCCCGATTCCGGCGGAGCAGGCTCCGTGAGCGGCGACGGCGTCAGCGTCGACACGCTGGTGGCGATCAAGGGGCTGCTGATCGTGCTCGTCATCTTCGGCTGGGGCTTCTTGCAGCTCCGCCAGGTGCGGCCCGACAAGCCGAAAGACGGCGACAAGGGTTAGCGGAGCGCAAAGGCGAGCAGGGCGAGGAGCAGGATCGCGTTGATCCCCCAATAGACCGCCGCCGGCCGTCGGCGGTTCCAGAATCTCGCGAGCCACTCAATCATATTGGAAACGCTCCGATTCGATCTGGTTGCGGGGAACGCCCAGGTCGATCAACGCCTTCTCCGCCCCCTCGATCATCGCCGGCGGGCCGCAGATGACGAACAGCCAGTCCCGCATCGCCGGGGTCTCGGCGAACAGCTCTTTCAGCAGGGCGCCATCCACGACGCCGGTGCGACCGGTCCAGTCCGCCGGAGGCTCGGAGACGACATGGACGAGCGTCATCTCCGGATCTTCGGCCATCTCGGCCAGTTCGTCGGCGTAGGCGATCTGCTCCGCGATCCGGTTGCCGTAGACCAGTAGTCTCGGCCGGCCGTCCCCCCGGTGGCGCAGCTCCCTCAGGATGCCCATCATCGGGGCGATCCCGACCCCGCCGGCAAGCAGCACGATGCCCGGATCCGGCCGACCGGACACGACGAGATGGCCATAGGGGCCGTCCACATGGGCTCTTGTGCCCGGGGCGATGCTCCCGACCGTTCGGGTGAAATCCCCCAATTCCTTGATGACGAACTGCAGATGGGGGCCATCACCGGGGGCGGAGCTGAGCGAGAAGGGGTTCTCGTAGACGGAAAACGGACTGCTGCCGACATTGAGCCAGACAAACTGGCCGGCGTCGAAGGTCAGGCCGTCATGTCCCTCCGGATCGAGTGTCAGCTCCCAGGTGCGCGGGCCGAGGGGGCGAACGCCGCGGACGGTCCAGGGCCGTCGGGTCTGCTGGAAAGGCTTCAGGATGTAGACATAGGCAAGAGATAGGACCGCCACCGCGAAGAGGCCCGTCCACAGATAGACCATCGCCGGATCCTGGCTGTAGCGGCCGGCCACCAGGCTGTGATCGAGCAGCAGGCCGGCGATCAGCAGGGCCCCCAGCCCATGCATCAGCCGCCAGGTCTCGTAGCGGTGATCCAACTGCCGCCGGGCCATGCCGAGGGCCACCAGGGTGGCGAGCAGCAGCCAGGCCACGGTGCCGGTTATGAGACCTTCCGCTTCGAAATACAGGGTCAGCTGTCGGCTCCAGTCCCAGACATAGGGCGGGTTGAATGGGGCCAGGTAGAGGAAGGGATGCAACAGCGCCAACAGCAGCGCGGTGCGGGCGATCAACTGATGGAACCGCATGGTCATATCCATGCCGAGCCGCCGGGAGACGGTCCGGAACCGCCCGGATAGCACGAATTCGACCAGGATGATGGCGAAGGCGAGCAATCCCGCGCCGGACGCCAGTTCGTCCCAGAAGGAGCGGGGCGGTCGGCCGCTGGCGGCGGCTAGGCCGAGCGGCAGCAGGACCACGCCGAGATAGAGGATTATGAGGACCCTAGCGTTCATGCTGCCGGCCGACAGGGGTACACACGCTTCTGCTTCCGGTGGGGTGCACGCTCGATCCGCCTTGCTGTTCCGACTGGTTGATTTCCCTCGGCGATAAGAGGTGTGCCCAGCATTGCATCCGACGGGGCGCTCGGCAATTGCCGATGGAGCCCGCCGCGAAGCGCGATTGAGCGTGCGGTCAGAGAGTAGAGGTGCGTCGGGCGAGGGGTGAAATGAGGGATCCTGCCATAAATAAATTGACGTTAAGGTCAGAATAAACGACAAGAGGTCTCATGACGTCCGACCTCTCCATAGGCGCCTTGGCGGACGCCCTCGGGACCTCCCAGCGGGCGATTCGGCTCTATGAGGCCCACGGTCTGCTCAACCCGCCCCGGCGCGGCAACCGGCGGATCTATGGGGCCAAGGAGCAGACGCGGCTGAAGCTGATACTGCGGGGCAAGAGGCTCGGCTTCTCGCTCGACGAGATCGGCGAGATTCTGGCGATCTATGATATGGACCGGGACGAGGCGGCCCAGGCGGTTCTGCTGATCCGGAAGATCCGCGAGCGCCGGGCCCTGTTGAAGCGACAACGCGACGACATCGACGCCATTCTGGAGGAACTCGACCTGGTCGAGGCCGAATGCACCGACCTCTTGGTCGAGGGGCAGATCAAGGCGGCGGGGGAGTGATATCGTTATGACCTCCCTGGCAGAACAGACCATTCCGACACCGGACCCGGACTATGCCGGCAAGGTCCGCGAGAGCTTCAAGCGCCAGGCCTTTATGGGGCATCTCGGAGCCGAATTGACCGCGGTCGGGCCGGGCACCTGCGAAATCCGGATCCCCTATCGGGAAGCGCTGACCCAGCAGCACGGCTTCTTCCATGGCGGCTGCATCGGCGCGCTGGCGGACGTGACCGCCGGATATGCCGGCTACACCACGGCGCCGGCGGACGCGACGTTGCTGACGGTCGAATACAAGATCAGCATGGTCGCGCCGGGCAAAGGCGAGGCGCTTGTCGGGCGCGGGCGGGTCATCCGCGCCGGTCGCACCATCGTCACGATCGCCGCCGACATCTTCGCGGTCGATGGGGTCGTCGAAACACTATGCGCGACAGCGTTGCAAACCATCATGATCCGACATGGCCGGCCGGATTCCCGTTCCGCCGACCGAGCCTGACCCCGCTCTGACTGGAGGCCCTAGATGATCCCCAACGACTATCCCTCCCTTCGTTTCGATCTGGGCGAGACCGCCGAGATGATCCGCGATCAGGTGCGCAGTTTCTCTAGTGACGAGATTGCCCCGCGCGCCGCCGACATCGACCGGGAGAACGAGTTCCCGATGGATCTCTGGCGCAAGATGGGCGATCTCGGCGTGCTCGGGATCACGGTCGCCGAGGAGTATGGCGGCGCCGGGCTCGGCTATATGGAGCACACCATCGTCGTCGAGGAGATTAGCCGCGCCTCGGCCTCGGTCGGGTTGAGCTATGGCGCCCACTCCAATCTCTGCGTCAACCAGATCCACCGCAACGGTACCGCCGCGCAGAAGGCGAAGTACCTACCGAAGCTGATCAGCGGCGAGCATGTCGGGGCGCTTGCCATGAGCGAGCCGGGATCGGGGTCCGACGTGGTCTCCATGAAGACAAAGGCGGAGAAGCGGGGCGACCGCTATGTCCTCAACGGCGGCAAGATGTGGATCACCAACGGGCCGGACGCCGATACGCTGGTGGTCTACGCGAAGACCGACCCGGAGGCCGGGCCGCGCGGGATCACCGCCTTCCTGATCGAAAAGGGGATGAAGGGCTTTTCGACCGCGCAGAAGCTGGACAAGCTGGGGATGCGGGGCTCGAACACCTGTGAGCTCGTTTTCGAGGACTGCGAGGTGCCGGAGGAAAACGTCCTCGGCGAGGTCGGCAAGGGCGTCAACGTGTTGATGAGCGGGCTGGATTACGAACGCCTAGTGCTCGCCGGCGGGCCCATCGGGATCATGCAGGCGGCGATGGACGTGGTCGTCCCCTATGTCCACGAGCGCAAGCAGTTCGGCCAGCCGATCGGCGAGTTCCAGATCATGCAGGCCAAGCTCGCCGACATGTACACCCGGCTCAACGCCACCAAGGCCTATGTCTACATGGTGGCCCAGGCCTGCGACCGGGACGAGACCAGCCGCAAGGACTGCGCCGGCGCCATCCTCTATGCCGCCGAGAACGCCACCTGGATGGCGCTTGAGGCGATCCAATGCCTTGGCGGCAACGGCTATATCAACGATTATCCGACGGGACGCTTGCTCCGCGACGCGAAGCTCTATGAAATCGGGGCGGGTACCCAGGAGATCCGCCGGATGCTGATCGGCCGGGAGTTGTTCAAGGAAACGGCCTGAGGAGTTGGCGGATGGCCAGACGCCCTGACGAACCGGAAGACCTGACGCTCCCTATGTTGCGGCGTATGGACGAAAAGCTGGATGCGTTGTCCGAGGACACGCGAGAGGTAAAGCAGCGGGTCGGTCACTTGGAAGAGAATGTCGCAAGCCTTCATGTGAGCCTTGCGTCGTTGTCGCGCCGAGTCGATCGGGTCGATGAACGATTCGCACGCGTCGAACGACGTTTGAACCTGTTCGAACCGGAGGCCCCATGACTCTGAGACGTATTTCATCGGGCTCGCCCTTCGAGGAATTGGCGGGCTATTGCCGGGCGGTCGTCGCCGGTGACTGGGTCTTCGTCTCCGGCACCACCGGGTACGACTACGCGACCATGGCGATTTCGGACGATGTCGCGGAGCAGACGGAGCAGTGCTTCCGCAATATCCAGTCCGCCCTCACCAAGGCCGGGGCGGGCTTCCACCATTTGGTCCGCATCAACATCTTCATCGCGGATCAGGCGGATTTCGAAACGGTTGCGCCGATTGTCGGCAAATGGTGCCGCGCCGCGCCGCCGGCCAACACCACCGTGGTATCGGCCTTGACCAAGCCGGAAATGAAGGTGGAGATCGAAGTGACGGCGTATATCGACCGGTCCAATCTCATTTGAACGCGGCATTTGGGGAAATTCATATGACGGAGCGCCATGAGATACCGGCCCGCAAGGGGCTGGCCCTGTCGGTCGCCAAGGGCAAGACGATCAAGATCATCAACACCCACGGCACCCAGGTGGTCGATACCTGGGCCTTCGTGCGCGACGACCTCGCCGAGTTCATGTCGATGGAACACAGCCGCGCCGGCATGAACCGGCTGACCCCCAAGCTCGGCGACATGCTGCTGACCAATCACCGGGAGCCGATCCTGAAGGTCGTGGAGGACACCTCCGGTGGGGTCCACGACACCTTCATCGCCGCCTGCGACATCCACCGGTACCGTGGGCTCGGCTGCGCCGGCTATCACGACAACTGCCAGGACAATTTGTGGGAGGGCATGGCGGCCGCCGGTTTCCAGGCGCCGGAAACGCCGAGCCCGCTCAACGTGTTCATGAACATCCCCTGGGATCTCGAAGGCCGCATCGATTGGAAGCCGCCGGTCTCGACGCCCGGCAGTTATCTTGCCCTGGAGGCGCAACGCGACCTCGTGATCGCGTTCTCGGCCTGCCCGCAGGATATCGTCCCGATCAACGGCGCGGCCCGCACGCCGGTCGAAGCGCATGTGGAGATTGTCTGAGCGATGATCCTGACCCCCGAACAAGAACAGATCCGCGAGACCGCGCGGTCCTTCGCCCGCTCGGAGATCCTGCCGCATGCCGCCGCCTGGGCCGAGACGGAGACCTTCCCGCGCGAAACCTTTGCGGCGCTCGGCAAGCTGGGCTTCATGGGCATGACCGCGCCCGCCGACTGGGGTGGGTCGGAGACGGATAACGTCTCCTATGCCCTGGCCTTGGAGGAGATCGCGGCCGGTGACGGCGCGCTGTCCACGGTCATGAGCCTGCAGAACTCGGTCGCCTGCGCGCCCCTGGCGCGCTATGGCACGGCGGAGCAGAAGGAACGGTTCCTGAAGCCCTTGGCCTCGGGCGACTGGGTCGGCGCCTTCTGCCTTACCGAACCCCAGGGCGGCTCGGATGCCGGCGCGATCAAGACAAAGGTGGTTCGCGACGGCAACAAATGGATCCTGAGCGGTACCAAACAATTCATCACCTCGGGCGCCAACGCCGATGTGGCTCTGGTCTTCGCCGTAACCGATCCGGACGCGGGCAAACGGGGCATCAGTTGTTTCCTCGTCCCGACCGAGAGCGCCGGCTACACGGTGGCGCGGCGGGAAAAGAAGATGGGCCAGCGGGCCTCCGACACCTGCCAGATTCTGTTCGACGATATCGAGTTGACCCCGGATCTGATGCTGGGCGAGCCCGGCCAGGGCTACCGCATCGCGCTGTCCAATCTTGAGGGCGGTCGGATCGGCGTGGCGGCCCAGTCGGTCGGCATGGCCCGCGCGGCTTTCGAGGCGGCGCTCGCCTATTCGAAGGAACGGGAGAGCATGGGCAAGCCGATCTTCGAACATCAGGCGGTCGGCTTCCGGCTCGCCGACATGGCGACCCAGATCGAGGCGGCGCGTCTCATGGTCCTGTCGGCGGCGACCCGTACGGATCACGGCCTGCCGGCCTTGAAGGAGGCCTCGATGGCGAAGCTGTTCGCCTCCGAGATGGCCGAAAAGGTCTGTTCTGCCGCCGTTCAGATCCATGGCGGCTACGGTTATCTGGCGGATTATCCGGTGGAGCGGATCTACCGGGACGTCCGTGTGTGCCAAATCTATGAGGGGACCAGCGACGTGCAGCGCCTGGTCATTGCCCGCCAGTTGGCGGCGTAACGGGAGCGGGAGAGGTCAAGATGTCCGACAAGGATGAGGACGGGGAAAAGAAGCCGATCTATTTCTATTTCGACTTCTCGTCGCCCTATTCCTATTTCGCGGCTTTGCGGATCAACGAGATCGCCAAGCTCTACGGCCGCAAGGTGATCTGGAAGCCGATCCTGCTCGGCGCGGTGTTCCAGGAGACGGGCAACAGGCCGCTGACCGACCAGGGCCTCAAGGCGCGGTACACGCTGCTCGATCTGGCCCGCCAGGCCCGGATGCAGGACGTGCCGTTCAAGATGCCCGAACCCTTCCCCTTCATGAGCACCCATCACGCCCGCGCCTTCTATTGGATCGCCGACCAGGACGAAAAGAAGGCGAAGCAGTTCGCCCGGTCGCTGTTCAAAAAGATCTTCGGCAAGGGGAAGCCGCTCTATAAGCCGGCCCAGGTGGTCGAGGTCGCCGAGGCCAAGGGGATCGACGGTAAGGCGCTGGCCGAAGCGCTGACGACGGACGCGGTGAAAGCCCGGCTCCGCAAGGAGGTCGAGGAGGCTCTGGCCAAAGGGGTCTGCGGGTCGCCCTATTTCATCGTCGACGGCGAGCCCTTCTGGGGCAACGACCGTCTCGATCATATCGAACGCTGGCTCTCGACGGGAGGCTGGTAGAAGACCATGGCTGTTCTATCGACAACCGCCGATCCGCGTAGCCAGGACTATCAGCGGAACGCCTCGGCCATGGCGGCCCTGGTGGGGGATCTCGCCCAGACCGTGGAAACCATTGCCGCCGGCGGCGGAGAGCGGGCACGGGACAAGCATCTCGCCCGCGGCAAGCTTCTGCCCCGCGACCGGGTGCGGACCTTGCTCGACCCGGGCTCGCCTTTTCTGGAATTCTCCCAGCTCGCGGCCCACAAAGTCTATGACGACGATGTGCCGGCGGCCGGGATCATCACCGGCGTCGGTCGGGTCAGCGGCACCGAATGCGTCATCGTCGCCAACGACGCGACGGTGAAGGGCGGGACCTATTATCCGCTCACCGTGAAGAAGCATCTCCGCGCCCAGGAGATCGCGGCTCAGAACAATCTGCCCTGCATCTATCTTGTGGATTCGGGCGGTGCCTTCCTGCCGCGCCAGGACGAGGTGTTTCCCGACAGGGACCATTTCGGCAGGATCTTCTACAACCAGGCCAATATGAGCGCCGCCGGCATCCCGCAGGTGGCCGTGGTCATGGGCTCCTGCACCGCCGGCGGGGCCTATGTTCCCGCCATGTCGGACGAGAGCATCATCGTGCGCAATCAGGGGACCATCTTCCTGGGCGGTCCACCGCTGGTGAAGGCGGCGACCGGCGAGGTGGTCAGCGCCGAGGATCTGGGCGGGGCGGAGGTGCACAGCAAGATCTCCGGCGTCACCGACCATATGGCGGAGGACGATACCCACGCGCTCTCCATCTGCCGTCAGGTGGTCGGCAACCTCAACCGCCGCAAACAGATCGACCTGGCGGTCCGGGACAGCGTTGAACCGCTATACGATCCCGCGACCATCCATGGCGTGGTGCCGCCGGATCTGAAAACGCCCTATGACGTCCGCGAGGTGATCGCCCGGGTGGTCGACGGCAGCGAGTTCGACGAGTTCAAGCCGCTCTACGGCACCACTCTGGTGACCGGCTTCGCCCATCTCTTCGGCTATCCGGTGGGGATCGTCGCGAATAACGGCATTCTGTTCTCCGAAAGCGCGCTCAAGGGCGCCCATTTCGTCGAGCTCTGCAGCCAGCGCGGAATTCCGCTCATCTTCCTGCAGAACATCACCGGTTTCATGGTCGGCCAGAAATACGAAAGCGGCGGGATCGCCAAGGACGGCGCGAAGCTGGTGACCGCCGTGTCCTGCGCCAAGGTGCCGAAGCTGACGGTGCTGATCGGCGGCAGTTTCGGGGCCGGCAATTACGGCATGTGCGGCCGGGGCTACGACCCGCGTTTCCTTTTCATGTGGCCGAATTCCCGGATCTCGGTGATGGGTGGGGAGCAAGCCTCCCTGGTTTTGGCCCAGGTGCGCCGGGATGGAATCGAGGCCCGCGGCGGGTCCTGGTCCGCCGAGGAGGAGGAGGGGTTCAAGGCCCCGATCCGCAACCAGTACGAACATCAGGGTCACCCGTATTACGCCTCCGCGCGGCTTTGGGACGACGGCGTGATCGATCCGGCCGATACCCGGCGGGTGCTGGGGCTGAGCCTGTCCGCCGCCTTGAACAAACCAATCGAGGAGACGCGGTTCGGCGTCTTCAGAATGTGAGGATGTCATGACCGATCCGGTTCTCCTTTCGGTGGACGGTCGCGGCATCGCCACCGTCAGCCTCAACTGTCCTGACATCGCCAACGCCTTCGATGCCGAGGTGATCGCCAGGCTGAACGAGACCTTCGCCGATCTGGCACGGCGCAAGGAGATTCGGGCGGTGGTGCTCAGGGGCGAGGGCAAACACTTCTCCGCCGGCGCCAATCTCAATTGGATGAAGGCCGCCGCGGCCCAGGATCAGCACGAGAATTTCCGGGACGCCATGCGCCTCGCCGACATGCTGGCCGCTCTGGACAGCCTGCCGATGCCGACCATCGCCCGGGTCCAGGGCGCGGCCATGGGCGGAGGCACCGGCCTGTGTGCCTGCTGCGATATCGCGGTGGCGGCCGAAAGCGCCAAGTTCGCTTTTTCGGAAGTCCGGCTCGGCATCCTGCCCGGCACCATCAGTCCCTATGTCCTGCGGGCCATCGGTCCCCGGGCGGCGAGACGCTATTTCGTCACCGGCGAACGGTTCGATGCCGCGAAGGCCCGGGAGATGGGGCTGGTCCACGAGGTGGTTCCGGACGACCAGCTGGATATGGCCGTCGACCGACTGGTCGCCGAGATCCTCAAGGGCGGGCCGCAAGCACAGCGGGCCTGCAAGGCGCTGGTGTTCGAGATCCAGAATAAAGAGGTCGACGCTCTGGTGCGGCGCGATTCCGCCGACCGGATCGCCCGCTTGCGGGCCGGTGAGGAGGCCAGGGAGGGCTTCAACGCCTTTTTGGAGAAGCGGCCGGCGCCCTGGATCGTCGACTCTGGAGAAGAGGGATGACCCTTGCCACGCTGCTGATCGCCAATCGCGGCGAGATCGCCTGCCGGATCGCCCGGACGGCCCGGGACCAGGGCATTCGGACGGTCGCCGTCTATTCCGAGGCGGACGCCGCGGCCCCTCATGTCACCGCCTGTGACGAGGCCCATCTGATCGGCCCGGCGCCGGCGGCGGAAAGCTATCTGGTGCAGGAGAGGATTCTCGCCGTCGCCAAGGAAAGCGGCGCCGACGCGATCCATCCCGGTTATGGCTTCCTGTCCGAAAACGCCGGCTTCGCCCAGGCGGTCGAGGACGCCGGCCTGATCTTCGTCGGACCGCCGGCCTCGGCGATCTCCGCCATGGGGGACAAGGCGGCGGCGAAACGGGCGATGGAGACAGCGGGTGTGCCACTGGTGCCGGGGTATCACGCCGAGGCCCAGGACCCGGATCTGCTCCGCACCGAGGCCGACCGGATCGGCTATCCGGTCCTGCTCAAGGCGGCCGCCGGGGGCGGGGGCAAGGGGATGAAGCCTGTCTTCACCGGCGCCGAATTCCCCGAGGCCCTCGATAGCGCCAAGCGGGAGGCGAAGGCCGCCTTCGGTGATGAGACGATGATCATCGAGAAATATCTCGTCCGCCCGCGCCATATCGAGATCCAGGTCTTCGCCGACGGACAGGGCAATGCGGTTCATCTGTTCGAGCGCGATTGCTCGGTCCAGCGGCGCCACCAAAAGGTGATCGAGGAAGCTCCGGCCCCGGGCATGACCCCGGAATGGCGGGCCGAGATGGGGGCGGCCGCCGTCGCCGCCGCGAAAGCCATCGGCTATCGTGGGGCCGGAACGGTCGAGTTTATCGTCGACGAGGACAATTCCTTCTATTTCATGGAGATGAACACCCGTCTCCAGGTCGAGCATCCGGTGACGGAGGCGATCACCGGCCTCGATCTCGTGGCCCTGCAACTGGCCGTCGCCCGGGGCGAGGCGCTGCCCTTCGTCCAGGAGGATCTCACGATCGACGGGCATGCCTTCGAGGCGCGGCTCTATGCGGAAGACCCGGAGAAGGGTTTCCTGCCCCAGACCGGGACCCTGTCGGTGCTACGTCTGCCCGAGGGGATCGCGCGGGTGGATGCGGGCGTCGTCGAGGGGGGGGCGGTATCCGTCCACTACGATCCGATGATCGCCAAGATCGTCACCCACGGGCCGGACCGGGCGACCGCGCTCTCCCGGCTCGAACGGGCGCTGGCCGAGACCGCGGTGCTCGGTGTCGCGACCAATGTGCGCTTCCTGAAAAGACTGGCCGCCCATCCGGATTTCCGGGCGGGCGACGTCCACACCCGCTTCATCGAACAGCACGAGACGGCCCTGCTGCCCCGGGATTCCGGCGCGCCGGGCCGCGTGATCGCCTATGCGGCCCTCGCGCTTCTGATGGAAAGCGAGGAGCGGGCCCGACAGGCCGCCAAGCACTCCGGCGACCGGACCTCGCCCTGGGCGATCAGCGACGGGTTCCGGCTCAACCGGGTCTCGAAGCGGGATCTGATCTTGGTCGACGGAGAGACCGAACGGGCGGTGACGGCCACGTTCCATCCGGGGCTTTATCACCTCCATATCGGCGGAGAGGTGATGGCGGCGACCGTTGCCAGGGCACCGTCGACGCGGGGCGACGGACGGCTGGCGATCACGCTCGACGGCCAGTCCTTGACCGTCGCCGTTCATCGCAGCGGCACAGGGCTTCTGGTCGGAGACCCAAGGACCGGGCTGAGTTATCCCCTGTCCTGGCGCGATCCCATGGCGGCGACAGGATCCGATACGGCGGCGGAGGGCAGCCTGACCGCGCCGATGCCGGGTAAGATCATCCGGGTCCTCGTGAGCAGCGGCCAACAGGTCGTGGGCGGCGAGGCTTTGTTGGTGGTCGAGGCGATGAAGATGGAGCACACGATCCGCGCGCCGGAAGACGGCGTCGTCGTCATGGTCCATTATCAGGAAGGCGATCTGGTGGAGGAGGGAACCGTATTGGTCGACTTCGAGGCCGAGAAGGAAGACGCCTGATGGCCTATCCCGAGTTCCTCAAGATCGTCGAGGTCGGTCCCCGGGACGGGCTGCAGAACGAACAGCGGAAAGTGCCGCTGGCCGATAAGATCGCGCTGGTCGACCGGTTGGCCGCAGCGGGTCTCCCCGCGGTCGAGGCCGGGGCCTTCGTCTCACCGAAATGGGTGCCGCAGATGGCCGATTCGGCGGCGGTTCTGGCGGGAATCGACCGCAGGCCGGGTGTAGCCTATCCGGTGCTGGTTCCCAATCTCAAGGGCCTGGAGGCCGCGTTGGCGGCGGAGGTCCGGGAGATCGCCGTTTTCGGCGCGGCGTCGGAGAGTTTCTCGAAGAAGAACCTCGGCCGCTCCATCGCCGAAAGCCTGGAGATGTTCGCCCCGGTGATCGAAACCGCCCGCGACAAGGGATTGGCGGTGCGCGGCTATGTTTCCTGCGTCCTCGGCTGTCCCTATGAGGGCGAGATCGATCCCGGTGCCGTGGCCGAGGTCGCCCGTTGGCTGCGGGAGCGGGGCTGCTATGAGATTTCCCTGGGCGATACCATCGGGACCGGCAATCCCAAGAGCGCGCGGCGGCTGATCGAGACCGTCGCGCGGGATATCCCGATTTCCGAACTGGCGGTGCATTTCCACGACACCTATGGCATGGCGATCGCCAACATCCATGCGACGCTGGAGATGGGGATCGGGGTCGCCGACGCCGCCGTCGCGGGGCTCGGGGGCTGTCCCTATGCCAAGGGGGCGACCGGCAATGTGGCGACCGAGGATGTGGTCTATCTCTGCCAGGGGCTGGGCATCGAGACCGGGGTCGATCTCGACAAGTTGGTCGCGTCGGGGCGCTTCGTGTCGGAGGTTCTGGGCCGCGCGCCGGCCTCCCGGGTCAACCGGGCGCTTTCCGCAAAGATGGCGCAGGGCTCTTGCTAGGGACGAATTCCCTCAGGCTGCTGGTCGCGCTCGCCGCGGCGGGGGCGTTCTTCGCCGCTCCGGCGGAGCTTGCCCCGGCCGCCGCGCTTACCGTCTTCACGGTCGGGCTGTTCGCGACCTCGGCTCTGCCCGAATCGACCACGGCCCTGCTGTTTTTCGCCATCGCGGTGATCGCCGGGATCGCGGCGCCGCAGGACGTCTTCGCCGGCTTCGCCTCGGGTGCGCTCTGGCTGGTGTTCGGCGGCATCATCATCGGGGCGGCGGTGAAGGAGACGGGACTCGGCAAACGGATGGCGCGGCTGCTGTTGGGCCGGCTCAGGGGCGGCTATACGGCCATCCTGATCGGGATCGTGCTGGCGACGACCGCGCTCGGCTTCGTCATGCCCTCCACCATGGCCCGGACCCTGCTGATGGTTCCCATCGTGCTCGCTCTGGCGGACGGATTGGGGCTGGAGCAGGGCCGCAACGCCCGGATCGGCCTGGTGGTGGCGGCCTGTCTGGGGAGCTATTTCGGACCGGTGGGGATCCTGCCGGCCAATGTGCCGAACAATGTGCTGATCGGGGCCGCCGAGACCTATCATGGAATCGCGCTCGGCTGGCTCGACTATTTCGTCCTGCACTTTCCGGTCTTGAGCCTCGGCCGCTGCGCCCTGCTGATCCTGGCGATCCGTCTGGTCTTTCCCGATCGGGTCACGTCCCCCGGTTCCGAGGAGTCTTCCGACGCCGATCCCGGCGACGATCCCGGCGTGTCGGACCGCCTCAGCCGGCCCGAACGGCGCCTGGGGCTGATCCTCGTTCTGGCCCTCGCCTTCTGGGTGACCGACAGCTTCCACGGTATCCGGCCCGGCTGGATCGCGCTGGCCGCCGGGATCGCGTGCATCCTGCCCGGGGCCGGCGTGCTGACCGGCGATGTGTTCAAGGACAAGCTGGCCCTCGGGCCGTTCTTCTATGTGGCCGGTATTCTCGGCGTCGGGTCACTGGTGGTGACCAGCGGTCTCGGGGACGCGGTGAGCGCCGCTCTGTTGGCCTCTGCGCCGATCGAGCCCGGGGCGCACGCGTTGGACTTCGGCATCTTGTCCGCCATTGCCACGGCGCTGGGGATGGTGGCGACCATGCCCGGGATGCCGGCCATCCTGACCCCTGTGATGCCGGAGATCGCCACGGCGACGGGGATGCCTCTGGAGACCGTCCTGATGACCCAGGTGATCGGCTACGCGACCGTGGTGTTGCCCTATCAGGTCCCGCCGATCGTGGTCGGGCTGCAGATCGCTGGCATCCGCCAGGGTCAGGCGGCGAAGATCACCTTGCTGATGCTACCGCCGACCCTGCTGCTGATCTGGCCGCTGGCCTATGGCTGGTGGTCGCTGCTCGGCCTGTTCGGTCCGACCTAGGCCCCTGACCCACGGGCGTCACAGGGACAGCGGGGGCAGCGGCACCGGCAGCAGGGACGGATCCGGCACCCCGGCGCCGAGATCGATGAAGCGGTTGTCCTCCCCGACCTCGTTGTAGACGGCCTGGCTTTGCGGCAGCTTGAGGGTCACGTCCTCCAGCGGTTCGCGGATCGTAAAGAGCTGACCGGCACAGCAGTCGTCGTCTATCGCGAAGGGAAGGCAGACATATTCGGTGTAGACCGGCGGGCCGATCGAGTAGTCGAAGAGGACCCGGAAATAGAGCCCGCAGGGGTGGCCGACCAACGCCATGTTGATCCGCGACCGGCCGGGCCAATCATCCGGCCGGGAGAGATCCTTCAAGCTTGTCCCGGTCAATTCACGGCCCCGGGTCTGGTTCACCGCGGTTCCGACCAGCCGGAAGGTCATCTCGTCCGCATGCACGACCTTGAGCACGCTGAGCCACTTGAGATGTCGGGCGATGGCGGCGATGTCGAAGTCGTCGCGGTTGGGCATCACCTTGTCCCGGCGGGCGGCCCGATAGGCGGTGACGAAGTCCCGGCAGACATCGGTTTCAAGCAGATCCGTCAGGGCGTCCGTCATAATATTGTCTGCGCCGATTAAGTTGCATCCGTCGTCACCGATTTCGTTCTTTTCCGCAAGGACATATCGGCGTGGCGCGTCAATCCCGCCCGGCGCCAGGGCCAGTCGCGGCGTGAAATCCATCGGCGCTTATGGCAAGACAGCAGAAATACTAAGGGAAAGCGGGATCATGACCATCCATTTGCTGAAACTCTCTGTCGGGACCGAAAGCCTCGAGAGCCTGGAACGCTGGCAGGACCGTGTCCTCAAGGAACGGCGGCGCCGCGGCGCGCCGGAGGTGATCGCCCATGTCACACGGGCCTATCCGAAGCGGGCGGCCGAAATCCTGGACGGGGGATCGATCTATTGGGTGATCAAGCGGATGATCGTCGCCCGCCAGCCGATCGTCGGGCTGGAACATGTGACGACCCCCGGGGTCAACGGCGACGAGAGCGAGAAGCCGCGCTGTGCGATCGTTCTGGCGCCCGGGCTGATCCCGGTCCGACCGGTCCCGAAACGGCCTTTCCAGGGCTGGCGCTATCTGGAGGAAAAGGACGCCCCGGCGGATATCGTTGCCGGGGCGGCCGAGGGCGACGAGGAGATGCCGCCGGAAATGGCGGCCGAGCTCAGGGAACTCGGCCTTTTGTGAGATCCTGTCAGGAGCGGGTCTGCTTGCGCTCCGGCGAGACGGTGAAATCGATCGCCGTCCTGGAGAAACCGCGCGGCTGCAGGGTGATCGTCGCGATCCGGCCCGCCCGCTGGAAGGTGAGGGTGGAGATCTCCGAGCGGACCACGGTCAACCGGGTCCAGCCGAATTTCGGCATCTCGGTGTCGTAGAAGGAGTACATGTCGCCCATCGAATGGGTGGAGTTCATCGAGAGCCGGCCGATCCAACCTTCCTCCGCGCCCAGAATGATCGTCTCCTCGAGATCCATCTCCGACTCCGAGGGGATCGGCACGTCGGTGAACTCCGAAAAGGCCGGCTTCGGGGCGGTCTCGCGCTCCTTCTGCGCCTCCTCCTGGGAAATGGTCGCCTTGCTATCCGGCACCGGCGCCAGCGCGGCGGGCAATTGGCAGCCCGCCACGAACAGCGCGGTTCCCGCGACCACGATGATCTGGGCGGCCCGATGGGCTGCCCCATACGCGCCAAGGCGCGGCGACACGGGCACACGAACGGCGCGCCGGCTAGAAAGACGTCGATCCAAACGGTCCATGATGGGCGATCCCCTCGCTCTCAGAAATTTCCAACGGCGTTGGCCAAAAACCGGGCCGGACCCTTCCATGCCGGTGCCGGCCGGAATTGCCGCCAAATCCCAAGCTATGGATGTCCCAAC
Source organism: Alphaproteobacteria bacterium (assembly GCA_024743275.1). Lineage (GTDB taxonomy): Bacteria > Pseudomonadota > Alphaproteobacteria > JANSWW01 > JANSWW01 > JANSWW01. Next base: position 122,675 of record JANSWW010000013.1, read on the forward strand.
CCTTCTAAGCCCCAATATATAGGGGGTCTGACGACGACACCAGAAAGATTGTCAAAAAGATCAAAAGAGGGGTTTACAGACCCCGACGACCTCCATATAAACCCGCCTCACCGCAACGGGGCGCCACGGCGCGCCGGACGGGGTCCCCGGCCCCGGCAAGTTTTTGAAAAAAAGGACTTGTACGGAGTTCGGGTTGGGCCTAAATTCAAAGGCTCGGTGATCGCCAACGGCGAGCGCCGCTTCCGACAAGATGCTGACTGACAGCGTTTCGAGCGCTAAGGTTTTTGCGTCTTTGTCTTCCGCTCCTTTGGGGTGGGTATGTTTGACAAGTGAAGAAGTGATTGGAAGGGATATGCGGTCGGCGGTGCGCATGTGATGCGTGCCGGTTGATTGGTTTTAGGATCGATCAAGTGACTGTATGTCTCTGTATAACATAGC
>JANSWW010000019.1 GCA_024743275.1 Alphaproteobacteria bacterium
CACGGTCTCGTCGCGGCCGTAGAGATCGACGAAGGAGCCCATGCGCGGCCCCTGTTCCTGGCCCAGCAGGATCTCGTAGACCGCCTTGAACCAGCCCCTGAGGTCGTCGGGCATCAGACCCTTGCCGACCTGATAGAACACCGATTGGAACTCCTCCGTCGGGGAGTCGGCGGGCAGCGCCTCGAGCATCCGGGCCACCTCTTCCAGCGCCTTGGCCTCCTCGGCCGTGGCCGGGCGGTATCGCTTCTTCGGCACCACGAAGTCCCGGTAATAGGCGAGCGCCAGACCGACCAGCTTATCGAGACGCGGCCGGCTTTCCGGCGTCGCCTCGGGATCGTAGCGGGTGATGAAGCCCCACAGCACCTCCGGCGCTTCCGCATGACAGGCGGAGGCGAGGTTCAAGAGCAGCGAGAAGGTCACACCCGGTTCCGGCCGCGGCACGTCGCCCGAATGGATATGCCAGACCGGATTTTCGATCCGCTTTTCCGCCGGTTCGTCCTGATACTTCTCCAGGAAGGTCCGGTATTCGTCGACCGCCTTGGGGATCTGATCGAAATAGAGCCTCTTGGCCCGCTTGGGCTGCTGGAACATGAACAGCGCCAGGCTGTCCTCGGTGCCGTAGGCGAGCCATTCCTCCATGGTCAGGCCGTTGCCCTTGGACTTGGAGATCTTCTGTCCCTTGTCGTCGAGGAAGAGCTCGTAGTTGAAGCCCTCCGGCGGCTGGGCGCCGAGCGCCCGGGCGATCTTGCCGGAAAGCTGGGTCGAATCGATCAGGTCCTTGCCGGACATCTCGTAGTCGACGTCGAGGGCGACCCAGCGCATGGCCCAATCCGCCTTCCACTGGAGCTTGCAGTGGCCGCCGGTGACGGGCGTTTCGATTTCCTCGCCGGTTTCCGGGTCCTCATAGGTGACGGTCCCGGCCTCCGGATCGCGGGCGATCATCGGTACCTGCAGGACGACCCCGGTCCGCTTGCAGACCGGCAGGAAGGGGGAATAGGTCGCCTGCCGCTCCTTGCCGAGGGTCGGCAGGATGACGTTCATCACCGCGTCGTAGTTCTTCAGGACGCTCAGCAGCGTCTCGTCGAACTCCCCGGACTTGTAGCAGTCGGTGGCGCTGCGGAATTCGTAGTCGAAGCCGAAGGAGTCCAGGAAGGCCTGGAGCCGGGCGTTGTTATGGCGCCCGAAGCTGTCATGGGTGCCGAACGGGTCCGGAACCTCGGTCAGCGGCTTGCCGAGGGCGCCGGCCAGAAGCTCCTGATTCGGAACGTTGCCCGGCACCTTGCGCAGGCCGTCCATGTCGTCGGAGAAGGCGATCAGCTTGGTCGGCAGGCCGGACAGGACCTCGAAGGCGTGGCGCACCATGGTGGTGCGCAGCACCTCGCCGAAGGTGCCGATATGGGGCAGGCCGGACGGGCCGTAGCCGGTCTCGAACAGGACATAGCCCTTCTCGGGCGTCTTGAGCGCGCCCTTGTTCTTGGCTTTCAGGCGTTTGACCACCTTCCGCGCCTCCTCGAACGGCCAGGCGCGGGCGTTCTCGGCGATTTCGCGGGATGTGGTCATCGGATCTGTCCTGTCTTGTCGTGTCGGGAAATAAGACCCGAAGACCTAGTCCCACGGGCCGGTAAGGTCAATCGGGTCAGGGACAAGAAGCCCTCCCTTGCGAGGGAGGGGGATGGGGTGGGTTCCTTAAACCCCTCCAACCTCCCCTTGCGAAGGGGAGGCTTTTGCCCCCTTGCCCCGGCCGTTTAAATCGGGAGGATGCGGGCCATGCCGATCCTGCTGCCCGCCGCCCCGATCCTGATGCTCAATGTCCGCGAGGCCTGCCGCCTGTCGCCGGACGGCGAGGTCGAGACGCTCGACCACCGGGAGGCCGCCCAGGGCGTGACCCTGGAGCCGCCGCTGGTCTGCCATGGCGTGGCGGTGGCCAAGCGCCTGGGCTTCCGCAAACGGATCGCCTGCTACGACATTCTGGAGCTGTGGGCCTTCGTCCGCCCCGCGCAATTCACCGTGCCGACGATCCGGGGGCTCGCCCGCGCGCTCGGGCTCCCACTGCCGGCGACCTTGGAGGCGGAGGCGGTGACCCTGCTGGACGCCGCCCGTATGCTGCTGCGGGAGTTGGCCGATCCGGCTCGCGACCGGGACCCGGACGCCCGCGCCGTCGCCGAGGCGATGCAACGCTGCGGCTGGCCCTGGGCCCGGCCGGTGCTGGCGGCTCTCGGGGTCGACGACATCACCGAGGGCGGGCGGATCACCACCTCCGGCCTCGCGGTCTGGCGCAAGCTGCCGCAATGGGAGGAGGAGGCGCCGCCGCCGCCGCCGGCCGACACACCGGTCTCGGTGGAGGAGGCGCAACGCCGTCTGCTCGGCCTCTTGGGCCGGGGCTCGGAACAGCGCCCGCAACAGGCGGACTACGCCGGGTCTATCACCCCTGCCTTCCAGCCGCGCGACCAGGAGGACGACCCCACGGTCGTGCTGGCGGAGGCCGGGACCGGTGTCGGCAAGACGCTGGGCTATATCGCGCCGGCCAGTGTGTGGTCGGAAAAGACCGGCGGGACGGTCTGGCTTTCCACCTATACCCGCAATCTCCAGCGCCAGTTGGATCAGGAACTGAACCGGCTCTACCCCGATCCGGCGGTGAAGGCCGACCGGGTCGTGGTCCGGAAGGGGCGGGAGAACTATCTCTGTCTGTTGAATCTGGAGGAGGCGGTGCGCGCCCTGCCCGCCAATCCCCAGGACGGGGTGGCCCTCGGCCTCATGGTCCGTTGGGCGGCCGCGAGCCGGGACGGCGACCTGATGGGCGGCGACTTCCCGTCCTGGCTCGCCCATCTGCTGGGCCGGCAGAAGACCCTGGATCTCGTCGACCATCGCGGCGAGTGCATCTATTCCGCCTGTCAGCACTACGGCAAATGCTTCATCGAGCGGACCGTCCGCCGCGCCCGCAAGGCGAAGATCGTCGTCGCCAACCATGCCCTGGTGATGGTCCAGGCGGCCCTGGGTGGGGACGCCGGGGGGCGGCCGCTCCGCTATGTCTTCGACGAGGGACATCACCTGTTCGACGCCGCCGACGGGACCTTTGCCTCCCATCTCTCCGGGCAGGAGATGCAGGATCTGCGGCGCTGGCTTGTCGGGGCCGAGACCGGGCGGCGCAGCCGGGCGCGCGGGCTCAAGGCGCGGATCGAGGATCTGGTGGCCGGTGACGATGTGGCGACCGAGGCGCTGGACGCGATCCTGGCGGCGGCCCGCAACCTGCCGGCGGAGGCCTGGCGCGAGCGGGTCCGGGAAGGTAGGGGCGTCGGCGCGGCGGAGGCCTTCCTCTCGCTGGTCCGGCAGCAGGTCTATGCCAGGGCGCCCGACACGCGCAGCCCCTTCTCGCTGGAGGTCGACACGGCGGAACCGGTCGACGGCCTGCTGGACGCGGCGGCAAGGCTCGATCTGGATCTCCTGCGCCTGCAGGAACCGCTCACGGATCTTAGAAAGGCGCTGGCCAAGCGGCTGACCGACGACGCCGAAAACCTCGACACGCCCCAGCGGAACCGGATCGAGGCGATGATCCAGGGGCTTGAGCGGCGCGGCGACCGGCAACTCGCCGCCTGGCGGGCGATGCTCAAGACCCTGGGCGCCGAGGTCCCGGCGGCCTTCGCCGACTGGATGGCGGTCGAACGGCAGAACGGCTTCGACCAGGATGTCGGGCTCTACCGCCATTGGATCGACCCGACCGAGCCGTTCGTCCATGAGGTGGTGAAGCCGGCCCATGGGGCGCTGATCACCTCGGCGACCCTGCGCGACGGCTCCGGCGAGCCGGAGGCGGACTGGGCGGCGGCGGAGGCGCGGACCGGCGCCCATCATCTGGCGAGTCCGGCGGTCCGGACGGCCGTGTCCTCGCCCTTCCACTATGCCGATCAGACCCGGGTTTTCATCGTCAACGATGTCCGGAAGGACGACCTGGACCAGGTGGCGGCGGCCTATCGCGCCCTGTTCTCGGCGTCGGGCGGCGGTGCGCTGGGCCTGTTCACCGCCATCGGGCGGCTGCGCGGGGTCCATGAGCGGGTCGCCCAGGCGGTCGAGGACAGCGGCTGCCCGCTCTATGCCCAGCATGTCGACGGTATCGACACGGCCACCCTGATCGACATCTTCCGGGAGGAGGAGAACGCCTGCCTGCTCGGCACCGACGCGGTGCGCGACGGGGTCGACGTGCCGGGCCGCTCCCTCAGGCTGCTGGTCTTCGACCGGGTGCCCTGGCCGCGCCCCGACATCATCCACCGGGCCCGGCGGGAGCATTTCGGCAAGCGCCGCTATGACGACATGATCACAAGGCTGCGGCTGAAACAGGCCTTCGGGCGGCTGGTGCGCCGGGCCGACGATCATGGGGTCTTCGTGCTGCTCGATCCGATGATGCCGAGCCGGCTGCTCGGCGCCTTCCCCGACGGCGTGGCGGTCAGCCGCTGCGGCCTCGCCGAGGCGGTGGCGGCGACGCGGGCCTTTCTGGCGCCGGAGTCAGAAGGGGAGTCAGTACGGGCCGAGAGCGGCTAGGATGAAGGAGACGGTCAGCACGGAAACGACCGTGGTGACCAGCACCGAGGCCGTCGAGCGCTGGATGTAGATCTCGTATTTCTGGGCCATGACGAAGACCAGGGAGGCCGTCGGCAGGCTGGCCAGGATGACCGCCGACTGGGCGTAGAACAGCGGCATCTCGATCACGTGGAAGGCGAGCCAATAGGTCAGCGCCGGCTGAATGAACAGCTTGACGATCGTGATCCAGCCGACCTCCTTCAGGTCGCCGGCGATCGACTTGCCGACCAGGGTCATGCCCATGGCGAACAGCGCGGCCGGGCCGGCGGCGGCCCCCAGGATATCGCCGAAATTCTCGATCGGCGTCAAAAGCTCCAGACCGGCATAGGAAAAGGCGATCCCGGCGCTGGCCGACATCACCAGCGGGTTGGTGACCATCGACCAGGCGATCCCGCGCAGCAGCACCTTGAGCTTGGTGCCGGCACGCACGTCCATTTCGACGATCAGCACGATGGAACCGATCACGAACACGCCGGAGAGTGCGGTGACCGCCAGGGCGGGGGCGATCCGGTCGGCCCCGAAGGCGGTCAGGAACAGCGGAATGCCCATATAGCCGACATTGGCGAAGGTCGCGGCCGTCCCATGCAGGGTGAGGATCGACGGCCTGTCCGGGAAAACCAGCATGGCGACCAGGATGCTGAGGGCGAAGGTGCCAAGCACGCCACCGAAATAGGCGCCGAGAAAGGGGGCGTTGAGAATCGTCTCCAGGGGCAGGCGCGCCATGGCGACGAACAGCAGGGACGGCAGGGCGAACCAATAGACGAAGCCGTTCAGCGCCGGGGCGGCGGCGGTGCCCAAAAGGCCGCTGCGGCCGGCGAGATAGCCGAGCGCCATAATTCCGAACACCGGAAGGGCGACATTGATCACGATTTCCATGGCGCCGAAAGGTAGTCCGGTTTGGCCGTCATCAGAACCGACAGTGTTGGCGGGTCACCCATGCCGTGGTAAAGCGGCTTATCTGAGATTTGTCTTCCGTGTTCCGGTGAGAGGCCCCCAATGCTGCCCCCGCAATCCGCGCTGATTTTTACCATGGTGATGATGTCCGCCGCCGATCAGGAGATGACGGACGAGGAGCTTCAGGCGATCGGCGACATGGTCGCCCATCTGCCGATCTTCGACGGATTCGATCCGGAGCATATCACCCAGGTTTCCGAGACCTGCGCCCAGATCCTGGAGACCGAGGACGGCCTGGAAACCGGGCTCGGGATGATCCGCCAAAGCCTGCCGGACTATCTCCACGAGACCTGCTACGCGCTGGCCTGCGACATCACCGCGGCCGATGGCTCGGCGACCCAGGAGGAACTGCGTTTCCTGGAAATGCTGCGTCACGAGCTCGACGTCGATCGGCTCACCGCGGCGGCCATCGAGCGCGGCGCACGGGCGCGCTATACCCGGATGGGCGCTACGGAAAAAAACGCATAATCGAAAAATCGGACCGGTAAGGTCTTCTTAACCGGTTCCGGCGTACATATCTGGGATGGCTATGAACGATCGCGAGACGCATACGCCCAAGGCGACCACGCTCTGTGCCCCCATGCGCTGGGTGCTGGTGAGCCTCGGCGTGCTGTCCGTCGGCATCGGGATCGCCGGGCTGGTGATCCCCGGGGTGCCCGGCGTCGTCTTCCTGCTGTTCGCGCTCTGGGCCTTCTCGAAGTCCTCCGAGCGGCTGCATCTCTGGCTCTACAATCATCCCCGCCTCGGCAAGCCCCTCAGGGACTGGCACGCCCACCGGGTGATCCCGGTCAAGGCCAAGACCATGGCGGTCGCCATGATGGGGGTGACGGCGGTGGTGCTGGTGGTGACCAGCGAGCCGGGGTCGATCCTCCCCTATCTCATGGTCGCCGGCATGGCGCCGGTGGCGGCCTGGATCTGGACCCGTCGCTCGGAAGCGCCCTTGGACAACGTTCGCGTCAATGGTGCTCAGAAGGTCTTGTCAGATTGAATATCTCTGGTTTCTGCGCTACAAATCGAGGCGGTACGCAAGGTGAACAGTTACCGTAAGGATCGAAGGATTAGAGTGATGTTTGGTCCAAAACCGCCTTTGGAAACTTAAAACAACTGCTATTTGAGCAGTTTTTCGACCTCTTCATGAGCCGCTTCGGCGGCGCGTAGCGTGTCTTCTGCTTGGTCGTACAAATATTTGTAGATGTCGAGCTTTCTCGCCGCCGTGTAGCTGACGAATTCGGTTGACCGAACATCATCAAGCATGGCGTACGTAAACCGATCGGCTATGTAGAACTTGACCACTTTCTCGACAGCTTTTTCACCCGAGGCCGAGAAAGCACTTTGAAGAGAGGTCAAGACATCAACCGTCGCTTTGTCATAGGGAATGTATGGGGTCCAATCAGGGTTCGTCTCAAACTGGCGCTCCATAAGACTTAGGGTTTTTTCCCGCCCCTCGCAAAACACCTTGTAGTCCTCCGCGGCATGCCGCAAGACCACTTCAACCATGTTGAGGGTGCGCCGTCGGCTTCTATTCCAGAGCAGCCAATCCCGGCCCGCCTTGAGCGAAAATGCTATAAATGCGCCGCTCGCCAGCACTTTTACGACCGAGTCCGACAGGAAGCCGAACACTGGATCCGTCATCAAATTGTCTCCTTGTTCTATGTGCGCCGAAGATGTGCATGGATGGTTTATAACTAAGAACTGCAAATCAAGAAGGAACGCCGTGGTGCGAGAAACTGGTCGGTCGGAAAGACACAAAAGGGCTGGGCGTGATCGTTCGGCACGCGCGGCCCGCGCGGCGGCGGCGCCCAAGGCGTTCAAGCAGCCCTACAACTCCTATCCCTTCGCCGAGGTGCTGTCGGCCGATCAGGTCGAGGATATTCACAACGCCTCCCTCACCATCCTGGCGCGCCAGGGCATCCGCATGCTCAACGCGGAGGCCCGCCGGGTCCTGAAGGATGCCGGGTGCCGGGTCGACGAGGGGACGCTGACGGTCTTCTTCGATCCGGACTTTGTGATGGAGAAGGTCGCGCTCGCCCCGTCCGAGTTCGTCATTCATGGCGCAACGGCGGAGCGGGATGTGCGGATCGGCGGCCGCTGGCTCGCTCCGGTGCCGGTCGGCGGACCGCCCAATGTGTCGGATTTCGACGAAGGCCGCCGGCCCGGCAATTGGCGGGACTGTGTCGGCTTTATCGAGATGAGCCAGACGGCCGATGTCATCATGATCAACACCCCCTCGGTGGAGCCCATCGACCTGCCGGTCGCGACAAGGCATCTCGACGTGACAAGGGCCCAGCTCGTGCTCACCGAGAAGCCGCCCTTCGTCTATGCGCGCGGTGACGAGCCGTTGGCCGACGGCCTGGAGATGACCCGGATTATGCGGGGGCTGAGCCAAGAAGCGTTCGAGGCGCGGCCCCATATCTACACGGTGGTCAACACCAACTCGCCATTGCAGATCGACAATCCCATGGGCCAGGGCATCGTCGATATGGCGCGCGCCGGGCAGGTGACCATCGTCACCCCGTTCACCCTGGCGGGCGCCATGGCGCCGGTGACCATCGCGGGCGCGCTCACCTTGCAGAACGCCGAGGCGCTGGCCGGGATCGTGCTGGCCCAGTGCGCCAAGCCGGGCGCGCCGGTGATCTATGGCGGGTTCACGTCCAATGTCGACATGAAGTCGGGGGCGCCGGCCTTCGGGACACCTGAATACGCCAAGGCGCAGATCGCCTCCGGCCAGCTCTGCCGTCGCTACGGCATGCCCTTCCGCTCGTCCAATGTGAACGCCTCCAATGCCGTCGATGCGCAGGCGGCCTGGGAATCGATGATGTCCCTCTGGTCGACCATCACCGGCGGCGTGAATTGGCTGCAGCACGGCGCCGGCTGGCTCGAGGGCGGGCTGGTGGCGAGCTATGAGAAGTTCGCCATGGATATCGATCTTCTGAAAATGATGATCGCCTTCCTGGAGCCGATGAAGACCGATCCCGACAGCTTGGCGGTCGAGGCGATCGCCCAGGTCGGGCCGGGCGGCCACTTCTTCGGTTCGCCCCATACCATGGAACGCTATGCCGAGGCCTTTCACACGCCGCACCTCGCCGATTGGCGCAATTTCGAGAGCTGGCGGGAGGATGGGGCGCAGACCGCGACGGACCGGGCCTATCGACGCTCCAAGGAGATCCGGGCGGCCTACCGCGCGCCGGAGGTCGATGCGGCCCGGGTCGAGGAACTCGACGCCTTCATCGACAAGCGGAAGGAGGCGGGCGGCGCCACCCTGATGTAGGGTGTTTACCTCTCGACAAGTTCCAAAGGCGCGGTTGACCCCTGATATGGTTTTGCGTTCCGAACGCTTCGACGATGTGTATTTCTCGGCGGAAGACGGGTTGGCCGAAACCCGCCATGTTTTCCTGGCCGGGAACGATCTGCCGGGGGCCTGGGTAGGGAAAGAGTGCTTCGTGATCGCCGAGACCGGGTTCGGGACGGGGCTGAATTTCCTGGCCGCCTGGAAGCTGTTCGAGGAGACGGCGGAGCGCGGGCAAGAATTGCATTTCATGTCCGTCGAGAAATTCCCGCTCACCCTCGAGGACGTTCGGAGCGCGCTGTCCCATTGGGCGGAGATCGAGCCCTATGCGGACGCCCTCATGCGGGCCTATCGCGACGCGGGCGGCGGCGACGTAAGAGCCAAGATCACCGACACGGTCTCGCTTGAGGTTCAAATCGGGGATGCAAACGAGGTGCTGCCGGCCTGGGAAAGGCCGGTGGATGCCTGGTTCCTCGACGGGTTCAAACCGGCGAGCAATCCCGATATGTGGACCGGGACCGTGTTCGCGGCGGTTCACCGCCTGACCGGAACGGGCGGGACCTTCGCCACCTTCACCGCCGCCGGCTTCGTCAGACGGGGGCTGCGGGACGCGGGGTTCGAGGTCGCCAAAGTGCCGGGCTTCGGCACCAAGCGCGACATGCTGCGCGGGGTGAAGCCGTGAAGGCGGCGTCATGAAGATCGCGATCATCGGGGCGGGCCTCGCCGGCGGTGCCTGTGCCCATTTCCTGAAGGCCGCGGGCCATGACGTCACCGTCTATGACAAGGCCGACGGTCCCACCGCCGGCGCGTCGGGCAATGCCATCGGGATGTATAATCCGAAGCTTTCCGCCGAGGTCTGCCCCAAGACGGCCTATCATAAACTGGCCTTCGAAAGGGCGCCGGAGGTGTTCGCGCGCTTCGGTGATGCGATCGATTGGAATCCCTGTGGCGCGCTGCATCTCATCACCGATGAGAAGCGGGCCATACGCTACGCCAAGATGGTCGAGAATTGGGATTGGGGGAAAGACCATCTGCGCCTCGTCCCGGCACGGGAGGCGAGCGCCATCGCCGGCATCCCGCTCAGCCACGAGGCGCTCCATATCGCCCGCTCCGGCCATTTGAGCCCGCTCAACCTGACGCGCGCCTATCTCGACGGGATCGATGTGCGGTACGGGCGTCCGGTCCGGTCCTTGAGAGATATCGAGGCGGACCAGGTAATCGTGGCCTGTGCCCATGCGGCGTCGGATTTCATGGAGTGCGCCCCCATCGCCCTGCAGAAGATCAGGGGGCAGGTGACGGCCACGACCGCTTCGGAGACGAGCGCGCGCCTACGCTGCTGTCTCCATTACGGCGGCTATGTGAGCCCGGCGGTGCGTGGCACGCATATGATCGGGGCGAGCTTCCAGCGTTGGCTGGACCACACGGATCCGCTGCCGGACGACGACCGGGACAATATGGCAAAGCTGGAGGCGGTGGCCTCGGGGATCACGGCGGGCATGGAAGTGTTGTCGGCGCGCGCATCGCTCCGGGCGACGGCGCGGGACCAATTCCCGGTCGTCGGTGCGGTCGGCGAGCGGGTCTATGTGTCGCTCGGCCATCGCTCCCACGGTATTTTGAGTTCTCTCATCGCCGCGCAGATTCTGGCCGCGATGATCGATGGCCGGCTCCCGCCTGTCGGCGGTGAAACCCTGAAATGCCTGGACCCGGGGCGGTTCTTTTAGGGCCGGGGCGGTTTTTTTAGGAGTCGTGCAGTTTTCTTAGCAGGGGGGACAGCTGATCGGCGAGGCCCTCGGCGAAGAACGAGTGGTCGACCTCGGCCAGAACCGGGGCGGCCTTGGCGGCGAATTCGCGGCCGGTCTCCGTGGCCCGGGGATGGCGGGTTCGGGCATCGTCGCCGATCTGCCGCTTGATCAGGCCCTTTTGCTCAAGAGCGCGCAGGACCTGGGAGGTCATGGTCGGATCCGCTTCGCAAATCTGCGCCAACTGGCCCTGGGTCACCAGCGCCGGATCGCCACCCTGGGAGGCGGCCGCCGCGCTCCTGTCCTCCAGACGGACAAGGCTGACCAATAGGATCGCCTGAACATAGGTGAGGCCGAGCGGATCTAGCGCATTGCGCATCCGGCGCTGCCAGGCGTTCGAGACCTGCCACAACAGGAAGCCCGTTTCGCCGTCCCCGAAATCGGCCCCGAATCCGGTCCTCAATCCGGGCGCATTGTCCGGCCCTGAAATCTCCACGGTCGCCATCGGCCCATCTCCAACCATTTGCCCGTATTCATCCCCGATGATTCTGCCGGGGTTCATTTAATTAAACTAGAACTCAACCAAAAAACCCAAGCCCTATTTTCATATTTATAAAGCAATATCCGCCTTGTGGAAAATAAGGCGGAAGCACGGCAAAAGAAAAGGGCCGCGGGGAATGCCCCCACGGCCCTTTCTGGAACCCTATGGTCGGGTCTGGATATCCAAGCGGTCGCTTAGAAGTCCATGCCGCCCATGTCCGGACCGGCCGGAGCGGCCGGCTTCTTCTCCGGCTTCTCGGCGACCATCGCCTCGGTGGTGATCAGCAGGGCGGCCACGGAAGCGGCGTCCTGCAGGGCCGTGCGGACGACCTTGGTCGGGTCGATGATGCCGGCGTCCACCAGGTTCTTGTACTCGCCTTCCTGGGCGTCGAAGCCGTAGTCCTTGTCGGTCTGCTCAAGCAGCTTGCCGACGATCACGGCACCGTCGCCACCGGCATTCTCCACGATCTGACGGATCGGGGACTGAAGGGCGCGGCGGATGATGTCGACGCCGACGCGCTGGTCGTCGTTGGACGGCTTGAGCGCGGCAAGCGCCAGGCTGGCGTAGAGCAGGGCCGTGCCGCCGCCGGGGACGATGCCCTCTTCGACGGCCGCGCGGGTGGCGTGCATCGCATCGTCGACCCGGTCCTTGCGCTCTTTCACTTCCACTTCCGTGGCACCGCCGACGCGGATCACGGCGACACCGCCGGCCAGCTTGGCGAGACGCTCCTGGAGCTTCTCACGGTCGTAGTCGGAGGAGGTTTCCTCGATCTGAGCCTTGATCTGGCCGCAACGGGCTTCGATCTCGGACTTCTCGCCGGCGCCGTCGACGATCGTGGTCTCTTCCTTGGTGATCGCGACCCGCTTGGAGGTGCCGAGCATGTCGAGGGTGACGTTCTCGAGCTTGATGCCGAGGTCTTCGCTGACGACCTGGCCACCGGTCAGGATGGCGATGTCTTCCAGCATGGCCTTCCGACGGTCACCGAAGCCCGGCGCCTTGACGGCGGCGATCTTCAGGCCACCGCGCAGCTTGTTGACCACGAGGGTGGCCAGCGCCTCGCCTTCCACGTCCTCGGCGATGATCAGCAGCGGGCGGCTGGACTGAACGACGCTTTCGAGGACCGGCAGCAGGGACTGCAGGTTGGACAGCTTCTTTTCGTGCAGCAGGATGTAGGGGTTATCCAGCTCGCAGGTCATCTTGTCGGCATTGGTCACGAAGTACGGGGAGAGATAACCCCGGTCGAACTGCATGCCTTCGACGACATCGAGTTCGGTTTCGAGGGACTTGGCTTCCTCGACCGTGATGACGCCTTCGTTGCCGACCTTTTCCATCGCCTTGGACAGCATTTCGCCGATGGTGGCGTCGCCGTTGGCGGAAATGGTGCCGACCTGGGCGATTTCCTGGTGCGTGGAGATCTTCTTGGAGCGCGAGGCGAGATCGTCGACGACGGCGGAGACGGCCTGTTCGATGCCGCGCTTCAGATCCATCGGGTTCATGCCGGCGGCGACGGCCTTGGAGCCTTCGCGGACGATGGCCTGGGCCAGAACGGTCGCCGTGGTCGTGCCGTCACCGGCCAGATCGTTGGTCTTGGACGCGACTTCGCGCACCATCTGGGCGCCCATGTTCTCGAACTTGTCGGAAAGTTCGATTTCCTTCGCGACCGTGACACCGTCCTTCGTGGTGCGCGGGGCGCCGAAGGACTTGTCGATCACGACATTGCGGCCTTTGGGGCCGAGGGTGACTTTGACCGCGTTGGCCAGCGTGTCGACACCCTTGATCATGCGATCGCGGGCGTCCAAACCGAATTTAACGTCTTTGGCAGCCATGTTTAGCTTTCCTTACTGGTTTGAAGTGTTTCGAAGCGTCGAAAAAGGCGGGCCTTAGGCGGCTTTCGCGGCGGCGGAGCCTTCGATCACGCCCAGGATGTCGCTCTCCTTCATGATCAGGAGATCTTCACCGTCGATTTTCACTTCCGTACCGGACCACTTGCCGAACAGAACCCGGTCACCGGCTTTCACATCGAGAGGAGCAACTTCCCCTTTGTCGTTGCGGACACCGCCACCAACGGCAACCACCTCACCTTCGGACGGCTTTTCCTTGGCCGTGTCCGGGATGATGATCCCACCAGCGGTTTTTTCTTCCGACTCGACGCGACGCACGAGAACGCGGTCGTGAAGCGGGCGAAACTGCATCTTTCGTCCTCCTAAATTTATCCCACGAAAGTTAAAAGCTCCCTGTCACAGGCGAGCCCATGGTTCACCAAAACCACGTTGACCGTGGACCTCCGGGAAAGGCGCACGCGTGTCGTTAGCACTCTCTCCCGGTGAGTGCCAGAGAGGTGGCACTGTCTTCCGGCGGGATCAACTTCTTAGATATGCAAATGGTGCATACCGTGTATGCGTTTAGCAGCACTCTCTGGAGGTGAGTGCTAACATGCTGTTTATGAACAGTTTTTTCTTGCCGCGATGCACAAATTCGGAAAGCATCAAGAAGTGCATTTTGGACCGGTTGCCCGCCAGCCCTCCAAAATCAGGAAGCGAGGCGGCCGGTCCGGGAGTGAGACAGACAACAACCCGGAGACCCGCCTATGGAAAAAACCGGCTTTTTCGACGACATCACCCCCCACCGCGAGAGCGATTTCGAACGCCAACTCAGGGGCTACCGCCTGACGACCGCGGAAATCCTCTATCACATGCCCGACCACCCGTCCGTCCTCCAGTCCTATCTCTGGCAGGAATACGACATCGCGCCCAAGTTCCCGCAGCTCAAACGCTTCCTCGATTTCTGGAGCCGCAATCTCGACGGTCCCCTCCATTCGGTGAAGGTGACGGCCGCCGGGATCGTCACGCCGGCCGAATGGCGCCACGTGGATTGCGAGTCACGGCTGCAATAGGCGCGCGCGGCGTATCTGCCGTGCGCCCCGGGCGTGCCTCTAACCCTTGCAAACAGCGGCTTTTTCGGTAGAAACAGCGCATGGCTATTTCCACCGATACCGCTGCCGCGAGCCCCGCGCCGAAGCCGAACCCCAACGCGCCGACCGAGGAAACGGTCCTCTGGGTGAAGCACTACACGGACCGGCTGTTCGCCTTCCGCCTGACCCGCCCGCAGAGTTTCCGGTTCCGGTCCGGCGAATTCGTGATGATCGGCCTGCCGCAGGACAACGGCAAACCGATCCTGCGCGCCTATTCCATGGCGAGCCCGTTCTGGGACGAGGAGTTGGAGTTCTTCTCGATCAAGGTGCCCGACGGGCCGCTCACCTCGCGATTGCAGAAGATCGAGCCCGGCGACAAGGTCCTCCTGGGCAAAAAGCCGACCGGCACGCTCGTGCTCGACGCGCTGCTGCCCGGCAAGCGGCTCTACATGTTCTCGACCGGCACCGGCATTGCGCCCTTCGCCAGCCTGATCCGCGATCCGGAGACCTATGAGCGGTTCGACGAGATCGTCCTGACCCATACCTGCCGCGAGGTCGCGGAGCTGGAATACGGCAAGGAGCTGGTGGCCAAGCTGCCGGAGGATCCGCTGATCGCCGACATGGTGGGATCGGATGTGGTCCGGCAAAAGCTTCGGCATTACACCACGGTGACCCGAGAGCCCTATCCGCGCACCGATCGGATCACGACGTTGATCGACAACGGCAAGCTTTTCGAGGATCTCGGCGTGCCGCCGCTCGATCCGGAAACCGACCGCGTGATGATCTGCGGGTCCATGGCGATGCTCAAGGACACCAAGGAACGCGCCCTCAAGGCCGGACTGGTCGAGGGCTCCAACGCCTCCCCGGCGCAGTTCGTGGTCGAAAAGGCGTTCGCCGACTGATCGGGCGCCGACTGATCGGGCGCCGACTGAGCCCGCGCCGCTGGCCGGGCCGAGTTCGGCGGGGAGTGCCGAGCCGTCGCATGGGCAGGCGGCCGGCCGTCCCGCATATCTAGCGTGACATTACACGGCAAACCCTCAGGGGAAGGAAAGGCGGCCGCCATGGCCATTTCATTCGGGACGGCGACGGGAACGAAGAGCGCGGAGCGGGTTGTGCAGGACCGCAGGGCGATCGCCCAATGGCTCTTCGGCATGAGCGGGATGGTCTTTCTCATGGTGGTCATCGGCGGCATCACACGCCTGACCGAATCCGGCCTGTCGATGACCGAATGGCGGGCGCTGCACGACACCTTCCCGCCCCTGAGCGAGGCCGAATGGCAGCGCCAGTTCGCGCTCTATATGGAAACCCCGGAATTCCAGATCCGGAACTTCTGGATGACCGTGGACGACTACAAAACGATCTATTGGTGGGAATGGATCCACCGGACCTGGGGGCGCTTGATCGGGGCCGCCTTCCTGCTCCCCTTCCTTTGGTTCTGGGTCAGGGGCCGGATCGAACGGGCGCTGATGCCCCGGCTCGTCTTCATGCTGATCCTGGGCGGACTGCAGGGCGGTATCGGCTGGTGGATGGTGAAGAGCGGGCTGGTCGACGAGCCCGATGTCAGCCAGTACCGGCTGGCCGTACATCTCACCATGGCCTTCATCATCCAGGCGGTCGTCTTCTGGACAGCACTCGACCTGTGGCGCGGCACCTTCAAGTCGGGACAGCCGGTGCGGCTCAAGCCGCTCGGACTGTCCGCCCTGGTCCTCTTCGTCGTCGTGACCGGCGCCTTCGTGGCTGGCACCGACGCCGGATATATCTACAACACCTTCCCGCTGATGGGCGGGCAGGTGGTGCCCGAGGCCTATTGGTCCCTGCCGGGCGGGCTCGTCAATCTCGTCGAGAACCCGGCGGCGATCCAATTCAACCACCGGCTCGTCGCCGTGCTCACCTTCGGACTGATTGTCGCCTACACGGTGTCGGTCCTGCGGAACCCGGAAAGCCGGACGCAGAAGCGGGCGGCGCTCGCCTTCGTCCACATGGTGGTTCTACAGGTCGTGCTCGGCATTTCGACCCTCATGGTCATGGGCCCCGAATGGCTTGAGACGGACTATTACATCGCGTTTGGGGCGGCCCATCAGGGCGGGGCCTATGTGCTGTTCACTCTCGCACTCTTGATGACCCACGTTTCCCGCCAGTCGGTTTCCAACCGCGTCTAAGCCACTATATTAGCTTTCCCCACGCTAGGATTGGTCGCGCAAAACGAGCGGCCTCAAGGAGCAATATGGCGGACGGCGAAGCGGTGCAGGCGGCACGAACGGGATCACGGCGGGCACTGTTTTCCGTTCTTCAGCGAAAGTTGTTCTGCAAGATCGCGGCGGCGGTTTTCCTGTCCATCGTGGTGATCGAGGCGATCATCCTCGCCTTCTCGGTCCAGACGTTCGAACGCGAGCAGTTGTTGAAACAGGAACGCCAGGCCCTGGGAGTCCTTCAAGCCCTGTTGAGCCGGCAGAACGGCGATATGCCGGTGCTCATCAAACAGCTCCAGGAGGGGGCGTTGGCCAAGGCCGGGATCACCGGAGTGGCGGTCGCCTATCCCGACGGCCGGGTCTTGCTGACGCTCGGCGAGGAAACCCGTCTGGACATGAACCCTCCGGCGGCCGGTGCCGCGGAGAGCATGGACCGGATGCGGACGAGCCCGGACCGGTTCCATGTCAAGTTCACGGCGCGCGAACTCAAGGCGCCTTATCTGGCGGCGGCGGTGATCGATGTCTCGGCCGTGCCGGAGCGGGTCGAGGCGTTCATCGTCAATGTCATCGGGTTGACCATCATCATCGCGTTGTTCGCGACCGTGGTGACGATGACGATCTTTTCCCGCTCGGTGCTGGCGCCGATGTTCCGGTTGCGGGATCGGCTGGAAGCGGCGCGGGACCGGCCGGCGGACGAGGCGATCTATGCGATTCCGGTGCAGCGCGACGACGAGATCGGCGATGTCTTCAAGGCCTTCACCGCGCTTGGGACCCGGCTTGCCAGCAGCCTCAGGGCGCTCCAGGCCCAGCGTGATAGCCTCCAGCGCCAGAGTTCTTCCCTTGCCGGACAGGTCCGCGAGCGCACGGCGGAATTGGAGGAGACCGTCGGCGCGCTGCGACGGGAGATCGCCGCCCGGGAAGCCGTCCAGCAATTGCCGGACTCAAGCCCCAATCCGGTCCTTCAGGTCACACCCAGCGGCGAGGTTGTCTATGCCAACCCGGCCGCCCGGGAGATGCTCTCCGACTGGCTCCTCCAGGAACCGTTGCGGGTGCCCCACTCTTTCTGCAACGCGATCGATCGGGCTATCGCTGAGAAAGAGACCCGCGATATCGAGCTGATTTTCAACGAGATGGTCCTCAACGGCTCCGTCGCGCCCGACCGGAACGGCGAGACGGCCAGGCTCTATCTGCAGGATGTGACCGAGGCGCTGGAAGCTCAGGAACGGGTCGATCACATGTCCAGCCATGACATGCTCACCGGCCTGCCGAACCGGACATTGCTGCTCGATCGCCTCAATCAGGCGGTCCGTCAGTCGCGGCGCAGCGAGTCGAAACTCGCCGTGTTGGTCATCGGTGTCGAGGGCGCCCGCACGCTGGCGACCGCACGAGGACGGGATGCCTCGGACCGTCTGATCCAGGAAATCGCCCGGCGGATCGAGGATTTCAGCCATGATTATCAGAGCGCCGGCCGGACCGGCCCGGAGCATTTTGGCCTGATCGTCACCCGCTATGAGGGGCCTGGCGAGATCGCCGGCGTCGCCAACAGCCTCCACCACGCGCTCTGCCAACCGGTCACCAGCTTCGGGGACCCCATCGATCCGGCTGTTTCCATCGGCATCAGCCTGTTCCCGGACGACGGCTCGACCGGCGAGGCCCTGATCCGCGATGCGGAAATCGCGGAGGCCAAGGAAAGCGAGACCCATATCGCGGGCTACCGCTTCTTCGAGGCCGCGATGACCGAGGTGGTGGAACGCCAGCACCGCATCGAACTGGCCCTGCGCCGGGCGCTCAAGGAAAAGGACGGCCTGTTCCTCGCCTATCAGCCGAAGTACAACCTGGCACGGGACCGGCTCACCGGGATGGAGGTGTTGGTCCGTTGGATCGACCCGGAGCTCGGCTTCGTGTCGCCGGCGGAGTTCATCCCCATCGCCGAGCGGACCGGCCTGATCGGATCCCTGGGCGACTGGATCCTGCATCGCGCCTGTAGCCAGACCGCGGACTGGCGCAAGAGCGGACTTGGCGATCTCAAGGTCGCGGTCAATCTCTCCGCTTTGCAGTTCCGGGACCCGGATCTCGTAACCAAGGTGCAGTCGATTCTTGCGGAATCGGGGCTCGACCCGGCGGCACTGGAGTTGGAACTGACCGAAACGGTGGTGATGGACGACGCCGAGGCGACCGAGACGACATTGCGGGCGCTGAGGGACCTCGGGCTGTCGCTCGCCATCGACGATTTCGGGACCGGTTACTCCAGCCTCGCCTATCTCAAGGCTTTTCCGGTCCAACGGATCAAGATCGACAAAGCCTTCATCGATGAGATCAACGACCGGGGCGAGGGCGGTCAGATCGCCCAGGCGGTGCTATCGCTGTCCCATTCGCTGGGCATGGAGGTGACGGCCGAAGGGGTCGAGCACGCGGCCCAGGTGGTGGCGCTGCGGCGGAACCGCTGCGACGAGATCCAGGGCTACCTCTATGCAAAACCGCTGAAGGCCGCGGAATTCGCGGCCTTCGTCGAGGAACGGAAACGCCTCTGACGGGGGCGAGCCCGTCCGACCGGATCAGTCGGCGGCGTCCTGCTCGTGGTGCAGAGGAGCGAGGTCCTCTTCCCGGGCCTTGTCCTTTCGGGCCTTGTCCTTTCGGGCCTTGTCCTGTCGGGCCGTCGATGGTTCGATCCAGCCCTGCAATTCCCGGCGGGCGAGCGCCTCCAGCAAATCGATGCCGGGCACGGACTGATTGAGGCAGGGAATGGTCGAGAAGTGGGTGCCGCCCGCTTCCTCGAACTCCTCCTGGATCCCGATGGCGATTTCTTCCAGCGTTTCAACGCAGTCGGCGGCGAAGCCGGGACATACGACGGCGATCTTCTTCTTCCCGTCCTTGGCCAATTCCTGGATCGTCTCGTCCGTATAGGGTTTGAGCCACTCTTCCGGTCCGAAGCGGGACTGGAAGGCGACCTTGAGCTTTTCTTCCGGCCAGCCCAGACGCTCCCGGACCAGGCGGGCCGTCTTGTAGCAATGGCAGTGATAGGGGTCGCCCGACAGGAAATATCGCTTCGGCAACCCGTGGAAGGAGGCGACCACCACATCCGGTTCCCAGTCCAGGCCGGCGAGATGCTGTTCGATCGAGATCGCGATAGATTCGATATAGACCGGATCGTCGTGATAGGGGGCGAGCGTCCGGATCGCAGGCTGCCAGCGCATCTGCTGCAGCTTGCGGAAGGCGGTGTCGTAAACGGTGGCCGTGGTCGTCGCGCTGTATTGCGGATAGAGCGCCAGGATCGCGATCTTGGTGCAGCCCCGGTCGGTCATCGCCTGGATCTTGTCGGCGATCGACGGCTGTCCATAGCGCATCGCCCAGTCGATATCGATGTCGTCGCCGAAATCCGTCAGCCTTTCGGCGAGCAGTTCGGTCTGCTCCCGCGTGATCCGGCGCAGCGGGCTCTCGTTGGTTTCCTGATCCCAGATCTCGGCATAGGCCTTGCCGCTGCGGCCGGGGCGGGTCGTCAGGATGATGCCGTTCAACAGCGGCCACCAGATGATCCGCGGGATGTCGATCACCCGCCGGTCCGACAGGAACTCCTTCAGATAACGGCGCATCGGCCAATAATCCGTGGAGTCCGGCGTTCCGAGATTAACGAGAAGCACACCGGTTTTGGGACCCGGTACCTTCGGGTGATCTTGGGGCAGCGAATACTTCATGCTGTCATCCTATAGAGACACTATGCCTTTGTCATACGATACGGAAAGCGATGTGGAGCACGGATCCCAAAGAACCAACCGGATTTTTCGATCGATCCGTCCCGTGGCGCCGCCGATCGGGGCCTAATCGAGATCGTCCGGCGGGGTCTCGTCGAAGGTCATATCGGGCTGATAGCGGTCGAGCACCCAATCGAGATGGACCTGCATGGCCCGTCCCGCCGCCGCTTCGTCGCCGCTCTCGATCGCCTCGTAGATCGCCTTGTGGTGGCCGAGGGCCACATCGGCGTCGCCGGGCTTGAAGATGCGGTAACGATTGACCTTCATCATCGCCGAGAGCACATCGCGAATGACGTCGATGATGTGCATGTAGACCGGACTGCCTGCCGCTCGCGCCACCGCGAGGTGAAAGGCGAGATCGTCGTCGGCCTGATAGTCGCGGCGCGGCTGGCCCTCGGTCATCTTGCGGACGATCTGGCCGATATGGGAAATCGCCTGCGCGTCGGCCCGCTTGGCCGCCCTGCGGGCCGCCCAGACCTCCAGATTGCCGCGCAGCTCTATGAGATCGCGCAGGTTTTCCGGGTCCACACGGACCAGGGCGGTGAGCGGGGAATCGAGCTCCTTCATGCTGGAGACGACCCGGGTGCCGCCGCCCTGGACCGATTCGATCATACCGCGCGCCTTGAGCTGCTGCAGGGCGGCCCTTACGGAGACGCGGCTGACGCTCATCATCTCGGCGAGCTGGCGTTCGCCGGGCAAGCGTTCGCCCGGCGGCAGTTCTCCGCCGGAGATCATCTTCATGAGTTCGCCGGCAATCCGGTCCGAAACCCGCTCGCGCGAGATCTCCGCGAACCGTGGATCGTTGAAAGTTTCGGCCATGAAAAAGGGGCTCCGGTCAACTGGTCTTATTCTGGTCTGGTTTTAATACCATTCGACGGCTTTGGAAAGGGGGCGGCGCGCGGCATCCGCCGGTCTAGCCCGAGGCGCCGGTTCTCCGCTTGTGCCCGCCCCCCTGGCTTCATAGGTTTAGGCCAACCGCAACGCTGGAGGATCCGATGGATAAAGCCACTGAGACCGAATTGGAGGCCGCCGCCTTCCGCCGCCTGGTCGAGCATTTGAGGGAGCGGACCGACGTCCAGAACATCGACCTGATGAACCTGGCCGGCTTCTGCCGCAACTGCCTGTCCAAATACTATCTCGCCGCCGCCGAGGACCGCGGGGTCGAGATGGATTACGACAAGGCCCGGGAAGTCGTCTACGGCATGCCCTATGGCGCGTGGAAAGAGAAGTATCAGACCGAGGCGACGGCCGAGCAGAAGGCGAAATTCACCGAGAGCAATCCGGGGCACTGAACCCGGTCCTCGACCCGGGTCGAGGAAGCCGTCCGGGCCTTGCCTCGATTTTGCCGTTGAGGTCGGTCCCGGGCGGCGTTACCGTCCCGCCCCTGATTTTTAAGCACCGATCAAACGACACAGATCAAACGACAAGGACGGAATTCATGACCGACGTGGGCGGCATCGCGGCGGAACGGCTGCGATCCTTCATCGAGCGCATCGAGCGCCTGGAAGAGGAAAAGGCGAATATCGCCAACGATATCAAGGAGGTCTTCGCCGAGGCCAAGGCGACTGGCTTCGATACCAAGATCATGCGTCAGGTCCTGAAGCTCCGG
>JANSWW010000011.1 GCA_024743275.1 Alphaproteobacteria bacterium
GACCACGGACGTGACCGGTGTGGTGACGCTGCCGGAAGGCACCGAGATGGTGATGCCGGGCGATAACGTCGCGATGAATGTCGAGCTGATCGCCCCGATCGCCATGGACGAGGGCCTGCGCTTCGCCATCCGCGAAGGCGGCCGCACCGTCGGCGCCGGCGTCGTCGCCGGTATCACCGAGTAAGAGGGTTTAAGGCCCTATCGATCGGGTCGGATTTTGTCCCTTCGGGGATGTGAGGTTAAGAGAAGATGGACGCACAAAACATCCGTATTCGGCTTAAGGCCTTCGATCACCGTCTCCTGGACGTTTCGACCAAGGAGATTGTGAACACGGCCAAGCGCACCGGCGCCAATGTGCGCGGTCCGGTTCCGCTGCCGACCCGTATCGAGCGGTTCACCGTTTTGCGGTCGCCGCACATCGATAAGAAGTCCCGTGAGCAGTTCGAAATTCGGACGCACAAGCGGCTTCTAGACATTGTTGACCCGACTCCGCAGACCGTGGACGCGCTCATGAAGCTCGACCTGGCCGCCGGCGTCGACGTCGAAATCAAGCTCTAAGGCGCGGGGGACGTTCAACATGCGTACCGGTCTCATTGCGCAGAAAATGGGCATGTCCCGGGTTTACACCGAGGCGGGCGACCATGTTCCGGTCACCGTTCTGAAGGTGGACAACTGCCAGGTCGTCGCCGTCCGGACCGAAGAGTCCAACGGCTACTCGGCGGTCCAGCTCGGTGTCGGGGCGGCCAAGGTCAAGCGCACGACCAAACCGATGCGGGGCCACTTCGCCAAGGCGGAAGTGGAGCCGAAGAAGAAGCTCGCCGAGTTCCGAGTCACCCCGGATGCGGTTCTTGAAGTCGGCAAGCAGCTTTCCGCGAAGCACTTCGTGGCCGGGCAGTTCGTCGATGTGACGGGGACGTCCATCGGTAAGGGCTTCGCGGGTGCCATGAAGCGGCACAACTTCTCCGGTCTGCGGGCGACGCACGGTGTGTCGGTTTCCCACCGTTCCCACGGTTCCACGGGTAACAACCAGGATCCGGGCAAGGTCTTCAAGGGCAAGAAGATGGCGGGTCACCTCGGTGACAAGCGGTCGACCACCCAGAACCTCGAGGTCGTCGGCACCGACGAGGACGCCGGTCTGATCTGGGTCAAGGGTGCGGTCCCGGGCTCCAAGGGCGGCTTCGTCCTGATCCAGGACGCCGTGAAGCGGAAGCTTCCGGACGGCGTTCCGTTCCCGGCCGCCTTCATCGAGGCCGCTGTGGAAGAGGCTCCGGTGGAAGAAGCGCCCGCCGAAGCGGCTCAGGTGGAGGAAGCTCAGGTCGACACGACCGAGGCCACCGACAGCGAGAACAAGGAATAAGGCCATGAAGGTCAGTGTCATCAATCTGAACGCCGAGAGCGTTGGCGACATCGAGCTGGACGACAGCGTCTTCGGCGTCGATGTCCGCTCCGATCTGCTCGCCCGCATGGTGAACTGGCAGCTCGCCAAGCGGCGTGCCGGGACCCATAAGGTCAAAGGGCGCAGCGAAGTGAGCGCGACGACCAAAAAGCCGTTCCGGCAGAAGGGCACCGGCCGTGCCCGTGCCGGTTCGCTGGTCGGGACCCAGTATCGCGGCGGCGGTATCGCCCACGGGCCGACTCCGCGCAGCCACGCTCACGATCTTCCCAAGAAGGTCCGCAAGCTTGGTCTGAAGACGGCGCTCGCGGCCAAGGCGAAGGAAGCTAAGCTGGTTGTCCTCGACGACGCGAAGCTCGCCGAGCCGAAGACCAAGGTGCTGCGGGACCATCTCGGCAAGCTGGGTTGGGGCTCCGCCCTGGTGATCGACGGCAACGAGGTCGACGTCAACTTCCAGCTCGCCGCGCGCAACATCATCGGGATCGATGTGCTGCCGCAGGTCGGGGCCAATGTTTACGACATTCTGCGCAAGGACACGCTGGTCCTGACGAAGAATGCCGTCAGCGCACTTGAGGAGCGCCTGAAATGAGCATGAAGCCGCGCAACACGAAGGACGTGAGGCTGTCCAAGGACGCGATGTACGACATCGTCCGGGCGCCGGTCGTCACCGAGAAATCGACCCGTGGGGCCGAGTTCAATCAGGTCACCTTCCGGGTGCCGCTGACCGCCACCAAGCCGGAAATCAAGGTCGCCATCGAGACGATCTTCGACGTGAAGGTGAAGGCGGTGAACACGCTCCGTCAAAAGGGCAAGAAGAAGATGTGGCGTGGCCGTCCGGGTCAGCGCTCCGACGTTAAGAAGGCCGTTATCACGCTGGAAGAGGGTCACACCATCGACGTGACCACCGGCGTCTAAGGGCGAGGTTGGGATAAAATGGCACTCAAGACTTTCAATCCGACGTCGCCGTCCCGCCGTGAGCTGGTGATCGTCGACCGCAGCGATTTGTGGAAGGGCAAGCCGGTCAAGAAATTGACCGAGGGCCTGACCAAGTCGGGCGGCCGCAACCACCACGGCCGGATCACGGCCAATCACCGGGGGGGCGGTAACAAGCGCGCCTACCGGAAGATCGACTTCAAGCGTCGGAAGTTCGATCAGCCGGCGACCGTCGAGCGGCTCGAA
Organism: Alphaproteobacteria bacterium; assembly: GCA_024743275.1. Lineage (GTDB taxonomy): Bacteria > Pseudomonadota > Alphaproteobacteria > JANSWW01 > JANSWW01 > JANSWW01. Next base: position 2,573 of record JANSWW010000011.1, read on the forward strand.
TACGATCCGAACCGGACCGCGTTCATCGCGCTGATCACCTATGCCGATGGTGAGCAGGCCTACATTTTGGCGCCCCAGCGTCTCGCCGTCGGCGACGTCGTGGTGTCCGGCGAGAAGGCCGACATCAAGCCGGGCAACGCGATGCAGCTGCGCAACATGCCGGTCGGCACGATCGTCCACAATATCGAGCTGAAGCCGGGTGCCGGGGCGAAGATGATCCGCTCCGCCGGGACCTTCGCCCAGGTTGTCGGCCGCGACGGCGCCTACACGATCCTGCGTTTGACCTCCGGCGAGATGCGCCTGGTCCGCGGCGAGTGCATGGCCTCCGTCGGTGCGGTGTCCAACCCGGACAACCAGAACACCAACATGGGTAAGGCCGGTCGCAACCGCTGGAAGGGCGTCCGCCCGACCACCCGCGGCGTCGCCATGAACCCGGTCGACCACCCGCATGGTGGTGGTGAGGGCCGCACCTCGGGTGGCCGCCATCCGGTTACCCCCTGGGGCAAGCCGACCAAGGGTGCCCGCACCCGCAAGAACAAGAAGACGGATGGGCTCGTGCTGCGCAGCCGTCATCAGCGTAAGAAGTAAGAGGAGGGCTCTCGCATGGCTCGTTCAGTTTGGAAGGGTCCGTTTGTCGACGGCTACCTTCTGAAGAAGGCCGAGAAGGCAGCGTCCTCCGGTCGTAATGAAGTGATCAAGATCTGGTCCCGTCGCTCGACGATCCTGCCGCAGTTTGTCGGCCTGACGTTCGGCGTGCACAACGGTCAGAAATTCATCCCGGTTCTCGTCAATGAGAACATGGTGGGTCACAAATTCGGTGAGTTCGCGCCGACCCGGACCTACTGGGGTCACACGGCCGACAAGAAGTCGAAGAGGTAAGGGACGATGGGTAAGCAATCCCGCGAACGCGTACTGGACGATTCGGAAGCGAAGTGCGTTCTGCGCAATCTCCGGGTCAGCCCGCAAAAGCTGAACCTGGTGGCGGCGCAGATCCGCGGCCTGAACTGCGATAAGGCGTTGGCCGAACTGACCTTTTCGAAGAAGCGTATTTCCAACGACGTCAAAAAGGCGTTGGAAAGCGCCATCGCGAACGCCGAGAACAACCATCAGCTGGATGTCGACCGGCTGTTCGTGAAGGAAGCGTATGTTGGCAAGTCGCTCGTGATGAAGCGGTTTCGTCCGCGGGCCCGGGGTCGGGTCGGCCGCATCGTTAAGCCGTTCTCTCATCTGACGATTGTTGTGCGCGAGCGCGAGGAGCACGCCTAATGGGTCATAAAGTCAATCCGATCGGCCTTCGTGTCGGCATCAACCGTACCTGGGACAGCCGCTGGTATGCGGACCAGGGCTATGCCGACAAGCTTCACGAAGACCTGGAGCTGCGCAAGTATCTGATGAAGAAGCTGTCCCAGGCCGGGGTGGCGAAGATCGTCATTGAGCGCGCGGCGAAGAAAGTCCGGATCACCATCCATTCGGCCCGTCCAGGCGTCGTCATCGGCAAGAAGGGCGCGGACATCGACAAGCTGCGTCTCGAGCTGCAGAAGATGACCGGCAAGGATGTTCACCTGAACATCATGGAAATCCGTAAGCCGGAAATCGAAGCCAAACTGGTCGCCGATTCGATCGCCCAGCAGCTCGAGCGCCGGGTGGCCTTCCGCCGGGCCCTGAAGCGGTCGGTCCAGAACGCCATGCGCCTCGGCGCCGAGGGCATCCGGATCAACGCCGCCGGCCGTCTTGGCGGTGCGGAGATCGCGCGGACGGAATGGTATCGCGAAGGCCGGGTGCCGCTGCACACGCTGCGCGCCGATGTCGACTACGGCACGGCCGAGGCGCACACGACCTACGGGGTTTGCGGGATCAAGTGCTGGGTCTTCAAAGGTGAGATCATGGCGCACGATCCGTTGGCGCAGGACAAGCGCCTGGAAGAGCAGCAGCCGTCCAAGCGCTAAGCGCGGACCGGTTGCTTTACGATAACGATTGGTTTTGAGGGTCTCGAACGATGCTGTCACCGAAGCGGACAAAATTCCGCAAGGCGCATAAGGGCCGCATCCATGGCGTTGCGAAGGGCGGCTACACGCTGAACTTCGGCTCCTATGGTCTGAAGGCGCAAGAGCCCGCGCGGATTACGGCGCGCCAGATCGAGGCGGCACGTCGGGCGGTCACCCGTCACATCCGCCGTGCCGGCCGGGTCTGGATCCGGATCTTCCCGGATGTTCCTGTCTCGCAGAAACCCGCCGAAGTCCGTCAGGGCAAGGGTAAGGGTTCGCCGGAATACTGGGCCTGCCGCGTCAAGCCGGGCCGGATCATGTTCGAATTGGACGGCGTCGACCAGGACCTGGCCGAACGCGCCTTCGAACTCGCCGCGGCCAAGCTGCCGGTGAAATGCAAATTCGTCGTCCGTTGGGGCGAGGGGAGCTGATCGCCATGAAGATCGAAGACTTTCGGCAGAAGACCGACGACGAACTGAAAACGTCGCTGGAAGAGCTGAAAAAGGAACAGTTTAACCTGCGGTTCCAGCAGGCGAGCGGTCAGTTGGAAAACACCGCCCGGATGCAAGTGATCCGCCGGGACGTGGCCCGGATCAAGACCGTGCAGAACGAGCGTCGCGCTCAGGCGCAAGCCTCCTAAAGCGCGCGTATCGGTCAGGAAGAGGAAAGAACGATGCCAAAGCGAATTCTGCAAGGGACGGTCGTAAGCGACAAGAATGACAAGACCATCGTGGTCTCCGTCGAACGTCGTTTCATGCACCCGGTCTACAAGAAGTTCATTTTGCGGACGAAGAAATACCACGCCCACGACGAAGACAATCGCTGCAAGGTCGGCGAGACGGTGCGGATCGAGGAATGCGCGCCGATCTCCAAGAACAAGCGGTGGCGTGTGCTGGTTGAAGAGGCCCAGGGCTGAGTTTCTCGGTCCTGAAACCCGGTTATTAGGAAAGGCGTCAAGCGATGATCCAGATGCAAACCAACCTCGACGTGGCGGATAATTCCGGCGCGCGTCGGGTGCAGTGCATCAAGGTGCTGGGCGGCTCGAAGCGGAAAACGGCTTCGGTGGGCGACGTGATCGTCGTCTCCGTGAAGGAAGCCATTCCGCGGGGCCGTGTGAAAAAGGGCGACGTGCATCGTGCGGTGATCGTGCGGACCTCCAAGGACATCAAACGTCCGGATGGTTCGGTGATCCGTTTCGACAACAACGCCGCGGTGTTGATTAACAAGAATGGCGAGCCGATCGGCACGCGTATCTTCGGCCCGGTGACCCGGGAACTGCGCGCCAAGCGCTATATGAAGATCGTGTCGTTGGCGCCGGAGGTGATCTGATGGCCGACAAGTTCAAGCTGAAGTCCGGCGACAAGGTCGTGGTGACGACCGGCCGGGACAAGGGCAAGACCGGTGAGATCACCAAGGTCCTGCGGAAGGAAAACCGGGTCGTCGTCCAGGGTGTGAACATGGTCAAGCGCCACCAGCGCCAGAGCCAGACCAGCCAGGGCGGCATCATCGAAAAGGAAGCCCCGATCGCGATCTCCAATGTCGCGATCGCGGATCCGAAGGACGGCCAGCCGACTCGTGTCGGCTACAAGATCAACGAAGACGGCTCCAAGGTGCGCTTTGCCAAGCGCTCCGGCGAAGTCATCGACAGCTGAGGAGGGTGACATGGAAACGCGTATGAGCCGCGAATACCAAGATACCGTGAAGCCTGCCATGCAGTCGGAGTTCAACTATGCGAACCCGATGATGGTGCCGAAGCTGGAAAAAGTCGTGATCAACATGGGCCTCGGCGAAGCGGTCAGCGATTCCAAGCGGATCAAGGTCGCCGTTGAGGAACTCGGTCTGATCGCCGGTCAGAAGCCTGTGGTGACCAAGGCCAAGAAGTCCATCGCCGGCTTCAAGCTGCGCGAAGAGATGCCGATCGGTGCCAAGGTGACCCTGCGTCGTGAGCGGATGTACGAATTCCTCGATCGTCTCATCAACGTGGCGCTGCCGCGGGTGCGGGACTTCCGGGGCGTTTCGGACAAGAGCTTCGACGGTCGTGGCAACTATGCCATGGGCCTCAAGGAACAGATCGTCTTCCCGGAAATCGACTACGACAAGGTCGATAACATCCGCGGCATGGACATCATCATCTGCACGACGGCGAAGACCGACGATGAGGCGCGCGCGCTTCTGCGTCACTTCAACATGCCGTTCCGCAAGGCTTAAGGAGGGATCAAACCATGGCTAAAAAGGGTATGATCGAAACCAACAATCGCCGCGAGCGGATGATTAAGAAGTATGAAGGCCGTCGGGCCCGCCTCAAGGCGATCGCTTCTGACAAGTCCCTCCCGATGGAAGAGCAGTTCTCCGCCCGCCTTAAGTTGGCGCAGCTGCCGCGGAATTCCGCGAAGGTTCGCTATGTGAACCGCTGCCAGCTCACCGGCCGGCCGCATTCCGTCTATCGTAAGTTTAGACTCTCGCGCATCGCTATCCGCGACCTGGCCTCGATCGGTCAGATCCCGGGTATGACGAAGTCGAGCTGGTAAGAAGGATTCTCGAGCGATGGCAATGACCGATCCTCTCGGGGATATGCTGACCCGGATCCGCAACGGCCAACAGGCCCGTAAGTCGAAGGTTTCGAGCCCCTATTCGAAGCTTCGTCTGAACGTCCTGGAAGTTCTGAAGCGCGAGGGTTATATCCGCGGCTATGTCGATACCGAGGTGCGTTCCGGCATCCGGGAAATCGAGGTCGAACTCAAATATCACGACGGTGCCCCGGTGATTTCCGAGGTAAAGCGGGTTTCCAAGCCCGGCCGCCGTGTCTACCGCAAAATCAAGGACCTCACGCCGGTCTATAACGGTCTCGGGATTTCCATCCTGTCGACCCCGCGCGGCGTGCTGTCCGACAACGAGGCCCGTGCCCAGAATGTGGGTGGCGAGGTTCTCTGTCAGATCTTCTAAGGGGAGACGGTTCAATGTCCCGCGTAGGCAAATACCCGGTGACGATCCCCGCTGGCGTCGAAGTCGCGGTGGTGAACGACATCCTGACGGCGAAGGGCAAGCATGGTTCGCTTGCTCTTCCGATCCTGTCGGATGAAGTCACCGTCGCGATCGAAGACGGCACGGTGACCGTCAACCCGGTCAAGGAAACCAAGAAGGCCCGCATGCTGTGGGGCACCACCCGGGCGAACATCGCCAATATGGTCAAGGGTGTCTCCGAGAAATGGGAAAAGACGCTCGACATTGTCGGCGTCGGTTACCGGGCGGCCCTGAAGGGTAAAGATCTGGAACTGAGCCTCGGCTTCAGTCATCCGGTCAACTACACGGCGCCGGAAGGCATCGAGTTCAAAGTCCCGCAGCCGACGCAGGTCGTCATCAGCGGTGTGGACAAGCAGGTCGTCGGTCAGGTCGCGAGCGAAATTCGCGGCTATCGTCCGCCGGAGCCCTATAAGGGCAAGGGTGTGAAGTACGCCGACGAGACAATCCTGCGCAAGGAAGGCAAGAAGAAGTAAGGCGGATCGAACGATGCTCAGCTCTAGAGAACTTTATAAGCGGCGCACGCTTCGCAATCGCGCCAAGCTGCGCAAGACCGGGGGCACGAGCCGTCCGCGTCTCAGCGTTCACCGGTCTTCCAAGCAGATCTATGCCCAGATCATCGACGATGTGGCCGGCCGGACCCTGGTGTCGGCTTCCAGCGTCGAGAAGGACCTGAAAGGCGCTCTCAAGACCGGTGCGGATAAGTCGGCGGCCGAGGCCGTTGGCAAACTCGTCGCCGAGCGCGCCAAAGAGGCCGGGGTGACCGAAGTTGTTTTTGACCGTGGCGGGTTCCGCTTCCACGGCCGCGTCAAGGCCCTTGCCGACGCTGCCCGTGAAGCGGGCCTCCAGTTCTAAGCCCGGCCAGTAGGAAGGACGACCAGATATGGCACGTAGTCCCCGTGAAGACCGCCGCGAGCGGGATCGCGAAGATAGCGAATTCACCGAAAAGCTTGTCGGCATCAACCGTGTCGCCAAGGTGGTGAAGGGTGGTCGGCGTTTTGGTTTCGCGGCTCTCGTCGTGGTCGGCGACGGCCGTGGCCGGGTCGGCTTCGGCACCGGCAAGGCCCGGGAAGTTCCGGAGGCGATCCGCAAGGCGACCGACGAAGCGAAAAAGACCATGATCCGGGTGCCGCTCCGCGAGGGTCGGACCCTGCATCACGACATCCGGGGCCACTACGGCGCCGGCCGGGTCATTCTCCGCGCGGCCCCTCCGGGCACCGGTGTGATCGCTGGCGGTCCGATGCGGGCGATCTTCGAGACCCTGGGCATCCAGGACATCGTCGCGAAGTCGACCGGTACCTCCAACCCGCACAACATGGTGCGCGCGACCTTCGAAGCCCTCAAGGGCATGAACTCGCCGCGTCAGGTCGCCGCCAAGCGCGGTAAGCGGGTGGCCGAGATCTTCGGGCGCGACCAGAAGGACGAGCAGGGCGCGGCCCCGGCCGAGGCGGTCGAGGCGGCGCCGGTTGAGGAGACCGCAAATGGCTAAGGCTAAGAATGCGACCATTCGGGTCAAGCAGGTCGGTTCGCCGATCGGCCGGCCGAAGGATCAGCTCGCGACCCTCAAAGGGCTTGGGCTGAACAAGATGCACCGGGTCCGCGAGCTGGAAGACACGCCCGCGGTGCGGGGTATGGTGAATAAGATCTCGCATCTGGTCGAGATCGTCGAGGATGCCTAAATAAGCAAGGGCCCGGTTCCGCCGGGTCCTTCGGCTTTTGGGTTCGTGAACCTGAGGATAAGAACAATGAAGCTCAATGAAATCCGCGATAACGAAGGCGCGCGGAAGTCTCGCAAACGGGTTGGCCGCGGTATCGGTTCGGGGATGGGTAAGACCTCCACGTCCGGTCACAAGGGTCAGAAGGCCCGTTCGGGCGTCGCCATCAAGGGCTTTGAAGGTGGGCAGATGCCCCTCTACCGGCGTCTGCCGAAGCGGGGCTTCAACAACATCTTCCGGAAGCACTTCGAGATCGTGAATGTCGGCCGTCTGCAGCAGGCGATCGACGAGAACAAGATCGACGCCAAGAAGCCCATCGATGCCGCGGCGCTCCAGGCCGCCGGCCTCGTCCGGGGCAACAAGGATGGCGTCCGCCTGCTTGGCAAGGGCGAGATCAAGGCGAAGGTCGAGATCACCGTCGATGGGGCCTCCAACGGCGCCCTCGAAGCGGTGAAGGCTGCCGGCGGCACGGTTACCGTGACACGCCCCAAGGCCGAAGAAGCGGCAGCCGAATAACGATCTATCCGTAGGATCGGTTCCGGGAAGGGGCGGCGGACCGGTTGCCGCCCAGACCGGGTCGAAGGAGACTGACGGGGATGGCATCCTCTGCTGAACAACTCGCCTCTCAGATGAGTTTCGGGGCCTTCGCCAAGGCGAAGGATCTTCACGCGCGCCTCTGGTTCACCTTGGGCGCGCTCGTCGTCTATCGGCTCGGGACCTATATCCCGATTCCGGGGATCGATCCCCTGGCGCTCGAAGAGGTGTTCCAGCAGCAGGCCGGCGGCATCCTCGGCATGTTCAATATGTTCGCCGGTGGCGCGCTCGGTCGGATGACGATCTTCGCTCTGGCGATTTTCCCCTATATCTCCGCCGCGATCATCATGCAGCTCATGGCGGCGATCTCGCCGACCATGAACGCCATCAAGAAAGAGGGCGAGAGCGGACGGAAAAAGATCAACCAGTATACCCGCTACCTGACGGTGGTGCTGGCCACGGTGCAGGCCTACGGTATGGCGACCGGCCTCGAAGGCTTCCAGGCCTCGGTCGGCCCGCTGGTGCCGGATCCCGGCATGTTCTTCCGCCTGTCCGCCGTGATCACCCTGGTCGCCGGGACCATCTTCCTGATGTGGCTGGGCGAACAGATCACCGCCCGGGGCATCGGCAACGGGATTTCGCTGATCATCTTCGCCGGCATCGTCGCTGAACTGCCGGGTGCGTTGGCCGGGACCTTCGAACTCGGCCGGACCGGTGCGCTATCGGCCGGCGTCATCATCGGGGTGACCATTCTCGCCGTCGCGACCATCGCCTTCGTCGTGTTCATGGAGCGGGCGCAGCGCCGGATCCCGATCCAGTATCCGAAGCGTCAGGTCGGCAACAAGATGTTCGGCGGGGAGTCGTCCCATCTGCCGCTCAAGATCAACACCGCCGGTGTGATCCCGCCGATCTTCGCGTCGTCGCTGCTTCTGCTACCGGTTACCGTGGCCCAGGTCTCGGCGACGTCCGGTGCCGCGGACACGCCCGAGTGGCTGACCTTCATCACCACCGCGTTCGGGCCGGGGCAGCCGCTCTATCTCGCCTTCTTCATCTCTATGATCGTGTTTTTCGCCTTCTTCTATACGGCGGTTGTGTTCAACCCCGAGGAGACGGCCGACAATCTCAAGAAGTATGGCGGCTTTGTCCCGGGGATTCGGCCGGGCAAGAACACGGCCGACTATATCGATCACGTGCTGACGCGCCTGACCTGTGTGGGGGCGGCCTATCTTTCGGTTGTGTGCGCGTTGCCTGAACTCTTGCGTTCTTCCCTCGCAGTGCCGTTTTATTTCGGTGGGACCAGCTTGTTGATTGTGGTCACGGTGACCATGGATACGGTCGGCCAGATCCAGTCTCATTTGCTGGCTCACCAATATGAGGGACTCATCAAGAAGTCCAAATTGAGGGGGAAACGCGGATGAATTTGATTCTTTTGGGGCCTCCGGGCGCGGGTAAGGGTACCCAGGCGCGGCGGCTGCAGGACAACCATGGCCTGATCCAGCTCTCGACCGGCGATATGCTGAGAGCCGCGGTGGCCGAGGGCACCGAGATCGGCAAACAGGCAAAAGCGGTTATGGACCGTGGCGATTTGGTGTCCGACGATATCCTGATCGGGATGATCTCGGAGCGGATCGACCAGGACGATTGCAAGAACGGTTTTATTCTCGACGGTTTTCCGCGCACCACAGCCCAGGCCGAGGCACTGGATGGGATGCTGCGGGACAAGGGGCTACACCTTGCCAAGGTCGTCGAACTGGCGGTGGACGAGGAGGCTCTGGTCGACCGGATCACCGGTCGATACACCTGCGCGAATTGCGGTCAGGGCTATCACGACAGCTTCCAGAAGCCGTCGGTCGACGGGGTCTGCGACAATTGCGGGGCGACCGAGTTCAAGCGGCGGGCCGACGACAACGAGGAAGCGGTGCGGACCCGGATGCAGGCTTATCGCGCGCAGACGGCGCCGATTCTGCCCTATTACCGGGACAAGGGTATTCTGTCGGAAGTTGACGGAATGGCCGATATCGACGAGGTGACGAAACAGATCGAGGCGGTGATCTCTTAACCGGGATCGCCCTCGATGGAACGGCGCTGACAGGGTGCCGGAATAAAGGCTTGACAGATTGCTTGACAGCGTATCCGCCACGCCTATACTCCGCGCCCTTGGCAGTGCAGCAGGTTGAATGAACGATCGTAAAAGCCGCGTCGAGCAGGCTTGAGCGGCGCTTTTTGTTTTGTGAGGAGAGATCGACGTGGCGCGTATTGCTGGTGTCAACATTCCGACGGGGAAGCGGGTTCATATCGCGCTGACCTATATCCACGGCATTGGGAACACCAAGGCCAAGGAAATCTGTTCCAAGGTTGGCGTCGCCGAAGAGCGGCGGGTCAACGAACTGTCCGACGACGAGGTCGGTCGGATCCGTGAAGTGATCGACGGCGATTACATCGTCGAGGGCGATCTGCGCCGCGAAGTGGCGATGAACATCAAGCGTCTCATGGATCTGGGTTGCTATCGCGGCCTGCGGCACCGGAAGGGTCTGCCGGTCCGGGGTCAGCGGACCCACACCAACGCCCGGACCCGCAAGGGCCCGGCGAAGGCGATCGCCGGTAAGAAGAAGGCGACCCGCTAAGGTCTCCATCGCGTGAGGAATATCGGGGCCGGCGTGCGCGCCGGCCTTTTTGGCCAGGGCTGGCCAACTAGGACGAGAAGAGGAAGCAAGATATGGCGAAGGCTCCGGTGCGCCGCCGCAAGGAACGGAAAAACATCACCTCCGGTGTCGCGCATGTGAATGCGTCGTTCAACAACACCATGGTGACGATCACCGATGCCCAGGGCAACGCGATCTCCTGGTCGTCGGCCGGCATGATGGGCTTCAAAGGGTCCCGGAAGTCGACCCCGTATGCCGCCCAGGTTGCCGCGGAAGACGCCGGCCGGAAGGCCATGGAGCACGGCATGCGCACCCTTGAGGTCGAAGTCAAAGGGCCGGGTTCGGGTCGTGAGAGCGCCCTGCGCGCGCTGCAGTCCATCGGGTTCACGATCATGTCCATCCGTGATGTGACGTCGATCCCGCACAATGGCTGCCGCCCGCCGAAGCGCCGCCGGGTTTAAACCTTCTCCTCCGCCGGCCCCTTGGAGCGTGATCCGGGGGCTGGAACGTCGGCCGGAACGGCCCGGATTTCCGACCGTTCCGTTGTGAGAATTAGCTCGAAAGGAGCGAGTTCGTGTTGCAGAAAAACTGGCAGTCCCTCATCAAACCGCAAAAGCTCGACGTCAAGCCGGGCGCGGACGAAGCCCGCATCGCTACCATCGTCGCAGAGCCGCTTGAGCGGGGTTTCGGTCTGACGCTTGGTAACGCGCTGCGCCGGGTGCTTCTCTCCTCCCTTCAGGGGGCCGCGGTGACCGCCATCCACATCGACGGCGTGCTGCATGAATTCTCCTCGATCCCCGGCGTGCGGGAAGACGTGACGGACATCGTCCTCAACGTCAAAGGCCTGGCGATTCAGATGGACGCGGATCAGGCGAAGCGCATGCGCCTGAAGGCGACCGGTCCCTGCGAAGTGACCGCCGGCATGATCGAGAGCGGCCATGATATTCAGATCATGAACCCGGATCTGGTGATCTGCACGCTGGATGACGGGGCCGTGCTTTCCATGGAACTGACCGTGGAAAACGGCAAGGGCTACGTGCCCGGTTCCGCCAACCGCCCGGAAGACGCCCCGATCGGGCTGATCCCGGTCGACGCGATCTTCTCACCGGTGCGCAAATGCGCGTACAAGGTCGAGAACACCCGTGTCGGTCAGGTCACCGATTACGACAAGCTTTCCATGTCGGTGGAAACCGACGGTTCGCTGACGCCGGAAGACGCCGTGGCCTATGCCGCCCGGATCCTTCAGGACCAGTTGCAGCTCTTCATCAATTTCGAGGAGCCGAGCCAGCGGGCCGAGCAGGAAGAGGCCGGCGATCTGCCGTTCAACAAGAACCTGCTGCGCAAGGTCGACGAACTCGAGCTCTCCGTCCGCTCCGCCAACTGCCTCAAGAACGACAATATCGTCTATATCGGTGATCTCGTTCAAAAGACCGAGGCGGAAATGCTGCGGACGCCGAATTTCGGTCGGAAGTCGCTCAACGAGATCAAGGACGTGCTCAATCAGATGGGCCTCCAACTCGGTATGGAAATCGCGAACTGGCCGCCGGAAAACATCGAGGAGCTCGCCAAGCGCCTCGAAGAACCCTATTAAGCGACCGTTTTGTAAAGAAAAAGGAACGGAACAATGCGTCACCGCACCTCGGGCCGGAAACTCAACCGCACCTCCACCCACCGCAAGGCCCTGTTCAAGAACATGGCTCAGGCGCTGATCAAGCACGAGCAGATCAAGACGACCCTGCCGAAGGCCAAAGAACTGCGCCCGGTCGTGGAAAAGCTCATTACCCTTGGCAAAAAGGGCGATCTCGCCTCTCGCCGTCTTGCCTTCGCCCGTCTGCGCGACGATGCGGCCGTGAAGAAGCTCTTCGACACGCTGGCCCCGCGCTATGAAGAGCGCAATGGCGGTTATACCCGCGTCCTGAAGGCCGGTTTCCGTTATGGCGACTCCGCCCCGATGGCCGTGATCGAGTTCGTCGACCGCGACGTCGACGCCCGTGGCCAGGACTCCGGCCCGACCCAGGAGGTCGAGGAGGAACTGGAGACGGCGGCCGCCTAATCCGCGTTTCATCGGTGACGGTTTTATAGGGGCGTCCTTCGGGGCGCCCCTTTTGTTTTTGTCGCCGGGGGCGACGGCCGCCGGGTCGAAGCGTCCGAATTCTCATCGACCCGCGACTTTTCCGTCGGCCTCTCCTTCCTATACTCTTAAGAGGAGAAATAGGAGGAGAGAGTCATGGGGAACCCGTTCGTTGAAGTCGAATACTCCGATCACGTGCTGTTGGCCCGGTTCAAGGAAGGCGATCCCCATGGCGATGGAGACAATTATGTGGTCCTTCGGGACTACACCGTTCGCTATCGACGGGCGGATGATCCGGACAAATGGCACAAGGTGACGGTGCCGGCCGGTTTCCTGACCGATCTCGCGAGCGTTCCCTGGTTCGCCCGGTGGCTCGTGTCGAAGACCGGCCACCACACGGAGGCGGCCGTGGTCCACGACTATTGCTATGCCTATCAACCCGGTGACCGCCGCCCCCATTCCGGGCTGAGCCGACAGGATGCGGACTATCTCTTTGCCGCATTGATGCAGCGGGCCTTGGTGATCCCGCTGGTGAATTGGGCGGCCCACGCGGCCGTCGCTTCTTTCGGCGGCGATCCCTATGAAAACCGCTTCGAGATCCGCAATGTGCGCGAACCGATCAAGGGCGAGGAGCGTCTGGAACGGAGCCGGCGGATCCTGTACCGGCAATGGGCGGAGCTGATGGACCAACTCGGCGGCGAGTGGCTGAAGCTCAAGGAGGAAACGCCGCCCTTCGATCCCCATGCGCGGATGGAAAAGGCGAAGAAGGCCGCCCTCAAGAAGAAGGCAGAGGCCGAGGAGGACCCGGACTGGTTCGTCGGCGCGGTGCGTTAGGGGGGCTGTTTGTCTGAGAGCCGTTAGGACGCCGGTGCCGCGGGTGCGGGAACGGTAATGGCGACCGTGATCTCCTCGCCGGTTCGCGGAAGGCTGGTGACCCTGAGTTCGTATGTACCGGGCGTGACGGCCGATTTGGCCACCAGCACGATACGGTTTCCGGTCGAATACACAATCTCGATGCCTTCGCCCGGGGATTTTCCGGGCACGAATTCGACCTTATAGGGCGCCTTGCCACCGGCGATGGTGAGTTCGGCGGTTTGCTCGGCGGCAAGTGTCAGGGCCTTTGGTTGTACGGCCAGCTTCCCGGGAGAGGGTTCGGACAGGACGCAGTTCGTTCCGACCTCGTTGACGGCATTCGTTATGCCGGACAGCTCCGCATTGATCCCGGCGGCGGCGGTCGTCAGTTCGGCGATGAGGTTCTCCACCTGGGCGATCTCGGCGTCGGTGGCCTTGCGGGGCGTCTGGGTGCTGCCCCCAGCCTGCGGGACGAGGGCTTTCTGTCGTCCCGTATTGCCCATTTGCCTTTGTTCCTGGGCCGACAATGTCTGTTGGCGGCTCATGGCCATGCCCGCCGAGCCGATATTCTTGGCGGTCGCCAGGATCGCTTCGATATTGGCGCGACTGTCGTCGATCCGTTTGTTCATCGCCGTTTGGGTGATGGAGATGGCGTTGGTGACCGTTTGGGCGAAGACCACATCGCTTCCGATGAAGCGCATGAGGTTTACCGCCGCGCCGTCATATTGGGCGATCGCGGCCAATGCCCGGTTTTCCAGGTCTTCATCATGGGCCACTTCCGGCGAACTGATCGCCATGAACAGCGCGGTGCGGATACCGTCATACCCGGCATACCCGTTCGAACCCGTCTTCATCTTGGTGAGTCGGATTTCGGCCGAAACGGCCCCCAGAGCGGTCTGCGCGATGCACCCGAAGACCGTGTCCGCGTCGGAGTAGATGCTGACCAGGGTCGGGCTCGCGAACAGCGATTCCGCGGCGAAGGCGCTGGCGCCGCCAAGGCCGAGGCCGAGCACCAAATCCGAATGCGCTCCGTAGAGCGCGGCGACACCACCGGCCGCCGCGGCCCCGAAGGTGGCGTATTGCAGAACCGACTGGCCGACGACCAGTTGATCACGGTTCTCCGTCGCGGCGTCCCGAAGGGCCTCCGCGTTCTGGGCCGCCTGGAGCAGGGTCGGCATCCGTGACTCCCTGGGGGTCTCCACCGTGATCAGCGACCCGGGGCGGTCGATATAGGGATTGAAGAACACGCATCCCGACAGGCCGAGGGCGGTGCCCAGCAACAGGGTCGCCCGGCCCACGCACGTGATCGCTGTGAGGCCTCGTTCTCGGATCATGGCCATATCGTCCCCCCAGATATTCCGCCGCGTTCTGATCGCCTGACGCATCGAGTCGGACCTCAGGCTTCAGAACCGAATAAAACTCTAGGGGAAAAACGTCGAAAGCATCAACCTATAAGTAGATTTCATGCCGGCTTACTAATGATTTGATTGCTGTTTTTTGTATTTCAGTCGGGTCAGTTTAGCATCAGGATCCCAGCCGGTCCCGAAGCGCGTACCATAGCATTCCCGCGACCAGGGCGGGATAACGCAGAAGCGTGCCGCCCGGGAAACTCGGTTGCGGGATTGTCGCGAAGACGTCGAAGGTCTCGGCCGTGCCGGCGATCGCGTCCGCCATCGCGCGGCCCACGACACCCGTGATGGCGACGCCGTTGCCTGAAAAGCCCTGGGCGTAGAACACGCCTTCCGGCGTGCGCCCGACCATGGGCAGCCTGTTCAAGGAGATGGCGAGCGTCCCGCCCCAGGCATAGTCGATCTCGATCCCGCTCAACTGCGGGAAGGCCCGGGCGAGCGGCTTGCGGACGAAGTCGGCGATGTTATCTGGAAAACGCGGAGAATAGCTCTCGCCGCCGCCGAACAGCAGCCGGCGGTCGGCCGACAGGCGATAATAGTCGATGACGAACTTCGTGTCCGACACACAGACATCGTTTGGGATCAGCCTGCGCCACTCGGTCTCGCTCAAGGGCCTTGTCGCCGCGATATAATTGTTTATCGGCATGATCTTCGGCGCGATGGCGCCGGGCAGGCCAAGCATGTCGCCGGTATCGGGATGGCCCAGATAGCCGTTGCAGGCGACCACCACATGATCCGCTGTCACGCTGCCGTCGGCCGTGGCGACCCGATGTCCGGATGCGGTCTTCTCAAGGCGGGTGACCGGGCTTCCCTCATGGAGCACCGCCCCCTCCGCGACGGCCCCCCGGGCCAGACCGAGGCAGTAGTTCAGGGGGTGGAGGTGATAGGTCCCCATGTCCAAGACCCCGCCGTGGTAGACCGGGCTGTCGACATGCTGACGGATCTCGGACTTCGGGACGAACCGCATATGCGGATAGCCGTGACGGTCGGCGATCGCCTCGGCATAGCCCTCCATCCAATGGAGCTCCTTCTTTTTCCAGGCGACCCCGAGATGGCCCGGCTTGAGCTCGCACTCGATGTCGTAGGCGGCGATCCGCTCCCGGATCAGGGTCTTGGCGTCTTCGGCCAGGTCCCATAGGCGGTTCGACATCTCCCTCCCCACGATGGAGTCCAGATCGAAGCTGTCCTTGCGCTGTCCGGTGCCGACCTGACCGCCATTGCGTCCGCTCGCCCCCCAGCCGATGCGATGCGCCTCCAACAACCGCACCGCAAAGCCTTTCTTCGCCAGTTCAAGGGCCGTGCTCACTCCGGTGAAGCCGCCGCCGATCACGCAGACGTCCGCCCTTTGGTCGCCGCCGAGCGGAGGGCGGGGCGGTGCTCGGTGGCCGGTCGCGGCGTAGTGGCTCTCCGGGTGGGGGCGGGGCGGGCGGTTCATGACGCGGTCAGGACAGTCTGAGATACCATTGCCATTCCAGCGGGGTGACCACCGCCTCGAACGCGCGGCGCTCATGTTCGCGGCAGGTGTAGTAGAGGTCGACGAAACGGTCGCCGAAATAGCGGCGGGCGGCATGCGATTCCCGGAACGCCTCCAGCGCCACATTCCATTCCAGGGGGAGGGAGGGATCATGCGCCTCATAGCCGTTGCCGGTGGTCGGCGGCGGCGGGTCTATCTTGTCGGTCAGACCCTTATGCATACCGGCGAGGATCGCGCCCAGGGTGAGATAGACATTGGCATCGCCGCCGGCGACCCGGTGCTCGATCCGTCGGGCCGCCGGCGAACTCGACGGGATGCGCAGCGCCAGCGTCCGGTTGTTGACTCCCCAGCAGGGCGAGACCGGGGCATAGCTGCCCGGCTGCATCCGGCGATAGGCGTTGGCGTGGGGGGCGAAGAGGGCGGTGAACTCCGCCATGGTGTCGGCGAGACCCTGTATCGCATGGCGGAGGGCGGGGCTGCCATGGGGGTCTTCGTCGGCGAAGATGTTCCGCTCCCGCCCGTCGATCAGGCTGATATGGGCATGGAGGCCGTTGCCGGAGAGGTCGTGGAACGGCTTCGACATGAAGGTGGCGTCCATGCCGTGCAGGTTGGCCACGCCTTTGACCACCTGCTTGAACCGGACACCGAGATCGGCGGCGTGGACCGCGCCGGGCACGTGATGAAGGTTGATCTCGAACTGGCCCGGGGCGGCCTCGGTCGTCGCCGCCGCCGCCGGGATTCCGACATCCCGGCAGGCCTCCGCGATGTCGCTCAGCACCGCATCGAAATCGCGTAGGTCGTCGAGGGCATAGACCGCCGTTGTCTGGGGCGGTTCGCTGCGGCCGGGCGCGCGGGCGAGCAGCGGAGCTCCCCGCTCGTCCCGTGTCTTGGAAAGCAGATAGAACTCGAACTCCAGCGCCACCACGGGAGTGAGGCCGAGATCGGCGAGCCGTGCCTCGATCGCGATCAGCCTCTCCCGCGGACAGGCATAAAAGGGCGTGCCGTCATGATCGCGCATGGCCAGCTGCACCATGGCCGCCCCCCGCATGTCCCAGCTTTGACGCAGGAGGGACCCGGGGATGGGATGGCAGACCCGGTCGGCGTCGCCGTCCTCCCAGAGCAGACCCGAGGCCTCGACCGTCTCGCCCGTCGCGTCCAGGGCCAGGACCGAGCCGGGCAACCGGAAGCCGTCGCGATAGGCGCCGCGGGCTTCCTCGACCGGGATCCGTTTGCCCCGTGCCGCCCCCAACTGGTCGATCATCACCATGTCGACGACCCGAATGTCGGGATGCGCCTCGAGAAAGGCGTCGAGTTCCTGTTCGGGCCGGGTTGTTGGGGGGGTGTCGGCGGGTGGCATGGCGGGGGGCATGGCGCGTCAGGCGTCCTTCGTCTCTGGCACTTCGGTCAGCAGCGGTTTGCCGGCGAAGAACGCCTCCACATTGGCGATCATGACATTGGCCATGCCGGTCCGGGTCGCCTCGGTCGCGGACCCGATATGGGGGGCAAGGACCACCCGGTCGGTCATGTGCTTCAGCGCTTCCGGCACGAAGGGCTCCTTGTCGAAGACGTCGAGGGCGGCACCCCAGATCTCGCCTTCCTCCAAGGCGGCGGCCAGGGCCGGCTCGTCGACCACGCTGCCGCGGGCGATGTTGACCAGAAGTCCTTTCGGCCCAAGCGCCCGCAGGACCTCGCGGGTGACCAGATTTCGGGTCTCCTCGCCGCCCTTGCAGGCCACGACCAGGATATCGGACCGGCTGGCGAGATCTTCGAGATCGGCCACAAAGCCGTAGGTCGGGAAACCGGCCTTCTCGGCACGGCCCGTATAGGCGATGAGGGCGCCCGAGGCGACGCAGCGTTTCGCGATCGCTGCTCCGATCCTGCCGAGGCCCAGGATGCCGACGGTGGCGCCGACCAGGGTCACGGGGAGCAGCGGATAGGGACCCTCCCGCTCCCAGCGTCCGTCCCGGACATAGCGGTCGACCTGGGGGATCTGACGCAGGCCCGCCAGCAGTAGGGCCATGGTGGTGTCGGCGACCTCCTCGGTCAGGACATCGGGGGTGTTGGTCACCCGCACGCCGTTGGCCTTGGCGCCGGCGATGTCGACCCCGTCATAGCCGACGCCGAAATTGGCGTAGAGCGCCAGGTCCGGCAGCGAGGCCATCGTCTCGGCCGTGATCTTGTTGCCGATGGCCGCCCGCACGCCGGGGCCGTTGGCCGCGAGGAACCCGTCCTTGTCGGCGGCCTGATCGAGCCGGAGGACGGTGTAGCGCTCGTAGATATGGTCCATCGGCGCCACGATCGGGGAAGTTTGCATCACGACGGGCTTTTCGGTCATGTGAGGGCGGCCTTTGAAGCGGTAGGAACGGGGCGAATGTCCCCCGTCGCATTGAATGCGATGATCGGCCACAAAGGCAATCGGTCTCTCGCCTGTGATGATCCGCCATTGGCAAATTCCCGTCGGATCGCCTATGTGCAGGGCGAAGGGGCGACCATTCTTGTGAAGGAGGAACCAGATGGTTCTGAGGAATTTGGCGACGCGCGGGGTCCTGGTGTCCGGTCTTGTCGCCGGTCTTTCCGCCTGTGCCGGCGATGTGCTCGTCACCCAGGGCGGTTTCGCGCCGCTCGGCCAGGAATATCTCCGGGAACAGCTTCAGGCCGCGAACGCCAGAGGACCCGTCCTCGTCGAGGTGACAGGTCCGGCCCTGGGCGAGAGCGCGGAGGCGCTGGCGACCCGGATCGCGGCGAGCATCAAGGGCATTCCGCCCGGGATCAACCCGGAGTTCACGAGCGATCCGGCGAAGGCCGGTTCCACGTCCTACCGGGTCGTCTATGGCTTCGATGTTCCCAACCAGGTTGGCGCCTATCAGGTGTGCGAGAAGGGGAGCTATACGCCCGTCGTCGACCCGAACGGCCCCGACAGGCTCAAGCTCGTCGTCGCATTCTGTTACAAGGATGGCTCCGAGAACCACTTGATCGCGCGGCGTGGCGCCATCGCCAGCGCCGATGCCCCGGATTTCACCGAAACCGTCAACCAGGCCACCTTCGAACTCTTCCGCCCCGGCTTCGACGATCGCCGAGGATCGAACGACCAGTTCGAAAGCCTCTGACCCAATTCGGTTGAATTGAGTGGATGAGGGGGGCAGTGAGCGACCTGCTCTTAACCTTTTGCGCGCTTCACTCTGCCCCTAAAACGCTTGTCCGATGGCGTCTCTGGCCCTTTGGTAATCTTTTATTTACTTCTTTCGGTCACAACGACATACCGATAGGCGTTTGAAAAAAAGACGCGGCATAAGGGTGGAGCGAAACGATGACGACCAAGGATCGCGTCGAAACCGGCGATTCCGAGAAGAATTCCGTGGTGACCAAGGCCGCTGCGAAGAAGTCCGGCGTCATGCCGTCCAGTATCGCCGCCCGACTGGTCCTGTCCTTTGTTGTGGTTCTGCTGCTGACGCTTGCCGTCGGCGCTGTCTCCCTGTTTGCCTTCCAGGGGGCCAATCGCGCGCTGGTTGACGTTGTCGACCGACAGTTGCCGGCGATGACCGGTGCCAGCCGTCTGCTTGCGACCGGCGCCAGTCTTGCCTCCCAGGCGCCCTTGCTCGCCTCGGCGCGCAGCGACGCCGAGCGCGGTCAGAAGCGCGCCGACCTGGATCGGTTGCTCGCGGATTTCGCTGCCCAGGACGGGCGCATGGGCGGCCGAATGACCGACGTCTTCGAGCAGCTTTCCGATAAGATCGCCGCCTTGGACGTTGCGGTTGCGGAGAAGATCGTGCTGCGCGGCGCCATCGACAGGCAGCTTGTTGCGATTTCCGAGGCGCAGGACGGCTTCAAGGCGGTTCTGGATCCGATGGAATCGGCGGTCCGGCTCACCTCCTTGGAACTGGGCGACAATGTTGCCGAGGAGAGCGAACAGGCCCTGGTCGATCTCACCGCCGGGACCCTGGCCGACGCCTTCCTGCTTGCCAGTATTTCGAGCCAGATCAATACCCTCGCCGTCGAGGTGCTCGCCGCCGCGTCGACCGGATCGGAGTGGGCCTCGGTGCCGCCGACCTGGAAACCCCGGTTGGAGAAGGCGGGCGAGCAGATCGAGCAGCTGAGCGACGGTCCCGTCAAGCAGACCGGGCGCAGCGCCATCAAGTCGCTCGGCGACACGGTGGACGATACCGGCCGGGTCAACCGCATGATGCTGGCCATGGCCCGCCGTGATCTCGGCGTATTCGGAAACCTGCGCAACAGCGCCTTCGAAGAGTCCCGTAAGCTCACTGACACGACAACGACCAAACTGGTCGAACAGACCAATGAGCGGGTCGATCTCATTATGTCCGATGGGCTGGAGCCGGTCCGCGCCATCGGGGCGCTCCGGGCGCTTGTGAACTATTCGACCGGCCTTCTCTATCGGGCGGCCTATGAGACCGACCCCGCCAATCTCGCGGCGAAGCGCTTCCTCGCGCTCGAGAACTTCAGCCAGACCAAGGGGGATCTCGCCGTGATCCAGGGCTTGGAAGGGGCTGACAAGGCCGATCAGGCGCTCAAAGGTTTGGTCCAGTTCGCCACCGGCAAGACAAGCATCTTCGCGAACCAGGCCGCCTATCTCGAAGCGGTTGCCAAGGTTGATGCCCTGTTGTTGGAAAGCCGTGCGCTGACCCAGCAATTGAGCGAGGACCTGCAAACCCTGGTGGCCGGGTCGGAACAGGCCGCCAATCTGGAGGCCCAGTCCACTCTGGGCGAGATCGCCGACAGCCGGGCGTTGGTGATCGCGGCGATCGCCATCAACATTTTGGCCGCCGCCCTGATCTGCTACTTCTACGTCTTCCGCAATGTCGGCAAGCGGCTAAAGTCGCTGACCGGCCTGATGGGCCGGGTCGCCGGCGGCGATCTCTCCGTCACCATTCCCACCAAGGACACGGACGAGCTGGGCGACATGGCCCGGGCGCTGGCGATCTTCAAGGATCGCACGGCGGAGGCCGAACAGGCGAGCCGTCAGCGTCAGATCGACCGGGAGAAGGCGGCCGAGGAGAAGAAGGCCGCCATGGCGGATCTGGCCAGCCGCTTCGAGCGGTCGGTCAAGTCGATCGTCGACGAGACCGCCCAGGATGCCCAGCGGCTGAGTCAGGTCGCCAGCAACATGTCCGACTATGCCGACGATACGGTCACCCAGAGCTCGGCGGCGGCCAGCGCCACCGAGCAGGCGACCGGCAATGTCCAGCTCGCGGCGAGCGCGGCGGAGGAGATGGCCGCGAGCATCCAGGAGATCGAAGAACAGACCCGCCGGTCGACCGATCTCGCCCAGGGTGCGGTCGAGGCCTCCAATCATAGCCGCGAAACCCTGGAGGGGCTTGTAGAGGCGACCAAGAAAATCGGCAATGTGATCGCCTTCATCACGGAGATCGCCGAACAGACCAACCTCCTGGCGCTCAACGCCACCATCGAGGCGGCCCGCGCCGGCGAGGCGGGCAAGGGCTTCGCGGTCGTCGCCGACGAGGTGAAATCGCTGGCCGGCCAGACCGCCAACGCGACCCAGGAAATCTCCGAGATCATCCAGGCGGTCGACAAGGGCGCCAGCGAATCGCGGGTCGCGGTCGAGAGCATCAACGACCGGATTTCCGAGATCAACACGATCGTCACCCACATCGCCCAGTCCATCGAGGCCCAGGGGGTCGCGACCCGCGAGATCGCCGACAATGTCAGCCAGGCGGCGAGCGGGACCCAGGAGGCGTCGCACAATGTCGGTCAGGTCAGCCAGGTGGCGAACGACACCGGCAACGCCGCCCGCGAGGTCAAGTCGGCGATGGACGAACTGGACGGCCGCTTCAAGGCGCTGGGTCAGGAGGTGCAGAACTTCCTCACCGAGGTCCGCCAATCGGGCTGACCCCTCCACCGGGTTGACACAAAAGGCAGGTTGGGCGGCGATATCCCCTAACTCTGTCCCCCCTAACCTTGTCCCCCTTCACCCTGTCCCCCCTCACCCTGTCCCTCTCCCCGCTGGGGAGAGGGGACGCGCTTCTTAAACCTCTCCCCTTGGGGAGAGGTCCGAGCGAATGCGAGGGGTGAGGGGGACAGGGTGTGGGGGGCAGGGTGTGGGGAGCCCCCCCCGTCTCGGAACCGGGGTCGGGGCTCACACACCTCGCCTGATAGGAGGAGGTTTGAAGGGGATGGCCGGGTTGAGCGCGATGCCTCCGATATCCCGTCCGTCCTGCCTTGTCAGGGGAGCAGGCTCGGCAACTTCCTTCCCCGTTGCCAGGGGGCGGGAAGGGGAGTAGGCCTGTGGCGTCCCCATCCAATTCAGACGCAACGATCGCAGGGTGCCCCATGACCGTCCCGACCTCCGACGCCCGGGATTATCTCGAAAACTGGCTAAAGGAACGCCGGATCACCGAAGTGGAATGCCAGGTTCCCGATCTGGCCGGCATCAGCCGCGGCAAGATCCTGCCGGCCAACAAGTTCATCACCACCCTGCGCGATCGCGGCCTACGGATTCCGGAATCGATCTTCATCCAGACGGTGACCGGCGGGTTCCCGGACAATAGCGACGTCAACCCGGCGGACAGCGACGTCTACCTCACGCCGGATGTGGCGACCTTGCGCGTCGTGCCCTGGCACCGTGAGCCGACCGCCCAGATCATCAACGACTGCACCTACGCCGATGGGAGCGTCGTCGACATCTCCCCGCGCCAGGTCCTGAAGCGGGTCGTCGATCTCTACCGGGCCAAGGGGCTCTCGGCCGTGGTCGCGCCGGAGCTGGAATTCTATCTCGTCGCCAAGAATGTCGACCCGGATCTTCCTCTGGAGCCACCTGTGGGCCGGTCGGGCCGACCGGAGACCGGGCGGCAGGCCTTCGGCATCGACGCCACCAACGAGTTCGATCCCCTGTTCGAGGACGTCTACGACTATTGCGAGGTTCAGGAACTCGACATCGATACCCTGACTCATGAGGGCGGACCGGCCCAGATGGAGATCAATTTCAACCATGGCGACCCGCTGTCGCTGGCCGATCAGGCCTTCATGTTCAAGCGGACGGTCCGGGAATGCGCGCTGCGCCACAATGTTTTCGCCACCTTCATGGCGAAACCGCTGCAGAGCGAGCCAGGCAGCTCGATGCACATACACACCTCGGTCATCGAGACCGCCGACGGTCGCAACATCTTCGCCCGGGACGACGGGGAAAACTCCGAAGAGTTGCTCTGGTTCATCGGTGGGTTGCAGAAATATCTGCCCCGGGTGATGCCGCTGCTCGCCCCCTATGTGAACAGCTATCGGCGCTATGTCGCTTATTCCTCGGCGCCGCAGAACGTTCATTGGGGCGTCGACAACCGCACCACCGGCCTGCGCATGCCGCTTTCCACGCCCCAGGCGCGGCGGATCGAGAACCGGGTCGCGGGCGCCGACGCCAACCCCTATCTCGCCATGGCCGCGACGCTGGCCTGTGGCTGGCTCGGGCTGGAGGAGAAGGTCGAGCCCGCGGCCGCCGTCGAGGGCAATGCCTATGGCATGAGCCGGGCGCTGCCCCGCCATCTGGAGGACGCGCTCGGCCGGCTGGAGCGCTGCAAGGAACTCCAGGACGTACTGGGCGAGCGCTTCGTCGACGTATTGGTGGATGTGAAGGAGGCGGAGTACGACGCCTATCAGAACGTCATCAGCCCGTGGGAGCGGGAAAACCTGCTGCTGAACGTTTAGGGTCGATCAGCTCTCCAGTCTAGCTCGCCAGTCTAACTCGCGAGGGCCTCGTCGACATCCCGGCGGAACAGCAGATCGTCGATGAAGCCCTGCAGGTGATAGAGATCGGTGTCGAGGTTCTTGAGCCGGATGCAGACATTCCGGTGCAGCAGCTCCAACTCCTTGGGCCGCGGCGTGTCGGTCTCCTCCATCGCCTCCGCCCAGAGGGTCAACAGCGGCTCGGTATCCATCCACCAGGCGCGCAACACCGAGATCTCGGGCCAGATCTGTGTCTCAATGGGGGCCGGTGACTTCACCAGGGATATGAGATTGCCGGTGGCCGCGCGCAGTATCTTCTGCCGCTCATGGGCCCAGCAGGTGGATTTGTGCAGATGGACGGCGGTTTCCTTCAGGATGTCGTTGCGAATTCCGGCGGCCTTTTCGGCGGCCAACTGGGCCATCTCGGCCACCCGGTTGCGCCGTTGCTCGATCACGCCGCCGAGGCAGCTAACACATTCGATGGCGTGCAGGGCCTTTTCGATGACGGCAATGGTCTCCTCGACGTCGATCTCCCGGGTCTCTCGGATCTCCTGGACGATGGTGCCGGCTATTTGGGCGCTGTGGTCGACGGCGGTGCTGTTCTCGGCCTTGGGGATGTGGAGCTTTTCCATCAGGCCGGACAGCACCCGGCCGCGCAGGTCCTCGGGCGCGGACCAGGACGGGGCGCCGGTGGTCAGTTCCGTGGGGACCGGGTCGCCCTGGGCGAGTCGCGGCTGATAGGATAGTCCGACCTCGACAATCCCGAACATGTCGAGTTCCTTGGCGGAGCGACGCACTTCGCTGGCGTTGACGAGGTTTTCGACCGGAATCGAGGCGGTCTGCTCGCCATGGGCGATTCGCAGCAACGTCTCCCGGTCGACGTCGCGCTCGAACCAGGTGCCCGGCTGACGCGGCGTAGCGGTTTCGAACGAAATCCGCTCCCGGTTCGTCAGCGGCAGTCCCTCGAAGGAAAGAAAAGAAATCATTGTCCCAGATACCCTCAGCCCAAATCCCTTTGGTGTTTCGCTACGCTAATAACCAAAAGGCTAAATTTCCGTTAACCGACGGGATGGGTGGGCAGATTCGTATGGCGTTGGGTAGCGGTTGCCGAAACCGTCCCGACCATGCTGTAGTCGGCCATCATGTTCACGCGAGACCTCTACAGGGACCTGATGATCCTTTGCGCGCGGATCGGCTATAATCCGTGACACTACGGTTGTGTGTTCCCCCTTGCCACCGACCGCTCCTCTCAGGAAAGAACAGCTCCCATGACCGAGGTTAAGACCCCCAACTACGACCCGATCGACACGGTCGAGTTCCAGGCCCGCGATGCCGCCCACCATCTCCATCCCTTCACCGATTACGCCGGGTTGGCCGAGGAGGGGACACGGATCGTCACCCGGGCCGAGGGGTCGGTGATCCATGACAGCACCGGCAAGCGCCTCTTGGACGGGATGGCCGGTCTGTGGTGCGTCAACATCGGCTACGGCCGGCGCGAGCTGGCCGACGTCGCTTACCGGCAGATGCTCGATCTGCCCTATTACAACACCTTCTTCAAATCCACGACGCCACCGGCGACGCGCCTCGCGGAGAAGCTCGCCGAGCTGGCCCCGACCGGTCTCACCAAGGTGTTCTTCAACAATTCCGGCTCCGAGGCGAACGACACCCTGGTCCGCCTCATCCGCCACTACTGGAACGTGATGGAGCGGCCGGCGAAGAAGCACATCATCAGCCGGCATATGGCCTATCACGGTTCGACCGTGGCGGCGGCCAGCATCGGTGGGATGGCGGCGATGCACGGGCAGGCCGACCTGCCGCTGCCGGGCTTTCATCATATCGACCCGCCCTATCACTACCGGGACGGCCAGGGCATGACCGAGGCGGTTTTCGCCAAGCACGCGGCGGATCTCCTCGAGGCGAAGATCCAGGCATTGGGACCGGACAATGTCGCGGCCTTTTTCGGCGAACCGGTGATGGGGGCGGGCGGCGTCATCGTCGCGCCCGAAGGTTATTGGGAGCGGATCCAGGAGATCTGCCGGAAACACGAGGTGCTGCTGGTCGCCGACGAGGTGATCTGCGGCTTCGGCCGGACAGGACGCTGGTTCGGCAGCCAGACCCTCGGGATCGAGCCGGACATGATGCCGATCGCCAAGGGTCTATCCTCGGGATATCAGCCGATTTCCGCCTGTCTCGTGCACGAACGCATCGCCAATGCGGTGGGCGAGCACGGCGAGTTCTTCCACGGCTACACCTATTCCGGCCATCCGGTCGCCTGCGCCGTCGCCCTGGAGAACATCCGCATCATCGAGGAGGAGGGGCTGGTCGAGCGGGTGCGCGGCGATATCGGACCCTATTTCCAAAAGAAGCTCCACGAGATGGCCGACCATCGGTTGGTCGGCCAGGTTCAAGGCCTCGGCCTGTTGGGCGCCATGGAACTGGTGGCCGACAAGAAGACGGCGACCCCGTTCCGCAATGTCGGCACCGTGGGCACCATGGCCCGGGACCACAGCCTCGATATCGGCCTGGTGATGCGGGCGGTCGGGGACCGGCTGGTCCTCTCGCCGCCTTTGGTGATCACCCGGGCCGAGGTGGACGAGTTGTTCGAGAAGGCCCGCATGGCGATCGACCGGACCGCGGCGGATCTCGGCCGATGACGCCGTCCCGCCAATCGGAGCGTTTATGAGCGCGACGTTGGACGCCCTGGGGGCCGAGACCTTCTGGGTCGAGCGGCCGAGCCGGCTGGTCGGCCAGGTGCGCCTGCGCGTCTGCCGGATCCCGGCCAAAGGGGACGGCCCGAGAAACACGCTGCTGATGCTCCATGGCTACACCGAATTCCTCGAGAAATACGCGATCGAGGTCTTCGGGCGGATGCAGGCCATGGGCTATACGGTCTGGTCCTTCGACTGGCGCGGGCAGGGCCTGTCGACCCGGTTGACCGGCGATCCGATGCGCGGCCATGTGTTGAGCCTCGACGATCATCTCGACGACGCCAAGGCCATCGTCCACATGATGGCGGAGCGAGACGGCGGCGATGTCGTGCTGGTCGGACATTCCATGGGGGGTCATCTCGCCCTCAGACTGCTGGCGGAAAAGCCCGAGCCGTTCCGCCATGGCGTGATCCTTTCGCCGATGATCGGCATTCGGACCAACGGCCTGCCGGTGGCGGTGGCGCGCGGCCTGCTCGCCCTGTTCTCCGGCATGGGCCTGGCGAAACGCTATCCCCCGGGGGTGCCGCCGACGGACCCGCTCGACCGGAAATTCGAGAACAATATCCTGACCACGGACCAGCGGCGTTTCCACGCGGTTCGCGACACGATGCGGGATAATCCGAAGCTGCGGATCGGGGCGCCGACCATCGGATGGGCGGCGGCGGCCTTTCGCAGCATCGCCACCCTGTCCCGGCCCGACTATCTCGCCCGGATCGAAACCCCGATGCGGATGTTCCTGTCCGGCAACGACCGGGTGGTCGACAACGAGGCCGCCCGCCGGCTGGTAAATTTCATCCCCAATGCCGACCTGATCGAGGTCGCGGGGGCCGAGCATGAGTTGTTGATGGAAACCGACGACCGTCAGGTTCCGGTTTGGACCTATCTGGAGGAGCTGACCAAATGACCGCACCCGCACGCAAACCCGCCATCGCCACCAAGCAGGTGGAAAACGACGAGGTGATCGTCACCCAATGGCGCTTTCCACCCCATAGCGAGACCGGCCACCACACCCATGCCTACGACTATGTCGTGGTGCCGACGGTGCCCGGCGTGCTGACCATCGAGGACGTCTCCGGCGCCGTGACGGAGAGCCCGCTGACCCTGGGTGGGAGCTATGCCCGCAAAGCCGGAGTCAGCCACAATGTGGCCAATGACAGCGAGGCCGAAATCGTCTTTGTCGAGATCGAGCTGAAGCGGTGAGGTAGGAGTGCCTATGCCAGGACTTTCCCCCTCATCCCAACCCTCTCCCCCAGGGGCGAAGGAATTGTATCGAGCGCGCGTTTTCACCCTCTCCCCTCGGGGTGAGGGCCGGGGCGATTGGGGTGTAACCGGATGGTGACCCAACGGATCGCGGCGATGCTGCTGGCCGGCGGGCTGGCCCGCCGCATGGGCGGGGGCGACAAGGGTCTGAAGGAGCTCGCGGGACGGCCGCTGATGGACCATGTTCTCGACCGTCTCAAGGGTCAGGACGGGGCCGTCGTCGATCCGGTCTTCATCAACGCCAATGGCGATCCCGGGCGCTTCGCACCCTGGGGACTGCCCGTCGTGCCGGATGTGGTCGAGGGCGCGCAGGGACCGCTGGCCGGCATTCTGACGGGTCTGCTCTGGCTTCGGGAGCATCGTCCGGATGTGCCCTGGCTCCTGACCGCGCCGGTGGATGGGCCCTTTCTACCGCTCGATCTGGCGGCCCGGCTGTTCGAGGCGGTGGCGGGGGACAACGGGGCGGAGGACAACGGGGCGGACGATCGGGCGGATCTCGCCTGTGTCGCGTCCGGCGGGCGGGCGACGCCGGTGGTCGGCCTGTGGCCGGTCGCCCTGGCCGACGATCTGAAGGCCGCCGTCATCGGTGAGGAGATCCGCAAGGTCGACATCTGGACCGCGCGGCACCGGCTGAGCGTCGTGGAGTTTTCCGACGACCCGGTCGATCCCTTCTTTAACGCCAACCGGCCGGACGATCTTGCCGAAGCCGAAAGACTGCTCGGATTGTTGGAGAGCTGAGCGGCTACAGTCCCGCTCTACATCCGGTGCCGGGCGACCCGGTTGATCAGGCGCATCCCGACCAGCGGGTCGATCGGAATGCCGAGGGTCAGGCGATCGTCGCCATAGATCGTCTCGTCACCCGGACATAGCGTGACACAGCCCTTGATCGCCGGGGTCTCACAGAAGGTTGTGTCGCAATGCCGGTCGATGAGTATTTCGAGGCCCCGCCGCAGGCCCGGGTCGAACCCTTCGAGGTGGAGTTTTACCGGTGGCGGGATCTGGAGGGCCGCCATGGCCAGCCGGATCGCCATGCCAGGATCCCCCTCGCTGATCACGATGTCGTAGCTGAGCGTGCTCAGGTCGCGCGGCCGGGGTGTCGAGAGCACGACGATCGGGTTGGGGATGCTCTCCGCATCCTCCAAGGGCGCCCCGGTCGCGATCAGCCCGTCCGGCGATCGGGCCCGGAAATCGTCTAGATCCTGTCTGTCCTCACCGATTTCGGGGAGCAGGTCTCCGGTCTCGAGCGCGTCCAGGAGGTCGTGGGCCAGTTCCGGGGCGAGCCCGAAGAAGATCAGCGATCGGGCGTCGACCGCCGCGGTGATCTTCAGCCGTCCGATTTCATCGATCAGATGATCGAGTTGCCGGCGCTCCAGGACGGACAGCGACCCGTTCGCGGCGACGGTTCCGGCGGCGATCTGGTCGATCATCGAGGCGATAAGCGATAGACGCCTGAGGCCCAACTGGCCGGACCCGCCCGCGAGCCGGTGGGCCTTGTCGCCGAGATCGGCCAGATCCAGCGGGGTTTGTCCGAAAACCTCCACGATCTCCGCGATTTGGTCTTCAAGCCTGGCGCGAAACCGATCGACGAGACTGTTGGGTTCGAAATCCGATGGCATCGACATTCGGTTTTCCCCGCCGCTGGACCGCCTTTGCTGAAATCAAAGGCGTGCACATCAAAGGCATGCAGGGGGAAATCTACTCCGGGTGTTGCCCAAGGTCACCGCAAAAATCCGACGGCGCCGTCGCGACGATGGGGCCTTCTGTTGACGCAGGTCAATTCGCAGAAATCAACCGCATGCCATCGTTGTCCAAGATGCCGCAGCCACGGCACAAAAGAAGGAGGGAGAGATGTTCAAAAAGATCCTGTGCCCGCTAGACGGGTCGGACCATGCCCGTAAGGCTTTCGGAATTGCCTGCGATCTGGCCAAGGCCGGGGACGGCGCGCTCGTGTTGTTCCATTCCCTGCTTGTGACGGCGAATTCCGACGAGCTTCAGCAATTCGCCAAGATCGAGGGACTGGACGCGACCTTGGAGCCGCAAATCAAGAGCCTCTCGGCGATCGAAGCGCGCATCGAGTATGAATTCGAAGAGCATCCGATCTCGGCCCGCGTGCTCACGGAGATCGGCCAGAAGATCCTGGACGACGCGAAGATGGATGCGAAGACGGCTGGTGTGAAGGACGTCGAGACGGTGCTGACCGGCGGCGACACCGCGTCCCAAATTCTACGGACGATCGAGGAGAAGGGGTGCGATTGCGTGGTCATGGGCTCGCGCGGCCTGAGCGATGTCCGTGCGCTGTTCCTCGGCAGCGTTTCCCACAAGGTGACCAATCAGGCGCCCTGTACCGTGATCGCGGTCAAATAGTCCCCAAACTGATCCGACCCGACCGCCAGACAGGGGAAACGTGCTCCGGCGGTTCACCCCTTGACCATGAGGCCGGGACCGCCGACGCTGGAGTTGTGGTCCCGGTTGTGAACCAGGGGAGTCCGGATTGGAACGCGCGCGCTATACCCGGATCGAGATCGCCGTCGACAGCTTCGTCCATGGCATCGGCTTCGCGCTGGCGGTCGTTGGATCGACCTTCCTGATTCTGGAGGCCGCCAACGGCCAGTCCAAACATGTGGCGGCGGCGTTGATCTATATGAGCGGGCTCATCGCCATGCTCACCGCGTCCGCGCTCTACAACATGAGCGGCAATGGCTGGTTCAAGCGCTTCGCCCGGCGCATGGACCATGCGGCGATCTTCGTGATGATCGCCGGCTCCTATACCCCCTTCGCGCTGCTGTCCATCGGCGGCAGCCTGGGCATCGGCCTTCTCGCCGCCGTCTGGACCGGCGCCCTTGCCGGGGCGGTCTGGAAGATCGCCTGGCCCCATCGCGGCGAACGCTTCGCCCCGCTGCTCTATCTCGCGCTCGGCTGGGTCGTGGTGCTGTTCTTCGACGAGCTCTACGCCGCCATGTCGGGGCTCGGGCTGGTCCTGCTGGTGGGTGGTGGCATCGCCTATTCGATCGGGGTGATCTTCTACCGCTGGCAGCATCTCCCCTTCCACAATGTGATCTGGCACGTCTTCGTCCTGATTGGCGCCGGCGCCCATTATGCCGTCGTGATCGCCGAGGTGATGCGCCCCGTCCCGCTGATGGCGGGAAGTTAGATCAGGCTGGTGTCCTCAACGGTCAGGCCCAGCACTTGGAAGTCGGGGCGCAGGCCAAGCCGCTCCAGATTGTCCGGCGCGCCGTCCCACCACACCGTGGTGAGGCCTGTCTCGACATTGCGCATGACCACCTCGTCGGTCCCGTCGCCGTTGTAGTCGGCGATCGCCAGTACCTCGCAGGTATCCATATTGAAGATCTGCCGGACATCGGTGACGTCGCCGTTCATCACGAAGTCGAAGGTAAGGGGACGGCCCTCGGAACGATCCTGGAAGATCACATCGTCCTGGCCGTTGCCGTCGAAATCGCCGATGCCCACGAGCTCGAAGTCCTTCCGGCCACCGAGCCGGATCAGCTCTCCCGGGTTCGCGGCGGAGAAGGCATAGGTCCATCCGTTGTCCTGGCGCTGCAGAATGACGTCGTCCTTGCCGTCGCCGTCGAGATCCGCAACCGCCAGGAAGTCCCGACCCGACTGATTGCCCATGCCGACTGCCGCCGCGGGATTGTCGCCGTCGGTGCGGTAGGTCCAGCCGTTGCCGCTGTTGCGCCAGAGCAGCTCCTGGGCACCGTCGCCGTCGAAGTCTCCGGTCGCGACCAGTTCCCGCCCGGCCATCCGGCCATGGCCGGCGATGTCGGTCGGGCTGGCCCCCTTGGACAGGAAGATCCAGTCCTTGCCGCTGTCATACATCAACACATCGTCGCTGCCGTCACCGTCGAAATCGGCGATCTCCAGAACCTCGCGTCCGGCCTGACCGCCCATGCCGCGCTTCTGAGCCGGATCGCCGTCCTCCATGACATAGCTCCAGCCGGTCATCATATTGCGGAACAGGATGTCCTGGGTCCCGTTGCCGTCGAAGTCGCCGGTGCCGAGCACCTCCTCACCGCAATGCTTGCCGAGGCCGCGCGCGGCGGAGAGGTCGGCGCCCGGGGCCAGGAACATGTACCCATTGGCGTCCCGCATCACCACGTCGCTGAGGCCGTCGCCGTCGAAGTCGCCGGTGGCGATCACCTGGCGCCCCGGCACGCTGCCGAGCCCGACGCTGTCGCGGTACATTCCGCCCAGGGTGACGTGATAATGGCCGGTGGCCGGGTCGAACCAGACCACGTCCGCGCGCCCGTCGCCGTCGAAGTCGTCCGCCTCCGTCAAGTCGACCGGTCCCCGCCCGGCCGTGCCGTCGGAGACATAGCGGATCTCCTCGATGCCGGTGACCTCGCCGATAGTGGCCAGGTCGGCGGGGCGGTTGAGGATCAGGATGTCATAGCCGTCGCCGCCCGAGACGACGCGGTCGCCCGGACCCGCCTCGAGGATATCGTCTCCGCCGCCGCCATAGAGCACGTCGGCCCCGGTGCCGCCGATCAGCGTGTCGGCGCCCATGCCGCCTTCCAGCGTATCGCTGCCGCCGAAGCCCATGATGCTGTCGGCGCCGTCGCCGGCCGCGACGATCTCGTCGGCGTTGAAGCCCAGATGGGCGTGGTGGCCCGCGTCCTGTTCAGTCCGCAGCACGGTGAGGGTGATGTCGAGGCTTTCCACCGCGGTACCGCCGCCATCGCGCAGGATCAGGCTCGCCGGACTGCTCAGGGTCGTGAAGTTCGCGGGTGGGATGTAGGTGAGCCCTTCGGCGGTCAGCGCGAAGCTGCCGCCGGTGGAGTCCGACAGGGTATCCAGGGTCAACCCCTGCAACGACGAAAGCCCCGCTGCCGTCATCAGGGCATCGGGGCTTAAAACGGTCGTCTTTTGCGACGACGCACGAAGATTGAGCGCAACAGGCATCGTTCGGCCACTCCCAATTCTAGGTAAGGCGTAAACACTCGGGCGGAACAACCACCTTCTGCGGTCGAAAACCCTATGGTATTTGAGGGTACCCGTTTTGGTGGCATTGAGCGAGCGAAAAATTCACCCTCGCTTAAAACTCCTTAGAATGCCTGTTGCGCGATTTACACGTCAGAGATTATTGGCGACGCAGTTCCGTTTCGATGATGATCTTCACCTCGTCACCGACATTGGGGACGAGATAGGTCATGCCGAAATCGCTCCGCTTGACGACGGTCTCCGCGGAGACGGCGAGGTAATGCGCGTCCTTGTAATAGGGCAGCACGCCGGACAGCGGATGGGTGCCGTTGAAGTTCATCGTGGCGTCGAGGGTGACCGGTTTGGTGACGCCGAGCATGGTCAGTTCGCCGACGATTTCGCCGGTGGTTTCGCCGGTCCGCCGGATCTCAGTGGTCTTGAAGGTGATTTCCGGGAACTGGGCGACGTTGAAGAAGTCTTCGTTCCGCAGATGCTCGTCCAGGGCCGCGACGTCGGTGTCGACGCTGGTCGCCTGGATGGTGACGTCCATGGCACTTTTCGTCGGGTCCGCCGGGTCGAAGGTGACCGTGCCGTCGAAGTCCTGGAACTGGCCGTAGAACTCGGAGAGGCCCAGGTGATTGATGGCGAATAGGATGTTCGTGTGGGCCTTGTCGAAGGCATAGGTCTCGACCGCCTTGGCCGGGGCCGCGACGAGCAGAGCGGCGCTGGCGACGAGGGCGGTGGAAAGAAGGCTCTTGAGGGAGAAGTGCTTCGGAGTCATGGCGCGTCCTTTATCGATCTGGGGAGGTCTCATGCGGCGGGGGCTCCGCCTTCCGCTCTCCTAGATGGCCTCAGACGGGCCGCTGCCCATCGCCCGCGCCCGCAAAACCTTCTTGCAAGGCTGCAAGCACGGTCTCCCGTTTCGTCTCCAGATGCCGCTGCAGCACGGCCCCGAGGGCCGGTCCGTTCCGTGCCTCCAAAGCCTTCAGCATGTCCTCGTGTTCGCCCATCGCCCGGTCCCAGAGGGCGCCGTCCATCTCCGCCTCGAAGCGGATGCCGGCGACCCGGGCGTCGAGGGCGCCGTGCAGGCGGGTAAGGGTCGGGCTGTCGGCCAGACGCAGTAGATGGTCGTGGATTTCCCGGTTGAGCCGGTGATAGGTCGCCCGGTCGCGCCGCCGCCAGGCCGCCGCCATCTGGTAGTGGAGCGCCCGGACATCGTCGATGTCGGCATCGGTCGCCTTGGCCGCGGCCCGTGTTCCGGCGAGACCTTCCAGCGCGCCCATGACCGGGAAGAGATCGTCGATCTCCGACTCGCTGACCAGCGGCACCCGCGCGCCGCGGTTCGGCAGCACCTCGATCAGGCCTTCCTGGGCCAGAAGCTTCAGCGCCTCCCGCAATGGCGTGCGGGAAACGCCGATCTCGGTGCTGAGCTCCTGCTCCTTCAGCCGTTCGCCCGGACGCAGGCGCCCGCTGCCGAGCAGGCGGCGCAGATGGGTGACCGCCTTGTCGGTGGCGGAGACGGGAAAGGCCTCGACCTCAGCCATCGATCGCTTCCGCCAGAATGCTGACGGCGTGCTTCGCGCCGCGTTTGGTCAGATCGGCGATCTGATGGCGGCAGGACGTACCGTCGGCGACCAGGATCGTGTCCTTGTCCGCCTCCCGGATCGCCGGGGCCAGGGACAACTCGCCCATCCTGCGGGAGACGTCGGCGGTTTCGGCCTGATAGCCGAAAGCGCCGGCCATGCCGCAGCAGGAGCTGTCGATCATCTTGACCTCGGAGCCCGGGATGCGGGAGAGCAGCGGCACCAGCTTCTTGGCCGGGCCATAGGACTTCTCGTGGCAGTGGCCGTGGATCAGGATCGGTTTGCCGAGGGACTTGAGGGACAGGCTGAGGCGGCCAGCCTCCAACTCATCGGCCAGATACTCGATCACCAGCTTGGACGACGTGGCCAGCTTGGCCGAGAGATCGTTGCGCACCAGGCCCGGGATCTCGTCGCGATAGCCGAGATGGCAGGACGGCTCAAGGCCGAGGATCGGCATATCCTGATCCAGATAGGGCTTGAGCACATCGAGGGTGCGTTCCGCCTCCGCCTTGGCCCGATCCGGCAGGCCCGCGGCGAGATAGGTCCGCCCACAGCAAACCGGGCGGCCGTCCCGGGGCAGGGCGGGGAGGTGTACCCGGCAGCCGGCGGCCGACAGCAAGCGGATCGCGTCGGCCGTCTGGTCGGCGTCGAAATAGCGGCTGAAGGTGTCGACCAGCAGCACCACCGGCGTGCCGGTCTCCGGGCCGATCACCTCGCCGTCTTGGGCGAAGGGCTTGGCGGCCCAATCCGGCGGCAGGCGGTCGGCGGCGAGCCCGAACATCTTCTCCCGCACCATCCCGGCGCCGGGCATCCGGTTGAGCGCGTTCAGCACGCCGCCCATCTTGGATGCGGTCTTGGCCATCCTGGGCAGGTCGGCGACCAGCCTTTCGCGGCGCGAGAGCCCATATTTCTCGGCGCGCTTGGCAAGCACCTCGAGCTTCATCTTGGCCATGTCGACCCCGGTCGGGCATTCCGACCGGCAGGCCTTGCACGAGACGCAGAGCTTCAGGGTGTCGGCCATGGAGTCGCTGGTCACGGCATCCGGGCCGAGCTGGCCCGACAGCGCCAGGCGCAGGCTGTTGGCCCGGCCGCGCACCACGTCCTTCTCGTCCCCGGTCGCCCGGTAGCTGGGGCACATGACCCCGGCGTCCCGTTTCCGACAGGCGCCGTTGTTGTTGCACATCTCGACCGCGCCGGGGAAACCGCCCCAGGCGGACCAGTCGAAGACCGTTTCGGATTTCTCCGTCTCGTACCCCGGCTTGAAGCGCATCAGGGTGCGGTCGTCCATCTTCGGCGGGTTGACGATCTTGCCGGGATTGAGCCGGCCTTCCGGGTCCATCAGGGTCTTGACGTCCCCGAAGCTGTCGACGACCCGCTTGCCGTACATCTCCTCATGGAATTCGGAGCGGACGAGGCCGTCGCCATGCTCGCCGGAATGGGCGCCCTTGTACTCCTTGACCATCTCGAAGGCTTCCTCGGCGATGGCCCGCATCTTCTTGGCGCCGTCCTCGGTCTTCATGTTGAGGATCGGTCGGACATGCAGCGTGCCCACGGCGGCATGGGCGTACCAGGTGCCGGTGGTGCCGTGTTTCTCGAACACCTTGGTCAGGCGGTCGGTGTAGTCGGCGAGATGTTCGAGCCGGACGGCGCAGTCCTCGACGAAGGAGACCGGTTTGCCGTCGCCCTTCATCGACATCATGATGTTGAGGCCCTGCTTCCGGACCTCCCAGACGGCGGACTGGAAAGCCTTGTCCTCGGCCCGGACAACCCCGCCCTCGAAACCGAGATCCGCCATGACACCTTCCAGCGCATCGAGCAGCCGGAGGTTCTCCTGCGGATCGTCGTCCGCGAATTCGACGAGCAGCAGCGCGTCCGGTTCGCCCTTCACGAAGCGGTTCACCGTCTCGCGGAACATCGGGATCTCGCGGGCGAGATCGATCATGGTCCGATCTACCAGCTCCGCTGTGGTCGGGTTCAGCTTCACCAGATGCTGGGTCGCGTCCATCGCCTGGTAGAAGGTCGGGAAATGGCAGATGCCAAGCACCTTCTCCTTGGGCTGCGGGCTGAGCTTCAAGTGGACCCGGTCGGTGACGGCGAGCGTGCCCTCGGAGCCGATCAGGATATGGGCAAGGTTGATCCGGTCGGCGGGCATCAGGGCGTCGATGTTGTAGCCGCCGACCCGGCGCATGACGTCCGGAAAGCGGGTGCGGATTTCGTCGGCCTCGCGCTCGCCGATCCGCAGCAATTCGCGGAAGATCCGGCTTTCCGGCCCATCGTCGTTGCGGGTGAGCAGGCCGGCGGTGTTCTCCTCGCCGAAGCGCACGGCGCTGCCGTCCGCCAGAAAGGCGTCGATGGCGGCGACATTGTCCCGCATGATCCCGTATTTGAAGGAGCGCGAGCCACAGGAATTGTTGGCGGTCATTCCGCCGAGGGTCGCCCGGCTGCCGGTCGAGATGTCCACCGGATACCAGAGCCCGGTCGATTTCAGCTGTTTGTTGAGCCCGTCCAGAGTGATGCCCGGCTCGACCACGGCGGTCCCGGCCTCGGCGTCGACCGACACGACCCTGTTCAGATATTTCGAGCAGTCGATAACGATCGCCTCGCCGACGGTCTGGCCGCACTGGCTGGTCCCGCCGCCGCGGGGCAGAACCGGCACGCCGGCGTCGCGGGCGATTTCAAGGGTGCGGACGATGTCCTGCCGGGTCTTCGGAATGACCACGCCCAGGGGCTCGATCTGATAGATCGACGCGTCGGTGGCATAGCGCCCCCGGCTGAAGGCGTCGAACAGAACCTCGCCTTCGATCTCTTTCGCGAGACGGCGCGCCAGGGCCGGGTCGCCCGGCCTCACCGGGAACATATGGGGTGCGTTCATGGTCTCAAATCCGACGGTTTCAGGAATTGCATGCAAAAATATCGGGCGCTATTCCCTTTCGCAAGGGCGAAAACCGGATTGTTTTCAGAATTGCATGCAATAATCGCCAGACGTCACTCCGCCCAGGTGCGGTAGGTCCGGGCCGCCAGATCGAATTCGAGAACACGGTGATTGTTGCTGTCGCTGACCAGGAGCCGGTCCGGCCCGTCGGCCCAGAGGCCGGCTGGTTCGGCGAGCGGCAGGCAGAGATCGTCCTGACAGGAAAACCCGTCATCGAGATCGTCGACATGGGAGCGGTCGAGGTCGATCACCCGGACGGCGTTGTTATAGCTGTCGGCGACCAGAAGGCGGCCGACCTCGCCGACGCCGGGCCACCAGGCAACGCCCAGGGGATGCTGGAATCGGGCCTTGTCGATCCGGGCGTTGACATGGCCGAAATCGAAAAGACCGGCGCCGACCAGGGTCTTGACCGAGGGGGCGTCGCCGAGCGAAAGCGCGCGGATTGAGGAGGTCTCGCTGTCGGCGAAGAACAGAAGGCCGGTGGAGGGATGTAGGGCGAGGCCGCTCGGCTGGGCCAATGTCGCCTCCTTGATTTCGCCGTCGGTGATCGCCTCGGCCCCGGTGCCGGCGAGTACGGCCACGCTTTCGTCCTCAAGGCGCAGACTCAGAAGCTGATGGGTCCCGGCATTGGCGATGTAGATCTCACCGGTCTTCGGGTTGAGCTCCAGATCCCAGGGGCTGGCCAGCGCGGTCTCGCCGCCGTCGGACCGCACCTTGTGGGGCAGGCCGCGCCGGCCGGTGCCGGCCAGGGTGGTGACGGCGCCGGTGGCGAGTCCGATGCGACGGACGGCATGGTTGCCGGTGTCGGCGACATAGATCGCGTCCTCGGCGGCGATCAGTCCCTGGGGCGCGTTGAAACCGGCCTCGTTGGCGGCGCCGTCGCGGAACCCGGCCTGGCCGTCGCCATAGCGGGCGATCTCGGTGCCGTCATCCTCCAGCAGGACGATCTGATGATGGCCCGGATCGGCCAGCGCCCAGCGCTTCTCCGACCCCGGAACCGGCTTGATTTTGCCCGGGAAGGAGAAACGGGTCTCCGGCGCGGTTTCCACCGGGATCTCCAGCGGTCGCGGCATCATCCGGCCCTCGTCGTGGAACTCCTTGATCACCGCCTCGACGAGGGTCATGAGTGTGTCCGCATCGGGCTCGCCCGGCTGCTGGCCGAGCACATAGGCCTCGGGCGAGACGAAGACGAGCGTCGGCCAGGCCTTCACCGCATATTGCCGCCACAGCTCCATCTTCGGGTCCTGGACCACCGGATGGGTGATGCCGTAGCGCCGGATCGCCTGCTTCAGATTGTCGAGGTCCTTCTCCGCCTCGAATTTCGGGGAATGCACCCCGATGACCAGCACGTCGTCGGGGAAGGTCTCCTCGACCCGCTTCAGAGTCGGCAGCACGTGATAGCAATTGACGCAGCAATAGGTCCAAAAATCGAGGATCAGCAGCTTGCCGTCCGCGTCCGCGAGGGAGAGGGGGCGGTCGGTGTTGAGCCAGGTCAGGCCCTCCCGGTCGATCTCCGGCGCCCGCACGATTGGCTGCCCGTGGGGCTGCCCGTGGGGCTGATAGGCCGAATTGTCGTTATCGCTCACGGTTCAACCGTCCACGCGGATCACGGGCTCGATCGCCCGTGCGACATCGATCAGGTGGGCGTCGCCGCCGGTCTCGCCCATCAGGAGGAAGCCCACCGGGGCCTCGCCGGGCGCGGTCGACGGGATGGTGATCCCGCAGCGATCGAGGAAATTGCCGACGATCGTGTTGCGCAGGGCGAGGAAGTTGCGGTCGGTGAACCGTTCGGCGTCGTGGGCGACCTCGGCGATCGGCGGGGCGATCAGGGCGTTGCCCGGCATCACCACCGAATCGAAGATCCGGGTCTCGCGCCTGGACTGCGCGACGCAGGCGTTCCGCAGCCGCAGGGTCTCGATATAGTCGGCGGCATTGCCCCAGCGTCCCGCCTCGATCCGGCTCAGGACCAGCTGGTCGAACTCGCCGGGCCGCGTATCGACCAGGTCGCGGAGGGTGGCGAAGCATTCGACGGCGGCGAGGCTGATCTTGTTACCGAGCTGGGGGATCTGTTTCAGCGTCTCGAAATCGAACTCGACGATCTCCGCGCCGGCGGCGGATAGCCGGGAGAGGGCGGCCTCGAAGGCCACGGAGACCTCCGGGTCGAGATCGTCCAGGACATAGCCGCCACGCGGCACGCCGAGCCGCAGCCGGTTGACGGAGAGCGGCCTGGGCTCGCGGTCTTCGCCGGAGATCACCTGGTCGATCCGGTCGGCGCAGTCGACCCGGTGGGTCAGCGGGCCGAGGCTGTCGAGGGTGTGGGACAATGGGAAGGCGCCCTCGATCGGCACACGGCGCTGGGTCGGCTTGAGCCCGGTGATCCCGCAGAACGCCGCGGGCAGGCGGATCGATCCGCCGGTGTCCGAGCCGATGGCGGCGGCGGCCATGCCGTCGGTGACCGAGACCGCGGCCCCGGAGCTGCTGCCCCCCGGGATTCGGCCGGTTGCCCGGTCATAGGGATTGCGCGGGGTGCCGTAATGGGGGTTGTAGCCGATCCCGGAGAACGCGAACTCGGTCATGTTGGTCCGCCCGACGATGACCGCCCCCGCCGCCCGCAGTCGGGCCACAACCGGCGCGTCCTCGCGCGCCGCGGGCTGATCCTTGCGGACCACCGATCCGGCGGTGGTGACGAAGCCCTTCTCGTCCAGGAGATCCTTTACCGAGATCGGGATGCCGCCGAGCGGACCGACCGGGATGCCGGCCTGACGCTGGGCGTCGATCGCCCGCGCGGTCGCGAGCGCCTTGTCGCGGTGGACAGTGATGAAGGCCTTCCCGCCCTCGCCGGCGGGGTCCTCGATCCGGGCCAGGCAGGCTTCGGTCAGCGCTTCGGAGGTGGTGGCGCCGCTGTCGAGGTCGGCGATGAGATCTGCGATCGGTTTGGTCATGTCTATCCGGGAAAGGTTATGCGTTGGCGAGGCCGTCGATGGCCCGGCGGATGATTTGGAAAGAGCGCAGGGAGATCATCTCCATCCAGTCGCGCTCGTCCGGGAAGAAGGTCTGTCGCATCCGGGCCTTCATCTCCGTCCATTGGGGCGAGCCCGGCTCGCTTTTGAGATGGAGCCAGTTGTCGCCGATCAAGGAGGTCAGAACATAGGGCACCGGATAGGTGCCGTATTCCGCCGTCATCGACGTGATCTGTGCAGTGCCGGCCTCACTGGCCAGACCGTCGTGGATCGTGCCGGTTAGCGCCGCCGAGGTCGAGTTGCCGGCCTCCGGCGAGCTGACACCCTCGCCATACCAAGCCCTGACCCGCTCGAAATCCGGATCGCCCGGGGCGCCGTGGGTGATCAGGTCGCAGGCGCCATAGGGGCCGAGGCCGGTGTGATAGTCGATGAAGCCGACATGGCCGGCGCCGCGCACGAAGTCGCGCACGATCCGCCGGAAGGTCTCGTTGGACCAGGTCGGCTTACGGCCGCCGAAGAAAATGCCGTCCTCGTGGGCGTATTGACCCCGGCTGAGCGCCGACTGAAGGGAAAAGACCCCGTGCTCGGCCGCATACCGTTCGAACGTCTCGCCCAGCCCCATCTGGGCGTCCGCGTCCCAGCGCCCGGGAATGAGATGAGGGTGCAGGTCCCCATAGTTCTCGTTCTCCGGCAGGGCCTGAGCGAAATCCATGAAGTTCCGGTTGAGGTCCACATTGTCCTCGGTGACCCGGCGGATCCAGGCGAACCCGTGCGGATTGATCGCGTGAACCAGCACGATCTTGAGGCCTTCGGGCAGGGTCCGGTAGCGGCCGGAGCGTAGCCAGCCGACCAGGGCCCCGGAGCCGCAGAAACCCTCCCCGCCGTGGACCCCGGAGTTCAACAGCAGCACCCGGTCCGCCTTGGCGTCGCCGAGAACCGCGACGTCGGTCTGAAGGATTTCGCCCTCGGGTCCTTCCTTCGGGTTGGTGAAAGTGGTGATGGCCGCGTTCGCCGTCCGGGCCGCCTCGCGGAACTTGTCGCGGGCATGGGCGTAGTCGCTGGCGAAATAGTGGGTCCAGTCTTCCACGGTTGTTTTCCTCTCCGGATCAGTGAACGGTGACGGAGGCGAGGTCTTTCTTGGCCCTGGTCAGCACCTCGGGTGTGTCGCCGACGACCACCGTGTCGTCAATCCGGAACCCGCCGATGCCGAACAGATAGATCCCGGGTTCGGCGGAGTACACCTCGTTCTCCATCAGCGGACGGTGACAGAAGGCCATGTCGTCCGGATGTTCGTGGCCCGCCATGCCGACGCCGTGGCCGGTTCGGTGGAGGATGTTCTCTCCGAAGCCGGCCTTCTCGATCACCGACTGGGCCGCCGCGTCGATACCGGAGACGGGCTTGCCCGTGACCATCGCCTCGATGGCGGCCTCGTTGGCGCCGAGAGCGGCGTGGAAGGCCCGCGCCTGCTCCGGGCTCGGTTTGCCGCAGAACATGGTCCTTTCGTTCTCGATCACCATGCCGTTCAAGCGCGGAATGACGATGTTGACGAGGCCGTGGCCTGCTTCGATGCGGGCGCCGGTCGGCGCGCCGTTGCCGTGGGGCGATGCGGACGCGGGGCCGGAAAGGGTCCAGGTCCGGAGCATTTCGAGATGGCTGCCGGGGAAGCGCTTGGCCGCCTCCTCATAGGCGAGCGCGGCCATCGACGCGTCGAGTTCCTGCACCACCCGGCCCGGGCGGATATTCTCGAGATAGCGGTCCTGGATCCAGTCCGAGAAGTCCGCCGCTTGGCGCATCAGGCCCAATTCCTCCGGGTGCTTCACCAGCCGCATCTCGCGCATCGGCTTGAGGGCCGTCTCGACGGTGAGGCCGGGCAACAGGCCGGCGGGCTTCGCCATCGGACCGATCACATCGCAGCCGATCCGGGTCCGGTGCAGGCCCTTGTCCTTCAGGACGGAGGCGGCCATGTCGGCCCATTGGCCGACCAACCAGGTCCGGTTGGTGACCCGCGGATGCTCGGCGTAGAAGGTGATGTCGGAACACCAGAGTTGCTGGCGTTCCGCGGCGAAGCGCAGATGGCTGGTGGAGAGTTCGCACATCAGCATGAAGGGCTCGCCATGGCGCGGCACGATGGCCGCCACCGGCCGTTCCCAACCCTGGACGTCGAGATGGAAGTTGGTCGCGAACTGGAAGAAATAGGGCGAGGTGAAGGCCAGCGCCTCATACCCCTCCCGGTCCATCAGGGCGTCCATCATACCCTTGCGGTAGTCGAAAACGGCACGGGAGAGAAAGCTCATCACTGGGGTCCTTCTTCTTGTTTCGGATCGTGATTTCGGGCGCCGTGGAGGACGCGGAGGATTTCTACCGCCTCGGAGCGTGGCCGGTATACAAGGATGTAGGGCAACCCAGCCACGACCCGCTCGCGAGTCCCGGCTATCGTGCCTTCGCGGCCGATGTCAGGGAAGTCTCTCAGACGATTGGCCGACTCCAGGATGCGGCGCGCGACCATTCGTGCGGCGTTTGGGTTGTCGCTTCGGATGAAACTGCGGATCTCGGTCAAGTCATCAGCGGCGGACCGTGACCAGATCAGTCGCATGTCGGTGGTGGGCGTTCATCATCCTTGCCCCAACTCTGCAGCCAAACGGCGATTTGCTGTTCCGAGAAAACGCGTTCGGCCTCGACATCGGCGATACCTCGACGGACGCCCTCCTCCGCCGCGATCCGGCGGGCCTGTTCTTCGACAATGGCCGCCAATTCGGACTGTCCAGCCTCGGACAGCTGCGGGGCAACGCGCTCGACAGTTTCTTTCAGAACGTTGGACATACCGCGAGTATAGCAGACCCCCGGCTCGAGTCAGGGCGTAAAGGGATGGTGGCGTAAAGGGGCGCTCGTTCAGCCGCGCCACAGATAGCGCAGGCCGTGCCATCCGGGATCGAAACCGAAATCGTCCGGATCTAGGGTGAAATGTCGTGCGGCGGGACGCCCGGCCTTCCCGGCAATAGTTTCCGCATGCCGGAAACCCAGTTTCCGATGGATCTTCAGCGAGGCCCCGTTGGTCTCCAGAACCTGAGACCGGATCCGCTCCACACCGCGACGGGCGAAATGGACATGAATCATCGCGCCGACCGCCTCGGTGGCGACGCCGCGACCCCAACTAGGACGGCCCACCCAAAAACCGAGAACGGGAATTTCGTCATCACAATTCCGTGTCCCCGCCGAAAGATCGACGATGCCGATGAGCTCATTTTCGCTTTCGACGGCCAATGGCCCGGCCGGGCCGGACGTTCCGGGATGTATCCTTTCGGATATAAATTGCTCCGCGTTTTCAAGGTGGTAGGGATGCGGAATGGTTGCGGTCATCGCACTGATCTCGGGCGTTTGCAGTAGCGCCGTCATTCGTGCCGCATCCGACATTTTCAACGGACGCAGGCAAAGGTTGTCGGTGGCCAGGAACGGGCCTTCGGAGGTCTGCATTGCGATCATGTCCACGCTCTTATTGACGGGTTTTATGCAACCCGGCTATCACGAGGAGGGTAACCCATATGCACAGAATGCATGGGTCTGAAAAACCAAGCGAACAGCTTTTGGAGAGGTTTCACAATGCGTAAATCAAGTGGGCGCAAACTGTTTTGGGGCCGCGTTCATCGCCGCGGTTCTGGCGGTCGGGACGGGCGTTGCCGACGCCAAGACCTTCCGCTATTCGACGACGGGGGACATCCTTGGTCTCGACCCCTACACCAACAATGAGGGTCCGACCAACACGATGAAGTCCAACATCTACGAAGGGCTC
The DNA here is from genome assembly GCA_024743275.1 of Alphaproteobacteria bacterium. Taxonomy (GTDB): domain Bacteria; phylum Pseudomonadota; class Alphaproteobacteria; order JANSWW01; family JANSWW01; genus JANSWW01. The sequence continues at coordinate 46,130 of JANSWW010000011.1, forward strand.
ATCCACCGGTCCTACGACCTCTCGCTGTCGCCCGGTCTGGCGACCGAGTGGACGCAGGTCGATCCCCTGACCTGGGAATTCACCCTGCGTCAAGGCGTTAAGTTCCATAACGGGAACGACTTCACGGCCGACGACGTGCTCGTCTCCTATGAGCGGATCAAGCAACCGGCCTCCAACATGACCTTCGTCGTCGCCTCGATCGACAAGGTCGAGAAGGTCGACGACTACAAGGTTCGGATCGTCACGAAGTATCCGGATCCGACCCTACTCCTCAACATGCCGAACTTCTGGATCATGGATAAGGAGTGGCTCGAGGCGAACAACGCGATGGATATCGCCGAGGGCGCTTCGGTGTCGACCTACGCCAACCTCAACACCAATGGCACCGGCCCCTTCAAGGTCGTCGAATGGCAGCCGGACACCCAGGTGGTCCTGGAGCCGAACGCCGATTGGTGGGGCGAGCCGCAGCACAACCTGACCCAGGCGATCTTCAAGCCGATCGGCAACGACGCTACCCGTGTCGCGGCTCTGCTGTCCGGCGAAATCGACCTGATGTATCCGGTGCCGCTGCAGGATATTCCGCGGGTCAACGACGATCCCACCTCGACCGTCATGGAAGGCCCGGAACTCCGGACCATCTTCCTCGGCTTCGACCAGCATCGCGACGAGCTGATGGACATGCCGGGCTCCGGCAAGAACCCGTTCAAGGACGTCCGTGTCCGGAAGGCCTTCTATCAGGCGATCGATATCAACCTGATCCAGAAGCGCGTGATGCGCGGCGCCTCCCGTCCGGCCGGTCTGATGATCGCCCCGGGCATCAACGGCTATCCGAAGGACCTCGACGTTCGCTTCCCCTATGATCCGGAAGCGTCCAAGCAGCTCCTCGCCGAAGCCGGTTATCCGGACGGTTTCCCGGTCACGCTGGACTGCCCGAACGATCGCTACGTGAACGACGAAGAGATCTGCAAGGCCGTCGTCCCGATGCTCAAGCGCGTCGGCATCGACATCAAGCTCAACGCTCAGACCAAGTCGCTGCACTTCCAAAAGATCGGCCGCTCCGGCACGCCGTGGGAAACCAGCTTCTTCATGCTGGGCTGGACCCCGGGGTCCTATGACGCGCACAATCCGCTCATGCAGCTCATGACCGTCGACGGTGAGGGCCAGGGCACCTGGAACTCCGGCCGCTTCTCGCACCCGCGGGTCGAGGAACTCACCGACATGATCGCCGGTGAAACCGACGTCGATAAGCGGAACGCGATGATCGCGGAAGCGATGGAGATCCATCGCGACCAGGTCGGCCACATCACGCTGCACCAGCAGGCCCTGGCCTGGGGTGTCCGCTCCGACACGGTCGCCGACGTCAAGCAGCGCCCGCAGAACGATGTGGACCTGCGCTACGTCACCATGAAGTAAGATATCCAAGTATGGCGGCAGGGGGTTTATTTCCCCTGCCGCCGATGCTAAGGCAGCCCGTGCCGAGCGCACGGGCTGCGCTTTTTCAAACCGGGCGGAACAGTCCGGATCCATAACATGGCGGGGAAGAAGCGGCCGTATTTCTGGTCAAGGCCTTGCTTTGCCTTACATCACCGAAATGGCCTCCGCATCATCCACAAAGGCCCTGTTGCCGAGGCTGCTCACCGGACGAGTTTCCGAGCGTCCGACCGTAGATAGAGAGAACTCAGGGGCATGATCGCGTTCATCATCCGACGGTTGTTGCAGTCCCTTCTGGTCATGGGGACCGTTGCCTTTATCGCCTTCTCGCTGTTCAACTTCGTGGGCGATCCGGTCAACAACATGGTCGGTCAGGAAGCCACTGAAGCCGAGCGGGAGTACATCCGCCAGCTTCTCGGCCTCGACCAACCCTTCTACATTCAATTCATGCGCTTCGTCGGCAATGTGCTGCAGGGCGATTTCGGCCAGTCCTACAGGCTCGGTCAGCCGGTCCTGAACGTGCTTGGCGACCGGGTTCCCGCCACGCTGGAGCTCGTCTTCGTCGCCGCCGTGATGGCCTTGGTGATCGGCGTTCCGATGGGGGTCTACACCGGCCTCAAGCGGTATGCGATCTCCTCCAAGCTGATGCTGACGATCTCGCTGATCGGCGTTTCGCTGCCGACCTTCGTCATCGGCATCATGCTGATCCTGGTGTTCTCGGTCTGGCTCAATTGGCTGCCAAGTTTCGGCAGGGGGCAGACCGTCAATGTGGGCTGGGACAGCAACCTCTTCTCGCTTGAGGGCTGGAAGTCGATGATCATGCCGGCGATCACGCTGTGCCTGTTCCAGCTCACCCTTGTGATGCGCCTGGTCCGGGCCGAGATGCTCGAGGTGCTGCGGACGGACTATGTGAAGTTCGCCCGCGCCCGCGGCCTGTCCAACCGGGCGGTCCATTTCGGCCATGCGCTGAAGAACACGCTGATGCCGGTGATCACCATCACCGGCCTTCAGGTCGGCGGCCTGATCGCGTTCGCGATCATCACCGAGACGGTGTTCCAGTGGCCGGGCATGGGGCTTCTGTTCCTCCAGGCCATCCAGTTCGTCGATATTCCGGTGATGGCGACCTATCTGCTGCTGGTCGCGCTCGTCTTCGTGATCATCAACCTGATCGTTGACATGACCTATTACTTCGTTGATCCGCGCCTTCGCACCGAAGGCAAGGGCGGCGGTCACTAGGGCGAAGTGAGAGACTGAAAATGGCTGATTCGAAAACCATCGAGAAACCCATCGTCGAAGAGCATATGGGTCTGTTCGCCCGAATAGGCGACAGCTTCCGCCGCTTCCTCGACGGGGATATCTTCTACTCCTTCATCCACTCGCCGATCACGGTGATCGCCTTCGTGGTTACGGTGATCTGCTTCGTGCTGGCGGCGTTCGCGCCCTGGCTGGCGCCGCACAACACCAACGACATCGCGACGCTGCTGCTTGACAACGCCGAACTGCCGCCGTTCTGGAGTTCCTATACCGCCTCCTGGGGTGAGGAACTGCACGGCCGGACCGAGTTTCTGCTCGGCACCGATCCGGACGGCCGGGACGTGCTTTCGGGCATCATCTTCGGCATGCAGGTCAGCCTGATCGTCGGCTTCGGCTCGGTGATCCTGGCCATGGCGATCGGCATTACGCTGGGCCTGATCTCCGGCTATATCGGGGGCAAGACCGATTCCGTCATCATGCGGATCGCCGACATCCAGCTCTCCTTCCCGGCCATCCTGGTCGCCCTCCTGCTGTTCGGCGGCATCAAGTCGGTCCTTCCGCCGGCCGAGCGTCAGGACCTGGCCATCTGGGTGCTGATCCTGGCGATCGGCGTGTCCAACTGGGTTCAGTTCGCCCGGACCGTGCGGGGCTCGACCATGGTCGAGAAGTCCAAGGAATACGTGCAGGCGGCCCGGGTCATCGGTCTGCATCCGATCCTGATCATGATCCGCCATGTGCTCCCGAATGTGATGGGGCCGGTACTGGTCATCGCGACCATCAACCTGGCGCTCGCCATCATCACGGAGGCGACGCTGTCCTTCCTCGGCGTCGGCGTTCCGCCGACCGAGCCGTCGCTTGGCACTCTGATCCGGGTCGGGCAGCAGTACCTGTTCTCCGGGTTCTGGTGGATGACGATCTTCCCGGCGCTGGCCCTCGTCGTGCTGGCGCTGTCTGTGAACCTGTTGGGGGACTGGCTGCGCGACGCCCTCAACCCGAAACTCCGTTAAGGTAGAAGGACGCACTTCCGATGGCAGATCCTCTGCTGAAGGTCGAAAACCTTCGTATCGAGTTCCCGACCCGGCGTGGCACGCTGGTCGCGGTGGACGATATCTCGCTTCACATCAATAAGGGCGAAGTGCTGGGCGTGGTCGGTGAATCCGGCGCTGGCAAGTCGCTGACCGGGGCGTCGATCATCGGGCTTCTGGAGCCCCCCGGTCGCATCGCGGCGGGACAGATCCTGCTCGATGGCAAGCGGATCGACAATCTTCCCTATGAGAAGATGCGCCAGATCCGCGGCCGTGAGATCGGGGCCATCTTCCAGGACCCGCTGACCAGCCTCAACCCGCTCTATTCGGTCGGCTTCCAGCTGATCGAGACGATCCAGACGCACCTGCCGATGGACAAGCAGCAGGCCCGCCAACGGGCCATCGACCTGCTTGCGGAGGTCGGCATCCCGGCCCCGGAACGGCGGATCGACCATTACCCGCACCAGTTCTCGGGCGGCATGCGGCAGCGGGTGGTGATCGCGTTGGCGCTCTGTGCCAACCCGAAGCTGATCATCGCCGACGAGCCGACCACGGCGCTCGACGTGTCGATCCAGGCTCAGATCATCGCGCTGTTGAAGCGGTTGTGCCGCGATCACGGAACGGCGGTGATGCTGGTGACCCACGACATGGGCGTGATCGCCGAGACCGCCGACCGGGTCGCCGTGATGTATGCGGGGCGCATCGCCGAAATCGGTCCGGTGAAGGAGGTGATCAAGGACGGCAAGCATCCCTATACCCACGGCCTGATGGGCTCGATCCCGATCCTCGGCCACGATACGGAGAAACTGACCCAGATCGAGGGCGCCATGCCGCGCCTGACCGACATCCCGACGGGATGCGCTTATAACCCGCGCTGTCCGAAGGTGTTCGACCGATGCTATCGCGACCGGCCCGACTTGTTGGACGCCGGAACCACGCGGGCGGCCTGCTGGCTCTACGACGACGACGCTAAGGCCGCCGCGGCCGTTACCGGGGAGACCGCCCATGTCTGAGGTCGCCGAAAAGATGTCCCCGGATCCGACCAAGATCGGCGCCGATGCCGAAACCGTTCTGGACGTGCAGGGGCTCAAGCGTTACTTCGACGTCTCGCCGCCCTTCCTCAACCGCCTGATCGAGCGCACCGACAAGGCCTTTCTGAAGGCCGTCGACGGGATCGATTTCCGGATCGAACGGGGGGAGACCTTCTCCCTGGTGGGTGAATCCGGCTGCGGTAAGTCCACCGTCGCGCGCCTGGTGGTCGGGCTTTATTCCCCGACCGGCGGGAGCGTGACCTTCGAGGGCCAGGAAATCGGCGGTCTCTCGCGCAAGGAACTGGTGCCGGTGCGCCGCCGGATGCAGATGATCTTCCAGGATCCCTATGCCAGCCTCAATCCGCGTTGGCGGGTCGAGGACATCATCGCCGAGCCGATCCGCTTCTTCGGTCTGACGAACAACAACAACGAGACCCTGCAGCGGGTGGGCGAGCTGCTCCAACTCGTCAATCTGTCGCCCAAGGACATGGAGAAATATCCCCACGAGTTCTCCGGCGGTCAGCGGCAGCGGATCTCGATCGCGCGGGCGCTCGCCAGCGAGCCCGACTTCCTGGTCTGTGACGAGCCCACCTCGGCCCTCGACGTGTCGGTTCAGGCCCAGATCCTCAACCTGATGAAGGATCTGCAGAAGCGGCTCAACCTGACCTATCTGTTCATCAGCCACAATCTGGCGGTCGTCTATCACATGTCCGATCACATCGGGGTCATGTATCTCGGCCGCTTGGCGGAGGTGGCGCCGGCCAAGACTCTGTTCGAGAAGCCGCGGCACCCCTATACCAAGCTTCTGCTGGACACGATCCCGGACCTGGACATGACTGGGCGCGAGCGGGTTCCGGTGGCCGGCGAGGTGCCCAACCCGATCAATCCTCCCAGCGGATGTGCCTTCCACCCGCGCTGTCCCTTCGCCAATGATCGCTGCAAGGCCGAACGGCCGGAGCCGATCAAGATGCCGGACGGGGCGGCGGTCGCCTGCCACGGCGTCGAGGAAGGGCGCATCCCGGAAGGGCCGATCAGCGGGATTGCCTCCCAGGATATCTAAGGCCCGCAAGCAAATGGGTATCCCATGATCCTGGTGTTCGGGTCGGCCATCGTCGACATCGGTTTCGAGGCGGACCATCTGCCTCGTGCCGGTGAGACGGTGCTCTGCCCGGACGTCAGCCTGAGGCCCGGCGGGAAGGGGGCCAATCAGGCCGTCGCCGCCGCTCGCGCGGGGGCGGATGTCGTTTTCGTCGGCGCCGTGGGGAAGGACCCCCTTGGCGATCTTCTCCTCGACAGTCTGGCGGCGGAGAATATTGATTTAAACGATGTTCTTCGGGCCGATGCGCTGACCGGTGTGGCCGCGGTGGCTGTGGATAAGGTTGGGGAAAATCAGATCCTTGTGGGGGGCGGTGCCAATACCACCCTCCGTGCCGATCAAGTGCCGGATCGCCATTTGACGCCGGCCACCACGGTCGTCATGCAGCTTGAGGTTCCGGTTCCGGAAATCACGGCACTTGCTGCGCGAGCGAAAGCCAATGGCGCGAAAGTGGTTCTAAATCTCGCCCCCGCACAGCGGGTTTCTCCGGTATTGCTGGAGACGGTCGACGTTCTGATCATGAACGAGGTCGAAGCGGGTACGCTGAGTGGCGAGGCTGGCCAACCCCTTGCTTTGGCACGAAATCTTTCGAATCGGCATCACCTGGTGGCCGTCGTCACCCTCGGCGGGGATGGGGCGATCGCGGTCGCCAAGGAGCAGATCTGGAGCGTCGGAGCGCTGCCAGTGCGTGTGGTCGATACGGTCGGCGCGGGAGATGCCTTTGTCGGCGTCATGGCCGCCATGTTGGACCGGAAGGCCCCCTTGCCAACCGCTCTGCACCGGGCGAGTGTCGCGGCGGGGATGGCCTGTGAGGCAGGTGGGGCACAGGCCGCTTTGCCCATCGACCTGGATGTGGATGGACGGCTCGGCGATCTGCCACCGCCCCGCCTTGTGACCTGAAATCGTTAACCTAGCTTCTGAAATGTAAGGGAAATTCAAAATGACCATGTTGTTTTCCGGCGGCGCGGTGATCGATGGCGACGGCAACCGGCTCGACGGGTATGCGGTCCTGGTCGCGGAGGAGCGGATCGAGCGGGTCGCACCCCTGGCCGAGTTCGAAGGCTTCGCCGGCAAGGTTGTCGACACGACCGGACAGACGCTGTTGCCGGGGCTGGTCGATTGCCATGTCCATCTCATGCTGGGCGGGGAGGGCGATCCGGGCTCGGCGGCGGACAAGATGACGCCCTCCGCCCTGGTCATGCGGGCGCTGCGCTTCGCCCAGACCTCTCTCAAGGCCGGGGTGACCGGGCTGCGCGATTGCGGCGGCCGGGACCATCTCGAATTCGGTGTCCGGGACGCCTGTAATCGGGGCGAACAGCTTGGCCCGACCATCCGGGCGGCCGGTCGGATGATCTGCATGACCGGCGGTCACGGCAACCGCTACGGTCGGGTTGCGGACGGTGTCGACGACGTGGTGAAGGCGGTCCGCGAGCAGGTTCATGCCGGCTGCGACCTCATCAAGATCATGGCCACGGGCGGCGTGATGACCCCGGGCGTCAATCCGGAGGATGCCCACTATTCGCCGGAGGAGATCGCCGCCGGCATCAAGGAGGGCCACCGCTTCCACAAGCATTCCGCCAGCCATGCACAGGGCACGGCCGGTATCCTGAACGCGGTCCGGGGCGGCGTCGATTCCATCGAACACGGCATCTTCATGGACGATGCCTGTATCGAGGAGATGATCGCGGCGGGCACCACCCTGGTCCCGACCCTGGCGGCGGTCGACAACATCGTCCGGATGAAGGATCACGGCATTCCGCCCCACGCGGTGGAAAAGGCCGTGCGCTGTCATATCGCTCACAAGGCGTCGGTGAAGGCGTTCTACGAGGCCGGCGGCAAGATCGCCATGGGGACCGACGCCGGCACCCCGTATAACAAGCACGGCGAGAATCCGCGTGAGCTTTCTCTGATGGCCGATCTCGGCATGGATCCGATGGACATCATCACCTTCTCGACCCGAAACGGCCATCAGCTGATGCGCAATGAGGCCCGAGGCCTCGTGAAGCAGGGCTACTTCGCCGATTTGCTGCTCGTCGACGGCGATCCGCTGGCCGATATCCAAAAGGTCGCCGACACGGCCAACCACCGCATGGTGGTCAAGAACGGGATCGTGGTGCATTAGGGAAGGAGCTCGCGCCCTGATATGGGCAAATGATCCTTCGCGAAGCGCGCCCGCGCATACCACAAAGACCCTCGCTTTCGTTCCATCGACCAGTTCGTGGGGGCGAAGGTTGGGCGAAGGGGGCAAGGCCTAAACGAAAAAGTCGATCAGGCTGCCGTTGCCGAACACCTTGGGCGGCGGCTGCGCGACGCCGGCGCCGGGCGGCGAGCCATCCGGCGGGCGTGGCGTATTCTGCTGGATGATCTGCTTCGCGCCGGTGATCGCGCCCGGGGCGACATTCTCGGTCAGGCCCGCGCTGCGGCCCTGGGGCACCGACAGCGGCGCCAGTCCCTGCTGAACTCCGTAGAGGCTCGTCATCGACCTTGTCCCTTCCAAAACGATCTTAGCAAAAGACGCCCGTTATTCGCAAACCGCCGTATAGATCCAGGCGTCGCCCTTGCGGAAAGCGTTGAGCTCGATGTTGTGGAAGGTGGTGGTCCAGCAGTTGAACAGCGGGATGCCGAGGAAATTGGAGATCACCAGGGAGATCCGGTTGCCGCCATAGGTGGTGCCGACGAAACAGTCCTCCAGAATGTCCCTGGAGTTGATCCGAAAGGTGTACTGCTCCCGGCTTTTCATCCTGAGCCGGCCGTAGAGTTGGACGCTGCTCTTGTTGACGAGCCGGAAACAGACCCGGCCGGTCTCGCCCACACCTGGCGGCGGACTCATCGTCACCGGTGGGTTCTGGGCATGGGAGGACGCCGTCCAGGTCAGCAACGGCAGAAGGAAAGCGGCGACGACGGCAAGTCTCAGCATGGCAGGTTTAGACCCCGACAATGCGATCCCGAAGGGAATCGCCCAGAAGGTTGATGGCCAGAACGGTAACAAACACCAGGAGGCCCGGCCAGATGGCGAGGTGCGGCGCTTCCCAGACGATGGTTTGGGCGTTGGTGAGCATCGCCCCCCAACTCGGGGTCGGCGGCTGGATGCCGAGGCCGAGAAAGCTCAGAACGCTCTCCAGCAGGATGACATTGCCGATGGATAGCGTGACCGCCACCAGGATCGGCCCGGAGACATTGGGCAGGACATGGCGCCACAGGATCCGGAAGGTCGAGGCTCCGCTCGCCACCGCCGCCTCCACATAGGTGCGGCTCCGCACCGACAGGGTCGCCGCCCGCACGAGCCGCGCGGTCGTCGTCCACCCGGCCATCGCCACGATCACGACGATCTTCCAGAGGCTGGCGTTCTCCGAGGTCGCGAGCCCCTCCGGCAGGCCGAGTTTGCCGAGGTCGAGTGCCGCCAGCACGATCAGCAGCGGCAGGATCGGCAGGGCGATCACCGTATCCGTCATCCGCATCAGAACCGCGTCGAGCCGTCCGCCCAGATAGCCGGCGAGCAGCCCGATCACCGTGCCGATGACCGCCGCCAGGCCGGCCCCGAGGAATCCGACCAGCAGGCTGACCTGGCCGCCCCGGAGCAAGCGGGCCAGCATGTCCCGGCCGAGCTCGTCCTGGCCCAGGAGATGCTTTTCCGACGGCGGCTGAAAACGCCCGAACAGATCGACGGTCACCGCGTCGACGCCCAGCAGCCTTTCGATCGCCGGGGTCAGCAGGGCGGCGAGGACCATGGTGCCGAGGAGGGCGAGGCAGATCATCGGCACCGGGTCGCGCCATAGCGGGCGGTCTGAAGCAACGGCGATGCTCATAGCCCCGACCCTCCGCCGGTGCGCACCCTTGGGTCGAGCCGGCCATAGAGCGCGTCGGCGCCGAGATTGGCCGCCAGGGTGACCGCCGTGGCCAGCGTCAGGCCGATCATCGCGAGATTGTAGTCGTTGCCGAGAATGGCGTCGTAGATCAGCTTTCCCATGCCGGGTCGGGCGAACACGGTCTCGACGATGAGGGCGCCGGAGAACAGGGTCCCGATATCCAGGGCGACCAGGGTGGTCACCGGCAGCAGCGCGTTGCGCAGGCCGTGCCGCCACAGCACCCGCGCCCTGGACGCGCCTTTCGCCCGGGCGGTCCTGACCCAGTCCTCGGTCATCGCCTCGATCATCGCCGACCGGACATGGCGGGCGTAGCTCGCGACCGCCGACACGCTCAGCGCGGCGACCGGCATCACGAGATAAAGGAGATGGTCGCCGAACCCGGTATCCCGACCCGCCGGCGGAGCGCCCGAAGCGGGAAGCCAGCCGAGGCCGACGGCGAAGACCAGGATCAGCAGCAGGGCGAGCCAGAAGGGCGGGATCGACACCCCGGCGAAGCAGGCGAGGTTGATCGCCCGGTCGGTCACGCCGCGGGGCTTGGCCGCGGCGAGCACGCCGGCGGGAATGGCGACCGCCAACGCCAGGACCATGGCGAGCCCGAGCAGCAGAAGAGTGCTGCCCAGGCGCGGCACCAATACGTCGGCGACCGGCACCTTGTAGAGCCGCGACTGTCCGAAATCGCCCTGCAGGGCGTTCCAAAGCCAGTCCGCATACCGCTCCGGCAGCGGTCGGTCCAATCCCTCCAGCGCCTTGAGCCGGGCGGCGTCCTCCGGGGTGAGGCGGGGGTCGGCCTGGATCATCAGGTCGATCGGGTCGCCGGGCATCAGGCCGATCAGGCCGTAGCTGCCGGCCGAGACCAGCAATAGGATCACCAGGGACTGGCCGATCCGGGACAGCAGCCTTTTAGACAAGGCGGGCGCTCATCTGGCGTCGGTCCATTCCTCGACCCACAGGGTCGACGGGGCGAGATGGCCGGTCGGCCGATAGCCGCCGAGCCAGGGCGGCAGGATATGGGGATTGGCCCGGAAATAGAGCGGCAGGGCCGGCAGGGTCTCGGCGTAGAGGTTCTGATAGTCGGTCCACAGCAGCTTGCGCGCCGCCGGGTCGAGTTCGCGTTCGATCCGGTCGAGAAGCGCGTCCATCTCCGGGTTCGCATAGCCCGCCACATTCTGGCCGTTCCAGTTGTTCTCCTGGGTCGGGATCTGGTCGGAATGCAGGATGGTGCGGGGCACGTTCTCCGGTGCCGAGATCCAGGCGAACATGACGAGATCGTCGAAGGCCCGCTTGCGGACCGTCTCGCCGAACAGCACCCGCGGTGGTTCGTTGCGGATGCGGATGTCGATGCCGACCTGACGGAGCTGCGCCTGGATCACCTGCTGGACCAGTTCGCGGCTCTGATTGCCGGCCGTGGTCATCAGGGTGAGGGCGAGCTTGTCGCCGGCCGCGTTCCGCCGGATGCCCCCCGGTCCCGGCGTCCAGCCGGCCGCCTCCAGCAGACGGGCGGCCTCGGCGGGATCGTAGGGGTAGGTCCGCTCGACCTGGACATGGATGGCGTCCAGCGGATTGATGTTTGTGTCCGCCGCCGGCTGGCGGCCGCCGAAAAGCCGCTCGTTGATCGCCTGGCGGTCGATGCCGTGGAGGATCGCCTGCCGAACCAGGAGATCGGCCAACACCGGATTGTCGAGATTGGCCTCCATATGCTCGTAGATCAGGCCCGGTTGATAGGTGATGACCGCCCGGTCGCCGATCCGCTTTTCCAGCGACAGCGCCTGATCGATCGGGATGCCCAGTTCGCCGGCGATCATGTCGACCTCGCCGGACAGAAGATTGGCCTCCAGGGCCGCCGTGTTCTCGACCACCTTGAGAACGATCCGGTCGAAGGCGGGGGCGGCCCCGTACCAGGTCGGATTGCGCTCCACCGTGATGGCCCGGCCGGGATCGACCGAGGCGATCCGGTAGGGGCCGAACCAGAGGCCCGGATGGGTCGGCTCCTTCTGATAGAGCGTATCGGCGGCATAGGCGTCGATGTTCGCGTCCGCGATCGGCGCTTCGAGATGGGCGGGCAGCAGGGTGAACGCGCCCTGCTGGGAATAGCGGTAGGTGATCCGGTCGCCGGTCACCGTGAAGGTCTTCCCGTCGACGATTTCCAGATCGAGGATCCGGTCATAGGCCTCGGTGCTGACGAAGCCGGAGCGCGGGTTCTTGCCCATTTCGAGCGTGAAGGCGACATCGGCGGTGGTGACCGGCGTGCCATCGCCCCAGGTCGCCTCCGGATGGATCGTATAGGTCGTCTTCACCCCCTCGGTCCCATCCGCCAGGGTCACCCTTTCGGCGAGCCCGTTCTCGAAGGTCGGGATTTCGGTGCAGAGCAGGCATTCCGGCTCCCAGTCCCGGTTTTCGATAATCATCGGCCGGTGGACGAGGCCCAGGACATAGGACTTCGCCAGCATCGAATCGATGGTCGGATGCAGCGTCGAAGGATACTGCGAAAGACCGATCGTCAGCGATTTCGCCAGGGCTCCCGTCGGATTGAGCAACAGGAACAGGGCGAGCAGGAGGGCGATCGGTCTTGTCATACGGTCATTCCCCTTTCGGCGTCCAGTCGTCCGGCGCGTCGAGGAAGCGCCGCACCTCCGCCAGATGCGCGTCCGGCACGCCGCGGCGGGCGGCGGCCTCCAGCACATCGGCCCAGGTCGCCAATGCATGTAGGGTCACGCCATGCTGCTTCAACTTGGCGATGCCCTCCGGGAAAATCCCATAATGGAAGATGACGAAGCAGTGGGCGCATTCCGCGCCGGCCTCGCGTAGGCCGTCGACGAAGGAGATCTTGCTGCCGCCGTCGGTGGCGAGATCCTCGACCAGCAGGACCCGCTGGCCTTCGCGCAGATCGCCCTCGATCCGGGCGTTGCGGCCGAACCCCTTCGGCTTCTTGCGGACGTAGAGCATGGGCAGCGCCATCAGGTCCGACAGGAAGGCGGCATAGGGGATGCCCGCCGTCTCACCGCCGGCGACCGCGTCGAAGGCTTCCGGTCCCGCCTCCCGCGCCATAAGGTCGGTGGCCATGGCCATCAGTTTCGCCCGGGCGCGGGGGAAGCCGATGATCTTGCGGCAGTCGACATAGACCGGGCTTTTGCGGCCGGAGGTGAAGGTGAACGGCTCGTCCGGGCGGATGTGGATCGCTTCGATGTCGAGCAGGATGTCGGCGGTGAGCTGGGCGTCGGTCTTGGTCATGATGTCTTTTGCGCTGGGAAGGAACGAGCCCTGTTGTAGGGCCTAAACAGGGGCGATCACAAGGTGGCGAGAGGATGATTCGCGAGGCGATCGAATGGCTGCTTTTTCCGAACCGGAGCGGGGAGGGCGTTCCGGCCCGGCGAATGGGGTATGTCGCCGAGCAGATCGGTCTGATCGCGCGTCACCGACGGCATGGCGGTGCGTGGGCCGACCATCTCGAACACAGCCGGCGCGCGATCGCCGACGTCGCCGCCGAGATGGGCGGTGGCGAGCGATGCGTCGTGCTCGGTTCCGGCGCCCTGTTCGATGTGCCGCTGGACGATCTGGCGAGCCGTTTCCGGGAGGTTGTGCTCGTCGATATCGCCCACCCCTGGCGGGCGGTGCGCGCGGCGCGGGGTCATCCAGGCGTCAGGCTGGCCGGCGCGGATCTGACCGGCATCGCCGCCGCCCTGCGCCGTATAAGGGCAAGTGATGCGCTGCCGGAGCCCGAACCCTTCGATCTCGACCGTCTCGGGATCGCCGGACCGGTCGACCTCGTCGTCTCGGTCAATCTCGTCTCGCAATTGCCGATCGTGCCGCTTGGGGTGGCGCGGGCCAAACGGCTCGCCGAGGAGGAGGCGCTGGAAGCCTTCGGTCATCGTCTGGTCGAGGCCCATCTGGCCGGTTTGCGGGCGGTCGAGGGGCGGCGGGTGCTGATCGGCGATATCGAACGGCTGGTCTACGATCCGGGGGCCGAGAAGCCGGAGACCGGCACGGGTGTGGGCCGGGTCAGCGCCCTGTTCGATGTGGACCTGCCGGAGCCTGACCGGGCCTGGTGGTGGGATATCGCGCCCCGGGGGGAAATGGACCGGCGCTATGCCGTCGCCAACAGGGTCGGCGCCTGGCTCGATTTCTGAGATGCGGTTGCCTTCCTTTTTAGGCCGCTTTTTAAGGCCCCTTTTTAGCCATTGACTCTCTGTTTGAATTGAGAACAATAAGAGAACAAATAGTTGGTTCGGGAGAGCCTCATGCGGGACGCACTCTGCTCTGAAAAAGAACAAAACATGAATACTCTGCCGGAAACCTCCGGGAAGGCGCCGGTCGATCTCGTGGCCCTGCGGCGTACCGTGCGGCGGCTCGAACGGGGCGGTGGGACCGCGCCCGAGCGCGTGCTCGCGACCGGTCACGCATCGCTCGATGGATTGCTGCCGGCGGGCGGACTGCTCAAGGGGCGGATTCACGAAATCCTCGGCGCCGAGCGCACCCTGGAGGGCGCCGCCTTCGGGTTCACCGCCGCGCTGGCCGCCCTGCTGCAGCGGGATGCCGCGGAGGCTGCGGGGCAGATCCTGTGGGTCCGCCAGCAGTCCGGTTCCGTGAGGGGCGCCGATATCAGCGGCCGGGGGTTCGAGGCCTTCGGGATCGATCCGGGCCGGGTGATCGCGGTCGCCGCCCGTGATGCGGCCGAACTGCTCTGGGGCGCGGAGGAGGGGTTGCGCTGTGCCGGGCTGGCCGCCGTCGTGGCCGAGGTCCGGACGGTCGATCTCACCGCCGGCCGGCGTCTGCAACTGGCCGCCGAGGCGGGGGGTGTGACCGGTCTCATGGTCGCCACCGGCTATCGCGCGGGCAAGGCCGTGGCGAGCGCCGCCGAGACCCGCTGGCGGGTGCGCCCGGCCCCGTCCGCCGATCCGTTCCGCCGGGCCGTCTGGGCGCTCGATCTGGAGCGCAGCCGGGGCGGGCTGCCGGCATCGCTCACCGTCGGCTGGTCGCTTGCCGAGCAGCGTTTCGTCGCCGCCGATCCGATATCCATTCCCCATCCCGGCACCCGTCCCAAAACCCGCGTTCCGGCGCTTCAGCCGAACCTGTTCCCCAAGATCGCAGAGGAGATCGCCGCATGACCATCCATCGTCCTCAAGACCTGCCGGGACCCCAAGAACTCCCTGGGATCATCGACCGCTTTCCCGTTTCCCCCCATAAGGCGCGACCGCTCCAGCGCCGCAAAGGCCGGGCCGTCGGTCGGGGTATGGCGGGCCAGACCCTCGGGGTCGGCGGCGAAGCGGCCCAATTCGAGATCCTCGCCCGGCGCTATCTCGCGATCGCCCTGCCGCGTTTCGCCCTGGAACGGCTCGCTCCCTATCATCCGGACGTGGCCTCGACGCCCTATGCCCTGACCACGGATCAGAACGGAAGGCGCATCGTCCACGCCGTCAACGCCGCCGCCGAGGCTCTCGGCGTGCGGGCCGGCCAGCCGCTCACCGACGCGCGGGCGGTGGCCCCCATGCTCAAGCTTCGGGCCTATGATCCGGCGGGCGAGGGCAAGGCGCTCGACAAGCTCGCCCAATGGGCCGAGCGCTATACGCCGAAGGTCGCCGTGCTCGCCCCCGACACGCTGCTGCTCGATCTCACCGGCTGCGCCCATCTGATGGGCGGGGAACGTCCGCTCCTGCGGGATCTCGCCGCCCGACTGGACGGCTTCGGGCTCAGCCACCGGCTGGCGGCCGCCGACACGCCGGGGGCGGCCCTCGCCGTCTCCCGCTATGCCGTCGAGCCCGTGACGCTGGTCGAGTCCGGCCGGCAGCGGGAGGCGGTGGGCGATTTGCCGGTCGCCGGCCTGCGCCTGCCCCCCGCGACGGTGGACGGTCTCGCCCGGGTCGGCCTCACCCGTATCGGCCAACTCTATCCGGTGGCCCGTGCGCCGCTGGCCGCCCGGTTCGGCGCCGCCGTGGGGACGCGTCTCGATCAGGTGTTGGGTAAGATCGACGACCCGCTGACCCCGCGGCGGCGGCCGCCCCGCCACCGGGTCCGCCTCGCCTTCGCCGAGCCGATCCTGACCCTGGAGAGTATCCAGGAAGGCGTGCGGCGCCTGTTGGGCCGGCTCTGCGAAAGGCTCGCCGCCGATGGGCGCGGTGTGCGGCGGCTCGTGCTGACGGCGCACCGGGTCGACGGCGCGGTGCTGCCGCTCGCCATCGGGACGAGCACGGCGGCGCGGGAATCGGACCGGCTCTACCGGCTGTTCCACGAGCATCTCGACAAGCTCGATCCGGGCTTCGGCATCGAGGTCATGACCCTGGAGGCGCCGGCGACCGACGGCATGCTCCCGGATCAGGCGACCCTCGACGCCGCCGACGCCGACCGGGCGGAGACGGAGACCGGACCGTTGGCGGACCGGCTCGTCAACCGGCTCGGGTCGGAGCGGGTGACCCGTCCGGAGGCCCGCGACCGTCATATTCCCGAACAGGCCGAGGCCATGGTGCCGCTGGATCGGAGTTCCACCGGGTCGGTGGTCCCCTGGGCGGTCGGCAAGGGCAAGGTGCGGCCGCTGCGCCTGTTCAAGAGCCCGGAGCCGGTCGAGGTGGTGGCCATGGTTCCGGACAGCCCGCCGGTGATGCTGTTCTGGCGCGGGACCACCCATCGCATCACCGCGGCGGAAGGCCCGGAGCGGATCGCGTCGGAATGGTGGATCGAGAAGGCGCCCCCGCGCGACTATTACCGGGTGCAGGACGCCGAGGGGCGCCGTCTGTGGATCTATCGCGATCGCCCCTATGGCGGCGAGAGCGAGCCGCGCTGGTATATCCACGGGGTCTTCGCCTGAGGGCGGAGGCCCGAAGGAGGATGCGGCGATGGCCGGGGGACCGCTCGCCTATGCCGAGTTGCAGGCGACCAGCAATTTCTCCTTTCTCGAAGGGGCCTCCCATCCGGAGGAACTGGTCACCGAGGCCGCGGCCCTTGGTCTCTCGGCGATCGCGGTCACCGACCGGAACTCGCTGGCGGGCGTGGTCCGCGCCCATCTCGCCACCCGGGATCTGCCGATCCGGCTGGTGATCGGGGCGCGGCTCGATCTTCGGGACGCGCCGGCGATCCTCGCCTATCCGCAGGACCGGACCGCCTATGAGGATCTTTCCCAGACGATCACGCTCGGCCGGCGGCGGGTCGAAAAGGGCGAATTCGATCTCTGGCTTTCGGATCTCGCGGATCGTGTGGCTGGCTGGCAGATCGTGATCGTCCCCCCCGCCGACCCGGCCCGCATGGATCGAAACTTCGTCGATGATGTGCGGCGGATCTCCGCCCTCGGCCCGTCGGGATGCCATCTGGCGCTGACCCGCTATCAGGATGGCGAGGACGAGCGGCGGACGGCGCGGCTTCGGGCGGTCTCGTCGGAAACCGGCGTTGCGCTCGCTGTAACCGGGGACGTGCGTCAGCATGTCCCGGAACGGCGCCCATTGGCCGATGTGCTCGCCTGTATCCGGGAGGGGACGACCCTCGAGCGGGCCGGGACGCGGCTGTCGCTCAACGCGGACCGGCATGTGAAGCCGCCCCAGGAGATGCTGCGCCTGCATGCCGATCTGCCGGAGGCGGTTACGGCCGGGGCGCGGATCGCGGGGGCCTGCCGGTTTTCCCTCGACGATTTGCGGTACAGCTATCCCGACGAGGCGACGGAGGAGGGGCGGTCGGCGGACGAGGAACTCGCCTATCGCGCCTGGCAGGGGGCGGAACGCCGGTATCCGGATGGTGTTCCCATGGGCGTGAAGGCGCAGGTCGAGCATGAATTGGGGCTGATCGCGGAGCTCGGTTACGCCCCCTATTTCCTTACCGTATGGGACATCGTGCGCTTCGCGCGGTCGCGGAACATCCTCTGCCAGGGGCGGGGTTCGGCGGCGAATTCGGCTGTCTGTTACTGCCTCGGCGTGACGGCGGTGGACCCGGCCCACACCGAGCTTCTGTTCGAGCGGTTCGTTTCCGCCGCGCGCAACGAACCGCCGGACATCGACGTCGATTTCGAACATGAGCGGCGCGAGGAGGTGATCCAGTATATCTACGAGAAATACGGCCGCGACCGGGCCGGGTTGGCCGCCACCGTTATCAGCTATCGCCGACGCAGTGCGATTCGCGATGTCGGTAAGGCGATGGGGCTGTCGGAGGACGCGGTCTCGGCCCTGGCGACGACCATCTGGGGCATGCATGGCGAGGGTCTGACGGCGGAGCAGATCCGCGAAGTCGGGCTCGACCCCGAGGAACGGACGCTGCGGCTCACCCTGCGCCTGGTGGAGGAGCTGATCGGTTTTCCACGCCATCTCTCCCAGCATGTCGGCGGCTTCGTCATGACCAAGGGACGGCTGGATGCCCTGGTGCCGATCGAGAACGCGGCGATGCCGCACCGCACGGTGATTCAGTGGGACAAGGACGATCTCGACGCGCTCGGTATTCTCAAGGTGGATGTGCTCGCGCTCGGTATGCTCACCTGTGTGCGCAAGGCCTTCGATCTGTTGGCGCAGCATCACGGCAAGCCCATGGCGCTGGCCGATGTGCCGGCGGAGGACACGGAAGTCTACGACATGCTCTGCCGGGGCGATTCCCTCGGTGTCTTTCAGGTCGAAAGCCGGGCTCAGATGGCGATGCTGCCGCGCCTGAAGCCGCGGGACTTCTACGATCTGGTGGTCGAGGTGGCGATCGTCCGGCCGGGGCCGATCCAGGGCGATATGGTGCATCCCTATCTCAGGCGGCGCACCGGTGAGGAGAAGGTCAGCTTCCCCTCGCCGGAACTGGAGCGGGTGCTCGGCAAGACATTGGGGGTGCCTCTGTTCCAGGAACAGGCGATGAAGATCGCCATCGTCGCCGCCGGCTTCACGCCGACCGAGGCGGACCAGTTGCGCCGGGCGCTGGCGACCTTCAAGAAGACCGGCACGATCTCGACCTTCCACGACAAGATGATCCGGGGGATGGTCGCCAACGGTTACGACCGCGATTTCGCTGAACGCTGTTTCCGGCAGATCGAGGGCTTCGGCAATTACGGCTTTCCGGAAAGCCATGCCGCCAGCTTCGCGCTGTTGGTCTATGTCTCGTCCTGGCTCAAATGCCATTATCCGGAGGTCTTTGCCTGCGCGCTGTTGAACGCCCAGCCGATGGGCTTCTACGCCCCGGCCCAGATCGTCCGGGATGCCCGCGAACATGGGGTCGAGGTGCGGCCGCCGGACGTCAACCACAGCTTCTGGGACAATAGTCTGGAACCGATCTCCAACCCCGAACCGGGCCGACCGGCCTTCGCCCTGCGGCTCGGGCTGCGGCAGATCAAGGGGGTGTCCGAGGCGGCGGCGGACCGGCTGGTGGCGGCGCGCAAGGGCGGGTATCCGGAGCCCCGCGCCCTATGGCGGCGGGCGGGGCTTACCCCGGCGGAAATGGAAATCCTGGCCCGGGGCGACGCCTTCGGCTCGCTCGGCCTCGACCGGCGGCGGGCGCTGTGGGCGGTCCGTGCCCTGGGCGACACGCCCCTGCCGCTGTTCGCCGCGTCGGGGGCGGAGGTGGTCGGCGCCGAGCCGGCGGTGGTCCTGCCGGAGATGGCGCCGGGCGAACAGGTGGTCGAGGATTACGCCAGCCTCAGGCTCACCCTCAGGGCGCATCCGCTGGCCCTGCTGCGCGCCCATCTGACGGCGCAAGGCTGGAGCGACAGCCGGACGCTCAGGGACAGCGTGAACGGTCAGCGGGTCCGGCTTCCCGGCCTCGCCCTGGTGCGGCAGCGGCCGGGCACGGCCAAGGGTATCATCTTCATCACCATGGAGGACGAGCACGGCGTGGCCAATCTGGTGGTCCGCCCGCCGGTCTTCGAACGGTTCCGCAAGACCGTTTTGACCGCCAAGATGCTGGGCGTCGTCGGGCATGTGGAGCGCGAGGGCATCGTCATCCATGTGATCGTCCGGGAACTGGTCGACCTGACCGGCGATCTCGGCGCCCTCTCGGAGGGCGGGTTCGATGGAGTTCTCGCCCGGGCCGACGAGGTCCGCCGGCCGACCATCGACCAACGAAAGGACCGCCCGGCGTTACAGCTTTCCAGCCGTGATTTTCACTGATCCGGTTTCGTTAAAGGGGCTTCCGCGCCTTGATGAGATACTGATAGGCGTAGAGCTCGGTCAGCGCGCCGAAGGTCAGCTTGTTGAGCAGCCATTTGGGGCGCCAGGGCTTCATCTTGCCGGTCCGCTCCAGCCGGACGACCTCGAGACCCGCCCCCCGCACCAGTTCCAGGGCGGTATCCTTCACGAACCAGCGCAGATGGGTGCGGTCCATCAGGCCCGAAGGCTGATAGTCGAAGCGGCCGTTGAAGACCAGACCGAGCGAAACCTTGTAGTGGCGCAGATTGGGCAACGAAATCACCACCGTCCCACCCGGCCGGACCAGCGCGGTCAACTCGGCGAGAACCCGCCAGGGGTCCACCAGATGCTCCAGCACGTCGAGGCAGAGCAGCAGGTCCACTGTTCCAGGCTCGATATCGAGCGCGATGTTCTCGACATTGCCTGTCCAAACCCGGTCGAGCCTTTGTTCGGCCAGGGCCGCCGCGTCCGTGGCCAGCTCCACTCCACCGGTCCAGGAGACCTGTCCGGAGCGTTTGAGAGCGCTCAGGGTATCGCCGGCGCCGCACCCGATCTCCAACGCGCGCGTGAACGTCTCCCCCTCGATCAACGGAAAGATCTCATGGCGTTCGAATTGGTAATAGCCGTCCAGGGTGTTCGAGGGAGATGTTTCGGTCATGGCCGCTGCTTTGCCAGAAAGCCGCGCGCCGCGTCAATCCGGGCCTTGAGCAGGGCGGCCCGCCCAGCCCGCCCAAGCAACAGATAAAGCCATCGGCGGGGCCGCGCATGACGCAGGATGGCATCGGCCCGGGCGACCGCCGCATCCCGCCCGCGCGTCTTTTCCGTATAGACCAGCCGCGACCGGGTGATGGCGGTTTCCTTGAAGGTCGAGACGGCCCTGCCGACGCCGCTGGATCCGCCGCCGAGATGGCGACAGCGGGCGGCCGGTTCGACGACCAGGCTGTGGCCGGCCTCCCGCAGCCGGCGGCACAAATCGTCGTCCTCGTAGTAGAGGAACAGGTCCTCGTCGAAGCCGCCCACCGCCCGGAAGGCCGCGAGACGGATCAGCATCACGGCCCCCAGCAGGAAATCGGCACAAGCCGGACCGTCCGCGACCGCCACCCGCCGCCGGAGCTCCTTGGGCCATGACTCCCGTCGGTCGAGCGAGGCGTTGAACACGGGCTCCGGCGCACCGTCCGCACCGCTCAGATGGGGGGCGGCAATCGCCGCATCGGCATCACTGTCGAGATAGGCGATCAGCGACAGCAGGGCGTCTTCAGGTACTTCCGCGTCCGGGTTCACCAGCAGCCCATAGGGTGTATCGGCCAGCGCGAAGCCGGCATTGGCGGCGCTGCCATAGCCCGCGTTGCGGCCCATTTCATGGATCGTCAGGCCGGGCCGGGCCGCCCGCGCCCGGTCGAGCGTGTCGTCCGTGCTATCGTTGTCGACCAGC
Source organism: Alphaproteobacteria bacterium (assembly GCA_024743275.1). Classification (GTDB taxonomy): domain Bacteria; phylum Pseudomonadota; class Alphaproteobacteria; order JANSWW01; family JANSWW01; genus JANSWW01. The sequence goes on from JANSWW010000011.1 coordinate 67,329, forward strand.
ACCACACGCACCGCGTTGGGCAGGGCGGTGAGGCAGTCCGCGATCACGGCAGCGCTGTTATAGCTGACCACGACGGCGCTGACGCGGCTGAGGGGGGATGGGGCGGGGGTCACGACCTTGTATTTGACCGGCGGGCGGGGGGCGGATAGCGTTTCTCGGCGTACGGGACTCCCCGTCGCCCAACGCGTCGCCAAACCCGTTGCCGAAGCTCCTCTATTCTCCTGAAATCGCCGACAGATTAGGACACCGCCATGCCGACCGCCAGCCCCAACACCGGTCTCGATCTCGATTTCGTCCGGGCGCAGTTTCCGCCCTTTTCCGATCCCGAGACCCGCGATTGGGCCCACATGGAGAACGCCGGTGGGTCCTATGTCCCGGTTCAGGTGATCGAGCGGCTCGAGACCTTCTACCGCCGCTACAAGGTTCAGCCCTATGCGGACTTTCTACCCTCGGCCAAGGGCGGCGAGATGATGGACGAGGCGAAGGCTGCGATGGCGGCCCTCTGCAACGCCGAGCCGGACGAGATGATCCTCGGTCCGTCGACGACCCAGAACACCTATGTCGTCTCCAACGCGCTGCGCGGGTGGCTCAAGGCCGGTGACGAGGTGATCGTCACCAACCAGGATCACGAGGCGAATATCGGGGCCTGGCGCCGACTCGCCGAAATCGGCTGTGTGATCAAGGAGTGGCAGGTCGACCCGGAGACGGCGGAGCTCGATCCCGCCGATCTCGACGGGTTGATCACCGAGCGGACGAAGCTGGTCGCCGTCACCCATTGCGGCAATGTGGTCGGCAGCCTGAATGACCTGCCGACGATCGCCGAGAAGGTCCATGCGGTGGGGGCCCTGTTCATGGCCGACGGTGTGGCCGCGGCGCCGCATCTGCTGCCCGATGTCAAGGCCATGGGCGTCGATATGTACGCTTTCAGCCTCTACAAGACCTACGGCCCGCATCTCGGCTTCTTCTATGTGAAGCGCGACCATCACGACAAGCTGGTCAACCAGTCCCACTATTTCAAAGCCGGCCATGGCCTGGCCCAGATCGACGTGGCCGGCCCCAATCATGCGGAGGTGGGCGCGGCCGCCGGTGTCGTCCACTACTACGACACCTTGCACCGACATCATTTCGGCGACGAGGAGGCGGACCTCAGGACCCGCGCCGGCAAGGTGTTCGACCTGTTCGCCCGGCAGGAGGAGTCGCTGACCGCGCCCGTCATCGACTTTCTGAAGGATCGCCCAGGCGTGCGCCTTTTCGGTCGCAAGACAGCCGATAGGTCCCTGCGGGCGCCGACCATCACCTTCGCCCACCGGGACCGCAAGTCGGCCGATATCGTGCAAGCGATGCTGGAATGGCGGATCGGAATCCGGCATGGGGATTTCTACGCCTTGCGCTGTATCGAAGCCCTCGGTCTCTATCCGGAAGATGGCGTTGTTCGCATCTCGCTGCTGCACTACAACACTTCGGAAGAGGTGGAGCGTCTGCTGATCGGCCTGGACAGGGCGCTCTAGGCTGGAGCCGAAGGGATCAACGCATGGTCGACACCAAAAAGACCGCGGAGGAAATCGTCCGCCGTCTGCGCGCCGAGTTCCTCGACGACGTGCGGGACCGGATTTCCAACATGAACGTGGCGCTGGCCGAGATCCATGACGGGCAGCAGGATGGCGAGGCGCTCTACAGCATCCGCCGCGAGGTGCACAGCATCAAGGGCATGGCCGGCGCGTTCGATTTCCCCTCGCTCGGCATCGTCGCCCACCGGATGGAAGACTTCATGGGCAGCGGCCAGATGAACGGCACGCTCAAGGTCTCCGACATTCAGGAATTCATAGACGCGATGGCCCGCGTCATCGACAGCGGCCAGGACATCGCCGAGGCGGACCTGATTCCCTTCTTGCGCAGTCTTCCCCAGGATCGGGATTTCATTCCCGACAACATGGAGGTGCTCGACGCCGAGGTTCTGCTGGTCGCCTCAAGCCGGATGGTCGGCCGGGCCGTGGGGCTGGAGCTCAAGAACTGCGGCTTCCGCCCCGTGCTGATCTCCAACCCCTTCCACGCGCTGGAGACCGCGGCGCGGACCAAGCCGGACGCCGTCGTGGTCCAGGCGGTGCTCGACGGAGTGTCGGGCGTCGAAATGTTGCGCTGTATCCATACGCTGCAAGCCACCAGCGACGTCGCCAAGGTCATTCTGACAAGCTTCGGCAAGGACGATCCGGCGCTCGCCGGTTTGCCGGAAAACACGCACATCATCCGGTTGGGCCCGCATCTCGCCGACGATCTCGGCGATCTTCTCAGCACCCTGCCGCTCGACAAGCCGGCGGCGCGCAAGGGCGCCTGACCGGGGTCTCCGTGTCATTTCTGCATTGCGTGGTGTCGCTTGGTGTTGACGCTCGCCGGTACAGTATGCTCTGCGCATAGGGTGCCGTTGCGAAGGGACCCAAGCCGATGTTCGTTGCCGAATCGCCCATTTCCTATCCGACCGCGCCCGAGCTGAGGGCGGCCATCGATCGGGCCTATCGCCGCGACGAGGCCGAGGTGGTCGATCTGCTGTTGCCCGAGGCCCGGATCACCGGGGAGACGAAGGCCCGGGCCGACGCGCTCGCCCGCGAGTTGGTGACACAGGTCCGCGAGGACCGCACCAAGATGGGCGGTCTCGACAGCTTCCTGCACGAATACGACCTGACCAGCAAGGAAGGCCTGGTTCTGATGTGCCTCGCCGAGGCGCTGTTGCGGATCCCCGACGCGGAAACCGCCGACGAACTGATTCAGGACAAGATCGGCGGGGCGCGGTGGGAGGAGCATATCGGCCACTCCTCCTCGATTTTCGTCAACGCCTCCACGCTTGCGCTGATGCTGACCGGCCGGGTGGTCAATCTGGAGCGCGAACAGCGGGAACTCCCGAAAGTGCTGGCGCGCCTCATTCACCGCTCCGGCGAACCGGTGATCCGCCAAGCCTTGCGCCAGGCGATGCGGATCATGGGCCGGCAGTTCGTCATGGGTCGGACGATCAAGGAGGCGATCGACCGGGCCCGTAGCCAGGAGAGCCAGGGCTACCGCTATTCCTACGACATGCTGGGGGAGGCCGCCCGCACGCGGGCCGATGCCGCCCGCTATTTCGAGGCCTATGGCCAGGCGATCAAGGCCATCGGCGAGAAGGCCAAGGGCAGGGGGCCGGTCGACGGCGCCGGGATCTCCGTCAAACTTTCCGCCCTTCATCCGCGCTATGAGGAGGCCCAGCGGGACAGGCTGCTCGCCGAACTCGTGCCCCTGGTGGTGACGCTGGCCGAGCAGGCCAAGAGCTATGACATCGGCTTCACCATCGATGCGGAGGAGGCGGACCGGCTCGACCTGTCCCTCGACGTGATCGAGGCCGTGGCCCGGGCCGAAAGCCTCAGGGGCTGGGACGGTTTGGGTCTCGCGCTACAGGCCTATCAGAAACGGGCCCATGCGGTGATCGACTGGCTCGGCTGGCTGGCCGAGGAAACCGGCCGGCGGATCATGGTGCGGCTTGTCAAAGGCGCCTATTGGGATACGGAAGTGAAGCGCAGCCAGGAGCTGGGGCTCGCCGGCTATCCCGTTTTCACCCGCAAGGCCTCCACCGATGTCTCCTATATCGCCTGTGCGAAGAAGCTGTTCGATCTCGGCGACAGGGTCTATCCGCAATTCGCGACCCACAACGCCCACACCATCGCGGTGGTGCTCGAGTTGGCCGGAAACCGCCGGGACTTCGAGTTCCAGCGGCTCCATGGCATGGGCGAGGCGCTCTACGACCAGATCGTCCCGGCGGACAGGCGGGCCATCCCCTGCCGGATCTATGCGCCGGTCGGCAGTCATGAGGATCTGCTCGCCTATCTGGTGCGGCGTCTCCTGGAGAACGGGGCCAATTCCTCCTTCGTGAACCGTATCGTCGACGAGAAGTTACCGGTCGAGGAGATCGTCGCCGATCCGGTCCAAGCCGTCTTCAAGATGGCCCAAAAGCCCCATCCGCGCATTCCGCTGCCCCGCGACCTCTATGGCGGGGCGCGGCCCAACGCGCTCGGCTGCGATCTGTCCGACCGCAATGTCCTGCGCGATCTCAAGGCGCGGATGGATGCGGTCGCCATCGGCCACCGGACGGGCGGTCCGATCATCGGCGGCGAGGGGCGGGGCAACCTCTCCGACGCCGTGACCGATCCCTCGGACCGGCGCAGGATCGTCGGTCACAGCCGCGATGCGACGACGGAGGAGGTGGACGAAGCGCTCGACCGGGCCGCCAAGGCCTTCCGGGGTTGGGACGGGACACCGGCCGATGCGCGCGCCGCCTGCCTGCGCCGGGCCGCCGATCTGATGGAACAGGAGATGGCGGAGATTATGGCGCTCTGCACCCGGGAGGCGGGCAAGTCGATCCCGGACGGCGTGGCCGAGGTCCGTGAGGCGATCGATTTCTGCCGCTATTACGCCGACCGGGCGGAAGCCGATTTCTCCGGACCGGAGGCGTTGCCCGGGCCGACCGGCGAACGCAACAGCATCCGGCTCGCCGGGCGCGGCGTGTTTTTATGCGTCAGCCCCTGGAACTTCCCCTTCGCGATCTTCTGCGGCCAGGTGACGGCGGCGCTCGCGGCCGGCAACACGGTGATCGCCAAGCCCGCGGAGCAGACCAGCATCATTGCCGCCTATGCCGTCGACCTGCTGCACCGGGCGGGGATTCCGGGTGACGTGCTGCATCTGGTCCCCGGGCGGGGCGAGACGGTGGGCGCCCGGTTGGTTGCCGACCACCGGATCGCCGGGGTCTGCTTCACCGGGTCGACCGAGACGGCGCGGCTGATCAACAAGGCGCTCGCCGACCGGCCGGGACCGATTGTGCCGCTGATCGCCGAGACCGGCGGTCAGAACGCGATGATCGTCGATTCGAGCGCCCTGCCCGAACAGGTGACGCGGGACGTCCTGATTTCCTCCTTCCAGAGTGCCGGACAGCGCTGCTCCGCCCTGCGGGTGCTGTTCGTTCAGGACGAAATCGCCGACGGCCTGATCGAGATGATCTCCGGCGCCATGGACGATCTCGTGATCGGCGACCCGGGGCTTCTCAAGACCGATGTGGGGCCGGTGATCGACAGCGATCAGAAGGCGATGCTCGACAGCCATATCGAGCGGATGACGCGGGAGGAGAAGCTGGTCAAGAAGCTCCCGCTCAACGGCGGGACGGCCCACGGGACCTTCGTGACGCCGGCCGCCTTCGAGCTCAAGTCGCTGGCGTCCTTGGAACGGGAGGTGTTCGGGCCGGTCCTGCATATCGTGCGCTGGAAGGCGGATCGGTTGACCGATGTGGCCGAGCAGATCGAGGCGACGGGGTACGGCCTCACCTTCGGGATCCACACGCGCGTCGACAGCCGGGCGGACTGGCTGGTCAACCGGCTGCCGGTCGGCAACGCCTATGTCAATCGCAACATGATCGGCGCCATCGTCGGCGTGCAGCCCTTTGGGGGCGAGGGGCTCAGCGGGACCGGACCGAAGGCGGGCGGACCCCGCTATCTCCATCGTTTCGCGACGGAGCGCACGGTTTCCGTCGACACCACGGCGGCCGGCGGCAACGCCTCGCTGATGTCCCTGCAGGACGAGGGATAGCGGCCTCTTGCCTCGATCAGTCAGGTAAAAAAGAAGGGGTTATGCCCTAATCCGTTCAATCCCGCCGGGCACCGTGGAACAGGTCCGGGTCCCGGTCGTGACGGGCATGGACCATGATCCGGTCGACCGTCTCTCCGTCGCTTGAAAAGGGGCAGAACAAGAGCCAGCGGGCACTGGGGTGCTCCTCGCTGTCTCTTTGCAAGTCGGTGCGGTTGATGAAGTACGGGCACCGGGTCTCGATGGCCGTGCGATAGTTATCGAACACTCTATCGCTGTCTTTGAACGGGGAACTCTCCGCGACAGTCCTGCCGGTGGGGTCGAAGCCGAGCCAAGCGACAATCGCCGTCCCGACCAAACGATATCGAAGGTCGAAGGGGTCGGTCTCCACGTCGACCAGGACCAGATGGGGCAGCCAATCGCGCGGAATCCGAAGCACGTCGATGTCGGCGGAATCGGGTAACGCCCGGTCCCCTTTCATCTTCTCCCAATACTCGAATGTCTCTCTGAGGACCGGAATGGCGTCCGCGAGGCAATCCGGGGACTTCACGACGAAGCGTTCGCGCTCGACCTTCATTTGACGTCTCAGATAATCAACCAGTGTTATCAATTCGTTGGGAAGCAGCTAAGGCGCAAAATGATAACAAATGGTTAAGAGCCAAGTAAGTTTGGGATTTTTCTCGCCCTGTCTTTTCATCACGAGGTTGTGGAGAGCTTATTCCTCTTTGAGTTTTTTCTCCAAAAAGGAGAGACGATCCTGGCCCCAGAAGGGCTCGCCGGCATAGACATACCAGGGCGCGCCGAACACGCCCCGGTCGATCGCCTGCTGGGTCTCGCTGTCGTAGATCTCCGCCATGGAGAGGTCGTCCTCGACCCGGTTGACGACGGTGGAACCGGCGAGGCCGAGACCGTCCAGAATGTCGGCGAGTTCGGCTTCGTCGGCGATGTCGCGGTCCTCCACCCAATAGGCGCGGCCCAGCGCATGGGCGGCGGCAAGCGCGTCGCCGCCGCTTTCCCGCACCGCGATGACACAGAGATTGGCGAGGGTGGGGGAAACCGCATGGGTCGGTTTCATGACGATCTTCTCGCCGGTTTCCTTGCTCCACCGTTCCAGCTCGACCAGCCGGTAGGCCTGACGCTGCGGCGAGCGTTTGGGCAGCGGCAGGCCGCCGGTCGCCTCGAAGACCCGGTGGAAGTCGGCGGTGTGGACGATGACCGAGGCGCCGGCCTGTTCGGCCATGGCGCGGAGCCGTGCCGACCCGAGATAGGCCCAGGGGCTGTTGACGGTCAGATAATAGTCGATGGTCCTGGGCTTGCTCTCGGTCATGGTTTCTCTCCCCGCTCGATCCGGTCCACCGCCTCTTGGCGAAGGGTGCGACGGATGATCTTACCGGTGGTTGTCATGGGCAGGCTATCCATGAATTCGACGATCCTGGGATATTCGTGGGCCGCGAGCCGGCCTTTGACATGGGCCTGGAGGTCCGCCGCCAGGCCGTCGGAGGCCTGGAAGCCGGGATTGAGCACGACACAGGCCTTCACCGACTCGGTTCGTATCGGATCCGGTACGCCGATGGCGGCCGCCATCTGCACCGCCGGATGTTTCAGCAGGCAATCCTCGATCTCGGCGGGGCCGATTCGGTAGCCCGCCGAGGTGATGACGTCGTCGTCGCGGCCGCCGAACCAGAGATAGCCCTCCTGGTCCATGCGGCCGGTGTCCCCGGTCACCAGCCAGTCGCCCTTGAACTTGTCCGCCGTCGCCCGGTCGTTGTTCCAATAGCCGAGGAACATCACCGGGTCGCCTTTTCGGACCGCGATCAGGCCGGGCGCGTCCGGCGGCAATACGGTACCGTCCTCGCCGACGATCCGGACCTCGTGGCCCGGAATCGGGCGGCCCATGGACCCCGGCCGGACCGGCAGGATTTCGGCGTTGCTGCCGACCACCAGATTGCACTCGGTCTGGCCGTAGAACTCGTTGATGGTGAGCCCGCCAAAGGCCGACCGGCCCCAATCCAGCAGTTGCGCGCCGAGGGTTTCGCCGCCGCTGGCCACCGTGCGCGGGGCATGACCGAACCGGGCCGGGTCCGGCACCTGGCGCATCAGCTTGAGGCCCGTGGGCGGCAGGAAGGTGTTGCGGACCTGATGCTTCGCCATCAGCGCGAAGGCCTCTTCTGGATCGAACTTCCGGGCGCGGTGGGCGAGGACCGGGATTCCGTGATGCCAGGCCGGCAAAAGCACATCCAGCAGGCCACCGATCCAGGCCCAGTCCGCCGGGGTCCACATCAGATCGCCCGGCTTCGGCAGGAAGGCGTGGGGGAACTCGACGCCCGGCAGATGGCCGAGCAACACCCGGTGGGCATGGAGCGCGCCCTTCGGATTGCCCGTGGTCCCGCTGGTGTAGATGATCAGGGCTGGATCGTCGGCGGCGCTGTCGACCGGCGTGAACGCGTCCCCGGCCTTGTCGAGCAGTCGGTCGAAGGAAAGCGCCCCGCCGCCGTCTTTGTGCCGGTCGACGACGATGATCCGCTCCAGGGCCGGCAGGGTGTCCCTGAGCGGCAGCAGGGTCTCCAGGCCCGTCTGGTCGGTGATCACCGCCCGGGCCGCCGCGTTCGCCAGCCGGTAGGCCAATGCCTCCGGACCGAACAGGGTGAAGAGCGGGATCGAAATCAGCCCCGCCTTGAAGGCGGCCACATGGGCAATCGCGGTTTCCGGGCGTTGCGGCAGCAGCACCCCGACCCGGTCGCCCCGGCCGAGCCCCAGACCCGCGAAGGCGTTGGCCAGCCGGTTCGAGGCCTTGGCCATGTCCCCGAAACTGTAGCGCCGCGCCTCCCCGGCACCGGTCTCGTAGATCAGCGCCAGGGCGTTCGGGTCCTGCCGGTCGACCACATCGGCGCCGATGTTGAACCGGTCCGGAATATGCCAGCGGAATCGGTCGACACAGTCCTGATAGCTGTTTGCCTGGGGAAGCACCGGATTAGCCTTTCAAAAGGTCGTGCACATGGTCGGCCAGGGCCAGGGAGGAGGTGACGCCCGGCGACTCGATCCCGTAGAGCGCGACGAGGCCCGGCACGCCGTGATCCTCGGCGCCCTGGATGACGAAGTCGTGGGCCGGTTCGCCCGGCGCCTGGATCTTAGGCCGGATGCCGGCATAGCCCGGGGCCAGCGAGTCGTCCGGCAGGCCGGGCCAATACTTCCGGACCGCCGCGTAGAATGTCTCCGCCCGCGCCGGGTCGACGTCATAGTCGGTGGCGACCAGTTCCTCCTTGTCGGCGAGCCATTCGGTATCCGGTCCGAAGCGGCATTGGCCGGCGAGATCCAGGGTCGCATGGACCCCCAGCCCGGCCTGTTCCGGGGCGGGATAGATCAGGGTGGAGAAGGGCGGTTTCACGCCGGTGAGGCTGTAGTAGCTGCCCTTGCAGTAGTGATGGGCCGGGACGCGGTCCGCCGGGATGCCCGCGATCTTCGCCGCCAGGGGCTGGGCGCCGTGGCCCGCCGCCAGCACGAGGTTGGTACAGGACAGACGCATCGGCGCCTCGCCGCCGGTCTCGATCTCGAAGCCGCGATTGGTGACCGACCCGCCGAGCACAGGCGTGAACAGCGCCAGCATCGCGCCGTGATCCTCCGCCTCGCCGAGCAGGGAGGCCATCAAGCCATGGCTGTCCAGAATTCCGGTCGACGGCGACCACAGGGCGGTGACGCAGGAAATCGCCGGTTCGCGCGCCCGTACCTGATCCGGGTCGAGCCATTCGAGATCGGGAACCCCGTTGGCCTCGGCCCGTTCCTTGATCTGGGCAAGCGCCGGGATCTGGCTGTCGTCCGTGGCGACGATCAGCTTGCCGAGCCGGGAATAGGCGATGCCGCGGCTGTCCATATAGTCGTAGAGGAGATGCTTGCCGGCGACGCAGGCCCGGGCCTTGAGACTGCCGGTGGGATAGTAGATCCCGGCGTGGATCACCTCGGAATGGCGGCTCGAGGTCTCGGTCCCGAAGTCCTCCGCCCGGTCGAGGATCACCACCTCCTGACCGGCGAGCGCGAGCGTGCGGGCGATGGCGAGGCCGACGACGCCGGCGCCGATCACAACAGTTTCTACATGATCCGTCATGGTTGTGGGGCGAAAGGGGCTGCGGAACCGTCTTGTTTGTCATACATCTTATGGGCCTCCCGTGGCCCCTTAGATAGCCCCGCTTGCCGGAGACTTCCATGCCCCTCGATCACCCCTCCACCAACCGGTCCGCTCTCGTCCCCTCCGTCTGTCCCCATGACTGCCCGTCGGTCTGTGCCCTGGAGATCGAACGGATCGACGAGAACACGATCGGTCGGGTGCGCGGCGGCTCCTGGAACGATTACACGGCGGGCGTGGTCTGCGCCAAGATGGGCCGCTACGCCGAGCGGGTGCATAGCCCCGACCGGATGATGCATCCGCTGATCCGCACCGGCAAGAAGGGCGCGGGGGAGTTCCGCCGGGCGACATGGGAAGAGGCGCTGGATCTGATCGGCGAGAAGTTCAACGCCGCCGAGGCCGAGTTCGGACCCGAGTCCGTCTGGCCCTACAATTACGCCGGCACCATGGGGCTGGTGATGCGCGACGGCATCCGGCGCCTGACCCACGCCAAGAGATATTCCCGCCAGGACGACACCTTCTGCACCCGGCTGGCGGAGACCGGCTGGCTCGCCGGTGTCGGCGAGAAGCGCGGCGTCGACGGGCGCGAGATCGCCAAGTCCGATTTGATCGTGGTCTGGGGCGGCAATCCGGTCTCGACCCAGGTCAACCTGATGACCCACATCACCCAGGCGCGCAAAGACCGCGACGCCAAGCTGGTGGTGATCGACCCCTACCGCACGCCGACCGCCGCCGTGGCCGACATCCATCTGATGCCGAGGCCCGGGACCGATGGGGCGCTGGCCTGTGCGGTGATGCACATCCTCTTCCGCGACGGCCATGCGGACCGGGACTATCTTGCCAAATACACCGACGCCGATGGCCGGTTGGAGGCCCATCTCACCACCCGGGACGCCGCCTGGGCCGAGGCGATCACCGGCATTCCGGCGGCCGAGATCGAGGCCTTCGCCACGCTCTACGGCAAGACCAGGCGCAGCTATATCCGGGTCGGCTACGGCTTTTCCCGGTCGCGCAACGGCTCGGCCCAGCTCCACGCCGTCTCCTGTCTGCCTGCGATCACCGGCGCCTGGCAATATGAGGGCGGCGGGGCGCTCTGGGGCCAGGGGCGGACCTACAACCTCGACAAGACCATGATCGAGGGGCTGGACGTGAAGGATAGCGGCATCCGCGAGTTGGACATGTCCCAGATCGGCCGGGTGCTGACCGGCGATGCCGAGGCGTTGAAGCATGGCGGTCCGGTGAAGGCGATGGTCATCCAGAACTGCAACCCGGCCTGCGTCGCGCCGGAGACCGCCAAGGTCATCGAGGGCTTCGAGCGGGAGGATCTGTTCCTGGCGGTGAACGAGCAGTTCATGACCGACACGGCGCGCTATGCCGATGTGGTGTTGCCGGCGACCAGCTTCCTGGAGCATCCGGACATCTATACCGCCTCGGCCCACACCATCCTGCAGGTGGCGAAGCCGGTGATCGGCGTGCCGGGCGAGTGCCGCACCAATCACTATGTCATTCAGGAGATCGCCAAGCGGGTCGGCGCCGAGCATCCGGGCTTTCACCTGACCGATTGGGAACTGATCGACGACCTGGTCCTGCGCAGCGGCCTGCCCGACGCCGAGACGATCTGGGCCAATCGCGGCCAGGACACGGTCTACGATTTCGACCGTCAGCATTTCCTGACCGGCTTTCCCACCGACGACGGCAAGTTCCACTTCCGGGCCGATTGGGAAAAGGTCGGCCATGACGCGAGCCTGATGCCGGAACTCCCCGACCATCAGGACGTGATCGAACAGGCCGACGCGGAGCATCCGTTCCGGCTGGTGGCCGCCCCGGCGCGGAACTATCTCAATTCGACCTGGACCGAGACCCGCACCTCCAAGGTGAAGGAGGGGCGGCCGGAGATCATGATCCACCCGCACGCCCTGGAGCGCCTGGGGCTGGCCGACGGCGACAAGGTCCGGGTCGGCAACCACCGGGGCGAGATCGTCGTCCACGCCAAGGCCTTCGACGGTCTGAGGGAGGGGACGGTGGTGATCGAGAGCGTGTGGCCCAACACCGCCTTCGAGGGCGGTCTGGGCGTCAACACCCTGACCTCCGCCGACCCCGGCCTGCCCAAGCGCGGCGCCGTCTTCCACGACACCAAGGTGTGGGTGAGGGCGGCTTAGGGGCGCTTGAAGGGGTTTTCCTCGGGGTCGCCAATCTCATTCGAGGTTTGCGAAGGGAGGCCGATGATGGATCAGACTGGCTTCTGACTGAGTGACGCGCAGTTATCGTGACCTGAGCCGCCGGTGCCGGTGGATCTGTAGGGCAGGCAACTACTGGATGGCCGGTGGCAGTCGACCTACTCGTTGCTGTCCAAATCGCCACCATTCTTAGCGAATGGTCATGAATCCCAGCCCTAGGCGGCCTTACGCTTCAAACGCGCGGCCAAACAGGCCACAGGTTTAGGAATCCCATGAATCTCTGGAGTTAAACCTTTGCACCTGAAGTTTGCGTGGCTTAGAAGGGTCGGAACGTACGGGATAAGCATATGAAGATTCAAGACATTGAACCAAGCGAGCTCAAGCTTGACCGGCAGAATCCAAGGTTTGGACTTTCCGAAGCTTCGAGCGAGAAAGAAGCCTTGAGAATTCTTTTGGAGACAGCCGATCTGAAGGAACTATGGAACTCGATCGCGGAACGTGGATTCGAGAAATTCGAACCATTAGTGGTGACCAATGAGGGTGGCGAGTTGGTTGTGCTCGAAGGCAATCGCCGACTTGCTGCGGTCAAGCTCCTCCTAGACCCTAGCCTGTTGGAAAAAGATGCACCGCGCAGAAGAGTGCCGTCGATAGCCCCAGAAAAGCTTGACACATGTCGTCAGCTTCCGGTTGTGATAGTAAAGAATCGGGAGGCGGCCGCTGGTTATATTGGCTTTAAGCATGTAAATGGGCCGGCACGATGGTCATCATTGGCGAAGGCACGTTTCGGCGTCCGGTTCTATCAAGAGATGGATGGCCGCCTAACTCCACAGCAGCGGATGCAGTCTTTAACCAACCAGCTCGGGGATAGTAGAGGCGTCATACTAAGGCTACTGGTTGCATATAAAATTGTGCAGCAAAGTATTGACCTCGGTCACTTTGACCAACTGAATCTAGCTGAAAACTCAATCGAGTTTTCTCATCTCTACACTCTTATTAATAACCCCGACAGCCGCGAATTCATTGGCTTGCCGCGCGCACCACTAAACGAAGGGCTTGTAAGGGCCAATCCAATTCCAGTTTCTCACCATCCACAACTTCTCGAAGTCATGGGGTGGTTGTATGGAGATAAATCCGTCATCCGATCACAGGGGACGGATCGCCCGAGGCTACAAAGAGTATTGGCAAGTAGTGAGGGCATTCGCGAGCTCAGGATGACGGGTAACCTTGCAGATGCGGAGACAGTTGCTGGGTTAAAAAGTGAGGATTGGTTGGTCTCGTTAGCAAAGGCACACCAGATAATGCAAAAAATTGCGTCTGATGCTACCATCGTCGTTGGTGACTTGAAAGAGGACGAGCTAGCAAATTCACACAGCCTGTTGTCCCGTTTAGAGAGAAGTTTTACGCAAGTAAAAGCCATAATTCCAAATATAAAAGGTGGATGAAATGTTCAATTTCCGAATTGCTACTTTGAATTCGATCCTTGCATCATCCGACGTTCTCGCGGCTTGGGAAATAGCTGCTTTTTTTATTGGTGAGGCGGCTGTAGAAATACTACCCATTGACGAGGAAGAGGCGCGCATACACTTCATTGAGAGCTATGTGGCAGAGGCGGAAAGGGCAGATTATTATGCTGAACCCCATTTAGCAGATGCTGAAATGATGGAGAACTTTGCGGCGTCGCTTTTAAATAACGTGCAATCCAGGATGGATGAACTTGGTGGCCATTATCCCTTCATAATAAATGATCATAATTATCTCATCAAGAAGTCGGATGAGGAGGTTAGTTTAGTGGGGCTTTGTTATCTTGCTCTTCAGTTTTTTCGGGGGTTAGCTGGCTCTACTCTCGAAATTGAAGGGGAAAGCGATGAAGAAGTTGCGCGTTCAAGGAATGAATTTGATAAAAAATTTCGTAGTATTTTTGAATATATAGCAGGGTATATGGTGTCTGGGAAAAATGATGGTCCTGTATACATGACTTCTAATTGCAGAAGCTCCGTTCGGTTGGAAAAACTACTTGGCTCTGTCTGCCGAAAGATTGGCGCGGGTGAAGTGACTCCTCATACCTATTGGAACCCGAAGCAAAAGGCTGCAAACGACGGAGGCGTTGACTGCTTGGTCCATATTGGCGGTCCTGGTGCTCCTGGGCACGCAGAACTTGCTCTTGTCGGTGCCACAGTGCAAAAATCCAATATCGATCAGAAAATTATAGGCCTTGACGAGCGCAACTTTTTTCGAAGTTTTTTCTCTACGCAACCAGCCGCATTTAAGGGTGTTTTGGTTAGGATCCATGACGAAGATGCTCTTACAAAAGATAAATGCGCCCAGAAGGATTGCCAGCTTTATACATATGAGCAAATCTGGAGGTCGATGGGAAAAAGAAATGGAGGTCACTATCAAACTTCGTCGTTAATTAGATTGGATGCAAAGGTAAGAAAGCTTTTCCGGGAATTTTCTACGGCGGTCTTTCTGCACGAATACGATGCATTCAGAGTTAGTACATAGGCCAACGTATTTAGCTCATATACAACAGTTCTTGCTCAAGTCGACGCTTTCCAAGGCTATACCTAACTTGGATACGGTATTGTTGTATTGAGGAATAGTTGTCCCTGATGATCTCATGGTCATCATAGGTTAGAATCCAGTGTTGGGCGTTTCCGGAGAGCAGCCAGTTCGCGAGAGCGTCATGTTTGGCTAAGTTCATGCCGTCATAGTAGAGGCGACCACCAGCTTGCACATACGGAGGATCGATAAAGAGTAACGTATCATGAAGGACTCCTGTATTCTCCAATTGTCGACAAAATTCGAGCCCGTCTAGGCAAGAAAGAAAAATCCGGTCGCTCATTTCTCCTAAATATTGAATCCGTTTGATTAAGGAGTCTTTTTTAAATCGAGCATCAATTTTCCATTTTCCACCTTGATTGTAGCCCCCAATTGGCCCAGATCCTAGAATCACACCACTTCTGCTGGTTCTGTTGACGAAAAAAGTAGCAAAGCCGACATCAAATGAATATATCGATTTCGGTTTTTCGTATAGCTTTTGTAAACAATCCTCCCATATTTTTATGCTTGGAGTAATTTCATGAATTTGCTCAACGAATCGGTCTGTTTCGTCCAGCATAGCTTTCCATGCTGAAAATATTCGAAAATCCACATCGTTGAGATATACTTTTTCGACGCGTTCATCAGAAAGAAGATTTAATGCAGAGCCAGCACCACCACAGAATGGCTCTGCGAATGATGCTGCATTCCACCCGAATCGCCTATGGATTTGTTCGGATAAAAATGGTGTAAGAAAACCTTTCCCGCCTGGGTATCGAAAAGGCGATGTGGCGTCACCCATATTCCGTTTTGGGTATGACGTTAGATCAATGATATGTCCGTTTGTGTGGTCCAAGTTCTGCCTGATTCGGGTCGATTGGGCGTTAGGGATTTAAGAGTTGAAATTTACGTTCCGGTGCTCTTGACGGACTGGAAGAGAAATGTGCTGTCGATTGAGACAGTTCGGTCACTTAAACTGATGCTGATGTCTGTGGTAAGCTAATCGCTACCGCGTCGCAACTCCAGTTGTTCGTTGAATCTGGATAACTTGGGCTGCATCGATTGGAGCGTACGTTGAGGTGCGACATAGTCTGCGGCGCTGTCTGATCGGTTGATTAAGTGACTGCTCAAGCTCGTATTTGGTGAATTGGATTTTTAGTTCCGGAGTGTGATGGCGTGTTATTCTGACGGCCCGCGCGTTGGGCCGGGGCCCTGGAACGCCGGTGTCCGGAGATCGACGGTTTGGACTTCGAACAAATGCGATCCGGACATGGCGTTGCTGTTCTTCGGCTACCCCGCCGGGATCGTTCGGCACCGCTTAACGGGTTGTTGCCTGAAATACGGTTGAGTGCGGAGCTTCTTTCTGATGCCACTTCCTAAGACTTCATCCGCGCGTTCGTCGGGTCGTAGAGTGGTTTGGCGCCGATGGCGGCGACCTTGGCCGGGAATTTCTGATTGAAATACTCGATCTCCAGCGCCCGGCCCTCCTCGCAATAGTCCTGCGGCAGGTAGCCGAGCGCGATGTTCTTGCCGATGGACGGGCCGAAGGCGATGCTGGTGGTGTAGGAGCGCCGGCCGAGGCTGTCGACCAGGACCGCGTCGGTCTTCGGATCGACGATCGGGCAGTTGCCCACCGGATAGCGGGCGACCCCGTCCTTGTCCCGGTTATCGGTCATGACCAGGGTGCAGAGCGTGGCCGGCTGGTGGGCGCGGTCGCGCTGGGCGAGATAGGCGGCCTTGCCGTGGAAGTCGGCGGCCTTCACCTTCGGCCGGGCGAGGCCCGCCTCGACCAGATTGTATTCGGTCAGAAGGTCGGCGTTCTGCAGGCGCAGGCTCTTCTCCAGCCGGCGGCTGTTGGCATAGGTCTCGATGCCGATGGGCGTGATGCCCGCCTCCCGGAAAATGTCCCAGAGCGCCAGGCCGTAGCTCATGGAGAAGTGCAGTTCCCAGCCCTGTTCGCCGACATAGGAGATGCGGAACCCCTTCACCGGCACGCCGCGCAGGGTGAAGTCCCTGCAGGCGGCGAAGGGGAAGGTCTCGGGATCGAGGCCGGCCGGGTCGTCGGCCAGGGTCTTCAGCACCGCGCGGGCGTTCGGTCCCCACACGCCGATGCAGCCATAGTGATCGGTGCGGTCCTCGACGAAGACGTCCCATTCCTTGTCCCGGGCCATCTTGCGCAGATAGGCGGCGTCCCGGTTGCCGGCGTCGGCCCCGTCGATCACCTGGAAACGGTTCTCGGCCAGCCGAAGGACGGTCAGGTCCGCCCGCACGCCGCCGGTCGCGTCCAGGAAGTTGGTGTAGACGCCCTTGCCCGCCGGGGTGTCGCCGGCGACCTTGGAGCTGGAGACATACTCCATCAGCGTGGCCGCGTCGCGCCCGGCGACGTCGTAGATCGCGAAGTGGGAGAGATTAATCATGCCGACATTCTCGGAGATTTCGAGATGCTCGGCGTTGGAGACGCGCCAGAAATGGCGGTTGTCCCACTCGTTCTCCCGCACCGGCACGCGGTCGGCGTATTTCGCGAGCAGGGTCTCCTCGTTCGTGGCGTAGCCGTGGGCGCGCTCCCACCCGGCGATTTCCATGAAATAGCCGCCGAGTTCCCGCTCGCGCAGATGGAAGGGGGTGCAGCGCAGGTTGCGGCCCTTGGAATAGGGCTCCCGGTTGTGGACCGGCGGGTTGTAGATCTTGAAGGCGGACTCGTAGCAGCGCTCCGCGATATAGGGCTCGGTCTTCTGGATCGGGTAATAGCGGGCGTAGTCGATGGCGTGGTGGTCGATATGGGTGCGCCCGTCGGTCATCCAGTCGGCGATGATCTTGCCGGTGCCGGGGCCGTCCTTGATCCAGACCGAGACGCCGTACCACAGGCCGCGCACATCCGGGGATTCGCCGATCGACGGGCCGCCGTCGGCGGTGACCTGCAGCAAGCCGTTGAACGACCATTTCTCGTTATAGCCGATCTCGCCCAGGATCGGGGTCAGCTCCATGGCCCGCTCCAGGGGCTCGATGATCTGTTCCATCTCCAGATCGCGCTGGGAGGGGGAGAGGCGGGCCTGCTCCTTTTCCAGAAGGTCGCGGGGATGGACCGTGCGCGGATCCTTCTCCTCGTAGTAGCCCCACTCGATCTGACCGCCCTCGGTGGTGGTCGGGTCGCCGGTGTCGCGCAGATAGGCGGAGTTGCCCTGGTCGCGCAGCAGGGGATAGCCGATGTCCTTGCCGGTGCCCTCGAACTCGGTATAGGGGCCGAAGAAGGTCAGCGGGTGGTCCACCGGCATCACCGGCAGATCCTCGCCCGCCATCATCGAAATCAGGCGCGACCAGAGCCCGGCGCAGACCACGACCTTGTCGGTCTCGATATAGCCGCGGGAGGTATGCACCCCCTTGATGCGGCCGTCCTCGATGTCGAGGCCGGTGCAGGGCGTGTTCGGCATGATCTCCAGCTTGCCGGTGGCGACCGCGTCCTGGACCATCTCGCCGGAGACGGTCTGGGAGCGGGGGAAGACCAGGCCGGCGTTGGGATCCCACAGGGCGCCCTGGACCATGTCCTCCTCGATCAGCGGCATGCGCTCCTTCGCCTCCTTGGCGGAGATGATCGAGAGCTCGGCGCCGAAGGCGCGGCCAATGGTGACCCGGCGCTCCAGCTCGCGCATGCGCTCGTCGTCGCCGACCCGTGCTACTTCCAGGCCGCCGACCCGCTCGTAGCGTCCGCGCTTGGCGAAGAAATCGGTGCTGTATTGGGTGGTGAACATGGTCATCGGGTCCATGACCGTGTGGAAACAGAAATCCGACGCGTGCCCGGTGGAGCCGATATCCGTCGGGATGCCCGACTTGTCGATGCCGATGATGTTGTCCCACCCGCGCTCGATCAGGTGATGGACGACGGACGCGCCGACGATGCCGCCCTGACCGATGATGACGACGCTGGCCTTCTTGTGGAAGTTCGCCATGGATTGCAGCTCCGAGATAAAGGGGCGGGGCGTCGGTTCGGCGACGCCGTTCATGATCGGACGCGATCACATACCCTCGGGCGCCGCCCGGCTTGTCATGTTACGACATCTTTTCACCAAAGAGCGCACGGAACACGGCGGTCCGGCTTTGAGTCCCGCGACGGGGCGCCGCAGATTTGATCTAGTTGGAGACCGCTGCGGACGGCGTCTCCGAATGCCCCCCCTCCAACCGTTCTGCGATCCGGCGCAGCGTGTCGTCCCAGTGTGCCTCGACATCATCGCCGAGAATGAGCCGGGCCAACTGCGGCAGCAGCACCGGGCCGACAGTCAAGAGCAGCAGGGCGAAGAACAGGCCTTCCGGGTCCAGTTCCTTGGCCAGGGCGCCCTCCTCCTGCATGGTCCGGAGCCGGTCGATCTGGCGCCGGTAATATGCTGTCCGTTCCTCGGCGGCAACCGGTGTCGCAGCGTCGTCGCGAAGGCCCTCCTGGCCGATCAAGCGATTGAAATCGGCGTCTTCCCGCTGCTGCGCAGCCCAGAAAACCAGAATCTCCCCCAGAGAATCGGGCAGGGTGTCGAGAAGCGCGGTGCGCTTCCCGATCTCGGCCCTCAGGACCTGCTCAAACAGTGTCTCCTTGTTGTCGAAATGGCGATAGACCAAAGACTTGTTCAGGGCGGCGCGTTTCGAGACATGCTCCATACGCACCCCATGGAAGCCGCGGTCGGTGAACTCGACCGCCGCGGCGGCAAGGATACGCTCCCGGCTTTCCATCTCAGCAATACCCGAAGCGCAGGCCGAGCGACCAGCCGCGGGGCGCGGCGCGCCGGTCCGGCGCCGCCACCGCCATATTGGCGATCAGCTCTCGCACATCGCGTTCCAGCGGAATGCTCATCAATGTCACAATCAGCCATCCCGGGCTCTGGTGCGGCGTCAGCGACCACCAGATGTCGACGATCGACCCTTCCCCGTCCGGTGTGACCTGCCAGCCGCCGGTCAGCGTTTCCACCGGAATTGGAAAGTCCTCCCGCTCCGTCAGGAAGCGCAAGGTCAACGACCGGTTGGCGGGATCGAAAGCCTCGATCTTTTCGGCCCAGCGTTGACCTTGCAGATTTGTGCAGACTCGGACGGCGCCAACACCCGGGTCCCGATCGTCCTCAATCCGCGAGTCGGTAAGCACCGGGCTATACCGGTGGATTCCGCCGATATCCGCGATTACCTGCCATAGACCGTCGGCCGGCGCCTGGCTGTGGATGCGGATGCAAAGGCGATAACGGCCAGGGCCGGCAGCGTCGTGGAGCATGAGCCGGAGGCCGCGCAGTTGAAAGAAGGCGAACAGGGCGACCACGCCGGCCACGGTCCAGACAACGCTGTGACCCAGATCGGTGAACAGAGCCGGGATCAGGAGCAAGAGCGGTGTTGAGACGACCCAGAGAATATCCGCCGCCGAGATGACAAGGGTCCAGCCGAGGCGGAGGCGGATAGCACATACCGCGACAGCGATGCCGAAGCCAATCAACCCAAACCCTAAGGCGATGCCGACCCATTGCGGCATATCGGCGACGAGGGCGACGTCCTCGCCCGACGCGGTGATCGCGATGATCCCGCATAGTCCCGAAAACGTGGCATTCGCGAGCAGGGGAATGCGCACTGCAGTCGATTTTCCCAAGGCCATTCCGTAATCCTCTTTGGCTGAACTGAAGTAGTAACGTTACCGTTACATCATTTGGCGGAAGTTTGAACCTCACAGGCCCGTGAACGGACTTTTCATTCACATTGAATTCCACTATAAGAAACGTATGAACACTATAGTGGACGATATCAATCGGGCGATCGCCCAGCGGATCCGGCTGGAGCGGGAGGCGCGGGGCTGGTCGCTGGCCGAGATGGCCGACCGCTCGGCGGTCTCCAAGGCCGCCATCAGCAAGATCGAACGCGGCGAGACGAGCCCGACGGCGACGATCCTGGTGCGCATCGCCGGCGCCTTCGATCTGACGCTAGCCGGCCTGCTGATCCGGGCGGAGGGGGCGGGCAGCCGGCTCTCCCGTGCCGCCGACCAGCCGGTCTGGCGCGACCCTGAGACCGGTTATATCCGCCGCCAGATCTTCGTCAGACCCGACCATCCGGTGGAGATCGTCGAGGTTCAGTTGCCGCCCGGCCGGCGGGTCACCATGCCCGGCTCCTCCTACGCCCATATCCGCGAGACGGTGCTGGTCAAGAGCGGCACGCTCACCCTGATCGAGGACAACGAACGGTTCGACCTGGAGGCCGGGGACTGCCTCGGCTTCGGGCCGCCCGCCGATACCCTCTTCGCCAACGAGACGGAGGACCCGGTCCTCTATCTCGTGGTTCTCGCCCGTAGTTGATCCCCCACCCGTAGTTGATCCCCCAATAGAAAACAGGAAAGTATGTCATGAACATCGTCAAAGGCGATCTCGATGATCCGCGCGTTATCGCTTTGTTCACCCTGAATTTCGAAACAAATCACGCGCTCACCCCGGCGGAAAGCGTTCATACGCCCGATATCGACTCCATGCGGTCGCCCGACATGGATTTCTGGACGGTCTGGGACGGCGAGAGCCTGCTCGCCATGGCGGCCTTGAAACAGCTGGGCGACGGCCATGGGGAGATCAAGGCCGTCCACACGGCGGAGGCCTCCCGCCGCACCGGGGCGGCCAGCCTGCTGATGCGGCATCTCATCGACAGCGCCCGTGCCCAGGGGATGGAGCGACTAAGTCTTGAGACCGGCTCCTTCGAGTATTTCGCGCCGGCCCGGGGGCTCTACGAGAAGTTCGGTTTCAGCTATTGCCCGCCCTTCGGCGATTACACGGACGATCCGAATTCGGTCTATATGACCCTCGATCTGCGAATGGCCAATGCCGGCTGACGGCACCGTCGTCGACCGCCAGCCCGGGAAGGCGGGGCCGCTCGCCGCCTTCCTGGCGCTTTGCTTGTGCTGGGGGAGCGGATCGCGCCGCTGGAATGGGCCGCCGGGCTGATGCTCATGGCCGGCGCCTATGTCTCGCCGACCCGTCCGCAGGGCTGACCGGCGTCCCTCTCCCTTTTCTTGCCGGTATCATTTCTGTTTCATGCCTGCAGTCGAAAATCAGGGAGACCACGACAAGATGGGACAGCTTCAGGATAAGGTCGCGATCGTCACCGGGGCTTCGGGCGGAATTGGCCGGGCCATCGCCATCGCCTTCGCGCAGGAAGGGGCCAAAGTCGTGCTGGCCGCACGCCGGGCCGAGCTGTTGAAGGAGGTGGCGGACGAGATCGCCGCCGACGGCCGCGGCGCCGCCCTGGCCATTCCGACCGACGTCACCGACGAGGATCAGGTCGCCGAGCTTTTCTCGCAGACCGCCGAGCGTTTCGGCCAGATCGACATCCTGGTCAACAATGCCGGCGGCATGGCCAACGGCCCGACCAAGGACCTCGCCCTGGAGGATTGGCAGCGGGTCGTGGATCTCAATCTCACCGGCGCCTTCCTCTGCTCCCGTCAGGCCTTCCGTCACATGATCCCGCAGGCCCGCGGGCGCATCCTCAACATCGGGAGCGTGTCCGCCTCGGTCTCGCGGCCCCAGTCGGCGGCCTATACCTCGACCAAATTCGCGCTGGAGGGTCTGACCCGCTCCATGGCGCTGGACGGCCGGGAACACGGTATCGCCGTCTCCATCCTGCATCCGGGCAACGCGGCGACCGACATCTGGAAGGGCCGCGAGGAGATCGCCAAGAAGGAAGGCACGATCCCGCTGGACACCCTGGCCGGCATCGCCGTCGCCCAGGTCGCCCTGCCGGACGGGATCAATCTTCTGACCGGGACGATCCTGCCGGTGACCATGCCCTATATCGGGCGCGGTTAACGCCGACGTCGGT
Organism: Alphaproteobacteria bacterium; assembly: GCA_024743275.1. Taxonomy (GTDB): domain Bacteria; phylum Pseudomonadota; class Alphaproteobacteria; order JANSWW01; family JANSWW01; genus JANSWW01. Next base: position 89,565 of record JANSWW010000011.1, read on the forward strand.
CCAAGGCGTTTTGGCACGGGGGTTGCTTGTCCCAACGCCATGATGAAACGCCTTCTGACCACCGCCGCGAGCCTCTGTCTCCTCCTTGCCGGTTTTGCCGGGGAGGGGGCGGCCAACACCCGTGACATGACGCCGGGACATCTCTGTCTCGCCGAGGCCATGAAATGGGAGAAGAAGCTCGACACGCCGGACGGGCTGGTGCGCGCCATGGCGCTTGCCGAGACCGGGCGCTGGGATGCCCTCGACGGGCGCTCGATCCCATGGCCCTGGACCGTCAACAATGGCGGGGCCGGGACCTTCTACGCGACGAAGAAAGAGGCGATCAAGGCGGTCCGCGCCCTCCAGCGGCAGGGCGAAACCAACATCGACGTCGGTTGCATGCAGGTCAATCTCGGCTGGCATGGCGACAATTTCCGGTCTCTGGAAGAGGCCTTCGAGCCCCAAGTCAACATGGTCGTCGCCGCGCGTATCTTGCAGCGGCAATACCGTGCGCACCGCGATTGGGACGTCGCCGCCGGCAACTATCACTCGGCGACTCCGCATTTCCATCAGCGCTACCGCAAGAAGGTCAAGGCGCTGCTCGCCTCTCTCGATCAGCGCGCGCCGCTGACGCTCACGCCCGATCTCCACGCGGCACTCCAGGACATGGATCCCCGTGTCGCGGCACGGAAGCCGGGCCGCGCCTCCCGTCCCCATTGGGCGCGGCAGGGCGGCAGCGGCATCGCCCAGGTGCGGCAACAGGCGGCCGCCCCGGTCAATCCGGTGAGCCGCAGCCGGACGGGGGCGGCCCGTGGCCTCTCGCTCGCGGACTACCGGGCGATGGCCCGGCCGAAGGCGGCGAAGACCCGTGGCCTCAATCTCGTCCGCCAATAGGCGCTTTCCGTAAACGCTTTCGTATGGTCGTTGTCATTCCGTCATCGCGCTTCGTTTTTGGATCAGACGACGTCGGATTTTCGCCTTAGCCCTCCTCGCCGAACTCCATCAGACCGAGGTGCCGGCATGGCGACCCTTCTTACCCTTCCTTTCGATCACTCCCCCGGGCCGCAGGTGCTGTTCGGGCCGGACCGCGGCCGTGACCTCGGCGCTTGCGTTGGCCGTCTGGTGCCCGCCGGCGCCACGGTCATGGTCGTGAGCGATCCCGGCGTCCATGGCGCTGGGCTGACCGCGCGGGTCATGGCGCCCCTGGAGGAGACGGGCTTCAAGCCGGTCCTGTTCACCGATGTGCGCAGCGATCCCACCGCCGCCTCGGTTGACGCCATCGTCGCCCGGGCGCGCAGCCTCGGAGCCGCCGCCATTGTCGGATTGGGCGGCGGGTCCGCCTTGGACGCCGCCAAGCTCGCCGCCACCATCGCCCTGGAGGAGCCGGCCGCCGCCGACTACGCCCTCGGCGCCATCCCGTTGCCCACGGACCGTCTGCCGATGGTGATGATCCCGACCACCGCCGGAACCGGGTCCGAGGTGACGAAGACAGTGGTCTACAGCCTCGACGATAACCGCAAGGTCTGGGCGTGGGGTCCGGAACTGCTGCCGGATATCGCCCTGCTCGATCCGACCCTCACCGTTGGCCTCCCGGCCCATCTGACGGCGGCGACCGGGGTCGATGCCCTGGTCCACGCCATCGAGGCGGTGACCGCCAAGACGCCGTCCGCCATGGGCGAAACCTTCGGGCTGCAGGCGATCAAGATGGCCGCCCGCTCGCTGGTGCGCGCCGTCGAGGAGCCGGGCGATCTCGATGCCCGCGGCGAGATGCTGGTCGCGTCCATGCTGGCCGGCAAGGCGATCGCCGAATGTGGCACCGGTGTGGCCCATGCCGTGGGACATGCTCTGGGAGCGGACGCCCATGTCCACCACGGCCGGGCCGTCGGTCTGGTGTTGCGGGCCGCCTTTTCCTGGAACGCGTCCGAGTCGCCGGAGCGGTTCGACGGTGTGGCGACGTCCCTCGGGGTGCCGACCGGGGCGGAGTCCCTGGAAAGGGCCCAGATGGCTGCCGCGGCCTTCGACCGGCTGGTGCGGGTCTCCGGTGTCGCCGTCTCCCTGCGCGACGCGGGCCTCAGCGGCGCCGACGCCGAGCGGATCGCCCAGAAGACCCTCGACCCCGAAAACCTGCCCATGTGCGAGAACAATGTCCGACCCCTGACGCCGGAGGATGTGGGCAGCCTGGTCCGTGAGGTCCTCACCGCCGCGTAAGCCGACGGCCGTCGCGGATATTGAGGCCCATCAGCGCCAGATTGACCGCCCCGGCGATCAGTTCGACCGCTTGCACCGTGTAGAAAACGCCGTCCAGCTCGCCGTCCGAGGCTTTACAGGCCAGGAAGACCGCGGCCGGGATCAGAACGAGGATCCCGTTCGCGGCGATGATGGGCATGCGGCGGCGTTTCGCGGCGATGAGCGGCGCGACCACGCCCCGGCCCAGGCGGAAACCCGTGGCCCCCGTGACGGCGAGGGCTGGGATAAGCACAAACAGCCCCCAGGGAATGAGCGTCTTGACGGTGACGATCGCATCCACCGATCCGCTCACCTCCGAGATCACGGTCGATAGCCAGAAGGTCGCGATGACGAGGGTCGCCAGCCCGCCGGCCAGCGGATGGAGATATCGGCTCATGATTGGTCTCCTCTAAATATATAGTATGCTATATATAAGATTGATTGGACAGCACGCTATGTTTTTGTGAAGCTACAGCCATGCGTTTCGACAAGACCCGGTCCGCCGGCTTCCTGACCAATCATCTCGCCCGGCTCTTCGCGCATCATCTTCAGGCACGGATCGGGCCGTTGGGGCTGGCCCCGGCCCAGTTCATGACCCTGTTGGAGCTGTGGGAGACGGACGGTCTGACCCAGGCGGAGCTTGTCACCCGGCTGGACGTGGAACAGGCCACCATGGCGAACACGCTCAATCGCATGGCAAGGGACGGTCTGATCGACCGGGTTCCCCATCCGGAGGATAAACGGGCCCGGCTGGTGCGGTTGACCGACAAGGCGAAAGCGCTGGAGGGGCCGGCCAAGGCCGCGGCGCAAGGGATCAACGCGGACGCCTTGGCTGGTCTATCCGAGGCCGACCGCGAGCGATTCCTCGCGACTCTCAACGAGATCATCGGCACGTTACGCCGGCGGTGAGGAGGGGAGAGAAGGTAAAGGGGAGTGGTCAACTTTGGTCTCACGCCCCCGGCATCACCATGGTATATTCGGTACATGACCATGCACCTGACACCAGATGTGCTGCTCAGGGCCTATGCCATCGGCGTCTTTCCCATGGCGGAAAGTCGTAACGACCCGAACTTGTTCTTCGTCGAACCGAAAAAGCGCGGAATCATCCCGCTGGACGATTTCCATGTGCCGAAGAGCCTCAGGAAAACCATCCGAAAGGGCGTGTTCGACATAAGGACGGACACGGCGTTCGGCGCGGTGATCGATGGCTGCGCCGAAGCGACGCGCGACCGGCCGGATACCTGGATCAATGAGGAGATCCGGCAGCTCTATGCCCAGCTCTTCGAGATGGGCAACGCCCATTCGGTGGAAACCTGGCGGGACGGCCGGCTCGTGGGCGGGCTCTACGGCGTTTCCCTGGGCGGCGCCTTCTTCGGGGAGAGCATGTTCAGCCGGGAGACCAACGCGTCCAAGGTCGCGCTGGTAAGGCTCGTTGAAATTCTCAAGGCCGGGGGCTTCGGACTGCTCGACACGCAGTTTGTCACGGACCACCTATGCCGCTTCGGCGCGGTCGAGATCGATCAGGCGGAGTACCGGAAACGGCTGGCGAAGGCGCTGACCTTCGTCGCCGAGTGGCGGGCTTAGGCGCGCAACCCGCGGCTCAGGTCGAATGGAGAACGGGTCTGGAAGCGCAGCGCGTTCTTGGGCTTTGACGTTTCGCCGTGGGGACCGGCAGCGCGTATTTAATACAATCTTTGGACAATAAATATGGCTGTAACATTTATGGCCTAAGACTGTTTTTTGGGTAAGGGGCACGGAAGAAATCCGGAGCTGAGGAGACCGTTCTTGAGAAGAGGATTGACGGCGCTCGTCATTACCCTTGGCTTAATCCTCACCTCCTGGCCGATGGCCCCGGGGGCCGCGTGGGCCGATGTCGTGCGGGTCGCCGCCGATCAATGGGTCCCGTTCGTTTTCGAGAACAAGCAGGGGCTCGATGGTATCGGAATCGAGATTTACCAGGAGATCTCGGCCCTGACCGGTGACGAAATCCGGTTCGATTTTCTCCCCAACGAGCGGCTGAGGATCGGGCAGGACAAGAAGTCCATCGATGTTGTCATGCTCGATTCGCCGGTATGGAACGATCCCGCCGACGACCACGGCTATGTTTATACGACGCCGCTCTTCGAACTCAAGGAATTCGTCCTCGCCAACCCCGGATCGGTTCCCCTTCTCAATCATCCGCGCGATTTCGCCGGTCTGTCGGTGGGGGCGATGGCCGGCTACTACTACCCGGCCTTCGCGTCGTTCTTTGAGAGCGGACTCGTCAGACGCCTGGACGCCCATAGCGAAGAATCGTTGATCAAGCTGCTGCTCTTCGACCGGGTCGACGTCATTTTCATGGACGAGATCGTGTTCGCCTATCACGCGCGGCGGCTCGGTGTTCCGACGGGGGCGCTATCCTCCGTCTATCAGCTCTCCACCGTCCCCGTGAGCATCAAAATCCGGTCCGACTTGACGGGACTCCAAGAACGGTTCGAGGCCGCGATCGCGACGCTGAAGCGGGATGGCCGGATTCAGAAGATCATCGCGGCATTCGTCGGTTCCGACCACCTCAGTCTGCGTCCGACAAGATGACGATGTGACACGAAGCATGTGACATGACGACCGCCCACGACAATCGATTTCGGCTCCCCGTCAAGCTTGCCTTGGTCGGGGCGGGCATTGGTCTCGTCGTCGGCATTCTGTTCGGTATCATTCAACTCGCGAGCGTCTCCAAAGACGTCGCAGACGATATGCGTCGGTCGATCCAACGCTCTCTCGATGCGGTGGTTCCCGCGGCCCAGAACGCGCTTTGGCGCCTCAACCGCCCGGTCGCCGAGGAGATCGTCGACGGGCTCATCAACGAGCCCAACATCGAGCAGGTCGTCCTGTCGGATGTGACCGGGGAGATCGACATCGTCGCCCGGACCCTGCCCGAGGGCGTCGGCCCTGAGAGGTCCTACCCCATTACGCGGTTTTTCCTGCCGGGCGAGATCATCAGCGAGACCCGGGAGCTGTCGGTCGAGTATCGCGATGCGCCGCAGCGGGTCGGCGCGCTCAGTGTATCGGCCTCGCAGGCACGCCTGGTCGAGGAGATCCAGGCCAATCTGACCTCGATCTCTGTCACCGTTCTCATGCTGACCGCCGCATTCGGCATCGCCACGCTGATCGGCGGCTATCTGATCGCCGCCCGCCCGCTTTCCCGTCTCGGCAAGGCGGTGCTGAGGCTTCAACGCGAGGAGCCGGACGCCGTAAGGGTCGTCGAATTCGTTGGGCGGGATCTTGCCGGCCGACGGGACGAAATCGGCGATGTGAGCCGGGCCATCGTGCGCAGTTTCTCGGCCATGCGGGAATCCGAGGCGCGGTTCCGCGATCTCATCGAAGGGTCCGTCCAGGGCTGCGTGATCTCGCAGGACGGGGTCGTCGTGTTCGCGAACCGGGCGGCGGCGACGATCTTTGCCTATCCGGATGCCGCAGCCATGATCGGTACCCCGCTGCGCGAGACCTTTCCGGCGGAGGACGGCATGAATGCGGTCCTCAATCCGGTAGGGGACGAGATCGTCGAATTGGAGCAACAGAACCGTCTGTGCCGTGACGGTAAACCCCTAATCGTCTCGTTGATCGCGCGTCCGATAGACTGGGAGGGCAGGCGGGCCTGGCAGGAAACCCTGGTCGACGTCACCGAGAAGGTGCGGATCGAGGCGGAGCTCGACAGGCTTGCCACCCGCGATCCGTTGACCGGGTTGGCCAACCGTGTGCTTCTGAACGAGCATATCGACATGCTGATCCGGACCCATCCGGGCGACCGCCATGCGGTCTTCTATGTCGACCTCGACGGGTTCAAGTTCATCAATGACAGCCACGGCCACGACTTTGGGGACCGTGTTCTGCAGGAGATCGCGGGGCGTCTCAAGACCGTCGCCCCCAACGCGCTGTTCCTGGCCCGCCTCGGCGGCGACGACTTTGGCGCGGCGCTGCGGGAAGTCGCGGACGACGCCCAGATCGTCGACACATACTTCAAGATCATGGAGGCGATCCGCGTCCCGTTGATGATCGGATCGGTGCGGCTCGACATGGAGGCGAAGGTCGGCGTTGCCGTCGCGAAACATGACGGGGCCGACGCGGCCACCTTGCTCCGGAACGCGGAAACCGCAATGTACGCGGCGAAGGCGGAACGGGCGCGCGAGCTGCGCTTCTTCGACAGCGATCTTTCGCACACGGTTCAAGAGCGGCTCGCCATTGAGGGGGCGATGCGGGATTCGCTGACCCGGATCGGCGATTTTTTCCTTGTCTATCAGCCAAAGATCGATGCCCTCACCCGGAGGCCGGTGGGGGTGGAAGCGTTGGTGCGCTGGGCACGCGACGGCGAGGAACAGGTGCGTCCCAATACCTTCATTCCGATCGCCGAACAGACCGGCCTGATCATTCCGCTCGGCCGTCGGGTTCTCCATATGGCGGCCCTGCAGGCCCGCGCGTGGACGCGTGAGCACGGGCTCGACATTCCGGTCGCGGTCAATATCTCGGCGGTACAGTTGAAATCGGGTCTGCTGCCGAACGACTTCTCGGCGGTTCTGCACGATGCCGGGATACCATCACACTATCTACAGCTTGAGGTGACGGAGACCGGGATGGTCGACGACCTCGACGGCGCCGTTCAACAATTGACCGAGATGCGCGGTCTCGGGGCCAAGATTGCGCTTGACGATTTCGGCACCGGATACTCGTCCTTAAGCTATCTCAACCGGATGCCGATCGACTATCTCAAGCTCGATCAGTCCTTCACCCGATGTCTCGATACCGCCGACGGCCGGGCAATCGCCTCCGTGGTCTCCAGCCTCGGCCGCAATCTCGGGCTGACCTTGATCGCCGAGGGGGTGGAGACTCAGCAGGATGTCACGACCCTCAACGAATTGCGGTACAACCAGTTCCAGGGGTACTTCTTCTCGCGCCCCTTGCTTCCCGACGACATCGTGGGTTGGTGGCGCAACGCCGCCTAGCTGTCCTCTTGTGCCCGATTGCCCGGAAGCATCCAGACGATCGCCGCGATCAGCAGGAAGACACCCGTTCCGGCGAGCCAGCGTTCACCCATGGTCATGCCGGCCCCTTCGCCAACGACGATGTAGAACGACAATAGGCCGCCGAGGCCGATAATCACCGCATTCAAGAAAGACATGGCCGATTTCCTCCCTTATTCATGGCTCTAACGGAAAGCCAACAGACGCATTCGGAGAAGAATATTGTCCGCTGCGGCATTATGTCCAGAGATGCCGGGGTGTCGCGTGGGACCTGCGTCAAATCTCCAGGTTGTCGTCGTCGATCGGCGTGGTGAAGGCGAGTTCGTATCCGTCGGGATCCCGCAGCCGGAATTCCAGCACGCCATATTCCTGGGGCTCCAGCGCGTCGACCCGGAAGCCCCGGCTCAGCAGGTCGGTGTGAAGGGCCTGGCAATCCTCGACGTCGAAATAGAGCACCTGCCCGCTGAAGGGCGGCAGACGGCGACGGCTCTCGCTGTCGCCCGCATCGCCCTCGTTGAGCATGATCTCGACGTCCCCGGCCCGCAGCAGCGCCCATTCGGCCACGCCGTCCGCCTCGAACTCGGTCACGATCTCGAAACCGATCAGGCCCTCATAGAACAGGATCGAGCGGCTGACATCGGCGACGTTCAACAGCGGTGTCATCTTCCGGATCTTCGGGAAGGTCTCGGTGGTCACGCGTCGAGCCCCCGTTTGAGATCGGCGATGATCTCCTTCGCGTCCCCATAGGGCACTGCGTCGCCGACACCCCAAACCGGGCCGGGCCAGGCGTCGTCGTCGGTCCGCCGGCCGATCACGTGAAGATGGAGTTGCGGGACCATATTACCCAGGGCGGCGACATTGACCCGTTCGAGATCATAGAGCGACTTGAGCGTGAGCGCGGTCTTCGATGCCTCCTCCATCAGATCGGACCGCTCGGCCGCCGTCAGGTCCGTCAGTTCCCGAAGACCCGGGCGGCGGGGAATCAGGATGATCCAGGGATAGCGGCTGTCGTTCATCAGCACGGCCCGACTCAATCCGAGATCCGTGACCGGGAAGGTGTCGGCGGCGAGTTTGTCGTGCAGGGTGAAGGGGGACGTCACGGTAACCTCTCGGAAAATCGGTCTCGGCCGGGGTGCGGGGCGCCGGGGGCATCGCAAATTCGCGCGATGCCCCTATTTTGGGGCCATTATGGAGGGACCGCGAGCGGAGGGCGATAGATATGTACCCGGAAGACCAGGATAACGGCATGGATCCCGAAACCCGGGCCAGGATGGCGCAGATGCGCAGGCTCGGCCGGGTGATCGGCATCTATATGTTGACCACGCTCTTGGGGCTCGGGGCCTATGTGACGACCCTGCAGGACCAGCATGTGATCCCCGTCTTTCTCTTCCTCTGGGGGCTCTGGGTGGTCTGGTTGGTGATCCAGGCGATGCGCCTAAAACGCCCGGAACAGGGCTGACGGGGGGCTCAGGAGAAAACCGCCACCGGCGCTCCAAGGGCGGCCTCGTCCGGCGAGACGCCGAGCCCCGGGCCTTCCGGTACGCCGATCCAGGCCCCATTGCGGGTCGGCACCAAGGCGTCGATGCGCGGCGCCACATAGCCCGACAGATCGCAGACATTGAGGACCGTCTCCGGCGGGGTCGCGGCCGCCAGATGGAGGGCCGCCGCCGTGGCGATGTCGGAGCCCCAGGTGTCCTCGATCACCATCATGATCTCCAGATGAAGGCATAGATCCCGGGCCCGGCGCAGGGCCGACAGGCCGCCGAATTTGGAGAGCTTCAGGGCGGCGACGTCGACGCAGCCGGCCCGGTGTGCTTCCAAAAGGCTCGCGGTGTCATGGGCGGATTCGTCCAGTTTCATGGGCAGGCCGGTGTTGCGTCGCACCTCGGCGCAGGCGGCGATGGTCTTGCAGGGTTGCTCCAGCATCACATCGTGGTCCCGGACCGCGTGACCGGTGCGGGTCGCCTGATAGGTCGTCGCGCCACAGTTCCAATCGCCGTAGAGCACCGGGCCTCGGCCGACCGCCTCGCGGATCTTGATCAGCCTTTCGGCATCCGTCTGCCAATCCCGGTCGGTCCCGAGCTTCGCCTGGAACTGCCGCATCCCCGCGGCCTGGGCCTCGCGGGCCATGCGGGCCATTTCGTCCGGTGCGACGCAGGTGATCGAGTGATAGAGCGGCAACCGATCCGTCCGCCGGCCGCCGAGCAAGGCGTGGAGCGGTAGGTTCGCCGCCTTTCCGGTGAGGTCCCAAAGCGCGATGTCGAGTGCCGATTTCGCATAGCCATGGCCCATCAAATGTCCGTCGCAGCGGGCCATCAGCGCCTCCGGCCCGACCGGGTCGGCCCCGATCACGACCTCTGCCAACTCTCCGAGCGCCGGCGCGATCCCGTCGGCATAGGCGGGAAGGTAGTGGGGGATCGGGCAGGCCTCGCCCCAGCCGGTCAGGCCGGTATCGGTGGTCAGCCGGACGACGACGGAGGTGACCGTGTCGCAGGATTTCCCATCGGCCATGTAATAGACGACATGACTTGTCAGCGGCACCTGAAACACCGCGATTTCCGTCACCTTCATGGTGGGCGTTCACTCCGGCACGTGACGGACGGTGCAAGGCCCCCTTCCGTCGGAATCTATTCCAAATGACCTGTCATAGGTCGAAAGATTTCGGGGGCTTGGTCAGGGAACGCCGCGATCTGTTCCGCCATGGACGAGCGCGGTTCGCAAGAGGGCGTAACCCGCGCTCCGGCGGCGTTTCCGGACGGAATATTAGAAAACAACGACGTCTCCGTCTTGCTTAATGCCCGATTGCATTGTAGGCCGTCTTGCCGACGCGGTTGCAGCATCGCGAACAGAACATAAACATCCGGCGGAATCAGTGCATGGCCAAGAAGCAAATTGAAAAAATCCTGATAGCCAACCGGGGAGAGATCGCTTGCCGGGTCATCAAGACGGCGCGCCGCCTGGGGATCAAAACGGTGGCGGTCTATTCCGAAGCCGATGCGACGGCGCTGCATGTGGACATGGCGGACGAGGGCTATCCGATCGGCCCGGCACCGACCGCCGAGAGCTATCTGGTCGCGGATAAGATCGTTGAAGTCGCCAAGGCGACGGGTGCCGACGCGATCCATCCGGGCTATGGCTTCCTTTCGGAAAATGCGGGTTTTTCCGAAAGGCTCGAAAAAGAGGGCATCACCTTCATCGGCCCGCGTCCGCACGCGATCAACGCGATGGGCGACAAGATCGAATCCAAACGGCTCGCCAAGAAGGCCGGGGTCAACACGATCCCCGGGACAGAGGACGCCATCCACGATGTCGACGAGGCCGTGCGGATCGCGGCTGAAATCGGTTATCCGGTGATGATCAAGGCGTCGGCCGGCGGCGGCGGCAAGGGGATGCGGGTCGCCTACTCCGACGACGAGGCCCGGACCGGCTTCCGGTCCGCCGTCAACGAGGCGAAATCCAGCTTCGGCGACGACCGGGTGTTCATCGAGAAATTCGTCGAGCAGCCGCGCCATATCGAGATCCAGGTGCTCGCCGACGAGCATGGGAACTGCGTCTATCTCGGCGAGCGGGAATGCTCGATCCAGCGCCGTCACCAGAAAGTCATCGAGGAGGCGCCGTCTCCCTTCCTCGACGCCGAAACGCGCAAAGCCATGGGCGAACAGGCGGTGGCCCTGTCCCAGGCCGTGCAATATCGGAGCGCGGGGACCGTCGAGTTCATCGTCGACAAGAACAAGAACTTCTACTTTCTCGAGATGAACACCCGTCTGCAGGTCGAGCATCCGGTGACCGAATACATCACCGGTCTGGATCTCGTGGAGCAGATGATCAAGGTCGCCAATGGCGAGGCGCTCTCCTTCACCCAGGACGATATCAAACTGACCGGCTGGGCCATGGAGTCCCGGGTCTATGCCGAGGATCCGGAACGCGGCTTCCTGCCGTCCATCGGTCGCATGACCCGCTACAGGCCGCCCCGGGAAAGCGAGACGGTCCGGGTCGACACCGGCGTCGAGGAAGGCTCGGAGATCTCCGTCTTCTATGATCCGATGATCGCCAAACTGATCACCTACGGTCCGGACCGGGAGGCCTCGATCGACGCCATGATCACCGCCCTGGACGGGTTCGAGATCGAAGGCGTCGGCAATAACCTCGCGTTCCTGACCACGCTCTACGGCATGGACCGGTTCCGCTGCGGCGACATGTCGACCAATTACATCGCCGAGGAGTTTCCGGACGGCTTTAGCGGGGCGACCCTGGAGACCACGGACCAGCACGCCCTGTTCGCCCTCGCGGCGGCGCTCCATCACCGGATGGAGCAGCGGGCGGTACAGATTTCCGGACAGCGTACGGCCAAGGAGAAGACGGCCGGCGAGGACCGGGTGGTGTGGGTCGACCGGACCGCCCATCCGGCCCATGTGGAGGCAATAGAGGGCGGTGTCCGGGTGACGCTGGACGGCGTCGATTACGACGTGATCGGGGACCTGGACCCGGCGGCCCGGCTGTTCTCCGGCACCATCGGCGGCCGCGACATGGTCGTCCAGATCGCGCGGCCCGATACCCGTATCCGGCTGAAATACCGCGGCGCTCTGGTGGTCGCCCGGGTGCTGGCGCCGCAGGTCGCCGAACTCGCGGCCCTGATGCCGGAAAAGCTGCCGCCGGACATGTCGAAATACCTGCTGTCGCCGATGCCGGGGCTCCTGGTCTCCGTCGCGGTCAAGGAAGGCGATCCGGTCAAGGCCGGGCAGGAACTCTGCGTTGTCGAGGCGATGAAGATGGAAAACGTCCTCCGCGCGGAAAAGGACGGGGGGGTCAAGCAGTTGCATGCGGCACCGGGCGACAGTCTCTCGGTCGACCAGATCATCATGGAGTTCGAATAGGCCGGAGAGCGGCCAACGACGTGATGCCATAGGGGGCGGACATGGCGGGGGGACTGCACATCGTCGTCAAGGGCAGGGTCCAGGGGGTTGGATTCCGGGCCTGGACGGTGGAGCAGGCACGTACGCTCAACCTCGCGGGATTTGTCCGCAATCGGATCGACGGCACCGTCGAGATCCAGGTGGTGGGGCCACCGGAGCGCTTGTCCCAATTCCTGAGACTGGTAGAACAGGGACCGCCGCTGGCTTGGGTGTCCGACCTCGCGCAACGGGAACTGACGCCCGAGGAGCAAGGCGCGTTGCCACAGGTCTTCCAGCAAACCGCCACGGCATAGCCCCTAAAGCCCGGCTTAGGGCATCAAGGTCACCGACTTGTCCCAATCGGCACTACTTGTAGATGATCACCAGCTCGCCCGGCGTTATGGCAAGTCCTGCCTCGAGGCGATGGGCTATGTCGTCTTCACCGCCGTCGGCCCGGCGGAGGCGCTGGACCTTCTGAGCCGGATCGAACCTTCCCTGTTGGTCCTGGATGTCTCGATGCCCGGCGGCAACGGCTTCGATCTCTGCCGCGAGATCGTGAGGCGGGGGCTGGCCAAGGAGGCCACCATCCTGTTCGTCACCGCCAGTCACAGCCAGGGCGACGTGCTGGAGGCCCGGCGGGCCGGCGGAAACTACCTTATGGTCAAGCCCTATGAGCCGGCGGACCTGGACGCGGCTGTCAAGAAAGCCATTCGGATGAAGCGGGTCGCCACCCGAACAGGGGCCTCAAAGCCACAGAATCCCTATCGATTCTAGCTGTCTTCAATATTAGACGTATAAAATTTAGGGTTACTATTTCCATAATCCTAGAATAACGGTTGACAGTGAAATGACAACGCTCCATGTTCCCTTCACGGGTCGCCTCGGGCGCTCGCCGAGGACCTCGACGAGGACCTTGCTTTTGGAGACGAACATGACCGTCAATATCGAAACCGCGGCCCATCGCCTTTCCGAACTGGGGCACCCGACCCGGCTGAAAATCATCCGCGAGCTGGTCCGCCACGGCACCGAAGGGGTGCCGGTCAAATACCTTCAGGATTGCCTGGAGATCCCGGCGTCGACCCTGTCCCATCATCTGCGGCAATTGAAGGCGGCCGATCTCGTGGCCCAGAACCGGGCCGGGACCAGCCTCTATTGCTGCGCCGAGTTTCAGAATATTCGCGATCTCGCCGATTTTCTGACGGAAGAATGCTGTGCCGAGGTCGAGCCCGTGCGGCAACGGGCATCCCGTCCAGCCAACGACGCCTAACCCCGACTCCCCGTGCGGTAAGACGGGGGTGAAGAAGAGGAAGACATGACCGTATTAGCCCTCAAACAGCGTCTCCAGACGGTCAAGATCGACCGGGTCTGGATTGCCCTGGTCCTCGGTTTCGCGCTGCTCGCGATCGTCGATCCGCAGCAGGTGCGGCCCAGCGCCGAGTTCACGGTGGAGGCCCTGATCTCCATCGCGATCTTCATCGCGATCGCGGTCGGGGCGGCCGCCTATCTTCAGGCCAGTTCCGCCGACGGCCTCATCGCCAAGGCGTTCTCGGGCAGCCCGGTGCGCACCATCGTCGTCGCCTCGCTGGTCGGTGCGATGTCGCCCTTCTGCTCCTGCGGCGTGGTACCGTTGATCGCCGCCATGCTGGCCGCCGGCGTGCCGCTGGCCCCGGTCATGGCCTTCTGGCTCGCCAGCCCGGTGATGGATCCGGAGATCTACGTTCTCACCTCGGCCGCCATCGGGGTCGAGTTCGCCACCGTGAAACTGCTGGGGGCGGTATTGCTGGGCATGTTCGGGGGCGGGATCACCCATCTCGTCACCAGCTCCGGCGGGTGGACCGACATCCTCAAGATGAAGACCTCCGGCTGCTGCAAGGCGAGCCTGCGCAAGGAAATCAACTGGACCTTCTGGACCGAGCGGAAGCGCCGCCAGGCCTTCGTCGAGGAGGGCGGCAACAACGCGCTCTTTCTCCTGAAATGGCTGACCCTGGCGTTCTTCCTGGAAAGCCTGATGGTGACCTATATCCCCGGCGAGCTGATCGCCTCCTATCTCGGCGGTGACGAGTGGTACGCGATCCCGCTGGCGGTCTTCGCCGGGATGCCCGCCTATCTCAACGGCTATGCGGCGATCCCGCTGGTCAGCGGGCTGTTGGACCTGGGTATGGATCCGGGGGCCGCGCTGGCCTTCATGACGGCCGGCTCGGTGTCCTCGATCCCGGCCGCCGTCGCGGTCTGGGCTTTGGTCCGCTTCAAGGTCTTCGCGGTCTATGTCGCGCTCGGCCTGACGGGCTCGTTGCTCACCGGCTGGGGCTACGCGGCCTATCTCGCCGCCTGACGGCAACATCCGATCTCGGCACCTTGCCGAACCCAAGAGGGGGCTCCCGCCGGAGCCCCCTTGTTCATTTCACCTGCCAGGCATAGAGCCTGTAGACGATGTCCGGATAGGTTTCCGGCATCGGAACGAACTCGTCCGAGCGCTCCAGAAGCCGCCATTTCATGAAATCGCTCAGTTCGTTCTCCACCGCCTGGAAGCCGTTCGTCACATGGACGGTCGTCTTGCTGGTATAGGCGATCACGCCGCCCGGCCGGGTGACCCGAACGAACTCGTAGAGCACGCGCGGCTTCAGATAGGTCAGCGTACCGATGCAGATCACCGCGTCGACGCTGTCGTCCGCCATGTCGATCGGTTCGTTGAGATCGGCCTGGGCCAGGGTCTGGTAGACGCCCTTCTCCCGGGCGCGGGCCAGCATACCGTCCGAATAGTCGAGCGCCTTGAGATGGCGATAGCCTTCCTTGGCCAGCAACACGCCCACCATCCCCGTGCCGGCCCCGGCATCGAGCACCATCGCGTCCTTTGGTACATGCTGGGCGAGCAGGGCGACCGCTTTCTGCGGGGCGACATAACCGTGCACGTCCGACAGGTCCGCGTCATAGATCTCGGCCCACTTGTCGTAGCGTTTGGCCAGCCTGTCCACATCCTCGGCGGCGTAGGTCCATTCGATGCGCTGTTGGGGGTCGTCCGGCAGGACATCCTCCGCCGCGAGCTCTTCGGTTTTGTCGTTGTTTCGAACCATGGCGGGCCCCGTTTCGGTGTTGTGTCCCCGTTTCGGTGTTGTGTCTCGGGGGGCGAAATGCATGATGTTTCGAAAATCTTACGGTAGTCGCGAAAATTGTCAAAACGCGACACCGATGTCGCCATGGGATCAACGGCATCTGATGAAGGGGAGAGCCGGTATGAACGGGATCACAAGACGCGGTGTTTTGAAGGGAATGGGCGCGGCCGGGGCGGTCGCGGCGGCATCGACGTTGCCGGCGCCCTATGTCAGGGCGGCGACACCGATCAAGGCCGGCATCCTATTGCCCTATAGCGGGACCTATTCGCGTCTCGGGGAGGCGATCACCAACGGCTTTATGCTCAATCTCGGCAAGAGCGGCGACATGCTGGGCGGGCGCCCGGTCGAACTGGTCCGTCTCGACTCCGAGGCGAAACCGCCCCTCGGCCCATCGAACGCGACCAAGCTGATCAATGGGGAGAAGGTCGACGTGCTGGTCGGGCCGGTCCACTCCGGCGTGGCCATGGGCATGGCCAAGATCGCCCGCGAGGAGGAGGCGCTGACCATCATCCCGAACGCCGGCGCCGATCAACTCACCGGTGTCCTGTGTGCCCCGAACATCTTCCGCAGCTCCTTCTCCAACTGGCAGGCGAGCTATCCCATGGGCAAGGTGCTCGCCGACAGGGGCACCAAGCGGGTGGCGCTGATCTACTGGAACTATGCGGCCGGCAAGCAGGCGGCCCAGGGCTTCAAGGACGGCTTCGCCGATGGCGACGGGGAGATCGTGACGGAAATCGGCGTGCCCTTCCCCGAGGTCGAGTTCCAGGCGGCCCTGACCCAGGTCGCCGAGGTCAATCCGGATGCGGTCTATGTCTTCTTCTCCGGCGGCGGTGCGGTGAAGTTCGTGAAGGATTGGGCGGCGGCCGGCCTTAAGGACAAGATCGCGCTTCACGGCCCCGGCTTCCTGACCGAAGGGGTGACCGACGCCCAGGGCGAGGCGGCGGAGGGCATCGAAACCGCCATGCACTACGCCGACACGCTCGACAACCCGGAGAACAAGGCCTTCCGCGCCGCTTATGCCGACCGGTTCGGCAAGAACCCGGATGTCTTCGCGGTCCAGGGCTATGACGCCGGGGCGTTGCTGCGGGTCGGGGTCGAGGCGGTCCAGGGCGATATGGACGCGCGCGGCGATCTCTATGCCGCCCTGTCGGCCGCCGACTTCGCCAGCCCGCGCGGCCGCTTCCGGCTGTCGGCGGCCCATAACCCGATCCAGGACTTCTATCTCCGCCAGGTGGAGAACGGGGTCAATGTGGTGAAAGGCATCGCGGTCGCCCAACTCGCCGATCCGGCGAAGGGCTGTAAGTTGGCGTAACCTGGACAGAACGCGGTGCCGACGATCGCGGTTCTCTTCCGGGACCGGGATCGTTAAGAAGGGGCGGGCAGCGATGCTGTCCGCCGCTTCACGCTTTACGGGGTGAAAGTTCTCTTCCGCCGATGGACCCGGTTTTCCTCGCCATCCAACTGCTGAACGGGATTCAGCAGGGCCTTCTGCTCTTTCTGATCGCCAGCGGCCTCACTCTGATCTTCGGGGTGATGGGCGTGATCAATCTCGCCCATGGCGCCTTCTACATGCTGGGCGCCTACGCCGCCTTCTCGCTCACCGAGATGACCGGCGACCTGCTGTTGGCCATTCTGCTGGGTATCCCCTTGGCGCTCGCCCTGGGCTGGGTCTTCGAGCGGGTGTTCTTCCGCTGGCTCTATGAGCGCGAGCATCTCGAACAGGTGCTGCTGACCTACGGCCTCATCCTGATCATCGACGAGAGCCGCAGCGTCATCTGGGGCAACGATCCCCACGGCGTGCCTGTGCCGGATTGGCTGGACTTCTCGATCCCGCTGACCGAGACCCTGTCCTATCCGGTCTACCGGCTGGCGGTCAGCGTCGTCTGTTTGGCGCTGGCCGGCGCCATGGCCTATGTCCTGGGCCGCACGCGGCTGGGCATGCGGATCCGCGCCGGGGAGGCCGACCGGGAGACGGTGGCCGCTCTGGGTGTCGACATTGGCACCCTCTACGCCGTCCTGTTCGCCGCCGGCATCGGTCTCGCGGCCTTCGGCGGGATGCTCGCGGCGCCGATTGAGAGCGTGTTTCCGGGGATGGGCGAGCAGGTCCTGATCATCAGTTTCGTGGTCGTCGTCATCGGCGGTATCGGATCGGTCAAGGGTGCCTTTCTGGCCGCCCTCGCCATCGGTCTGGTCGATGTGTTCGGGCAGGTGTTCCTGCCGCAGTTCGCCAGCGTCGTGGTCTACGGCCTGATGGCCGCGGTGCTGATCTGGCGCCCAGCCGGCCTGTTCGGGCGGGGGTAGGGCGATGCGTCTGATCAGTCATCCCGCGGTCCTCCTGACCCTAACCGCCGTCCTGTTGGCCTGCGCCAGCGTGCCGTTCTGGGGCGGCACCTACGAGCTCAAGGTCGCGACCCGCATTCTCTGTTTCGCGCTCTTCGTGTTGTCGATCGACCTTCTGATCGGCTTCGGCGGCATGGTGACCTTCGGCCAGGCGGCCTTTTTCGGGCTCGGCGCCTATGCGCTTTTCTTCCTGTCGCCGGAATACGAGGCCGGGTCGATCCTGGTGGCCGGGCTCGGCGCCATGGCGCTCGGGGCCTTGGCGGCGCTCCTCACCGGCCTTGTCGTGGTCCGAACCAAGGGCGTCTATTTCATCATGGTGACCTTGGCGTTCGCCCAGATGGGGTTCGCGCTGTTCCACGACACGGACATCGCCAACGGGTCCGACGGCGCCTTCGTTTTCGTCAAGCCAGCCCTGACCGTGGCCGGCGTCACGCTGATCGATTTCGAAAGCCGCACCGATCTTCATTTCACCGTCCTGGCCGTGGTGGTCATCGCCCTGGCCAAACTGGTGGTGCTGATCCGCTCGCCCTTCGGCGAAGCTCTGCAGGGCGTGAAGACGGACGATCGGCGGATGCGGGCGCTCGGCTACAATCCCTATCTCATCCGGCTGGCGGCGTTCACCATGGCCGGTGCGCTCGCCGGGCTGGCGGGCTTTCTGTTCGCCTCGATCGACGGCTATGTCTCGCCGGAACTTCTGGGCTGGCAGCTCTCCGGCCAGGGGATCGTGATGGCGGTCCTCGGCGGACTCGGCTCGCTCGGTGGGGCGGTGTTCGGGGCGGCTTCGCTGGTGCTCCTGGAGGAGGTCTTGAAGGATCAGAGCCTGGTCGGCGGCTTCATCGCCGAGCATTGGCATATCCCGCTCGGCTTGATCATCGTCGGGATCGTGCTCGCCTTCCGGGGCGGGATCGCCGGCGCGCTGTCGCGCCTCGGCGGGACCCTCGGCGGCATGGGGGGAGGGCGGCCATGAGTCTGCGGATCTCCGGTCTCACCAAACGGTTCGGTGGGCTCACGGCGGTCTCCGATGTTTCGGTGACGGTCGAGGAGGGGACGATCCACGCGGTGATCGGCCCGAACGGGGCCGGCAAGACCACGCTGTTGAACATGCTGGCGGGCGATCTCGTGCCGAGCGCCGGGTCCGTGGCCTGGCGGGACGAGGACATCACGAAGCTCTCTGCGTCGGCCCGGGTCGGACGCGGCATCGGCCGGACCTATCAGCGGACAGCCCTTTTCACCGACAAGACGGTGATCATGAACGTCGCCATGGGCGAGTTGGCGGAAACCGGGGGCTGGCGCTTTCTGAGGCCGGCGTTGGACCGGCCCGGCCTGCGCGGGAAGGCGCTGGCGGCGCTCGACCGGGTCGGGCTCGCCGGGATGGCGGAGGCTCGCGCCGGCGTCCTGTCCCACGGTGCCCGGCGGCGGGTGGAACTGGCGATGGTGCTGATCGCCGATCCGGCGCTTTTGCTGCTTGACGAACCGCTCGCCGGCCTCGGCCCCGACGAGAGCCGCCAGGTAATCGAGGTGATCCGCGCCCTGGCACCCGCCCATACGGTGGTTCTGATCGAACACGATATGGACGCGATCTTCTCCCTGTCCCACGCCCTTACTGTGATGGACGACGGCCGGATGATCGCCACCGGCACGCCCAAGGATGTCCGCGAGGACCCGGCGGTGCGGGCCGCCTATCTCGGCGAGGGACCCTCCGTCTGGGGGGAGGAGGTGCCATGACGCCCGGCCCCGCTCTGCTCGATCTCGAAGGGCTGTCGGCCGGCTATGACGGCATCCCGGTCGTCGAGGACATCTCCCTGGCCATCGCCCCCGGCGAGGTGATCAGCCTGATGGGCCGCAACGGGATGGGGAAGACGACGCTGCTGAAGGCCGCCATGGGTCTGATCCCGGCGATGCGCGGCCGGGTCGGAATCATGGGTGTCGACCACAGTCGGACCCCGGCCCATAAGCGGGCGGCGGCGGGCCTCGGCTGGGTCCCGGAGGGACGGCGGATCTTCGCCGACCTGACCGTGGTGGAGAACCTGGAGATGGCCCGCCGGATCGGCCCCTGGACGCCTGCCACCGTCTTCGACCTGTTCCCCCGCCTGGCGGAGCGTAAACGCCACTACGGGGATACGCTTTCCGGCGGCGAACAGCAGATGCTCGCCATCGGCCGGGCGCTTCTGACCAATCCCAATGTGCTGATCGTCGACGAGGCGACCGAGGGCCTCGCGCCGAAAATCCGGGACGAGATCTGGGAAACCTTCGACACCTTGCGGCACCAGGGATTGGCGGTGATCGTCGTCGACAAGCATCTCGATCAACTCTTGAGCCTCTGCGATCGGCATTTCGTGATGGAAAAGGGCCGTATCGTGCTCTCCGGCGGCCGGGAGGCCCTGATGGCAGACCCGGAACGCCTGCACCGTTTTTTGGGGGTATGAGCCCAGCTCTTGTGGGTATGGACCCAGGCGGCGAACATGGCTGCTTTCCCATCGGATGGGCTTTCGCGGATGGAGACGCTTTGCCATCATCGCGGCAATGAAAATCAACCGGTCAAGAGACCAGGAGGGGGGCGCGATGCGGCCGAACAAACTGAAGCAATTGTGGGCCGAGGGCAAAGCGGCGACCAATGTGTGGGCGAGCCTCAACGCGCCGGTGGCGACGGAGGCGCTGGCCCATTCCGGGGCCGACGCGGTCGTCGTCGATCTGCAGCACGGCATGATCGGCGAAAGCGATGCGATCCACATGCTTCAGGCGATCTCGACCACCGATACGGTGCCGTTCGCCCGCTGTCCCTGGAACGAGCCCGGCATCATCATGAAGCTGCTGGACGGCGGGGCCTACGGAATCATCTGCCCGATGATCAACACCGCTGAGGAGGCGGCCCGATTCGTCTCCTACTGCAAATACCCGCCGGACGGCCAGCGCAGCTCCGGCCCGGTGCGCGCGACGATGTATGCCGGTGCCGACTATGTCGCCAACGCCAATGCCGAGATCGTCACCCTGGCGATGATCGAGACCAAGGCGGGACTGGACAATCTGGACGCCATCTGCGCCACGCCGGGCCTCGACGGGGTGTTCATCGGCCCGTCCGATCTGGCCCTCGCCCTGGGCCGCAAGCCGGGGCCGGACAGCGAGGACCCGGTGACCTTGGAGGCGATCGACCGAATTCTCGCCGCGGCCAAGGCCGCCGGCAAGGTGACCGGGATCTTCTGCGCCTCGTCCGAATACGCCCAACGGATGATCGACAAGGGTATGGCGTTCGTCACGGTGACCAATGACGTGTCCCTGTTGATGAAGGTGCCGGCCCAGATGATCGCGGCGCTAAAGGTGCGGTAGTCTTTCGCGCGCCCGCCGATTTGCCTCCCCCGGGCCACCATTGTAGACTTAGGCGTGGTTAATGGGGGAACGGATATGCGGGCATTCCTGTTGGGTGTGGGCGTCGTGGGCGCTTTGGCGGCGTTGTGCTTTCCCGCCGCCGCCGAGGCCGATCAGAAATTCCGGATCGTCAATGACGCGCGGACGGAGATCAACGCCCGTGTCCGGATGTATAGCGACGATTTCACCCGGATCAGCGTCGGCAACGAAGCGACCATGAAACTGCCGACGGGGCGGTCGACGGCC
This sequence comes from Alphaproteobacteria bacterium, assembly GCA_024743275.1. Lineage (GTDB taxonomy): Bacteria > Pseudomonadota > Alphaproteobacteria > JANSWW01 > JANSWW01 > JANSWW01. The sequence continues at coordinate 110,715 of JANSWW010000011.1, forward strand.
GGCGTCGAGATCAAGACCCGGAAGAAGTGGGAACGCTGCTTCGTCTATGCCTTCCCAGGTGCCATCGTGGTCGCCAAACAGGATCACGCCAAGCTCATATGCCGGGTGATGCGGTGATTCCTACTCGTTAAGTCTGCGGCAGCCTTCGCCGAGAGCCTGGATGTCCGGCTGAAAGACCCGGGCGGATTTTACGCAGACCGCCAGATTGCGGTTGCAATAGGCGATGGTGGCCGGCAGGCCGACGGCGATCGTATCCAACAGATCGGTCGGGATCGCATGAACCGTTCCCGCGAGGCCGTATCGCTTATAGGCCTCGAGCACCACACGACCGGAGCATTCGGCCAACGGCCGGGTCGGGGACAGAAGATACTGGTGCGTCCGGTCCTCGTCATCGCCCCCCTGGCTTTGCTGGGCGCTGGCAGGAGGGGCGGCGAGGGCGACGAGCAGGGCGAGGCAAAGCGGAAGGACGGCGCGCCGGGGAAGTCTCAGTTCGATATCAAACACCTGTGGCGCGCCTCGTTTGCTGTCGGATGATTCTATTCCGCCGGGATCGCCTCCCCCCGCGTATCCCCGTCCGATACCGTCTCGGCAGACGGGTCGGCGGCGATCGGGTCGATCCTGACGGCCGAGAACTTAAGCTCGGGGATCTTGCCGTAGGGATCAAGGGCCGGATTGGTGAGATAGTTGGCCGACGCCTCCCAATAGCAGAACGGCATGAACAGCAAGCCCTCCGGAACGTCGCTGTCCGCGCGGGTCAGGACGTCGATGGCGCCGCGCCGGGTGGAGACCCGGATCTTGTCGCCGGCCACGAGCCCGCGGCCTTCCAGTTCCATCGGGTTGATGTGGATATGCGGCTCCGGCTCGAGCCGGTCGAGCACGGTTGCCCGGCGGGTCATCGCGCCGGTGTGCCAGTGTTCCAGCAACCGCCCGGTGGTCAAGACCATGGGATAATCGGCATCCGGCACCTCGCTGGGCGGCAGGACGTCCGTCGGCACGAATTTGCCGCGGCCCGAGGCGGTGGGGAAGCGGTCGCCGAAGATGATCTCGTTGCCCGGCTGGTCCTCGGCCTCGCAGGGATAGGTGACCGAGTTTTCGCGCTCCAGCCTGTCCCAGCTGATGTTGTTCAAGGACGGCATCACATCGTGCATCTCGGCGAAGACATCGCGCGGGTGGCTGTAATTCCAGTGGGTGAGGCCGATATGCCGCGCGACCTCCTGGATGATCCACCAGTCCTGCCGCGCGTCGCCCGGCGGGTCGATCGCCTGACGGCCGATCTGGACCTGGCGATTGGTGTTGGTGACCGTGCCGTCCTTCTCCGGGAAGGCGGAGGCGGGGAGGACCACGTCGGCGAAGGCCGCCGTCTCGGTCATGAATATCTCCTGGACCACCAGATGATCGAGGCGGGTGAGCCCCTCCCGCACATGTTTCTGGTCAGGGTCCGACATCGCCGGATTCTCGCCCATAATGTACATGGCGTCGATGTCGCCCCGGTGGACCGCGTCCATGATCTCGACCACGGTCAGCCCCTTCACCGGATCCAGGGACCGGCCCCAGAAGTCCTCGTAACGGGACCGGATGTCCTCGTTCTCGACCGACTTGTAGTCCGGGAAGACCATCGGGATGAGACCGGCGTCGGACGCGCCCTGGACATTGTTCTGTCCCCGGAGCGGATGGAGACCGGCTCCGGGCTTGCCGACATTGCCGGTCATCAGCGCCAGCGAGATCAGGCAGCGGGCGTTGTCGGTCCCGTGGGTGTGCTGGGACACCCCCATCCCCCAGAAGATCAGGCTCGCCTTGGAGGTGGCGTACATCCGGGCGACCCGACGGATCTGTTCCGGCGAGATGCCGCAGACATGGGTCATCGCTTCCGGCGTGAAAACGGAGACCCGCTCCTTCAGCGTCTCGAAGCCTTCGGTATGGCCGGCGATGTAGTCGGGATCGGTCAGGCCTTCCTCGATGATCACATTCATCATGGCGTTCAAGAGCGCGACGTCGGCGCCGGGGCGGAAGCGGACCATCTCGTCAGCATAGCGGGCGAGGGCCTGGCCACGCGGATCCATGACCACGAGATGGGCGCCGTTCTTCGCCGCCTGCTTGATGAAGGTCGCGGCCACCGGATGGTTGACGGTCGGGTTGGCGCCGATAACGACGATGACCTCGGAATCCTGGCACGCATAGAACGGGGCGGTGACCGCGCCGGAGCCGATGGTTTCCATCAAGGCCGCGACGGAGGAGGCGTGGCACAACCGGGTGCAGTGGTCGACATTGTTGGTGCCGAAGCCGGTCCGGACCAGCTTCTGGAAGAGATAGGCCTCCTCATTTGTGCCTTTGGCCGAGCCGAAGCCCGCCATGGCGGCCCCGCCCTTGGTGTCGCGGACCTTGACCAGCCCCTCGGCGGCCTTGGCCAGCGCCTCTTCCCAGGTCGCCGGCCGGAACTGCTTGAAACGGTCGGCCGGGGAGCCGTCCAGGGCGTGTTCCTTCGGCGCGTCCTCCCGCCGGATCAGCGGCACGGTCAGACGGCCATCGTTGTGGATGTAGTCGAAGCCGTACCGGCCCTTGACGCAGAGCTTGTTGTGGTTGGCCGGCCCGTCAACCCCGTCGACGGCCGCGATCTTGTTGTCCTTGACCTTGAAGGTGAGCTGACAGCCGACACCGCAATAGGGGCAGACCGATTTCACCTCGCGCTCGGGATCGCCGAGATAACGGTTCTCCTCGTCCACCATGCTCGACGGCATCAGCGCACCGGTCGGGCAGGCCTGGACGCATTCGCCGCAGCCGACACAGGTGCTCAGACCCATGGCGTCGTCCATGTCGAACACGATCTGCGCCTCGTGGCCGCGATAGGCCATGCCGATCACATCGTTGACCTGGACCTCGCGGCAGGCCCGGACACAGAGATTGCACTGGATGCAGGCGTCGAGGTTGACGGCGATCGCCGGGTGGCTGCGGTCCGCTTCCGGGGTCGCCCGCGTCGGGAAGCGCGACGAGGTGACGTCCATTTCCTCAGCGAAGGACCAGAAGGTCGAGGAGGGGTTGTGCGCCGCCTCGTCCTTCGGCTGGTCCGTGACCAGCAGTTCGAAGACCATCTCTCGGGCCTTATTGGCGCGGTCGCTGGCGGTCTTGACCTTGAGGCCGGCGGTCGCCTTGCGCTGGCAGGAGGCGGCGAGCACCCGCTCGCCCTCGACCTCGACCATGCAGGCACGGCAGTTGCCGTCTTCCCGGTAGCCGTGGCTCGGCTTCCAGCAGAGATGGGGGATGGTGGTGCCTTCGCGCTGGGCGACCTGCCAGATCGTCTCGCCGGGCAGCGCCTCGACCTCGCGGCCGTCGAGTTCGAAGAGGATCGGCTCGTTGACGTGCTTGTTCATGTCTCTCGCTTCGTCCTTATTTCTCGAACTCTTCAGGAAACCATTTGATACAGGATAGCAGCGGATTGGGTGCCGCCTGGCCGAGGCCGCAGATCGAGGCGTCCCGCATCACCTGGGCGAGTTCCTGCAAAAGCTCGGTGTCCCAGTCACGCTCGCGCATCAGCTTCACGGCCTTTTCCGTGCCGACCCGGCAGGGGGTGCACTGGCCGCAGCTCTCGTCCTCGAAGAAGCGCATCAGGTTGAGCGCGGCGTCCCTGATCGAATCCTGGTCCGACAGAATCACCACGGCGTGCGACCCGACGAAGGAGCCGAGATGCTCCAACTCGCCGAAATCCAGAATCAGGTCGTCCATATGGGCCGGCAGAATGCCGCCCGACGCGCCGCCCGGCAGATACCCCTTGAAGCTGTGGCCGTCGGCCATACCGCCACAGAACTCGTCGATCAGTTCGCGGACGGTGATGCCGGCGGGGGTGAGCTTCACACCGGGATTCTTGACCCGGCCGGAGACGGAGAAGGACCGCAGGCCCTTCTTGCCGCGCCGCCCCTGATCGGCGAACCAGTGGCCACCCTTGGCGAGAATGGTGGGGATCCAGCTCAGCGTTTCGACATTGTTGACCAGGGTCGGTCGGCCGAACAGCCCGATCTGGGCGACATAGGGTGGGCGATGCCGGGGTAGGCCGCGCTTGCCCTCCAGCGATTCGATCATCGCCGACTCCTCGCCGCAGATATACGCCCCGGCACCGCGCCGCAGGTGAATCGCGCAGTGGTCGGCGAGGCCCGTGCCAGAGAGCTTCGCGAGCTCCCGGGTCAGGATCGTATGGGCTTCCGGATATTCGTCGCGCAGATAGATATAGGCGTCCTTGGCCCCGACCACATGGGCACCGATCAGGATGCCTTCGAGCATCTTGTGGGGGGTGTCTTCTAGGAAACGCCGGTCCTTGAAGGTCCCGACTTCGCCCTCGTCGGCATTGATCGCCATGATCTTTTCGCCGTGCTGGTCGCGGACGATGCGCCATTTTCGCCCGGTCGGGAAACCCGCGCCGCCGAGGCCGCGCAAGCCGGCCAGATCGATGTCGTCGAGCACGCCGTCGGAAGTCCGCTCGCCGGAAAGCACCTCCTGGAGAACCGTGTAGCCCCCCTCGGCCCGGTATCCGTCGAGATCCTGATAGGCGGGCAGGGGGTGGCTCTCGCCCGAGACCTTGCGGGCGACGTCGGCCAGAACGCTTTCCGCGGTCGCCTGGAAGACCTGGTGATGGCCCACGGCCACGGCGGGCGCCTGATCGCAGGCCCCCATGCAGGGCGCCTTGACGACCCGGACGTCGGCATCGGCGTTCTCCGCAAGCGCGCGATGCAACGCTTCGGCCCCGGCAAGCTGGCAGGACAGGCTTTCGCAAACCCGGATGGTCGTGGCGGCCGGCGGCCTCTCCCCTTCCTTCACCACATCGAAATGGGCGTAGAAGGTGGCAACCTCGTAAACCTCCGCCATCGGCAGCCGCATGTCCTGGGCGAGGGCGGCGAGGTGGTCGGCGCTGAGATGACCGAATCGGTCCTGGAGGTTGTGGAGATACTCGATCAGCAAGTCGCGGCGGCGCGGGGCGTCTCCGAGGATCCCGCGAATCTGCGCAAGGGCCGCCGGGCTGACTTGTCGGCCCTTGGTGAAATTCCGCGCCCGCTTGCGGCCTTCCTCACCGTCCCGGCCATCGCGCCGGTGTCCGCCGGACCCGTTCGGTCCGCCGAGAGAGGCGGGGCGTGATAACGTATCTGGCATCTCAAGTCCTCCCCAGGACACCCTAGCCTAGCACAAAAGCGCCCGAAGGCGGTTGCTTGCCGGACACCCTAAGGCTGTTTGAGACTTGTTCTGTCTTTTCGTCGACAACTCCTTGCGGGATCGCGGCACGGGGACGGGTTGGTGCCCGGTCCGGGCGGTGGTCACGTTTCGTGCGGAAAGGAGGCGCATATCACTCAACCGCGTCCATTCGTGGACGAAGGGGGCTGCGTGTAAGGCGCACGCCGTCCGCCACCGGTGCGGTCGATGGAGCGCGGGTATCGGGACGGCGTGGGTTTAACGCCGGTCCTCGAATGGAGCCAAGTCGACAACGTCTGCGTTGATCAGACATTTGCCGGCATTTTCGAAGTTCACGGTAACACGATGACCGACGGAGGACTGGACTTGGCCGATGCCCCAGTCCGGACGGTCAGGGTGGGTCACGAGGGTGCCGGGAGTCAGTCCGGCGATCGCTTGTTTTCCGAGCATGTCTTCTCCGCCCGTGTTGCGGCCTCAGTCGGAATCTTATCATAAAATTAAGATCTTTGTAGAAGGCTAATGCCGTTGGTTAATGCCCCGCCAACCATTTTTCCGGAGATGGCGGAATACGGGAGTTCGCAGCGATGTCGACTGAAATCATGGAAGCGCTGGTTTCGCGCCTTTGTCACGACTTGGCCGGTCCCGCGAGTGCGGTCGCCAATGGGCTCGAGCTGATCTCCGAAATGGGGGCGGAGCCCGGCGACGAGGCCCTCCAAATGGTGGAGGGCAGCATCGGGTCGGCGATCGCGCGGCTGCAGTTTTTCCGTCTCGCCTTCGGCCAGGCCGGCGGGCGCTCAGGTATCGCGATGGACCAATTGAGATCGGTCGCCCAGGGCCTGTTGGCGGAGGGGCGCGCCACCCTCACGGTGGAGGACCCGCACGCCAGCGCCCAGGACGAACCGGTCGGGTTGTTCCGCGCCGTCCTGGGGTCGGTTTTCGTCGCCAACGACGCGATGCCCCGTGGCGGAACGATCGCCGTCGTCTTCGATAAAGAGTCCGTCACCGTCAGGGCGACCCCCGCGCAGGGTAAGCTGACGGTGGAAGGGTTCTCCGGCGGGCAGTTCGCCGCAAGTGGGAATCACTCCGGGCCGACCGCGAGCCCGCGTTCGGCGGCGGTTTGCGCCCTGCGGCTTCTGGCCGAGGGCGCCGGTATCGCGTTGGCGCTGGAGGGCGACGAAGACATCCTTTCGATTACCTTGGCCGCCTCCTGATCGAATGTTATCGAGCGCCACGGAAAGAATTCTTAAAGTCATTAACCTTTTTTTAGGGCTCATCTTTATAGTTTGGCTGGTGACGCTACCTCTAGAGCCGGACGACCGGGTCCGGAGATCAATGCCAGAGGGGATTTGGGAGAGAGCATATGGATGATCTGCTGAGCGAGTTTCTGACCGAGACGTCCGAGAACCTGGCGACACTGGATGTCGAAATCGTCCGGCTCGAGCAAAACCCAAACGACCGGGATCTGCTGTCGAACATCTTCCGGCTGGTCCACACCATCAAAGGGACCTGCGGCTTCCTCGGCCTGCCCCGCTTGGAGGCGGTCGCCCACGCCGGCGAGAACGTGCTCGGCAAGTTCCGCGACGGCGAATTGGAAGTGACCCCGACAGCGGTCAGTCTCATCTTCGCCTCTCTCGACCGCATCAAGGAGATCTTGTCGGTGCTCGAAGAGACCGAAGCGGAGCCGGAGGGTGACGATCAGGACCTGATCGACCAGTTGAACATGGCGGCCGAGGGCAAACTCGCCGACATGCAGGGCGGTGCCGGTGCGGCTGCGGAAGCCCCCGTTGAAGAAACCGCGGAAGAAGAAGCGGTGGAAGAGGTCGATGAGGACGTCCACCCGGATCTCGGCCGTCCCCTGATGCCGGGTGAGGTCTCGCTTGACGAGCTTGAGCGCGTCTTCCAGGAGACCGCGGCCGAGCCGGAGCCCCCGGTGGATGAGAGCGGCGAAGCGGAGCATCCCGAGCAAGAAGACGAGCATCCCATCGCGGCGAGCAGCGACATCGTCCCGGCGAAGACCACGGAACCGAAGCCGGCGGCCGGGGCGGCTGGTGAGAACGCTCCCAAGGAAAGCCAGGTCTCCAACCAGACCATCCGGGTCAGCGTCGACCTACTGGAAAATCTGATGACGATGGTCTCGGAACTGGTGCTGACGCGGAACCAGCTTCTCCAGATCGTCCGCAACTACAAAGACAGCGAATTCCAGGTGCCGCTGCAGCGCCTCTCCCACGTGACCTCGGAACTGCAGGAAGGGGTCATGAAGACCCGGATGCAGCCGATCGGCAATGCCTGGGCCAAACTGCCGCGGATCATTCGCGACCTGTCGATCGAACTGAACAAGAAGATCGACCTGCAGATGATCGGCGCCGAGACCGAACTCGACCGCCAGGTCCTTGAACTGATCAAGGACCCGCTGACCCACATGGTCCGCAATTCGGGTGACCACGGCATCGAAGCGCCGGAAGACCGCAAGATGGTCGGCAAGTCGGAGACCGGCACGATCACCCTGAACGCCTTTCACGAGGGCGGTCACATCATCATCGAGATCTCCGACGACGGCAAAGGCCTCAACCTCGATAAGATCAAGGCCAAGGCGATCCAAAACGGTCTCGCGACCGAGGCGGATGTCGAGAACATGTCGGATCAGCAGATCCAGCAGTTCATCTTCAAGGCTGGCTTCTCCACCGCGGCCCAGGTGACGGCCGTCTCCGGCCGCGGCGTCGGCATGGACGTGGTGCGGACCAATATCGAAAAGATCGGCGGAACCATCGAGCTCAATAGCGTCGAAGGCAAAGGTTCCCGCTTCACCATCAAGATCCCGCTGACGCTCGCCATCGTCTCGGCCCTGGTGGTCGAGGCGGGCGGCGAACGCTTCGCCATTCCGCAGATCAGCGTGGTCGAACTGGTGCGCGCCGCCGAGAACTCGGAACACCAGATCGAAGAGATCAACGGCACCCCGGTCCTGCGCCTGCGCGACCGGCTGCTGCCGCTGGTCAGCCTGCGCCGGATCCTCGATCTCGGCACCGACGAGACCCAGGAAGAGGGCGCCGCGAGCCGCGAGACCTTCATCGTCGTCTCCCAGGTCGGCACCTACACCTTCGGGATCATCGTCGACCGGGTGTTCGACACGGAGGAGATCGTGGTCAAGCCGGTCGCTCCGATCCTGCGGCATATCTCGCTGTTCAGCGGGAACACCATCCTGGGCGACGGCAGCGTGATCATGATCCTGGACCCGAACGGCATCGCAGCCGCCACGGGCGAGATCACCATCACCGACGATGCCGACCAGCGGCAGGTTCAACGGGATCGGGCCATGGATGCGAGCGATGTCACCTCGTTGCTGCTGTTCCGGGCCGGTGGCAGCAAGCAGCCGCGCGCGGTTCCGCTGGCCCTGGTGGCCCGTCTCGAAGAACTGGAGGCCGAGAAGATCGAGTTCTCCGACGGTCAACCCGTGGTGCAGTATCGCGGCAAGTTGATGCCGCTGGTGCCGATCGCGCCGGGCTTCATGCCGGCCGAGGAAGGGCATCAGCCGGTCCTGGTCTTTGCCGACGGCGATCGGGCGATGGGCCTGATGGTCGACGAGATCGTCGACATCGTCGAGGACCGGATCAACATCAACCTGTCCGCCGACACGCCGGGCTATATGGGCACCGCGATCATCTCCGGTCAGGCGACCGAGGTGATCGATGCGGGCTATTTCCTGCAACAGGCCTTCGCCGACTGGTTCCAAAAGTCCCAGCCCTATTCGAACCCGACCGCCGGTCGGGCCCGCCATGTCCTGCTGGTCGACGACAGCGCGTTCTTCCGCAACCTGCTGACCCCTGTCCTGTCGGTCGCCGGGTTCATGGTCACGACGGCCGAGGGGCCGGAAGCGGCGATGAAACTGTGCGAGGAGGGCAAGACCTTCGACGCGATCGTCAGCGATATCGAGATGCCGAACATCGACGGCTTCGAATTCGCGTCCCAGGTCCGCGGCAGCGCTTGGGCCGATGTGCCGATCATCGCGCTGTCCTCCCACACGGACCCGGAGGATCTGGACCGGGGCCGGGAAGTCGGTTTCGAGGACTATGTGGCCAAGTCGGACCGTGACGCGCTGATCGACACGCTCAACAACGTTCTTTCGCAAGACGCCTAACCTGGCCGGCGGATAAGGAGAAAGCCTATGGCAAACGATCTTGTTGTCGACAACGCCAGCCGGGAAATGGTGGCGCTGGATACCCAGCAATATGTGACGGTGTTCATCCGCAATCAGATGTTCGGAATTCCCGTCCTGCAGGTGCACGATATTCTGGCCAACCAGAAGATCACGCGGATTCCGCTGGCGCCGCAGGAAGTGGCCGGGTCCCTCAACCTCCGGGGGCGTATCGTGACCGCGATCGACGTCCGGCGCCGATTGCGCCTGCCGCCCCGGGACGACGGGAAGAACAGCATGAGCGTCGTGGTCGAGGTCGACGGCGAGCCCTACAGCCTGATCGTCGATTCGGTCGGCGAGGTCCTGTCGCTGAGCGATGCGAAGCTCGAAAAGAACCCGTCTACGCTGGATCCGCTCTGGCGCGAGGTTTCGGCCGGCATCTTCCGGCTCGACAACCGGTTGATGGTCGTCTTGGACACCACACGGCTCCTGACCTTCGATTCGTAAAAGGCCCTGGATATTCAAAGGCTGGCCGGCCAGCGTCGGAGACCAATCTTGATAAAAATAGGTCCTTACTGACGCTTGCCGGTTTCTTTAAGTCACTGTCTGGTACATCTTGAGGGCCACCGGATCGGGCACTGAGAAAGGACCGTTTGGCATGAAGACCTGTTTGATTGTTGATGACTCTCGGGTTGTCCGCATGGTCGCCAAGAAAATCGTCACATCCCTCGGCTTCAAGACGGAAGAGGCGGAAGACGGTCAACAGGCCCTGGACTTTTGCAAGAAGTCGATGCCCGAGGCGGTTCTGCTCGATTGGAACATGCCGGTGATGAATGGGATCGATTTTCTCGTCGAGCTTCGGGAATTGCCGAACGGCGGCGAGCCGATTGTTGTATTCTGCACCACGGAGAACGAGCTCTCGAAAATCTCCGAGGCGTTGATGGCCGGCGCGAACGAATACATCATGAAGCCCTTCGACAGCGACATCATCGAGACGAAATTCCAGCAGGTGGGCCTGTTGTGATGTCGCTCGACCGCCGACCGGGCGGATCTCCATCCGGACAAGGGACCGGAAAACCTGGGGCGCCACCGATCCGAATCCTCGTGGTCGACGACTCGGCGGTGATTCGCGGAATCTACGCCCGCTCCATCAAGGATGTGCCGGATCTGGAACTGGTCGCCTCGGTCGGCGACGGACTCAAGGCGATCGACGCCGTCAAGCAGTACCAGCCGGAAGTGGCCATTCTCGATATCGAGATGCCGCGCATGGACGGGCTCACCGCCCTGCCCAAAATGCTCGAGGTCGACCCGACGCTTCAGATCATCATGGCGTCGACGCTCACCCTGAAGAATGCCTCCATCAGCATGAAGGCGTTGTCGGCCGGGGCGAAGGACTACGTCTCCAAGCCGACCAGCGCGACCCAGATCATCACCGCCGCGGAGTTTCGGGCGGAGCTTCTCGACAAGGTCCGCGCCCTCGGGCTCGAACGCCGGCGCCGGGTCGGCCCGCCGAAGGGGACCGAGGCCTCGCAGCGCCGTTTCTCCGCCGACCGCCGCCAGCCGGAAGAGACACCGGCGCCGACGCGCCCCGGGGCCTCGGCCCGTCCTGCCATTCGTGAGGCCGCCGGTCTGACGCGCGGTACCGGGAACGCCCCGGCGGAGGCACCGGTCGGCCGCAGCGGCGTTCTGACCCGTCAGGCGTCCGGTCCGATCCAGACGCGGCCGATGCCGGGCGGTTTCACCGCGCCGGATGTGATCGCGATCGGCAGCTCCACGGGCGGCCCCCAGGCCCTTTTCAAGGTGCTGGACAAACTGCCAGCACTCAATCGTCCCATTCTCATCACCCAGCACATGCCGCCGACCTTCACCACCATCCTGGCCGAGCATCTCTCGCGGGTCAGCGGCTGGTCTTGCGTGGAGGGCAAGGACGGCGACCCGATCCGACCCGGGCATATCTATCTGGCACCCGGCGACCACCACATGATGGTGAGCGTCAAGGGGGGCGCCAAAGTGCTGGAGGTGACGCAGGACCCGCCGGAGAACTTCTGCCGCCCGGCCGTCGACCCGATGCTGCGGAGCGTCGTGGCCGCCTATGGCCGAAAGGTTCTGACCATCATTCTGACCGGGATGGGGCAGGACGGAAAAGGCGGCTGTGAGAAGGTCGTGGAAGCGGGGGGCGTGGTCATTGCGCAGGATCAGCCCACCAGCGTGGTATGGGGCATGCCGGGCGCCGTCGCCCAGGCCGGGCTCGCCAACCATATCCTGCCGATCGACGAGATCGGTCCTATGATGCGCCAGATGGTTTTGAGGTCCGCCGCATGAGACCCGATCAATTCACCCTGCTCGCCAATCTGGTGAAAACCCAATCCGGGATCGTCCTGACCCCGGACAAGACCTATCTTTTGGAAAGCCGGTTGCCCCCGGTTGCCCGGAAGCATGGCCTCAAGGGTATGGAGGATCTGGTCAACGCGGTGAAGGCGGGGCGCAACAAGGCGCTGGCCGACGACGTGGTCGACGCGATGACGACCAACGAAAGTCTGTTCTTCCGCGATCAAAAGCCTTTTCAGATCATCAAGGACGAGATTTTCCCTAAACTCTCGAAGAGCCGTGGCGGCGCCAAGACAATCAAGATCTGGTCGGCGGCCTGTTCCAGCGGTCAGGAGCCCTATTCTCTCGCCATGATGGCGCGGGAGGAGCGGTCGATCCAGGGCTGGACCTTCGATATCCTGGCCTCGGATATCTCGCGGGAAATGCTCAAGAAGGCACAGGCCGGAACCTATACGCAGTTCGAGGTTCAGCGCGGGCTGCCGATCACCATGCTGGTGAAATACTTCAAGCAGAACGGTGACAAGTGGATCATCGACAAGGGGTTACAGTCGCATATTCGGTTCAAGGAATTCAATCTGCTGCATGACATGGCACCCCTCGGGACGTTCGACATTGTCATGTGCCGCAATGTGCTGATCTATTTCGATCAGCCGACCAAGAGCAAGATCCTGGCCGGCATCGCCAAGCGGCTGGCGCCGGACGGGGTGCTGTTCCTCGGCGGCGCCGAAACGGTCTTGGGGCTCAGCAAGGATTTCAAACCGGTTCCTTCCCTACGCGGTGTTTATCAGTTGGCGTAAGGGGATGTTCAACATAAGAGGGTGGTGATGAAACAGCACGGCTGGTTTCCGGCGGGCCTCGCCTATGTGGATCAATGGCTCGCGGAACAGCATCGTCTGTTTTCGGGGCTGCCGGGTTTGTCGGTGGCGATTTCCCGGCCCGGCGAACCCCTTTTCGACAGGCAGTATGGCACGGCGCGCGCCGGCGGCGAGACGCTGACCGGGGATCACCTCTTTCGAATTGCCTCCCATTCCAAGACTTTCGCCGCCATGGCGGTGGGTCGGTTGATGGACCAGGGGCGGCTCAGCCTCGACACCAAGCTCGCCGATCTCCTGCCGCAGGTGGCCGCGAACCCCCATCCGGAGGTGGCCGGGATCACGGTCGGGCAGTGCCTTTCCCATGTTTCCGGCTCGATTCGAGACGGTGTCAAGCCGGATTTCTGGCTGCTCTACCGGGACTTTCCGCGGCGCGATGAACTGATGGGCCATTTCGCGGCGGCCGGATCTGTCATTCCGCCGAACTCACGCCTCAAATACTCGAATTTCGCATACGGGCTGGTGGGGCAGGCGATCGAGGCGGTGACCGGCAAGCCCTACAACGCCTTCGTCCAGGATGAGGTGTTGACCCCTCTTGGGCGGGACGACATCGGTCCCGAATACGATCCGGCCAAGGGTCCCTATGTGCACGGTCATGTGCAGCCCTTCGCGGACCAGCCACCGGCCTCGGTGACGCCGGCCATCGACACGGGCGCATTGTCGCCAGCGACCGGCTTCTTCAGCACCGCCAGGGCGCTCACCGATGTCTATACGGCCTTGATCGACGGCGGCGAGCGGTTGCTGTCGAGGGAAACCGTTGCCGCCCTGTTCGCGGTGCAGGCCCCGGTGCCGGACGACTTGATGGAACGCTCCTATGCCTTCGGATTTATTCAGCGCCCCTATGAGGGCCGGCATTGGCTCGGCCATTCCGGCAGCTTTCCAGGGCAGCTCAGCGTGACGCTGTTCGATCCCGAAAGCACGACGGTGATCTCGATCCTGACCAACAGCTATGTGGCCTCTCCGGATATGCTGATGACGGGGGTGCTCCAAATTCTCGGCCGGTTCGAGCGGGAATGGTCGGCGGACGGGTCGTTCAACAGCGTGGCCTGCCGTCTGTTCCGGCCGAACGGCCCGGTCGACTTCGTGCCCTTGGGCGAAAGGCTCTATGTTACGGATCCGCACCAGAGTACGCCGTTCGAGCCGGCGACGGTCGCCGAGCCGATCGCCGAGGACCGGTTCCGGGTCACCAAGGATGTCGGCTTTGGCCAATTCGGTGAGGAGATCCACATCGATCGGGACGCGGAAGGCCGGGTAAGCGGCGGCTCCGTCGCGGGCATGCCGTTGCTCACGCAGGCGGGCATGCGGGACCGTTTTGAAGAGATACGGGCGAGGAATTGAGCGGACGGACCGTGAAAATCAGGCGGTAGCGGCCGCTTTCGTCCGCTTCGACGTCTTCTCTTCCTTCTGACCGGCCTCGGGATCGCGCAGCACATAGCCGCGGCCCCACACCGTCTCGATGAAGTTCTGCTTCTTCGGGCCGGCGATCTTCTTGCGCAGTTTGCAGACGAAGACGTCGATGATCTTCAGTTCCGGCTCGTCGATGCCGCCATAGAGATGATTGAGGAACATCTCCTTGGTCAGCGTCGTGCCTTTGCGCAGGGCGAGTAGCTCGAGAATGCCGTATTCCTTGGTCGTGAGATGGACCGGCTTGCCGCCGATCTCGACCTGGCGCGTGTCCAGATTGACCATGAGGTCGCCGGTTTTGATGATCGAGTCCGAATGCCCGCGGGAGCGGCGCACGATGGCGTTGATCCGGGCGATCAGTTCGCGGCGGTCGAAAGGCTTGGTGATATAGTCGTCGGCGCCGATGCCCAGGCCCTTGATCTTGTCGTCCATGCCGGAGAGGCCGGAAAGGATCAAGATGGGCGTCTGCACCCGGCCGTCGCGCAGGCGGCGAAGGACTTCATACCCGTCCATGTCGGGAAGCATCAGGTCCAGCAGGATGATATCGTAGTCGTAGAGTTTGCCGATCTCGAGACCGTCTTCCCCGAATTCGGTGACATCGGTCACATAGCCGGCCTCTTTGAGCATCAGCTTGATGCTTTCCTGGGTGCTCCGATCATCTTCAACGAGCAGTACGCGCATCTCTCTTCCCCGTCAGCCTGCCTCGAGAACCCGGCGGGCCGTCGAGGTCTTCCCCATATGCAAGGCATAACCTACGCGATAATGGTTAACTGTAGTTTCTTTATATTTCGTAAACGGGATGGGAATAAATGCCCGGGGCAAAAAATGGTTCAGGCACCCAAAATATGGTAACTTGCCGGGCTTGAAACACAGTTTGTGGAAAACTCCATGGCAAGCCCGCTGCACAGCCTGGCCTCCCAAATCGATAAGATTCCGCAATTCCGCATGTATGGCCGGGTCACCGCGATCATGGGCATGCTGGTGGAGGTCGGCGGCGCCCAGGCGGCCTTGACCATTGGCGACCGGGTGTGGCTGCGGTCCCGCGACGGCAGCAAGGTGGCCTGCGAGGTGGTCGGGTTCCGCGACGACCGGGCGCAGCTCATGCCGTTCGGGCCGCTCGACGGTATCGGCGTCGGGGTGCGGGCGGAGATCGAGAACGCGGCACCGATGATCTATCCCGATGTTTCCTGGCTCGGCCGCGTGATCAACGCCATGGGGGAGCCGGTCGACGGTAAGGGACCGCTGGTCTCGGGCCGGGTGCCGGTCAAGCTCCGGGATCAGCCGCCGCCGGCCCATGCCCGCCAGCCGATCGGCGAGAAGCTCGATCTCGGGGTCCGGGCGATCAATACCTTCCTGTCCTGTTGCCTCGGTCAGCGGATGGGCATCTTCGCCGGCTCCGGCGTCGGCAAGTCGGTCATGCTGTCGATGCTGGCCCGTTTCACCACCGCCGACGTCAACGTGATCGGGCTGGTCGGCGAACGGGGACGGGAGGTCCGCGAGTTTATCGACGACGACCTGGGCGAGGAGGGGCTGAAGCGCTCCATCGTCGTCGTGGCGACCTCGGACGAGAGCCCGCTGATGCGCCGCCAGGCCGCCCAGATGACGCTGGCGATCTCCGAGTATTTCAGGGATCAGGAGGAAAAGGACGTCCTGTGCCTGATCGATTCGATCACCCGTTTCGCCATGGCCCAACGCGAGATCGGCCTGTCGAGTGGCGAGCCGCCGGCGGCCAAGGGCTATACCCCCACCGTTTTCGCCGAGTTGCCGAAGCTTCTGGAACGGGCCGGGCCGGGGGTCGGCAAGGGAACGATCACCGGTCTGTTCACCGTGCTGGTCGAGGGGGACGATCACAACGAACCGATCGCCGACGCGGTGCGCGGTATCCTCGACGGCCATATCGTTCTCGAGCGCCAGATCGCCGAGCGGGGACGCTATCCCGCGATCAACATTCTCCGCTCGGTCAGCCGATCCTTGCCCGATTGCAACACGGCTGACGAGAACCAGCTTATCCGCCGGGCCCGCCGGTTGATGTCGACCTATGACGATATGGCGGAGATGATTCGTCTCGGCGCCTATCGCCGGGGCAGCGATCCAACCGTCGACGAGGCGATCCATTACAACGACCGGCTGGAGGAATTCCTTAATCAGGACATGAACGACCTGTCCAGCCTGGGGGAAGGCTATCAGCGCCTGGCCGACATTCTGTCCGCCCCCGGACCCCAGTGATTATTCCGGGCGAGGGGTGAGGCATGGCGACCAAGACCATCGAGACCCTGATCAAGGTCTCGAAGTATGCCCTGGACGATAAGCGGAAGGTTCTGGCTGCCCATTTCGAGGAACTCGCCCTCCTGGAGCGGAAACGCAAAGCCATCGACGAGGAGTTGGCGGCCGAGCAGGCGGCCGCCCGCGACGATCCGTCGATCGGGATCACCTATGGCCTCTATGCCAACGCGATCATCACCCGGCGCGACAAGCTGGATGCCGATATCCTGGTGAAGAACCGCGAAGTCGAGATCGCCCGCGACGATGTGCAGGAAGCCTTTGAGGAAGTGAAGAAATACGAACTGGCCTTGGACCGGATCCGCGCGGAGCAGGCGAAGGAGCGGGCCCGGATCGAGGAGGAGGAATTGAACGAGATGGGTCTCAACGGCTTTCGCCGGAAGCAAGCCGTCGACCCGACATCGGGAGAAGGCCGATCGTGAAACAGGCCCTCGAAACGGCGCTCGCTTCCTACGGGATGATTCTGCGCGGCGGCTTCACGCTCGATGCGGCCGGGGCCGCGGCGGAAGGGCTCGACGCCGATGTGCGCGCCGTGCTGCTGATCGGCAATGCCGGCCCGGCCATGGGCGAGATCTTTCGGCTGAGGCGTTTGGACGGCCCTGACCCGCTCGACCGTTGGACAGGGGAGGTGCTGACCCCGTTGGCGGAGGCGTTCGAGGCCGAGGTGCTCTATCCCTTCGAGGGACCGCCCTATTACCCCTTCATCCGCTGGGCCCAGCGGGCGGAGGCGGTCCATCCGTCTCCGGTCGGGATGTTGATCCATCCCGATCATGGGCTCTGGCACGCCTATCGCGCGGCTTTCCTGTTTCGCCGCGAGGTGGACCTACCGGAAAAGGACGACCGTCCCTCGCCCTGCGAGACCTGCGTGGAGAAACCCTGCCTTACGACCTGTCCTGTCTCGGCCTTCCGGCCGGAGGGCTACCGGGTCGAGGATTGCAGGGAGCACCTGCGCACCGACGCGGGCACCGACTGCATGGAGGAGGGCTGCCGTGCCCGCCGCGCCTGTCCGGTAGGCCGTGGCTCCTATTGGGGCGCCGAGATGGCCGCCTTCCACATGCGGGCGTTTCGGCGTTAGGCGTCGCGGCGCTCCTGCCCCTTGCGGTAGCCGGGTCCCTCATCGTCCGGGAAAGGCAGGGGCGGCAGTTCCGGCAGATGCTGGAAGCTGACCTTGCCCTGATAGCCGGTGCGCTCCATGGTCTCCGCATAAAGCTCCAGGATGCCGGCCCGTGTCGGTTCCGGCAGCGGTCGGGCGGTGCGAAGCATCAGGTCGACCCGCTTGTCGCGGACCAGACCGTCCAATTGCAGCGGTCCCAGCTTGGTCAGGGTGACGTCCATCAGGAAGCGGGCGCCGCCACGGCTTTCGCCGTTCTCGTTTTCCCCGTCCGCCGGCTGGCGAAGGTAGAGGCGGAGCTGATCGTATTGCTCGCCGTCATAGAGCGGGATGTAGAAGGCGCGCCAATCGACTCCGTTCTGGTCCCGACCGACGCGGGTCAGATTCGAGAAGTCGTCCCCGAGCTGATCGAGCGCCGCCTTGCCGACGGGCGAGCGTTCAAGCAAGCGGTTCGCGGTCTCGCCCAGCCACTGCCGCGCATCGCCGCCCCTCAGCGCGGTCATGAAGAACAGCATCGCTCCGGTGAGTTGCGGGCCGGGGCGGGCGATCGCGTTCTGCACCACGTTCTGTGCAGCGGCCGGATCGGCGGCGGCGAGGGCCTGCATCGCCTGCTCCAGCGAAGGCAGCGCGCGGGCCGGATTGGCCGATTGCAGCGTGGGCGTTGCCTTCCCCGCGGCCGTGCCGCCCGCGCGGTCCGCCTTGCTCACCGGCTCCAGCGTCAGGGTCGACCCGAGCGGCAGCCGGCCCGTTCCCTGAAGCGTCAAGGTCCCCGCCGGGGTGGTGAGAATGCTCTGCCCGCCGGCCGTGTGACCGGTGACCTGGGCCTGGATCGCGCCACCGCTGCCCGGGGCGGGCTGGGCCGCGTTGTTTCCGGGTGACGAGGTGGGAGATGTCCCAGTGGGGGCGGTTTGAACGACCCGGACCGCCACCTCGACCCGTTGGCCCAACCCTTGTAACCCCTGTAGGCCCGAGCCGGTCAAAGCTGCCTGGGCCGGTCTTTGCGGGGCGGCGGTCGCTTGGGGCGTCTGCCCTGCCGCCTGGCCGGTCACTTGGGCCGGGGCGTTCGAAGCCTGCGGAGCCTGGGCTTGAGACGGTTGCCCCTGCACCCCGCCACCCTGTCCCGGGAGAGCCTGGGGGGCCAGTCTGGCCTGCGGGGCCGGGGCTTGCGATGCGGGCGTTTGCTGGGAAGCAGCCTGGGGAGCCGATTGCGCCGAGGGCGGGGGCGCGGTTTGGCCGGTTGCCGGTCGAGCGATTGCCGGTTGTGCGGGCAAAGGACTGGCGGTGGGAACAGTGATTCCCGCGGCGCGCGGTGGGGTCTGGGCCGCTTGCTGGGGAGCCGCTTGCTGGGGAGCCACTTGCTGGGGAGGCGGTTGTTGGGGGGCGGTTTGTCCTGCTGCCGGTTGTCCGGTGGCCGTCGGCACCGTTTGAGGCTGCGTGGGAGCCGCTGGTTGGCCGGTCCGAGGTGCTGCGGCTTGCGGGCCGGCTGCGACGGGCTGCCCAGCCCCGGTCGGCGCCTGAAGCGGGGCCTGTTGGGCCGCCGCCGTCTGGCCGCCGGTTGTCAGAACCGCTTGAAGGATCGTGCCGGGCCTGGGCAGCGGGGCTTCGCCGCCGGCCGAGATCTGCGGTGCCACGACGGCCGGGGGCAACGGGGCCTGGGCGCCCTTTTGACCGGTCTGGCTGACGATCACCTTGAGATCCGGTTGGGTCTGGACGACCTCGATCTTCACCTGCGTGCCGGGCGGCAGGGAGGCGGGCAGCTTGATGTGCAGGCGGCCGGCCTCGGTCTGGGCGATCGCCGAGCGGTCGGCGGTGTGCCCGAGGATCTGGCCCCTGAGGCTGGTCGTTGATTCGAGCTGTTTCAGGACCGCCGGCTCGGCCTGAGCCGGAACCGGCGTGGGCTGGGCCGGTTGAGCGGCGACCGGGGCGCCGCCGGTGGGCGTAACGGTGCTCACACCTCCTCCAGCAGGACCTCCACCGCCTTGGCCACGTCCGTCGCGGCATCGGAGGAGGGATGACGGCTCAGCAGGCCGGTCTGCGCCCGGATCGCATCCGCCACCTTGCGGTCCCGGCGGATGACACCGAGCAGTTGCGGCTGGAAGCCGAGGAAGTTGTTACAGGCCTTCGCCAGGGACTGGAACGTGCGTTCCCCGTCGCGCTTGGTGTCCGCCTGGTTGACCACGATCCGCATATCGATTTCCGGGTCCGCCTGATGCATCACCTTCACATAGGCATAGGCGTCGGTGAGGGAGGTCGGGTCGGCGGTGGTCACCACCAGCGACGTCCCGGCCCAGCAGGCGATTTGACGGACCACCCGGTCGATCCCGGCCCCGAGGTCGAGGATCACATGGTCGTATTGCTTCGCCAGACCGGAGAGATCGTTGCCGAGACCGGCCAGTTTCGGCGGCGGGATCTGGGCGAGCGTTCCGGTCCCGGACCGCCCCGCCAGAATGTCGAATCCGCCATCGTCATAGGGGGTCACCGCCTGGCCGAGGCCGAGGCGGCCCTGGAGGACGCCGCCGAGATCGCGGCGCGGGGTGAGGCCCAGTTGGACGTCGACATTGGCGAGTCCCAGGTCGGCGTCGAACAACAGCACCCGGGCGCCGCGTTTGGCCAGGGTCTCCGCCAGGGTGATGGAGAACCAGGTCTTGCCGACGCCGCCCTTGCCGGAGGCGACGGAGATCACATTGTGCATCTTCGGCACGCGGATCGGGGCCGAGACGGCTTTGGAGGTCGGACGGGGGGGCATTTTCGTACTCATGAGAGGCCTCTATGCAAAGGCTTGGGCGGAGCGGGCATCGGCCTCCGCGCCGGCGTAATCGGGAAGCAATAGGCGTGCCATGGACATCGGATTGATCTGGACGAAGCCCTCGGCGACGCTGGGCGCGGTCGAGACATGGGAGAACCGCATCTCGCCGGCCTTCGCCGCCGAGAACATGAAGCCCAGCCGGCGGGCGAGATCGAGACGGGTCACGACCATCCGTTTGACGCCCAGGGACTTGAACGCCTCGGCCGTGTCCGCGGCCTCCATGGCGTCGCCGCCGGCCGCCAGAACCAGCACCGGTTCGGCGCCGCTGGCCCGGATCGCCTCGTCGAGCATCGACAATTCCTCGTCCTTGAACGGGTTGATGCCGGCGGTATCGATGAGGGACAGGCACTTCTTTTCCGGCTTGAGAGCGAAGACCGCCAGATCCTCCGGCTTGTTCGCCGCCGTCATCGGGGCTTTGAGCACCTTCATCAGACTGGCGAGCTGCTGGACCCCGCCCGCCTTGACCGTGTCGGTGGTCGCCGCCCGGACGATCTTGCGGGCCATCACCGCTTTCGTCGCCAGCTTGGCCAGCACCACCGTCTTGCCGCTGCCGGGCGTGCCGACGAACATGATCGGGCGCGGGTGTTCGCGCTCCGGTAGGGGATGGAAGGCGAAGTTGCCGTCGATGCCGCCGGCGAGCGCCCGGACCGGGTCTTCGCCGTCGATGGACATCGAGCTTCGCACCAGCCGTTCGGCGATGCGGCCGGGGACCCCGTGTTCATCGAGCCGCTGGGTCAGCAGCTCCTCGATATCGACGGGTTCGTCCCAGCCCTGGTCGTCCCGGGCGGCGTCTTCCCATTCCAATTCGTCGGGCGCGTCGACGGCCGCGGTCACCCGCACCTGGCCCGCGTCCTCCTGGGTCGAGATGATGACGGCATCCTCGCCGAGCTGATCGCGGATCAGCCGCATGGCGTCCGGCATTGAAGCGGCGGTGAACGTCTTCAGACGCATGATCGATCAGAGCCCTTCCAGCCTGTGCGGCCCATCAAAGTCGTCATTGAACTCTAAATCTGCCCCAAAGTCTTCAGTTTCGCCTTCGCATGGATTTCGTTCTGCGACATCACCATGGTCATGGGTCTGAATCTCTCAATGATCGAGCGGACATAGGGCCGGATGCCCGGACTGGTCAAGAGAACCGGCGTTTCGCCCGTGGCGCCGATCGTGTCGAAGGTGTCGCGCACGCCGGTGATGAATTCCTGCAACTGGGTCGGCGGCATGGCGAGCTGTTTGTCCTCCCCGTCGCCGACGATTGATTCGGCGAAGGCCTGCTCCCATTGGGGCGACAGGGTCACCAACGGGATATAGCCGTCCATATTGGTGTTCTGTTCGGAGATCTGCCGGGCGAGCCGGGTTCGGACATGCTCGGTCATCAAGGTCACGTTGCGGGTATAGGTCGAGGCCTCGGCCACACCTTCGAGGACGGTGGGGAGATCCCGGATCGAGAGTCGTTCGCCCAACAGGTTCTGCAGAATCCGCTGCAGCCCGCCGATGGTGATCTGGTTGGGGATGACGTCGGCGACCAGCTTCTGGTGCTGCGGGGCCAATTCGTCCAGGAGCTTCTGGGTCTCCGAATAGGACAGCAGCTCCGCCATGTTGTCGCGCACGATCTCGGTGATATGCGTGGTGATCACGGTCGGGGGGTCGACCACGGTATAGCCCCGGAACAGGGCCTCCTCGCGGCCTTCCTTGTTGATCCAGGTCGCCGGCAGGCCGAAGGTCGGCTCCCGCGTCTGCTCGCCGGGCAGTTCGACCTGACCGCCGCTCGGGTCCATCACCAGCAGCATATTGGGGCGGATATCGCCGCGGCCGGACTCGACCTCCTTGATCCGGACCACATAGCTGTTGGGCGGGAGTTGAAGATTATCCTGGATCCGCACCGAGGGCATGATGAAGCCCGCTTCGCTGGCGAGCTGGCGGCGCAGGGCCTTGATCTGATCGGTGAGCCGCTGGCCGTCGGTGCTGTTGATCAGCGGCAACAGGCCGTAGCCGAGTTCCAGCCGGACCAGGTCGATGTGCAAGGCCGTCGAGATCGGCTCCTCCGGCGGCGGCCCCGTATCCACCTCGGCCAGTTCCGCCTCCACCTTCGAGATCCGCTTGTTCTCTTGAGACTGATAGGAGAAATAGGCGCCGACGCCCGAGGCGAGGGACAGCATCAGGAAGGGCAGCATGGGCAGCCCCGGCAGCAGGGCGAAGACCATCATCAGAAGGCTCGACAGGCCCAGGGCATAGGGGTAGCCGCCGAGCTGTCCGACCAACGCCTTGTCGGTGCTGACGTCCTGTCCCGTCTTCGAGACCAGCATGCCGGCCGCGGTGGAGACGATCAGCGCGGGGATCTGGCTGACCAGACCGTCGCCGATGGTCAGAACCGTGTAGGTCTCGGCGGCCTGGCTAAAGGCCATGCTCTGCTGGCCGATGCCGATGATCATCCCGCCGATCACGTTGATGAACGTGATCAACAGACCCGCGATGGCATCGCCCTTGACGAATTTGGAGGCACCGTCCATGGCGCCGTAGAACTGGCTTTCGCCCTCGAGGTCCTTGCGGCGCTGACGCGCTTCATTCTCGTCGATCAGGCCGGACGAGAGATCCGCGTCGATCGCCATCTGCTTGCCGGGCATGGCGTCCAGGGTGAACCTTGCTCCGACCTCAGCGATCCGGCCGGCACCCTTGGTGATGACGATGAAGTTCACGATCACAAGGATCGCGAACACGATGATCCCGATCACGTAGTTATCGGAGGCCATGAACGACCCGAAGGCCTGAATCACCTGGCCGGCCGCCTCGGTCCCCGTGTGGCCTTCCGCCAGAATGAGCCGGGTCGAGGCGAGGTTGAGCGCCAGACGCAGCATGGTGGCGATCAGAAGCACCGTGGGGAAGGCGTTGAAGTCCAGCGGACGCTGGATGAACATCACCACCATCAGGATCAGCACCGAGAAGGTGATCGACAGCGCAAGCGCGAAGTCGAGCAGGAAGGTCGGCACCGGCAGGATGAGCACCGCCAGGATGGTGACGATCCCGAGGGCCACCGCGACGTCGGTGCGCAGCATGCCCTGGACGCGGCCCAGGATCTGATTGAGATCGCCGCCGCCTCCGCCGCCCGCCTGATTCGATGTGTCTGTCATTCAGTGCGTTTCCCGAACAATCCGCGCCGTGTTGCCCTTTGTTCTCCCCTCACCCAACCCTCTCCCGGAGAAGAGGGGCCTCAACAACCCTCTCCCTGGGGAGAGGTCGGCGCGATAGCGCCGGGTGAGGGGGGATTTGGAAGCCCCACCCAAGTGCCGCGACATCCTGGTCCGCCAGTGTCCACCTTGGGCCGCCCTAGGCCGCGCTGTCCGCCTCGCCGGTCGCCGGGGGCGGGACCATGAGACCTTCATCGTTGTATTGCCGCAGCTTGTTGCGCAGGGTCCGGATCGAAATGCCGAGGATGTTGGCGGCATGGGTCCGGTTGCCGAGGCAGTGCTTCAGCGTATCGATGATGAGATCCCGCTCGACGTCCGCGACCGTCCGGCCGACCAGCCCGCCGAGGCCCGCCGCGTCGGCGGCTTCCTGGCCCGCGTCATGGTCGTCCGGCGTCAGCGTGGTGCCGGTCAGCATGATCGAGTCCGGGCCGATGGTCGTGTCCGAGGAGAGCAGCACGGCGCGGTGCATGGTGTTCTCCAACTCGCGCACATTGCCCTTCCAGTGATGGGTCAGCATCTTTTCCATCGCCTCGGGGCTCAGTCGTTTCTCCGGCATGCCGTTGGCCTCCGAGTATTTTTTGACGAAGTGGTCGGCAAGCGCATGGATATCCTTCGGACGGCGGCGCAGCGGCGGGAGTTGCAGGTTGAACACATTGAGCCGGAAGTAGAGATCTTCGCGGAAGTTGCCGTTCTTGACCTCTTCCTCGAGATAGCGGTTCGAGGTCGCGAGCAGCCGGACGTCGACCTTGGTGGGGGAGGAGGAGCCAACCCGGTCGATTTCGCGCTCCTGGATCGCGCGCAGCAGTTTGGCCTGAAGCCGCGGGTCCATCTCGGAAATCTCGTCGAGCAGCAGGGTGCCGCCATTGGCCTCTTCGAATTTACCGATCCGCCGGGCGACGGCACCGGTGAAGGCGCCCTTCTCGTGGCCGAAGAGTTCACTCTCCAACAGGTTTTCCGGGATCGCAGCGCAGTTGACCGCAACGAATTTCTGGGAGGCGCGCTTGGACTTGCCGTGGATGTAGCGGGCCATCACCTCCTTACCGGTGCCGCTCTCGCCGGTGATCAGGACAGAAGCATCGGACGGGGCGACCTGATCGGCGAACTTGATCACCGTCTTCATCACCTCATCCCGGAAGATGACAGCGCTGCTCTCCTCGGCGACGGCTTCGAGCACGGCCGCGATCAGTTCGGCATTGGGCGGCAGCGGCAGGTATTCCTTCGCGCCGGCCTTGATCGCGCTGACGGCCCGCTCCGTGTCGCTGCCGATGCCGCACGCCACCACCGGCACGTTGATCCGTTCGGATTTCAGATTCTCGATCAGCCGGGCGATCGGCAGTTTCGTATCGACGATGACCAGGTCCGCGCCCTGGCCCGACCGCAGCAGCGCCATGCCGCGCTCGACACTCGGCGCGTGATGAACCTTCGCGCCACGCGATAAGGCGATTTGGCTGGCGGTGGTCAGATGGCCTTCGAGTTCACCCAGGATCAATAGTTGCATTGCTTCAAGTCCTAATCGCGTGCGATGTCGGAGCGCCCTTCCGGGGCGCCCTTCGGGCCTAATTGAAGAAAGAAACCCGCTTTTCGGGCGGGAGAACGGCGTTGAGGGTGTTTTCAAGCCGGCGGGGATTCTCCTGCCTGGCGATCGAAAGAGTACCGATGGTGTAGACCCGGCCGACCAGTTCCTCATCCTGCTGGTTGCGCTCCAGCTTCGAGGCCAGTGGCGAGAAAACCATATAGGCGAGAATGGCGCCGTAAAATGTGGTGAGCAGGGCGAGCGCCATCGCCGGCCCGATCGAGGTCGGATCTTCGAGATTGCTCAGCATCTGAATAAGGCCGATCAGGGTTCCGATAAGGCCCATGGCCGGCGCGGTCTCCGCGGCTTTGCGAAGGATCGAGGCGCTGCGTTCCTGTTTCGCGAGAATGGTGGAGAGCTCGCGGCTCATCACTTCCTCGACCTCCTCGGGCGAGGAGCCGTCGACCACCTGGCGGATGCCGTTCTGCAGGAAAGGCTCCTGGCGCATCTGGCTCAGGGTGTTGTCCAGGGACAGAAGGCCTTTCGCCCGGGCGATCTCGGAGAGATAGAGCATCCAGGTCGCGGCCTCGCGGGGGTCGCGGGCGACCCGGAACAGGGTCGGGCCGATGACCCCGAAGCTCGCCAGGACCTCGCGGGTCGAGAAGGCGACGGCGGTCACGGCGAAGGTGCCGCCGATGACGATCAGGATCGACGGCGGATCGAGGAAGGATCCGGCGGCCCCGGTCAGCGTGATCGCGGTCCCGATCATCCCGAAGGCAATGATCAGGCCCAGGATCGTTGCCATGTCGACGATGATCCGGCTGCCCGGCGGCACCAGAGTGGCGTTGCCGGAGACCTGCCGGCCCGTCTCGAGCGGGGTGACGTCCGATGGTTCGGCCATGAAAGTCCCGTTTCCTCTCCGCGTGCCGGTGCCTAGCTGGCCCGATCCGATTTGATGATCTCGGTCATGGTCACGCCAAGCCGCTCGTCCACGATCACCACCTCGCCGCGGGCGACGAGCCGGTTGTTGACGTAGATGTCGATCGCTTCCCCGACCTTACGGTCGAGTTCGACGACGGCGCCCCGGCCCAGTTTCAAGAGCTGGCTGACCTGCATCGAGGACTTGCCGAGAACGGCGGAGACCGTCACCGGGATGTCGTACACCGCCTCGAGATCCCGGGCCGTCCGGGTGTTCATCTCGTCGTCGTTGCCGAAATCCTCGTCCTCGAACGGGGTTTCCCCGCCTTCTTCGATCTCGTTCAGCTCAAAATCGTCATCATCGGCCATGTGTTGGCTCCTTTAATGCCTTTCGGATCCGGCTCAGGTCGCGGCCTGTTCCGGCGACCCGTCGGGCTCCATGGGTGTGGCCTCCATATCGGCGACGGCCGGGGTCTCCTCCCCACCGGCCTCCGCCAACTCCTCTTCCTGCGGCTCTTCGCTTCCCCGGGTCGGATCGGTCAGATCGTCGTCGCCGCCGAGATAGCGGGCAATGATCGTTTCGATCTCCTCCCAGATCTTGCCCGTGATCCGCTCGGATCCGCCGCCGGACCATTCGATGCGGCAGTCGCCCTCGGTCAGCGAGGTGTCGCCGATGACCCGGACCGTGCCGTCGAAGCCGACCTGACGGGCGACGGCGACGAGCGCCGGCTCAACGGTTTCTATCATGGTGTCGGCGACGGTGATCAGCACCCGGCTTTCGTCGCGGACGAGGCTCAGGGTTTCCCGGGCGACCGCTTCGATCTCGTGCAGCCCCTCCCGTTCGGCGAGGTCGGGCACCAGCCTCTTGGCGATGGCGACCGCCAGACGGATCGCGCCCTCGTTGACCTCCTGCATCGCCTTGCGGTGACTGTCCGCCAGGTGGGCCATCTGCTGCCCGATGGTCTCCAGGGTCATCCCGGTCATTTGTTCGATGGAGGCGTATGCCTCGCCGCGGCCGGCCTCTTCGCCGGCGGCCCGGGCTTCCTCGACGGCCGCGTGCAGTTCCTCTTCGCTGTAGGTCGGCGGCGGCGGCGGGGCGTTTGCCTCCTCCTCCGCCCGACGGCGCGCCTCCTCCTCGGCCCGGCGTTGGCGCGCAACGGCCTTGGGGTCAACGTCAAAGTCTACATCGAACATGAAGGGGCGCATCGGCCGATCCTTCTCCCCGTTGGGGCGTTATGGGCGTCGGGCTTAGTAGACCAGCGAATCCTCTTCCGAGTTGGAAGCCAGAACGATTTCCCCGCGGTCGGCCATGTCCTTGGCGGCCTGGATCATCGAGCCCTGGGCTTCCTCGACCTCCTTCAAGCGCACGGGACCCATGGCCTGCATGTCTTCGCGCAACAGCTTGGCGGCCCGTTCGGACATGTTCTGCAGGAATAGATCCCGCATCCCTTCGGACGCGCCCTTGAGCGCGATCCCGAGCTTGTCCTTGTCGACATTCCGCATGAGCGCCTGGACCGAGCCGGGGTCGAGCTTGCCAAGATCCTCGAAGGTGAACATGAGGCCACGGATTTTTTCGGCGGCGTCCCGATTCCGTTCGTCGAGGGC
Organism: Alphaproteobacteria bacterium; assembly: GCA_024743275.1. Lineage (GTDB taxonomy): Bacteria > Pseudomonadota > Alphaproteobacteria > JANSWW01 > JANSWW01 > JANSWW01. Next base: position 138,029 of record JANSWW010000011.1, read on the forward strand.
GGAGAGGAAGCGCTGTTCCGTCGCCCGGTCGAGATTGGAGAAGATCTCCGCCATCATCTCGTGGGCATCGGTCCGGCTGGTCCGCGCCAGGTTGGACATGAACTCGGTCCGGAGCACCTTTTCGACGTCGTTCAGAACCTCCTTCTGAACGGCTTCCATCCGCAGCATCCGCATCACCACTTCCATGGAGAAGTTCTCCGGCAGCATGGCCAGCACCTTGGAGGCGTGGCCCGGCGTGATCTTGGAGAGCACGACGGCCACGGTCTGCGGGTATTCGTTCTTCAGGTAATTCGCGAGCACGGCCTCGTTGACGTTGGACAGCTTGTCCCACATCGTCCGACCGGCCGGACCGCGGATTTCCTCCATGATGTTGGAGACGCGGTCGCCATCCAGCACCTTGGCGAGCAGTCGTTCCGTGGAGTCGAAGGAGCCAACCAGGGAGCCGGTGGAGCTGATCTGTTCCGCGAATTCGACGAACAGACGTTCCACGATGTTGGAGGACACGGTGCCGAGATTGGCCATCACCTGGGAGATCTCCTTGATCTCCTCGTCATCCATCATGGAGAAGAGCTTCTCCGCATGCTCCTCGCCGAGGCTCATGAGCATGATGGCGGCTTTGTCCTGTCCCGAAAGGGAGCGGTAGTCTTCACGTATACGCATGGTTAACAGCCCCTCGTCCTATTACCCATTTCCGGCGAGCCCACTCGTCTCGGCTCCTCTTCCCTGAGTTAGGTCTGATCCTGATACATCCAGTTCCGGATGATGGAAACGGACTCGTCCGGATGCTTGTCGATGATCTCGCCGATCTTGCGCATCGACGAGGCGCGGACCCGGCCCTCGACGCGGCTGATATCGATCATGCTTTCGATCGCGTCGTCCTCTGCCTCCATCATCGCCATGTCGGGGAGGGAGCCGGGGTCCATGCCCTCCGGCAGCGGCCCGGCGATGGCGGCGGCCTGGGCCATGCCCACGGAGCCGTCCTCGCGCAACAGGCCCTGAGGGCTGGTCAGCATCGCGCTGGCGGTCGGCAGGCTTTCGAACAGGCGGGTGAGGACCGGCCGGACGACCAGCAGGATCACCAGCAGCCCGACGACGGCGAGAACTATGATCTCGGCCAGTTGCAGGAAGTCGTTCTTCGACAGGCCGAACAAGGTCGCCGGCTCGCGCAGACCGACATCGTCGACGGCGGCGAACTGCATATTGATCACCTCGACCGTATCGCCGCGCGCTTCGCTGAAGCCGATGGCGGTGCGGACCAGGGTGGATAACTGCTGGAGCTGCTCCGGCGTGCGCGCCTGGTAGACCGGCCCGTCCTCGCCCTCGACATAGGTGCCGTCGACCAGCACCGCGACCGACAGCCGCTCGACCTCGCCGGTCGCCTTCACCCGGTTGGTGACGATCCGGCTGTTGTTGAAATTGGTGGTCTCCTCGGTCCGGCTCTGGCTCTCGCCACTGTCGCCGCCGGTGCCGACCTGGGCCTGGTTGCTGTTCGGAAGGTTGTTGGCGATGGTCACCGTCTCGTCGATGACTCCGCCGCTAACGCTTTGGTTTTCCTCGATAGTCTGGGTCGAGACCAGCACGGAGTTGTCCGGATCGTAACGCTCGATCGTTTCGGTTTCCTGGTCGAAATTGAGATCGGCGTTGACCTCTACCCGCACCCGGTTGAAGCCGACCGTCTTTTCAAGGAGGCTCTCGATCTCCGTGCGCAGGCGCTGTTCGTAGGCCAACGTCGCGTCAGAGGCGTTGGACGCGATCGTTCCCGGCGAGTTCGGATCCTCGTTGCCTCGTTGCAGCACGCCGCGCTGCTGGTCGACGACGGTCACCTTGGAGGGATCCAGCTCCGGCACCGCGTTGGCGACCAGATAGACGATACCGTCGAGCTTCTCTTTGCTCAGTTGCCGGCCGCCGCGCTGGCGGATCAGGACGCTGGCCGTAGGATTGAGACGCTCACGGCTGAACAACTGTCGTCGGGGCAGAACCAGATGCACCCGGGCGGCTTCCACATCACGCAGGGAGGCGATGGATTCGGCCAGTTCGCCTTCCAGCGCCCGGACCTTGTTGATGTTGATCACCTCGGTGGTCGTCCCGAGGGTGTCCTGCTGATCGAAGATCTCATAGCCGAGATTGTTGTCTGAGGAGGGCAGGCCCTGTTCGGCAAGCTGAATCCGGGCGACACCGACCCGGTCGCCGGCGGCAAAGATGTCGGCCCCGCGCACTTCGTAGGGAACATTGTTGCGTTCCAGGACGGCCGCGATCTGCCCGATATCGGTCGGGTCGACCCCTTCATAGAGCAGGGTCAGATTGGGCGAGCCGAGACGGGTGATGATGTAGAAGAAAAAGGCGATGAGGCCCAGGCTCACGCCGCCGAGCGCCACCAGACGGACGACCCCGAGATTCTTGAAAAACTGCGTCATGGGATTCACGGCCAGTCCCTCCTCAGTCGATCCCCCGCCCCCGGAGGGCCACCGTTGGATCCGCGTGTCGGCGGATCTCCATCGTGGGGGTGGCGCCCCGGACCGGCCTGTCGCCGGTACCGTCATGGTCGATGGAAATAGTTAAAAATTTATGTAAATTTTTATCTGTTTTCCCACGATTGTGCAAGCCGTAGATCGGCAAATTTTGCCTAGTAAAGATACACCGCAAGAATCAGAAGTCAAAACAATAATTTATAGCGAGACGTTAGATTCGAATCTGAAAGAGAGTTCAGCGCGATGACTGGAAGGGCCGGGTGAAGGGGGCGGGTGAAGGGGCCGGGTGAAGGGGGTTGGGAGGGAGGGCCGCCCTTCCGGCGGGGTCGAAGCGTCAGCGGTAGTCTTGCAGGCGGGTCGCGCGCAGGCCCTTCAGGCCGTGTTCCATGAGCAACCGCCGCCAGGATTCATACTCCTCGTTCGACAGCCCGTAATAGTCGAGGGCTTCCGCCTCGCTGACAATGCCGAGCTCGACGCCGGCGACCACCTGAGCCTTGCGTCGGATCACCCAGCGCCGGGTCGTCGCCGGTGGGAGATCCTGGCGGGAGCGGGGGAAGTCGTCCTCTCCGAGTATTTCGCCGAGTTTCTGCTGCAAGTCCTTGTCCTCAGTCATCATGTCCTCATCGGGGATCCGATGACTGGGAAAATACCGGCAAGGAGTTAACAATCGACTAACGCGCAAGATGAAAAGCTGTTTTTAATCAAACCCTAAGGGAGTGGATTTGGTTAACGAAAATTGACCCCGGCTGGCGATCGCGAACGACCGCCGGCCGGGGCCCAGTTGGGCCCGCCGCTTCCGGGGAGAGGCGGCGGGGGCTCGAGGAACCGGAGAAAGGCCCCCTTTCGCGTCAAAGGGGCGATTGAAAGGGTTACCGCTTCAGATTGATCGCCTCGGTGAGCATTTCGTCGCCGGTGGTGATGATCCGGGTCGCGGCTGAATAGGCCCGCTGGGCGATGATCAGATCGGCGAATTCCTCGGCGATGTCCGCGGTGGACGCCTCCAGGGCTCGGGATTCAAGGAAACCGGCGGCCCCGGTACCGGCCGTATTGAGAACCACGTCGCCCGAGTCGGCGGTCACCGTGAAGGCGTTGCCGTCGGCGCGGCCCAATTCGGTGGGGGCCGGGAAGGTGGCCAACGGGATCCGATAGATCGGGCGGGTCTCCCCGTTGGTGAACACGGCGGTGACCAGGCCGGTATCGTCGATGGTGGTCGATTCCAGGCCGGACGGCGCGGAGCCGTCCTGGTTCGCCAGTTTCAGCTCATAGGGCGATGCGAACTGGCTCAGGCCGTCGGCCTGTCCGGTCCCCACCGCGCCGGGCGTTCCCAGGTTAAGATCGATGACGAGGTCGTCCGGCGTCGAGGCGCCGGTCGCGTTCGCCGCAAGGCTCGCGGCGGGGATCGTTAGCTGAAGGAAGTTGGCGTTGTTCGGGCTGGGGTTTGTGATCGCGGCTCCGTCGTTGTTGAGCGCGTTCAGCGTCCCGTCGGGATTGAAGTCGGCATCGAAGGTGGCACCGGCGATGGCCGTGGCGGTGCCGGAGCTATCGAGCAGAGAAACCGCGGCGTTCCATTCGTTCGCCGTCGCGGACTTGGTCCAGGTGAACTGCAGGGTTTGCGGGTTGCCGATCGAATCGAAGACCGTGACGTTGGTGGTCTCGGTGTCCGTCGCGACGGCCGTCGCGGGCAGGTTGGCGACCAGGCTCAAATTCTGTGTCTCGTCGGCGATCGAGGAGAAGCCGGCGATGTTGACCGTTTGAAGCGAGCTCACCTGGTCCTGCGTCGCCGCATTCACGATGGTGCCGTCGTCGTTGAGCAGCCAGCCCTGAAGGAAGTAGCCGGCGGTGTTCACGAGATCCCCGTTCTGGTCCGGCTCGAAGGCGCCGGAGCGGGTATAGACGAAATTGCCGGTTCCGGCCGTGGTGTTGGTGCTGCCGACGAAGAAGCCGTTGCCGGTGATGGCGACGTTGGTGTTGTTCTCCGACGCCTGGATCTGGCCCTGGCGCTGCGGATTCAGGAACGGCCGGATGGCGACGCCGCCCGGGCTGAAGTTGCTCGAGATATCCCGGTCGGTCACGAAGTTCGTGAAGCGGGCCTCCACGTCCTTGTAGCCGACGGTGTTCACGTTCGCGATGTTATCGGAAATGATCGCGAAGTTCCGGGATTGGACGTTGAGCGCCGAGACGCCGACCGTCAAACCTGCGAAAACAGACATTGTCTTTCTCCTTATCCTCTAACGCGCGGGGCGCCGCCCCGTCTGGTCATGTTGCCCAAACCGTCCGGATCACAGACCCGGTACGGAGACGGAGCGGGCCTGGTCCAGGGGTACGCGATTATCCCCCATGACCAGGGTGACGCCGCTCTCATCGAGTTCGACGCCGGTAACGGTGTTGGCCACCGTGGTGATCCCGGCGACGCCGTCGCCGGATCCGTTGGTGGCGGTGGTAACAACGGAATAGTTGCCCAGCGGGGCGATCGCCGACCCGTCGAGGGTTGTCCCATCCCAGGTGAAATCGTGCCGTCCGGCGGGCAGGCCGGACGGGTTTTCTTCGCGGTAGACGACGGTGCCGTCCTCGGCCCGGACCTCGATGGTGGCGGAGGCCGGGGCGTCCGCGAAGTCGACGGCGCCCTTGAAGCCGAGGCCCAGATGGTTGCCGGTGCGGCCCACCGTCTCGACCGTCGTGCCGATATAGGACACCGCGGCGGTCGCGACGTTGTTGTTGGTGATCTCGATCAACTGTTCGAGATTCTGGTTCTGGGCGATGCTCTGCTCCGCCTGGGTGAACATCACCAACTGATTGGTGAATTCATGGCTGTCCATCGGCTCCAGCGGATCCTGGTTCTGGAGCTGCGTGGTCAGCAGCGTCAGAAAGGTGTCGAACTGGTTCGTCAGGTCCGAGAGCGCGCTCTGGGAATTGACGCTGCCGCTGAGGCCGCCCTGCGTCGGCAGGGCCTGTTGGGTGGTGGGGGCGATATCGGTCATCGGAGCCTCCTTAAATGCTCACGTCGACAAGGGCATCGAGACGGCGGACCGGCCCGGCGGCGGCAAGATCGATGTCGGTGTCGTCACTCGGGCGGCCATTGCCTCCGGAGCGTCCTCGGTCTTCAGCGAACTGCCGATCCGCCTGTCGTGAAGGGTCTTGCAGGCTGAATTCGAGGGATTCCTGATCGGTCTTAAGGCCGGCATCGGTCAGCGCCTTTTCAAGCGTTCGGGCGTCCCGTTGCAGGCTTTCAAGCGTTTCCGGCTTCTCCGCGACGATCAGAGCCTTCAGTTTGCCGTCCTTGGCGACTTCCAGTTCGATGTCCACGGCGCCGAGCTCAACCGGATTGAGCTTGATCTTGAATTTGTCGAGGCCGGCGTCCTTGGCGTGGCGGATCTGGGCGGCGACCTGCTTCGTCGTGTCCGCCTCGCCCTGTCGGTGCGCCATCATCAGGCGGGCCTGCTCGGCAGCTTTTGCCGCGTTGCCGGTCGCCGCCGGGGTCACCTGGCCGAGGGCCGTTTGGGTTCCTGTCTGGGGTGCCGGAGCGTCCCCGGCAGTTTTTGCCGCCCCTTCGCTACCCGCCTGTGCCGACGCTTGCGTCATCGCCGCCCGGAAGTCGGTCGGCGGGGACACCGGGACGGCCTCGCTGCGGTTGCTGGTCAGGCTGGACAGCAGAGCGGGGTCGATCGGGCTACGGGCCTGATTCTGGCCATTCTGTTGCCCGGTTTGTTGGCCATTATGCTGGCCCGGCTGTCCTTGGCCATCGGCGCCGGCGCCATTCGCAGCCTGAACCTGACCCTGGCCGCCCGGGCCGCCGGTGCCGGAGCCGCCACCGCCGGACCCGCCGCTACCGGCGGCGCTGTCGCCCCTAGCGGTCGGCGCCACATAAGGCGTGTCGGCGTCGGCATAGCGCTCGGCTTCGATCGCCGCGCGGGCGTCCTTGGCGGCGGCGAGGCCGTCCGCGGTGTCGACCGGTGTCTCCGCCGCGTTCTCAATAGCCGGGGCCGCGTTGCGGTCCGGTGCCTGTTTCGGCTCCGCTTCGGCTTGCGCCGTTTGGGCTTGCCCGGCTTCGGGCTTGGCCGTGTCAGGTCCGTTGGCGTCTTGCGGAGGGGCGGTAACCTCCGTCGTGGCCTTGTCAGCCCGTGGCTCGGACGCATCCGGCTTTGGCTGGTCGCTGCCCTTTTCCGTGGCACGCGCATCCGCCTGGGCCGTCTCGACCGGTTTCTCTCCGTCGATCGGCTTTTCCATCGCCACCGGCTTGTCCGTCGCCTCGGGCTTGTCGGCCTTGACCGGCGTATCTGCCTCGGTCGCCGTCTCATTGGACTGGGTGGGGGGCGCCTTCGCCTCGGCGGTTTGCGCGGGCTGCTCGCCTGTCCGCACCGCCTTCGCGGAGGCATCGGCCCCGGCGGTTTCCTTTGCCTCGGCCTTCGCCATACCGACATCGCCGGCAGCCTCTCCGTCAGAAGCGGAGGCGGTGGCCACCGGTGCCGCTTTGGCGTCGGCCGCTTTGGTGTCGGCTGCGTTGGCGTCGTTCGGCGCATCCGTTTCCGAAACGGCGGGCTCGGCGGGAAGCTCGACCGCTTGGGTCTTCGCGGTCCCGGTCGCCGCGGCCTTTTCGGTCTCACGGGGCTTTTCGGTCTCACGGGGCTTTTCGGATTGTTCGGCTTTTTCGGGACGGTCGGTCTTGCCCGGCTGCGCGTCGTCCTTGCGCGTCCGTTGTTCTTCAAGCCGACGCTCTTCAAGCCGCTTGTCCTCCGCCCGGCGTTGCTGGACGGTTTCGGCGAGATCCCGCGCACGGCTTTGGGCCGAACTCAAGGCATCGTTGAAGGCCGTGCGTTTCGCGGCCGGTTCCGGCATTTGCCGGTCTAAACCGGGTTTTGAGAACTCAGGTCGCGCGATCTCTTTGAAGAAGGCGCTCGGACCGAAAAGAGGCGTTTGTGGCATCTCGCGGCGTCCCTGTGGGAGTTGTGGTGCCGGACGTGATGCAAAGGACGGGCCAAGTCGGCCCCCTATCGTGGGAGAAAGAACTCAGTGCTTTGATAAAACGTGGTAATTTCCGAGACTATCGACGGGTCGAGCGGCCCGGCGGAGACCGCTTCGGCGTTGGCCGTGACTTCTTCGGGATGCATCATTCCGGGGAGAACGGCAGTGACGGCCTGGAAGCTGAGGCAATAGCGCAGCGCGAGATCGAGCAGGGGAAGCCCACCGCGTGCGGCCAGGCGGTCGCTGAACTCCCGGGCGCCCTCGATCCAGCGGGCGATCTGGGCCGGGGGCCAATTATTGCGGTGATCGCCCTCGCCGAACCGTGGATCGTCGGGGATCGTCCCGCTCAGGAAACCGAAGCAAAGCGGCGTTCTGGCGATGATCGCGACCTTGCCCTCGGCGGCGTCCAACAGGCCGCAGGCGGCCGCGCGCTGATCCATCAGATTGAAATTGACCTGTAGGAAGTCGATACCACGCCCGACCAGATCGAGGCCGTGTTCCGGTGCCTTGCAGGAGACCCCGGTAAATCGGGCCAGGCCACGTTCCTTCAGCGTCATAAGCGCCTCGATGGCTGAGCCGTCCGCCACCATTTCGGGTGACGGGTCGTGGAACTGAACGAGATCGACGCTGTCCAGCCCCAAGCGGTGAAGAGATTGCTCAAGGCTGTGCTGGAAGGTTTCCGGCCCACAATCCATGGGCCTGTCGAAACGGGGGCGGCCGACTTTCGTGGCGACGAAGGCGTCCTGCCGCCGGCCCCGGATGGTCTGGCCCAAGAGCGTTTCCGCATGACCGTTTCCATAGGGTGGCGCGACGTCGAAGAAGCGGACGCCGGCGTCGAGGGCGGTCCTCAGCGTTCGCAGGGACGTCGCATCGTCGGTTTCGCCATAGGAGGTGTTGCCCTCCGTGCGGCCGCCGATGCCCCAGCAACCCATGCCCAGCGCGGGGAGTGCCTCGTCGGTTCCGGGAATGCGCTTCTCAATGATGGCCGGCAAGATGGGTTTCGACCGCTTGGTTTCCGTAGAGATAGGCACCCTTCTTGTTGCCGTACCATACCACCTCCCGGCACCAGTCGCCGAAATCCGTATAGCGCTCGGTCGTGCGGTCGATGGAGTAGAGGGTCTCCTGGCGTGTCGGTTTCGGTGCCTTTCCGACGATTGCGGCCTTATGGAAGGAGAGCATGTCGTAACCGGTCTTCAGGACGAAGTTCTTCTTCAAGAAGGGCTGCTTGATCAGGGCCCGGTTCAACATGACCGCGTCGTAGATCGCGGTGATCGGGATTCCGAAGGCCTCGTCCTCGATCAGGTTCTCCAGCAACGTGAAGGCTTCGTCTGTGAAGGCACCGATCTCGTCGCGTTTCGTCAGGTCGATGAAGACATACTCGTCCGCCGGCCAATAGATCCCGAGCCATTCCTCCGAATAGATGTACTCCGGACCGCCATCCTGGATCTTCTGGGCCTCGGCCAGGAAGAAATCCCGGATCCGGCCCAACAGCGGATAGGCCTTGCGGTCCGCGTTCATGAACGCGTCGAAGATCTGCCGATAGCCGATCCCGGCGATTTCCCGGGTGGCGACGATGGGCATCTGGAAAAGTTTGTCGAAATGCAGGAGGGCCACCAGCCAGGCATAGGCGCGGGTCTTCGCCCAGTCCTCGCGCGGCATGGCGGCGGTCGCGACGACCAGTTGCTGCGTTTCGTAGATCCCGTCGGCGTCCACCGTCGGGGCGCCGTGCATGTTGATGATCCGGGTCTCGACCGTCTGCATGCCGTACCGCTTCTGATAGGCCGGGTCGCCCATCTCGGCATTCGGCAGGATCGAGAGGTTGTTGAACTGAATGCGATTGTGCTGGCCGTTTTCGATCAGCCGGGCGATGCCGTCGCAAAAGGCGTCATAGGTCTCGCCGGGCAGGCCGAGGATCAGGTCCGAATAGGTCTCCACCCGGTCCTCGGTAAAGCGGCGCTGCAGCTCCATATAGGTATCGAGCTGGATGTTCTTGCGCTTGATCGCCTCCAGCGTCGGGTCGTCCATGGACTGCATGGACAGCGTCACGCCCTTGTTGAGGCCGGCGTCCGAGAGGATTTTCTGGGTGAGGTAGGCCCGCTCCGTCGCGTTCTTGGTGTTCTGAACGCTGAGCGCCTTCGGATACCCCCGCGACTTCTTCACCTTGGCGACATGCTCGGCAATCTCCACGTCGCGCTTCAGGATGCCAAAATTGGCGTCGCAGCAGAAGACGAACTCAAGCTTGTGGTCCGCGAACCATTGGATCTCGGCTTCGAGGCGGTCCATCCCGAACTGGTTGACCTTGGATGCCGTCGCCGATCCCCAATCGCAAAAGGTGCAGGCGAAGGGACAGCCCCGGTTCGTCTCCCACATGCCGATCCAGGCCTGTTCCGGATGGGCCTCCATCAGCGGTTCGAACACATCGGTCAGGAAGGGCGAGGGGATCTCGTCCAGCTCCCGCAGTCGCGGTGCCGGAAGGGTCCGCACATAGCGCCCGTCCGTGTCGATCGCCGACAGCGAGGGCACGGCCGTCCAATCCCGGCCCGGCAGGGTTTCCAGGAAGGCGAGGAAGGCCCTTTCGCCCTCGTTGTGGATCGCCGCGTCGATAAAGCGGTGGCGTCGCAGGAACGCCTCGGATTGGTCCGGAACCTGCGGCCCGCCGAACAGGATGACGATCTCGGGCTTGCGCGCCTTCAACCGCTCCGCGATGGCGAGGCTGATCTTCTCGTTCCAGACATAGGTCGAGAACCCGACGACATCGGCCTCGATCAGATGTTCGACGGCGGCGTCGACCCGCTCGCGCTTGAAGATCGGAACGAGGAAGCGGTATCGCGCGGGATCCGGCGCGTGCCCTTCGACATAGGCCTGCAACACACCCGTGGAATAGGGAAGATAATTCTGGCCGGAAAAGGCGTTGTTGATTTGGACCAGCCCGATCGTGAGCGGTCGGCCCATGGCTTCCTTGGCCTTCGGATGGCTCGACGACGCGTTCTTCATGCGTCCAAGTCTCCTCGTTCTGCTACGCAAGCCTTCTGCCGCGTCTTCGGGTCTTATACCCGATTTAAACGCCAGAAGAAAGCGACCGGATTTCTGTCACAGGGCACACAAGCAAGTTCCGGGCCGGTCTAGAGCCAAATCAGGCGTTTTTGACTCACTTCGTGATCTCATAACGCCTGTGAAATTGCCTCTAAAACAATAAGATAGAGCAGATTCACGCACGATTTCACGATCGTGATGCGATCCAGAAATCGCGCGATCGGCTCTATCGATTGGCCCGGTACCAGGCGAGGGTCTGGGCCGCCGCCTCGGCGAACGGGGTCCGTGCCGAAAATCCGAGGAGGTGTCGCGCCTTCTCCGTCGCCACCACCTTGCGGGCCGCCCCGGCCGGCTTTGTATCGTCCCAGGCGATCTGGATATCGCGACCGCTCACGGCGACCAATGTCTCGACAACCTCCCGGATGGATAGGCCGGATCCGCTGCCGATATTGATAGGACCCTCTCCGATGCCTTGGAGATAGCCGCGGATCAGTCCTTCGACCGCGTCCTCCACGAACAGAAAGTCGCGGACGGCGGATCCGTCGCCCCAGACGGTCAGGGGGTTCTCGCCGGTTTCGATCCGATGGATCAGGGCGGGGACGACGAGGGCCGTCTCGGGGTCGAAATCGTCATGGGGGCCGAAGCTGTTGACCAGGCGCAGCACGGCGGTGTTGCCCCGGCCGGACTGCAGGGCCTGGGCTTCGATGAACTTCTCGGCCATCCGCTTCGACCAGGCGACATATTCGGCGGATGGGTGTGGATCGCCGTCCCACGCCTGATCCTCGCGGGCATCGCCGTCGAGGGAGGGATAGACGGTCACCGTGCTGGTGTAGACCCGGCGCGGCACCGCCGCTGTCGCCCGCAACACCAGCAGGTCCATCAGCAGGTTCTCTCCCAAGAGGGTCGCCGCCTCGGCCCGTTGCCAGCTGATCGCACCCCTTATCCCGGCGAGATGGAACAGGCCGTCGATCCCGGCGCAGATATCGTCCACGAAGGCCGGATCGCGCAGGTCGCCGCGCCGGTGATCCGGCCAATCGCCGGGCGCCGCGCTGCGCGATGCGGTCCGAACGGTCGCGCCGAGGTCCATCAGGCCGGGCACCAGACTGCGTCCGATCAGGCCGGTGGCTCCGGTCACCAGGATGGTTCTACCGTCGAAGCGTTCGACCGCCATGTCTCAGCGGCCGGTGAAGCGTTTGATCCTCACCAAAGCTTCCCGCATGTCCTCGGGCTTGCCGGCGAAGGAGAGCCGAATCGCCTTGTCGCCATTCACCGGGTCGAAATCGATCCCCGGCGTCGTCGCCACACCTTCCTGTTCCAGCAGATCGCGGGCGAAGGCCGAACTGTCGTTGGCGACGTCGTCCACCCCGGCATAGATGTAGAAGGCGCCATCGGCCGGCGCCAATTGGGTGAGGCCGGTCTCGGCGAGACCGTCGAGCAGGATTTGCCGGTTCTCGCGATAGCGCGCGACGTTGCTTTCCAGTTCCTGGATGCCGTCGAAGGCGCCGATGGCCGCATATTGCGAGATCGAGGGCGCACAGATCGCCAGGCTCTGCTGCAGCCGCTCGACGGTTTGGACCATGTCCTCTGGGACCACCATCCAGCCGAGACGCCATCCGGTCATCGAGAAGTATTTCGAAAAACTGTTGATCACCACGCTGTGGGGGTTTTCGACGATCGTGGTCTCCTCCCCCGCGAAACTGATCCCGTGATAGATCTCGTCCGCGATGACCCGCACCTCGTTGGTGTCGCACCAATCCATCAGGGCGTTCAATTCGTCCTGGTGCACCATGGCGCCGGTGGGATTGTTCGGATTGGCGATGATCAGGCCGTCAAGCGCGCCATGTTCCGCCATCGCCTCTTCCATCACCTGCGGTGTCGGCTGGAACGCGTCCTCCGGCCGGGCCTTCAGGAACACCGGTTCGATGCCCAACGTGCGCAGGATCTTCGGATAGGCGGGATAGCATGGCGCCGCCAGGGCGACCTTGTCTCCGGCCTCGAAGGCCGCCAGGAAGGCCAGTTGGAACGCCCCGGACGAACCTTGGGTGATCAGAACGCGCTCGATCGGCACCCTGGCGCCATAGCGCTGGCGGTACCAATCGGAAATCCGCTGCCGAAGTTCCGGGAGACCGGCCGCGACCGTATAGCCGATATTGGTCTCGTCGAGGGCCCGGCGGGCGCTTTCCAGCGCGGCCTTCGGGGCGGGCGTGGAGGGCTGGCCGATCTCAAGATGGACGATGTCGCGCCCCTCCCGCTCCAGGGCCGTCGCGGTCGCCAGGACGTCCAGCGCCAGAAAGGGGGCGAGTCGGCCGCGTTGCGAGATCTTGAATGCCATCGATAACTCCGGTGATCCGAAAAAACGCCTCAACCGCCGCCAAGCGTCGCGCCTGCGCCGCGCGGGTCCGATTTCTTGCTGCAGGTCTCGCCCGTCAGGCGGAGACCGGCCGGGCAGACAAAGGCATGGGCGCGGGCGAAATCGCCCCGCGGCGTGATTTTGTAGCCCAGCGAATTGAGGCGGTCCACCACCGCCACGTCGATGCCTTCCTCGACCGTGACGTCGTCGGCGGTGGGGCCGGGAATGATGCGGGGGGCGGCGATCGCATCGGCCGCATCCGCCCCATCGACGGCGTTCAACATCAACTCCGCCGCGACCGCGATGCTTCCCGGACCGCCCGAAACGCCGGCAAGCGCAAAAAGGGCGTTGCTATTCGCGTTGTGAATAAGGCCGGCGATCGCCACCGGCCGCGTGTTCCAGAGCGCCGTGCCGGGTTGGGCCGGTGCCGCACCGAACAGCATGCCCGTGTTCGGACCCAGTTTCCCAAGCCCGAACGGCGCCCCCATGGTCACGGCGCAGACGACATTCTGGCTGTTCCGGTCGATCGCTCCGAAGACCGCCGCTCCCGGCGTCCGCCCGGCGCCGGTCAACCGGACCAGGGGTTGGTCGCCGAACCGGCGCACGGTGGCCTCATGGCCGGCCATGCTGCGTTCGGCTTCCTCCTCGGTCGGCAAAAGCGGTCCGTTCTCCGCGACATAGGCATCCGCCGCCACAAGGGCATCGGCGATCAAGTGAGGCCGCTCGAGGTCGTCCGCCCCGTCGAAAAGCCCGTCGGTCACCAAGAGCCGCGCCGCCGCCGCGGCGACCGCCGTGTCCCGGATGTCCGTCCCGGTGAAGATCAGCTGGTTCTCGGCGAACGCCGCTCCCGGGACCTCGAAGTCATCGGCCGGACGAGAGGTGGCGCTGTAGGTCTCGACCCGTTGCGGATCGACGGCCAGACCGGCCGCCGCCAGCTCGCCGCTCAATGTCTTGAAGACCTGGAAGGGCCGCGCCGCGCCGGAGAGATTGCCCCGGATCATCCGCAGTCCGTCTGCGTAGGCCGGCATCACGACCTGGTTCCCCGCCTGCAGGAAAGCGCCGTCGCCGCGGGTGAACAGGCGGCGCGCCGCCGGATCGGTGAGCAGCCGTGCCCCGCCGGCTGCGAGATCGTCGGCAAGCACCGTCGAGACCGGGAAACCGTTCCGGGCGAGCCTCTCCGCCGGAAGGATGAGATTGCCGATCGGCAAGCGACCATGGCGGGCGTGTAACAGCAGCATGCCCCGCAATCCGGCCGGGATGGCCGCCGACTCCGGGGCGTCGACGGCGGCACGCAGCGGAAAATCGATGATCTCGGTGATATCGGTCTCGACGTTGGAGACGATACAGGACCCGCCGCCGCCGATGCCGACCGAGGAGGGAAGGGTCACCGTCATCGCCATATACATCGCGACGGCCGCGTCGACGGCGGAGCCGCCCCGGGTCAGGATCTCGGTCGCGATAAAGGCCGCGCGGGGCTCGTCCGAGAAGACGCCGCGTCCCTCGGCGCTGGCCCCTTCGGAGATCAGGACTTCCTGTGGCTCGCCGATGCCGGATGCGCCGCCGCAGGCCGCGACCACCAGCATTGCCGGGAGCGCCAACCAGTTTCTGAGGCGGCGGTTCAAGGGAAGCTGATGGGCTGTGACCGGCATTGATGGGTGATCCGATTGATTCCGGGACGAAGCGAAGCCACCTTCTAGGGGGCATCGGCCCAAGCGTAAAGACGTCAACGCGGCTTGTCTTCCCTCCGAAGTCCGACCGCTTCCCGTCGCGCCGTTCGAAAAAGGAGCGCTATGCGCCAAACCGGAAAACTTGTCCAGGCGATCGGTGCCGTTCTCGCTTTGATGGTAATGTCCGTCTTGGCGCCCGGCGCGGCGACCGCCCAGGGTTTCATCCGCGATACCGAAGTGGAAAGCGTCATCCGGGACCTGTCGGCGCCGATCTTCGATGTCGCCGGCCTGACGCCGTCGGCGGTCCGCATTCATTTGATCAACTCTCCGGATTTCAACGCGTTCGTTGCGGGCGGACAGAGGGTCTTCATCAATACGGGCGTGGTTTTGAGATCTGAGGATGTCGGCGAACTTCTGGGCGTGATCGCCCACGAGACCGGGCATATCGCCGGCGGCCATCTCGTGCGACTGCGGCAGGAATTGGCGAGTGCCGGGCCGACCCAGATTCTGGCGACCATCCTGGGGGCCGCGGCGGGCATCGCCTCCGGCAACGCGCAGGTCGGCGCGGCCATCGCCACCGGAACAAGCGTAACCCAGCAGCGTCTTCTGCTGGCCTATAGCCGTGTCCAGGAGAGCGCGGCGGACCAGGCGGCGCTGACCTATCTCGACGATCTTCGCTGGTCGGCCCGTGGCTTTCAGCAGTCGATGGGTCGGCTGGCCGGTCAGGAGTTGCGGGTCTCCGGCGCCCAGGCGGAATATCTCCGCTCTCACCCCTTGAGCCGCGACCGACTGTCGGCGATCACCGCCCATGTCGAGACATCGCCCTATTCCGATCGGAACTTTCCGGCCGATTTCGGCCCCCGTTACGACAGGATCCGGGCGAAGATCGCCGGCTTCACCCAAAGCCTCAGCCAGATCTTTACGGACTATCCGGTCGGCGACGACAGCGTTCCGGCCCGCTATGCCAGGGCGGTCGCCCATCACCGGGCGAGCGATCCGGAGCAGGCTTTGGCCGCCGTCGACGCGCTGATCGCCGACTTTCCGGAAGACCCCTATTTCCACGAACTCAAAGGCCAGTTCCTGACCGAACAGGGGCGTCCGGCAGACTCGGTCGCCCCCTATCGCCAGGCCCTGGCCCTGAAGCCGGACTCGCCGCTGGTTCGGATCGCCCTTGCGCAGTCGCTCCTCGCGCTGCGCACGCCCGAGGCCGACCGGGAGGCGCTGGCGCTGACCCGGACCGCGGTCCAGTTCGAGCCCTATTCCATAAATGGCTGGCGCCAACTCGCCATCGCCGAGGGGCGCAACGGCGATATCGGTCTCGCCGCCCTGGCCCTGGCGGAGATGAACTGGGCCGCCGGCAACGCGCGGGACGCCATCGAACAATCGAAAAGGGCGACCGCCCTGTTGCCGGTCGGCTCACCCGGGGCGCTGAGGGCCGAGGACATCGAGACCTTCGCGCTCAGAGAGTTGCGGCGGCGGTAGATAGGGCGCCATCGCCAAACGTGCTGTTCCAGGCGTGCTGTTCCAGGCGTGCCGTTCCAGGCGTGCTGTTCATTGCGTGCCGGATGGAAAATGATATAAACCGGGCGGCGAAGAGGTCATCCAAGATCTGGGGGGGCGGGCGTGGCTGACCACGATATTTATATTCTCAACGGGCCGAACCTAAACATGCTCGGCGTGCGGGAGCCCGGCATATACGGATCGGACACCCTGGCCGATATCGAAGCGATGTGCCGTGATCGGGCATCGGATCTCGGTCTCGACGTGGTGTTCCGGCAATCCAACGCCGAAGCCGATCTCGTCTCCTGGATCCAGGAGGCACGGGAGAACGCGGACGGGATCATCCTCAACGCCGCCGCCTACACCCATACCTCCGTCGCCATTCGCGACGCGCTGAGCCTGACCGACCTGCCGGTCGTTGAAGTGCATCTCAGCAATACCCATAAACGGGAGGGCTTTCGGCACCACTCCTACGTTTCCGCGGTGGCGAACGGGGTGATCATGGGCTTCGGGGCGCAAGGCTATCTGTTGGCGATCGATGCCATCGCCCGCCTGATCGATCAGGACGCGCTTTAACGGACACACCTGATGCAAAGGCGTTGATACAAGAACGAAGATGGGAAGTTTCGATGAGTGATAAGGCACCGGGCAAGAGCCGTCTGGATACCGAGGCCGTGAAGACGCTGGCCGCCGTTCTGGACGAGACCGGGTTGGGCGAAATCGAGTATGAGGAGGGCGGCCTCCGCATCCGGGTGGCCCGCCAGGCGCCGACCGCGATGCCCGTCGCCGCCGCACCGATGGCACAGCTCGCCGCCGCGTCCGCCGTTTCCGCGACGGCCAGCCCGCCCGCCGTGGAGGAGAGCGCCGGCCCGGTCATCAAGTCGCCGATGGTCGGGACCTTCTATCAGGCCGCGTCGCCGACGGCGGCCCCCTTCATCAAGGTCGGCGACCAGGTCAATCCGGATACGGTGATCGGCATCATCGAAGCCATGAAGGTGATGAACGAAATCAAGGCGGGGCTTTCCGGCGAGGTCGCCGAAATCCTGGTCGACAACCAGCAGCCCGTCGAATTCGGCCAGGTGCTGGTCCGGTTGAAGTGATGTTCGGAAAAATCCTTATCGCGAACCGGGGCGAGATCGCCCTCCGCGTGTTGCGGGCCTGCCGGGAAATGGGCATCGGGACCGTCGCGGTCTATTCGACGGCCGACCAGGACGCCATGCATGTCCGGCTGGCCGACGAGGCCGTCTGCATCGGTCCGCCGCCGGCCCGCGACAGCTATCTCAACATCCCCAACATCATCTCGGCCGCGACGGTGACCAACGCCGACGCGATCCATCCGGGGCTCGGTTTTCTGTCCGAGAACGCCCGCTTCGCCGAGATCGTCGAGGCCCACGGCTTCACCTTCATCGGCCCGGAGCCCGAGCATATCGTCAAGATGGGCGACAAGATTCAGGCCAAGGATACCATGCGGGAGGCCGGCGTGCCGCTCGTACCCGGGTCCGACGGCGCGATCCGGAGCCTGCCGGCCGCGCTCAGGCTGGCCGACGAGATCGGCTATCCGGTTTTGATCAAGGCGGCCGCCGGCGGCGGCGGGCGTGGCATGCGCGTGGCCGAGTCCTCGGATGTCTTCGAGGAGGCGATGGTCGCGGCCAGCAACGAGGCGGAGGCGGCGTTCGGCGACGGCTCGGTCTATCTCGAGAAGTATCTCGCCCGGCCGCGGCACATCGAAGTCCAGGTCCTCGGCGACGGCAAGGGCAATGTTGTCCATCTCGGCGAGCGGGACTGCTCCCTGCAGCGCCGTCACCAGAAGGTCCTGGAGGAGGCGCTGTCGCCGGCCCTCGACGCCGCCGAGCGGGCGCGGATCGGGGATATCGCCGCCAAGGCCGCGGCGGCCATCGACTATCGCGGCGCCGGCACGCTGGAATTCCTCTACGAGAACGGCGAGTTCTATTTCATCGAGATGAACACCCGCCTGCAGGTCGAACATCCGATCACCGAGATGGTGACAGGCATCGATCTGGTGCGCGAACAGATCCGCATCGCCGCCGGCGAGGATCTCGGCATGACCCAGGACGACATCACGTTCGAGGGTCATGCGATCGAATGCAGGATCAACGCCGAGGATCCGGAGACCTTCATGCCGTCGCCGGGCCAGGTGACCGACTATCACGCGCCGGGCGGGCTCGGCGTGCGGGTCGACTCGGCGCTTTATTCCGGTTACCGGGTGCCGCCCTACTACGACAGCATGGTCTCCAAGCTGATCGTCCACGCCCGCAGCCGCGAGGACTGTCTGTTACGCCTGCGCCGCTGCCTGGAAGAATATGTCATCGGCGGCGTGACCACGACGATCCCGCTTCACCGCCGGCTGATCGAGGACCCGGATTTCATCGCCGGCGACTACGACATCCGCTGGCTGGAGAAGTGGTTGGCGGAGTAGCGTTTCGAACCGCCCCTCACCCTGTCCCTCTCCCCGGGGAGAGGGAACGTTCTTGGACGCCGCGCTCAAAACCTCTCCCCGGGGAGAGGTCGTCGAACGATTGTGAGCCGGTTGAGGGGGGTGAAACCTACCTGGCAAGAAAAGAGTTTGCGGTGGGTTTTCCAGCCTCCCGTAGCTGCCCCCCGTAGCTGCCCCTTCTCAGATGGACGAACTCGGTTCGCTCCCGCGCGCCGTAAGCCGCGCCTTCGGCAGGCGGCGGACGATGCGCTGGCCGATCAGGTGCACGTCGAACCCTTTCGGGAACAACCCGGAAATCGCCGGGTCGAGCACGTTCAGACCGCCGGTATAGGCCCCGAAGGCCGGCAGGATCAGCCGCCGTCCATCGGTCACGAAGCATTTCCCGCGCACCCGCTTGTGCCGCACGCCGACACTGGCCTTGGGGTGGAAATGGCCGGAGACCTCGCCGGCGACCGGCCCGGGCTTCGCCTCATGGCGGAACAGCAGCGGGCCTAGAACCCACTCTTCGGCGACCATCGCCCCGATGTCCTCGGGCGGGGCGGGGTCGTGGTTGCCGGCGATCCAGATCAGTTCCGTCCGGGCCGCGATCGTCTCCAGAGCGGCACGGTCTTCCGCCGGCAAACGATTCTCGGCGCCGGGATCGTCGAAACTGTCGCCCACCGCGATCAGCCGGGCGGGCGCGTAGCGGTCGACGCAGGCGGCCAGATTCCGGAGCGTCAGGCGGCTGTCATAGGGCGGCAGCATCGCGCCGCGCCTGGCCCAGCGCGAGCCCTTCTCCAGATGCAGGTCGGCGACCAGCAGGGTCCGTTCCGCCGGCCACCAGGCGACACCGGCGCGGTCGGCGATGAGGTCGGCCCCGTTAAGGCGGAAGGGCGACACGGCATCGGTCATCATTTGGTCCGGCTCAGATCGGAAGGGCGCCCTGGTCGGGCATTTCGGTGGCCTCGCGAATGAGGTCCTCCGCAGCCTCGTCGAGGAGATCGTCGAGGGCGGAGCCTTGCACCTGTTCGCGGCCCACTTCAAGCAGAACCGGCACGGCCAGCGGCGAGACCCGGTCGAGGCGCCGATGATGGATCTTCCCCTGGACCCGCTCCAGCAGGCCGGCGAGCCGGCCGAGATCGCAGAGCCCCTGGGCGGCGTCGGCCCGGGTCGCGCGCAGCAGCACATGGTCCGGTTCGTAGCGCCGGAGCGTGTCGTAGATCAGGTCGGTGGAGACCACCACCTGCCGGCCGGATTTCTCCTGCCCCGGCGCCCGACGGTCGATCAGCCCGGCGATCACCGCCACCCGCTTGAAGGTCCGGCGCAGCAGCGAACTTTCGTCCATCCAGGCCTCGAGATCGTCGCCGAGCAGATCGACGTCGAACAGCGCGTCGATGTCGGTCGCGGGCCGCAGGCTCCACACCGCGATCACATAGTCGGTGGCGACGAAACCGAGCGGCCGGTAACCCATGCGCTCCATTCGCTTGGTCAGCAACATGCCGAGGGTCTGGTGGGCGTTGCGGCCCTCGAAGCAATAGGCGACCAGGAACTCCTTGTGCGCTCCCTTGTTGCCTCTGGGAAAGGTCTCGACGAGAAGATCGTTCTCCCCGGGCATGACGGAGCGCCATTGCTGGAGCCGGAGCCACTCCTCCACCGGGCCGGGCAGGGTCGGCCAGTCCTGGTCGCCGCTCAGCAGTCCCCGGACCCGGTCGGCGAGATGGGTGGTCAGCGGCATCCGGCCGCCGGCATAGGCGGGGATCTTCGGCTCGGAGCCCTTGCCCTTGCCGGCCAGCACCTTGTTGTCCCGCAGGCCGATATACTCCAGGAGTTGTCCCGCGAAGAGGAAGGTATCTCCCGGGGTCAGCATCTGGATGAAATACTCCTCGACCTCGCCCAGAGGCTTGCCGCCCATCCCGCGTTTCCCGGACAGCAGGACCTTGTAGGTCGCCTCCTCGACGATGGTGCCGATGTTCATCCGATAGCGCCGCGCGTGGTTCGGATGGGCGATCCGGAAGCGGCCGTCCGGCATCTTGGCGAGCCGGTGATAGCGCTCATAGGCGGTCAGCGCGTAGCCGCCATGGTCGACGAAGGCCAGCACGTCGTCGAAGTCCCGGCGGTCGAGGTCGCGATAGGGGGCGGCGGTCGTGACCTCGTCATAGAGCGCGTCCGGGTGAAACGGCCCGGAGCAGGCGACGCCGACCAGATGCTGGGCCAGGACGTCGAGTCCGCCGGGACCCGGCGGCTGGCCGTCCAGGGTGCCCGCCTTGATGGCGTCCAGCGCCGCCTTGCATTCCAGCACCTCGAAACGGTTCGCCGGGACCAGCAGGGCCTTGGACGGGGCATCCAGCCGGTGGTTCGACCGGCCGATGCGCTGGATCAGGCGCGACGCCCCCTTGGGCGCCCCGATCTGGACGACCAGGTCGACCGCCGCCCAGTCGATGCCGAGGTCGAGGGACGCCGTCGCCACAACGGCCCGAAGATCGCCGCGCGCCATCGCGCCCTCGACCCTGCGTCGCTGCTCCCGGTCCAGCGAGCCGTGATGCAGCCCGATGGGCAGCGCTTCCTCGTTGAGGCGCCAGAGCTCGGCGAAACAGAGTTCCGCCTGGGCGCGGGTGTTGACGAAGACGATGGTGGTGCCGTGCTCCCGGATCGCCTCGTAGACCTGGGGCATGGTGTGGAGGCCCATATGGCCGGACCAGGGCATCGGTCCCGGCGCGATCAGGATCTTGACGTCGGACTCCTTGGCGCCGCCCCCGGTGACGACGGTCACGTCCCCGCCCTCCGGTTGTCCGGTCTTGGAGAGATAGGCGATCAGCGCGTCCGGATAGGCGACGGTCGCCGACAGGCCGACCCGGCGGTGGCCGGGCGCCAGATCCTTGAGCCGGGCCAGCCCGAGGGCGAGGAGATCGCCGCGCTTGGTGCCGGCCAGCGCGTGCAGCTCGTCGATCACCACCGTCTTCAGCCCGCCGAACAGGTCGCCCGCTTCCGGATAGGAGATCAGCAGGGCGAAGCTCTCCGGCGTGGTCAGCAGGATGTTTGGCGGTTCCCGGCGTTGACGCTGGCGTTTGGCCTGGGGCGTGTCGCCTGTGCGGGTCTCCATGGTCACCGGCAGATCCATCTCGCGGACCGGGGTTTCGAGATTGCGGTGGATGTCCACCGCCAGCGCCTTCAAAGGCGAGATGTAGAGGGTGTGCAGGCCCTCATGACCGCCCGCCTCGGAGATGTCCGTCAGGCTCGGCAGAAAGCCGGCCAGCGTCTTGCCGCCGCCGGTGGGCGCGATCAGCAGCGCCGAGTGGCCCGCGCGGCCGGCCGCGACCATGTCCATCTGATGGGGGTGGGGCGCCCAATGTCGGTCGGCGAACCAGTCGGTGAAGGTCTCGGGCAGGGCGGTTTCGTCGATCATGGATATGCGTTTAGCATAGACACGCCTATCTCCTCACGGCCCGAAAGTGCGACCGATGACCCAACCGAAACCGCGTGTCCTGAAGTCGATAAACGGGGCCGGCGAGACCCTTTGCGTCGATGTTTTCGAGCGCCCCGACGGCAGTTTCGGGTTCGAGGAATACCGCCGCGATCCCGAGGACGGAAGGGGCTGGTTTCCCGTCGGCCGCCATGGGGCTCTGCGATTCGACAGCGCGTCGGTGGCCTTTGCTGAGGCTTGCCTCCGCGTCGCTTGGCTGGATCATGACCTAGAGGACGGCCTGTGAGGGAAACCACGTCGCCGGGCGTGATGCTCAAGATCGCGGTCGGTGTCTTGTGGATCGTGGCCGGCTTCTACGCCTATGGCGCCTATGTCCATGCCACGAACATGCTGGGATGGAACGGGTTCGACTGGTCGAAGGCGCCGTTGAAATGGCAGATCCTGGACGGCGTCTATCTCGTCCTGAACGTCGCCGTCGTGGCCGGCCTCGCACGGCGGAAACGGTTCGGGATCTATGCCTTCTATCTCGCGACCGTCAGCCAAATCCTGCTTTATACCGTCTTCAAGCTGTGGATTTTGGATGTCCCGCCGCCCTTCACGCCCAGCCTGGAGCAGGTCGCCCTGCTTGAGGTGCTGGTGACCTTCCATATTTGCGCCCTGCTCGTCGTCAGCGGCTGTCTGTTCCGGCTTTCCCGGGAGGGTGACCGGCGTCGCTAGCGCTTTACCCGTCAACGGCGCGACCGCATAGTGCGGCCGGGTGGACGTCATGGCGAAAGGGCTCTTCGAATGGTCGATATCGAACGGGAAGACGGGGACGAACATGTCCCGGTCCTGCCGATGACCTTCGCGCCGCGCGAGGTCCTGTTCGAGCCCGGCAGCCTCACCCGCGGCATCTTCATCATCGAGGAGGGGCGGGCCGAAGTCTTCCGCCGATCCGGCCGGCGCCGCATCCCGATCGCGCGAATCGGCAAGGGCGACATCCTGGGCGAGTTGTCCACGGTCGGCGAACGACGTCATCTCCACGGCGTGCGGGCGGTCACGGACCTCAAATGCCTGGTGATCACCCCGGACCAGTTTGAGATGCTGATGGACCAAACGCCCCCGGTCATCCGCATGATCCTGAAACGGGTGGTACGAAAGGTCGAGCGCACCACCGCCGTCGCCTTCGGTAGGCCCGACGAGGACTAACCCGCCGGCATCGCCCGGGCCATGAGATGGAGATTGACCGCCTCCTGCCTTGCTTCTCGCCGGGCGGCGGGGGTGTCGTGGAACGCCGCCGGCAGACGGCCGAGGAGAGCGGTGCTCGGCAGGTCGAAATAGAGGTGTACGCGGCCCTCCGTTCCGTCATTCATCACCCGGTGCGGGAAGCCGAAATCGCCATAGAAGAGCCCACCGACCGGCCAGTGGATCCGCTCATGGCCGAGATCGCTCACCGCTTGCGGATTGGTCGTGATCGGCAGGTGAAGCCGGGCGGCCTCCAGGTCGGCGGCACAGGGATCGTAATGCCAGTCGAGAAGATCGCCCGGCGCCATGCGGGCGAGCGCCGCGAGATGGACATTCCCGCCGAAATGCGCGAACAGGGCGCCGAGAAGCGGCAGGCGGCCAGGATCGGTCTGCCAGGTGCCTTGCCCCTGGGCATCCGGCCCGATCAGCATGATCGACGACCAGCTTCCGTCCTTGCAGCGGAACCCGCGCTCGGAGTCCGGGACCGTCTCGATGAAGGCCTTGACCTCCCCGATCACCGGCATCAGCGGCAGATCGACCGCGATCTCCGCCGCCATCGGAAGGCCGGCGGCGCGGCTGACCGCCTGGAAGGGAGTGTCCTCCATCAGCTTGTCGCCTGCTGGTCGAAGAAGGTTCCCGCCTTGGGGACAACCGGCATTTCCATCTCATAGGCGACGGACCGCACCTTGTGGGTCTCCGTCCCGGCCAGGATCATGCCCTCGTGCCGGCTTGGGATGGCGTTGCCGGCCAGCGGCCTCGCGTCGGCCGCCGCGATCTCGGTGATGAACAGGGTGCGCGGGGCCGCCGAGCGGTTCTCGGTCGAGCCGTGGACCACGCGGGAATGCATGAAACAGGCCCCCCCGGCGACGCCGGTATGGGCGACCGCCTCGCGCTCGAACACCGCCACCGGGTCGCCGTCGATGGCCCCGGTGAACGCCCCGTCCTTCCAGTGCGAGTAGAGCGGTCCCTTATGGCTGCCGGGCACGGTGCGCAGCGGGCCGTTCTCCATCGTCACATCGTCCATGAAGATCAGGCAGGTGATGAGATCGTCGTTGGAATGCGGGTCGAAGGAGAAATCCTGGTGCCAATCGACCTTGGTCGCGGTCATCGGCAGCTTCGAGTTGATCTTCGAATGGTGCAGCCGGAGGTCCGGGCCCAAGAGATCCTGGAGCATGCGGATCATCGGGCTGTCCGTCAGCACCTCCAGGAAGATGTCCTCCAGTTCGGTCGGCGAGCCGATCCGGCGCAGGGAGGGATGATCCGCGCCGTGGTCCGGATCCACATCGAAGCGGGGCCGCCCGTCCATCATCTCGCCATAGGGTCCGTGATGGCCGCGGCTTTCCTCGACCCAGCGGGCGAAGACCGCGCGCATGGTGGCGAGCTGTTCCGGCGTGACGGCGTTCTCGACGGTGATCGCGCCGTCGCGGTCGAAGGCGTCGATCTGGGCGTGGGTCAAAGTCGGCATGGCGCGGTCCTCCTTGTTATCCCCTATAAGGCCAATCCCCTGTGCCGGAAAGGCATGATGCGACATTCGATGGTCATTCCCGGACAGGGGGAATAAAGTGCGGCCGCTCAAGTCCGACGGTGACTGGGCCAGCGGATAGTAAGAAAGGTCTGCCATGACGGTGCCTGCGGAATACCAACGGGCGAGAGACGACTTCTATGCCTTTTTGATCGCCGCCAGGGACGATGCGGGCCTATGGAGTACCCACGTCACCTACACGATGGCGCAAGGCGTCTTTCAGG
Source organism: Alphaproteobacteria bacterium (assembly GCA_024743275.1). Taxonomy (GTDB): domain Bacteria; phylum Pseudomonadota; class Alphaproteobacteria; order JANSWW01; family JANSWW01; genus JANSWW01. The sequence continues at coordinate 162,831 of JANSWW010000011.1, forward strand.
CGTTCCGGCGGCGGCTCACCGTCGAAGAGGCGATCACCTTCGCGAATATGCTGCCGGTCGGTCTGCGGGCATTGTTCATCGCCGACTGGGACCTTGGGGAGCCACGCAAGTCGTTCGACGATCTCGATGGGGTGATCGGCGAAGTGAAAGCACTCAGAGGGGGGCATAACTTCTCGCCGGATAGTGCTGTCCGGAACATCGCCCGGGCCCTGCGTCAACAGGTCGACAACGACCGGCTCGACCGCTTTCTCGCTTCACTTCCGGAAGGGGCCGACCGCTTCTGGCATGTGCCGGCCGAGAAGCCCGCCGACGGGGTGCGGCCGTCGGGGGGGTGACGGCGTTCTCGACGGTGATCGCGCCGTCGCGGTCGAAGGCGTCGATCTGGGCGTGGGTCAAAGTCGGCATCCGACACCCGGTGTCCATTCCCGGACAGGACCCGTCAGGCGGGCATCCGATAGACGGTGAAATCGGTGTCGCGGGCGACCTTGTCATAGAGCGCGCGGGCCGTCTCGTTCGAACGGTGGGTATGCCAATAAACGTCGTTCGCCCCTCTTTCCTTGGCGTCCTCGGCGACGGCGGCGATGAGTTTGCGGCCCACCCCCAGACCCCGGCTCTCCGGCGTGGTGAACAGGTCCTGGAGATAGCATGTCGGCGCGATCTGGATCAGATTGCGGTGGAGGACATAGTGGGTGAGCCCGAGCAGGGTGCCGTCCTTATCCGCGACCAGACAGTGGACCGGTTCCGACTCGTCGAATAACCGCCCCCAGGTGGTGCGGACGATCGCGTCGCTCAACGCCGTTTCGCCTGTACGGCCGTAGAAGGCGTTGTAGCCCTCCCAAAGCGCCCGCCAAGCCTCGAAATCGGTTTCCGCCGGGGGGCGAATGATCATAGACGTCGTGCCTTTCTGGAACCCCACCAATCGCCGAGCTGCCACCACCAATAGACGGCCTGGGCGACATAGGGGCCGAGTATGCCGCCGGCATAGGTGAGCCCGAACGGCTCGAACAGGGTATAGCGTTCGTCCTCGCCCGCGATGCCCGCGGCGATGGCCTCGCCGCCCGCCGTGGTCGCGCACATGCCGTGCCCGCCGAAGCCCTGGCAGTACCAGACCCCATCGCCGAAGGTGCCGATCTGCGGCATCCGATGGGTGGCGTACCCCATGGTGCCGGGCCAGGCGACGTCGGCCGCGACCTTGCCGGCGAGCTGTGGGTAGACGGTCAGGATGTCCCCCAGCATGTCCTGGGCGAGATTGCGCGGGTCGAGATTGCTCGAAACCCGACCGCCCCACAGGATCCGGCCGTCGGGCAGCGGGCGGTAATAGTCGCCGGCCGCCCGGTCGTCGGCGATGGCGTAGGGCGCGCGGATCGCCGTTTCCAGAATGTCCGGCTCGAGCGGTTGGGTCAGCAGCACGAAGGTTCCGACCGGCAGGGTCGCCGCGCGAAGCCGGTCTTCGAGATGGCCGATATAGCCGGAGCAGCAGAACACCACCTGATTGGCGGTGATGGTGCCGCCATGGGTGACGACGTGCTTCGGTGACTTGTCGAGGCGCAGACTGTGGGCCTCGGTATGTTCGTAGATCCGTCCGCCGCGCTGTTCGACCGCCGCCGCGATGCCGCGGGTGAAGTTCAAAGAGTGGAAATGGAAGCCCGAGGGATTAAAAACACCGCCATGATAGCGGTCCGTGACGTAGAGGTCGCGGACCTTCTCCTCGGACCAGAGCTCGCGTTTCTCGCCGAAAACCCGCTCCATCATCTCGACATTGGCCTTGGCGCTCTCGGTGGTGTCGCCCCAGAGGGTGCCGAGCTTGCCCTCCACGATCGGGCCGCAGTCGATGCCGTAGCGCTCGATTCTCCGACGGATGAGCGTGAGGGCGTTGACGGTCAGGTCGTTGAGCGCCCTCGCCTGGGTCTCGCCCACGGCCTCGACCATCCGGCCGGCGCCCGCCGCATAGCCGGAGGAGACGAAGCCGCCATTGCGGCCGGACGCGCCCCAGCCGACCTGACGGGCCTCGATCACGGTGACCTGCTTGCCCCGTTCCGCCAGGCCAAGCGCGGTCGCGAGTCCGGCCATGCCGCCGCCGATCACGAGGATGTCCGTGTCGATGTCACCGTCGAGGGCGGGGCGTTCGACAGCGTCGGACAGCGTGCGGGAATAGAAGCTGTCGGGATAGGCGGACGGACTGTGCACGGTGGTTGGCTTTCTTTGGGGGCTTTCCTGGGGGGCTGGAGGATGGCTTTCGGTTGAGGACCGCGATCAGGGCGCGGTCTTTTGAACGTAGAGTTGATAGAGCGGCAGGCTCAAGATCCGGATCTTCTCGTCGAAAATGTTGGTGAAGGCGTCGACCGCCAGCTTGGGCCGCCTTGTCGGACTGTCGACGACCACGTTTTCCGGCGGCTTCCAGAGATAGTCGTCGAAGGCGATCACGCCGCCGGGGGCCGTGAGTTCGAAGGCCAGCACCGCATCGGTCAGCACGTCCGGCGCCTGGTGGGAACCGTCGACATAGACGAACTGGAAATCCCGGACCCCGCTGGCGAGCAGCCGTCCCATCCGCTCGACCGACCGGCCCTTGTGCTTCACGAGGGTCACCTGATTGCCCGCTTTCTGGACGGCCTGGCCGGTATTGTGGTCAAAGCGGCGCTCGACCGCCGCCATGTCGGTCTCGGTCGAAAGATGCTCCTCGCCGCCTTCCCAACTGTCGATACAGTGGAGCTCGACCGGCCCCCGCGCGCCCAGCGTTTCGATGAGGAAGCAGGCGCTCGCCCCCTCGAAGGAGCCGATCTCCAGGACCTTGCCGGCCTGGAAGGAGGTGAAAAGCTGCTCCCACACCGGCCTTGTGGTGCTGTCGAACCAATCATTGGTGAATTGATAGGGCATGCGGGCCTCTGGGATCGGGGCGGGGGCGGCGGGTCGCTGGACACCCGATGGACGCCGGCCCGCCGGATATGCGAAAAGGGATTCGACATCTATTTCGCACCCGTGGGGCCCTGATGGAAAGAACCTATCGCGCGCTCGGTATGATGAGCGGCACCTCGATGGACGGAATCGACGCGGCGGTCATCGAGACGGACGGCGACCGGGAGGTCCGCTGCCTCGGCGGTCTCACCACGCCGTTCGACCCGGAATTCCGCAAGATTCTGTTCGCGATGCAGGGCAGGAAGACACCGATGGCGGAAGTCGAGACGGCCCTTACCCTGGGCCATGCGGAGGCCGTTGAGAAACTGCTCGAGAAGCTGGCGATGACGCCCGAGCAGATCGACGTCATCGGGTTCCACGGCCAGACGACCTTTCATGCCCCGAACGATCGCGTGACGGTCCAGATGGGCGACGGGCCCCTGTTGGCCGGGAAGACCGGGATCCCGGTCGTCCACGACTTCCGGCGCGCGGATGTCGAGGCGGGGGGCGAGGGCGCGCCCTTCGCGCCGGTCTACCACGCCGCCCGGGCCGCGGGCCTGGAGAAGCCCCTGCTGGTCGTCAATCTCGGCGGGGTCGGCAATCTCACCTATATCGGCCGCGACGGCGATCTGATGGCGTTCGACACCGGCCCTGCCAACGCGCCGATCGACGACTGGGTCGCGCGGCACGGCGCGGGCGACCAGGACACCGACGGGGCCTTGGCGCTGGCGGGTAAGGCGGAGCGGGGGCGGATCACCCATAGCCTGCGCAATTCCTTCTTCCGCAAGCCGCCGCCAAAGTCGCTCGACCGGTCCGAGTTCGCTTGGGAACTGGTCAAGGGACTGAGCCTGGAGGACGGCTGCGCGACGCTGGCCCGATTCGCCGCCGAGACGGTGGTTCAGGGACGCGCCTTCCTGCCGGAGAAGCCGAAGCGGGTTCTGGTGTCCGGCGGCGGCCGGCACAACAAGGCGATCATGGCGTGCCTTGCGGAACGGATGCAGGTGCCGGTCGAGCCCTGCGAGGCGGCGGGTTGGGACGGCGGTCTGCTGGAGGCGGAAGCCTTCGCCTATATGGCGGTCCGGCATCTTTTGGGCGAACCGATCAGTTTCCCGACGACCACCGGGGTCCGCGCGCCGATGGTCGGCGGCAAGCTCGCGCTGCCGTCCGGTCGGCAAGCTCCCGCGGCGTAGGCCGCTTTGGCACAATCTCAGTCGGCGGCCAGGTCCTGGATCATGTCCAGTCTTTCCTGGCTCACCGGATGGCTCCGCATCAGGCTGGGCCTGTCGCTGCCGGTTTCCCGTTCGAGCCGCACCAGCAGCCTGCCGAAGGCGGTTGGATCGTAGCCGGTCCGCCGCAACAGCCGAACCGCATAGGCATCCGCCTCGCGTTCCATGTCGCGGCTATAGGCGCTGGTGACGACGCCGGCGCCGAGGCTGGCGAGGCCGCCCAGGCCGCCATCGCCCCCGATCAACAGATACAATGCCGCCGACAGGGCCGCGGCGCGATAGAGCTTCTCCACCCCGTGGCGATAATGGAGATGACCCAACTCGTGGGCCAGGACGCCGACAATCTCGTCCCGGGATCGGGCCCGGGCGATCATCTGGTCGGTAAGCAGCACATATCCCCCGGGAACGGCCAGCGCGTTGGCCCCGATCCGGCCGCCGTCGACGATCTGGAATCGAACGGCGTTCGGTGCGAAACCGGCGGTCCTGGCAAGGGTGCTGAAGTCGCTTTGCAGGGATCGCCGCAGGGCCGGGTCCGTCCGCGAAGGGCCGGTCATGGTCTGGAGCGTCCCGATCGACGAGCGGCCGATGGCGCTGTCGACCTGAGGGGGCGTCCAGTCGGCGGCGACGCCGGCCAACACCGGGATCAGGGCGTTGAAGATCAGGACGAGGGCGAGACCGGCGGCGCCGGCCACCAGAAAGGCTGCCCGCCAGTGATGTTCGGCCTGCTGACGCAACGCGCCGAACCAGCTTTGGCTGACCCGTGGCACCAGAAGGTCGATCCCGTCGTCGTCCGTTGTCTGGCCGCCCCGACCGTCTGGAAAGTGGATGCTCCGCTCCACACCTTCCAGCCGCTCTGAGATCCTGAGCTTGTGCCAGGGGGCCGCGATCGTGAAGCCGTCGATGCCGGTGGCCCGCAGGCCCTCCGCCGTGGTCTCGAGCACGGCGTCGCTGACATCGAGGGAGTCCGGGGGTGTCAGGACGCCGACCACGCGATGGGGGGCGGCGGTGCTCATATGTCGACCCCCGTCCCGAAATAGTTGCCGCCCACGTCGCCGAGCGCGTTGTCGTCCCGGGTCATCATCCGGTCGAGGCCCTCGACCGGCTCCATCAGGGTGATCCCCATGGTGGTCACGAGATAGCGGTGTTTCCGCAGGAGGGCGACGGGTCGGAAAAAGCCGAGGGTGAGAAGGGTGGCCGCCAGATTGGTCAGCGTGATCCAACCGAGCTTCAGCGGGTCGATATCGCTATGGAGTTTGTGCACCCCGTCGAACGAGGTATGGGCGAAGAGGATGTTGCGGGTGTACGCGCGATAGACCGCGTTGATCGAGAGATAGGAGAATAGCGGCAGCAGGCTGGCGAGGCCGAGCAGGACGAGGGTGGCCGCCGACTTCTCCGTCGTCGGATCGCCGAATTGGGTGTTGATGAAGTGGCCGACGAACAGGGCCGGGGCGAGCACGAAGACGACGCCGACGACCAGCGCCTTGATCGTGCTGCCGAAATAGGAGAAGCCGCTTGGATCGGTCTCGAAGGACCGGCCGCCGGCCTTCAGATTGTTGATCAGAAAGGCGTGCTGCCGTTTGCGGATATAAGGATAGATCAGCCCCAGGGTGAAGGGCAGCGCCAGGTAGAGCAGCACGAACCAGGGCATGGCCCCCAACATCCCACCGGTGAAGTCGAAGTGCACTCCGCGCCACGTGGTGTTGCGGGCCCGGAATTTGGCGGACTGACTCACCAGCCACGGGATGCCGACGAGCATCGCCAGGGCGAACAGCAGCAGGGCGTCGAGCTCGCTCACCACCGTGGGCAGAAAGGCCCCGGTGGCCAGGGTGCCGAGCAGGATCAATCGGCCCTTCAGAATGGCGCGGGGGTCGGCCTCGAAGGTGAAGCCGGTGCCGATCAGCCTGGTGTGGCCAAAAAGATAGCGTTTCGTGCGTACCGTCGCCCAGGGGCCGTACAGCCCGAGCGTGACGATGGTGAGGGCGGTGTTGACCAGCCAGATCCGGTAGAAGCTCGAAAGATCGCCGGTGAAGGCCAAATCATGCCGGACCTGCGTCTTCAGCCCCGGCTTCTTCAGCCCCGGCGTCTTCAGCTCGGGAGCAGAGGCGAGGGCCGCCGGATCCCACGGGCCAGGGGTATTCTGCCGGCGCTCTGGCATGGTCGTCCTTTCGCGGCGGTTCCGGCGTCTTCTCAGGCGTCTTCATGGGCGGCAATCCAAGGGCCGGTCGCCGCCCTTCTCAAACGGGCCTTCTCACGCTGGCTTAGGCGGCCTTCTTCTGCATATAGGTCTGCAGATAGTCGTCCACATGGCCATTGAGCTGGTCCATCTGGTCCTTGAAGAAGTGGTCGGCGCCCTCGACCAGGCGGTAATCGATCTCGATGCCGCGCTGGGCCTGCAATTTGTCGATCAGCTTGCGCACGCTGTCCGGCGGCACCAGGTCGTCCTTGGTGCCCTGCACCACCAGACCCGAGGACGGGCAGGGGGCGAGGAAGGAGAAATCGAACATGTTGGCCGGCGGCGCGATCGACACGAAGGAGGTGATTTCCGGCCGGCGCATCAGCAGCTGCATGCCGATCCAGGCGCCGAAGGAAAAGCCGGCGATCCAGCATTCCCGGGCATTCTGATTGTAGTTCTGAAGCCAGTCGAGTGCGGAGGCGGCGTCGGACAATTCGCCCTCGCCACGGTCATAGACGCCCTGGGAGCGTCCCACACCGCGGAAATTGAAACGAAGGGTCGAAAAGCCCCGCTCTACAAAGGTGTTGTAAAGATTGTAGACGACCTTGTTGTTCATCGTCCCACCATGCTGTGGGTGGGGATGCAGCATCAGGGCGATCGGTGCGTCGTCGTCCTTGTTGTGAATATAACGGCCTTCAAGACGCCCTTCCGGGCCGGGAATGGTAACTTCGGGCATGGTTCGCGTGATGCTCCTCGATCCACAACACGGGCAGCGGGGAATAGCGCTATTGGACCCGCATCCGCAAGTGTCGATTGGTTCTGGGCCGAATTGGGAAAAACTGTTTCCTGTTTCGGGGCGATCGATAATCCCCATTATCTAGGGAGGCGGAGTTGCTGACACCAGCGCCGCGCTATATCTTTGTGATGAAAATCGAAGGTTTGATTGCAAGGCAGTAGACCGCGACCGGAGACCGGTGGGCTTCGTCTCCGACAGAAATACCGACGTCAACCACACACCCGGTCCCCAAAAGAGCCACTTCGAGGAGCTTGGCCTCATGTTCAAACGCCTGCGCGAGGACATCGACACGATCTTGTCCCACGATCCGGCCGCCCGGTCCCGGTTGGAGGTGGTTTTGTGCTATCCGGGGCTCCAGGCGATCCTGATGCACCGGATGGCGGCTGCGGCATGGCGTCGCAATTGGAAGCTGCTGGCGCGCTTCCTGTCCCACTTCGCGCGGGTCACCACCGGGATCGAGATCCATCCAGGCGCGACCATCGGCAACCGTGTCTTCATCGACCACGGCATGGGGGTGGTGATTGGCGAAACGGCGGAGGTCGGTGACGATGTCACCCTGTATCAGGGGGTTACCCTGGGGGGCACGTCGCTCAATCCCGGTAAGCGTCATCCGACGGTCGAAGCCGGCGTCATCGTCGGCTCGGGCGCACAAATCCTCGGGCCGCTGACGGTCGGTCGGGGCGCGCGGGTGGGTGCGAACGCGGTCGTTCTGAAAGATGTTCCAGCCGGCGTGACCATGGTCGGCATCCCGGCCCGGCAGGTGCTGCCGCGCTCCACCGAAGGAACCCCGGAATTCCATGCCTACGGAACGCCGAGCCAGGATATACCCGACCCCACGGCCCGCGTGATCGACGGCCTGATGGCGGAATTGCAGGCGCTGCGTCTCAGGATCGATCAACTTGAAAACCGTGACGAAACGGGAAATTTCGAGAAAAATGAAAAAACACAGGAAATTTCTCAACGTCGGACTAGTTCTTTCGTATAATGGAAATTCAATTCGAGAGTGGGTTAACCACTCCAAAGTCACCGCCGGCAGAGCGCTGGCGCGCTGCGTAATGGAGTCTGAGACGTGAAACTGAGTACCAAAGGCCGATATGCCGTGATGGCCATGGTGGATTTGGCGTTTCACAGCGATGGACGTCCCGTCGCCCTCGCCGATATCGCCGAGCGGCAAGACATCTCGTTGTCTTATCTCGAACAGCTTTTCGCCAAGCTTCGGCGCGGCGGTCTCGTGAAGAGCGTCAGAGGCCCCGGAGGCGGGTACCTTCTGGCCCATCCGCCGACCGTGACCCGGATTTCCGACATTATCACCTCGGTCGACGAGCAGATCCGGGCGACGCGTTGCATGCCGGGCTCGCCCCAGGGATGCGCCCCGAAGGGCGGTCGTTGTATGACCCATGATCTCTGGGAGGAACTGGGCAACCAGATCCATCTCTATCTGAGTTCGGTCACGCTCGACGATGTCGTGAACCGTCGGCTTCTCGGCCGCAGCGGGGTGATCCACCAGCGGAACAGCGGTCCCGACAAGGTGGCGGCGGAGTAAGCGTCCGGCCGCGAACAATCGGCGGGATCGGCATCCGGAAAAAGCGATGGTACCGGTAAAGGTCCGGCACCACCTAGGCGGTGCTGGACTTTTTTACGCCTGAGCCCTTATGACCCTGGCCATGACATCCGCTTATCTCGATTGGAACGCGACGACCCCGCTGCGCCCCGCGGCGCGGGAGGCCATGGTCGCGGCCATGGATCTATCGCTCGGCTCGCCGCTCAACCCGTCCTCGGTCCATGCCACCGGGCGTGAGGCGAAGAAGCGCCTGGAGCGGGCGCGCCAAACCGTTGCCGATGGCCTTGGCTGCGCCGCCGCCGACATCGTGTTCACGAGCGGAGCGACGGAGGCGAACAGCCTCGCCCTCCTGGGGCACCCCTGGAGCCGAGTCCTGGTCTCGGCGGTCGAGCATGATTCGGTTCTCGCCCAGCGGGCCGATGCGGAACTGATCCCGGTCGATGGCAACGGCGTTGTCGATCTCGGGGGCCTGGCGGCACTCTTGGTCGACGCACCGTCGCCGACCCTGGTGTCCGTGATGGCCGTCAACAATGAGACCGGCGTGGTCCAGCCCCTTGCCGATATCTCGGCCATTGTGCGCGATGCCGGGGCTGTCCTGCATGTGGACGGCGCCCAGGCGGTTGGTAAGATGCCGTTCGATCTGGCGTCGACAGGTGCCGATTTCGCGTCCTTCTCCGCCCACAAGCTCGGAGGCCCCGCCGGGGTGGGCGCGCTCTATGCCAATCCGGCGATCCCGCTCGAGAGCCGGCTCAAGGGCGGCGGTCAGGAAAAGGGCCGGCGGGCCGGCACCGAGAATTTCATTGGGATCGCGGGTTTCGCCGCCGCTCTGGAGGACGCGCTCTCTCATCGGGACTGGCTCGTCGTCGTCCGAGGGCAGCGGGACCGGATCGAGGCCGAGGCGCGCCGGATCGGTGGCAACGGCCTCATCGTCGGCGGTGCCGGCGCCGATCGGCTGCCGACCACCACGTCGCTCGCCATTCCGGGACTGGCCGCGGAGACCCAGGTCATGCGGCTCGACCTTGAAGGCGTCCAGGTCAGCGCCGGGTCGGCCTGCTCCTCCGGCAAGGTCAAGCAATCCCATGTGCTGGCGGCCATGGGGCATCCCCATCCGGGCGACGCGATCCGGGTATCCCTTGGCTGGGAGACCACGGCGGACGATGTCCACCGGTTCCTGGCCGCCTGGTCACGCATGGCGACCGGGCGTTTCCAAGGGGGCCGCTTTTAGGGTGCGCTTTTCGCGGCCGGTCTGGTAACCCGCCGGACCGCGCCTACATGGAACAGCAGTCAACGATTAGGTTAGAGGGCGGTTGAAGATGCCGAAGATGGTTTTTGTCGAGCAGGATGGCACCCACAAGGAGGTCGACGCGCCGATCGGTCTGTCGGTCCTTGAAATCGCCCATGAGCACGACATCGATATCGAGGGGGCCTGCGAGGGCTCTCTGGCCTGCTCGACCTGCCATATCATTGTCGATCCCGCCCATATCGGTCGCCTGGAGCCGGCGTCGGAGGACGAGGAGGATATGCTCGACCTCGCCTTCGGGCTGGAGGAGACCTCCCGGCTCGGCTGCCAGATCCGCATGTCGGAAGCCCTCGACGGCCTGGTGGTGAAACTACCCAAGACGACCCGCAATCTGCTGGTGGACTGAGATGAGCGCATACACGATCAAAGCCGGCTCGCTGTTCGATCGGTTGCGGGCGGGCGCCGAGCCCCATTGGTCCGCCTATACGCGGCACGCCTTCGTCGCCGGATTGGGCGACGGCAGCCTGCCGGAGGCGGCCTTCCGCCACTATCTGCAGCAGGATTTCATCTTCCTGAAGCACTTCGCCCGGGCCTATGCGCTGGCGGTCTACAAGTCCGACACGCTGGAGGACATGCGGGCGTCGGCCGGGGTGATGGACGCGCTGCTCGATCACGAGATGGGACTGCACATCAAGTACTGCGCCGAGTGGGGGATTTCGGAGGCGGACCTGGAAGCGCTCGACGAGGATCCCGCCTGCATGGCCTATACCCGCTATGTGTTGGAGCGGGGCATGGCCGGCGACCTGCTGGACCTCAAGGCCGCCCTGGCGCCCTGCGTTGTCGGCTATGGCGAAATCGCCGCCCGGCTTGTGGCCGACCCGGACACCAAGACCCAAGGCAATCCCTATATGCCCTGGATCGAGATGTACTCCGGCAGTGAATACATCGATCTGGCGGTCGGAACGGCCGAGGAGATGGACGCGCTCTGGCGCCGCTATGGCAACGATGTCCGGGCACCGCGCCTGCAGCAGACCTTCACCGAGGCGACACGCCTCGAAGTGGGCTTCTGGCAGATGGGGCTGGACGCTCTGACCGCCTGACACCCTTGGCGACCGCCCAATCGTAGAGCGCCTGGTCGATCCGGTTCGCCTGGCGAAAACGCTCTATGGCGCCCGGAGAGGCGGCGTCGCCGCCGGCATCGGTCGCTTTAGGATTTGTCGCGTTCACATGCGGAACCGGGACCGGCGCCTTTCCAAGACGCCGGCAAAGTGCCGCCAGATCCCGGTCGATCTCCTCCAGAACCCCGACGAACCAATAGCGCTTCAAAGCCTCCGGGGCCTCTTCCGGGTTGGCCGCGATCAGCCCGGCGATCGGGTTCCGCTGGGCGTCGAGAAAGGCGTCCAGACTGTCCTCTTCGATGAGAAACCGGCCGGTCTCGCGGGCGAAGCGGTAATGGGAGACCGCCCGGGCCAACGGATCGCGCAGGAAGGTGATCCGGCGATAGGGCGGGGCGACGGTGTCGGGATAACGCTCGAACAGCCGGCAGCCCGGAAGGTCGAAATGCCCGGTGAGCAGCCGGGGTGGAACGGCGTCCCAATGGATGCCGCTCAGATCCAGGCGCCTTGCGGCAAAAGCCTCGGCCGGTTCGTGGTCCTGGGCCAGCGTGCCCCGATGGGCATAGTCGTCGACCAGGACGAAATGGGCGAGCATGGCCTGTTTCAGGCTGTTGCCCCCGCATTTCGGAAGATGATGGAAAACGTGGCGCGGGGCTTCATCCATTGAGGGCGTCTTGCACGATTTGCTCAAAGATAGCGTCGAGGTCTTCAGCCATAGCATCGATGTCGGCATTGCCATAGGGGGCGAAGGCGGCGGTTGGCAGCCGGTAGGTGAGGGCCGCCGTTCCGTCCGCCTGTTCGGTGGTGTAGAGCCGCAAGGGGGCCTCGAAGCCGGCGGCGACGGAGGCCTCGAGCATCCGCACGGCGAAGTGCGGGCCATAGACATGGAAGACGTTGTTCTTGCGGATGGTGACGCCGAGGCTCTTGGCGCCGCAATGGGCGCAGGCGACGAACAGGATGTTGATGGGGCTCTTCCGCACCGCCGATTTGAGGTTTCGGTAAAACACCCCATATTCGATGCCTGTCTGGATGGTTTTCATGCCGGCGGGACCCTGGGCCATCGTCGGGACGAAGAACAGCAGCGTCAGGGCGAAAAGCGCGGCGGCGAGGGCTGAGCGGCGATACGGCATCACGGTGTGGTCTCCCTCTTATCGGGTCCCGCACATGGGAGCCGAAGGTCGATTGAACCAGTGTTGCGCCTGGCCTAATGCGGCCTTGCCTTGAATGCCAATCACAAGGGCGCTACATCACCGGGCTCTGTTGCCCGCATCAGCAAGGGTTTTTGAGCGATGAGTTTCGATCCGGCCTCGCGCACCAGTATCAAGGGACGCATCGTCGTCGCCATGTCCGGCGGCGTCGACAGCTCCGTCGCGGCCGCCCTGATGGCGGAGGAGGGCTATGACGTGGTCGGGATCACGCTGCAGCTCTACGACCACGGGGCCGCCGTCGGCCGCAAGGGCGCCTGCTGCGCCGGTCAGGACATCCACGACGCCCGCCGGGTCGCCGAGACCGTCGGCATCCCGCATTACGTCCTCGACTATGAGGAGCGGTTCAAAAAGGCCGTGATCGACGATTTCGCCGACAGCTATCTCGCCGGCGAGACGCCGATCCCCTGTGTCCGCTGCAATGAGCGGGTGAAGTTCAAGGATCTGTTGGAAACCGCCAAGGATCTCGGGGCCGAGGCGCTGGTGACCGGCCATTATGTCCAGCGCGTCGAGGGCCCCAACAAGGTGGAGATGCACCGGGCCGTCGATCCCGACCGCGACCAGTCCTATTTCCTGTTCTCGACCACCCAGGATCAGCTCGATTTCCTGCGCTTTCCCCTGGGCGGCCGGCCGAAGAGCGAAACGCGGGCGCTCGCCGAGCGGCTCAACCTGCCGGTGGCGGCCAAGCCGGACAGTCAGGACATCTGCTTCGTGCCGACCGGGTCCTACGCCTCCATCGTCTCCAAGCTGCGCCCGGGTGCGATCGACACCGGCGAGATCGTCCATATGGACGGCCGCGTCCTCGGCACCCATGACGGCATCATCAATTTCACCGTCGGCCAGCGCCGCGGCCTGAAGCTCGGCGGCGCCGAGACGGCCGGCGAGCCGCTCTATGTGGTCAAGCTCGATCCGGTGAGCAAGCGGGTCATCGTCGGCCCGAAATCGGCCCTGGCGACGCCCGCCGTGCGGGTCCGCACCCTGAACTGGCTCGGCGACGCCCCGCTGACCGAGGACCCGATGCCGGTGCTGGTCAAGGTGCGCTCGACCATGGAGCCCGTGCCCGCGACCATCCGCAAGATCGCGCAGTCGGACACGCCGGAGACGATGATCAGCTTCGTCGAGCCGCTGATGGGCGTTTCCCCGGGGCAGGCCGCCGTGGTCTATGGCCGCGAAGGGGACGGCAGCCGGGTGCTGGGCGGCGGCTGGATCGCCGGCCCCGCCGGGACCGCGCCGGTTTAAGGACGCGATTACGACATTGTGACTCCCTGTGACTCCCCCCGGATTCGCCTCGGGACAGGGCGCCTCTTATGATGGCGACTCGACCGTTGCGGCTTTGGGGGGAAAGCAATGTCCGGTGCCGCTACCGTTCCGGCTCGGCCGGGGAGACTCAAACAGGCCGATATCCGCCGGGCTGTCCTGGTGGCGGCGGTGGTCGGCCCGATCCTGACCCTGATCAATCAGCATGACGCCCTGATGGCCGGGGCCGGACCCGACTGGTCCAAGACGGCCCTGACCTTCTGCGTGCCGTTCTGTGTCTCCTTGTTCTCGAGCTGGCGGGCCTCCATGGGGGCTTTCGAAGAGAGCGATGCGACGACAGCGGCGGAGGAGGTTGCCGCCATCGCGTCACCGGAGCCGCAAGCGAGCCCGGCGGTCGGATGGGGCACAGCCGGTCGGGACAGGCCGGCGGTCCGGCGCTTTCCGCCGGCGTAGGCGGGGAAAACGCGCCTAGCGCCGGGCGTGTCGTCCCCCCAATGAAAACCCCGCCGGATGGACCGGCGGGGCCATGAGAGCATTGGTTCTGGTCCCGTCAGGGCGCTTCGCTCACATATTTCTTCTCATGCGCCAGGCCGAGATAGAGGCACAGGCACATGGCGATCAGCACCAGGGTAAAGGGCAGGCCGACCGTGATCGCCGCCGCTTGAAGGGCTGTGAGCGCATCCGCGCCCCCGCCGAACAGCAGGGCTGCCGCGACCACGCCTTCGATCACGACCCAAAAAACCCGCTGAACCGCCGGCGCGTCGACCTTACCGCCGGCCGTGATCGCGTCGATCACCAGTGAGCCGGAATCCGAGGACGTGATGAAGAAGACCAGCACCAGCACGATCGCGATCGCCGAAGTGATGGTGGACAGCGGCAGGTTCTCCAGCATTTGGAACATCGCCAATTCGACCTTGTCGATGCCGTTGGCCAGCGCGCCGACACCGTTCTGCACCTGATCGAGGGCCGAGCCGCCGAACACACTCATCCAGGCGAGGGTGACGACCGTCGGGATGATCAGGACCGCGATGAGGAATTCACGCACGGTCCGGCCCTTGGACACCCGGGCGATGAACATGCCGACAAAGGGCGACCAGGAGATCCACCACGCCCAATAAAACACGGTCCAGCCCTGCATCCAGGCCTCGTCCTCGCGGTCGACCCAGTTGCTGTAGCTCAGGATATCGCCGACATAGCCGACGACGGTCGTGCCCATGGTGCCGAAGATCAGCGCCGTGGGACCGACGAACAGGACGAACAGCATCAAGACCGCCGCGAGGCTCATATTGATGTTGCTCAAGACCTTCACCCCACCGTCGAGACCGCGCAGGACCGACACCAAGGCGATCGCGGTGACCAGAATGATGATCGCGATCTGGGTCGTGATCGTCGCCTCGAAGCCGAACAGATAGGCGAGACCGGCCGAGGCCTGCTGGGCCCCGAAGCCGAGCGAGGTTGCGAGCCCGAACAGGGTCGCCAACACGGCCACGGTGTCGATCAGATGGCCGAACGGCCCCCAGGAATGGTCCTTGATCAGGGGATAGAACGCCGACCGGATGGTGAGTGGCAGGCCCTTGTTGTAGGAGAAGAAGGCGAGCGACAGGGCCACGACCGCGTAGATCGCCCAGGGGTGGAGACCCCAATGGAACATGGTGGCGCTCATCGCCTGGCCGGCCGCCTCCGGCGTGTTGGCCTCGACCCCGAGCGGGGTCTTGTACCATCCGGTGAAATAGGCCGTCGGCTCGGCCACGCTCCAGAACATGAGACCGATACCCATGCCGGCCGCGAACAGCATCGCGAACCAGGAAAGGGTCGAGAATTCCGGCTTCGCCTCATCGCCGCCGAGCCGGATCTTGCCGACCGGCAGAAAAATCAGCACCAGGCAGAAGACGACGAAGATGTTTCCGCCGGCCATGAACAGCCAGTCGAACGCGCCGATCGACCACCACTTCGCACCGTCGAAAAGGCCCTTCGAGGCCTCCGGCGCCAGCAGTACGCCGAGTACGAACAAAAGCACCAGCCCGGACGAGATCCAGAAAACCGGATGGTGCACGTCCATACCCCATCTTTGAAGATTGTCTTGCCCGATTTCGTAGTCGGTTTCGTACAGCGCCTCCGGAGCGCTTTCGGTTGACTCAGTCATTGTGCAACTCTCCCCCGGTTCCTTGGTCTTGCAACTCTTGCCTGGAAGCTCTTCTTCCTGCTTCGGTCGGGTTTCGCCCGATCTTTTGGGGCCGGATTTGTCGATTCCGGTTTATACGAAAGAATGGTAATACGCCTAAAAGGGGATTTTGGCCTGTGGCCCGACCCCATTTGTCTTGGACGCGCCCAAATCGTCGGCCCGAACCACGCGAACCGTCCGAGCCTTATTGACATGGGGGGCGGTTGACCCTATATCGCCCGCTCCGGCGCGGGACGTCTTTAACGTCCCCTTCGTCCGGACCGGTGGCGGAGTAGCTCAGCTGGTTAGAGCAGCGGAATCATAATCCGCGTGTCGGGGGTTCAAGTCCCTCCTCCGCTACCATTTTTCTAAATAAAATCAATTACTTAGTAAATTCATCGCTCCGCAGATTGTGTAGCGCACCTTTAGCGCACTCTTGCCGTCGCATTAAAGCCGCTTAGATTGTAAGTTTAATGTGTTCGACACAGCGTTCTAGAACGCTGTTGGGACACAGTTTTTCGGCTTTCTGATTTCCTACCAGAAAGCCACCCGCAACCGATTTGAGAGACGCAATTACGACGTAGCCCATGCCCAAACTAGCTCCAAATACGCAAACAGTGCTCGATGGGGAGGTCCGTCTGTTTCGCCGTCCTCGCAGCAGGGCATGGCAGGCGACATTCAAGATGGGCGGGCGCTGGGTACGCGTCACCACCAAGTGCAAGCTGCTGGCTGATGCGAAGAAGCGGGCGCGAGAGCTTTACTACGAGTACCAAGCGCGCGAGAAGAACGGCCTGCCGATCATCAGTAAGCGATTCGCTGACGTCGCTCGGGTTGTCATCGCCGATATGGACCGCCAACTTGAAGCCGGTGCTGGCAAAAAGAGCTTCCGCGACTACAAGATCGTCCTCGAAAAGTACCTGATCCCGTTCTTCGGCGACAAATTCATCACGTCGATCACATACGAGGAACTGCAGAAGTTTGCGAAGTGGCGCGCGGAGAAGATGGGACGCGAGCCACGAGCTTCGACGCTGAACACGCACAATTCGACGCTTAATCGCGTTTTTGACGAGGCTGTATCGCACGGATACATCAATCGCACCCACGTGCCTGCTCTCGTCAACAAAGGGCGTGACAGCGTGCGCAGACCGGATTTCAGGCGCGACGAGTACGCCAAGATGATCCGCACCTTTCCGTCGTGGGTCGATGCAGGGCGGGAAGGCAAATCACGCGATATGCGCTATCTGCTCCGCGACTACGTGCTGATCCTAGCCAACACGGGTATCCGGCATGGGACTGAGGCGGAGAACCTTCGCTGGAAGCACGTCCACCTGTTTGAGGAAGGCGGACGGACGTACCTAGAGATGCACGTGAAAGGAAAGACCGGTGAGCGCGACATCATCTGCCGAGCCAACACGATCTCGTTCCTCAAGCGCATCCAGTCCCGTTCACCCGACATCGCTGGCATGACATTCGAAGACTTGCTCAAGAAGCAGGTGGATGAGCCGGTGTTCCGCCTACCGGATGGGACCGTATCCAAGAACCTCCGTCAAACCTTCAAGATACTGATGAAGGACACTGGGCTGTTGGTCTGCCCACGCACGGGACAGGAGCGCACCCTCTACTGCCTGAGGCACACATACGCGACATTCGCATTGCTGAACGACGGAATGGACATACACACGCTGGCGATCCAAATGGGCACCAGCATCCCGATGATCGAGAAGCACTACAGCCATCTCACACCGCGCCTTCGCAAGGACATGCTGACAGGCAAAAGATACGATTTGTCTGATGAGGAATATCGTAAGCAGTTTGACCTTGGATCTCTGACCGTTGCCCCATCAGCGATTGGACAGTCCTCAGAAAACACAGATTTGGGAGAGGGTGATCTGCCAAAAGATCCTGTTGCGAGTGATGCGCTTGAAAGCAGAGATCAGCTGATATCTGGCGAGCAGTCTCGGGGCAGCGAAGTCGAACACGCGAGGTCTGCTGCGGAAAAGGCTTTTGACTTGTTTGATGCCGGCAAGCTCTCGGAAGCCGGCCTTCTCGCTTCACTGGGCGCAAATCGCAGAAATTACGAACCCAATGACGCCACAACTCGGAGAGCATTGTCGGCTTTGGAAAAAGACCGCCTGAGCGAAAGCGCCTTGATCAAAATTATGGGGTAAAGTCGGCTCGAATTTAGAACCATACGGGGCTCAGCGGGTAACTTTGCCTGCCACAGCCAACGGTAGCTTCTGGGCACAAATTACAACTTGTTAATCGAAAGCTTTTCTCATTCGGCTTTCGTTTGAAATTCTCTAGAAGCACGACGCCGGATAAAGTGTGAATCGAGAATAGATCTCAAAGTTAATTCCGACCATCGAAAATGCTTCGCGTCTAGAAGACTGTCGCTTGAACGGGGCATGCGCTATAAATTTCCGTAGTTTGCACAAACTCGGGAGTTCAATGTGAAAGTCTTAAGACGAATTGGTCAAGGCGGCTTTGGCAACGTTGATCATGTCGTCATGAAAGATGGGACTGAACGCGCTCGCAAGGAGTTTTCTCAAAACCAGCCGTTGAGCCCGGAACTTTTGGAAAACGTTCAAAAACGGTTTTCAAAAGAGGTAAAAGTTCAATCAGCCGTAGATCATCCAAACATTGTACCAATCCTATCGAGCAATCTATCCGCTAATCCCCCAAACTACACAATGCCTTTAGCCGAATGCAGTCTCGATGATGACCTAACTGCGGATCGGACACTTGGTGGACGCTTCATTTCGGCGCTAAGCGACATAGTTGCTGGTCTTGAAGAACTTCACTCGATGGAAATATTTCACCGCGATCTGAAGCCACAGAATGTATTACGTTTCAGTAATGACGGACAAATCAACTACGCTATTAGTGATTTTGGATTGATTTCGATGAAAGAGTCTAATCTCTCCGAACTCACTAAGTCGGGAATGGGAAAAGGGTCGGATTTTTATACTGCACCAGAGATTGCAAATGACTTGAGAAAAGCGTCCCCGCAGTCAGATATTTACTCATTGGGCTGCATTCTTCACGACATGGTAGGAACAGAGGCGCGAGTACCATTTCGCGAGATCAAAGAAGACGGTGACTTTGGGCCGATTCTATCCGCATGCACGAAGGACGATCCTACAAAGAGGTTTCGAAGTGCTAAGGCCGTTCTCGATGCAATTCTTACCGTAGAATTTGAGCCGTCTGGCGAGGTAAGCGAAGCATCAGAAGATTTCTTGGCAATGCTTACAGCGGACAGCCCGCCTGAAGCCAGTGCATGGGGTCGTTTGGCAGATTACCTCGAAGACACGGCGACTGTAGCGGATCGAGATGCAATTTGTGGGAAGATGACGGCAGATCGGATAAGCAATCTCTGCACAGCTAATAGCGAGATTGCTAACCGAATTGGCTTGGTTTTCTCAGAATGGGTCTCGAAAAAGGCATTCAACTTTGAACTCTGTGATGCCATAGCAAACCGTGTGGAGATCTTCTTTGAACACGGGAATCTTGAAGCGAAAGCTGAGTGCCTGATGGCGCTTCTTGAAATGGGAACCGTGAACCGCTCCGGGTTTGCCGGAGGCTGATTTGGTTTAGTTACGCGGCCATGGGTTCAGTTTCCAGAGCTGCGTAGAAGTTGGTCTCGGCTTCGGCTGGCGGTATGTTCCCGATGGGCTCAAGCAGACGGCGGTTGTTGA
>JANSWW010000031.1 GCA_024743275.1 Alphaproteobacteria bacterium
CTAGAGCAGATTCGACTTATTCCGGGTCATATCCGGCCGCCTCGAAATAGTGCCGGCATTCCTGGGTGGTGAACGCTGCGAGGCAGTCGGCAACGACGGACCAGAGTTCATCGATGGTTCTGGCGGCAGCCTTTCGCAGGAGGGCCTTGAGCTTCGAGAAGGCCATCTCGATCGGGTTGAAGTCCGGCGAGTATGGCGGCAGGAACAGGAGCCGCGCTCCGACCTTCTCGATGGCCTCACGCACACCGCTGATCCTGTGGGCTGGCAAGTTGTCCATGACCACGATGTCGCCGGGGCGAAGCTCGGGTGCGAGAACCTGCTCGGCATAGGCGAGGAAGGCTGGCCCGTTCATGGGGCCGTCGAGGAGCATCGGCGCCGCCATGCCGGACAATCGCAGGCCTGCGGTGAAGGTGGTGGTCTTCCAATGGCCGTGGGGAACGGCGGCTCGGCACCGCTCGCCGCATGGTGCACGGCCCCGCAGCCGGGCCATCTTCGTGGAAGCCGCAGTCTCGTCGATGAAGATCAACCTCTCGGGATCGAGATCGAGTTGGCCGTCGAACCAGGCTATACGGCGGCGCAGGACGTCCGCGCGCTGTTGCTCAGCGGCGTGCGCCGTCTTTTTTTGAACGTGATGCCGCGTCGGTCGAGGAACAGCCAGACTGTGGACGGCGCTGCCCGCACGCCGCGCTCGATGGCAAGGCGCTCCCTGATCTCGGTAAGCGTGATGTCCGGCGCCTCCTCAATCAGGCCGAGAATGAAGGCCTCGTGTACGTCGAGCTTCGAGCGCGACGGCTGGCCCTGCTTGCGCGCTTCTGTCTCGCCCGTCTCGCGATAGCGGCGATACCAGGCCCCGGCCGTCGAGATCCCGATCCGGAAGCGCCGTGCCGCCTCCCGGGTCGAAACCCCATCTTCAATGGCCGCAAGCACCCGTCTGCGCAGGTCTGTGCTCAGGCTCCTCGTCATCTCCACCTCCTCGCAAATCACAAGGAGCAGTGAATCAGACAACGCCGGCTGCGGGAATCCTCAAACCGACTCTGTTTTCATCGAAGATGCTCTA
>JANSWW010000001.1 GCA_024743275.1 Alphaproteobacteria bacterium
CACCCCGTCTCGAAGCGCGATAGCGCGTGAGACCAAATCCACCCCGTCTCGAAGCGCGCCAGCGCGTGAGACCAAATCAAGAGTCGGGTTCGAACTTTCTCCCCCTTGGGGCGCCACTTCTTCCTATCTCACGGCAAATCGCTTCGCTCATGCCTCCGATGGGGCGGCCTGCCGGCCGACGCGCGGTCGCGGGCTGGGCTGGGCTGGGCGGTGCGTTCAAACTCTACCTCTCCGTCACCGCCACCCCGTCTCGAAGCGCGATAGCGCGTGAGACCAAATCCACCCCGTCTCGAAGCGCGAAAGCGCGTGAGACCAAATCCACCCCGTCTCGAAGCGCGAAAGCGCGTGAGACCAAATCAAGCGTCGGGTTCGGATTTTCTTCCGCCGCGGCCAAAACAGCCTGTTCAGGCCGGTCGGTGGGAATGAACGATCATCCCTTCGTCTTCCGTGCGGTCCAGTGTTCGACGGTCGGCCTCGGGTGGCTTCGGTGTTTCTTTGGAGGGCTCTTAAAGCGGAGCCCGCCTTGGCGAGCCCGCGCCTGACGCCGCATCGCGCTTCAGAGCCGATTCCAACTCGTTGGGATCGATGGTCAGGGTTCGCATGGACTTCTGATGCCCCGATTTCGCGGGTAGGTGCATCAGGGTCAGAGTTCGCCGATACGCCTGAAACGACAGGCCTTCCAGGAGTTCCTCGTCGGTTTCCACCTCGTAGCCGCCCGGCGGGAAAACCTCGTCGACGTCACCGAGTTGGAATGGATTTACGAAGGTGACGGTCTTCTTTGTTGTGCGCACGGTCATCGGAAATCTCCGGATGGTGATGATGCCGGCGGTTGGGGAAGACGGAGGGGGATCGCCCCCCCTCCGTTCCGCTGCCTAGGACTTCTGCGCAGGCGCGGCTTCGTCCTCCTTCTTGGCGGGCTCTGCCGCCGGCTCGCCGACGACCGGCGCGGACTTCGTCTTGTCGTCCGGCTTTTCGTTGCTCTGAGCGGTTTGCGATACGGAGAATTTATTGAAAGACATAATGAACCCCTTGTTCGGGTAAAGCGGGCAATGATTTGCCGCTTTTTATTATATGATGCTGAGGATGTGTTTTCACAATGTCTTTAGAAATGTTTATTTATAAAATAAAAGTCGCCATTATTATTTTCTGGTAATCAATATTTAGCCTTGGGGAGATGTCTTTTTGACCTGGCTGGGGCACAACGGCGCCGAATCCAGGGCTGAGCCCAGGTTGGTCGCCTAATCGACATGTTTGTAGCGCGACCATGTGGCCGGTCGCCCGGGGCCGCGATTGCCGCTCGATCCGGTCCAGGCTTTTTATGACCCGTCAGGGCGCGCTTTCTTCCGCCGCGTCGGTCAGGCCGAGCCTCAAGGGCAACTCGGTGTTTTCGTTCGGCAATATGGTTTGACCGGCGGGCGCGCGGTCGAGTCCTGGCACGCGGGTTCAACAGCCAGCCCCTCCCGTCTCTACCAACCCGCCTCTACCAACCCGCCTCTACCAACCCGCCTCTACCAACCCGTCTTGAAAAAGTCGGATAGGACGGTCGATTGCCCGGCGCCAGCGGTCGAAACCATTGACCCAAAGCACCGAACGCGGCCTATGCACGGACACTCTATTCGGAGCGTGTCGGTATGGGCCGCCGAGTAGGGGGCCGCCGAGAAGGGGCCACTGAGTTGGGTTGACGCCGGAGCAAGAGACGAGAAATGCATGTTCTGACCGTTTTGGATCATCCGGATCCGAACTCCTTCTCCGCCGCCGTGGCGCGCCGGTTCATGGACGGCGCCTCGGCCGTGGGGCATACGGTGGAGTTGGCCGACCTGAACGCGGAAGGCTTCGATCCGCGCTGGACCGACGCCGACACCGTGGCGAATGGCGGGGGAACCGCCCCGGCCGATGTGCGACGCGAACAAGAACGGATCGCGCGGGCCGACGCCATTGGGCTGGTGTTCCCGCTGTTCTGGTGGGGCATGCCGTCGGTGATCAAGGGCTGGGTCGATCGTGTTTGGTGCTGGGGCTGGGCCTATGACCAGTTGGAGGATCCCGAGAAATCTCTGCAGCGCCCCCGAACCGGCGTTCTCCTGGTTCCCGCGGGCGCCCGGTCCGACGAGATGGAGACCCAAGGCTATCAGGCCGCCCTGGAAACCGCCTGGATCAAGGGCACATTCGGGTATTTCGGCTTCGCCAAACGACGGCTGGAAGTGCTGAACGGCTCGACCGGGTCCGAGCCTCGTCGCAAGGCGCTGCTGGAACGCGCCTATCAGGCCGGCGTCACGCTGGAGAAACCCTGATCATGCGGGTTTGACACGGTGCGCCGTCAGACGGCGTGAGCGGCCGTGGAGTCCGTCGCCGCGGGGTCGTTCTTCGGCAGTCTGATCCTGACGGTGGTGCCCTCGCCCACCCGGCTTTCGATCGTCAGCTCCCCTTGGTGGAGATGGATCAGCGATTTCGCGATATACAACCCAAGTCCGGTTCCTTCATGGGAGAGAAGGGCGCTTTCCCGCGATTGGGTGAACGGCTCGGTGATCTTTGCGACGTCCTGCGCCGGGATGCCGATGCCCGTGTCGGCGACGACGATCTCAAGGTCCCCGGCACCGGTTTTCTCGGCGGTGACGCTGATGCTTCCGCCGGCATCTGTGAATTTCACCGAATTGCTGAGCAGATTGATCAAGACCTGACGCAGGGCCCGTTCATCGCAGTCGAAGATGAAACAGTCGTCCTCCCCGTGGGGGTATCGGAGGGTGATGCCCTTTTCCTCGGCTGTTGTCTGAACGGCGTTCACGGCGGATTTGATCGGGCGACAGATCTCGATCGGCTCGATCTCAAGGCTCAGCGCATGCGCCTCGATCTTCGAGATGTCGAGGATGTCATTGATGATCTCCAGCAAGTGATGGCCGGATGAGTGAATGTTCTCGCAATACTCCCGATAGGACGGCGGAAGTTTCCCCTTTATGCCCAGCTCCATCAGTTCGGAATAGCCGATGATGGCATTGAGAGGAGTCCGCAACTCGTGGCTCATATTGGCGAGGAATTCGGATTTCGCCTGATTGCTTTGCTCGGCTCTGGCAAGCGCGATTTCCAGAGAACGCTCACTGTCCCGCAGGCGTTCTTCGAATTGTGCCCGCGCATCCGTCATTCTCTGGAATACCTCGGACAAATTCTGAATGTCCGGTTCTTTTACTTTGATATCGCCCGAAATGACGACACCATCGTCGGCGAATTTCGTCATTTGCTCCGAAAGTGTTTTCAGTGGTTGGCTGATTCGGGACGCCATGAAGATCGCGATACCGGTTCCGGTCAGCATCATCACGGCGGCGATGATGATCAGTTCGCGCCGCGACGAGTCGATCAGCTCCTCGATCGCGACCTCGTTGACCCCGATATGAAGCCGGGCATCCATGCCTTCGATGAGCGGTGCGACCGTTTCGGCACCGCTCCGGCCTTCGAATACGTACTGTTTTGCCGTGCCGGCGACGGTGATGCCGGTCTCGCCGCCGTCGCTCCAGTCCTGCGCGAGCGCTTTCGGAAAGCCGCCTTCGAAGGAGTGGGCGAACAGCCGTCCATCGAAATCGGTGACGAAGATATAGTCGATCCCCTTTTCCTCGGAGACGACGCGGCGCAACAGGTCGGCGGTCTTCAGGAACTCGCCGTCGATGGTGTTCTGGGCCACGCTCTCGGCCATCGCACGGACGATGGTCTGAACCCACTCGTCCTGGACCGTCGTCAGATTGCCCCGCAAAGAATTGCTTTGGTTGACCACGATGAGCGTGATCATCGTGAAGGTGACGGCGACCAGCAGCAGCGCTATTCGAACCGAAAGCCGCATCCCTTCCCGTCTCCCCGTCTCATTGCCCGGTGGTCAGAAGCCCGAACGCAACCAACCAGTTCTGCAATTCCCCGTAATCCGCGGGGGAGGCGGCCTGGAAACCGTTGGGCATCTCGGTTTCGTCCCAATTGTAGAGCCGGGTCCTTTCGGCGCCGAGCGGATCGAAGGCAAGCAAAGCCTTCAGCACATCGTCAATCACCCCCGGGGGCACGTTCTTGTTGGCGGCGATTCCGCTGGAGGGATAGAAGGCCGACATGTGGAGAATTCGGACAAGGCCCTGTTCGGCCATATTGGCGGCCATGGTGTCTTGCATGCCGCAGGCATCGGCCTCCCCCTTGATGACCGCATTGGCGCAGTTGAGGTGGGAGCCTGTATAGGCATAGGAGCGGAGGTCGCTCAGCATCAGCCCATTCTTCTGGAGAACGATCCGCGGTATCAGATGCCCTTGCGTCGACGAAACGGACCCGAACGCAAGCCGTTTTCCTTCCAGTTCCGCCACCGATCCGATGGCACTGTCCGGCCTCACCACGATAGCGGACCGGTATTCGGCCTTGTTGCTCTTGTTGACCCCGCGGGCAATGATCTGTGCCCCGTGTTTGGTATACGC
Source organism: Alphaproteobacteria bacterium (assembly GCA_024743275.1). Taxonomy (GTDB): domain Bacteria; phylum Pseudomonadota; class Alphaproteobacteria; order JANSWW01; family JANSWW01; genus JANSWW01. The sequence continues at coordinate 4,431 of JANSWW010000001.1, forward strand.
TTCGATGAACGAGACCGCTCCGATCGCGGCGAAATCCACAACCCCCCGCCCAAGATCCTCGACGATGGAGGAATTCTTGCTCGTGAACTTCAGCTTGAACCGATGCCCGGTCTTCTCGGAGAGATATTCGAGAAAGGGTAGGTATTGCCGGGCATCCTCGAGCGGTCCCGACCGGATGTCGAATCCAAAACTCAAAACATCGGGATTCCGGGGAGTGGATTCTTTATTCTCAGGTCGTTCTGTCCGGGATCGTTCTGTCCGGGATCGTTCTATCCGGGGCCGTTCCGCTTCATCGACCCCGATCGTGTCGTTCGGGTCGATGACCGTCGGGCCGTTTGCCCGGGCGGAAAAAGACGCGCACAAGGCCAGCATGGAGATCAGAACAATCATAATCCGGTGTTCGGCCATGACGTTTCCCGCCTACGCTGCCCTGGACTTTACCTGTGCATCTAGTCACATGACCAAAGTTGGTTCAACTATCCTAATGTCTACCTGTAAATCAAAGGGGGAATTTCCAAGTTTTCCACGTCAATTGCGGTCTTTCAGGTGAATTAAATCTGGGGTTCTGTCGCGTCACTTTCTTAACGGATTCTATTTTTTTATATGATAAATTTTATTTTATTGAATATTTATTGTCATTTTTCTGTCTATCTGGGCGAATTTCTGCGGCCTTGTTTGTTTTTTAATCGCTGTGGGGTCGGTCGTCGATCCCGAGAACGAGTTGATCTTCCATTACACTGTCCCCTTGCCGAGAAGCCGGGCGCGCCTTATCTCCCGACGCCGAGCCTCCACCGGTCAGGCGGTACCGGCGCTCCGGGCCGGGAAGATCACGCGCACCGAGGTACCCTGATCCACCTCGCTCTCGACGATCAGCGTGCCGCCATGCATGTCGACCAGCTTCTGGGTGATGGCGAGGCCGAGCCCGGTGCCTTCCTTATTCCTTGTCTCGGCGTTTTCGAGTTGTTCGAAGGGAAGCAGGACCCTTGCCAGATCCTCTTCCGCGATTCCCACGCCGGTATCGGTGACCTCCAGGGCGATGCGCCCCGCTCCGGCGGGGAAAGCCCGCAACCTGACTTGGCCGCCCATCGGCGTGAACTTGACCGCGTTGGACAGCAGATTGAGCAGGATCTGCTTCACCTTGAGCCGGTCCGCCCAGAGCGGCGGCAGCCTCTCGGCGACATCGAAGGTGAGTTCCACGCCCTGTTTCGAGGCCCGCGCCTGGACAAGGCGCTCGCATTCCCCCGCGAGGACGGGGAGGTCGATCTCCTCGTATTCGAGCTCGACCTCTCCGGCCTCGATCTTCGAGAGGTCGAGAATCTCCGAGATCAGCTTCAGGAGATGTTCGCCCGCCCCGCGAATCAGAGAGACATACTCCTGATTCTTCGCACTGCCGACCGGCCCGAACATCTGACTTTCCAACACCTGGGAGAAGCCGATCACCGCGTTGAGCGGCGTGCGGAATTCATGGCTCATGTTCGACAGGAAATTGGATTTCGCCCGACTGGCCTGTTCCGCGGCGAAGCGGGCCTGTTCCAGGTTCTCCAGTTCCCGGTTGCGCAGGTCGATCAGTTTTTGCAGCTCGGCCTGGTTCCGCGAGACGGCCTTGGTCAATTTCGTTTGGCGCAGGAACATCAACAACAGAACACCGGAGACCAGCAGGGCGGCGACGGCGATGACCTGATAGATCATCTGCAGGCGGTATTCGCCTTTCTGGAACTCGATGAAGTTCTTTTGGAAATCGATCCAGATGTCCGTTTCGATCTGCTCGGTCTCCCAGTGGATGACCCGCAAATTCTCCCGCAGGTGCGCCATCCGGGCGTCGTCGATCTCCAACATGGCGTCCTCGATGAGGACCAGATTCTCGCGGATGAGCGGGACCACCGTTTCCACCAGCCGGTCGTTCTCGATGTATTCGCTGAACACGAAGCCGAGGGACGCCTCGGTGTAGTCGAGGGCGTCGTAGACGAGCGCCTCGTCGCCGGTGCGCAGCGCCATCAGATAGGTCTCGAAACCGCGCCGGTTGAGGCTGGAGACCTTCAAGGTCAAGCGCATGGAGTCGGTCATGCGCATGGTGTTTTCGGCTTCGACCAGCCGTTCCGGCGTCTGGTCGTTCGCATGGTACAGATAGCCGCCGAGCGCGCCGAGAAAGAGGAAAAGGCCGACGGCGATTTTGAGAATGTTGGGCAAGTCTAGTTGAACTCTATCCGCTTGATCATCCACATCCATTTCGGAAGGTTGACCTGATAGGCCTCGAGTTTGGGATCGTAATCCGGGAAGATGATCCGCATCGGGCCTTTGTTCTCGAGGCGCATATAGCTTCCGTTCACCTTCGTCGCGATCAGGATCCTGAGGGCGTCCCATTCCGCCTTTTCGAAGGTGATCTCGTAGTCGTCGATCGCGGTCATGGTGATCGTTGTGACGCCCGGGTCGCCGAAATGAGCCGCGAAGTCGCGCATCCACACGCCCGTATAAAGATCCGCTTTCTTTTCATAGGGATTATAGGCGTCGATTTCCGCCGTTCCGATGGCTTCGATCTCGGCGACGGTCACCCGGCTCTTTGCATTGTCGGCGATCGCGCCGAGCAGCCGGATCTTGGCCGAGCCGTCCGCGTCGCGGGCCAGAACCGGCGATCCCACGATGGTGCAGACCAGCACCAACAGGCTGATGAAGACTCTCATGCTTCGATCCCACTTTTCCAACACGAACCATATACCCCAAATTGGTTTATGAGACCTTAATCGACCTTCACCGGTATGGCTGCCTTGAGCGACGAGTATAGGTCCTATGCATCGGGTTGTGGCGCCCACCGAGAAGCCCCGTGCCTTTCGGTTGTGACGCCGGACGGTTATGGCCAAGATGACAGCGGCGAATCCTCCAGGTTGGGGGATGGAGGGGGACGGATGGGCAGGGAGAGGGCATGAGGCGGGACCCAGACCCGGCGATCCTCGGCAAACATCGGATCGAGGCCGCGACGGCGCGGCGGGTTCTGCTGGACCGGCAGGGGCTCTTGCGGCCGTTTCGGTCGCGGCTCACCCGGGCCGGGCTCGCGGAGGAGATCGGTCAACTGGGCTTTGTCCAGGTCGACTCGGTGAAAACCGTCGAGCGCGCCCATCACATGATCCTGTTTTCCCGTAATCACCGCTACAGTCCCCGGCAATTGGTCAAACTGCTGGAGACCGACCGGGCGCTCTTCGAGAATTGGACCCATGACGCCGCCGTCATCCCGAGCGCTTTCTATCCCTACTGGCGGGCCGCTTTCGAAACCCGCAAGGAGCGCCTTTTCCGTCGGTGGCGGGACTGGCATGGCGACGGGTTCCTGGCGGAGATCGACACGGTCCTCGACCATGTCGGCACGCATGGACCGACCCGTGCCCGGGACCTGCGCCCCGAGGAGGCGGGGCCGCGCGGCGGCTGGTGGAATTGGGCACCGAGCAAGGTGGCGCTGGAATTCCTCTGGCGCACCGGGCAGTTGGCGGTCACCAGGCGGGAGGGCTTCGAGAAGCTCTATGATCTGGCCGATCGCGTGATCCCGGAAGAGCATCGCGGCCACCATCCCGACCGGGCGGCCCTGGTCGACTGGGCCTGCCGCTCGGCCCTCGATCGTCTCGGTTTCGCAACGGCGGGTGAGTTGGCCGCCTTCTGGGATCTGATCGGGGTCGAGGAGGCCAAGGCCTGGGTCGCGGCCCGGACCGGGCGCGATCTCGTCCCGGTGATCCAGGGGTCGGTGGACGGGTCGCGCGACCGGGAGGCCGTGACCACCGAGGCGGTTTTGGCGGCATCGGAGGATTTGCCGACCCCCTCGGGCGCGGTCCGGGTGCTCAGCCCCTTCGACCCTGTGATCCGGGACCGGAAAAGGCTGAAAAGGCTGTTCGGCTTCGATTACCGGATCGAGATCTTCGTGCCCGAGGCCCAGCGGAAATACGGATATTATGTCTTTCCGCTCCTCGAAAAAGACCGCTTCGCCGGTCGGATCGACATGAAGGTGGACCCGGACACGGGGAAGCTCGCGGTCAAGAACATCTGGTGGGAGTCCTGGGTGCGGTCGCCGGCGGCACGCGCCGACCGGCTGGTCGCGGAATTGGAGGAGGTGGCGGCCTTTGCCGGTGCCGACGGGGTTTCCCTGGGCGCCCTAACGGCCCGTGCGATTGAGTCATGAGACTGCTGCTCCAGCTTTCCGCGGGCGCGGGAGAAAAAGATGGGCCCTGCGTTGGTCGGTTGTGATCGGCCGGAAGCTGCGGAATTGTCGCGGCCGTCGGGGGCTGCCGGGTTCGATTCTTCATGAAACCTTCATGATAGATCGTTAAGGTCCACGGGAGACAAATTGCGTAAACCGGTATATGAAACCGCCCGTCAACTTCCATTCTGGCTCTAGAGTTCCGTGAAACCGCTTCCCGAAGTCACCTATGCAAAGCCGCAGGACCCGCTCCTGCGCAAAGCCATGATCCGCGGCGTCGAAGTCCTGACCGGCCAGCCCAAGCTCCAGAGGCTTTACGACGACTATAAGCGGACCCGCTCCAACGATGACGATTTCTGGGCCTCGGCGGTTTCTCGTCTGCAGCTCAACGTCAACTACGATCAAAGCCGGCTGAGCGCCATTCCCAAGGAAGGGCCGGTGATCGTGGTCGCGAACCATCCCTATGGGGCGCTCGACGGGATCGCCATGGGGTATATGGTCTCCCGTGTCCGGCCGGACTTCAAGGTGCTGGCCCATGCGGTGCTCGACCGCTGCGAGCCGCTCAGACCCTATCTCATCCCGGTGGTCTTCGACGGCGAATCCAGCGCGCTGCGGGCCAATGTCGAAGCCAAGAAGGCGGCCATCAGCCATCTGCGCCAGGGCGGCTGTATCGTGATCTTTCCGGCCGGCCGTGTGTCCACCGCCGACACCATCTTCGGCCAGGCGATTGATTCGCCGTGGAAGCCCTTCGCCGGCAAGCTCGTCACCGCCTCCAACGCGACGGTCGTCCCGATGTTCTTCGAGGGCCAGCCCCATTGGCTCTTCCACTTCGTCAGCAAATTCAGCGGGGGGCTGCGGGAAGCCCTGGTGCTGCACGAGGTCGCCCGCCATATCGGCGACGAGATCCGCAGCCATATCGGCAGCCCGATCCTGCCCGAGACGTTCAAGCAACTGCCCGACCGTGGGGCGTTGATGGATTATCTCCGGGCGACGGTCTACTCGCTCGACCCGAGGGCGTCCGCCGCCCAACCGGCCTAGTTTCTTCCTTATCCTTTGGCCGGTTCCATCATTGGGCGCCGAAACGGGCCTGGATCTTGCCGTTGAGCCATTCGAACAGCGTCAGGACGAGGATCACGAAGACCCCGACGACGAGATAGCGCAGGTCCCAGAACCAGCTGCGCCGGAACTCCCAGAACACCGTGTCGCGCGGCGGCGACAGCAGATATTCGTAACCGAAATAGATCGCGGCACAGGCGGCGAGGGCCAGGGCGACGTTGATCAGGCGTGCCGGATTCATGCGTCGCTCCTATGGCACCAGGGTTATGGTTGCCGGGTCGATCTTGAAGACGAGGGCGGAACCGACCCGCTCGACCTCGCCCTCGATCTCGACCAGCGTGGCGACATGGTCGAGGACCGGACCGGTGACCTCCCCGCCCTCCGCGTCGGCCATGATCAGGAAGATGTCCCCGTCGACCGGCGCGGTGGTCACAAAAATCGGCGGTTCGCCACCGATCAGGCAGAGATTGGCGCAGGCCTTGTGGGCCAGGCCCTTGCCGGGCCGCATGGCGCCGGTATAGCACTTGCTGTCGCAGATCTCGCCGGTCAGCCGCCACCGTCCCAGCGGCTCCACCGGGACCGGAACCGCCTCGCCTTCCGTGAGGCTCAGCCCCTTTTCGCCACCGATCACCTGCATCATGTCGACGTCGCCGCGCTTGATGGAAACGCCGGTCGCCTGGACCAGCTTGCCCGCCAGGGGGGCGGCCCGCTCCTGGACGCCGCGCTTGCCGTTGCCGGACAGCATCACTGTCGTTCCGGATTCGTAACGCTCGCTCTCGACCACATGGATGACCGGATAGGGGGCGACGGTCATCACGCCGGTGATGGTGTGCCGCCGCCAATCCCACCGAAAGGTTCCGTCGCCCGGATCCCATTGGCTGGACGCCATCAGATAGGAGATGCCGGCGAACAGCACCATGAGGGCGAGGCCGATCAATGCCAGAAAGGACCGCAGCGGCTTCGGCGGCGAGAGATAGCCGATGAAGAACGGATCTTGATCTGAGTTCCGCGCCATCGGGGCCTCCCTACCGCAAGCCGTCCGGCAGGGTCAGGGGCTCCACGGGGGTCCCCGGTATGTTGCCGTTCCGGTCGATGAATACGCTGTCCCCCTCCAGCTTCAGCCGGTAGGTCGGGACCTTCTCGTTGAACGGGGCCGGCGAGCAGCCGTCCTCCAGCCGGTATTGGAAGCCGTGCCAGGGGCAGGTGACACAGCCGTCGATGATCCGGCCATCGCCCAGCGGTCCGTTCTGATGGGCGCAGGCGTTGGAGATCGCCGACAGCCGGTCGCCATCGCGGAAGATCGCCGCCCGGTCCTTGGGGCCGACCCGGACGATCACCGCCCGTTGGTCCGGAATGTCCGAGACCTTGCAGGCCTCCAGCCAGTCCCCCTCCGGTTCCACGCTCTTGTCCCGTTTGCTCCAGGCGGCGAAATGCAGCGCCGCCACCAGCAGCGGGCCGCCGACATAGAGCGCGAAGCTCATCGGGCTGTCGGCTTCCTGCAGGGCGCCCAGCGCCACATGGGCGGTGACGGCGGCATAGGCCGGATAGATCAACAGATGGATCGACTTCCAGACCGGCGCGGACAGGAAGGAAAGCCAGAAATCGTGGCTGGTTGCCGCCAGAATCCCGAGCGTTATCAGGGCGAAGACTCCGAAGGCCTCGAAGGGGAAGCCGAGGAGCTGGCCATAGCTCGTGTTCGAGGTCAGCAGCGCCTCATAGGGCGGAACGTCGCTGAAGACGAAATACCAGTTGATCACGAAGCTCGCATGGGTGAGTGCCACCACCGCGGTGATCACGCCGAAATGACGACGATTATAGAGCAGCGGCAAAAAGCGCCGGTCGAGCCGGGCCAATGGGCCGATGCACAGGATCACCGTCAACATCAGAAAGGCGCAGCTGCCGAAGGCGCGCATCCGCACGATCGGCCCGTCGACCGGGCGGCTGACATCCGCCATCGGATTGCCGAGCCGGATATAGATCCAGAGATAGGCGACGACGGCGAGCAGCAGGACCGCGTCGTAGACGTACTTGTTCGGGTTCCATTGAACCGGGATGTATTTGACGCTCATTGCCGGACCTCTCCTTCGGAGAGGGCCGCGGGCGGTGCCAATTGGATGGCCGGCGCGTCGTATGTGTTCGGCTGCCGGGCGCCGAGACAGACGGCGAGGATCACCGGGATCGCCACGGCCAGCGCGATACCGACCCGGTCCTGCGTCCGGCGTGGCGGCTGGTGGCGTTTGAACTCCTCCCACCCGCCGGCGACCCGCATCCAGCGATAGAGCACCAGCGGCCAAAGCAGGACGACGCCCGGCACCAGCAGCGGCCGGAACACCCAGGCGTTCTCCCCGTTCGGATCGATCCGGCCGACGGCCACGAAGCAGAACAGGACCGCGGCCGCCCCGCCGATCAACAGATAGATCCGGCCGACATCGATAAGCGTCTCCGCCATCATACCCCTCCCGCACCTCTAAAGGCTGCCGACGCCGGCATAGGGCACGCCGGTCAGCTTCGCCGTTTCCTCCTTCCAGGTGGTCAGGTCCTGGAGGGAGAAATCCGCCAGACGGCGGTGGCCGCAGGCCCGCGCCATGACCTTCATCAACTCCACCGAGGCCTCGAAGAAGTTGGTGAGCTGTTCGGCGGACTTTTCCACCACCAGGCGGGAGACGAGATGCGGCTTATGGGTCGCGATTCCGACCGGGCAGGAATTGGTGTGACAGGCGCGCATGGCGATGCAGCCGATGGCATGCATGGCGGATGTCGCCACGGCGACCGCGTCGGCCCCCATCGCAATGGCCTTCACGAAGTCGGCCGGATGGCGCAGACCGCCGGTGATGATCAGGCTGACATCCTGGCGGCCCTGGCGGTCGAGATGGCGTCGGGCGCGGGCGAGGGCCGGCATGGTCGGCACCGAGATATGGTCGCGGAAGATCAGCGGGGCCGCGCCGGTGCCGCCGCCCCGGCCGTCGAGGATGATATAGTCGACCCCGACCTCCAGGGCCGCGTCGATGTCCTGCTCGATATGCTGGGCCGAGAGCTTGTAGCCGATCGGAATTCCGCCGGTGCGGCCGCGGACCTCGTCGGCGAACGCCTTGATCTGGGAGATCTCCGTCCAGTCCGGGAAGCGGGGCGGCGAGATCGCGTCCTGGCCTTCTTCAAGGCCGCGCACCTCGGCGATTTTCGGGGTCACCTTGGCCGCCGGCAGATGGCCGCCGGTACCGGTCTTGGCCCCCTGGCCGCCCTTGAAGTGGAAGGCCTGGACCTTGTCGAGCTTGTCCCAGGAGAAACCGAAGCGGCCCGAGGCGAGCTCATAGAAATAGCGGGAATTGCTCTCCTGCTCCTCCGGCATCATCCCGCCCTCGCCGGAACAGATGCCGGTGCCCGCCCGTTCGGCGCCGAGGGCGAGCGCGATCTTGGCCGGGGCCGACAGCGCCCCGAAGCTCATATCCGAGACAAAGAGGGGGATGTCGAGATGGAGCGGCTTCTGGGCGTTGGGGCCGACGATCACGCCGGTCTCGACCGCCTCGTCTTCCAGCAGCGGCGGCTTGTTCAACTGGGCGGTCAGTATCTGGATATCGTCCCAGGTCGGCAATCGGTGGCCTGGAACCCCCATGGCCGCCACCGGCCCGTGGCCGTGCAGACCCTTGACCCCACCCTTGGCCAAACCGTGGACGAACCCGGCGAGCGGTTCGTCTTCGGTACCGTGGATGTCGGCATACTGGCCCAGATAGGCGTCGCGGTCGAAGGGCTGGGGATGATCCTTCGCCCAGGCCACGATTTCGTCGCGGTCGACGAGGACCCGTCCGTCCTCGACCCAGGCCGAGAACTTCTGCAGCACCTCGTTGTTGGCATACTCTGAAACGCCGGTGTCGAGCCGGTAATCCCAATTGTGCAGGGGGCAGATCAGATTGTCGCCGCGGACATGGCCGTCGCCGAGCATGGCGCCGCGATGGAGGCAGCGGCCGTAGAGGACCGAGACTTTCCTGTCATAGCGAATGACCACCAGATCCACGTCGGCGACAAGGGCGTGGGCGGGTTTCCGGTCCTCGAAATCGTCCCAGGCTCCAATCGGTTCCGGTGTCATCGGCAACTCCCCTCCCGTTGGCCAAAGGCGATCGGAGGCATGGTCTCACAGGTTGTTGGACGGGCCAACCAGGTTTTTTGATCGATCATTTTGGAATCTTCGGTCCGATCACTCGGTTGTGGGTTTTCAAGTCGATCCGCACGGCTGATTGTTGCTTGGGCACATGAGCGCCTGGAAAGTCTTGATGGGTTTATGGGCCCGAATGGGAATTGGGGGGTAATCACGATGTCTAACAATTTCGAGTGGTTCGAGGTCGCCAAGGTCGCCGACTTGCCGGAAGGCCGTGTGATGAGCGTGACCGCCCGCGAGAAATCCATCTGTTTGTCCCATTTCGACGGCCAATGGGCCGCCATGGACAACCGCTGCCCCCATCAGGGCGGCCCGCTCGGCGAGGGCTCCATCGAACAGGGCGTCGACGGCAAATGCTGGATCCGCTGCCCCTGGCATGGCTGGGATTTCGACCCGCTGACCGGGGCGCCTCCCGGCGGGCACGAGGATACCGGGCAGGCGCTCTACGAGGTCGAGGTCCGCGACGGCGCCGTGTTCATTGGCCTGGAGAAAGAGCCGGAACAGCCCCGCACGACCACGGACGTGATCGCCGAGACCCTGGTCAATTGGGGGGTGAAGCGGGTCTTCGGGATGGTCGGGCACTCCAATCTCGGCCTTGCCGACGCGATCCGCCGGCAGACAGTGGCCGGGGCGATGGACTATGTCGCCATCCGGCACGAGGGGGCCGCCTCCTTCGCCTGCTCGGCCTATGGCAAGCTGACCGGCAAGCCGGCCGCCTGCCTCACCATCGCCGGTCCGGGGGCCACCAATCTCTTGACCGGGCTATGGGACGCCAAGGTGGACCGCGCCCCGGTCCTGGCGCTGACCGGCCAGGTTCAGACCCAGGTGTTTGGCCCGGGGGCGTTTCAGGACATCGATCTCTCCTCCGCTTTCGACGCGGTCACCCGCTTCTCCCAGACGGTTCTGACCACCTCAAATCACGCGGAACTCGCCTCGCTGGCCGTGAAGAACGCCCTGGTCGAGCGCGACGTCGCCCATCTGATCTTTCCGGACGATGTCCAAACGCTTCCCTCCGACGCCAAGGCGGGCGGCCCGGGGGGGCGCCTCGGGCTGGCCGCCGTCAAGCTGGCCGACGCCGATCTGGAGGCGGCGCTCAAGATGATTGCGAAGTCGAAACGGCCCTTCATCGTTCTGGGCCATGGCGCGAAAGAGGTGCGCGAGGATGTGATCGCCCTGGCCGAGTCTCTTGGCGCACCGGTCGCGACGACCTTCAAGGGCAAGGGCCTGATCCCGGACACCCATCCGAACGCGGCCGGGGTGCTCGGCCGGTCCGGGACGCCGATCGCGAGTTGGTTCATGAACGAGTGCGATCTGATCCTGGCCCTCGGATCCTCCTTCGCCAATCACACCGGGATCGAGCCCTCCAAGCCGATCATCCAGGTCGATTTCGAGCGCATGCAGTTGGGCAAGTTCCATCCGGTCACGCTACCGGTCTGGGCGGAGATCGGGCAGTTCTGCCGGGCGGTCAGGGCGCACAGGCCGGCCCGTCCCGAGGCCGCGGACCAACTGGCCGAGGTGGCCGAGCGCTGGGCGATCTGGCGTGAGGAGAAGGCCTCCCGGGTCGCCGACGACCGGGGCAAGGGCATCGGGGCCGCCGCCGTCTTCGAGGCGCTGACCCGGGAGTGCCCGGCGGATGCGATCATCACCGTGGATGTCGGCAACAACGCCTATTCCTTCGGCCGCTATTTCGAGGCCACGGGTCAGCGGGTCTTGATGTCGGGCTATCTCGGCTCGATCGGCTTCGCCCTGCCGGCGGCCTTGGGCGCCTGGTCCGCGACCCAGGACGTCGAGGCCTATCGGGGGCGGAAGGTGATCTCCGTATCCGGCGACGGCGGGTTCGCCCAATACGCCATGGAGTTCACCACCGCCGTCCGCCACAACATGGACATCACCCATATCTTGTTGAACAACGCGGAACTGGGGAAAATCTCCAAGGAGCAGCGGTCCGGCGAATTCCAGGTCTGGCAGACGGATCTGGTCAATCCGTCCTTCGCGACCTTCGCGCGGCAGTGCGGCGGCCAAGGGACCCGGGTATCGAAGCCCGACGGCCTCGTCGGGGCGATCCGTGACGCCATCGCCCATCCGGGTCCAGCACTGGTTGAAATCAACACGGATGTGGAACTGGTCTAGGGTCAGGACCCAAGCCGAACCGACCGGCTCTTCTCCGTCTTTCGGCCGTGGATTTTTCGTGGTGTTCGTTTCCAATTTGTCGAAAATGCACTAGGTCAATGTCGGAAACGAGGCCGCAGGTCAGAAAGACAGGATGCGAGATCCGGATAGAATCCTGGCGATGCCGGGGGTCGTCGGCGACGACCGTTTTCTTGCCCGCTGCGCGGATGATATCCGCTGGCTTCATGCCTATTGGGCGGAGCGCTGCGAGTCCGGGGTGATCTGCCCCCGGGACCGTTTCGATCCGGTGGATTTGCCTCGGCGCATGTTGCCGATGGTCAATCTGGTGGAGGCCGTCGACGAGGGGGCCGATTACCGCTATCGGCTGGTGGGAACCGGCGATGTGCGCGAGCGCAGCGCGGATCCGACGGGAAAACTGGTCTCGGAAGCCTTTCACGGCCCCAACCCGGAAAACGCGCTGGCCACCTACGACTATGTCTATTGGCGGAAGCGCCCGCTGTTCCGCAACGACCGGCATCCCCACGAGACCATGTACCACAAGCGCTCGGAACGGATCTTCCTGCCCATGAGCGGCCCGGAGGACCCCAAGTCGGTCCGGTTCATCCTGGTCTTCGTCAAGATCCTGCCCGCCACGGCCCAGGCCCGGGAGGCGAAACGCCAGGCCGGGGAAAGCTAGCGGAGATAGCGATCCGGGGACGCTGGGTCGCTGCCCAACCTCTCGAACCAATCGAGCACGGCCGCCGCCCATCCTATGGGGATCGCATGACCGCCGGGATGAAGACAGAAGCGGATCTCCGGGCCGGCGCAGCGATTCCAGAACCGGCATTGCATCTCGCCCGTGTTCTCATGGCCGTTGGGGTCGTCGCGCGGACAGTCATTCGTATCGCGCAGGACGTCGAGCGCGCGGAAGACGTCCCCCTGCACCAAGCGCCCGCCACCGACCGGCCGGCCTTCCAGCGGAACCGTCTTGTCCCGGAAGCCGTGGGTGTGGAACAGCGCCACCGGCGCGCCTGTGCACGCCTCCGGCGCCGGCGCCCAAATCACCCCGGCGATCGGCGCGTAGGCCTGGAACAGACCGCCATGGCGGCAGGCGAGATGCCAGACGAACATCCCGCCGAGGGAGAAGCCGCCGGCCAAGCGTCGTGCGCCGTCGATCCCGAATCGCGCCTCCGTGTCGGCGAGGATCTGTTTCAGAAACGCGACATCGTCACGGCCGCTGTCCGATCCGCCGCCCGCCTCGTTCGGCACGGTCCAATTGGTCGCCCGGCGGTCGGGCAGCTTCACGCCCTGGGGCGCGATCAGGGCATAGCCCCGCTCGGTAACGGTCTGGACCATGGCGCCGTTGTCCATCAGCCGCGCGGCCTTTCCACCATAGCCGTGGAAAAACACGAGGGCCGGCACCGGGTCCGGGGAAGAAGTGGATCGGGAAGAGTCGGGGAGGGCGATGTGATAGGTGCCGCCGGCCACCGCGCACCCGGTCTCGCCGCAGGGGAACCAGGCCGCGCTCCCCGCCCCGGGCCACAGCCCGCCGGCGACGATCAGGACCGCCGCAAGGGTTCTTCCCGGTTTTTTCATCGATGCCACCCCGCGTCGTTTGTCCCGTTCTTCGGGATGTGGCGAAGATACCGGCTTCCGGTCCTCTGATCAGCGGGCCGATCCGCCCCTCACGGTCATGTGTTCGGGGGCGGGGCGAGGATCAGGCCTTCGCGTCCGCCTTGATCATGTCGGCGGCCTTCTCGGCGATCATCATCACCGGCGCGTTGGTGTTGCCGGAGACCAGGCGCGGCATGACGGAGGCGTCGACGATCCTGAGGCCATCGAGGCCGTGGACCTTCAGGCGGTCGTCGGTCACCGCCATTCTGTCATCGGCGGAGCCCATCTTCGCGGTGCCCACCGGATGATAGAGCGTGACCCCGGTCTCCCGGGCATAGGCGATCAAGTCCGCGTCATTCGCTGCCTCCGGTCCCGGCCTGCGCTCCCGCACCACATGGGCCGCCAGGGGGTTTTCGGCGAGCACCCGTCGGGCGACCTTCATGCCGTCCGCCAAGGTCCGGCGGTCGGTTTCCTCGGCCAGGAAGTTGGGCCTTATCGCCGGATCGGCGCGCGGATCGGGGGACGCCGCGTGGATCGATCCGCGCGATTGCGGCCGCAACTGGCAGGGGGCGATGGTCAGGCCCGGCTCCCGGTCGAGGATACGCTTCACGGGATCGGAGAAGCTGGCATGGACCATGGTGAACTGAACGTCCGGCGTCTCCACCTCGGGCCGCGTCTTGACGAAGGCGACGGCGAGGGACGGCGAGAGGGTGAGCACGCCCCGGCGCGTGAGGCCGAACCTGATCGCTTCCATGACCTGCCGCCATCCCCGGGTCGACTGGTTGAGGGTGATACAGTCCCTCAGCTCCCAGCTCAGCCGGGTGACATAATGATCCTGGTAGTTCTCGCCGACACCCGGCAGCGCATGGACCGTTTCGATTCCGATGCTTTTCAGATGCGCCGGGTCGCCGATGCCGGAAAGCTCTAGAATCTGTGGGGTCTGGACGGCGCCCGCCGCCAGAATCACCTCACGGCCAGCACGGGTCTCGTGCGCCGCGCCATCGCGCAGCCAGCGCACCCCGACGACCCGGCGGTTCTCGATGATCAGGCCGGCGGCCCTGGCATCCGTTTCGATGGCGAGATTGGGGCGCCGTTTCGCCGGGTTCAGGAAGGCGGTCGCAGCACTTTCCCGGCGTCCCCGGCGCTGGGTGAAGTGGCAATAGCTCACCCCCTCCTGCTGCCCGCCATTATAGTCGGGATTGTGCGGTATCCCGGCGTTGCCGCAGGACCGGATCAGTTTGTCGATGACCGGATATGTGCTGCGCGGCATCTCGACACGCAGCGGTCCCCCGGCGGCGTTCCGGCCGCCCGGCAGGGCCGGATCGGCGTCCATCGATTTGAGGAAATAGGGCAGGACGTCGTCCCAACTCCAGCCGCGGCAGCCGAGTTGAGCCCAGCCGTCATAGTCGCGCGCCTGGCCCCGGACATAGGCCATGCCGTTGATGGAGGAGGATCCGCCGAGCACCCGCCCGCGCGGAATCGAGATCCGGCGGTTCTCGGTGCCCGCTTCCGGTTCCGTCTCGAACCGCCAATTGAGGGCCGGGTTGTCGAGCGTCTTCACATAGCCGACCGGGACATGGATCCAGGGATTGCTGTCCCGCCCGCCGGCCTCGAGCAGGGTGACACGGACCGTCGGATCCTCGGTGAGCCGGTTGGCGAGAACGCAGCCGGCCGATCCGGCGCCGATGACGATGTAATCGGGCCGCTCCGTCATCCCCGTCAGGCGCCTCCGCCGCCGAGCGCGGGCTGGTCGCTGGCGAGAATGGCCTCGACGATCTCCTGGACCTCCAGCGCTTCGCGGACCGTTGCCAGGCTGTGTTCCTCGCCCCGTGTCATCGCAGCCAGCTTTTCGAGCTGGCCCTTGAGCAGCAGGGGCCGCATCTCGGCATGGGGGATGGCATTGGGTGCCTCGCCCCAGGAACCGTCGAACAGGCGCAATTCGGCGATCGACCAGTCACGCAACCGAATCGCCCCCGCATCCCCAGTGATCACCGTCATGTTGGTGTCATCGGCGTTGGTGGCTCCGACGCGGCCGGAGAGCTGGATCGGCACGCCGGAGCTTTCGATCAGGGCACCGATATTGTCTTCGCAGCTTTCCCCGTCGTCCGGATAGGAGACGCTTGCCTTTTTCAGTTCCAGCGGGCCGGCGAGCCGCCGGGCCAGGAACAGAAAATGGGAGACCACTTCGCGCGTGAATCCGCCCTCGGCGCGCTTCGAGAGCCAGTCCGCCGCCGCCATCTGCCAGGGGCGGGGCCAGTTCGCGAAGGCGACGTCGATGCTGATCCGCTCAACCGTCTCGCCGAGCAGGCCGTCCCTGGCCCAGGTCTTGAGCTGGTCGACCGAGGGGGAGGAGGCGAAAATGAAATTGACCGCCGCTCGGTGACCGCCGCCTTCGACGAACGCGACGAAGTCGCGCGCCTCCTCCATGTCGTGGGACAGCGGCTTTTCCAGAAACAGCGCCTTGCCGGCGTTCAGAATCCGGGTGCCATAGGCGATGTGGGAGGCGGGCGGTGTCGCCACATAGACGCAGTCGGCGGCGTCGATCACCGCCTCGGCGCTATCCATGCGCGGGACATCCGGCAGACCTTCCGCCAGCCGTGCCATCGCGGCCTCCGACGGGTCCCAGATGCCGACAATCTCCGTCGTATCCGCCCCCTGATCGAGGGCGGCGCGGACCAGCCTCTCCCCCATGATGCCGAAGCCGATAACGCCTAACCTGTTCCGTGCCATGGAAATTTCCCCAAGATTTGTAAGGCGACGACTTTATGCGCGAGGGGGGGTGCCAGTCCAGCCGGTGCTGGCGTCTTTCCCGACCTCTGCTGCGAGGAAACTCCCCGATAGAGCGGTCGGTTGCGTTCCATGCTGCCCGGCGCCATATCTTCATGACAGTTCTTTATAGAAGGAAGCCCCATGCACGACGATCTTGGAACAGACGCCTACCGGGCCGGACGTCACAGGATCGGCAGGTCCTTCGGACGCTACGGTCTCTGGGGCTCGGCCGCGGTTTTCGCCGCCGTCGTGTTCTACTATCTGATCGGCGCCGCCCTGGTGCACAAGGTCGACGACAACCTCGACTTCAAGGACGCGGCCTGGCGCGACACGGTCGGCGAAAACGCGTCCAAGGCGGTGGGCGTCAGTGCCGCCCTGCTGCGCCGCGAGGTCGAAGGGTATGGCTGGGTCGCCAACAATCCTTTCTTTCTGCCGGGCAGCATTCTCGACAATATGCCTAATTTCCAAGTGGGTATCGTCCAGGCGCTTTCGCGCTTCGGCGTCGAGTTGACGGACCAGATCGGCCGGACCCGGGGATCGAGCCAGGTCGACGCGGATCTCGAAAAGGCGGCCGGTCTGTTGAAATATCCGCCGGACGTCTGGCTGTTCGATTTCTCCACGTCCTGGGCGCCGACCGCGTCCTCGGACGCGCAGTACCGGGCGGCGCGGCGTTCCCTGATCTCCTACAACGAGCGTCTGGCCAACGGAAACGCCGTTTTCGACGCCCGGGCGGACAATCTGCTCGGGACCCTGGACCGGGTCGCGACCGATCTCGGGTCGGCCTCCGCGGTGATCGACAGCCATCTGAGGGAGGGCGGCCCCTGGCCGGTCGACTATGTGGTCGACGACATCTTCTACCGCAATAAGGGCAAGCTCTACGCCTATTACATGCTGCTCACCGCGCTGGGCGAGGATTTCGAAGCGGTGCTGCGGGATCGCCAGCTCGGCCCGGTCTGGGCGCAGATGCTCGCCAGTCTGCGGGAAGCGGCGGAGCTCGATCCGCTGGTCGTTGTCGGCGGGGCGGCCGATGGCCTGTTGTTCCCCAACCACCTGACTTCCCAGGGCTTTTTCCTGCTTCGCGCGCGCACGCAATTGCGCGAGGTGACGAACATCTTGCTGAAATAGACAAATCCCTCGCCTTTCCCTATTCATTGAGGAGGGGAACTGCTGGCATTGGCCGGAGGGAGACGAGAGCGTGGTCGAACAGGCCGATTACGATTCCGCGAAGAAAGCCTACGACAAGACCAAGGGTGTGGCCGATCCGGTGGTCCGTTTCAGGGGACTGGTGGATCTGCAGTCGCGTCTTCGCGAACTCAAAGACGAGATCGATTCCGAAAGGAAGAAACGCGATGCTGTCCTGCGCGACCTCAAGGACGAGCTTGTCTTCTTCAACCGGCACAAAAGCCGGGTCGCCCAGTTGCGCCATGCCATGCTCAAGGTCTACCGCAATCCGGACAAGGCGTTCCGGGCGTTTGAGGCGTTGCTCGGTTACTATCCCAAGGAAGAGGTTCTGGAGCGGATCACCGACAATCCGTTCGAACTCGGCTCGCTGCACGGCCTCGACATCGTTCTGATGAAATCGCCGCCGCGCGATCAGGCTGTGGAGAACTACGAGAAGATGGTGATGCCGGCGATCAACCAGATCATCGACGATCACATCTATTTCGTCCGGGGCCAGTCGACCGATTGGGATAAGAAGATCCAGGATGCCGACAAGGAGTCGACCGAGTCCAATCGGCTCTCCGGAGAGATCGAACTGCTGAGCACCCAGGCGCAGATGGACCAGCTTCAGATCGCCAAGGATCTCGACGCCGACAACATCGCCCGCCTGAAGACGCCGGAGCGGCGCCTGGTCGAGTGGATGAAGGACAAGGCCGACCGGGCCCTCGCCCGTCTCAAGATCGCCCAGAAACAGGCTGCGGCGCGGGCCGGGATCGCTGGCGATGGGGACGAGCAGGGGGATTCGAAGAAGGACGACGAGGCGGCCGGCCTATGAGGGCGGGCGGGCCTATGAGGGTGGGCGCCGCGCCGCACGGTCGCCACTCTAGACCGAGATATCGAGCCGTGACCGGTACGGCGCGATAGGTCCGTCCCGGTTCCGATCGACGAGGGGGCCATCGACAAGAGACTGCGTGGTCGAAAACGCGAGGGCCGCCGATTGTGCGGCCTGCCGTTGCGGCGGTGCGCCCTCCGTGAGCCGTTGGCCGATCAACTGGGCCAGGAAGGCCGCCGAGGGCCGGCCGAAGATCCGTTGATCGCGTTCCTCTTGGGATTGCCGTCGGGTCTCGTCCTGCCGGCTGTCGCTTTCGGTCGTCCGGGCCCGGAACGAATCCAGTCGTTCCTGGCGCAACCGTTCCTGCGTTTGTACGTCGGCGGGAACGGGGACGGCGCCCGGTTGGGCGGTTGGCGCTCCAGGGCGCTGGGTCGGAACGGGTGCGAAGAACCCGCCGAACCCGATCGGTTCACCAATCCCCGGCATGGGCGGCGGGCCGTGGCCCCTCTCTTTCCTGTTATCCCAAACCCGGGATTCAGTGAAACGACCCGGGTCCGTCTTGGCAAACCCTTTTTATCGGTGCTTATCCGGGGCTATCAAAAGGATAGAGCGCACCATATCTTGTGCCGATCTTGATATGTTTCGGTACCGATATGGATATCGTAAATCAAGAATGAGCTTTTTCTGTCGAAGAGGGGCCGACTTAGTCGGATTTGTTTGCCTTATCCGCTTCTTGGATCTGGTCGATCTGCCGCTTCAAAAGGTCGACCTGCTGCTTCAGCACATTGATGTCGTCGGCCGCGGTTGCGGGACCCTGAGTGGCGCCCCGAGTGGCGCCCCGAGTGGCGCCTTGGTCCGCACCGGGCGGGGGTGCCATCCCGGGCGCGGCCGGCCCATTCGGCTTCGCGCCCGCATCGGGGGCGTCACCGCCGAACGGATTGAACATCTTCATCGCGTTCTCGAACATCGCGATATTGTTCCGGCTCATTTCTTCGAATTGCTGCTGGCCGCCGAAGGGGAAAAGCTTGCCGAAGGACTGCTCCATATAGCTGCGCATCTGCTCCTGATTGTGGGAGAATTGCGCCATGGACTGTTCGAGATAGCGCGGCACCAGCCATTGCAGATTGTCGCCATAGAGCGTGATGATCTGGCGCAGGAAGCTGATCGGCAGGAGATTATGGCCCTTGCTTTCCTCCTCGACGATGATCTGGGTCAGCACCGAGTGGGTGATGTCCTCCTTCGACTTCGCGTCGTAGACCATGAAATCAGTGCCTTCCTTGACCATCTGGCAGAGATGGTCGAGCGTGACATAGGAACTGGTCGAGGTGTTATAGAGCCGCCGGTTCGCATATTTCTTGATGATGACGGGCTGGTCCCCGTCGGCACCTTGGGGCTTACCCTCGAACTTACTGGGCTTAGACTGTTCGGCCATGGCGCAAATCCAGTCCTATACGATCGTCGCCATGCCCCGGGGCGCCGGCATGGCATGGGGCACGGAGTGAGCATGGGCACAACCGCAAATCCGCGGAACAACAGGAAGGTCGCAGCCTTCATGTTGCTTTGCAACGATAATCTCGCACCCGCACGCGCCCGAAAGCGCCTGGAAACCGGCCCGGAAACCACCGCTGTGCGGTACCGGCAGGGCAGATCGTCGGCGCGGGAGTGCGCTCGCACCTGGAATGCCCGTCCCGGCGCGCCTATACTCACGCTCCATGAAGAAGGCCCCTTCATACGAAGAGCTCGCCGATCGGCTGCTGGATCTGTGGCAGGACCAGCTGTCGTCGATGGCGGACGATCAGGATCTCGCCGATCTGATGCGCCGCCAGTTCAAGGTCGCGAGTCAGGCCGGGCAAACCGCCTGGGGCATGTCGGCGCTCGCCCTCATGCAGGCGGCGATGCGCCAGACCCAGGAAGCCCAAAAGGCGGCTTCATCGGCGGCTTCATCGGCGGGCGGGGAGCGGCAGGCTGATGCAGGACCATCCGATTCGCCCGCCGAACACGGCGCGGGCGGGGCCCAGGCCCCTGGCGCTCCATCTCGTTCTGCTGGCGGCGATGACGTCGCCGGCCTCCTTCGGCGTATCGCAGATCGCCTCGACCATATCGAAGGCCGCCTCGAGGACTTGGAGCGGCAATCCGGCGGGACCGGATCCGGAGGCCTTGGCGTCCCTCTTCAATCCGTTCCAAATCCTTCAGCGAAATCTTCAAGCTGAGCCGACCGCCGGTAGCGTCCCGTCCCTCGATCCGGAAATGGCCGCCCTCCTGGCCGGCAGCGATCCGGCCGATCTGGCGCAGGCGCTCGACGAGGCCGCGCGGCGGCGGTGGGGCGAGGTGCTGGACGGCATCTTCGCCTATCGCCGGCACCCCTACCGCCGGGCGTTCCGGCCTCAGAGCCTGGTGTGGCAGGAGGGCACGACCCGGCTGCTCGATTCGGGCGGGCGCGGCCGACCGGTCCTGGTGGTCCCATCGATGATCAACCGGGCGAGCGTGCTTGACCTGATGCCGGAACAGAGCTTCCTCGGCTATCTGTCCGGGGCCGGTTTGCGGCCGTTTCTGCTCGACTGGGACCGCCCGGGGGACACGGAAAAGGAGTTCGATCTCACCGCCTATATCGCCGGCCGCCTGGAAGAGGCCCTCGACCGGGTCCTCGATCTCACCGGCGAGCGGCCCGTCGTGGTCGGCTACTGTATGGGGGGAACCCTGGCGACCGGGCTCGCCCACCGGCGGCAGCGCGATCTCGCGGGGCTCGTTACGCTGGCCACGCCGTGGGACTTCCATGCGGAGATCAGTGTCGCCCATTCCTGGTTGCCGCTCGTCCGGCCCGGTCTGGAACAGGTCCTGCAGGTCTGGGGCATGTTGCCGACCGATATCATTCAGGCGCTGTTCGTCGGCCTCGACCCCGCCTTGGCGGTCCGCAAATTCCGCGCCTTCGGCCGCCTGGACCCGGCCAGCGACCGGGCGGTCCGCTTTGTCGCCCTGGAGGATTGGCTCAATGACGGGGTGCCGCTGGCGGGTCCGGTCGCGCGGCAGTGCTTCGACGAGTGGTATGGCGAGAATCGTCCGGCCAAGGGCACCTGGCGGATCGCCGGCCGCGCCGTCCTGCCGGAGGAGATCAGGGTCCCGACCCTGGCGGTCGTGCCCTCGACAGACCGTATCGTCCCGCCGACCTCGGCGATCGCCCTGGCCGACCGTCTGCCGATCTGCGACCGGATCACGCCGGCCCTGGGGCATATCGGGATGATGGCGAGCCGCAAGGCGGAACGGGGCGCCTGGCGGCCGATCGTCGACTGGATCGGCGATCTCGGTTAAGGGCCCTCGTCTGACAGGTTTGCCGGCGCCGATCCGGACAAAACCGGACACCGCTTGACCAGGATCAAGGTTAATCGCGTCAAAACGGTGTTTTTCGGGGCGGACGCCATTGGATGACGTGGGGGGATGTGGTTGAAAGAGGCCCCATGCGTTCATGCCATCAAGAGGCCCGCTCAGGGTCTCTCATCTTCGAGGGGAAATGCACATGACCAATATCGTTATCGTCGCCGGCGCGCGGACGCCGATCGGCAGCTTCAGCGGTGCCCTGTCGTCGGTCCCGGCGGCCGAACTCGGCCAGATCGTGATCAAGGAAGTGCTCGAGCGGGCCAAGGTCGCGCCGGAAGAGGTCTCCGAGACGGTCATGGGGCATGTCCTGACCGCCGGTCTGGGTCAGAACACGGCCCGCCAAGCGGCGATGGCGGCCGGCATCCCCAAGGAATCCACCGCCATGGCGATCAACCAGGTCTGCGGGTCCGGCCTGCGGGCCGTCGCGCTCGGCATGCAGTCGATCCTGGCCGGCGACAGCGACGTCGTGGTCGCGGGCGGTATGGAGAGCATGAGCCTCGCTCCGCATTGCGCGCATCTCCGCAACGGCCAGAAGATGGGCGACATGAAGTTCATCGACACGATGATCAAGGACGGCCTATGGGATCATTTCTTCGGCTACCACATGGGAACGACCGCCGAGAACGTCGCCAAGCAATGGCAGCTCGGCCGTGACGACCAGGACGGCTTCGCCGCATCCTCCCAGCAGAAGGCCGAAGCCGCCCAGAAAGCCGGGAAATTCAAGGACGAGATCGTCCCGGTCACCATCAAGACCCGCAAGGGCGAGACCGTGGTCGAAGACGACGAATATCCCCGTCACGGCACCACGACCGATACCCTGGGCAAGCTGCGCCCGGCCTTCGACAAGGAAGGTACGGTGACGGCGGGCAACGCGTCCGGCCTCAACGACGGCGCCTCCGCCGTGCTGCTGATGACGGAAGAGCAGGCCAGCAAGCGTGGCCTGACCCCGCTCGCCCGCATCGCCAGCTGGGCGACCCGTGGCGTCGACCCGCAGATCATGGGGACCGGCCCGATCCCGGCCTCCCGCGCGGCGCTTGAGAAGGCCGGCTGGAAGGTCGACGATCTGGATCTCGTCGAGGCCAACGAGGCGTTCGCCGCCCAGGCCTGCGCGGTCAACAAGGACATGGGCTGGGATACCGACAAGGTGAACGTCAACGGCGGGGCCATCGCGCTCGGCCATCCGATCGGCGCCTCGGGCAACCGGGTGCTGGTGACCCTGCTGCACGAAATGCAGAAGCGGGACGCCAAGAAAGGCATCGCCACCTTGTGCATCGGCGGCGGCATGGGCATCGCGCTTACCGTCGAGCGCTAAACAATTGATTGAAAAGGGGCGGTATTTCCGCCCCTTTTTTTCGGCTAGAGTATTCGGACAAGCTAATAAGTGGAGGGAACCAGGATGTCGCGTGTTGCTATTGTCACCGGGGGGACCCGGGGGATCGGAGAGGCCATCTCCGTCATGCTGAAGGATGCGGGCTATACCGTCGCCGCCAACTATGCCGGCAACGACGAGCGGGCCAAGGCGTTTACCGAGAAGACGGGCATCAAGGCCTTCAAATGGGACGTTTCCAACTTCGAGGCCTGTGTCGCCGGGGTCAAGAAGGTCGAGGAGGAACTCGGTCCGGTCGAAATCGTGGTGAACAACGCCGGGATCACCCGGGACGGCACCCTCCACAAGATGGATCACGACGCCTGGCAGGCGGTGATCGACACCAATCTGGGCTCTTGCTTCAACATGTGCCGCGCGACGATCGACGGCATGCGGGCGAACAAATTCGGCCGTGTCGTGAACATCGGCTCGATCAACGGCCAGGCCGGCCAGTACGGCCAGGTGAACTACGCCGCCGCCAAATCGGGGATCCATGGCTTTACCAAGGCCCTGGCCCAGGAGGGTGCGCGCGCCGGGATCACCGTCAACGCCATCGCGCCGGGCTATATCGACACGGACATGGTCGCCGCGGTGCCGCCGAACGTCCTTGAAAAGATCGTCGCCAAGATCCCGGTCGGCCGTCTCGGCAAGGCCGAGGAAATCGCCCGCGGCGTGCTCTTCCTGGTCAGCGACGACGGCGGTTTCGTCACCGGCTCGACCCTGTCCATCAACGGCGGTCAGCATATGTACTGATCTGTTGTACTGATCTGTGCCCTCTGGGCTATGAAGAGGGGTCTCCCCCGTCGGGGGAGGCCCCTTTTCCTTGGCCGAATGAGGACCCCATGCCCGGCGTGACCCTGATCGAGTACGACGATGCCTCCCCGGAGGTGCGCGCGGTTTATGACGATATCAAAACGACCCGTGGAATCCCCGACGTCAACAATTTCTGGAAGGCTCTGGCCCACGATCCCAAGACCCTGGCGCGGACCTGGTCGAGCCTCAAGGAGGTGATGGCCCCCGGCACGCTCGACCCGCTGACCAAGGAGATGCTCTATCTCGCGGTCTCGCTGTCGAACGCCTGCGAATACTGCGTCCATTCCCACCGGGCGGCCGCCCGCAAGGCCGGGATGTCGGACGAGATGCTGAAGGAGTTGATGGCGGTCGTCGGCATGGCGTCCGAGACGAACAACCTCGTCCGTTCCTACCAGGTGCCGGTCGACGATATGTTCAGCGGGCCCGTCTTCTAGCCTCATGTCGCCGCTGACCGCGACCCTGATCGGGTCGACCGCCGTTCTGCTCTGGGCGACGCTGGCGCTTTTTACCGCCTGGAGCGGGGCCGTGCCGCCCTTCCTGCTGGTCGCCATCTGTTTCGCGACGGCAACCGCGATGATCGCCGCCAAATGGACCGCCGACCGTCTGCGTGGCCGGGGTGGGCCGGTCCTGAGCCGCTTCCGGGTCCCCCTCGGCGCCGCCCTGTTCGGGACGGCCGGTCTGTTCGGCTATCATTTCTTCTATTTCACCGCCTTGAAGAACGCGCCGCCGGTCGAGGCCGGGCTGATCGCCTATCTCTGGCCGCTGCTGATCGTACTGTTCTCGGCCCTGTTGCCGGGCGAGCGGTTACGCTGGTTCCATCTCGTCGGTGCGCTGATGGGGCTCGCCGGGGCGGGGTTGCTGGTGACCAAGGGCGGCAGCCTGGACTTCGACGCGCGCCACACCCTCGGATATCTCGCCGCCATGGTCTGCGCGCTCACCTGGTCGAGTTACTCGGTGCTGTCGCGCCGGTTCCAGTCGGTCTCGACCGATGCGGTCGGCACCTATTGCGCGGCCTCGGCCGTGCTCGGCCTGATCTGCCATCTCATGCTGGAGGAGACGGTGCTGCCGTCGGCCGGGATCGAGTGGCTCGCGGTATTCGCCCTCGGTCTCGGGCCGGTGGGGGCAGCGTTCTTTACCTGGGACATCGGCATGAAGCGCGGCCATATCCAGGTGCTGGGCGCCTTCGCCTATGCCGCCCCTTTGCTTTCGACGCTGTTGCTGGTCGCGGTCGGGATCGGTGAAGCGACCCGCGATCTGGCCATCGCCTGCGCCCTCATCGTCGGTGGCGCCCTGGTCGCGTCGAAGGAATTGCTGACCCGGCGCCGGGCTTAGCGCATGGGGGCTTAAGACGTGCCCTCTTCGACGAAATAGCGGACCAGGGCCTTGGCGTCCTCAGTGTCCCATTCCGCCGGGCCTTGCAGCACGCCCTTGATGACGCCGTCCGCGCCGATGATATAGGTGGTCGGCAGACCGCGGATGCCGAAGGCGGTCGCGAGGGCGCGCTTCGGGTCGGTGGCCGGGGGCAGGGTCTTGGTGGCGACCCGGTTGTCGAGGAAGGGCCGGACCTTGTCCGGATTGCGGTCGGTCGAGACGGTCAGCACGGTCGCCTTGTCCTGATCGAGCGCCTGGTTGAGCCGGTCGAGCGCCGGCATCTCGGCGATGCAGGGCGCGCACCAGGTCGCCCAGAAGTTCAGCACGACGACTTTGCCGCGATAGTCGGCGAGCGAGGTTGTCGTGCCTTCGATGTCGAAGACGGCGGCGGGGGCCTCTTGGACGTCGTCGGCGAGTTGAAAGTGCTTGACGTGACCGGTGATCGGCGGTTCCGCTTCCGCCGCATTTATGGGAAGAAACACCGCCACCGCGACCACCAGAGCCGCACATCTCGCAAGAAAGCCCGTTACCATGTCCCAATCGTCCTCTTCGTCGTCCAACAGCAAAAGCGCCAACACCCTGTGGGGTGGCCGGTTTTCCGCCGGGCCCGCCGAAATCATGGAGAAGATCAACGTCTCCATCGGTTTCGACCAGCGCATGTGGCAACAGGATATCGAGGGCTCCCGCGCCCATCTCGCCATGCTGGTGGCCCAGGGTATCGTCTCCGGGGAAGATGGGGAGGCGATCGCCAAAGGGCTAGACCAGGTCGAACGGGAGCTTGCGGAAGGTCGCTTCGATTTCAAGGCGGCACTCGAGGATATCCACATGAATGTGGAGGCCCGGATGACCGAGATCGTCGGGCCGGCGGGCGGACGGCTGCATACGGCCCGGTCCCGCAACGACCAGGTGGCGACCGATTTCAGGCTCTGGGTCCGCAACGCCGCCGACGAGGTGGACGCGGCTCTGACAGATCTGCTCGCCGCCCTGATCGACCAGGCCGAGGCCCATGCCGATGTGGTGATGCCGGGCTTCACCCATCTGCAGTCCGCCCAGCCGGTCACCTTCGGCCATCACATGATGGCCTATGCGGAGATGATCCAGCGCGACCGCGGCCGGTTCCGGGACGCCCGCAAACGGATGAACGAATCTCCGCTGGGGGCCGCGGCGCTGGCCGGGACCTCCTTTCCGATCGACCGGGAGGCGACCGCCAAGGCGCTCGGCTTCGACCGGCCGATGCGCAATTCCATGGACGCGGTCGCCGACCGGGATCACGCGCTCGAATTCCTGGCCGCCGCGACGATTTGCGCCGTCCACCTCTCCCGCTTCGCCGAGGAGATCGTTTTGTGGATGACGGCCCAGTTCCGCTTCGTGACCCTGACCGACGCCTTCACCACCGGCAGCTCGATCATGCCGCAGAAGCGTAATCCGGACGCGGCGGAGCTGGTCCGGGCCAAGCCCGGCCGGGTGCTGGGCGCCTTCACCTCGCTGGCGACCATGATGAAGGGCCTGCCGCTGACCTATTCCAAGGACATGCAGGAAGATAAGGAACCGACCTTCGAGGCGGCGGATTCCCTGATGCTGGCGATCGCCGCGACCACCGGCATGGTGCGCGATTTGAAACCGAACCGGGACAAGTTGGCCGAGGCGGCGGGTGCCGGGTTCTCCACCGCCACGGACCTCGCCGATTGGGTCGTCCGGGTGCTTGGCCTCCCCTTCCGCCAGGCCCACCACATCACCGGCGCGCTGGTGAAGATGGCGGAGGACAAGGGCTGCGATCTCGCCGATTTGTCGCTGGAGGAGATGCAAAGCGTTGAAGCGGGCATCACGGCGGATATCTACCGGGTCCTGACCCCCGAAGCCTCCGTGACATCGCGGACCAGCTTCGGCGGCACCGCCCCGGACAATGTCCGCGCGGCGGCGGCCCAGGCACGAAAGGACTGGCTGTGAAGAAGATCGTTATCGTCGCGATGGTCGCGGTTCTGGGCCTCACCGCCTGCGGCAAAAGGGGGGCGCCCAACCCGCCCGAGGGCGTGGAGAGCACCTACCCCAAGTCTTATCCGAAGCCCGAGACGCTTCCCAGACAGCAATAGACTAGCAATAGAATAGCAATAGAGTGGACCCGATCATGACCGGTTTTGAAATGCGCGACGGCGTCTTGCACAGCGACGGGGTCTCCCTGGAGGAGATCGCGAGGGCTGTCGGTACGCCCGCCTTCGTCTATTCGGCGGATTTGATGACCAAGCGCTATCGCACGCTGGAATCGGCGCTGGAAGGGCTCGACGTCGAGATCTGCTATGCCATGAAGGCGAACTCGAACCAGGCGGTGCTGCGCCATTTCGTCTCCATGGGCGCCGGCCTGGACGTGGTCTCGGAGGGCGAGCTCAGCCGGGCGCTGGCCGCCGGGGTCGATCCAAAAAAAGTGGTCTTCGCCGGGGTCGGTAAGACGCCGCGTGAAATCGAGGCGGGACTTGCCGCCGGAATCCGCCAGTTCAATGTGGAGAGCCCGTCGGAACTGGCGATGATCGACGAGATCGCCCGGGCGCGCGGCGTCGCGGCCCCGGTGTCGATCCGGATCAATCCCGATGTCGACGCCAAGACCCATGCCAAGATCACGACCGGGACCAAGGAGAACAAATTCGGGATCGACATCGATCTGGCGCCCGGCGTGTTCCGGGACGCGGCCGCCCGGGCCGGCATCCAGGTGGTAGGGGTGGCGACCCATATCGGCAGCCAGATCCTCGATCTCTCCAGTTTCCGCCATGCCTATAGCCGCCTGGCCGATCTGGTCCGGGCGCTCGAGAACGAGGGCATCGCGATCGCCGAGGTCGATCTCGGGGGCGGGGTCGGGATCGATTACGAGGCCGACAGCGATCCCGATTTCCACCTCTACGCCGATATCGTCCGCGAGACTGTCGGCGGCCTCGGCAAGCCCATGGTGGTCGAGCCGGGCCGGTCGATGGTCGGCGACGCGGGCGTCCTGTTGACCCATGTGGTTCATGTGAAGCGGGGGGTGGCGAAGACCTTCGCGATCGTCGACGGGGCGATGAACGACCTGATCCGTCCGACGCTCTATGAGGCCTACCACGACGTCGTTCCCGTCCGCCTCGATGCCGCCGATCAAGAAACCGTGACCGTCGACATCGTTGGCCCGGTCTGCGAAAGCGGCGATTATCTGGCGCAGGGCCGCGCCATGCCGGTGCCACAATCGGGCGATCTGCTGGCGGTGAAGTCCGCCGGCGCCTACGGCGCGGTGATGGCATCGGTCTACAATTCGCGGCCCCAGGCGGCCGAGGTTTTGACCCATGACGGGACGTTCGATGTGGTCCGACCCCGGGACAGGATCGAACAATTGATAGAACGGGATCGCGTTCCCGGCTGGCTTCAGGCAAGCTAGGAGGCGCGGGAAAAGGAGCGAGAATGGCGACAGGCGGCGGGACCCCAGAGCAGCCCCAAGACCGGAAGCCGACGGATATGCCGACGGACAAGTGGCTGTCGGATCGGGATATCGGTGTCCTGCGCCGCCGCATCGGCCGGCGCGCGACGCTCGCCCGCCTCGCGATTTTCGCCGAACGTTTTGCCCAGGCCTTCGCCCCGCTGCTGCTGGTCGCCGCCGGTTTTGTCGGCCTTGCCCTGCTGGACGTGCTACCGGCCCTGCCCGGCTGGGCACATGGGTTGGCCCTGCTGCTCTTCGGAGCCGCCTTCCTGTGGGCCGCCCTACGTCTCAAGACCCTGACCCCGCTGCCGACCCGGACGGAGGCGATCCGCCGGATGGAAAGGGAGAACGGCGTCCGCCACGCACCGCTCACCACCCTGACGGACCAGGTCGCCGGCAATGCCGGGGCGCAGGCCGGATCGACTATGTGGCGGGCCCATCTCGCGCGATTGGCCGGATCGGTCAGGGACATCGCCTTGCCACGTCCCGCGCCGGGGCTGGCGGCCCGGGATCGTTTCGGCGTCGGCGCCGCCGTCGGCCTGTTCCTGGTCATCGGCCTGGTGGTCGGGGGGCACGAGGCGGGGCCGCGTCTCGCCAGCGCGCTGCAACCCTCCCTCGGGCTCGCGTCCCAGGACGGGCCGGTCCGGATCGATGCCTGGATCGATCCCCCGGGCTACACCGGTTTCGCACCGTCGGTATTGGCCGCCGGCGAGGCGATCGCCCTGCCGGACGCCCTGTCCGTGCCGGCCGGCAGCCAGTTGGTCGCGCGGGTTGTTGGACTTGATGAAACCGTGACGGCGACCCTGACCCCCCAGGGTGAGCGGCTGGCCTTCGACGAGACCGGCCCGGAGACCCGCCAACTGGAGGCGACGGTGGCCGTCGGCGACGTGATCACCTTTGAGACCGGGGACGGCGTTATCGGCAGCTGGCCGATCCGGGTCATCCCCGATGCGGCCCCGGTCCCCGAACTCACCGGCGAGATCGAACAGACCGCCCGGGCCGCCATGCGCATTCCCTTCGCCGTCACCGACGATTACGGGGTGACCGAGGTCGAATTGGTGATCTCCCGGCCCGGGAGCGGGGAAGAACCCTATCGGGCGAAGCTGCCCGCCGGCCCGGAAGCCGTGGAGGAGGGCGCGAAGGTGGCCGGCACCGCCTTCCGTGACCTGACGGCCCATCCCTGGGCCGGTCTGGAGGCGGTTCTGGAGATCCATGGTACGGACGCCCTGGGCCAGGTCGGCCGGTCGGCGCCGTTGACGCTGGTCCTGCCGGAGCGGGTGTTCACCCATCCTGTCGCCAAGGAGATCATCGCCGCCCGCAAGAAGCTCGCCGAAAGCCGGGACAATGTCGATGCGGTCGCCGACGATATCCGCGATATCGCGAGCGCGCCGAGCCGCTATGCCGAAGATCTGGTGGTCTTCCTCGCCCTCAAGGTCGCCCATTCCCGCCTGCGCTTCCATCCGGACGGGGAAGAGAACCCGTCGGTGATGCGCATGCTCTGGGAAACCGCGCTGCGGCTCGAAGACGGCGACGTGACGCTGACCGCCGAACAACTCCGCGAACTGGAGCAGCGGATCATGGAGGGCCTTGCCGAGGGGCAGGACACGGCGGAGATCGATTCCATGCTCGACGAATTGCAGAACATGGTCGACGACATGCTGCGGGCGTTGAGCGAGGATGCGCGGAAGAAAGCCGAGACCCAGGACGGCGAGTATCAGGACATCGATCCGCAGCAGATGGTCAGCCGGGATCAGCTCCGCGAGATGATCGAGCAGATCCGCGAGCTGATGAAGTCGGGCAACCGGGACGCCGCCCGCCAGCTCATGGCCGAACTGCAGCAGATGATGGAAAACCTGCAGGCCGGCATGCCCAACCAGCTCGACCCGCGCCAGCGCCAGGCCTGGGAGGCGATGCGGGAGCTGTCCGACCTCGCCCGCCAGCAGCAGTCGCTGCTCGACGACACCTTCAGCCAGGCCCATAACCAGCGCGAGAGCGACCGCAGCCAGAACCGCAACGGGTCGCGTCAGCAGGGTCAGCGCGGCCAGGACGGTCAGCAGGGGCAGGGCCAGGGCGGCCAAGGTCAGCAGGAAACGATGGAGCAGGCCCTGCAGCGGCTCGCCCAGACCCAGGAGGCCCTGCGCAAGGCGCTGGCCGACGTGATGCGCCGCCTGGGCGAGAACGGCGATATCCCGAGAAGCCTCGGCGACGCGGACCAGGCCATGCGCGACGCCCAGCAGGCGCTAGGCAACGGTCAGCCCGGTCAGGCGGTCGACCCCCAGGGGCGGGCGCTCGAAGGGCTCCGGAACGGCGCCCAGGAGGCGCTCGACCAACTCGGCGGACAGGCGCAGGCACTCAACCAGGGCGACCAGCGCGGTCAGGGCCAGGCGAACCAGCCGGATGGGGAGGATCCGTTCGGCCGCCGCTATGGGGACGGGCGGGCGCAATCCGGCGAGGAAACCGGCATTCCGGGCGAGGCCGCGGTCAAGCGGGCCCGGGAGATCCTGCGCGAGCTTCGGGAGCGTTCCGCCGATCCGACCCGGACCTATCAGGAGCGGGATTATCTCGAAAGGCTGCTGGAACGTTTCTGAGCCGCAACGGTCCGTAAGCCCCGGATATACTGAAGTTTATTTCCCCGCCAAGGGTGCGGACATTATTTGTCCGATAGCGCCTTGAAATCGCAGCTTTATGAATGCGGCGCGGTATTAATCTTTTAGAAAGTTAGATTTTATAGGGTTGACGGGTGTGGTGCACTGCCGCAAGCATCATATCCCGAACTCCTAAAGTAAGGATAGCGCGCCCAATGCTCTATCAGCTTCACGAACTTCAACGTCTCGCCCTGATGCCGGCCCGGATGACGGCCGAAAGCCTTCACATGTTCTTCAACAACCCCTTCAACATGTTGGGGCATACACCGGCCGGGCGGGCGCTCGGATCGGGCGCGCATGTGTTCGAGCAGTTCACCCGGGCCTACACGAAGCCCGAATGGGAAATCGAGACGACCACCATCGGCGGCAAGACCGCCGACGTGACGATCGAGCCCGTGGTGAAGCGGACCTTCTGTCACCTGGTGCATTTCAAGCGGGACACCACCCGCAAGGACCCGCGCCTTCTGATCGTCGCCCCGTTTTCCGGCCATTACGCGACCCTCCTGCGGGAAACCGTCGAGGCGATGCTGCCGGACCACGACGTCTACATCACCGACTGGCAGGACAGCCGCCATATTCCAATCTCGTCGGACCGTTTCGGTCTGTCCGATTACATCGACTATCTGATCGACTTCCTGCACTTCCTGGGGCCGGACACCCATATCATCGGGGTGTGCCAGCCGAGCGTGCCGGTAATGGCCGCCGTTTCGGTGATGTCCGCCTGGGGCGATGTCTGCGTGCCGGCGTCGATGACCCTGATGGGCGGCCCGATCGACACCCGCAAGGGCGAGACCGAGGTCAACCGCATGGCCACGGAGCGGGATCTCGACTGGTTCGAGCGCAATGTGGTCACGGTCGTGCCGCCGCCCTATGCGGGGATGGGCCGGCGCGTCTATCCGGGATTCGTCCAGATAACCAGTTTCATGTCGATGAATCTCGGCCGCCATGTGCAGTCGGCCCAGGAGATGTTCGAGCATCTCGTTCTCGGCGCCGACGAGGCGGCGGAGAAGAAGAAGAAGTTCTACAACGAATATCTCGCGGTCATGGATTTACCGGCGGAGTTCTATCTCGACACCGTGGACGCCGTGTTCCAGCGCCACCTGTTGCCGAAGGGCGAGTTGAACCACCGTTGGCAGACCGTCGATACCAGCGCCATCACCCGGACCGCGATCTTCTGTGTGGAAGGCGAGCGCGACGACATCTCCGGTGTCGGCCAGACCAAGGCGGCCCTCGAGATCACGCCGAACCTGCCGGACAGCATGAAGGCCTATCACCTGCAGATGGGGGTCGGCCATTACGGCGTGTTCTCCGGTGGGACGTGGAAGCGGGAGATCGCGCCAAAGATCCGGGACTTTATCCGCGAGCATCCGACCACCGGGCTCAAGCCGTTCGAACCGCACGGGCGCGTCGTCAACCGGATCGAGGACGCGGCGGACTGACCGGGCTGATCCGACCCCGCCCCATTTTCGTCCGAGTGAGGCCTTCCCACCGCCACGGAAACGGGTGTTCATTACATCCGTTCCGATTTCGCGATGGAGGTCCCGATGCGCCGTCTTTCTGCCCTGTCCCTTGTGTCGCTTGTCGTTTGCCTGGCCACCCTCACCGGTAATCCGGCCCAGGCGGAGGACGCGGTGCGGGATGAGATCATCCTGACCCTCCAGGAAGAGGCTTGGGTCGACGCCACCGATGCCCGGCTGGTGCTCTCGATCGAGACCGCCGTTTCCGCCGACAGAATGGCGGAGACCCGGCAACGCATCGCGGCCACGCTGGACGACATCGACCCATCCGCTTCCTGGCGCACCACCCAATTCAACCGCTTTCCCGATCCGACCGGCCTGGAGCGCTGGCGGGTGGTGGCGGAGGCCCGGGTCGCCGAGACGACGGTGGGCGATGTTCGCGGCCGGACCGAGGCGGCGAGCGAGGCCGGCTATAAGGTCACGGTCCAAGTGATCGACTTCTCGCCCGGTCCCTCGGCCTATGAGGCGGCCCGGGCGGAACTGCGCCAAAAGCTCTATGCCGCCGCCAAGGCCGAACGCGACCGGTTGAACGCCGTCTTCACCGAGCGCGGGTTCCGGCTCGCCGAGATCGATTTCGTCGGGCGGATGATGGCCCGTGGCGCCGGCGACGCCCGGATGGCCAAGGCGATGGCGCCCCAAATCGTATCGGGCCGGGCCGAGTCGGCCCAGTTCATGGCGGCCGATACGGGGGTCGTTGGCGGTGGAGCGGGCGGGGCGGCCATGGCGGTGTCCCGCCGGCTGGTCATGAACGCCACGGTGGTGCTGTCTGCCGACTAAGTCGCTGACACCAAATTGATCCTGTGTCTTAAATCTAGCGAATAACCCTCTGTATTGCCGAAAGAATCACAGAAGGGTATGGTAAGGGTCCGAGAACCGAAACCGGCGGAGGCCCCGGGCTGTGCTGAACCATACCCTCGATGCGCTGGATACCTATCCCTTCGCTCTGCTGCGCGGCCTGTTGGATGATGTGGCCCCGCCGGAGGGTGTCGAGCGTACCATGTTGCAGATCGGCGAGCCGCAGCTGCCGGTGCCCCCCATGGTCGGGGAGGCGATTGCCGCCGCCTCGGCCGGATGGACCAAATACCCGCCCAATGACGGCACGCCGGTCTTCCGGCAGACGGTGAAGGCCTGGCTCGACCGCCGCTACGGCCTGCCGACCGATCTGATCGACCCGGACCGCAACGTGCTGCCGATCCCGGGGACACGGGAGCCGCTCTTCATGCTTGGCCATGTGGCGATCCCGGAGAAAAAGAACGGTCAGGTGCCGGTCGTGCTGATGCCGACCCCCTGCTATCACAGTTATTGGGCCGCGGCGCTCGCCCATCGGGCCGAGCCCCACTACATGGCGGCGACGCCGGAGAACCGCTATCTGCCGACGGCCGACAGCGTCGACAAGGCGCTGCTCGACCGGGCCGCCATCGTCTATGTCTGTTCGCCGGCCAATCCCCAGGGGACCGTGGCCGACGTCGCCTATTGGAAGGCCTGGATCGAGGCGGCTCAGGCCCATGACTTCCTGCTGGTGATCGACGAGTGTTATTCCGAGATCTATCCGGATCCTTCGAAGCCGCCGACCGGTGGGCTCGAGGGGGCGGTCGCGGCGGGCGGTGGTTCCGTGGGCGGGTCCCTTAAAAACGTCGTCGTTATGCACTCGCTTTCCAAGCGCTCGGGCGTGCCGGGTCTGCGCTCCGGCTTCATGGCCGGCTGCCCGGACGTGATCGCCCACTACAAGCGTCTCGTCGGCTTCGCCTGTTCGCCGACGCCGTTGCCGGTGCTCGAGGCCGCCGTGGGGCTGTGGTCGGACGAGGCCCATGTGGAGGCGGCGCGCGCCGTCTACCGGGCCAACATCGACGTCGCCGAGACGCTGCTGGGCCATCATCCGGGGTTCGTGCGGCCGGAAGCCGGGTTCTTCGTCTGGATGGAGGTCGGGGACGGTGCCGCCGTCGCCAGGAAGCTCTGGGCCGAGCATGGCATCCGGCTGATGCCGGGCGCCTTCATGGCCAAGGAGGATTCCGCCGGCCGCAA
The DNA here is from genome assembly GCA_024743275.1 of Alphaproteobacteria bacterium. GTDB lineage: Bacteria > Pseudomonadota > Alphaproteobacteria > JANSWW01 > JANSWW01 > JANSWW01. Next base: position 38,835 of record JANSWW010000001.1, read on the forward strand.
TCCGGGCGCGCCCTTCATCCGCGTCGCCCTGGTCCACGAAACCGCGAAAGCCGAGCAGGCGCTCACCCGCCTCGCCGAGGCCCTCTAACCGTCGAGGCCCGCCATGAGCACCAGCCTGAACGCCACCCAAGAAAGCCGCTTCCTGCCGGAGGCGACCCGCGCCTGGCTGCTCCGGCGTTGGCGCAATCTGGTGGCGCTGGCGCTTCTCGCGGCGGGTGGGTTGCTGATAACCGCCCTGGTCGGGTTCGATCCGGCCGACCCCAGCCTGAACGCCGCGACCGATGGCCCGGTGGCGAACCCGCTCGGCCCGGTGGGCGCGCTTGCCGCGGATCTCGGGCTGCAAAGCCTGGGGCTTTCCTCGGCCCTGCTGGCGGTGGTTTTGATGTTCTGGGGCGGACGTCTGCTGTCCGGGCGTGGGTTGCGGCATCCTCTTCTGAGGGTCGCCGTGCTGGCGCCGGCCCTGGTGATCGCCGCCGGTGCCCTGGCGGCCCTGTCGCCGCCGGCCGCCTGGCCGCTCGATATCGGGCTGGGCGGGTTCGTCGGCCTGCTGATCATCGGTCCGGCCGCCCAGATCCCGGCCCTGTTCGGCACCGGCATGGATGCGGAGATCGCCGGCGGCGCTCTCGGTCTGGTCAGCCTGCTCGCCATCGCCTGGGCCTTGGGACTGAGCCTTGGGGAATGGAAATGGATGGCGCGCAAGTTGCTCGCGGCTGGCCGTCTTTCGGGCATCGGATTGGCAAGGCTCGCCGGTTTCGGCGGCCGGGCCGTCGGACGGGGTGTCGGGGCGGGTGTGGCCCTGGCCCGTGGCAGGGTCGGCGGCGGCGAGGGGGCCGAACCGAGGCTCCTGCCGCCCCATGCGGACGATCTGGAGAACATGCCGGAAGAAGACAGGTCGGAGGACGCGGAGCCGCCCCAGGCCGATATCGCGGAGCAGGAGAGCAAGGCGCCGGTCCGCCGCTCCCACCGGGCGAGTGCCCGGGTCGAGCCGCCGGTGATCGAGCCGAAACGCGCGAAGCCGAAAAAGGCGACCCAGGGTACGCTCGATCTGCCCGGGGTGGGAGATTATCAGATGCCGCCCCTGGCGCTCCTGGAGGAGCCGGACGCCGACAACGGGCCGCGTTTCGACAACGCCGCCCTGGAGGCGAACGCCCGGCTGCTGGAGGGCGTGCTGGCCGACTTCGGGGTCAAGGGCGAGATCGTCAAGGTTCGGCCCGGTCCGGTCGTCACCCTCTATGAGCTGGAGCCGGCGCCGGGGACCAAGTCGAGCCGGGTCATCGGCCTGTCCGACGATATCGCGCGGTCGATGAGCGCGATTTCCGTGCGGGTCGCCGTCGTGCCCGGACGGACCGTGATCGGCATCGAATTGCCGAACGCCAAACGGGAGATCGTCCTGCTGCGCGAGATCTTCGAGGCCGATACCTTCGCCAAATCGAAGATGAAGCTGCCGCTCACCTTGGGGAAAGATATCGGTGGGTCGCCCGTGGTGGCCGATCTCGCCAAGATGCCGCATTTGCTGGTCGCCGGGACCACCGGCTCCGGCAAGTCGGTGGCGATCAATACCATGATCCTCTCCCTGCTCTACCGCCACACGCCGGAGCAGTGCCGCCTGATCATGGTCGACCCGAAGATGCTGGAACTCAGTGTTTATGACGGCATCCCGCATCTCCTCTCGCCGGTGGTCACCGACCCGAAAAAGGCGGTGATGGCCCTGAAGTGGACCGTACGGGAGATGGAGAACCGCTACCGTAACATGTCCAAGCTCGGGGTCCGGAACATCGAGGGCTATAACAGCCGTCTGGCGGAGGCCCGGAAGAAGGGCGAGGTCCTGAAACGCCGGGTTCAGACCGGCTTCGACCCGGAAACCGGCAAGCCGGTCTTCGAGGAAGAGGCGATGGATCTCACGCCGCTGCCCTATATCGTCGTCGTCGTCGACGAGATGGCCGACCTGATGTTGGTCGCCGGCAAGGAGATCGAGGCGACGATCCAGCGGCTCGCCCAGATGGCGCGGGCGGCGGGCATCCACCTGATCATGGCGACCCAGCGCCCGTCCGTGGACGTCATCACGGGGACCATCAAGGCGAATTTCCCGACCCGGATCAGCTTCCAGGTCACCTCCAAGATCGACAGCCGCACCATCCTCGGCGAGGCTGGGGCCGAGACCCTGCTCGGCATGGGCGACATGCTCTATATGGCCGGCGGCGGCCGGATCACCCGTGTGCATGGCCCCTTCGTCTCCGACGGCGAGGTGGAGGAGGTGGTGATGCATCTGAAGGATCAAGGCGATCCCGACTATGTCGAGAGCGTCACGGAGGAGGACGAGGAGAATCCGATTTCCTTCCCCGGCCTCGAGGGCGCCGAAACGGGGAGCAATTCGGACAGCGGCGACGCGCTGTTCGACAAGGCGGTGGATCTTGTCGCCCGCGAGCGCAAGGCATCGACCAGCTTCGTCCAGCGTCACCTGCAGATCGGCTATAACCGGGCCGCCCGCCTTATCGAGCGGATGGAGGCGGAGGGCATGGTCTCCAAGGCGAACCATGTCGGCAAGCGCGAGGTCCTGCTGCCGCCGGCCCGCGAGGAATAGGCGTCGGGCGGGCGCCGGCCGGGTGGAAGGCGCTTCGAACACCTGAAACCGGACAACAAAAAAGCCCGCCGGAGGGCCGGGCTTTGAGAAGGTTCGTCGCCTTCTTTCTCAGTCGGCGAACGCCAGTTTGGTTTCGGCGCTCTTCTTCTTGGATTCGGCCGCTTCGCGTTCCGCGTCGGACTCCGCGAATTTGATCTCTTTGTCGAGCTCTTCGATCCGGGCCTGCAGGCCGGCCTTGTCGATCTCCTCCACCGGGGTGGCGTCTTCGGCCAGCACGGTGCAACGGGTCTCGTTCACCTCGGCGAAACCGCCGGCGACGAAGATCCGGTCCTTGACCGAACCGCCCTCATAGATCTCGAGGACCCCCGGGGCCAGGGTGGAAATGAACGGCGCATGGCGCGGCATGGCCGCGAACAGGCCCTCCGTTCCCGGCACGACCACCATCTCGACCTGCTCGGAGACGAGCAGCTTTTCCGGGGAGACCAGTTCGAATTCCGTCGTTTCCGCCATCGGAAAACCCCTCAATCAATCGGGCTCAATCAATCGGGACCGGCCGGATGCGACCGGTCCCTTTCCCATTAAGCGGCTTCGGCCGCCAGTTTCTTCGCCTTCTCGACGGCTTCTTCGATGCCGCCGACCAGATAGAAGGCCTGTTCCGGCAGATCGTCGTATTCGCCGCTGCAGATGCCCTTGAACGACTTGATGGTGTCGGCCAGGTCGACAAACTTGCCCGGCAGGTTCGTGAACACCTCGGCGACGTGGAAGGGCTGGGAGAGGAAGCGCTGGATCTTCCGGGCCCGGGCCACGACCAGCTTGTCCTCTTCCGACAGTTCGTCCATGCCGAGAATGGCGATGATGTCCTGCAGCGACTTGTACTGCTGGAGGATCGACTGAACCTTTCGGGCCACTTCGTAGTGCTCTTCGCCGAGGATCCGCGGGTCGAGGATCCGGCTCGTCGAATCGAGCGGGTCCACCGCCGGATAGATGCCGAGTTCGGCGATCTGACGGGACAGCACGGTGGTGGCGTCCAGGTGCGAGAAGGAGGTGGCGGGCGCCGGGTCGGTCAAGTCATCGGCCGGCACGTAAATGGCCTGCACCGAGGTGATCGAACCCTTCTTGGTCGAGGTGATCCGCTCCTGCAGCGCGCCCATGTCGGTGGCGAGGGTCGGCTGATAGCCCACGGCGGACGGGATCCGGCCGAGCAGCGCCGACACTTCCGAACCCGCCTGGGTGAACCGGAAGATGTTGTCGACGAAGAACAGCACGTCCTGGCCTTCCTCGTCGCGGAAATACTCCGCCATGGTAAGACCGGTCAGGCCGACACGGGCACGGGCCCCCGGGGGCTCGTTCATCTGACCGTAGACGAGGGCGGCCTTGGAGCCTTCGCCGTCCGGCACGATCACGCCGGAATCGACCATCTCGTGATAGAGGTCGTTGCCCTCACGGGTCCGTTCGCCCACACCGGCGAACACTGAGTAGCCGCCATGGCCCTTCGCGACGTTGTTGATCAGTTCCATGATCAACACGGTCTTGCCGACACCGGCGCCGCCGAACAGGCCGATCTTACCGCCCTTGGAATAGGGGGCGAGCAGGTCGATGACCTTGATGCCGGTGACGAGCTGCTCGGTCTCCGTCGCCTGATCGACGTATTTCGGGGCTTCGCGGTGGATCGGGAAGCGCTGCTTGGTGACGACCGCCGGGCGCTCGTCGACCGGCTCGCCGATCACGTTGAGAATGCGGCCAAGGGTCTCCGGGCCGACCGGGACGGTGATCGGGGCGCCGGTGTCCTCGGCCTCCTGGCCGCGAACCAGGCCCTCGGTCGTGTCCATGGCGATCGTCCGGACCGTTTTTTCACCCAGGTGCTGGGCGACCTCCAGGACCAGCTTCTGATCGCCGTTCTTCGCGTGCAGCGCGTTCAGAATCGACGGGAGATCGCCGTCGAACTGGACGTCGACGACGGCGCCGATGACCTGGGTGATTTTACCAACGTTATTCTTGGCCATATCCCTCTCCGTTTCGAGAGCTTGTGTGAAACTCTGTAGAGCCGATGGGTTAGAGTGCTTCCGCACCCGAAATAATCTCGATCAGTTCCTTGGTGATCTGCGCCTGGCGGGTCCGGTTGTACTCCAACGTCAGGCGGTTGATCATGTCGCCGGCATTCCGGGTCGCGTTGTCCATGGCGGTCATCCGCGCGCCCTGTTCGCCGGCGGCGTTCTCAAGAAGCGCCCGGTAGACCTGGACCGCGAGGTTGCGCGGGAGCAAGGCCTCAAGGATCTGTTCCTCGTCAGGCTCGTATTCGTAGAGCGCCTTCGCCCCGCCGGTTTCGGCGCCATGCTCTTCTTCCTCCGGCAGGGAGGCGGGAATGAGCTGGAGCACCGTCGGTTCCTGGGCGATGACCGACTTGAACTCGGAATAAAGGATCGAGCAGACGTCGAATTCGCCGGCCTCGAACATCGCGAGGACACGGTTCGCCACATCGTCGGCCTGGACGAAGCCCATACGCTTCACGTCCTGGAAGGTGATGTAGTCGACGAAATCCTGCTCGTGGTCACGGCGCAGGGCGTCGCGGCCCTTGCGGCCCACCATCATCAGTTTGACGGTTTTCCCGTCGGCCTTCAGGTCGGCGATGGTCTTGCGGGCAAGACGGGCGATCTGGCCGTTGAAGCCGCCGCAGAGGCCGCGTTCGGCGGTGCAGATCACCAGAAGGTGGACCTTGTTCTCGCCGGTGCCGGTGAGAAGCTTCGGGCCGCCGGCCCCTTCCGCCATGCCGCCGGCCAACGAGCCGAGCATCCGGGACATCCGCTCCGAATAGGGGCGGGAAGCCTCGGCCTGCTCCTGGGCGCGGCGCAGCTTTGCGGCCGCGACCATCTTCATGGCCGAGGTGATCTTCCGCGTCGATTGGACGCTTTTGATCCTGTTTCTAAGGTCTTTGAGGCTCGCCATGGGCTGGCTTCCGTCCTTCCCTTAACTGTCGGTCGAGACGCCCGCCGGTTAGGCGAACGTCTTGACGAACCCGTCCATGAAGTCTTTCAGCTTCGCTTCCAGATCCTTGGAAAGCGCGCCCTCGGTGCGGATCGCATCGAGGATGTCCTTGCCCTTGCCGCGCAGTTCGGAGAGCAGCGAGGCCTCGAACTTGCCGACCTGGGCGACGTCGACACCGTCGAGGTAACCGCGCACACCGGCGAAGATCACGCAAACCTGCTCCTCGACCTTGAGCGGGCTGTATTGCGGCTGCTTCAGCAACTCGGTCAGTCGCACGCCGCGGGCCAGCAGCTTCTGGGTCGCCGCGTCCAGGTCGGAGGCGAACTGGGCGAACGCTTCCATTTCGCGGTACTGGGCGAGTTCCAGCTTGATGGAGCCGGCGACCTGTTTCATGGCCTTGATCTGGGCGGAGGAGCCGACCCGGCTCACCGACAGACCGACGTTCACCGCCGGGCGGATGCCGCGATAGAACAGACCGGTCTCAAGGAAGATCTGGCCGTCGGTGATCGAGATCACGTTGGTCGGAATAAACGCCGACACGTCACCGCCCTGGGTCTCGATGATCGGCAACGCGGTCAGCGACCCGGCGCCGTTGGCGTCGTTGAGCTTGGCGGCCCGCTCCAGCAGGCGGGAGTGGAGATAGAACACGTCGCCCGGGAACGCTTCACGCCCCGGCGGGCGGCGCAGCAGCAGGGACATCTGACGATAGGCGACGGCCTGCTTGGACAGATCGTCATAGATCATCAGGGCGTGCATGCCGTTGTCGCGGAAGAACTCGCCCATCGCACAACCCGAATAGGGGGCGAGGAACTGCAGCGGCGCCGGCTCGGAGGCCGTCGCGGCGACGACGATGGAGTATTCCATCGCGCCGTATTCCTCGAGCGTCTTCACGATCTGGGCGACCGTGGAACGCTTCTGGCCGACGGCGACATAGACGCAGTAGAGCTTCTTGCTCTCGTCGTCGCTTTCGTTGACGGCCTTCTGGTTCAAAATGGCATCGACGGCGACCGCTGTCTTGCCGGTCTGACGGTCACCGATGATCAGTTCCCGCTGGCCACGGCCGATCGGGATCAGCGCGTCGATCGACTTGATGCCGGTCTGCATCGGCTCGTGCACGGATTTCCGCGGCATGATGCCCGGGGCCTTAACCTCGACCCGGGTCCGGGTCACGTCCTGAAGCGGACCCTTGCCGTCGATCGGATTGCCGAGCGGGTCGACGACGCGGCCGAGCAGGCCCTTGCCGACCGGGACGTCCACGATGGCGCCGGTCCGCTTGACGGTGTCGCCTTCCTTGATGTCGCGGTCGTCGCCGAAGATCACGACACCGACGTTGTCGCTTTCCAGGTTCAAAGCCATGCCTTTGATGCCGGTCGGGAATTCGACCATCTCACCGGCCTGGACCTGATCCAGACCGTAGACACGGGCAACGCCATCGCCCACGGAGAGCACGGTGCCGACCTCGGCAACCTCGGCTTCGGTGCCAAAGCTTTCGATCTGATCTTTCAGAATCGAAGAAATTTCGGCGGCGCGGATATCCATCAACCAACCCCTTTCATCGCATGCTGCAGTCGCTGCAACTTGGTCCGGATCGAGAAATCAATAAGCCGGGAACCAACCCGGACGACCATCCCGCCGATCAGGGCGGCATCGGTCTTTTGTTCAACGGCGATCTTCGCCCCCAGCGCGCCCTTGAGCGCGTCCGTGACGGCTGCGACCTGAGCGTCGGAGAGCGGCACGGCGGAGGTCACCTCGGCGGTGACTTCGCCCCGGCGCTTCGCGAGCTCCGCCAGGAAGGCCTTGATCATCGCGTCGAGCGCGAACAGGCGGCGGTTCATCGCCACGGTGCCCACGAATTTCTTGACGAGATCCTGGGCGCCCGCCTTATCGAGCACAGCGGCCAGGCCCTTGGCCTGGTCTTCGCGGCTGATCACCGGGGAACGCACCACACGGGTCAGATCGTCCGACTCCGCCATCATCGCCCGAAGCGCGCGGAGGTCGTCCGCGACCTGGTCCAAAACTTTGTTCTGGTCAGCCAATTCATAGAGCGCGGATGCGTAACGCTCGGCGATACCGGCCTGACCTTGCGTGTCGTTCGCCAACGGAACACCTCTAGGTCTTGTATTTCTTGCGGAAAAAGGCGCCGCCCGGCACGCTCACCGACCTTTAGCACACACAGGTCATAGAAAACGGTCCCGCCGGACACCCCGCCCGAAAGCGGTGGCGATGTAACACGTCACCTGAAGGCGTGCAAGCGGACTCGGACGCGTTGCAGACCCCATCATGACGCTTTTTAGAGGAATCCGTAAGGATCAATGTCGACGACCACCCGGCAAGCCGATGGAACGCGGACCCGACCCAGCCAATCGCCGAGGCATTCCTGCAGCGGAAAACTGCGTGGCGCGTTGACCAGAAAACGCCGGCGATGGCGGCCGCGGAGCACCGCGTAAGCCGGTTCGGCGGGACCCAGAATCCGCAGATCCTTCTCGGTCAAGGGGGCGGTCCTTGCGAGATCGCGGGCGATCGCGTCGGCGCGCTCCGCGTCGGGGGCGCTGACGATCAGGGCCGCGAGCCTGCGAAAGGGCGGTTGGCCCGCCGCCCGCCTGGCGGCGATCTCGGTCTCGTAGAAGCGTTCGCGATCGCCGTTCTTCAGGGCGGCGAAGACCGGGGCGGCGGCCGCATGGGTCTGGATCAGAACCCGGCCCGGCTTCTCGCCCCGGCCGGCCCGGCCACCGACCTGGGACAGCAATTGATAGGTCCGTTCGGCCGCCCTGAGATCACCGCCGGCGAGCCCGAGATCCCCGTCGACCACGCCGACAAAGGTGAGCTTGGGGAAATTGTGGCCCTTGGCGATCATTTGGGTGCCGATCACCACGTCGACCTCGTGGGCCCGGATCGAGCGGACGATCTCGGCCGCCTGGGCGGGGCTGCCCACCGTGTCGCCGGAGACGACCATGAAGCGCGCCTCCGGCAGCAGCATCGCGACCTCCTCGGCAACCCGTTCGACCCCCGGCCCGCAGGCCCGGAAACTGTCGGCCGCGCCGCAATCCGGGCAGATCGACGGGCGAGGCGCCTCGAAGCCGCAATGATGGCAGCGGAGCCGGCCGAGCAGGCGGTGGTCGACCAGCCAGCCGGAGCAGTTCGGACAGCCGACCCGGAAGCCGCAGGCACCGCATATGGTAAGCGGGGCATAGCCGCGCCGGTTCAGGAACAAGAGTGCCTGGTCGCCGCCCGTGACGGTCTCGATCAGGGCCTTCTCGACCGGCGGGGCGAGCCAGCGTCCCGGCGCCGGGGGCGTGGCGACCAGATCGACCAGCTCGATCTCCGGCAGGGTGGCGCGGCCGTGCCGATTGGGCAGGTGCAGCCGCTCGTAGCGGCCGGCCCGGACATTGACCAGGGTCTCGATCGAGGGGGTGGCGCTGGCCAATAGGATGGGGATGTCGCCGAGATGGGCACGGGCGACGGCCATGTCCCGGCCGTGATAGAGGACACCGCCCTCCTCCTGCTTGAAGGCGCTCTCATGCTCTTCGTCGACGACGATCAGGCCCAGCGCGCCGAACGGCAGGAACAGGGCCGACCGGGCGCCGACCACGACCCGCGCCTCGCCTTCCGCCACCGCGCGCCAGGTTCGGCGCCGCAGCACCGGTTTCATCTCCGAATGCCAGGACGCGGGGCGGACCCCGAAGCGGCCCTCGAAGCGGTCCAGCCATTCCGGGGTGAGCGCGATCTCCGGCAAAAGGACCAGAACCTGCCGGTCCTGCCGCAGCGCCTCGGCGATCGCTTCGAAATAGACCTCCGTCTTGCCGGAGCCGGTAACCCCGTCGAGCAGCAGGGCGGCGTAGCGGCCGGCGGTGACCCGTTCCTTTATGAGGGCGGCCGCCCGACCCTGTTCCTCGGAGAGCACCGCGCCCGGGCGGTCGGGGTCCGGTGTCGGGAACAGCACCTGTCGCGGCAGCGCCATGGGGAGCAGGGCGCCGGCCTTGGCGAGCCCCTGGACCACGCCGATGCCCGCCTCCGCCGCCTCCGCCAAAGCCTTGGCCGGCCGGACGACCCGGTCGGCGGCGGCGTCCAGCACGGCCCGGCGTGCCTTGGTCATCTTGAGGCCGAGGGCTTCCGGCGGATCGTCGCCGAGGACGAGGCCCATGGCGGGCGCCTCGCGCATCAGCGCTTGCGGGACGCTCATCGCCATTCTGAGAACGGCGCCGGGATCGGCGAGGCAATAGCGCGCCACCCAATCGACGAAACGGCGGCCGATCTCCGGCAGGGGCGGGGCGTCGAGAATGGCCTCGATGTCCTTCAGGCGGGTGTCGTCCACCGGCACTTCGCCGGGCTGGGCAGGGCCGTCCCAGACACAGCCGGCGACCATGCGGCGGCCTAGAGGGACGGTGACGAATGTGCCCGGCGCGGGTGGGTCCGTCCCTTCGTCGGGCGTTTCATGAAAGCCGGGCGTCCAGGCATAGTCGAAGGCGCCGCCGAGCGGCAGCGGCAACAGCACTCGGACCCGCGTCCGTCGCAACAGGGACCCGGTTGGTGTATGGGGCGGCGTGCGGGACAACGTTCGGGGCGGCGGGCCGTCCCAGTCCTCCTCCGGATCCCAATCGTCTTCGTTATGTCGGGAAGGATCAGCCACCGTGGCCGGGTCTCCATATCTGCCGGGTAAACTGCATCGGCCCGTGTCGCCGTTGTGGCGGCGCGGGTCAGGATCGGATAGGTTAGCCCTGACCCGTCGGGGTTCCTTCATAACCCTAGTAGTGATCGATTTCAGGAGCGAGAGAACAGATGCGATTTTTCGTCGATACGGCGGATGTGGGCGAGATCCGGGAATTGGCGGCCACCGGCCTGTTGGATGGGGTGACGACCAATCCGTCCCTGGTCATGAAGTCCGGCGGCAAGATGGCCGACGTCATCGCGGAGATCTGCTCGCTCGTGGACGGCCCGGTCAGCGCCGAGGTGACCGCCACCGATCATGAGGGGATGCTGAAAGAGGCACATTATCTGCGCGAGATCGCGGACAACGTCACCATCAAGGTGCCGCTGACCGTCGACGGCCTGAAGACCTGCAAGCTGCTGTCCAACGAAGGCACCATGGTCAACGTGACCCTGTGCTTCTCGCCGGCCCAGGCGCTGCTGGCGGCGAAGGCCGGCGCGTCCTTCATCTCCCCCTTCGTCGGGCGGCTCGACGATATCGGCCATGAGGGCATGGACCTGATCGCCGAGATCATCGAGATCTACGACAATTACGACTTCGAAACGGATGTGCTCGTCGCCTCGATCCGCCACACCACCCATGTGGTCCAGGCCGCCAAGATGGGTGCCGATGTCGCGACCATCCCGCCGAAGATCCTCTGGCAACTGGTCAAGCATCCGCTGACCGACAAGGGCCTGGATGCTTTCCTGGCCGACTGGGCCAAGACGGGGCAGTCGATCCTATGACCGAAACGGCCGGACGCTCTTCCGCCTCGCCGAAAGGGGCCGACGGGAAGACCCTTCCCTCGGACGACGAGGTCCGGCGGTTTCTCGAGGTTAATCCCGACTTCCTGCGGGAAAACACCGATCTCGCCGCGATCGTCGCCGCTCCGGCGCGGCCGCGGGGCGACGGTGTCGTCGACATGCAGCAGTTCCTCGTGGAACGCCTGCGCGACGAGAACGGCCGGCTCAAGGCGGTGCAGCAGGAGATGGTCGAGAACATGCGGTCCAACCTCCACAATCAGGCCCGTGCCCACAAGGCGGTGCTGGCCCTGATGGGGGCGCCGTCCTTCGCCCATCTGATCCACGCGATCACCAACGATTTCGCCATCATCCTCGATGTCGACGCGGTGACGCTGAGCGTCGAGAACGCCGAACTGAAGTTGGCGGGTCAGGAGGGCTCCGGGGTCCAGATCCTCGCCCAGGGCAGCATCGACGCCCTGATCGGCCCGGGTCGGCGGTTCCGCATGCATGGCGACATCGTCGGCGAGCGGGCGGTGTTCGGCCCGGCGGCGGAGATGGTCCGCTCCCAGGCCTTGGTCCGGCTCACCTTCAGTCCGGAAACGCCCAAGGGCCTGCTGGCCTTCGGGTCGCGCCGGGTCGACGCCTTCGACGACAGTATGGGCACCGATCTTCTGGACTTCATGGGCCAGTCGATCGAGGCCCTGACACGGCAATGGCTGGACCTGCCGCCGACAGCCTGACGGTCTACGCGGCCGACCGGGACCTGGAAGCCCGGCGGCTGGCGTGGCTCGCCCATCTCACCGACGAAAAGCGCTATTCCGAGAAGACCGTCGAGGCCTATGGCCTGGACCTGGGGCAGTTTTTGCGCTTCCTCAACGATCATTTCGGGGACGAAATAACCCTTGAGCGGCTGGCCGACCTGACCCCGTCCGATTTTCGGGGCTGGCTCGCCCGGCGGGCGGGCGCACGCTACGCCAAGACCTCGACCGCCCGCGCGGTGTCGGCGGTGCGCGGCTTTTTCCGCTATCTCGAGCGTCAGGACGTGCTGAGCAACCCGGCCGCCCTTAATCTGCGGGCGCCGAAGACCGACAAGCCCCTTCCCAGGGCGCTCAGCGAGGGCGATGCGGCGGCTCTCGCCGACGAAGCCGGAGCGGAGGCGGCGGAGCCCTGGATCGCGGCCCGGGAGACCGCCGTCGCGCTGCTGCTCTACGGGGCGGGCCTGCGGGTCGGGGAGGCGGTGGGCCTGGACCGGGGCGATTGGCCGGGGGAGGGGGCTTCCACTCTGCGGGTGGTCGGCAAGGGCGGCAAGGAACGGATCGTCCCGCTGCTGCTCGCCATCGGGGAGGCGGTGGAGGCCTATTTGAGGCTCTGTCCCTATGGCGGGGAGAAGACGGACCCGCTGTTTTTCGGCGCGCGCGGCAAGCGGCTCCAGGCGCGCATCGTCCAGAAGGAGATGGAGCGGATCCGCCATATCCTGGGGCTGCCCGACGGGGCCACGCCCCATGCCCTGCGCCACAGCTTCGCGACCCATCTTTTGGCCGCCGGCGGCGATCTCCGGGCGATCCAAGAGCTATTGGGCCATGCCTCCCTGTCGACGACCCAGCGCTATACGGCGGTCGACGCGGCCCGGCTCAAGGCCGTCCACAAGTCCGCCCATCCAAGGGACCGGGGGTAGCAGAATAGTCCGGCCTCCCCCCTGATAAGGGGGGATCGAGGGGGGTTAAAAGAGCCGTCCAGGGGTCATCGAAACCCACCCCAACCCCTCCCTTCTCAGGGAGGGGCTAAACACGCCCTCGCCTGGCTCCCTCATGCTCGCCACCCTCTCCCGCCCACCCTCTCCCGCCCGGGGTAGAGGGAATTCCGGCGGCGCATCGCCCACATACCTCTCCCTTGACGGGAGAGGTCCGAGCGCCTGTCGCGAAGCGCGTCAGCGCGTGCGACCAAAGAAGCGAGGGGTGAGGGTGCCTTCGTTCCCGATCAGATATGGATCGGCCGGCCGTCGACGGCGAGGGCGGCTTCCTTGACCGCCTCGTTGAGGGTCGGGTGGCCGTGGCAGGTCATGGCGATGTCCTCGGCCGACGCCCCGAAGGCGGCGGCGGTGGCCACCTCGTGGATCAGGTCGCCGGCGTTCGGCCCCAGGATATGGCAGCCCAAGACCTTGTCGGTCTCCTTGTCGGCGAGGATTTTGACGAAGCCGTCGGTGGCGTTCATCGCCCGTGCCCGGCCATTGGCCGAGAACGGGAACTTTCCGACCTTGTAGGCGACGCCGTCGGCTTTCAGCTGCTGCTCGGTCTTGCCGATGGAGGCGACCTCCGGCCATGTGTAGACGATGCCGGGGACGAGGTTGTAGTCCACATGGGGGCTCTGACCGGCCATGATCTCGACCGCCGCCATACCGTCCTCTTCCGCCTTATGGGCCAGCATCGGGCCGGGAATGGCATCGCCGATGGCATAGATGCCCTCGACATTGGTCTGGAAGTCCTCGTCGACCGCGATGAAGCCGCGCTTGTCGGTTTCGACGCCGATCTTATCGAGGCCGAGATTGTCGGTCAGCGGGCGGCGGCCGATCGCGACCAGCACCACATCCGCCTTCATCTCTTCCGCGTCGCCGCCGGCGGCGGGCTCCAGGGTCAACTTGACGCCGGACTTCTGGGCCTTGGCGGCGGTGACCTTGGTCTTCAGTTTGAACTCGATGCCCTGCTTGCCGAGGATGCGGTGGAACTGCTTGCCCACTTCCTCGTCCATGGTCGGGACGATCTTGTCGAGAAATTCGACAACGGTGACCTTGGTGCCGAGCCGGGACCAGACCGACCCCATCTCCAGCCCGATATAGCCGCCGCCGATCACCACCATGGTCTTCGGCACCTTGGCGAGGTCCAGGGCGCCGGTGGAGCTGACGATCTGCTTCTCGTCGATCTCCACACCCGGCAGGTTCATCACGTCGGAGCCGGTGGCGATCAGGATCTTGTCCGTCTCGTAGGTCTCCTTCTTCCCCTTGGCGTCCTCGACCTGGACCTTGCCCGGGGCCGGGATGGTGCCGAGGCCCTTGAGCCAGGTGATCTTGTTCTTCTTGAACAGGAACGCGACCCCCGTGACGTTGGATTTCACCACGTCGTCCTTGTGGCCCATCATCTTTTTGAGGTCGAGCTTGACCGAGCCGACATCGACCCCGAAACGGTCCAGCTCTTCCTTGGCCTCGTGATATTTCTCCGAGGCGGTGAGAAGGGCCTTCGACGGGATGCAGCCGACATTGAGGCAGGTCCCGCCGAGGGTGTCCCGCTTTTCGACGCAGGCCACCTTCATGCCGAGCTGGGCCGCCCGGATCGCCGCCACATAACCGCCGGGACCGGCGCCGATCACGATGAGGTCGAATTTATCCGCCATGAGGTCGTTCTTTCGCTGTGAGATGCTTTGCTAGGGCAGGGCTAGGGCAGGGCTGGAGCAGGGGTTAGACGCCGAGCAGGAGCCGTTCCGGATCCTCCAGGGCTTCCTTGACCCGGACGAGGAAGGTCACCGCCTCCTTGCCGTCGATGATCCGGTGGTCGTAGCTGAGCGCCAGATACATCATCGGCCGGATCTCGACCTTGTCGCCGATGGCGACCGGCCGCATCTGGGTCTTGTGCATGCCCATGATCGCCGATTGGGGCGGGTTCAGGATCGGCGTGGACATCAACGAGCCATAGACGCCGCCATTTGAGATGGTGAAGGTGCCGCCGGCCATCTCCTCCATCGTCAATTTGCCGTCCCGGGCGCGCTTGCCGTAATCGGCGATGTCCTTTTCGATCTGCGCATAGGATTTTCCGTCGCAGTCGCGGACCACCGGAACCACCAGCCCCTGGGGCGTGCCGACGGCGACCCCGATGTCGTAGTAGTTCTTGTAGATTATGTCGGTGCCGTCGATCTCGGCGTTGACAGCCGGCAGTTCCTTCAGCGCGTTGACCGCCGCCTTGGCGAACAGCGACATGAAGCCGAGCTTGACGCCGTGCTTCTTCTCGAAGGCGTCTTTGAACTTGTTGCGCATGGCCATCACGTTGGTCATGTCGACCTCGTTGAAGGTCGTCAGCATGGCCGCCGTGTTCTGGGCTTCCTTCAGCCGCTCGGCGATCCGCTGGCGCAGGCGGGACATGCGGACCCGCTCCTCGTCCTCGCGGTCCTCCCGCGGCGGCTTGGGGGCCACCTGAGTGGGCGCGAATTGGCCGCCGGCGGCGGGCGCGGTGCCGAAACTGCGCTTGCCGATGCCCTTTTCGATGGCGTCGAGCACATCGCCCTTAACCAGCCGGCCGTCCTTGCCGGAGGCGGGGATCAATGCCGGGTCGAGATGGTTTTCCTCGATCAGCTTGCGGACGGCGGGCGACAGCGGCTTGTCATAGGTCCCCCCGGCGGGAGCGGCGGCGGGAGCCGGAACGGCGGCGGGCGCGGGCTTCGGAGCCTCTTTGGGCGCCTCTTTCGGGGCTTCGGCCTTCGTCTCTTCTTTGGCCGGTGCCGCGGCGGGCGCCGGTGCGGCGGCCACGGCCCCTTCGGCGATCAGGCCCAGCAGCGCGCCGACCCCGACGGTCGCCCCCTCGTCGGCGCTGATCGCTTCCAGCGTTCCGGCGGCGGGAGCGTTCACCTCAAGCGTCACCTTGTCGGTTTCCAGTTCGACCAGCGGCTCGTCGGCCGCGACCGCCTCGCCGACCTTCTTCATCCACTGGGCCACCGTCGCTTCGGAAACGGACTCTCCGAGCACCGGAACTTTGATTTCGGTTGCCATTTTCTCTGGCTCTCCTTCGTTCTGCCGCCCTTTTGGGTGCCGCGGCGGCTAAGGTTTCGCTGGGGTGATCAATCGATGGTGAGCGCTTCGTCCACCAGGGCGGCCTGTTCCGCCTGGTGGCGCTTGGCGATCCCGGTGGCCGGCGATGCGGCCTCGGCGCGGCCGACATAGCGCGGTCGGTCGTGCTTCGCCCCGATCTCCTTCAAAACCCGCTCCAGGCGCCGGTCGATGAAATGCCAGGCCCCCATATTCTCGGGTTCCTCCTGGCACCAGATCATCTCCGCGTTCTTGAACCGGGAAAGTTCGGTGATCAGGGCCGAGTGCGGGAAGGGATAGAGCTGTTCGAGGCGCAGGAAGAAGACGTCCTTGATGCCGCGCTTCTCCCGTTCCTCGTACAAGTCGTAATAGACCTTGCCGGAGCACAGCACGACGCGCCGGACCTCCGAATCCTCACACAGCTTCTCATTGTCGTAATGGACGCGGTGGAAGGTGATGCCGGGGCCGAACTCCTCCAGCGTCGAGACCGCCAGCTTATGTCTCAGCAGCGATTTCGGCGTCATGATGACCAGCGGCTTGCGGAATTTTCGGTGCAACTGGCGGCGCAGGGCATGGAAATAGTTCGCCGGCGTGGTGATGTTGCAGACCTGCCAGTTGTCCTCGGCCGAGAGCTGGAGGAAGCGTTCGAGACGCCCGGAGGAGTGCTCCGGTCCCTGGCCCTCGAAGCCGTGGGGCAGCAGCAACACGAGGCCCGACATCCGGAGCCATTTGTGTTCGCCGGACGAGATGAACTGGTCGATGATCACCTGCGCCCCGTTGGCGAAGTCGCCGAACTGGGCTTCCCACATGACCAGGGCCCGGGGCTCGGCCAGGGTATAGCCGTATTCGAAGCCCAGCACCGACATCTCGGCGAGCGGGCTGTCGATGACCTCGAACTTCGCCTGATCCTCGGAGAGATGGTTCAGCGGGATATAGCGCCGCTCCGATTTCTGGTCGATGACGACGGCATGGCGCTGGGAGAAGGTGCCGCGGCCGCTGTCCTGGCCGGACAGCCTGACCGGATAGCCCTCCCGCAGCAGCGAGCCGTAGGCGAGGGCCTCGGCGGTCGCCCAGTCGATGTTCTGGCCGGTCTCGACCACGCGCTTCTTGCGCTCGTCCATCACCCGGACGAGCTTGCGGTTCGCCTGGATACCCTCTGGGACGGTGCCAAGCACCTCGCCGATCTCGCGCAGGGTCTCCAACTCCATGCCGGTGTCGCCGCGCCGCGCGTCGCCCTTGGCGGTCTCGAAGCCGGCCCAGGCGCCGTCGAGC
The DNA here is from genome assembly GCA_024743275.1 of Alphaproteobacteria bacterium. GTDB lineage: Bacteria > Pseudomonadota > Alphaproteobacteria > JANSWW01 > JANSWW01 > JANSWW01. The sequence continues at coordinate 55,883 of JANSWW010000001.1, forward strand.
CAATCGGCCTTGTTCGGCCGGAAGCTGGCGCCCGCCTGGAACTCCTCCTCCAGATGTTTGAAGAACTCGTCCCACATGGTCTGGCTGGCTTCCTTGGGCATGACGCCCTCCTTGGCCAGCATGTCGGCATAGATCTGCCGGGTCGTGGGGTGGCGGCTGATCTTGTCGTACATCAACGGCTGGGTGAATGCCGGCTCATCGCCCTCGTTATGGCCGAAGCGGCGATAGCAGAACATGTCGATGACCACGTCGGAGCCGAACTGCTGCCGGTATTCGGTCGCCACCCGGGCGCAGTGGACCACGGCCTCCGGGTCGTCGCCGTTCACATGGAAGATCGGTGCCTCGACCATCTTCGCCACATCGCTCGGATAGGGCGACGACCGGGAATAGGACGGGCTCGTGGTGAAACCGATCTGGTTGTTGATGATGATGTGGATCGTCCCGCCGATCCGGTAGCCCTTGAGCTCCGAGAGATCGAGACATTCCGGCACCACGCCCTGGCCGGCGAAGGCGGCGTCGCCATGCAGCAGGATGGCCATGACCTTCTTCCGGTCTTCGTCGTCCTGTTGGTTCTGCTTGGCCCGCACCTTGCCCATCACCACCGGGTTGACGACCTCCAGGTGGGACGGGTTGGCGGTGAGCGAGAGGTGCACCTTGATCCCGTCGAATTCCCGGTCGGAGGACGAGCCGAGGTGGTATTTCACGTCGCCGGAGCCCTGGACGTCGTCCGGGTTGGACGGGTTGCCCTGGAATTCCGAGAAGATCGCCCGATAGGGCTTGCCCATGAAATTCGCGAGGATGTTGAGCCGGCCTCGGTGGGCCATCCCGACATTGATCTCGTTGATGCCGAGCTGGCCGCCGCGTTTGACGATCTGCTCCATCGCCGGAATGAGCGCCTCGCCGCCGTCAAGGCCGAAGCGCTTGGTGCCGGTGTATTTGATGTTGAGGAACTTCTCGAAGCCTTCGGCCGCCGTCAGGCGCTCCAGGATCGCGGTCTTGCCGTTGACCGTGAAATCGGTCTGGTTGCGTTCGGTCTCGATACGCTCCTGCAGCCAGGCCTTCTTGTTCGGATCTGAAATATGCGTGTATTCGATGCCGATATTGCCGCAATAGGTCGCGCGCAGGATGTCGACGATTTCGCGCACCGTCGCGGTCTCGAGGCCCAGCACCTTGTTGAGATAGACCTTGCGGTCGAGCCCGTCGCCCTCGAAGCCGAAGGTCTTGGGATCGAGTTCCGGATGGTCGCCCGGGGTGTGCAGGCCGAGCGGATCGACCTTTGCCAGGAGATGCCCCCGCGCCCGGTAGGCCCGGATCAGCATCAGCGCCTTGATCGAGTCCTCCGCGACCTGGCGGAAATCCTCCTCGGCGACCGCCGGTGCCGTGGCGCCGTTCTTCTTGGCGGCCGGCTTGGCTTCCGTCTCCGGTTCGGGGACGCCGATCACCTTGACGCCGCGCGGCGCCCAGGACGGTCCTTCGACCTCGTCGAAGATCGCGCCGTTTTCGTCCCCTACCTGATCGAAGATCTCACGCCAGCTCGGATCGATGCTCGCGGGGTCTTTGAGATAAAGAGCAAAAAGCTCGGACAGGAAGGGGGCGTTCGCCCCCGATAGAATCGCTTCGAGTTCGAACGGTCTTGCCATTTCGGCCCTCTTTTCCGGACAAGGAACGCCCGCGGACCCCCCGCGGATTGACCCGGCCTTGCCCAACAAACCTTATCTAGGGTCGGCGGCGCGCCCCCGAAAAACCGGTCGTGACCGGTTCCACGGGGGTGCAGCCAGCGATCCTCAACCCTGCATCGCCCGGACCATGGTGGACCCCAGGCTGGATGGCGAATCGGCGACGAAAATCCCCGCCGCCTTCAGCGCCTCGATCTTGTGCTCGGCGGTATCCTTGCCGCCCGAGATCACCGCGCCGGCATGGCCCATGCGGCGGCCCGGAGGGGCCGTCACACCGGCGATGAAGCCGCAGACCGGCTTCTTGTTGCCGGTCGACTTGATGTATTCGGCGCCCTGGATCTCGGCGTCGCCGCCGATCTCCCCGATCATGATGATTCCGTCGGTCTCGTCGTCGGCCATGAACATTTCCAGGCAGTCGACGAAGTTGGTGCCGTTGACCGGGTCGCCGCCGATGCCGATACAGGTCGACTGGCCGAGCCCCTCGGCCGTGGTCTGGGCGACCGCCTCATAGGTCAGCGTGCCCGACCGGCTGACGACGCCGATGCGGCCGCGCTTGTGGATGTGACCGGGCATGATGCCGATCTTGCAGGCGTCCGGCGTGATGACGCCCGGGCAGTTCGGGCCGATCAGCCGGGTCTTGGAGCCCTGTAGCGCCCGCTTCACGGTCACCATGTCGAGGACCGGAATGCCCTCGGTGATGCAGACGACGAGCGGGATTTCGGCGTCGATCGCCTCCAGGATCGCGTCGGCCGCGAACGGCGGTGGGACATAGATCACAGACGCGTTGGCGCCGGTCTTGTCGACCGCTTCCTGGACCGTGTTGAAGACCGGAAGGTCGAGGTGGCTCTGGCCGCCCTTGCCGGGGGACACGCCGCCGACCATCTGGGTGCCGTAGGCGATCGCCTGTTCGGAGTGGAAGGTCCCCTGCGCGCCGGTGAAGCCCTGGCAGATGACCTTGGTGTTCTCGTTGACGAGTACGGCCATGGCGTTAGGCCTCCTTCACGGCTTGGACGATTTTCTCGGCGGCGTCGGCCAGATTGTCGGCCGGGATGATGGCGAGCCCGCTTTCGGCGAGGATTTTCTTGCCCAGCTCCACATTGGTGCCCTCCAGGCGCACCACAAGGGGGACATGCAGGCTGATTTCCTTCGCCGCCGCGACCACGCCCTCGGCGATCACGTCGCAGCGCATGATGCCACCGAAGATGTTGACCAGGATGCCTTCGACATTCGGGTCGGAGACGATGATCTTGAAGGCTGCGGTAACCCGCTCCTTCGTCGCGCCGCCGCCGACATCGAGGAAGTTGGCCGGCTCGGAACCGTAGAGCTTGATGATGTCCATGGTCGCCATGGCGAGCCCGGCACCGTTCACCATGCAGCCGATCTTGCCGTCCAGCTTCACGTAGTTGAGCTCGTGCTTGGCGGCCTCGAGCTCCATCGGGTCCTCTTCGTCCTCGTCCCGCAGCTCTTCCAGGTCCTTGTGGCGGAACAGCGCGTTGTCGTCGAAGTTGACCTTGGCGTCGAGGGCGATCACCTCGCCGGCGCCGGTCACCACCAGCGGATTGATTTCGACCATGGAACAGTCCAGGTCGACGAAGCACTTGTAGATCGCCATCAGGAATTTGACGGCCGCCCCGACCTGCTTGCCCTCGAGGCCGAGCGCGAAGGCGATCTTGCGGGCCTGGAAGGGTTGAAGCCCGGCGGCCGGATCGACTGCCACCTTGTGGATCTTCTCGGGTGTGTTCTCGGCGACCTCCTCGATCTCCATGCCACCCTCGGTGGAGGCGACGACGGTGATCCGGCTGCTCGCCCGGTCGACCAGCATGGACAGGTAGAGTTCCCGCGCGATATCGCAGCCTTCCTCGATATAGAGGCGCTTGACCTCCTTACCGCCGGGGCCGGTCTGCTTGGTGACCAGGGTCTTGCCGAGCATCGCCTCGGCATTGGCGGTCACGTCGTCGACCGATTTGACGACGCGCACGCCGCCCTTGCCGTCCGGATCTTCCTTGAACCGCCCGGCCCCGCGGCCGCCGGCGTGGATCTGGGATTTGACCACCCAGACCGGGCCGCCGAGTTCGCCCGCGACCTTCGCTGCCTCGTCGGGCGTGTAGGCGACACCCCCCTGCGGCACGGCCACGCCGTAACGCCGCATCAGTTCCTTCGCCTGATACTCATGGATATTCATGGACGACCCCCCACTCCTTGGTTTGGCTTCACCCTATGGCCGTTTCGTCCAAAGCCAAAAGGATTGTACAGAACAATCCGTCAAAGCCCAGAACGTCTCGTACCGTTACGCGTCGGCCGGCAGATTGGCGACCGCTTCGTTCAATTCACGCACCGCGTCGACCGAGTTCTGCAGCATCGCCTTCTCTTCCGCGGTGAGGTCGATCTCGACGATCCGCTCGACCCCGCCTTCCCCGATGATCACCGGCACGCCGACATAGAGCCCCTCGAGGCCGTAGGCGCCTTCGACCCAGGCGGCGCAGGGCAGCAGCCGCTTCTTGTCGCGCAGATAGCTTTCGGCCATGGCGATGGCGCTGGACGCCGGCGCGTAGAACGCCGAGCCGGTCTTCAGCAGGGCGACGATCTCGCCGCCGCCCTTGCGGGTGCGGTCGACGATGGCGTCGATCTTCTCCTGGGTCGACCAACCCATCTTGATGAGGTCCGGCACCGGAATGCCGGCGACGGTGGAGTAGCGGACCAGCGGCACCATGGTGTCGCCGTGGCCGCCCAGCACGAAGGCGCTGACGTCTTCGACGGAGACCTTGAACTCCTCCGCGAGGAAGTAGCGGAAGCGGGCGCTGTCCAGCACGCCGGCCATCCCGACGACCTTCTCCTTCGGCAGGCCGCATTCCTCCTGCAGGATGCCGACCATGACATCGAGCGGGTTGGTGATGCAGATCACGAAGGCGTCCGGGGCGTATTGCTTGATGCCGGCGCCGACGGCCTTCATCACCTTGCTGTTGATACCCAGAAGATCGTCGCGGCTCATGCCCGGCTTGCGTGGCACGCCGGCGGTGACGATGACCACGTCCGCGCCCGCGATGTCCTTATAGTCGTTGGTGCCGGCATAGGCGGCGTCGAAGCCCTCGACCGGGGTCGCCTCGGCGATATCGAGCGCCTTGCCCTGGGGCATGCCTTCCTGGATGTCGAACAGGACGACGTCGCCGAGATTCTTAAGGCCGGCCAGCAGGGCCAGCGTCCCGCCGATTTGTCCAGCGCCGATCAGCGCGATCTTGTTGCGTGCCATGGTTTTCGAAACCTCCCCTTCGGTCCGGTCGGGCGGGCGGGAATCGCGCCGCAGATGAAACGGGGCGGGAGTCGAGAGCATCGGGCCGGGCACATCGGAGGGCGCCCGGGATTGCTGCGCTGCACACCGCCCCGGATGAAGCTTCGCATGTCCTAATGAAGAAACCCGCCGGGGACAAGGGGACCAAATCACGATTCCGGTAAAATTGGTCTGGAAAACGGACCACTGAAAGAAGATGATGCGCCCGGCGCGCTCGAGAAGGCTGTCCAGGGCCGGTCTCGATAATGCCGCCGCGTTGTCTCGTTTCGCCGTTTCCGGATCAGAGCCCCACCATGGCAGACGCCCCCCCTTCCGCTCCGAAAGGCCCGATGGCAGCCTATCGCGCCAAGGTCGCGTCCGGCGAGTTGAAGGCCGACCCGATGCAGCGGCTGTCGGCGGAGAAGCTCGAATTGCTCAGCCGCGCGCTCCGCGGCTACAGCCCACAGCGCGGCGAACGGAAGGGCCTTCTGGGGCGGATCGGCTTCCGGCCGAAGAAACGCGACGAGGACGATCGGCCGCCGCCGAGCGGGCTATATCTCTTCGGCGGCGTCGGCCGCGGCAAGTCGATGCTGATGGATCTGTTCTCGGAGAATGTCGACGTCGAACACACCTTGCGCGTCCACCATCACGTTTTCATGAAGAGGGTGCACGACCGGCTGCACCATTACCGGTCGACCAACAAATCGAAGAAGGTCGACGTCATCGATCTGGTCGCCGACGAGATCGCGGCGGAAGCCTGGCTGCTTTGCTTCGACGAGTTCGATGTCAATGATATCGCCGATGCGATGATCATCGCCCGCCTGTTCGAAGCGCTGTTCGACCGCGGGGTCGTGGTCGTGGCCACGTCCAACAAGGCGCCGGACCAGCTCTATAGGAACGGCCTGCACCGCGACCGCTTCCTGCCCTTCATCGACATCCTGAAGGCGCGGGTCGACATTCTGGAAATGGACAGTGGCTACGACTACCGGCGCGACCGGGACCGCGACGAGGAGGTTTATTTCTCGCCGCTCGGACCGGAGACGGTCGCCGCCCTGGATCATGTCTTCAAGAGACTGACCGGCGAGAATTTCGGGCCGCCCAGCTATCTTCGGATCTATGGGCGGTCGATCGCCGTGCCCCAGTCGATCAAGAGCGTGGCCCGTTTCGCGTTCGACGATCTGTGTGCCAAGCCCTTGGGGGCGAACGATTATCTGGAGATCGCGGGCGCCTTCCACACGGTGCTGCTGTCGGACATCCCGCTGCTCGGCCCGGAAAATCGCAACGAGGCGCGGCGCTTCATCCATCTGATCGACGCGCTCTATGAGAACCGGAACCGGGTCTATTTCTCCGCCGCCGCCGAACCGGACAAGCTCTATCCCACGGGTGACGGCAGTTTCGAGTTCCGCCGTACCGCGTCGCGGCTGATGGAAATGCGCTCGGCGGACTATCTCAAGCTGTCGTGCGACGCGGCGTAGTCGCCTGCCGGCAACGGTCTTGACGCGGTCCTGCTCTTATTCGGACGTGGTGACGATCGCGTCGGCGACCCGTGGGTCGGTGATCACGATCTCGACAAAGAACTCCGTCAGCTCGCCCTGCTGGAGATAATCGGCGTCCGCGTTGAAGTCGACGGTATCCAGGACCTCGTTGCGGACATCGACCAGCCGGACCTGGATTGGGGGAACTTCGACCTGCCGGTCCGAGAGATTGGCGATCTCGCCGACGATCGCCAGGGTTCTGAGATCGCCCTGAATGCGCTGTTCCGCCCTGACCCCGCTCAGCAGCAGGCCCTCGCCCGGCGGGCGGACCGGCAGACCGATGGTCTCGAAGAGTAGCGCGGCGGGCGGCCATGCCGCGACGATCGAGCCGCGGGCCAGCACCGCGATGATCGGCGTGATCAGGATGATGCCTAGAACCGTCAGCCAGGCGCCGCGCTGGGATTTCGGTTTTTCCGGCGGGATATACCGCGGGAAGGCCGCGAGATCCGGCATGTCCGGCCGTTCCTCGTCCTCGTCGCTTCCCGGCTCCAGGTCGGTCTCGGGCGGTTCTTCCTCGCCGGTCTCCTCTTCGACATCGTCCGCCAGGTCGTCGAGCAGGTCTTCCGGGACGATCTCGTCCTCTTCCTCCTCGGGCTGCGGCTCCGGTTCCGGCGGAGGGGGAGGCGGCGGGGGCGGAGGGGGAGGCGGTGGAGGGGGCGGGGGAGGCACATAGTCCTGATGCCAGCGCGTTCCGCATTCGCCACAACGGACCTGTCGGCCTTCCTCGGGAATCGACAGCCGGTGCACCCGCCATAGGCTGCCACAATTCGGGCATTCGAGGATCGCGACGGTCTCGCTTTCTGCGGCCATGGGAGAGGGGGTTTCCGGTGCTGACGCGACGTCTGACATAATTGGTGAGAGTCTAGTGCTTAATGCGCTGGAAATCATGAATTTTCCGCAATTCAATGGCATAAGGGGCCGGAACCGTGGACGGCTCGGGCCGGACCATGGCATTTTCGCCGTTGTTTTCCGTGTTCCGAGAAAAGAGACCGTGCCTTGGCCGTAGTCCGTTTCGATCAGGTTTCGATGCGTTTCGGCCGTTCCGCGGATATCCTGACGGATATCGATTTCGCCGTCGAACCGGGCAGCTTCCATTTCCTGACCGGTCCGAGCGGTGCCGGAAAATCGACGCTGATGAAGTTGATGTATCTCGCCCTGCTGCCGAGCCGCGGGGCGCTGACCCTGTTCGGGCACGACGTCCGGAAACTGTCGCGCCGGGATCTGGCCGCGACAAGACGGGAGATCGGCGTGGTCTTCCAGGACTTCCGGCTGATCCGCCATCTGACGGCGTTCGAGAATGTCGCCCTGCCGTTGCGGCTGTCCGGCATCGACGATCGAACCGTCAACCGTCATGTGCCGGAACTGCTGGATTGGGTGGGGCTGGCGGATCATCTCGACGCGGTGCCACAGGCGCTCTCTGGCGGGCAGCAACAGCGGATCGCCATCGCCCGCGCGGTTATTTCGAGGCCGAAACTTCTCCTCGCCGACGAACCGACCGGCAATGTCGATGATCGGCTGGCCATGCGGCTGCTCTATCTTTTCGAGGAGATGCACCGGATGGGGTCCGCCGTCGTGGTCGCCACCCATAACGAGGCCCTTGTCTCCCGTTTTCCCTATCCCCGCCTCATGCTTGAGCGCGGCCGGCTGGCTCGCGTCGGGGGCGGGATGGCGGGCCGGGACGAATCGCGGGGGCGGCAATGAGAAAGCCCCGCGTCGCCAAGACCGCCGACGTCCCCAGAGCCCCGGCGAAGCGGGCCGCCTCGCCGCTGCGGACGAAGGGCGACCCGGGTGCCCGGACCCTGATGGTGATCGCTGCGACCGCCGCCTTCTTCGCCATCTCGGCGCTGATGGTGCTGGCCGCCGGAACCCAGCTTGTCTCGCAATGGCGTTGGGCGTTCGACGGGGCGGTGACGATCCAGATCCCCGCGACCGGCGACGCGGCCGCGGACACGACCCGGGCCGCCGCCCTGGCGACCGCCCTGGAAGCCTCCGATCAGGTGGCGCGGGCCCGCGCGCTCGGCCCGCAGGAGATCGAGCGGCTGATCGAGCCCTGGCTCGGTTCCTTGGACGGAACCGGCAGCATTCCCCTGCCGCGCCTGATCGATGTGCGCCTCGTAAGCGGCGCGACCCTCGACCTCGCGGCCTTGGAGCGCCGGGTCAAGTCGGTGGTCCCGGAGGCGGTGATCGACGACCATGGGCGTTGGGTCCAGGGGTTGGGGCAACTCGCCCGGACCGTCGAGGTGCTGGCCGTCACCGTCCTGGCCCTGGTCGGCCTCGCCGTCGTGCTGGCGGTTGGCCTGGCGGCACGGACGGCCCTCGCCCTTCATCGCGAAACGGTCGACATCCTGCATCTGATGGGGGCGGAGGACGGCTACGTCGCCGGCTTGCTGGGGCGGTTGGTGTTCCGGCGCACCCTGGTCGGCGGACTGATCGGGCTTGCGCTGGCGCTGGCGACCTTGTCTCTCGCCGGGCAGATCGGCAGCGGCGTCGGCGCGGTCCTGCCGCCGCTCACGATCGGGATGGAGGGCTGGATCGCGATCTTGACGGCGCCCTTGACCATGGCCGTCATCTCCTGGTTGGTGGCGCGGACGAGCGCGCTGGCGGCCCTCCGCCGGCGCGTGTGACCCATGGGGTGCGATTCATGATCGGCGGCGGGCGGAACGGATAGTGGCCGATGGCTGGGATTTTCTTTCGACGCGGACGCGGTAACGGGTTCTTCGGGCTTAGGTCCAAGGCTCTGATCATCATCCTGATGATTCTGGCCTGGGCCGTCGGCTTCATCCTGTTCGCCAACCGGATCGCGACCCTGGAGCCGGTCGCCGGCGAGGCGGAGGGGCTGGTCGTTCTGACCGGCGGATCGGAGCGGATCGAGGCGGCCGCGGGGCTTTTGCGGGAGATGCCGGGGGCCAGAATGCTGGTCAGCGGCGTCAACCGCAGCGTCGACCGGGACACCTTGCTCGGGCGGCTGTCCGCCGTCGGCCAGTTGGACAGCAACCGGATCGATCTCGGTTATGCCGCCGAGGATACGGTGGGCAATGCCGTCGAGGCGGCCGGCTGGGCCGTGGCCCAGGGCTATCGCTCGATCCGTGTTGTCACGGCCGCCTATCACATGCCGCGCAGTCTGGCCGAGTTCCGTCACGCGATGCCCCGGATCGACGTGATCCCCCATCCGATCTTCCCGGAGCGGGTCCGCTTTCGGGATTGGTGGCGCTCTCCCGGCACCGCCGCGCTGATCGCCTCGGAATGGACAAAACACATCCTGTCCTCGGCCCGGATCGCGGTCACCGAATGGCTGCAGAACGAACCGGAGGCCGCAAGGTGACCGTCCGCGCCTTTTTCGCAAACACCGTCCTGGTTCTCTCGATTCTGATCTGGGGGACGCTCTGCCTGCCGTTGTTGGCCGCGCCGCGCCGCTGGGTGACCGGCGTGGTGCGTTGTTGGGCCCGCTTCTACCTCTGGGCCATGGCGGTCGTCGGGGGGCTCCGGCTCGACATGGCGGGCCGCGAAAATCTGCCGGACGGGCCGTTCATTCTCGCCGCCAAGCATCAATCGGCCTGGGACACCTTCGTCTTCCTCGCCCTGTTCGAGGCGCCGGCCTATGTCCTCAAGCAGGAGCTTCTCAAAATCCCTTATTACGGCTGGTACAGCAGGGCCAGCGGGCATATCGCCGTCGACCGGTCGGCCGGTGCGTCGGCCCTCAAGAAGATGGTCGCCCAGGCCCGCGCCGTCGCGGCGGAGGGGCGGCCGATCGTGATCTTTCCCCAGGGGACGCGCGTGCCGCCGGGCGAGGACAAACCTTACCTGCCCGGGGTGACCGCGCTCTATACCGGCCTCGGCCTGCCGGTGGTGCCGGTGGCGCTCAATTCCGGGCTCTTCTGGGGGCGAAAGGGTCTGATGAAGCGGGGAGGGACCGTGTCATTGCGGTTCGGGGCGCCGATCCCGCCCGGCGAGGACCGCAAAGCCTTCCTGAAAACCCTGTCCGGCCGCATCGAAGGCATGATGGCGGAACTGCCGTGAATCGGCTTGAACAAAATGAGAACATAAATTGACTCGCCGGGTGAATCCCCTACCTTTGGAGTCCCCTGGCGCTTTGGAGAAAAGAGCCGAGCCATGACCGCTTTGTCCGCTATCGCCCATCAGATCTGGGACATGAAGTACCGCTTCAAGGACCCGGACGGCACGCTGCACGACCGCGCCGTCGAGGACACCTGGCGGCGGGTGGCCAAGGCCTTGAGCCGGGCGGAGAAAGACCCGGCGGCCTGGGAACCGGTGTTCTACCGGGCGCTGGAGGATTTCCGGTATCTCCCCGCCGGCCGCATCGTCGCCGGCGCCGGCACCGCGCGCGATGTGACGCTGTTCAATTGTTTCGTTATGGGAACGGTCCCCGATAGCATGGCCGGGATCTTCGAGGGCCTGAAGGAAGCGGCACTGACCCTGCAGCAGGGCGGCGGCATCGGCTACGACTTCTCGACGATCCGGCCCAAGGGCGCGTTGGTCGAGGGGGTCGGGGCGGATGCCTCCGGGCCGCTCAGCTTCATGGATGTCTGGGATTCCATGTGCCGCACGATCATGAGCGCCGGCTCCCGCCGGGGGGCGATGATGGCGACCCTGCGCTGCGACCATCCGGATATCGAGGAGTTCGTCACCGCCAAGCAGGAGGCGGGACGGCTGACCAATTTCAATCTCTCCGTCCTGGTGACCGACGCCTTCATGGACGCGGTGAAAGCGGACGAGCCCTGGGACCTGGTTTTCAACGGTACGGTCTACCGCACGCTGCAGGCCCGCGAATTGTGGGATAAGATCGCCCAGGCGACCTACGACTATGCGGAACCCGGGGTGATCTTCATCGACCGGATCAACGCGGACAACAACCTCGCCTATTGCGAAACCATTTCGGCCACGAATCCATGCGTCCCCGCCGGGACTTGGGTGCAAACCGCCGACGGGCCGCGAAAGGTCGCCGATCTGGTCGGGCGCTCCTTCGGCGCGATTGTCGGCGGTGTGGCGTATGCCAGTACGGATGCCGGCTTTTTCTCCACCGGTGAGAAGGATCTCGTCAGGTTGACGACGGTCGAGGGGTTGGAGTTGAGGCTCACGCCCTGTCACCGGATCAAGCGTGTGGTCCGCAAGACGCGCTGGTCCCTCGAGTCCGAATGGACGGCCGCCGGATCGCTCGCGCCCGGGGACGAGGTGATTGTCCAGGACCATGGCGACGCACATGTTTGGGACGGCGCGGGCGATTGGAACGAGGGCTACCTGCTCGGGCTTCTGGTGGGGGACGGCACGCTCAAACAGGACAAGGCCGTGCTGTCGGCGTGGCCGCGCGCGCAAGCCGCCAATGGCGGACCCGCGGCGGGGGATGGCGTCGGCGCGGTGATGCGCGCCGCCGAAGCGGCGATCCGCACCTTGGGTCACCGGTCCGACTTCACGGGATGGCACGAGGTCGCCGGACGGGGCGAGTGGCGTATGACGACCGGTGCTCTGCGGGAACTGGCCCATCGTTTCGGTTTGGCGCCAGGGGCGAAGACGGTCACGGAGTCAATCGAATATGCCTCCGCCACCTTTTATCTCGGCTTCCTGCGCGGGCTCTTCGATGCCGATGGCGGCGTTCAGGGAACACAGGAGAAGGGGGTGAGCATTAGGCTGTCGCAGTCGGATCTCCCCGCGCTCAAAGCGGTACAACGCATGTTGCTGCGTCTTGGGATCATGTCGCGACTCTACGCCGATCGAAGGCCCGAAGGCTCTGCCCGCCTTCCCGACGGTCGGGGTGGGGCGGCGGATTATCAGACCCGCAGCCAACACGAACTGGTCGTCAGCGGCGAAAATCTGGAGCGGTTCTCAAGGCGGATCGGGTTCGGCGATTCCGAGAAGGCCGCTCGTCTGTCGGCGGCTTTGGGAACCTATAAGAGGCGTTTGAATCGGGAGCGGTTCGTCGCCCGCATCGCCTCGGTCGTCGCTGACGGTACCGAAGAGGTGTTCGACGCGACGGTTCCCGGCATCCATGCCTTCGATGCCAATGGCCTGCTCGCCCACAATTGCGGCGAACAGCCGCTGCCGCCCTATGGCGCTTGCCTGTTGGGCTCGATCAACCTGGCCCGCCTTGTCGACGATCCCTTCACCGAAAAGGCCGCGATCGACATCCATCGGCTGGAGGAACTGGTCGGCACGGCGGTCCGGATGATGGACAATGTGGTCGACCTGTCGAAATTCCCGCTTGACGCCCAGCGTCAGGAGGCCCGGGCCAAGCGCCGGATCGGGCTCGGGGTGACCGGGCTGGCCGACGCGCTTGTGATGTGCGGCGTGCGTTATGGCAGCGACGCGGCGGTGGTGTTGACCCGGACCTGGATGGGCGCGCTGCGCCGGGCCGCCTACGGCACCTCGGTCGAACTGGCCAAGGAGAAGGGGCCGTTCCCGCTGTTCGACAGGGAGGCCTATCTCGCCCGTCCACAGATCCAGGCGTTGGATGAGGATATCCGGGCGGGGATCGCGGAGCACGGCATTCGCAACGCGTTGCTGACGTCGATCGCGCCCACCGGGACGATCTCGCTGCTCGCCGACAACGTTTCCAGCGGTGTCGAGCCGGTCTTCGCCTGGGAATACACCCGCAACGTCCTGCAGAAGGACGGCAGCCGGACCAAGGAGACCGTGTCGGACTACGCCTATCGCCTGTATCGCCGGCTCAAGGGCGACGACGCGCCGCTTACCAACGCCTTCGTCGATGCCCAGAGCCTTACCCCCGCCGAACATGTGGTGATGCAGGCGGCGGTCCAGGAATTCATCGACAGTTCCATTTCCAAAACGATCAATTGCCCGCCGGATCTGTCCTTCGAGGCGTTCAAGGACGTCTACCGGCTTGCCTATGACAGCGGGTGCAAGGGCTGCACCACCTATCGGCCGTCGGATGTGCGCGGCGCGGTCCTGGAGGTCGCCCCCGCGCCGGAACCGGAGCGGGCCGCCTCGCCCGAGCACGAGGTGGTTTATATGACCCAGCCGTTGGAGCGGCCCGAGGCGCTCACCGGCAAGACCCACAAGATCAAATGGCCGGACTCGCCCCATGCGCTCTACATCACGGTCAACGACATCGTGCAGGACGGTCGGCGCCGGCCCTTCGAGATCTTCATCAACTCGAAGAATATGGAGCATTACGCCTGGATCGTGGCGCTCACCCGGATGATCTCCGCCGTGTTCCGCCGGGGCGGCGACGTCTCCTTCGTGGTCGAGGAACTGAAGGCTGTGTTCGACCCTCGCGGCGGCATGTGGATGCCGCCGGTGCCGGGCGTGCGCGAGAAATCGGCCCATGTTCCCTCGCTGTTGGCGGCGATCGGCGAGGTCATCGAGGCCCATATGATCGATATCGGCTTCCTGCCGGCGAAGTCGGCGGCGGACCGCCCCGCCGGCCCGGGCGGCGCCGCGGTGGGTGGCAAGGGCTGTCCGAGCTGCGGGCAGCGCACCCTGCAACGGCTCGAGGGTTGCGACACCTGCACCACCTGTGGCTATTCGAAATGCGCCTAAGCCGCTAAGCCGCGTCTCGGTGGAGGGTCTGGGCCCGGTCCAACAGGCGTTCCAGGGACCGGTCCGGCGTCCCGGCCCGGCGCAGGGAGGCGACGGCCGAAACGAGATACTCCAAGGCCGGGCCACGCTCGCCCGTGGCGCCGGCGACGATGCGGGCCGCGTCCTCCGGCGTCAGGCGGCCGGCATAGTGGGGATGGGCGCGGTCGCAGACGAAGGTATTCGCGAGAATGCGCTCGCCGGCCCGGGGGCCGGTCCGGAGCCGGACCGGGACCACATGGGGCCGGTAGACCGCGTAGATGAGCTCGCGCTCCGCCAGATAGTCGACGGTTTCCGCTAGATATGCAGGGTCCGCGCGATAAACCGTCCCGCGGCAGGCGCCACCCAGGTCCAGGCCCATGACCAGCCCCGGCCGCTCGGGCGTGCCGCGGTGATTGTGGGAGAAGACGCAGAGCCGGCGCCGATAGCCGCTCAAGACCGCCTCCGCCCGATGTTCGTGGGCGAAGCCCGGATTCCACATCAACGACCCATAGCCGAAGACCCAGACCGTGCCGTCGTCATGGGGGCGCAGGTCGAGGCCGCGCCCGGTTCCGTGTGGACCTCTGCTCATGATATCCCACATAGGGCAAAGGGCCCCGAGGCACCAGACCGGAAACAGTGTTGTGAGCACCCCATGAAGCGCCTGATGAAACTCGCCGGTCTCGGCGTCGCGGCGGCGGTCCTGTTCTATGGGGCCGTCTGGTATATGGCGGCCCGGCAAGCGCTGGACACGGCAACGCAGGTTGTTGCGTCTGCGGAACAGTCCGGCTGGGTCGTCCGGTCGGCCGAGGAGCCGTCGGTCGGTGGATTTCCGGGCCGACTCGTCGTCACCATGGGCGAGGTCACGGCCCGTCGGGTCCACGAGCGGGGCGAGGTCACCACCGTCACCCTGACGCCGGAGGCCGCGATGCTGCCCTGGCGTCCGACCCGGCTCGATATCGCCTATACCGGCATCTCCTACCGGATCGACGACGCGGAGGGCGCTCCGCTGTTGCAGGCGGTCGCCGAGAGCGGTCACGCCGTGCTCGAACAGCCCGCCGACCGGGTGGGGCAGCGGGCCGAGGCGTCGATCCGCGATCTGCGCCTCACCGACCGGACCGGCGGTGGTGACGGCCTATCGCCCGGCCTGACCCTGGAAAGCGCGCGAATCGTCGGTCTTCTGGCGCCCGATCCGGCAGGCGGACCCGAGTCCATCGCCATCGAGGTCGATCTCGACGCCCTCCGGGCGCAGCGGGCGGATCTTCAGGAGCTGTTCGGCGGTCGGCGCGGCGACCTCCATCTCAGCCTCACCGGGCATGGTGTTCTGGAGCTGATCCGGGCGACCCAGCAGCTCCGCCTCAAGGATCGCCCGCCGACCCGGGAGGAAGTCCTGGCCGTTCTGACCGGATGGCGTGACGGTCGCGGGCGGCTGGTGCTCGACCGGTTGGCCCTGACGGTGACGCCGACGACCGTGACCGCGACCCTCGACGGGAGCCTGGATGACGCCGGTGAATGGGATGCAAGCGGCGTGATGGAGATCGAAGGCGTGATTCAGTTCCTCGCGGAGCCGGCGGCGACCACGTTGCTCGGCCCCAACGAGGTCCTGACCGCCCAGCTTATCGTCGCCGGGTTGACCGAGACCCTCGATGGCGGGCGTCATGGGGTGCGGCTCGACCTCGCCGTCGCCGACGGCGAGGCGCGGATCGGTCCGATCATCCGTCAAGCGGTGCCCTCCGCCGCCGATCTCGCCGACCATATCGCCCAGCGGGTGGCGCGCGACTGGGACAACTTCCGGCTGGTGCCGGTCAAGAACTGAGGCGCGGTCGAGACCCGGGGCGATGAATCAGGCCTGCTTGGCCTCGATGATCGCCCTGCGGATCCCACGGGTCCGCGTGAACTCCCGGTGCAGGGTCTCGCCGTCGCCGGAGCGGATGGCGTCCTCCAGTTCCTCCAGGTCTTTGTGAAAGCGTTCCAGGATGCCGAGCACGGCCTCCTTATTGTGCAGGAACACGTCCCGCCACATCACGGGGTCCGAGGCGGCGATCCGGGTAAAGTCCCGAAAGCCGCTGGCGGAGAACTGGATCACCTCCCGCTGCAACTCGTCCTCCAGGTCGGCGGCGGTGCCGACGATGGTGTATGCGATCAGGTGCGGCAGATGGGAGGTGATGCCGAGGATGAAATCGTGATGGCTAACGTCCATCCGCGTCGTCTTGCTGCCCAGGGCCCGCCAGAAGGCCTCCAGTCGGGCCACCGGCTCCTCCGGGGTGCCGTCGAGCGGCGTGATGATCAGCCAACGGCCGTCGAACAGTTCCGCGAAGCCCGCTTCCGGGCCGGAATGCTCGGTCCCGGCCAGCGGGTGGGCCGGCACGAAATGGACGCCTTCCGGCAGATGGGGGCGGACCTGATCGATCACCGACTGTTTGACCGACCCGACATCGGAGAGGATGGCCCCGGGCTTGAGATGGGGACCGACCTGCTTGGCCACGGCTTCGAAGGCCCCGACGGGAACGCTGACGACGACCAGATCGGCGCCCTTCACCGCCTCCGTGATATCGCCATGATAGCTGTCGCCGAGCTCGAGGGCCTCCGCCTGTTCCAGGGTCCGCGGGCTCCGCGTATGGACCGCGATGTGGTCGGCCAGCCCGGCACGGCGGCAGGCATGGCTGATCGAGGACCCGATCAGCCCGATGCCGACCAGCGCGATCCGCTCAAACCGGGGGGGCGCTACGATCACGAAAGGAAGTCCTTGAGTCCTTGGACAAGAGCCTTCAACTGATCGCCGGGGCCGACGCTGACCCGGAAATGGTCGGGCAGCTTGTAGGACGCCATCTCGCGGACCAGGATTTTCCGCTCTTTGAGGAAATCGATCGCCTTGGTCGTCGTCTCGGCCGCCGTCATCCCTTTGACGGCGGGCATCCTGACCAGGAAGAAATTGGCCACGGTCGGGAAGGTGACGATCCCCAGCGCCTCCAGTTCGGCCTGGATCCAGGGAAGCCATTCGTCGTTGTGGGCAAGCGAGCGGTCGAGGAAGTCGGCATCGCCGAGGGCGGCCTCCCCGGCCGCCTGGGCGGCGCCATTGACGTTGAACGGCCCCATCCCCCGGCCGAGCGCGTCGATCAGATGGGCGGACCCGTAGCACCAGCCGAGCCGTAGACCGGCCATGGCGTAGAGCTTGGAAAAGGTGCGCAGCATCAAGACGTTGTCGTGCGCCTCGACCATGTCGATGCCGGCCGAGTAGTCGTTGCGGCGGCAGTATTCGGCATAGGCCGCGTCGAGCACCAGCACGACATCGGAGGGCAAGCCGTCATGCAACCGCCTCACCTCGTCGACGCTGAGATAGGTGCCGGTCGGATTGTTCGGATTGGCCAGGAACACGAGCTTGGTGCGCTCGGTCACCCGTTCCAGGATCGCATCCACGCTGACCGTGAACTCCACATCCGGGGCCACGACCACCGTCCCGCCGACGAACTTGGTGCTCAGCGTGAACATGGTGAAGGCGTATTGGGTGACGATGACCTCGTCGCCGACCCCGACAAAGGTCGAGATCGTGTGCAGGATCAACTCGTCCGATCCGTTACCGATCAGAATGCGCTTCCAGTCGAGGCCGTAATGTCTGCCGAGCGCCATGGCGAGCCCGACGGACCGGGCCTGCGGATAGTGCCACATCTCCTTGGCGGCCCGCTGATAGGCCTCGATCGCCTTTGGACTGGGGCCGAGGGCGCCCTCATTCTGGTTGAGCCGCATGTATTCGGCGGAGTTTCCCGGCGGCTGTGACGCCTGGTAGTGGGATAGGGTGGCAATCGCGGGGCGGGGCTGGGGAAGGGCGGAAGGGGTTTTCTGGGACATGGTCGACACCGTCTTTTGTATGGGTCTCTTGTCTGGAAGTCAGGGGATCGGCACGTGCTACAGGGCGATCGGGACGGGATATCCGCCGATCGCCACAATATGTCGGTCTTCCCGCGACAGCCCTGCGACCGTTTGCGACTCCGGCCCGTGGTGCCCGTCGAGTTCGACAAGGCACCAGCGCGGCCCGTTGCCTCCCCCCATCGGGGTGACGACGAGCCGTCCGCCGGCCTTCTCCACCTGACCGGCGAAGGACCCAAGCGAGGTATCGCCGTCCAGTTCGACCGCCAGCAGGGACTTGTCGTCGCCCGAGGGGTCGAAGGGGACCGGGGCGATCATCGCGGCATCGACGGCGCTGTCCTTGGCATTGGTCGGTCCGTAGAGCGGCAGCCGGGCGGTCAGGCGCACGGACTGTTTGCCGGCGGCCAACTGCCGCCACCAGGGATTCCGGTCCGCGTCGTTGGCGAAGGCGACCACCCCAATGGCCGCCTTGCCGTCCCGGACGGCCCGGACCACGGCGGCGGCTGTCGAATGGCGCTCCAGCGGTACGGAGGCGCCGAAATGGTCGCGCGCCGTGTCCCAGCAGCTATCGCCCTCCGCCGGGGCCTCGACGGCGATGGTGAACGGGCCCTGGACGGCGCAGGCGGCGGCGACGATCTCGCGCCAGATGCGGAGCAGGGCGACGGTCGGCAGATTCCCTTCATGGCGGGCGACCAGGGTGCGCAGGATCGATGCCTCGCGGGCCGGGCGCGCCGGATTGCCGCCGGTATCGCCCTTGAAGGCGGCGATCTCCTCGACGACGGAAATGCGTTGGCGCAGAAGATCGTGCAGGGCGCTGTCGATCTCATCGATGCGGGCGCGAAGGTCGTCGAGTGTTGTCATGGGCGGAAGAGGCGGGTCCGAAATGGAAAAGCGACCCGCATCGTTACTGCGTCATTCGGCCGAACGCAAAGGGAAACAGGGGGAGGCCGCGGTGCGGAGGGTGGGGTCAGCTCTCAGGCTTGCCGTCCCGTGGGCTCGTGGTCTCGTTGCGGCTCCTGGCGGCCGCCGTGGTGGCGGCGCTGGGCACCGGGACCAGGATGCGGCGGCGGGCGGGCGCGTTGTGCAGGGAGCCCGCATAGATCTGTTTCTCCGCCTCGACGAGGTTGACCCCGCCCAGGGACGAGAACCAGCGGTGGCCCAGCTTCTCCCAGGCGCCGGCGGCGCGCAGGACCAGGCGGGAGCGGCTCGGCGGAAGATAGAGGCCGCGCGACTGCCGTGTCGGCTGAAACAGGGTGTCGCGGAGAAGACTGGTCATCTGCGACCGCGAGAAGGGGTGCCCCTGGCCGAAGGGGGTGGAGTCCGCCATGGACCACAGACCGTGCCGGTTCGGCACCAGCAGCAGCATCCTGCCGTTACCCTTGAGGACCCGCCAGCACTCCCGCAGCATCCCACGGAGATTCTCCGTCGTTTCCACCGCATGGACCAGAAGGATCTTGTCGACCGACAGGTCCGGCAGCGGAATTTCCGTCTCCTGGGAGAGGGCGACCCGGTTGCGGCCGTCCCTGGGCCAGCTTTCGACCCCCTGGGCGGCCGGCATCAGGGCGAGGATCTGGTCGGCGTCGTCCAGGAACGGTCCGAGATAGGGCGTAGCGTAACCCAGGCCCAGGACCGTCTCGCCCTTGACCGACGGCCAGAGCGTCCGGAGCTGGTTGCGCAATACCCGGCGCGCCGCCTGGCCGCGCGGCGAGGCATAGAAATCCCTGAGATCGATCACGTCCATGAACATGGTCTTGACCTTAGCACTTTTCCGGGCGACTTGGAGTCGAAAGGGATGAAACAACCTAATATCGGGAGTCACTCATATGGGCCTGGATGTCCGGCAAATCAGCGTTTTGAGCAACAATTACGTCTATTTGGTCCGGGAAACCGAAAGCGGGCTCGTCGCCATCGTCGACCCGGCGGAGGATGCGCCGGTGCGGGCCGCGCTCGCCGATCTCGGATGGACCCCGACCCATATCCTCAACACCCACCACCACGCCGACCACACCGGCGGCAATCTCACGCTGAAGCGGGATTTCGGGCTGACGGTGGTCGGTCCGAAGGCCGATTCGGGGCGGATTCCCGGGATCGACGTGGCGCTGGCCGATGGCGACAGCTACGCCTTCGGGGCGGCCACGGCCAAGGTGTTCGATACGCCGGGCCACACGCGCGGGCACATCGCCTATTGGTTCGAAGCGGATAAGGCCCTGTTCAGCGGCGATACCCTGTTCGCGCTCGGCTGCGGGCGGCTGTTCGAGGGGACCCCGCAGCAGATGTGGACGTCCCTGCAGAAGCTTCGGGCGCTGCCGGACGATACCACGGTCTACTGCGCCCATGAATACACGCAGTCGAACGCGGACTTCGCCCTGTCCATCGACGGGGACAACGCCGCGCTGAAGGACTACGCCGCCGACATCAAGGCGAAGCGGGCGGCGGGCAAGCCGACGGTTCCCTCCCCCCTCGGGCTCGAGAAGAGGACCAACCCCTTCCTCAGGGCGGACGATCCGGCGCTTGCCGCCCGGGTCGGGCTCGCCAGGGCCGATTCGACCGAGGTTTTCCGCGAAATCCGGGCCCGTAAAGACTCGTTTTGAATAAGCAACAAAAACGAATGGACAAGAATCAGGGAGACATCCGATGAAATTGCGTTTTGCCGAAGCCTCGCCCTATGCCCGCAAGGTCCGGCTCCTCATCCGGGAGGCGGGTCTCACCGCGAAGGTCGACGAGATCGAGCTGCATACCTCGCCGGTCTCCACGGCGGATGTCTTGTGGACGGAGAATCCGACCGGCCGGATCCCGGTTCTGATCCTCGACGATGGTTCCTCCCTTTATGACAGCCGGGTGATCACCCAATATCTCGACAGCCTCCACAACGGCCCGGCCCTCTACCCGGCCGGGGGGGATGACCGGTGGACCGTGATGCGCCGGGAAGCGATCGCCGAGGGCCTGTTGGATAGCGCGGTCAACACCCGCTACGAGATGGCCCTGCGTCCGGAAGGCCTGCGCTGGACCGAATGGATCGAGGCCCAGCTCGGCAAGATCCGCAAGGCGCTCGACGCCATGGAAAGCGAGGTGGACGGCCTGGGCGAGCGGGTAACCATGGCCCAACTCTCCTTCGCCACCGCGCTCGGCTATCTCGATTTCCGCTTCGCTGATCTCGGCTGGCGGCCCTCCCATCCGAAGCTGGCCGCCTGGTTCGACGCCTTCGCCAAGCGTCCCGCCATGCTCGAAACCCGGCCGCCCGCCTGATGAGTGTGGCGCTTTACGGAGGTGAACAGTCCCAGGAGGAGGCCATCGCCCTCCTGGGCCTGGAGCGTCACCCGGAAGGGGGCTGGTTCAAGGAAATCCATCGCGAGGAGGGTGCGGACGGCGGACGCGGCGCCCTCACCTCGATCTATTATCTGTTGGGCTTGGACGAGGTGTCCGCCTGGCACCGGGTCACCGACGCGACGGAGGTGTGGTGCTGGCACGCCGGCGCGCCGTTGGCGCTCACGCTGTCGCCAAACGGCCATGACGCGGAAGCGCACCGCCTGGGTCCGAACCTGGCGCAGGGCGAACGGCCACAGGTCATCGTGCCGAAGAATTGGTGGCAGACGGCGGAAAGCCTGGGCCGCTGGACGCTGGTCGGCTGCGTGGTGGCCCCGGCCTTCAGCTTCGACGGCTTCGAGATGGCGCCCAAGGACTGGCGGCCGACGCCGCGCTCTTCCTGAATGGAAGAGCCCTATCGTGCCGGGGAATCCTGGCGCGCCGAGGAACGCTATCGCGTCGGAACGGGGGTCTCGCTGGAATAATCGTAGAAGCCGCGGCCCGCCTTCCGGCCGACCCATCCCGCCTCGACATACTTTACCAGCAGCGGGCAGGGGCGGTATTTGCTGTCCGCCAGCCCTTCATAGAGCACGTTCATGATCGCGAGACAGGTGTCGAGGCCGATGAAGTCCGCCAGCTCGAGCGGGCCCATCGGGTGGTTCGCCCCCAGCTTCATGGCCGTGTCGATGGCCTCCACATTGCCCACACCTTCATAGAGCGTGTAGACCGCCTCGTTGATCATCGGCAGCAGGATGCGGTTGACGATGAAGGCCGGGAAATCCTCGGCGGACGCGACCGTCTTGCCGAGCCGCTCCGAAAGCTCCCGGATCGACTGGAAGGTGTCTTCCTCGGTCGCGATGCCGCGGATGAGCTCGATCAGCTTCATCAGCGGCACCGGATTCATGAAATGCATGCCCATGAACCGGCCCGGACGGTCGGTGACCGAGGCCAGCCGGGTGATCGAGATCGAGGAGGTGTTGGAACAAACGATGGCGTGTTCCGACAGATGCGGGACAAGCGTCTTGAAGATCTCGCGCTTGACCTCTTCCTTTTCGGTCGCCGCCTCGATCACCACATCCGCCGATTTGAAGTCGGCATAGTCTTGCGTCTTGGTGATCCGGGCGATTGTCGGGCCGATCACCCCGGGGTCGAGTTTGCCGCGATTGGCCTGGCGATGAAGATTCTTCTCGATGGTGGCGATGGCGCTGTCGAGCTGGTCCGCCGACACATCGAGAAGCGTCACGTCATATCCGGCCACCGCGGCGACATGGGCAATCCCGCTTCCCATCTGGCCGGCTCCGATGACACCGACCGTCTTGATATCGGGCATTCCTCTTTCTCCCCCAAACCCGTGGCGTTAGCCGAGCTCCTGCTCCAGCTCCGGAACGATCTTAAACAGATCGCCGACAATTCCATAGTCGGCAACTTGGAAAATCGGCGCTTCCTCATCCTTATTGATGGCGACGATCACCTTGGAATCCTTCATCCCGGCGAGATGCTGGATGGCGCCGGAGATGCCGACGGCGATGTAAAGTTCCGGGGCGACGATCTTACCGGTCTGGCCGACCTGATAGTCGTTCGGCACGAAACCGGCGTCGACCGCGGCCCGGCTGGCGCCGACGGCGGCACCCAGCTTGTCGGCGATCTTCTCCAGCATCGGGAAATTCTCGCCGGACTGCATGCCCCGGCCGCCGGAAATCACGATCTTGGCGCTGGTCAGTTCCGGGCGCTCGGATTTGGAGAGCTCCTGACCGATGAAGCTGGACAGCCCCTGGTCGCCGGCCGCGTCGACGGCCTCGACGGCGGCGGACCCACCCTCGGCGGCGGCGGCGTCGAAGCCGGTCGCCCGCACGGTGATGAGCTTTTTCGGGTCGGACGACTGCACGGTCGCCATGGCGTTCCCGGCATAGATCGGACGCACGAAGGTGTCGGCGCCGACCACTTCGACGATCTCGGAAATCTGCTGCAGGTCCATCAGGGCGGCGATGCGCGGCATCAGGTTCTTGCCGAAGGTGGTGGCCGTCGCCAGCACCGCGTCATAGGCGTCCGCGGTCTTGACGACCAACGGGGCCAGGTTTTCGGCCAGCGGGTTGGCGTATTCGGCCGAATCGGCGTGCAGGACCTTCTCGACGCCGGCGATTTTCGCCGCCGCGTCGGCGATCGCCTGGGAGCCGCTGCCGGCGACCAGAACGTGGACCGGACCGCCGACTTCCGCCGCGGCGGTGACCGCGTGCAGGGTGGCCGGGATGAGGGCGCCGTCCTTGTGTTCGGCGATAACCAGAGAAGCCATATCTTCCTCCGTCAATTGGGTGTGGGCGCTGCTTCCGGCGGGAGCGCGGCCGTTAGATCACCTTCGCTTCGTTCTTCAGCTTGTCGACCAGGTCGGACACGGTCTCGACCTTGATGCCGGCCTCGCGCTTCGGCGGCTCCTCGACCTTGAGGGTGGTGAGGCGCGGCGCGATGTCGACGCCGAGATCGCCCGGCTCCATCGTGTCGATCGGCTTTTTCTTGGCCTTCATGATGTTCGGCAGCGAGGCGTAGCGCGGCTCGTTCAAGCGCAGATCGGTCGTGACCACCGCCGGCATCTTGAGGTCGACCTTCTCCAGCCCGCCGTCGATTTCCCGGGTGACGTGCAGCGTCCCGTTCTCCGGCGCGATCTCGGAGGCGAAGGTGCCCTGGCTCCAGCCGAGGAGGGCGGAGAGCATCTGGCCGGTCTGGTTCGCGTCGTCGTCGATGGCCTGCTTGCCGAGGATCACCAGTTCCGGCGCTTCCTTGTCGACAACCGCCTTCAAAAGCTTGGCGACGGCCAGCGGCTGCAGCTCTTCGTCGGTCTTGACGTGAATGCCCCGGTCGGCGCCCATGGCCAGGGCCGTCCGCAGGGTTTCCTGGCACTGCTGCACGCCCAGGGAGACGGCGACCACTTCCGTGGCCGTGCCGGCCTCTTTCAGGCGAATGGCCTCCTCTACCCCGATCTCGTCGAAGGGGTTCATGGACATTTTCACATTCTGCGTTTCAACGCCCGTCTGGTCGGCTTTGACGCGGATCTTGACGTTGTAGTCGACGACCCGTTTGACGGCGACGAGAACCTTCATGGTTCCTCCCCCACTCTTCTCTTATCGGCGGGGCGGGCGGAGTTCCTGCCCCGAGGTTGACGTAAACGTTAGGCCGTGTGGCGTACGACCTCATCAAGATGCTGTCAATGGCCGCAGGCGACGCCAAGTGACGCTTTTAGACCGAAGCGCCGCTTTCATGACGTTTTTCTTGTGCAATGCAACAGGAGCATATCTGCTCAGCGATTGCCACCGGGAATCCAAAGGACGTCGCTGGCGCCGTTGTCGTTGGCCTTGCGGCCGAGCACGAAGAGCAGATCGGACAGCCGGTTGATATAGCGGATCGCGGCGGAATTGATGGCCTCGACCTCGGCCAGCGCGGTGATTTCCCGCTCCGCCCGGCGGGCGACCGTGCGGGCGAGATGGAGATGGGCGGCCGCCGCCGTACCGCCCGGCAGGATGAAGGAGTTGAGTGGCTGGAGATCGGCGTTGGCCTGATCGATTTCCTGTTCCAGGCGTTCGACCTGGGACTCGGTCACCCGCAGCGGCTCCCATTCCAGCGTTTCGCCCTCCGGCGGCTCCGGCGTGCACAGATCGGCGCCGAGATCGAAGAGATCGTTCTGGACCCGGCCCAGGATCGCGTCGATGCCGAACGGGTCGGTGGTGAGATGCAGGCGGACGAGACCGATGGTCGCGTTGGCCTCGTCCACGGTGCCGTAGGCGGCGACGCGCAGATCGTGCTTCGGGACCCGTTTACCGGTGCCCAGCGAGGTTTTTCCCTTATCCCCGCCCTTGGTGTAGATGCGCGTCAGCTGAACCATGCGTTCCGTCCCGTCCTGCCCCGAAGGCCGCAAATATGAGATGTCAAACAGTCGAGTGGATGATATCGCCCCGCATGGCCCGGCCCGCAAGCGTCAAACCGTCTCAAATCGTCCGATTTGGCCGTTGGGCGGCCCTATTTCGCCAACATCGCCAGCGCGAAGAACAGCAGTGCGACGCCCTGGGCATAGACGCGGTACCGCATCAGCCTGTTCGACCATTTCTTGTTCATTTCGCCGCCCCGCGCCATGGCGAAGAGGCCGGTTCCGAGCACCCCCAGCGTAATCAGCATGGCGATGACCATCAGAATATAGAATGTGGCTCCCATGCCCGACACATAGACCCGTTGCCGGCCGGAGGAAAGCATCGATTCGCAACCCCAGGACTGCGTCTTGAAACTTGTCCGTAATTGCGTACATTAGAGCGATGCGAACGACATCCTACAGTGATCTGCGAAAGAACCTGGCGAAGCATCTGGATCAGGTGGCCGACGACAACACCCCGGTGATCATCACCCGTGACCGGGGAAAACCCGCGGCGGTCTTGATGTCGATCGAGGATTTCGCCTCCTACGAGGAAACCGCCCATCTGTTGCGCTCGCCGGTCAACGCCGACCGGCTGACGACGGCCGTTCGGGATCTCGACGCCGGCAAGGGTGAAGAGCGCTCTCTGATCGAGGAATGAAGATCGTTTTCCATGCGCTCGCCTGGGACGACTATCTTTATTGGCAGGCCACGGACAAGAAGCGGCTCCGCAAGCTCAACGAGCTTACAAGATCCTGCCAACGCACGCCGTTCGACGGTATTGGAAAGCCGGAACCGCTCAAGGGCGTTCTGTCGGGCTTCTGGTCCCGGCGGCTGGACCAGGAACACCGCCTCGTCTACCGCGTGGTCGAGGACGATGTCCTGGAGATCGTCCAGTGCCGCTATCATTACATGCGCTAGGGGCTATCCCCGGGCTGGGACCTAATTCCGTCCACCCAGACCCCGGGCCAGCAGGCCGCGGGCGACCACATGGGCCTGGATCTCGGCCGCACCCTCGAAGATGTTGAGGATGCGGGCATCGCAGATCACCCGGCTGATCTGATATTCCAGCGCATAGCCGTTGCCGCCATGGATCTGCAGCGCGTTGTCGGCGTTCGACCAGGCGACCCGGGCGGCCAGCAGCTTGGCCATGCCGGCCTCGATGTCGCAGCGCCGGCCGCTGTCCTTCTCGACCGCCGAGAACAGGGTGAGCTGACGGGCGATCATGGTCTCGACCGCCATCCAGGCGAGCTTGCAGGACACCCGCGGGAAGGTCGCCAGGGCCTTGCCGAACTGGACCCGGTCGAGGGCGTATTGCCGGCCGATGTCGAAGGCGTTCTGGGCGACGCCGACGGCCCGGGCGGCGGTCTGGATGCGCGCGCCCTCGAAGGTCGACATGAGCTGCTTGAAGCCCTGGCCCTCCTCCCCGCCGAGGAGCTGTTCTGCCGGTACCGTGAAGTTGTCGAAGGCGAGCTCGTATTCCTTCATCCCGCGATAGCCGAGAACCTCGATCTCGCCGCCGGTCATGCCCTCGGCCGGGAACGGGTTATCCTCCGTGCCGCGCGGTTTTTCCGCCAGCAACATGGAAAGCCCGCGATAGCCCGCCTCGTCCGGGTTGGTCCGGACCAGCATGGTCATCAGATCGGACCGGCTGGCATGGGTGATCCAGGTCTTGTTGCCGTTGACCACATAGCTGTCGCCGTCCTTGACCGCCCTGGTCTTGAGCGAGCCCAGGTCCGAACCGGTATTGGGCTCGGTGAACACCGCCGTCGGCAGGATTTCGCCCGAGGCGATCTTGGGCAGGTATTTCGCTTTCTGCTCAGGCGTGCCGCCGATCTGAATCAGTTCCCCGGCGATCTCCGAGCGGGTGCCGAGCGAGCCGACCCCGATATAGGCCCGGCTCAGCGCCTCGGTGACCACGCACATCGCCGTCTTGCCGAGACCGAGGCCCCCATGCTCCTCCGCGATGGTGAGCCCGAAGACGCCCAAGTCCGCCATTTCCTCGATCACCTCGATCGGGATCAGCTCGTCCTTCAGATGCCAGTCATGGGCATAGGGCACGACCTTTTCGGCTGTGAAACGATCGAACTGCTCGACCATCATGGTCAGCATCTCGTCCTCGTAGGCCGGGTCCAGCGTGGTCCCGTCGGCGAGCATCGCGCCCAGGGTTTTCTTGGCGTCCGCCGAGTTGGCGGCGATCAGGGTGGCGACCGCGTCGATCTGGAATTCCCGGACCGCATCCGCGCCAAGGCCGAGATCGGCCGGGCGGATCACCTCGACCTGGGACAGCGCGATGCCGCCGGCCATCTGCGCCAGATACTCCCCGAATCCGATCTGGATGGTCAGGCGTTCGGCCTCGTTGAGCTTGTCCTGCGCCTCCAGCCGGCGGCCCCAGGCCAAAAGCTGACGCAGGCTCTCACCATAGGTCCGGTACCAGGCGAAGCCATGGGCGGCCATCTGTTCTTCGTCGAGAAGCCCGGCGTTGACCTTGCCCTCCGGCGCGACGCGGGCGGCAAGCGCCTGTTCGGCTTGAGCCAGCAGCCGGTCGACGGCGATCATCGCGGCGTCGGCGGTGGCGAGCAGATCGAAGTCACCCGTGATGTCGGGGTTTGTCTTCGCGGTGAGATCGAGGGCGGCGTCGTTCATGGGGCGCGTCCTGGGTATGCTGTTTCGTTCGGTGTCATGCGAAGGATAGGGTGCGTAAGCCGGGAGAGCGAGACCCTCCCGGCTTTCTTGCGTCCGTTTGCCCTAGGGGCGGTTAGCGCATCGGGGCGTCAGGCGTCGCGGGCCTCGTCCAGGGTCCGCATGCCGGGCCGTTTGGCCTGGACGAGGACCGCCATGTTGCCCGGCTTGTGCTCGTTGCGGAGCATTTTCATATGGGCCTCGGGGATGTCGTCCCAGGCGAAGACCTCGGACATCACCGGATCGATGCGGCGTTCGATCACCAATTGATTGGCCTGGGAGGCCTGCATCAGGTTGGCGAAATGGCTGCCCTGGATGCGCTTCTGGCGCATCCAGACGAAACGGGCGTCGAAGGTCAGGTTGAAGCCGGTGGTCCCGGCGCAGAACACCACCATGCCGCCGCGCTTCACGATGAAACAGGAGACCGGGAAGGTCGCCTCGCCCGGATGTTCGAAGACGAAATCCACGTCGTTGCCCTTGCCGGTGTGCTGCCAGATCGCTTTGCCGAACTCGCGGACCTTGCGCATATAGGCCTTGTATCCGTCCACGTCCTTGACCGAGGGAAGCTGGCCCCAACAGTCGAAATTCTTGCGGTTGACGACGCCCTTGGCGCCCATCTGCATAACGAAGTCGGTCTTATCGTCCTCCGAGATCACGCCGATCGCGTTGGCGCCGGCGGTGGCGATCAACTGGGTCGCCATGGAGCCGATGCCCCCGGACGCCCCCCAGACCAGCACATTGTGGCCCGGGCGCAGGATATGCGGCCGGTGGCCGAACAGCATGCGGTAGGCGGTGGCCAGGGTGAGCACGTAGCAGCCGCTCTCCTCCCAGGTCAGGTGCTTCGGCCGCGGCATGAGCTGGCGGGCCTGGACCTTCGCGAACTGGGCGAAGGAGCCGTCCGGCGACTCATAGCCCCAGATCCGCTGGGAGGGGCTGAACATCGGATCGCCGCCATTGCACTCCTCGTCGTCGCCGTCGTCCTGATTGCAGTGGACCACGACCTCGTCGCCGACCTTGAAGCGTTTCACCTTCGAGCCGACGGCCCAGACGATGCCCGCGGCGTCGGAGCCGATGATGTGATAGTCCGCGCCGGTGCCGTCGAACACCGAGACCGGCAGGCCGAGACAGGCCCAGACCCCGTTATAGTTGACGCCGGCGGCCATCACCATGATGAGGACCTCGTCGTCGCCGATCGCCGGCGTGTCCACCACCTCGACCTGGAAGGCCTTGGTCGGCTCGCCGTGGCGCTCGCGCCGGATCGCCCAGGCATACATCTGTTTCGGCACATAGCCCAGGGGCGGGATCTCGCCGACTTCATAGAGATCCTTCTTCTGCGCGCCCCGCGATTCGTCGAGGGCAATCACTTCGGCGGTTTCTGACATCAACCCGTTCCTTTTCACCGTTCGTCCCCATTCCCGGGTTCCTGCCCGGGGGAGGTCATGGACATCTCGACCCCCTGCTCAAACGCCGGGAGCGCATTATGCTGCCAACACCGTTTGCGACCGCAGCGGGACGGCTTCCGGCGACCGTCCTTCGCGTGCACCGCCACAACTGTGTTGCATTGCCGAAATCGGTCATATATTGCTCAGCGTTGATGTCAAAGGAAATTTTCGTACGATTGGAAAAATCAAAATAGAAATATTTTTCCGATTCTTCGAAACGCCGCCGTGTAACCCTATTGTCGTAAAGGGAAAATCTCAATGGTAACGCCGCACCGCAACACCGACGAGCCTCAGCGGGCTGAAGCGCGCGACAAGCCGTGGATGTTCCGCACCTATGCGGGCCACTCCAGCGCGACCGAAAGCAACAAGCTCTACCGCACCAATCTTTCCCGGGGTCAGACGGGTTTGAGCGTCGCCTTCGACCTGCCGACCCAGACCGGCTACGACGCGGATCACCCGCTGGCGAAGGGCGAGGTCGGCAAGGTCGGTGTGCCGATCAGCCATCTTGGCGACATGGAGACCCTGTTCGACCAGATCCCGCTGGATCAGATGAACACCTCCATGACGATCAACGCGACCGCCGCCTGGCTGATGTCGCTTTACATCGCCGCGGCGGAGCGCCAGGGGGTCGACCGGTCCAAACTGGCGGGGACGACCCAGAACGACATCGTAAAGGAGTATCTGTCGCGCGGGACCTATATCTTCCCGCCGAAGGCGAGCCTAAAGCTCACCGGGGATATGATCGCGTTCACCTATCGCGAAATTCCGAAATGGAACCCGGTCAATGTGTGCAGCTATCACTTGCAGGAGGCCGGGGCCGAACCGGTCCAGGAAGTCGCCTATGCGCTGGCCAATGCCTGCGCCATTCTCGACGAGGTGAAATCCCGGCCGGAGGTGCCGGAGGCGGACTTCCCCCGGGTGGTCGGGCGAATCAGTTTCTTCGTCAACGCCGGCATTCGTTTCATAACCGAAATGTGCAAGATGCGGGCCTTCGCCGAATTGTGGGACGAGGTCTGTCGCACCCGCTATGGCATCGACGATCCGAAATTCCGCCGCTTCCGCTATGGCGTTCAGGTCAATTCCCTTGGCCTCACCGAGCAGCAGCCGGAAAACAATGTCTATCGCATCCTCTTGGAAATGCTGGCGGTCACCCTGTCGAAGAACGCGCGGGCCCGGGCGGTACAGTTGCCGGCCTGGAACGAGGCGCTGGGTCTGCCGCGTCCTTTCGACCAGCAATGGTCTTTGCGGATGCAGCAAATTCTCGCCTATGAGACGGATCTTTTGGAATTTGGCGATCTCTTCGACGGTTCGGAGGTGATCGAGGCCAAGGTCGAGGCCATGAAGGCGGCGGCCCGCGCGGAATTGGCCCGGATCGACGAGATGGGGGGCGCCGAGGCGGCGGTCGAGAGCAGTTATATGAAGCAGCGCCTGGTGGAGGCCAATGCCCGCCGGATCGCCGCGATCGAGAGCGGCGAGCAGGTCATCGTCGGGGTCAACCGCTATCAGGAAAGCGCGCCGTCGCCGCTGACCACCGGCGAGGATGGCGGCTTCATGGCCGTGGACCCGAAGGCGGAGGCCGATCAGATCGCCCGCCTCGAGGCATGGCGCGAGCAGCGGGACGACGCGGCGGTGAAAGCGGCCCTCGGCAAGCTGGAAGAGACCGCGAAAGAGGGCGGCAACATCATGGAGGCCTCCATCGCCTGCGCCCATGCCGGTGTGACCACGGGCGAGTGGGCCGGGACGCTCCGGGCATTGTTCGGCGAGTACCGGGCGCCGACCGGGGTGGCGGGAGCCGCCGCGGTCAGGGGCGACGCCCTGGAGGACGTCCGGGCCGCGGTCGAATCGGTCTCTCAACAATTGGGCCGGCGGGTCAAGATGCTGGTTGGAAAGCCGGGTCTGGACGGGCATTCCAACGGCGCCGAGCAGATCGCCGTGCGCGCCCGGGACGCCGGATTCGAGGTGGTTTACGAGGGTATCCGTCTCACGCCGGCGGAGATCGTCAACGCCGCCCTGGAGGAGGGGGTCCACGTCATTGGGCTTTCGATTCTATCCGGCAGCCATGTTGCCCTTGTTGGCGAAGTTATGGACCGTCTCCGGGCCGGTGGGCTGGACCATGTCCCGCTGGTCGTCGGCGGGATCATTCCGCCTGACGATGAAAAATCCCTGAAAGCCGCCGGCGTCGCCCGGGTCTACACCCCGAAAGACTATGACATCACGCAAATCCTCGCGGATATCGTGTCTCTGGTCGGCGAGGCCGATGTGGCGGCGGCATAGAAAACTGCAATTGAGTATGGGTGGCCGGCGGGAGGATCGCTGGCCATACCTTCATAAAAATCAATAAGTTATATATTTTCCTGAAGGTGCCGTCTTACCGTTGGTTAATCTGATTTCTTAAGAGTGACTTAAGGAAACCGCGATGTAACTGCACTGGCAGGCATTGGGGGCGCCTCGTGCCGCCGGTTTGTCTGCAAGTGCAGTTGACAGATCCCATCCGCATGCTATGACCGGGGTCCGAGACCACAAGATATCGTGGTCTTGGACCTCAAACAGTGTTTATCTTGTGATCTTTCGAAGCGGGTTCTTCATGTCCAGGTCGACCGAGCGTCGTGTAACCCTCTCAAAATCCTACGTTATTCCCTGTTCCAGCCGGTTCCGCGACGCCATAACTGCACTTGCAGATGAGAAAAACGTTTCCGTCGCCGACCTGATTCGGGCGGTGAGACTGATGCTGCCCCAGGCGACCGTGCTTTCCTTCCCCGATCCCGGCGGACCGGACGGCGCGGACCGGGAGACGGTCACGCTCAAATCGGGCCGGGACGCCGACAAGGTCATGCGGCGTAAACCGAGGCTCCAGGCCCGTCTCGAGCCGGGAATCTCCATCGAGGAATTGCGCAAGGCCCTCAATCTCTCGCTGATGATCCATGGCGGTGAACGGTCGCTCGATCTCGAGGACCCGTCGGTGCCCAGGGTGGACGCGGCGCAAACCCACCGGATCGAGCAGATGCAGGAGGAGATCGACCGGCTGCGGTTGATCCTGACCACCCTGGCCTTCGATCCCCTGCCGCGGGGTGTGCAGACCCGGGGTGATGCGCTCTATGTCCTGGGCTTCCAGCCCTCGGCCCGCCCGGACCGCCGGACGATCCAGGCAAAGTACCGGATGTTGGCGCTGATTTTCCATCCGGACGCCAACACCGGCGATACCGAGCGCATGGCCCAGATCAACGACGCGGTGAAGGTGCTGCGCAGCAGCAGCCGGCCCGTTTGACGACAGATCCGACGGCTCATTTCCAAACGGCGCACTCCCCAACGGCTCATTCCCCAGGCGATCGACAGGCATTCGTCCACGAACGTTGACAGTCCCGGAGAGCCGCTCCATAACCGGAGACGCTTGAGACAGGAAAAGTGGGACCGACCCATGCCGTCGATCTTTGCGGGAGAGCGAATTAGCCGCCCGGTTCTCTAAGGGAGAGCCGGGACAGGACTGTTTGCCACCCTCATCGATCACCGTCCGGCCGCCGTGCGCGCGTCGCCGCCCGGACCGCAGGAGTTCTCACCATGTCGACCATGTCTTCCCAATCCAATCCTTTCGTGCAGATGCCGGAAACCGCCTGTTTCTCCGTTCAGGCCGATGCCGATCCCGGCGTTCTGCCGCGCCTGTTGGAGGTGCTGGCCAAGCGGGGTCTCGTCCCCAGCCGGGTCCACGCGACCACGCTCAAGCCGGCCGAGGGCGGCGAGAAGATGACCATCGATCTGCAGGTCGGCGGCGTCGACGCGGACTTGCAGGCGCTGATGGCCGCCAGCATGGGCCAGGTCTTCGAGGTCGACCGCGTGTTGACCGCCCGCAAATCCGTCCTGCCCGCTTGAGCGATGCCAGCCTGAATGAGCTATCTGCGCCATATCGAGGACCATAACCGGGTCGATTGGCGCCGTTTTCGGCTACTCACCGTCGGGGACGCCGTCGTCGGCCATCTGCGCGACGATTTCGCCCCGGTGCTCGACCGGTTTCCCGAGGTTTTCCGGGTCGCGGATGATGGGGTGACACTCAACCCGGCCCTCCGCGGCTTCGAGGACCGGACCGAGGCGGTCCGGGACGTCTGTACGGCGCTGGTGGCCGAGGGGGTTCTGCCGGACTTCCACGGCGAGCGTTACGG
This sequence comes from Alphaproteobacteria bacterium, assembly GCA_024743275.1. Taxonomy (GTDB): domain Bacteria; phylum Pseudomonadota; class Alphaproteobacteria; order JANSWW01; family JANSWW01; genus JANSWW01. The sequence goes on from JANSWW010000001.1 coordinate 89,220, forward strand.
TGCCTTCGCCAGCCCGGACGGCCCGTGTTTCTTCGCCATGGACCGCCGCCATGTGATTCCTTTCGGCATGCTGGGGGCCGGGGTGCATCTGAATGGGATCGTCGGGACTGGGCCGGCGCGGCGGATGTGGATCGCCCGCCGGTCCCGGAACAAAGCGACTTTTCCCGGCCTGCTGGACAATCTGGTGGCCGGCGGCAAGCCCTTCGACGAGGGGGCGACCGCCGTCATGATCCGGGAATGCCAGGAGGAGGCGGGCATCCCCGAAGACCTGGCGGCCTCGGCCGTTCCGGTCTCCGCCATCACCTACGCGATGGAGCAGCCCACCGGACTGCGCCATGACTGCATCTGGAGCTACGACCTTGTCCTGCCGGAGGATTTCCGGCCGACGCCGGAGGACGGCGAGGTCGAGGATTTCATGCTGATGCCGTTGGATGAGGTCGCCCGGATCGTGCGCGAGACGGACGAGTTCAAATTCAACTGCAATCTCGTCATCATCGACTATCTGATCCGGACCGGCTTCATCACCCCGGACGATCCGGACTATGTCCGGCTCTCAACCGGCCTCCGCGCCTGGTAGGCCAAGTCTTTCAAGGATCTGCACCGGCGTCGTGCCGGCCTCCCGCAGCGCCTTGAGGGTCGCGGCCTTGTCCCGTTTGGCGAGCCGCTTGCCGTCCGGCCCGGCGATCAGACCGTGATGGTGATAGACCGGGCTCGCGAGGCCGAAGAGGACCTGCAGCAACCGATGAATGTCGGTGGCGTCCCGCAAATCCTCGCCCCGCACGATGTCGGTGACGCCCTGAAGCGCATCGTCCACCGTGCAGGAGAGGTGATAGCTGGTGCGGACCTCCTTGCGTGCCAGGACGACGTCGCCGAACCGCTCCGGTCGGGCGGGTACCGAATCATCGCCCTCCCGATAGTTGAGCGGACCGGTCCGGCGCACCGCCTCGGCCATATCGAGACGAAGCGCGTGGGTGTCGCCCCGATCCAATCTCTCGGCGCGTTCCGCCGCCGACAGATGGCGGCAGGTCCCCGGATAGAGCGGCCCGTCCGGCCCCTCATGAGCGGCATCATCGGGGGCGCCATGGGGCGCTCCCGCCATCTCGCTGACCGCCGCCGCGATGTCCTTGCGGGTGCAGAAACAGGGATAGAGAAGGCCGTCCGCCGCCAGCCGGTCGAGATGGGACGCGTAGAGATCGAGATGATCGGACTGGCGGCGCACCGGCGCCTCCCAGGCGAGGCCGAGCCAGGCGAGATCCTCGAGGATCGCCGCCTCGAACTCCGGCCGGCAGCGGCCGGGGTCGATATCCTCGATCCGCAACAGGAAGCGCCCGCCGCGTTTCCGGGCGAATTGCCAGGCCAGAAGCGCCGAATAGGCGTGCCCCAGATGCAGATGGCCGGTCGGCGAGGGGGCGAAACGGGTGACGACGGTCATGCTGTTTCCCAAACACTTCCCATGTTAGAGTCAAATCAGGCGTTATTGCATCACTACGTGATGTCACTACGCCTGTGAATTTGCCTCTACAACAATAAGTTAGAGAAGATTCACGCACGATTTCACGATCGTTAAGCGATCCAGAAATCGCGCGATCTGCTCTAGAGACGCACCAAAGCACTCGCAGCGCAATCGGAAGGATCAGACATGGCCGCCATCAAGGATCTCACCGGGCCGTCCATCATGCCCGCCAGCGGAGAGGAGGCACAAAGCGTCGTAGTCTTTCTCCACGGTTTGGGGGCCGACGGCAACGATCTGATCAGCCTTGGCGACGCCCTGGCGAATGTTCTACCGGGAACCGCCTTCTATTCCCCGGACGCGCCCTTCCCCTGCGACATGGCCCCATTCGGCCGGCAATGGTTCTCCCTGATGGACCGCGACCCGGCGAAGGTCGAGGCCGGTATCCGCGTCGCCGCGCCGATGCTCGACGCCTTTCTCGACGGCCTGCTCGACAAGCACGGGCTCGCGGCCGACCGGCTCGCCCTGGTCGGATTCAGTCAGGGCACGATGATGTCCCTCTTCGTCGGTCCCCGCCGGCCAGAACAGATCGCCGGCATCGTCGGCTTTTCCGGCGCGCTGGTCGCCCCCCACGCGCTGTCGGCCGAGAAGCGGACCAGTCCACCGGTGATCCTGGTTCATGGCGAGTCCGATGGCGTCGTTCCCTTCGAGATGATGCATCTGGCCGGTTCCGGCCTGACCGAGGCGGGAATCGCGGTGGAAAGCCATGGCCGGCCCGGCCTCGATCACGGGATCGATCCGGACGGTCTGACCCTGGCGGCGCGTTTTCTCACCGACCGTTTGGGGTAGGGAAGGCGGATCAAGATGTTGTGCTACAGAACCGTTACATCTGGTCGACATCTCTGTGACAAGTGCGCGCCGGGTGTTGTTTCCCGGCGCCGTTTGGCATAAGGTCCCCTCATGTCTAGACACACCATATATAGGTGCTGACATGGCACTCACGGCACAGCATTGGCCCGCATTGGTGCTTAATGCCGACTTCCGACCGTTGAGTTATTTCCCCCTCTCCCTGTGGACCTGGCAAGAATCCGTGAAGGCGGTGTTCTGCGACCGTGTGAACATCGTCTCGGAATATGACCAGGTCGTCCACTCACCCAGTTTCAACATGCGGCTGCCCAGCGTGATCTCCTTGAAGGAGTATATTCCCGCCTCGCGCCGCCCGGCGTTCACCCGGTTCAACGTGTTCCTGCGCGACCGCTTCGCCTGTCAGTATTGCGGCGATCATTTCAGCGCGTCGGATCTGACCTTCGACCATGTCATCCCGCGCTCCCGTGGCGGCCGGACGAACTGGGAGAATGTCACCACCGCCTGTTCCGGCTGCAACATTCAGAAGGGCAACAAGATGCCGTCGAGGAACGGTTTCTTCCCGCTGGAGGAGCCGCGGCAGCCCACCACCTATCAGCTTCAGGAGAACGGCCGGGCCTTCCCGCCCAACTTCCTCCATGAAAGCTGGGCCGATTTCCTTTATTGGGACAGCGAGCTCGATATCGAGCAGTGCTAAGCCGGACCGGGCCGAGGGAAGAGCGGCCTACACCCGCTCGGAAAGCCAGATCGCGAATTTCGAACCGGCGCGTATCGCCTTGCGCATGACCGGATAGCCGATCGCCTGTTCGCCCTGGTGGTCGACACCGATGTCCCGGTGCTCCAGTTCGTCCTCGCGGAATTTGCGGATCTTGGCCTTCAGCTCCTCCTCGTCGTCGCCGAGTTTTTCAAGCTGCTTTTGATAGTGCTCGTCGATGCACTCCTCGACGGCGATGGTGCAGGCCATGGCGGCCTTCTTGCCCATCAGCGCGGTGCCGGCGCCGAGGGCGTAGCCGAGCACGTTCCAAACCGGATAGAGCGCGGTCGGGCGGCCCCGGCGTTCCCGGATGAGCTGTTCGAAGGCTTCGAGGTGCTCCTCCTCCTGCTCCGCCATATGCCGCAGGGTCGGGCCGACATCCGTGTTGCCGAGGACGTCGATCTGGCCCTTGTAGATCCGCTGGGCGCCGAACTCGCCGGCATGATCGACCCGGATCAGACGGTCGATGAACTCCCGCTTGTCCATATCGCCGGCGAGCCGGTCTTCCTGAGTGGTTTTGGGAGAATGGGTCTCGGACATCAGATTTCCTTCCGTGGGGCCTGTCGCGGGGCGCTCAGCCGGATCAGTAGGACGGCCGCGGCGGCCCCGCTGACAATCCAATTATAATCGGCCAGGGACAAGGACAGGAAGGACCAGGGCACCTCGTCGCAGCGGACCATCGGGGCGCCGAGAAGCTGGGCCTTCAGCGCTTCGACGCTGGCCGCGGGCCCCGTGGTGCCGGCGCAGGCGGATAGGCCCTCCCACCATCCCATTTCGACGCCGGAATGGAAAACGCCCAGACCGGCGGTGGTCATGAGCCCCGCCATGCACAGGGCGAGGCAGGGCATGGCCAGCCGGCCGCCGCCCAGCGCGCCGATCACGCCGATGGCGACCACGGCGAGATGGGGCCAGCGCTGCCACAGGCAGAGCGGGCAGGGCGGCAGTCCGCCCCAATGCTCGAAGGCGATCGCCCCCAGCAAGACCGCCCCGGAGAGGGCCGCCGCCATGAAACAGAGCGGGACGGGCGGGAGGGTTTGGAGGCGGTCGAGCATGGTCTAGAGAAATCTCACCAGAAGGAAGCCGAGCACACCGACCACCCCGACCGCAGCCGCGACGAGGTTGAGCCGGTCCTCCACAAAGGTGCGGATTGGCGGCCCGAATTTCCAGAGCAGGCCGCAGACGATGAAGTAGCGGATCCCGCGGGCGAAGAAGCCGGCGAGCACGAAGGTGAGGAGGTTCATTTCGACAAGGCCGCTGGTCACCGTCACCACCTTGAAGGGGATCGGCGTGAACGCGCCGATGGCGACGATAAGCGCGCCATACTCCTCATAGGACTGCCGGAAGTCGGCCATTTGCTCGGCATATCCGTAGAGCGCGACGATCTGGGTGCCGATGGTCTCGAAGAGGGCGTAGCCGATGTAGTAGCCGACGACCGCGCCGAGGATAGAGGTGACCGTGGCGACCAAGGCGATGCGCCAGGCCCGTGCGGGATGCGCCAGCACCATCGGCACCATCATCGCCTCCACCGGGATCGGGAAAATCACGCTTTCCAGGAAGGATACGCCGCCCAGGACGGGAAGGGCGTTTTTGCGCCCGGCAAGGCGCAGGCACCAATCGTAGAGGGGACGCAGCATGGGAATGTGGCCGACGGATCTGGGAAGGGTGATGGCTGTTAACAGGCGGCGGCGCCGGGGTAAAGCCCGGGCGCACGCTTTCCAGCGAAAGGCGCCATTGACGGCAAGGGGCTTTTGGGTAGGATGCGCGGCCTCGCGGTGGCATACTGCGGCCAATCACAGCTGTGCGGGTGTGGTGGAATTGGTAGACGCGCCGGACTCAAAATCCGGTTCTGGTGACAGAGTGTCGGTTCGAGTCCGACCACCCGCACCATTCTATCCAGGGGCGCCGGGATCACCCGGTTATCCGTGGGTTCTCAAAGCCCCTCGATCCCGATCACATCCAAGAAGATGCTCTGCTTGGTGATACTGAGCCCGGCCGCCTTACCAGTGTCCTGATAGTGTAGGTAGGCGTTGGAGCCAGCCGTGGCGACGCTTGTGTTGGCGGCGAAATACTGGCCCGGATCGAACACGCTGCGTCCTTCCGCCTGGCCGAAGTTGTTCCAATGCTCGATGAACTGCGAGACCGTGAAGCCGGCGGTCACCAGATCCTGGTTCAACAACGCGTAGCCCGCCGCGTCGAAGCCGGGCGAGCGGCTCTCGTTCTTGCCGAAATTGGCGTAATGGGCGCCGGCGCCCGCCGCGTCCAGACCCGCCGCCACCAGATCCGGATTGGCGTTGAGATAGGCGTCCGCCGTGAACGGCCGGTTCTCGTTCTTGCCGAAGTTGATGTAGTGGGTGATGGCGTTGGCGGTCGTGATGCCCGCCGCCGCGACATCCGGGTTCACCTCCAGATAGGCCGCCGCATCGAAGCTGATCAGCCGGTTCTCGGCATAGCCGAAGGCCGCATAATGGTCGAGCGCCGTCGCCGCCGTCACACCCGCCGACACCAGATCCGGGTTGGCGTCCACATAGGCCTGGCCGGACCAGACGGAGACCTCGTTCTCGGTGATGGTGCCCGTCGCCGTCGCGTCCGACAGCGTGGCGCCGGAGGCATTGGAGAGCGTGACCGTGAAGGTCTCGTCGCTCTCGATGGCGATGTCGCCGGTGACCGAGACCGAGACGGTCTTGGACGTCTCGCCGGCGGCGAAGGTCAGTGTGCCCGACGTGGCGGTATAGTCGCTGGTCCCCGCAGCCGTCCCGCTCGCCCCGGCCCCCGCCGTCGCCGTGCCGTCCGACGTCGCGTATTGGACCGTCACCTCGGAGGTCGCCGCCTCCGACAGGCTCACCGTGAACGTCATCGTCCGGGCGAAACTGTCCGCCTCCGTCACCGAGGCATCGGAGATGGAAAGAGTGGGAGCGCCGTCGTCGTCAATGATGGTGCCCGTGGCCGTCGCATCGGAAATGATCGATCCGCGGGTCGATGCGATCGTGATTTGGAAAGTCTCATTGCTTTCCGACGCCGTGTCGGCGAATACCGGGATGCTGACGGTGGCCGAGGTTTCGCCGGCTTTGACCCACGCAAATCCAGTCCGAGGCGCGTAATCCGTTCCCGACGTGGCGGTTGTCGCGCTGAGGGAATAGGTAAAAAGATTGTCCTGCGGGAGCACAGCCGATTGGGAGACAACAAAGGAAAGCGCAGCGACACCGCTGTCGCCTTCCGCCACCGACGCATCGGCCACCGACAGACCGACAAACGCGGTTGTCGCGTTCAGATTAGCGTCCCGGACTTGATCGCTAAAGACAAGGAATTCGACCTCGGACAATCGATCCGTTTCGCCGGTCGCGCCATATGTCGCGAGGATTTCCGGCCCGCTGGCATCGATCGTATACGCACTGAAGGCTTCGGCGAAAATGACCCAATCGGTGCCGTCACCGCCGACGACCGAATCGTTCTCGCCATCCCCCAGCACTTGAATGGTGTCGTCCCCACCGCCGGCAACGATCGTATCGTCCCCATCATCGCCATAAATGAACTGTCGGTTCGAATCGCCTACAAAAGAGTCTGCGAAATTGGTCAACCGAAAGTCAGAGACGGAATTGTTCAGGATGGTATCCGTCCCGCCAAAACCGTCCGAGACAATTTGGCCGCTCGACAAGGTGAGGTCGATATTGGCGGCTTGCGATGCGGAGACGGCGCGGAATTCGTCCCTAGTCGAATTGAGCCCGCCATCCAGCGTGTCGTTGCCGCCGCCGGGACGGAAGCTGTTGAAATCGGAGTTACCCGTCAGCGAATCGTCAAAGGAGGTCCCGCGAACCCGTTCGACATCCGCTAAAGACAGCTGGTCGCCTTGGGCAAGCACCGCCGTTCCGGCGGCCAGATCGACAGTTGCCCCAGTTGTCGCAGCTCGCAGGTCCACCTCGTCGACCCCTTCGCCACCCTGGAAAGTATCGTTTCCACCAATATAGCGAAGCCGCTCGAAAGCCGCTGGCGTGCCGGTGAAATTGTCGGCTTCCGTCGTGCCGTAATAGGACAGTCCACCAGTGGCGGCGATGTTCCCGACCCCCGTAACACGATCGGTACCGACCAAGGTTTGGCCGATGAACTCCTGTAGCGTAAGCGTATCGGTCGACGCGTCGAAGGATGATACCACCTGGGTGAGGTTGTCGGCGTTGTAGCGCAGTTCCCAAAATCCTGGACTGCCCTCGAAACGTACCGCGTCGTCGCCCAAATTCGTGCGGATGACGGAAAACCCGGTTTCAGACGACGCCACGATTATGTCATCCCCGTCCCCGCCTGCCAGGCTCTCCAGACCCGCGCCGGCCCCGGAGATCAGCGAATCGTTTCCTGCACCGCCGATGAGAGTGTCGTTCCCCCCTGCGCCTATGATCGTGTCGTCCTCGCCTGTGCCGGTGAGGAAATCAGCGGAATCAGTACCGGAAAACACAGCCATCTATTTCTCCGCCCTCGTATCGTTTGCAGAATTGGATTTCGCTCGGATTGGGTGCTCCTTTTAGCATAGGAAAATATCAGGCAATAAATGTTTTAGTTTTAGAAAAATCCGATCAATCTCTTTTTAGCATTATTATAATTGTCATAGTCTACTCGATCCCTCGACATCGAAGCGTCCCGGCGAGGTCCAATGCTTCGGGATGTCCCGCCCCTCGGCCCGGCCGGCGTCCTGATAGTGGAGATAGGCGCTGGCCCCGGCGGTGGCGACGTCGGTGTTGGCGGCGAAATACTGGCCCGGATCGAGCACGCCGCGGCCCTCGGTCTGGCCGGAACTCGTCCAATGCTCGATGACCGCACGATCGTGACCTCAGCTAGCACGCCCATGTTCTTCCATTACTCGGGAACCGAGGGAGGGGCGCGCCGACGGTAAAACGAGACAGAATGTCCCGCCGCCCCGTCGTTCCGGTGTCACCTTGTGGCGAAAAGACACAAGATCGCGCCCGTCTTACCCGCTACCCCTGCCCCGGAACCGTTGAGGACCCTTGCCGCGGACTGATAGGGTTGAGGGAACGGACAAACGCGTCGGACAGGGCGGGACAGATGGCAAGATTTTCGGTCGTATCGCTGGCGAAGAACGCTTTCTCCCATCACGAGAACTGGGAGCGGCAATGGCGGAGCCCGGAACCGAAACCGCATTACGACGTGGTCATCGTCGGCGGTGGCGGCCACGGCCTCGCGACGGCGTATTATCTCGCCAAGGAACACGGCATCACCAATGTCGCGGTGATCGAAAAAGGTTGGATCGGCGGCGGCAACACCGGCCGCAACACCACCATCGTGCGGTCCAATTATCTGTGGGACGAAAGCGCCTTGCTCTACGAGCATTCCCTCAAGCTGTGGGAAGGCCTGAGCCAGGATCTCAATTACAACGTCATGTTCAGTCAGCGCGGCGTGATGAATCTCGGTCATACCCTCGGCGATATGCGGGATCTCCAGCGCCGGGCCCACGCCAACCGGCTGAACGGCATCGACTGCGAGTTGCTCGACGCCAAGGGCGTGAAGGACTTCTGCCCGATCATCAAGACCGACAACATCCGCTACCCGATCCTGGGGGCGACCCTGCAGCGCCGGGCGGGCACCGCGCGCCACGACGCGGTGGCCTGGGGCTACGCGCGGGGGGCGGACGAACGGGGTGTCGACATCATCCAGAACTGCGAGGTCACCGGCATCCGCCGAAAGGGTGGAAAAGTCGAGGCCATCGAGACGACCCGGGGCGTCATCCGCTGCAACAAGGTGGGCCTGGTCGCCGCCGGCCATTCCAGCGTGCTGGCCGCCATGGCCGGGATCCGCATGCCGGTGGAAAGCCATCCGCTGCAGGCCCTGGTCTCCGAGCCGGTGAAGCCGATCATGGACACGGTCGTCATGTCCAACACCATCCACGCCTATTGCAGCCAGTCGGACAAGGGAGAACTGGTCATCGGCGCCGGGATCGATGCCCATATCTCCTACGCCCAGCGCGGCGGCTTCCACATCGTCGAGGGCACGCTGCAGGCGATCTGCGAGATCTTCCCGATCTTCAGCCGGATGCGGATGATGCGCCAATGGGGCGGCATCGTCGACGTCTGCCCGGACGCGAGCCCGATCCTCTCCAAGACCCCGGTGGAAGGGCTCTATGTCAATTGCGGTTGGGGTACCGGCGGCTTCAAGGCGACCCCCGGATCGGGTCATGTCTTCGCCCACACCATCGCCCGGGACGAGCCGCACGAACTCAACGCCCCCTTCGCCCTCGACCGGTTCTCCTCCGGGCAGCTGGTCGACGAGCATGGCGCGGCGGGCGTCGCTCACTAGTATTTTTAAGCGTTTTCAGGCCTTAAGGACACAATTCTCATGTTGTCTATGAATTGCCCCTTCTGCGGGGAACGGGATATCTCCGAGTTCTCCTACGGTCACGAAGCCCATATCGCGCGGCCGGCCAATCCGTCGGCCATGTCCGATGACGCCTGGGCCGACTATCTGTTCATGCGGGAAAATCCGAAGGGCCTGCATTTCGAGCGCTGGGTCCATACCCATGGCTGCCGCCGCTGGTTCAACGTCGCCCGCAACACCTATACGGACCGGATCCTGGCGATCTACAAGATGGGCGACCCGCCGCCGAAGATCGACAATCCAGGCCCCACCGGGCTGGCCGCCCCGGTCGACCCCGCCCCGCGTCTTCACGTTGTCGGCGGCACGGAGGCCGATCAATGACCCAGCTCTTCCGGGCGGCCAAGGGCGGCCGCATCGACCGCTCCAAGCCGATCAGCTTCCAATTCAACGGCAAGCGCTATCAGGGCTATCAGGGCGACACGCTCGCCTCGGCGCTGATCGCCAACGGAATCCACCTGGTCGGCCGGTCGTTCAAATACCATCGGCCGCGAGGGATCATGGGATCGGGTGTCGAAGAGCCCAACGCCATGGTCCAGATCAACCCGAACAGCAACCGCACCGACCCGAACCAGCGGGCGACGGTGGTGGAGCTCTATGACGATCTCTCCGCCGACAGCCAGAATTGCTGGCCGTCGGTCGAGTTCGATGTCGGGGCGGTCAACAATATGCTGATGCCCTTCTTCCCGGCGGGCTTCTACTACAAGACCTTCATGTTCCCGGCGACGGCCTGGGAGAAATACGAGCATGTCATCCGCAAGGCGGCCGGCCTCGGCATGTCCCCGACAGAGGAGGACCCGGACCGCTATGAGCACATCCACGCCCATTGCGACGTGCTGGTCGTCGGTGCCGGTCCGGCCGGCCTGATGGCGGCCCGCGCGGCGGCGGCCACGGGCGCCCGGGTGATCCTGGCCGACGAACAGCATGAGATGGGCGGGTCCCTCCTTGCCGAGGATGTCGACGGCATTCGGGTCGACGGTTCGGCGGCGGGCGACTGGGCGACCGGCATGGCCACGGTGCTCGCCGGCCATGGCGACGTCACCCTGCTGCCCCGCACGACGGCTTTCGGTTACTTCGACAACAACTGGTTCGGCCTGCTGGAACGGGTGACCGACCATCTCGGCCGCGAGGCGGTGCCGGGTCAGGTCCGTGCCCGGATGTGGCGGGTCCGCGCCCGCCAGGTGGTCCTGGCGACCGGGTCCCATGAACGCCCGCTGGTGTTCGACGGCAACGACCGGCCCGGCGTGATGCTCGCCTCCGCCGCCCGGACCTATATCAACCGCTATGGCGCGCTCGCGGGGCAACGACCGGTGGTCTTCACCAACAACGACAGCGCCTACAAGGCTGCCCTCGACATGCACAACAAGGGTGCCCGCGTGGTGGCGATCGTCGATCTGCGCGAGGATCCCAAGGGTGAACTGGTGCAGAGCGCCCGCGACGCAGGGATCCAGGTGCTGACCGGCCATACGGTCGTCGCGACGAGCGGCGGCAAGCGCGTGACCGGGGTCGAGGTCCGCCAAATCTCCAACGGGATCGTCGGCCCGGACAGCCGGCCGCTGGTCTGCGATCTGGTGCTGATGTCCGGCGGCTGGAACCCGGCGGTCCACCTGTTCAGTCAGTCGCGCGGCAAGCTCGCCTATAACGCGGATCTGGGCGTTTTCGTGCCCGGCCAGTCGGTCCAGGCGGAGCGCTCCGCCGGGGCCTGCAACGGCGCCTTCGGGACCCGGGAGGCCCTCGAACAGGGGGCCGCCGCCGGCCTCGCCGCGGCAACCGAGGCGGGCTTCACCGGTGAGGCCCCGACCCTGCCCGCCGTCCAGGAATGGACGGAAGGCCCGATGGCGGTGCATTTCCTCGCCCCGTCCCACAAGAGGGACAGCCACCGCAAGGGCTTCGTCGACTTCCAGAACGATGTGAAGGCCTCCGACATCCTGCTGGCGGTGCGCGAGGGCTTCCACTCCGTCGAGCATGTCAAGCGCTACACCACCACCGGCATGGGCACCGATCAGGGCCGCACGTCCAATATCAACGCGCTCGGCATCGTCGCCGAGGCCTTGGGCAAGACCCCGCCGGAGGTCGGCACCACGACCTTCCGCCCGGCCTATACCGCGGTGCCCTTCGGGGCGATTTCCGGCCCCAACAGCGGCGACCTGTTCGACCCGGTCCGCACCACGCCGATGCACAAATGGCATCTCGAGAACGGTGCCGAGTTCGAGGATGTCGGCCAATGGAAACGAGCATGGTTCTACCCGAAAAAGGGCGAGGACATGCACCGGGCCGTGAACCGCGAGGTCGAGGCGGCCCGCCAGGGAATTGGCATTCTCGACGCCTCCACCCTGGGCAAGATCGAAGTAAGGGGCCGGGACGCCGCCGAGTTCCTCAACCGGGTCTACACCAATGCCTGGACCAAGCTCGCCGTCGGCAGGTGCCGCTACGGCCTGATGCTGGGCGAGGACGGCATGGTGCGCGACGACGGGGTGACAGCCCGGCTCGGCGAGGACCGCTTCCTGATGACGACCACCACCGGCAACGCCGCCATGGTAATGGCCTGGCTGGAGGAATGGCTGCAGACCGAATGGCCGGAGATGGAGGTCTATCTGACCTCGGTCACCGAGCAGTGGGCGACCATCACCATCAACGGGCCGAAGAGTCGCGACCTTTTGACCAAGGTCGCGTCCGGCACCGATTTCTCCAACGAGGGCTTCCCCCATATGGCGATCCGCGACGCGGAGATCGCCGGGGTCGCCGGCCGTATCGCCCGGATCAGCTTCACCGGCGAGATGTCCTATGAGATCAACGTCCCCGCCCGCTACGGTCTCCATGTCTGGGAGACCCTGATGCATGAGGGCGAGCCCTATGACATCACCCCCTACGGCACCGAGGCGATGCATGTGCTGCGGGCGGAAAAGGGTTTCATCATCGTCGGCCAGGAGACCGACGGCTCGATGACGCCGGACGATCTCGGCATGGACTGGATCGTCTCGAAGAAGAAGCCCCAGGAATTCCTCGGCAAACGCTCGCTGTCCCGACAGGACATGCTGCGCGAGGACCGCAAACAGCTCGTCGGCCTGCTCACCTCCGATCCGACCGTGATCCTCGAAGAGGGCGCCCAGTTGGTCGACGCCAGGGACAAGGACAATACCGCCTATCCGGTCCCGATGATCGGCCATGTCACGTCGAGCTATTGGAGCCCGAATGTCGGCCGCTCCATCGCGCTCGCCATGGTCCGGGCCGGCCGCGCGCGGATCGGCACGACGATCTACGCCCCGATGGCCGACAAGACCATCGCCGTCGAGGTGGTCGAGCCCGTATTTTTCGATAAGGAAGGGGTCCGCGCCAATGGCTAACCCGCTCACCGCCGCCGTCGCCCGAACCGCCCTGGAAACCCGGGCCGATCTACCGACCGTCCGCTATACCCAGATCACGCTGGAGGAACGGCCGCTCGCCGGCAAAATCAACCTGCGGGGCAAGGCCGAGGACCGCGCCTTTGCCGCCGCCGCCGCCAGGGGCCTTGGCGATCTGGTGCTGCCCATGGAGGCGACCTCCTCCACCGCCCGGGGCGACCTGGCCGTACTCTGGCTCGGACCGGACGAATGGCTTATCTCCTGCCCCGACGCGGAGACCACAGCCACTCTCGCCGCCCTGGAGGATGCCCTCGCCGGCCTGCACCACTCGGCCGTCGATGTGAGCGACAATTGGACCGTGCTGCGGATCGCCGGGGAAGGCACACGGCGTGTGCTCTCGAAACTGGTCGCCGTCGACCTGCACCCCAGGGGCTTCCGGCCGGGCGACGTGCTGCAAACCCCGGTTGGAAAGGCGGACAGCATCCTGTATCTGGTGGCAGGGGACGCCGACGCCGCCACCGTGGACATCCATGTCCGTCGGTCCTTCGCCGACTATGCCTGGCGGGCCCTGGCAAACGCGGCGGAGGAATACGGCATCGCCGTCTGAGGCCGGCCATGCTCGTCTATTTCTTCGCCGCCTTCGTGATCGCCTTCACGCTCTATCAGCGGTTCAGCACGCCCAAACACGAGGCGGCCGTGCGGGCCTTGTGGGGCTATGCCGTTTGGGTCGGCGTCGGGATCGCGGTGATGAATTTCATCTTCATTCAATTTCTCCCGGGTTGAGGCAAAAAGGGGCGATCCCGCCCTTGACGCCATGCCGATGAACGGGTTCTCTCCGAGGCCTTATCATCGATGTCGAAGGAGTCCTTTCGATGCGTTGGCTCACCCGGCGTTTCTTCGCCGCCCTTCTCTTCTCAAGCCTGGTAGTTGCCATGACCGACACCGAATCCCAAGCCGCGGACCTCGAGAACACGCTCTATCTCGAGCTGAAGAGCGGCCGCGTCACCATCGCCCTCCGCCCGGACGTCGCGCCCAACCATGTGGCGCGGATCAAGGAACTCGCCCGCGAGGGCTTCTATGACGGGATCGTCTTCCACCGCGTGATCGACGGCTTCATGGCCCAGACCGGCGATCCGACCGGCACCGGCACCGGCGGCACCGGCGTTAAGCTCGACGCGGAGTTCTCCAACGTCCCCTACCGCCGCGGCACCGTCGGGGCGGCGCGGACCCAGGACCCGAACTCCGCCGACAGCCAGTGGTTCATCACCTTCGGCGACGCCTCGTTCCTCAACGGCCAGTACACGGTCTGGGGTCAGGTCGTCGATGGCATGGAGCATGTCGACCAGATCACCCGGGGCGAGCCGCCGCGCAATCCCGACCAGATCATCTCGCTGAAGGTCGCCGCCGACGTCGAATAGAACCGACGCGGGACCGACTGTGGAAAAGGCCGGGTCATCCCGGCCTTTTTTGTTTCCCGGCACGGAAAATAGATATCATATATGATATCAATATGATCAGATTGGTTCTGGATACGGACGTTGTTGTCGCCGCGATGCGGAGCCCCGCAGGAGCATCGGCGCAAGTTCTCCGGCTGCTGCGGAATGGAGAATTAACGGCGTTGGCTACTGTTGCCGTCGCGCTTGAATACGAGGCCGTTTGCCTGCGAGCAGAACATCTTGAGGCAGCGGGCCTAAATGATCTGGAGGGCCGGGTTTTCATCGAAGCGGTAATTGCGATGACCGAACCCATCGAAACGCATTTTGTTTGGCGTCCTATACTCAAGGATCCGAATGATGAAATGATCCTTGAGGCATCGGCCAATGGAAGAGCGGATATGATCGTTTCATTCAACCGGCGGGACTTTCAAGCCGCCGAACGGTTCGGAATCGACGTCTGCCTGCCAAGAGACGCGTTGATCCGCATCATTCAGAAGGAAAGCAGATGACCGAAGTCGCAAAACTGCTGCTCCGACTGCCCAAATCCTTGAAAAAGGCAGCGGAGGAAGCCAGCCGCCAAGAGGGCACCAGCACAAACCAGTTCATCACCCTCGCAGTGGCCGAAAAGCTGGCGGCGTTGAACACCGCTGAGTACTTCGCCCAGAAGCGGTCGAATGCCGATTTCGAGTCATTCGACCGCATCATGCAGCGGGATACCGGAACCCCGCCGCGCGAAGGCGACGAACTCCCCTAACCCTTCAGCCGATCCTCGGCCGCTGCACGGATCTGGCTCATGGATTGGGACGGCGTGATCGCCTCCGGATCGATGTGGATATGGATCAGGGAGGGCTTTCCGCATGCCAGGGCGCGGTGCAGCGCCGGCCGGAACGCATCGGTCTTGGTGACCGTCCAGGCCTCGGCCCCATAGGCGCGGGCGAGCGCCGCGAAGTCGGGATTCTTCAGGCTGGTGGCACTCTCCCGGCCGGGGTACTCCCGTTCCTGATGCATCCGGATGGTGCCGTACATGGCGTTGTCCACGACGATGAAGACGACCGGGGCGTCATGACGCACGGCGGTCGCCAGCTCCTGACCGGTCATCAAAAAGCACCCGTCGCCGGCGAAGGCGACCACGGCGCGGTCCGGATGGCGCAGCTTGGCCGAGACGGCCGCCGGTACGCCATACCCCATGGAGCCGGAGGTCGGGGCCAGCTGGGTACCCCATTGCCGGAAGCGGTGGAACCGGTGGACCCAGGTGGCGTAGTTTCCGGCCCCGTTGCAGATGATGGCGTCGGGCAGCAGCTCCTCGCGGAGAACGGCCATCACCTCGCCCATCTGGACATCGCCGGGGATCGGCTTCGGCTCCTGCCACGCCTCGTATTCCGCGCGCGCTTCCGCCAGGGATCCGCCCCAGGGGAAATAGACCGGCGGGTACAGTTCCCTTGCCGCCTTGAAGAAAGCGCCTGGGCTCGTGTTGATCGCCAATTCCGGAGCATAGACCCGGCCGAGTTCCTCGGCGCCCGAATGAATGTGCACCAGCTTCTGCGCCGGGATCGGCGGGCGCACCAAATCATAACCGCCGGTGGTGATCTCACCGAGCCGCGCACCGGCGACGATCAGCAGATCCGCCGCCTCGACCCGGGCCTTGAGCGCCGGATTGATGCCGATCCCCACATCGCCGACATATTGGACGTGATCGTTCGGCAGGGTGTCCTGGGCGCGGAAGGTCGCCGCCATGGGCAACTCATAGGCCTCGGCGAAGGCGACCGCATCGGCCGTCGCCTGCGCCGTCCAGCCCGCCCGCCCGGTCAGCAGCATCGGCCGCCGCGCCCCGGCGAGCAGGTCGGCCAATCGGCTCATCTGGTCCTCGGTCGGCGCGGTCTCGGTCCGGGCGATCGCCGGCAACGTTACCGCCGGCGCCGGGTCGACCAGCATATCCTCCGGCAGGGCCAGCACGACGGGTCCGGGACGTCCGTTCATCGCCGTGTGGAAGGCGCGCTGAACATATTCCGCGACCCGGTCGGCGCTGTCGATCTCGGCGACCCATTTCGCCATTTCGCCGAACATCCGGCGGTAATCGATCTCCTGGAAGGCTTCCCGGTCGCGCATCTCCCGGGCGATCTGGCCGATGAACAGGATCATCGGCGTCGAATCCTGATAGCCGATATGGACCCCCGCGCTGGCGTTGGTCGCCCCGGGACCGCGGGTCACGAAGCAGATGCCGGGCCGTCCGGTCATCTTGCCGTCGGCCTCGGCCATCATCGCCGCCCCGCCCTCCTGACGGCACACGACGCTCTCGATATCGTGGCCGTGCAGGGCGTCGAGCACGGCGAGATAGCTTTCCCCCGGCACGCAGAACACCCGCTCCACCCCCTGGGCGGCGAGACTGTCGACGAGGATTTCGGCGCCGGTGCGGCGGGTTATCGATTCTTGGTTCATTAGTCGTGTTTACCCACTTCGTCGTCATAGCCTTTGCGGCGGGAATAGAAGACCAGGCCCATCAGGACGACGCCGAGAAGCAGGGTACCGCCGGCGCCGAGGGCCAATGCCAGAAGGCCGTGCTCGCTGATCGTTCCGCCCTGAATGCTGAGCCAGACGTCGATCGCATAGATGATCGCGGCGAGCAAAAGGCCGCCGAGGAAAAACGCGAGCAGGATGGCCGCCTTCATAGCTGTTGTTCCTTCGTCTTGAGGAAACGCAGATCGGGCCATTCTTCAACCGCCGTGTCGAGATGCCAATGGTTGCGCGCCATGAACACGGGGTCGCCGGCATGGTCGTCGGCGATCGCACTGCCGTTCTTGTCACAGAATTCCTTGACCTTGGCCGGGTCGCCGTCGATCCAGCGGGCGGTCAGGAGATGTGCCGGCTCGAACATCACCGGGACCTGGTATTCCGTGCGGATACGATCGGCCAGCACATCGAACTGCAGCGAACCAACCACCCCGACGATCCAATCCGGGCCGAACCGGGGCTTCAGGATCCGGGCCGCGCCCTCCTCGCCCAACTGCTGCAGGGCCCGGCCGAGATGTTTGGCCTTCAAAGGGTCCGTCGGACGCACCCGCTGCATCAGTTCCGGCGCGAAGGAGGGAATGCCGGTGAAGCGGATCTCCTCGCCCTCGGTCAGAGTATCCCCGATCGCCAGATTGCCATGGTTGGGAATGCCGATGATATCCCCGGGATAGGCATCCTCCGCCGCCTCCCGGTCCTGTGCCAGAAAGAGCTGAGCATTATGGATATTCATTATTTTCCCGGACCTTACATGCCGTAACTTCATGTTTCGCTTGAAATGCCCAGAGCATAGGCGGACGAAGGCGATCCGGTCGCGGTGTTTCGGGTCCATATTCGCCTGGATCTTGAAAACGAAGGCGGTGACCTTGTTCTCGTCCGGCATGACGATCCGGTCCGCCCCGCCGTTGACCGCCTTCTGCCGGCGTGGTGGCGGCGCATTCCGAGCCAGGCCGTCCAGTAATTCGCGGACACCGAAATTGTTGATGGCCGAGCCGAAGAAGACCGGGGTCAGATGGCCCTCACGGTATGAGTCCAGATCGAAGGGCGGGCAGAGCTCCCGCACCATCTCGACATCCTCGCGCAGCTTCTCCAGGGCGTAGTCCGGCAGATGGTCGGCCAGCCGCGGGTCGGCCAGACCGTCAAAGGCGATCCCATCCTGGATCTCGTCCTTCTTGAGCTTGTCGATCAGCACCAAGCGGTCGTTGAGAATGTCCCAACAGCCGAGGAAGTTCTGCCCCATCCCGATGGGCCAGGAGGCCGGGGTGACGTCCAGGGCCAGCTTCTGTTCGATCTCGTCGAGGAGTTCGAAGGGGTCGTGGCCGTCCCGGTCGAGCTTGTTGATGAAGGTGATGATCGGGATATCGCGCAGGCGGCAGACCTCGAACAGCTTCAGGGTCTGCGCCTCGATCCCCTTGGCGTGGTCGATCACCATCACCGCCGAATCCACGGCGGTCAGGGTCCGGTAGGTATCTTCCGAGAAATCCTCGTGACCGGGCGTGTCCAGGAGATTGAAGGTGCAGCCGGCAT
Organism: Alphaproteobacteria bacterium; assembly: GCA_024743275.1. GTDB lineage: Bacteria > Pseudomonadota > Alphaproteobacteria > JANSWW01 > JANSWW01 > JANSWW01. The sequence continues at coordinate 107,466 of JANSWW010000001.1, forward strand.
AGTCGTAGGTCATCACCGAGGCGGAGACGGAGATTCCCCGCTCCTGTTCCACCTTCAGCCAGTCGGACCGCGCCCGGCGCCGGTCACCCTTGGCCTTGACCGCGCCGGCCATCTGAATGGCACCGCCGAACAGCAGCAGCTTTTCGGTGAGCGTGGTCTTTCCGGCATCCGGATGGGAGATGATGGCGAAGGTTCGCCGCTTTTGGACGATATCCTCGAGCTGGGGCATAGGGGTCGCTTAGCTGTCGAAAGGAAACGCAGGTGGTCTATCACCGGAAACGGAGCCCGTCACCCACCTGCGTTCCCCTCATGTGGTTAGGCGCCCTTGCGAATACCACCCAGGAAGACATCGACGGCCTGCCCCAGATCGCGGGTTTCCTGGGATAGGCTTCGGGCCGCGTTGAGCACCGCATCCGCCTGATGGCCGGATTTGGTCGCCACGTCCGACAGGCTGCCGACGGTTTCACTGACCTGATTGGTGCCTTCCGCCGCATCGCGGGAGGACCGGGCGATCTCCTCGGTGGACGCGTTCTGCTGCTCCACCGCGCCGGCGATGGACGTCACATGACCGCCGATATCCTGGATCACGCCGGAGACCTGCTTGATCGCCCCGGCCGCGTCCGAAACGCCCGCTTGCAGGGTCTTGATCTGCTGGGTGATCTCCTCGGTCGCCGTGGCGGTCTGACCGGCGAGGTTCTTGACCTCGCTGGCGACGACCGCGAAACCCTTGCCCGCATCGCCGGCACGGGCGGCCTCGATGGTGGCGTTCAAGGCCAGGAGGTTGGTCTGTTCGGCGATGTCCTGGATCAGGGCGACGACCGAATCGATCCGGGCGGCGGCTTCCTCCAGCCCCTGCATCGACCGGTTGGTCTGATCCGCCTGGGCGGCGGCCGTCTGGGCCATCCTGGACGATTCGCTGACCTTGCCGCTGATCTCCCGGATTGAGGCGGACAACTCCTCGACCGCCGCCGCCATGGCCTGAACGTTGGACGCCGTGGCCTCGGCGGCGGACGCCCCGGTGTTGGACCGGCTTTGGACATCGTTCGCCCCGTCGGTCATCAGCAGGGCGTTCTTCTCCATCTCGTCGGACGCCGCCGACAGTCGCTCGACGATGTCCTTGACCTGCTCCTCGAACTGATCGGCGAGGGCGAAGCGCTGACGTTCCGCCTCGCGCTGGGCACGCTCCTCGGCTTCGACCTGCTCCTGGCGCAGCTTCTCGACCTCCAGCGCGTTATCGCGGAACACGACCACGGTCCGTGCCATGCCGGCGATCTCGTCATGCCCGGCGGCGTTGGGCTCGACCGAGTTGTCCCCCTCGGCAAGGCGGCCCATCTGACCGGCCAGCGTGACCAGCCGCTTCACCACCCGGCGGTAGATCACCAACCAGCCGATCAGCAGACCCGCAACGATGCCGGCGACCGCCATACCGATCAGAACGGTCTCGGTCTGCTTCAGCATGCCGATCGTGGCCGCGGTGCCAGCGTCGACGCTGCGTTCCGCGTCGGCGACACTGGCCGAGACCTCCCGGTCGAGCGCCTGGGCGGCCTGTTGTGCTGCCCCAAGCGCTTCCAGCGCCAGAAGTTCCTCATTCAGCAACCTTTCCCGAACCGCGAACAGGCTGTCGTCACCGTCGCCGATTGCGCCCAGGGATTTGGCCAGCGAGATCACCTCCTCCGCCTTGCCGAGGAATTCGAGATCCACCGTGTAGCCGTTCATCCGGTAGCTGCTTTCGAAGAATTTGCTGTTGTACGTGGCCAATTCGTCGAGATCCGGGCTGCCGGCCGCCGCGTTGAGCATGCCGACCATGAGGTTCGCCTCGGACATCAGGAACATGGTCTGGGTCAGCGCGAAGACGTCCTCTTCCATGAGGCCGTTGATCTCGCCCCGCAGACTGCCGGACAGTCGTTTGCCCTCGCCCGCCAGCTCTCCCTGGGCGTCCGCCACCACCGGACCGACCGCCCGGCTGAAGTTGGCCGACGCATCCACGATCTTGTTGTTGAGGATGCTCTGGATCAACGCGTTGCCGCCGCCGCTCGTACTCGCCGCCCGAAAGGTGAACGGCGTGTCGTCCGCGATGCCGACCGCGACGATCGCCTCGACGGCCGCCGCCAGGCGAACCGCATTCTCCGTTTCCGGGAACCGGTCCACGAGCGCCCGGAGCTCCTCGGCCATCTTGAGGAACTGCTCCTCGGCCTGGGAGACCGGCTTCTGACTGGTACCGGTCAGGTTCCGGATCATCACCGCCAGCATCTGCTCGCCCAGCAGAGCCGCATCAAAGACCGCCTTCAGGCCGTCGACATGGACGGTGACCAGTTCGTTGAGGCTTCTGGAGGCGTTGGCGACCGCTTCCCCGCCGGCCAGAACCATACCGAAATTCTCCTCCTCGATGAGCGGCCCCATCTTCAAAAAGAACTCACCGTGGATGGCATTCGCCCGGCTCCGGAGGTTGGCTAGAGTCGCCCGGGCCATCTCACGTCGGTCGATGGCGGACTTCAGGTCTTCCATCCGCGCCGCCAGAATGTCCACAGACGACGCGACCGAGGCGGCCCGGTCCGGGTCGTTCGCGCGAATGCGGTCGAGAACCGCGTTGATCCCGGCGAGATCGGCCGCGATCTCGGTCGACACCGCCTCTCGCTCCGCCGGGTCGTTGGCGCGGATCAACTCCGGCGCCTTCGCCGCCATCCGCTCAGAGAGGATCGTCAGGTTGAGGCCGTCCTTGACGGCGGGGAAGGATTGTCCGGTCACGCTGGTAAGCGTTCGTTCGACGGAGGAGAAAGCCCAGAAGGACAACCCCGCCGCCGCGATGGTCAACAGGATCAAAAGCCCCGTCGCCGTGTAGAGCGTTGCCCCGATGCCGAATTCCAAACGCCCGCGATTCCCGCGCTTGCCGTCACCCATTGTGTTTTCTCCGCCTTCCGCCATGTCGGTGCGTTCCCTTCGACGTAAGGTAAAGAAATGAACAAAAGGTTAATCCGCACGTTATCGTAGCGACCCTAAAGGTCATTCCATCATGCTAAAGCACTATGTCAATGAGCGATCCAAAAGCGTTGCGACGGTCCGGGCGATAAATCTCGTATCATCGGCGTTCAGCACCGGGTTTCCCGCACGATGCCCCCATTTCGATGGGATTTCGAGATAAAGCGCATTGGGGATGCCCGCCGCCTCCCTACGGCTGTCCTCCGGTGTGAAATAAAGATCCGTGCGGGACGGCATGATCACCGTATCGGCCGTGATCGCCCCGAGCGCGCGATCGATATCTCCCTTGAAAAGGGTATTGTCACTGATATCGGAAAGCTCCCACGTCCTGAGCATGGAGAGAAGGTCCTCGCCGTGCCGGCGCAGGAAAAAACCTTCCCAGGATCGGACATACCAATCCTCCAACGACGAAAAGCCGGCGTCGATATAGAGTTTCTCCCGATAGAAGGCCTGGCTGAGCGCCCAGCCGGCATAGACACGCCCCATCGCCCGCAATCCGGTCACCGGACGTTCGGCGAAATAGCCGTCGCGCCAGGCCGGATCGGCGGTCAGCGTGGCCCGCACCCCGTGCAGGAATACCTTGTTGTGTTCCGAGGTCTTGGCCGACCCGCAGACCGCACAGATCCGGGCGACCCGGTCCGGGAACACCGCCCCCCAGTGCAAGGCCTGCTGGGCGCCCATGGACCAGCCATAGGCGAGCGCCAGACGCTCGATCCCGAACACCTCCTCGAGCAGGCGCTTCTGGGCGTGGATGTTGTCCCAATGGGTGAATTCGGGATAGCGGCCGTGCCCGAAGGGCTCGCCGAGATTGCTGGGCGAACAGGACATACCGTTGCCGAACATGTTCGGGATGATGATGAACCACTCACGGGGATCCAGGATCCGGCCGGGGCCGATCAGCCATTCCGTGTCCGTGTGCTGGGCGGCATAGGAGGTGGGATAGAGGATCGCGTTCGAACGGTCCTGGTTCAGGGTCCCGTAGGTCTGATAGATGAGGCGCAGATTGGGGACGGTCATCCCCCGCTGCAAGACCGTCGTCCCCAGTTCGAAAACATGATAGCCCGTCATCTGTCTTCACCCCTTCCCTCTGCCGTCCAACCCTTATTCAGAGGACGTTATGCTGAAAGTCGGGATCGCCCAAATCGAAAGCGCCATCGCGGACGTCGACGCGAATATCGAAAAGCACCTCTCCTGGATCGACCGGGGCCGGGCAGAGGGCGTCGACCTTCTGGTCTTTCCCGAGGTGTCCCTGGTCGGTCATTACGGGGCCCGGTCGCTTCTGACGGCGGCCATGAAACGGGGCGACCGGCGGCTGGGTAGGCTGGCGGAGGCCGCAGGCGACATGCGGGTGATCGTCGGCTTTATCGAGGAAGGCCCGGCGGCCCAGTTCTACAATGCGGCGGCTGTCCTCCATCGCGGGCGCCTCGAATACCTGCACCGGAAGATAAACATCCCGTCCTACGGTCTGCTGGAGGAAAGCAAGCATTACGCAACGGGGCGTTTCGTCGATACTCTGGAACTGGACAATGATTGGCGGGCGGGCCTGCTGATCTGCGCCGATGTCTGGAACCCGTCCCTCGCCCACCTCGCCTTCCTGCACGGTGCGACGATCCTGGTGACCCCGATCAGTTCGGGCGTCGAGGCGGTCGGCGCCGATTTCGACAATCCCGGTGGCTGGAAGACCGCGACCCGGTTCTACGCGATGATGTACGGCGCGCCGGTGATCATGGCGAATCGCTGCGGCGTCGAGGAGGATCTGACCTTCTGGGGGCAGAGCGCGATTCACGACCCCTTCGGCCAGGAGCTGGCCCGCGCCGGAGCCGGCGAGGAATTGATCACCGCCGACCTCGACTACGAACAGGTCCGCAAGGCCCGCTATCTGCTGCCCACGGTGCGCGATAGCAACATCGCCCTGGTCCACCGCGAGACCGACCGGCTGATCCAGACCCTCGGCGTGCCCGACCTCGTCCGCGACGACTCCTAAGACGGGTCAATGGTCGGCGAAGAACGCGTCGATTTCCGGGTGCGTCGCCGGCATGGATAGGTCGATGCCCCGCGCCAGGTGAGTGTAGATCGCCTCCAATCCCTCGATGCGGGCCTTTCGCTTATGGTTCGCGTCGATCCGGACCCAGGGCGCGTTGGGCTGGTCGGTCTTTTCCAACATGTCCTCATAGGCCTCTTTGTAGATCTTGAACCGGCCCCGGTTGCGAAGGTCCTCGATCGTCAGCTTCCAGCGTTTCGCCGGGTCCTTGTAGCGGGCCTTGAAGCGGGCGAGTTGGGTGTCCGGCGTGATGTCCAGCAGCAGTTTGACCACCCGCGTTCCCTCCATGGTCAGCACCCGTTCGAATTCGTTGATTTCCTCATAGGCCCGCTGCCAGGACTCATCCGGCGTCAGGCTCTCGACCCGCTCGACCAGGACACGGCCATACCAGGAGCGGTCGAAGATCGCCCATTCGCCATTCTCCGGCACCCTGGTCCAGAATCTCTTCATCCAGTGTTGACGCCGCTCGGCTCCGTTCGGCGCGGCCGTCGCGTAAACCCGCAAGGCGCGCGGATCGAGGGACCACCCCAATCGGCGGAGCAAGCCGCCCTTGCCTGCCGCGTCATATCCTTCGAGCGCGACGATCGCCTTGGCCCCGCAGCGGGAGTAGGCCTGCTGGAGAATTGTCAGTTTACGTTGAATTTCCTTCAAATGCCGATCATATTCCGCCCTGTCCATTGTTATCCCCTTGTTTCGTGTCCCCATCTGGCCCTGCACTCGGTGTCATCCGACCTTTACGGTCCCGCGAAGCTGGGCTAGGCAGATTGATGGATAGCATCGAACCGGAGTCCCCATGACGCAAGCGCCCAGGACCGTCGACTATTATTACTCCACCCGGTCGAGCTTCACCTATCTGGGCGCAGCCAGGCTGAATGCCTTGGCCGCCGAGCACGGGTTCACCCTCAACCACCGGCCCATCATTCTGTCGATCACGATGCCGCCGATCGGCGGTCGGCCCTTCGGCGAGCGGCCGCCGATGCTGCAGAACTACGCGACACTCGATCTCATGCGCTGGGCCGATCATCTCGGCATCCCGGTACAGCGGGAGCCGGTCTTTCACGACGGTCCGGTCGAGCTACCCTCCGGCATCGTCATCGCCGGTCAGCGTGCGGCCCGCCGCGGCGAGGAAGGCGATGTCGACCGCTTGAGCCTGCTCGTCCTAAAGGCCCTCTGGGGGGACGACCGAGACATCGCCGACCCGACGGTGATCTCCGCGCTCTGCACGGAAGCGGGCTATGGCGATCCCGACGCCCTGATTTCCGAGGCCTTGAGCGACGGCGTCCAGGCGGAACTCGCCCGGAACTGCCGCGAAGCGGTCATCCGCGGAGTGATCGGAGCGCCGACCTATTTCATCGCGAACGAGCCCTTCTACGGCCAGGACCGCCTCGACTTTGTCGCCCGGGCGATGGCCCGCGAGACGCAGCGCACCGCAGGGAGCGCCGGGAATGCCTAACGAATTCCGCTTTCTGGTCTTTTCGGAGTCGGAAGCCGCCAACGCGCTCGCCGCCTTCGCCCCGAAAGCCGGAAAGAAGCTGCCCATCGGCAGCGTCAAAGGGGTCGAGGTCAAGATCGACAAGGAGCCGCCGACCGCCGCCCTGGTGATCGCGCCCGACGAGGGCGGGACCCAGAATTTCGACTTCAGCGCCGGCGAGGTCACGGCGGCCCTGATCGGCTGGTGCATCAATCACAAGGTGCCGCTGCCCCGCGACGGGGAGAAGATGCTGGAGGCTCTCCAGGGCTGCCTCGCGCTTCGGATCGGCGTGCATCCGAACAAGCCGAAGGACGAAAAGTCCGGTTAGACCCGGTTCAGCAGCCGAGCCCGGATCGTGCCGGGAAGCGTCCGAATCTCCGTTAGAATGTCGAAGGCGTCCTCGACCGGCCCCTGGGCGTCCAGCACCACATAGCCGATCTCTGAATTGGTCTGGCAATGCTGGGCGACGATGTTGATCGATTTGTCCGAAAACACATTGATCAACCGCGCCAGTTCGCCCGGTTCGTTCCGGTGGACCTGGATGAAGCGGGTCGCCATCGTCCCCTTGCTGAGCTGCACTTCCGGGAAATTCACCGCCCCCATCGTGGATCCGACATCGGAGTACTCGACGAATTTGCGGGAGACCTCCTCACCGATCCGCTCCTGCGCCTCCTCCGTCGAACCGCCCACATGCGGGGTGAGAATGACGTTCTCCAGGCCCCGCAGCGGGCTGACGAAGTCGTCCTTGTTGGATTTCGGCTCGACCGGAAAGACATCCAGCGCCGCCCCGGCGAGATGCCCCCTCTTCAGGGAGTCCGCCAGCGCATCGACGTCGACCAGGGTGCCGCGGGCATTGTTGATGAGGTAGGCCCCCTGCTTCATCGTGGCCAGCTCCTTGGCCCCGATCAAGCCCTTGGTCTCCTGCGTTTCCGGCAGATGCAGCGAGACCACATCGGCCTCGGCCAGCAGATCGTCCAGACTGTCCGCCGGCATCACATTGCCGTGCTGCAGCTTGTCGGTCTGGTCGAAGAAGATCACCCGCATCCCCATGGCCTCGGCCAGCATGGCGAGCTGGGAGCCGATATTCCCATAGCCCAGAATGCCAAGCGTCTTGCCCCGCACTTCCCGGCTGCCGGTCGCGGTCTTCATCCAGTCGCCGCGATGGGCCGCCACCGACTTCTGGAACGCGCCCCGGAACAGCATCACGATCTCCGCGATGGTCAGCTCGGCGACACTGCGGGTGTTGGAGAAGGGCGCGTTGAAAACCGGAATGCCCCGCATCTCGCAGGCGGCGAGATCGACCTGATTGGTTCCGACCGAAAAACAGCCGATCGCCACCAAGCCGTCGGTGGCGCTCAGGATGTCCTCGGTGATCTGGGTCCTGGAGCGGATCCCCAGCATCTGGACGTCCTTCAGCTTCTCCTTGAGGGCCGCCGGCTCCAGCGCGGTGGTCAGTCTTTCGACGTTCGTGTAGCCGTTGCGGTTCAGTACGGCGACCGCCCGCTCCGAGATGCCTTCGAGAAGGAGGAAGCGGATCTGATTCTTCGGACGGGAGAGACCTTTATTCATCGTTGGATGCCATTGAAATTGCTGAACGAGTGTGTCGAGGTTGGGGCTTCTACCATATCCCAACGGCCTTTGGCCCCCTTGAGGCGGGCATCTGCTCCGCGTCCGACACATCGTGAAAAGGAAAAACAATAATCATGGCCTCTTCCCGTCTTGCGCCCAATGGGGCCCGTTTCTGGTCGTCCATCGAAGCCTCCGCCAAGATAGGGCCGGGTCAGGCCGGGGGACTGCGCCGGCTCGCTCTGACGCCCGAGGACAAGGCGATGCGGGACGTGTTCGGGGAATGGTGCCGCGATGCCGGATACGGGTTGACCGTCGACCGGCTCGGCAACATGTTCGCACGGCGCGAGGGGAAACGGCCCGATCTGCCGCCTGTGCTGATCGGAAGCCACCTCGACACCCAGGTGGCCGGCGGCCGCTTCGACGGCATTGTCGGTGTTCTCGGCGGTCTCGAAGTGCTGCGCAGCTTGGACGATGCCGGCATCGAAACCGAAAGGGCCGTCGAAGTGGTCAACTGGACCAATGAGGAAGGCGCCCGCTTCCAGCCGCCGATGACGTGCTCGGCCGTGTTCGCCGGCCGCCGCCCCCTGGACTGGGCGCTGGCGCGCAGCGACGATAACGGCATCACCGTCGCGGAAGCCCTGCGGGACATCGGCTATGACGGCGACACCCCGGTCGGCGGTCGTGTCCTCGACAGCTATTTCGAGCTGCATATCGAACAAGGCCCGGAGCTCGAGGACACGGAAACCCAGATCGGCCTTGTCACCGGCGCCTATTTCGCCCACGGCATGCGGATATCCATATCCGGCGGCAACGGCCACTCGGGGCCGACGGCCATGCGGGACCGGCGCAACGCCCTCGTCGGGGCCTCCATGGTCGCGGTCGCGGTGAACGAGGTCGGCTGGCGCTATGCCGACCGGGACGGAAAGTCGACCGTGGCCAGGATCGAGGCCTGGCCGAACCGGCCCGGGATCATTTCCAACGAGGCGACGGTCTATGTGGATTTCCGGGCACCCACCGCCCCCCTCGCCGACCGCATGGCGGCCGAAATCCGCGACAGCCTCGCCGACTGCGCCCGGAGGTCCCAGTGCGACATCGATATCGACGAGGCCTGGCAGTTCGACCAGGGCGCCTTCGATCCCGATCTTGTCCGCTCCCTCGCCCGGCTGGCGGACGAGCTCGGCAGTTCCCATCGGGAAATCGCGAGTCAGGCCGGGCATGACGCCTACAATCTCGGCCATGTCTGCCCGACAGCGCTGATCTTCACCCCTTGCATCGGCGGCATCACCCATGACGAACGGGAAGATACAAGGCTCGAAGATCAGCTACCGGGCCTGACGCTCCTGCTGAACGCCGTGCTGGAGCGCGCCAGCCGCTAGGGAGATGAGTGGGCGCGTTAGGCCGCCCGCGACGGTGCGACGGACGGGGAGTCCGGAGGCTCCCGCGTGGCGGAGTCATCCGGAATGGGGAAGCTCAAGGTGACGGTGGTCCCCTCGCCGAGGACCGATTCGATCTTGAAGCGACCGTCCATCGCCTCGGTCAGTTGCTTGGTGATCGCGAGCCCCAGCCCGGTGCCCCGGTTCTCGCTGACATGGCTGTCCACATTGGTGGCCGACTCGAAGGGGCGGCCGATCCGCGGCAGACGGTCGGGAGCGATCCCCTCGCCATTGTCGCTGACGAAGATGTCGATGCGCCCTTTTTCGACCCGCGCGCCGATCAGGATTCGCCCGCCCTTCGCCGTGTGCCGGATGGAGTTGGAGAGGACGTTCAACAGGCACTGCTGAATGGAGCGCCGGTCGAGCAGGATCTCGGGCAGGCTTCTTGGCACCACCGTCCGCACCTTGAGCGTCTTGTCGTTGAGCATCGGCCTCGTGGCCCGCAGCGCGCGGTAGATCACGTCCCGGGCACCCACCGGCTCGCAGTCGAGATCGACGGTGTCCCGTTCCAGCCGGGCAACATCCAGGACATCGTTGATCAGGTCGAGCAGGTGGTGGCCGCTGGCGTGAATGTCCTCGGCATAGGCACGGTAGCGGTCGTCCAAGGGACCGAAGATGCCATGCCGCATCGTCTCCGAGAAACCGATGATGGCGTTGAGCGGCGTGCGTAGCTCGTGGCTCATATTCGCGAGGAACCGCGTCTTGGCCACATTGGCGTCCTCCGCCCGGGCCAACTGTTCGGAAAGCTGCTGCGAAACGTCCTCCAGGGCGCGGTTGACGTTGACGAATTCCGTCATGTCATGGGCGATCGCGGTCACCTCCGCCTCGCCGTCGATCTCGAACCGCCCGATGGTCACCAGCGCGGGGAAGGTCGATCCATCGCGTTTGCGGGCGTCGACAAGACGGAAAAAGGACATCGGTCCGGGCTTGGCGTTCTTGTTGCCGAGATAGGATTCCTGCAGCGCATGGTGACCGGGCCGGTACTTTTCGGGCACCAGGGTGTTGATGTCCTCGCCGACAACCTCGTCCCGCGACCAGCCGAACAGTATTTCCGCGGCCGCGTTGAAGCTCTTGATCTTCCGGTCGGCGCCCATGGTGATGAAGGCGTCGGGGGCGGTCTCCAGGATCGTGTTGAGCCGAAAGCGCATGCGCTGGCTTTCCTTGGAGAGGCTGACCGTTTCCGTGACATCCTCCAAGGTCGCCGCGAAATGGCAGATCTCCCCTGTGTCGTCGATCACCGGAGAGATTTTCATGTGGTTGAAGAAAAGGCTGCCGTCTTTGCGGTAGTTGCAGAGGGTACCGGAGAAAATCTCGGCCCGATCCATGCAGGATCTCATCCGTTCCAACTCCACCCGGTCGGTTTTCGGTCCCTGCAGTATTTTGAGACTGCGGCCGATCACCTCTTCCTTCGAATAGCCAGTGATCCTAAGGAAGGCGCGATTGACGGAGACCACCGGTTTACCGGGCCCCGCCGACGTGATCACCATCCCCTGATTGGCCGATTCGATCGCGTGGCTGCGCAGACTGTTCTCCATCTGCGCCACGACTTCGTCGGTCACGTCCCAATTAACGCCGATGATGCGGCTTCGGGAGGTTCCGGGCACGTAGAACCGCCTGGCCTTGGCGCGGATATAGCGGGTCTCTCCGTCGGGCCGGATTATCCTGAATTCATGCTCGAAATCGCTTTCCTGCTCGATCGCCGAGGAGAAGACGCGCTCCACCTCCGCCAGATCGTCGCGGTGGACGCGTTCCCTGAAGAAATCATGCTCGCCGGTGAAATCCTTCGGCTCCACGCCGTAAATGGAGAACATCTGGCGGTTCCAGACAAGGTCCCCTTCCTGCGGCTTGAAGTCGAAAACACCGATTTTAGCGGCATTGCCGGCCAGTTCCGCGGTCCACAAGGTCCGGAAATAGTCGTCCCGTTCGTCGATGACCTGCCGGACGTTGACGCAAAGCACCCCGAGAATCAAAACGCTGAGCACATTGGCGCCCAGGAAGACCGCCCCGGCCTTCTCAAGCGTGGCGACCGCCACCTCGGCCGGGGGACCGATAAAGAACGCCGGCAAGACCGTCACGGTCGCCACAGCCCCCATCGCCGCGAAGTGAAGCGGACCGACGGTGCCCGTCTTCTCGATGACGGGCAGGTACCACCATCTGCGGATCGCGACACCCAAACCGCCGTAGATGGCAAGACCGGCCACCGCCCCCATCGCGAACGGACCGCCGACATCGAGGCGCGCGATGGCGCCGATCACCACGGCGGGGACGGCTCCCCAAGGCCCGGCGAAGACCCCGGCCAACAAGGCGGGGGCCACCCGGCTGTCGAATGTGCTGCCGTTGGCCGTGACCACGGGGTAGTTGATCACCAGGGCGCTGACGAGACCGAAAACAACGCCCACGAGCAGGTCGCGCCAAATGGCGCGCCCATACATCCGCACTCTAGAGGCGACGACGAAGAGCCCGATGGCGCAAAGCGATAACAGTCCGATGTTGCTGAGAAGACCGGCAACCATTCACTACTCCCATAATCCGGACGATATCCCGGATCCTTTAAGAATTTCTTAAGGTCTAGGGATTTGGCAACCGCTTCAAAAGGTCATCGGAAGATCTGAAAACTACCCGTTTCGTCAGGATGGGCGTCCTGTTCGATCACGCCAATCAGCAGGAGAAACTGATCGGCGTCGCCACCATCGGTCGACAAGGGGAGAATCAACCGTTCGTAATAAAGATGCCCTTCCGCGCCGGACAACGGGAAACGGCGGCGTGACCAATGCGGCTCGCCGCTCTCGGCGATCGATCGATAAAGCACAAGCGCCTCGTCGAGATAGTCGCCCCGATAGAGTTCATGAAAGAACTTGCCGGTCGGATCGCGGCCGGACCGGCGGACGATTTCCGTCCCGGCGAGCCGGTAGCGAAAGGTCTCTCCATTGGGGCCGTCGACCTTTTCGATGACCGCCACCCGGGGGAGAGACTGGGGAAAATCCAGCGGATCGATCTGACTGCGCAGCGGCACGCGGCCTTGGCCGCCTTCCAACCAATACTCGAACAAACGCCGGAAATCGGGGTTCGCGCTCAGTTCGTGCCGGTAGTCGTCCAAAGACAGAGCAGTCATTGAAAGCCTTCTCGCCTGGGCTGGCCTGACCGACGCCCGCGCAGACGTCGCCTTGGGTCATCGCGGCAAAGGGTCCAGCGAGATGTCAGCGTTTCAACACCCCGCCCCTCGACCTTTGAATGACCTATCATCGCCTCATTATTCGCAAATAGGCAAAATGAATCTTGGCGCGACCACCAGTGGAATCCGCCATGAAAAAGCGGAAAACCACCAAATAGCGAAATTAACCAAAGCAAATAAATTGATCAGGCATTTTTTTAACTATTCCACTCCAAACCCCAGGGCCGATAGCGTTCCGGGTCATCCACCCAGTTCTCCCGCACCTTGACGAACAGGAATAGATGGACCGGCCGGCCAAACTGCTCGGCGAGATCCTCCCGCGCCATTTCCCGAATGGTCTTGATCTTCGCCCCGCCCTTGCCGAGCACGATCCCTTTCTGACTGTCCCGCTGGACATAGATCGTCTGCTCGATCTTCACGGATCCGTCGCGGAACTCCTCCCACTTGTCGGTCTCGACGGTCAGGGCATAGGGCAATTCGTCATGGAGCTTGAGATAGGCCTTCTCCCGCGTCACCTCGGCCGCGAGCGAGCGCATGGGAAGATCGGAGATCTGCTCCGGATCGTAAAGGAAGGGTCCATGGGGCATCAGCCCCGCCAGATGGTCGAGGAGATCGCCGCAGCCATCGCCCTTCTCGGCGGAGATCATGAAGGTCTCGGCGAAGGGAACGCGCTCGTTTAGGTATTGCGCCCTCTCCAGAAGCTGCTCCCGCTTCACCAGGTCGATCTTGTTCATCGCCAGGATCGGCTTCTGTCCGCTCTCGGCCAGCGCGTCGAGTAGCTTTTCGGTATCGTCGTCCAGGGCCTTGCGCGAGACATCGACCAACAAGACGACCGCGTCCGCGTCCCCAGCGCCCTCCCAGGCGGCCTTGACCATGGCGCGATCCAGCCTCCGCTTTGGCGTGAAAATACCCGGCGTGTCCACGAATATGACCTGCGCCTCGCCACCGCCACCGCCACCGGAAAGGTCGTCCGGAAGCGCATGCATGGCGATCCCGGTGATCCGGCTGCGTGTGGTTTGCACCTTGTGGGTGACGATGGAGACCTTGGCGCCGACCAGTTGGTTCAGCAGGGTCGACTTGCCGGCGTTCGGGGCACCGATCAGGGCGACGAAGCCGGCGCGGGTCGCCGGCGGGGCAGCTTGTTCTTCGGTCATCTTTGAACTTTCAACACTGTGAGCAGCATGTCGGCCGCCGCTTGTTCCGCGAGCCTTTTCGAGGTCCCCTCCCCCAGGGCGGGACGCTTGCCCTTGACCGTGACCTCGACGGTGAAGGTCGGGGCATGGGGGGGCCCTTCCCGCTTCACCTCGCGATAGGACGGCAGGGGGAGGCCGCGCCGCTGGGCCCATTCCTGCAAGGTCGTTTTGGCGTCCTTGGGCGGCGTGCTGACCGTCTCCATCACCGGGGTCCAATGGGGCTCGATGAAAGCCCGGACGACCTCCAGCCCGCCGTCGAGATAAAGTGCGGCCAGCAGCGCCTCCATGACGTCCGAGAGAATGGCGGGGTTCTCCCGACCGCCGGACTCCTCCTCGCCGCGGGCGAGACGGATGAACCGGCCGAGCCCCAGGCCCGCCGCGATCTCGGCGAGGGCCTCCTGCCTTACCAGGGCGACATGCCGTTTGGCGAGATCCCCCTCCTCCTCGTCGGGGAACCGGCGCAGCAGCATTTCGGCGACGATCAGGCCGAGCACCCGGTCGCCGAGGAACTCCAGCCGTTCATAGGTCCGCTGGTCGGAGAAACTGCCATGGGTCAGAGCGTCTACAACCAGATCGGCCCGGCGAAACCGGTGACCGAGGAGATCGCAGAGCGCGTCGAACTGATCGTCTGGCAGGGCGGAGGAGATGTCGGAGGCGCCCATCGGTCGGTTACTCAATGGATTGGAAAATCCTGCCGAACCGGATCGCGAAGGGCCATTTCCAGACCTCGAACAGGCTCGCTTCGCCATTCACCGAGAAGAACATGACCTCGGCCCGGCCGACCAGATTTTCCTTCGGGATGAACCCCACCCCGGAGATCACCCGGCTGTCCAGGGACTGGTCCCGATTGTCCCCCATGGCGAAGAAATGATCGGGCGGCACAGTATAGACCGGCGTGTTGTCGAGCGCGCCGTTGACCTGTTGTTCGAGAATCATATAGCTGCGCCCGTTGGGCAGGATCTCGACATATTGCTTCGCCGTCTGCCCCGCGCCGCGGTCCTGCGGAATATAATCGCCCGCCGACTCGCGCCGCACCGCCTCGCCATTGAGATAGAGCACGCTGTTGCGCATCTGAATGGTGTCACCGGGCAGGCCGACGATCCGCTTGATGTAATCCGTCGAATTGTCGCGCGGCAGCTTGAAGACCGCGACATCGCCCCGTTCCGGCTCGGTATAGAGGATCCGTCCGTCGAACGGCCCCAGCCCGAAAGGCATCGAGAACCGACTGTAGCCATAGGAGAATTTCGAGACGAAGAGATAGTCGCCGACCAGTAGCGTCGGGATCATCGACCCGGACGGAATGTTGAACGGCTCGAATCCGAAGGTTCGGATGAAGATGGCGATTAGCACCGTATAGATCAGCGTTCGGACGGTTTCGAAAAAACCGCCCTTTTGCTTCGTGCCTTCAGCGCGCATAGACATCCTCAGCCAGGGTTCCGGAGATCGGGGCGCGTCGCGGGACGCGCGGGAGTTTGAAGAACGAGCGCATTAGATGCCTGAAAGCGGGATAGCAGGCAACCGCCCCCTTGTTTGCCGATGCCGGAATCGGTAGGGCTGCCTCTCTCTTTTCAGCGAGGATGTGGTGAAACGGCTCGGTATTATCGGCCTCGGCGCCTTCGGAACCTTCATTGGGCGTCATCTGGCCCCCCATTTCGACTTGGTGCTGCACGATGCGTGCCGGGCGCCCGGCACGCCGCATCCCACCCTGGGCACGCCCATGGCCACCCTCGACGAGGCATGCGCGGCGGAGGTCGTGGTGATCTGCGTCCCGGTCCAGCGGATCGCCGACGTGGCGGCCAAGATCGCGCCTTTGCTCGCCCCCGGCACCCTGGTCCTCGACGTGGCCTCGGTGAAGGTGAAGCCCGTCGCCGCCCTAAGGGCCCATCTGCCCGAGCATGTCGACATCGTCGGAACCCATCCGCTGTTCGGCCCGCAGAGCGCCCAGGGCGGTCTCGGTGGTCTCAAAGTCTCGCTCTGCCCGGTTCGAGGCGACCGCCTGCCGGCGGTGGCGTCCTTTCTTACGGGCTTGGGCCTGAGCGTGATCGAGACGACACCCGAGGCCCATGACCGGCAGCTCGCCTATGTCCAGGGCCTGACCCATCTGATCGGCAAGATCATCCTCGACTTGAAGCTCGAAGAGATCGACCAGACCACCCTCAGCTTCGACAAGCTGATGGAGGCGGTGTCCTATGTCCGCCATGACAGCGACGAGTTGTTCACGGCGATCGAAAAGGAAAACCCCTACGCCCGCGACGCCCGCCAGGCCTTTTTCGACAAGGCCAAGACGATGGCCGACAAGCTGGGGCTTTAGGGCCCTTCCAGCTCAAAAAGAAATGCCAGACGGTCTGTAAGCCGGGTTCTGTCCGGGAAGCACGCTTCCCTGGACGGCCATTCATCTGGGACGCCCGTCGCCGGACGCCTCGCGCAATCTACCCGGATGGCGGCCCGGAAACCGGCCATAAGCCATCCCTATTCGATCTTGCTCCCGGTGGGGTTTACCATGCCGCCCCTGTCGCCAGCGGCGCGGTGCGCTCTTACCGCACCCTTTCACCCTTGCCTGCGAGGCCGCAGGCGGTTTGCTTTCTGTGGCACTGTCCCTGGGGTCGCCCCCGCCGGGCGTTACCCGGCACCGTGTTTCCATGGAGCCCGGACTTTCCTCCCCCGCTCCTTTGGTTTCCCATCGCGAGCTCAGGCGGCCGTCCGACCCTCTGACATGCCTGATACCTAGGCGCATCGCTTCTGTTATGCAAGGATTCCCGGTATTTAGCCCTATGAGCTCTTTGGCATCGCATCTCGTTCGGCCGCTTGCCTGGATCGGGCGGCAGCGCACCCGTGGCGTCGCCCTCGCCTTCCTGATCGGGATTGCCGTGCCCCCCGTGGGCGAGGTGCTGCGGCCCTATCTCACGGAAGCGGTGATCGGGCTGTTGACCATCGCCTTTCTGAGGACCGACGGCGGCGCCCTGCGCGGCCATGTCCGCAAGCCGGGCCTGGTCGCGGCGGCGCTGGTCTGGACCGTGATCTGCGTGCCGCTGCTGCTGATCGGGCTCAACGCGCTGCTCGGCGTGCGGGACTTCAGCGAGGATCTCTATCTCGCGCTGATGCTGCAGGCGATCGCCTCGCCGCTGATGTCGGCGCCGGCCTTCGCCGCCCTGTTGGGCCTGCAGGCGACCCTGGTCTTGGCGGCCCTGATCGCCAGCAGCATGCTGCTGCCCCTGAGCGCCCCGCTGTACGCCGCCTTCCTCGACCTCCCGCTCAGTCTGGAACCGGCCGATCTCGGCCTCAAACTGGCGGTGATCCTAGCCGTCGCCGCCGGCATCGGGCTGGGCCTGCGGCGGCTTCTGGGAGCCGCGACGATCGACAGGCGGCGCGACGAGATCGATGGGATCAATATCCTCCTGATGTTCGTCTTCGCCGCCGCGGCGATGGCGGACGTCGCCTTCGCGGTCCTCGAGCGGCCGCTTTTCTCCCTCGGGTTGACCGCCCTCGCCTTCGCGGTCTTCGGAGGCTTGCTGCTCCTGACCACCCTGGTCTTCGCCCCGGTCGGCCGGGACCGCGCCTTCTCGATCGCGATGATGGCCGCCCTCCGGAACATGGCGCTGATGATCGCCGCCACCGGCGGGGCGGTGCCGGAGACGGTCTGGCTCTATTTCGCCATGAGCCAGTTTCCGATCTATCTCGGCCCGATGATCGTCGAGCCGGCCGCCCGGCTCATACTCCGACCCCGCTAGGTCGGCCGGAACCAGGCCGCACGGCGATCCCTTCGGCGACGAGCCTGTCCCAGGGGAAGAGAGGGCCCGGGTCGACCTTGCGGCCCGGTGCCACGTCCTCGTGGCCCAGAACCCGCTCCGGCGGGATCGGATGGCGGGCCATGATCTCCCGCGCCAGCACAATGAGAGCATCGATCTGGGGCTCGGCATAGGAATGGTCGCCGAGATTTACCAATTCGATGCCGATGGAACGGGAGTTGATATCGCTCTCGCCCTCCCAGGCGCTGACCCCGGCATGCCAGGCCCGCCGGTCCTCCGGCACCATGCGATAGACGGTCCCGTCCTCGTCGATCAGCCAATGGACACTGACCTCGCCCTCGGTCAATAGGCGCAGACTCTCGGCTAGATCCCGCTCCGTATAATGGATCAGCAGGATGTCGACCGGGCCGGTGCGCCGGGGCTCGTGATGGGGCGAGGGACGGTCGAGGATCCGCATAGGGTTATCCCTTCTCCCGCCGGAGATAGGCCATGTAGAGCTTTGGATCGATGACGATGGCCGCGACGCCGGCGAGCACGATCACCGCCCCGATCAGGCGTTCGAGGGTCGCCGCCTCGCCCAGGAAGACGATGCCGGACAGCATGCCGAACACGGGGCCGAGCAGGCTGAACGGCATCACCTGATTAACCGGATAGGTCCTCAGGAACGTGGCCCAAAGTCCGTAGCCGACAATCACCACGAAGACCGCCATATAGGCCGAGGAGGCCCAGCCGACCCAATTGACCTCCTGCCAGGTCGACAGGCCCGTACCTTCGATCAGGGCGGAGGCGATGAATAGCTGCGGGACCGCGAAGACCGCCATCCAGCCATTGAGCTGGAACACGGTGATCTTGCCCATGGTCTTCATCTGAATGGCCGATACGCACCACATGAAGGACGCGGCGACGATCATCACCAGAGCGCCGAGCTCGGTGACGGTGCCGGGCTCGCCGGCGATCAGCAGCACGCCGGAGAAGGCCAGGACCATCCCGCCGATCCGGCGCCAGCCGACCCGTTCCCGGAACACCACCCAGGCGAGAATCGCGGCGAAGGGGGCTTGCACCTGGACGGCGATCGCCGCCACGGCGGCGTCGACCCGGGCGATCCCGTTGAACATCAGCGCGAAATGCAGCAGCCCCAGCGTGACCGACAGCCCAATGAGCTGTTTCATGCGGCCCCAGGGAATCTTGACGAAGGGAACCAGCAGCACGGCGACCATCAGAAATCGTACGCCGACCAGAAAAAGCGGCGGCGTGTCCTCGACCGCCGTCTTAGTGACCGCGAAATTCGCCCCCCAGATCGCCATCACCATGACGATCAGCAGCCCGTCACGCAGGCTGAGGCTGTTCATGCCCGCTTCGCTTCGGCGATCGCGGCCAGTTCCTCTTCCAATTCCAACCAGCGGGTCTCGGCCGTGTCGAGATCGGCCTTTGCCTTCTCCAGCGCCGCCGCCGCCGCCTGAAACTTGTCCGGCGTTTTCTCGAAAAAGGCGGGGTCGGCGAGCGCGCCCTCCAAGCGTTCGATTTCGACCTCGAGCCCGGCGATCCGCTCCGGCAGTTGATCGTATTCGCGCTGATCCTTGTAGGAGAGCCGGGCCTGCCGGTTGCGGGACGGATCGCCCGCCGGCTTCGCCGCTTTCGGCTTCGGCGCCTCGGCCTTGACCTGTTCGGCCGCGGGCAGGCTCTTGCGCGCCTGGAGCACGTAGTCGCTATAGCCGCCGGCATATTCCGTGACCTTGCCGTCGCCCTCGAAGGCGAGAATGCCGGTCACCGTCCGGTCGAGGAAATCCCGGTCATGGCTGACCAGCATGACCGTGCCTTCATAGTCGGCGACCGCCTCCTGCAACAGATCCAGCGTCTCCATGTCGAGATCGTTGGTCGGCTCGTCGAGAACCAGCAGATTATGCGGGCTGGCGAACAGCTTGGCGAGCAGGAGGCGATTGGTCTCACCGCCGGAGAGGCTCGACACCGGGGATCGGAATTGCCGGTCCTCGAAGAGATAATCCCTCAGATAGCTCGCCACATGCTTGGGCTTGCTGCCGCCGACGAACACCGTATCGCCGCCGTCGGGACAGAGGACGCTCCACGGTGTCCCTTCCCGGGGCAGACTCTCGCGGTGCTGATCGAAATAGGCGACATCGATCCCGAAGCCCTGCCGGACACGGCCTTTGTCCGGCTTGACCGAGCCAAGCAGCATCTTGATCAGCGTCGATTTCCCGGCCCCATTCGGTCCGATGATTCCGATCCGGTCGCCCCGCTTGACCCGGACGGAAACGTCGTCGGCCAGCACCTTGGCGCCGGCCGGCGTCTCCACCGTCTTGAAGAGGTGGTTGGCCTCGAAAACGAGGCTACCGCCCCCGCCCTCGGTATCGACCACCACCGTGGCCTTGCCGGTCACCTTGACCCGGTCGCGGCGCTCCTTGCGCATGCCGAGCAGCGAGTTGAGCCGGCCCATATTGCGCTTCCGCCGGGCGGTAAGCCCCTCGCGCAACCAGCGGGTTTCCTCGGCGATCCGCTTGTCGAGTTTGCGGGCCTGGTTCTCCTCGTCCTCCAGGACCTTGTCCGCCCATTCCTCGAAACCGTCGAAGCCCTCGCTCCGCCGCCGCATCACCCCCCGGTCGAGCCAATAGGTGCGGTTGGTGAGGTCGGCGAGGAAACGCCGGTCGTGGCTGATCAGCAGCAGCGCGCCGCGATAGCGGGTGAGCTCTTCCTCCAGCCATTCGATGGTCGGAAGGTCGAGATGGTTGGTCGGCTCGTCGAGCAGCAGCACGTCCGGCTTGGAGACAAGCGCCCGGGCCAGCGCGGTACGCCGCCCCTCCCCGCCCGACAGCGTCGTCGTCAGCCTTGTGCCGTCGATGGACAGATGGTCGAGCATGTCATCGACCATGAATTCCTGGGGTCGACCGTCCTCGGCGGGCGGCAGGCCGGCGGCGACATGGGCACGGACCGTCTCCTCGGCCTTGAAGACCGGGCTTTGCGGCAGATAGGCGACCCGGATGCCGGGCTGGACGAACCGTTCGCCGTCGTCGAGATCGATCCAGCCGGCGACGACCTTCATCAGCGTCGATTTGCCGGTGCCGTTGCGGCCCACCAGACAGGCCCGGTCGCCGGGATGCAGGGACAGATCGATACCGTCGAAGACCGGCCGGCCCCCGAAGGTCAGCTTGGCGCCGCGCAGCACGACAAGGGGGGCGGCTTTCATCAGGTCAGTCCGCGCGCCTTGCGGATCTCGTCATAGGCTGTGTTGACCGCCGCCATCTTCTCGGTCGCGAGATCGATGAATTCCTGGGGCATTCCCTCGGCGATCAGGCGGTCCGGATGGTATTCGCGGATCTGGGTCCGATAGGCCTTCTTGATCTCGTCGTCGGAGGCATCCCGGGCGACCCCGAGAATGGTATAGGGATCGTCCTTGCCCTCGCCGGTGTGGGTCTTGCGGATCTGTTCGAACTCGTGCTCGTCGAAACCGAAGATAACCGCCACCTTGCGCAGGAACTCGACCTCCGCCGGATCGACGAACCCGTCGGCCTTGGCGATGTGGAAAAGTCCGCCGAGGAGCTGCTCCAGGACAGGAGAGCGGGGATGGAACAGATTGGCGATCTGCTTGGCGTAGATCTCGAAGCCGGCGGTGTCCTTTTTGGCCCGGTTGAAGACCTTGGCGACATTGTCGACCTCGTCCGGACTGACCCGGAAGATCTCACGGAAGGCCGCGACCTCGTCCTTGGTCACCACCCCGTCCGCCTTGGCCATTTTGGCGCCGAGGACGATCACACCGATGGTAAAGGCGATCTTCTTGGTGCCGGATTCGTTGTCCTCGGGGATCTCCTGCCGCCGAGCGCCGGTCTCCTCGGCCTCACCCTTTTTACCGTCGTAGAAGAAATGGCCGCCCAGCGCGCCGACGAGCGCACCCAGGGGCCCGCCGAGCGCAAAGCCCGCCGCTCCTCCGACAATCTTTCCCCAAATGCTCATGACACACCGGTGTTCCGTTAATGGGCAGTACTAGCCAAATGGACCGCATGTCTGTCAACCGCCGCACGCCGCGCGGGGGCTAACGCCTGTCATGCGTCGGCACGGGTTTGGGGCCGGGTTTCGAGCGCATTGTCAGAACGACGCCCCCCGCCACGATCAGCGCCGCGCCGAAGACGGTCGCCAGGCCCGGGACTTCGGCGAAGAACAGATAGCCGATAGCCGCCGTCGAGATCAGTTCGACATAGACCAGCGGCGCCAGGGTCGAGGCTTCCACAAGGCGGAATGCCAGGATCGACAGGATGTGGCCGACCGCCGAGAACAGGCCAAGGCCGAGAAACAGGAGAAGGTCCTCGCTGTTCGGCACGCTCCACGCCCATAACGCCTGCGGGGTCAGCAATAACGCCCCGACCACGCATTGGAAGGCGAGAGTCTTGACCGGATCGCTGTGGGTCGCCGCATACCGGGTCGCGACCATGTAACAGGCGAACAAGACCCCCGTCCCGAGCGCCATGAGCATGCCGACCTCGATCGGTGCCGCGCCCGGCTGCACGATCACCATCGACCCACCGAAACCGAGGACGAGACCCATGGTCTTGCGCCAGGTGATCCGTTCCCCCAACAGCAGGATCGACAGGATCACCGCGATGATCGGACCGACGAAATAGATGCTGACGGCCGTCGCCAACGAAATTCGGGCGATCGCCATGAAATAGAGCGTCATCGCCGAAACCAGGAAGACGGTGCGCAACAAATGGGAGCCAAGACGCTCCCCCGGAAAAATCCGGCCGCGATGCACCACGGCGGCGAAGGGAAGAACGATCAGGCAGGCGACCGCGTAGCGCGCCCAACTGATGAACAGCGGCGAATAGTCGGCGCTCAAGGCCTTGGCGAAGCCGTCGACAACCGTGATCGACAGCATCGCCACGATCATCAGGACGGCGCCCTTGATCAGGATACGACTGGGATCCGAAGCGATGGACGCGCGCAACTCTGACATCGCTCCCCTTTCGTGCCGCGCGGCGGGTCAGACCCCGAATTTGTCAGCCCACTCCGTCGGGATCGCCGAAACGATGACCATGGCGTGGGCTTGAGGCGGTTCGTCGGTGATGGTGAGTTCGATCTTGGCCGCGAACCCGTCGGGCGTCATCGCCTCGAGCTTCGCCAACGCGCCGCCTGTGAGCTGGAAGGTCGGCTTGCCGCCGGGACGGTTGACCACGGCGAGATCGCGCCAGAACACCCCCTGGCTGAGACCGGTGCCGAGCGCCTTCGACATCGCCTCCTTCGCGGCGAAGCGCCGGGCATAGCAGGGGGCAGGAACCGCGAGGCGGTCGCAGCGCCGCCGCTCCGTCTCCGTGAACACACGGTTGAGGAAGCGGTCGCCGAACCGCTCAATGGTCTGCTCGACCCGCCGGATATCGATGATGTCGTTGCCGATGGAGAGGATCATGGTCCGACCCTCCTAGGCGCGCGCTTCGTCCATCAGGCGCCGCATCTCCCTAATGCCCCCGTCGAGGCCCAGGAAGATCGCCTCGCCGATCAGGAAATGGCCGATATTGAGTTCCATCACCTGGGGAATGGCGGCGATCGGCTTCACCGTCTCGAAGCTCAGGCCATGGCCCATATGACACTCGATCCCAAGCGACTCGCAAATCTCCGCGCCCTTGCGCAGCCGGTCGAGCTGCTTCGCGACTTCGTCAGCGTCGCCCGCCTCATGGGCTTCGCAATAGGTCCCGGTGTGCAGTTCGACGACCGGCGCGCCAAGCGACTTCGCCGCCTCGAGCTGGCGTTCGTCGGCTTCGATGAACAGTGAGACCCGGGCGCCGGCGTCGCTCATCTCGGCGATCGGCGTCTTCAGCTGATTGTGCAGGCCGGCCGCGTCCAACCCGCCCTCGGTCGTCACCTCCTCGCGCTTCTCCGGCACAAGGCAGGCGGCATGGGGCTTGTTCTCCAGAACCAGGGCGATCATCTCGTCGGTGGCCGCCATCTCGAAGTTCAACGGCAGGTCGACCTCTCTCATGATCCGGCCGATGTCACCGTCGCGGATGTGGCGCCGATCCTCGCGCAAATGGGCGGTGATCCCGTCGGCTCCGGCCGCCTTGGCCACCAGGGCCGCCCGGATCGGATCCGGATGGGTCCCTCCGCGGGCGTTCCGGACGGTCGCCACATGGTCGATATTCACCCCCAGACGCAGTTTACCCGGCATCTCGCTCACATCCTTCGATCTACGGAAAAAACGGCTCAGCCGCGCGCGCGGTCGACAGAGTTCACGGCCGGTGTCGCCCGCAAGGCCGCGATAATATTAGTCAGATGCTTGATGTCCTCAACTTCCACATCGATCAGGACATCGAAAAAGTCCGTCGTCCGGTTGGTGAATTTGAGGTCGCTGATATTGCCGCCATTGCGCCCGATCACGGTGGTGAGCGACCCGAGGGCGCCCGGCAGATTGGCCAGCGTGGCCTGGAGACGGCTGACCCGGTGCGCGGTATCGTCCTTGGCGCTGCCCCAGGAGACCTCGATCCAGCGGTCCGGCTGATCGGCGAATTGCTGCAGCATGTCGCAGTCCGAGCGGTGGATGGTCACTCCCTTGCCCGAGATCACGATGCCGACGATCTGGTCGCCCGGAATCGGATGGCAACAGCCGGCGTAATGGACCGCCATGCCGGGAATGAGCCCCTGGATCGGCAGGGCGTCGTCCTTCGCCTTCTTCCGCTGTTCCCGCGCCCGGCCGATCGGCACCACCTTCTCGGCCTTGTGCTTGTTCTTGGCCTCGGGATGAACCGTATGCAGCACCTCGACGGCGCTGGTCAGGCCCTCGCCGATCTGGGCGTAAAGGTCGTCGAGCTTCTCGGACTTGATGCCGTCGGGCATCGGGTTGAAGGCCTTCTCCGAATAGCTGTAGCCGCCCTGCCGGAACGTCCGCTCAAGGATCGCCTTGCCCAGTTCCATGAACTCCTGACGCTTCTCCTGGCGGATGAAGCGGCGGATGCAGGCCTTGGCCTTGCCGGTGACGGCGTAGCTTTCCCAGGTCGGCGACGGTTTGGCGTTCTTCGCCGTCTGGATCTCGATCTGGTCGCCGTTCTCGAGAACGGTCCGCAGCGGCTTGTGCCGGCCGTTGATCCGCGCCCCGACCGTGCGGTTGCCGATCTCGCTATGGACGGAATAGGCGAAATCGATCGGCGTCGCCCCGCGCGGCAGGGAATGGAGATCCCCCTTCGGGGTGAAGCAAAAGACCATGTCCTGATAGAGGTCGAGCTTGGTGTGCTCGAGGAATTCGTCCGCCCCGGCGGTGTTCTCGAGAATGTCGAGAAGCTGGCGGACCCAATGCAGGCT
The DNA here is from genome assembly GCA_024743275.1 of Alphaproteobacteria bacterium. Lineage (GTDB taxonomy): Bacteria > Pseudomonadota > Alphaproteobacteria > JANSWW01 > JANSWW01 > JANSWW01. Next base: position 132,360 of record JANSWW010000001.1, read on the forward strand.
CTCGCCGATCTGCCGCGGATCGCCCCCGTCCTTGTAGCTCCAATGGGCGGCGACCCCGAATTCCGCGGTGTCGTGCATGTCCCGGGTGCGGATCTGCACCTCGATCCGGTGGCCGGAAGGCCCGATCAGGACCGTATGGAGCGACTGATAGCCGTTCGGCTTGGGGACGGAAATGTAATCCTTGAAGCGTCCCGGCACCAGGGGATAGGCCGCGTGCAACAGGCCGAGGGCCTGATAACAGGCCGTGGTGTCGTCCACGAGCACCCGGAAGGCCATGATGTCGGAGAGCTGCTCGAACTCCACCGCCTTCCGTTTCATCTTGTCCCAGATCGAATAGGGCGACTTTTCCCGCCCGGACACGTCGGAGGTCAGGGCGCCCTCCAGGAGACAGTCCGTCAGGTCGCGGATGATCGTATCGACCGCCGACTGGCCGTCTTCCCGCAACTGCTTGAGCCGCGAGACGATGCTCTCCCGCGCCTCGGTATGGACCTCGCGGAAGGCCAGGTCCTGCAACTCCTCGCGCCAGGCGGCGATACCGATCCGTTCGGCGAGCGGCGCGTAGATCTCCAGCGTTTCGGCGGCGATCCGTTGCCGCTTCTCCTGCTTCTTGATGAAATGCAGGGTGCGCATGTTGTGCAGCCGGTCGGCGAGCTTCACCAACAGGACCCGGATATCCTGGGACATGGCCAGGACGAGCTTGCGGAAATTCTCCGCCTGTTTGCTATCGTCTGAGGTAAGCTCGAGACGGGTCAGCTTCGTGACCCCGTCAACCAGCCGGGCGATCTCGTGACCGAAGAGCTTCTCGATCTCTTCGAGCGTCGCCTCCGTGTCCTCGACCGTGTCATGCAGCAGGGCCGTGATGATCGAGCCCGCATCCAGCTTGAGCTCGGTCAAGATGCCGGCGACCTCGACCGGGTGGGAGTAGTAGGGGTCGCCGGACGCCCGGGTCTGGGACCCGTGCATCTTCATCGCGTAGACATAGGCGCGGTTCAGGGATGCCTCGTCCGCGCTCGGATCGTAGCTGACGACTTTTTCGACGAGTTCGAATTGGCGCATCATGGGGTGCGCCCTCCCCGTTCATGGGGCTGGCTGAGTTTCCGTCCGGAAATGCCGGCCATCTGCCCCATGTGCCGATCCAATCACCGCTCCGTGCGCAGTGTCTGCTCGTCCATATCCTCGAACATCATGCCCCGGGCGTCGGCGTCCTGTTCGGACATGTTGCGGTCGTCGCCCACATGGCCGTCGACCGGCATCGAGTCCTCGGTCAGCATGGCGAGCGCCTCGGCATCGCTTTCCGCCTCCTCGACATCCGGCATGCGCTGGAGGCCGCGAACGAGGGCCTGACGCAGTCCGTCGAAGCTGACCGTCTCGTCGGCGATTTCGCGCAAGGACACGACCGGGTTCTTGTCGTTGTCGCGGTCGACCGTGATCTGGCCGCCAGACGCGATCTGACGGGAGCGCTGAGCCGCCATCATGACAAGCTCAAACCGGTTCGGAACTCTTTCGACGCAATCTTCGACGGTAACGCGAGCCATACTTCACCTCGGACAATAGAAAAGGGTCTCCGGCGAAAACTCGCCCGAGCCTCCCCTCCTTACACCGCAATCGCCTCGCGGCGCAATGGTTCACCTGAAATATAGATGGGGTGCTCCGTCAGCGGGAAAAGGGCCTGGGACGGATCAAGCCGGTCGAGCAGGGTCAAAAGGGATTCTCCCGTGGCCGGATGGGTCCACTCCGGGACCAAATCCTGCATCGGACGCAGCACGAAGGCACGCTCCCCCGCGCGGGGATGCGGCAACACCGGCGGCCCCGCTTCGACGCGCCCGTCATAGTCCACGATATCGAGGTCGAGGATCCGAGCCTCGTTCCGCTGACGGCGCACCCGGCCATAGGCGGCCTCAACCGCGTGTAGCCGAGCCAACAGATCGACAGGCGCCAAGCCGGTCGTCAGCCGGGCGACCCCGTTGACGAACCAGGGCTGGTCCGAGACCGGAACGGGAGCGCTCTTGTACAGCCGGGAGATCTCGATCTCGTCGATGCCGTCGCGCAACAGATCCCTGAGCGCGGCCATGACGACATCTTGCGGCTGTCCCAATTCCGGATGAACCAGATTGGATCCAAAGGCAATTAGGATCACGTTTTCTACCCCGAACAACTCTTCGACTTTTTAGAAAGCGTTGCGCTTCCATCCCGATGGGCGTAACACAGACATAGACCGGTCGCTTTATTTTTTTGCGACACTTTTGGCGGTTTTTGACGTACCGCAACAGCATACAACCGCAAGGGATTGATCAGGTGAATATCGGCTACCAAGACGAAAGACTGGCCGTGTTTATTGACGGTGCAAATCTTTACAACGCCGCACGCGCGCTCAACTTTGATATAGACTATAAGCAACTTTTGAAATACTTCCGCGAGCAGGGCCGTCTTATTCGGGCGTTTTATTACACGGCCCTGGTTGACGATACGGAGTACTCGCCGATACGGCCGTTGATCGATTGGCTGGACTACAACGGCTACACGATGGTCACGAAGCCGACCAAGGAGTTCACCGACTCTTCCGGTCGCCGCCGGCTCAAGGGCAATATGGATGTCGAACTGACGATCGACGCCCTCGAGATATCGTCCCGTCTCGACCATCTGGTGCTCGCCTCCGGCGACGGCGATTTCGTTCGCCTGGTGGAGACCATCCAGCGCCGCGGTGTCCGGGTGACGGTCCTCTCGACCATCCGCTCCCAGCCGCCGATGATCGCCGACGAACTACGCCGCCAGGCCGATGTGTTCGTCGAGTTGGAGCAGCTCAAAGACCGGATCGCGCGGGCCCATTCCCCGCAGCGGCGCGAGCGCCCGCCCCGGGAGGACTATGAGGCCGACGAAGGGGATTACGACGACGAGGCGGAGGTCGAGTTCTCCCAGTCCAACCGGCCCGCCTTCCTCAACAAGTGAACGGCCCAACGGCTGCGGGGGCTCCCTACGACCCGCCCCGCGATTGCGCGGCCTGCCCCCGGCTGGTCGCCTTTCGTCGGCAGAACAGCGAGAAGTTCCCCGGCTATTTCAACGGTGCGGTGCCCAGCTTCGGCGATGAGAACGCGGCCCTGTTGATCGTCGGCCTCGCCCCCGGCCTCCACGGAGCGAACCAGACCGGCCGCCCCTTCACCGGGGACTATGCCGGCGACCTGCTCTACGGGACGCTCGACCTGTTCGGATTCACCGACGGGACCTATGGCAAGACGGTCGCCGACGGGCTGTCCCTCCAGAATGCCCGGATCACCAACGCCGTCCGGTGCGTACCGCCGGAAAACAAACCCGTCGGCGCCGAGCCGAAGACCTGCCGGCCCTATCTCGTGGCCGAACTATCGCGGCCGAGCCTCCGGGCGGTGCTGGCCCTCGGCAAGCTCGCCCACGACAACGTCCTGGCGGCCTCTGGCCTGAAGCTCTCGGCGGCGAAATTCGGCCATGGGGCGGTGCATTCGGTCGGGGCGTTGACGCTGTTCGACAGCTATCACTGTTCGCGCTACAACACGAACACCGGTCGCCTTACGCCAGAGATGTTCGAGGACGTGTTCCGGTCGATCCGGTCCTTCCTCGCCGGCCAGGTCATGACCTGAGGTCAGCCCTTTTCCCGCATCAAACGCTGTTTCTGTCGCTGCCAGTCGCGCTTCTTCTCGGTCTCGCGCTTGTCGTGCTGTTTCTTGCCGCGGGCGATGCCGAGGGCGAGCTTGGCGATGCCGCGCGGATTGAAATAGAGTTCGAGCGGGATGAGGGTCGCGCCCTCGCGCTGGATCATGCCGGTGAGCCGATCCACCTCGCGTTTGTGCAGCAGCAGCTTCCGGTGACGCCGGGGCTGGTGACTGTCGAACTTGTTGGCGGGGCTGTACTCCGAAATATGGGAGTTGATCAGCCAGATCTCGCCCTTCTCGGCCGAGGCATAGCTTTCCTGAATCGACGCGCGACCGTTGCGGAGCGCCTTGACCTCGGTTCCGGTCAGGGCGATCCCCGCTTCGATCACGTCGTCGATGAAGTAGTCGTGCCGGGCCTTCTTATTGAGCGCGATCGACTTTTTGGTCCGCCCGGTCTTCGCTGGGGCGTTCATTTCTTATCTCCGGGGCCAGTGCCCTAACACAAGGGTCCTGCCCGAAACGAGGAACTCAGTTGAGGATGCCCGCGCTGCGCATGGCGGCTTCCACCTGGCGCTTGGCACCGTCGCTGATCTCCGACATGGGAAGCCGGAGGTCGGATTTGCAGAGGCCGAGCAGAGAGGCAGCGTATTTCACCGGCGCCGGGTTGGTCTCGCAGAACAACGCGTCGTGCAGCGGCATCAACCGTTCCTGGATCCGCTTGGCGGCGGTGTAGTCGTCCTTGTGGCAGGCCTCGTGCAGTTGGGAGACCAGCGCCGGGGCGACATTGGCGGTGACCGAGATCACCCCGTGGCCGTCGGCGATCCGGAAGGCGAGCTGGGTGCCGTCCTCGCCGGAGAGATTGACGAAATCCGCGCCGCACTGCTCCCGGGTCCGGTAGGGCCGCACCACGTCGTTGGAGGCGTCCTTCACCCCGATGATGTTGTCCACCTTGGCAAGGCGTCCCATGGTCTCCGGCGTCATGTCGACCGCCGTCCGGCCCGGAACGTTGTAGATCAGGATCGGAATGTCGACCGCCGACGCGACGGCCTCGAAATGGCGGACCATCATCTCCTGGGTCGGCTTGTTGTAATAGGGGCAGACGAGCATCGCCGCGTCCGCACCGTTTTCCTTCGCCGCCCGGGTGAGTTCGATCGCCTCCTCGGTGGAGTTGGAGCCGGTGCCCGCGACGACGGGCACGCGCCCGCCGGCGACCGCAATGGTGATCTCCGTCACCCGCTTGTCCTCGGCATGGCTCAGCGTCGGCGATTCGCCGGTGGTGCCGCAGGGAACGAGACCGTGAATGCCCTGAGCGATCTGCCACTCGACGAATTTCTCGAGCGCTTTCTCATCCACTTTCCCATCGGACATCGGGGTGATCGTGGCGGTGAACGCGCCTTTGAAACGGCTGTCGGCCATGGCAGAATCCTCTTCTTTTTGAAGTCTTCACACGGGTGGGACAGCGGCCACCCGTCGCGGTAGAGCCGCGGACCATACGCCCTTGACCGTCCCGCTTCAATTGAAACCGTTCACTTTGTCGCCAAGGGAGCGCCGGGGCCGTTGCTGCCCTGTTCGCCAGTGATTACCTTAGGGATGGTCAAGTAAGGAAATGCGAGCCCCCGCTGTTATCCGATGCTAGTGTCCCGAAACCGAAGTCCGTTGCGGAATGTGAGGCGGCACAAGACGAACTTCGGATCCGTAAGGACACGGGCACATTGTTGAATCTCGTGCGGTTTTGGATTTGAAGGTCGTTTGGGAACGCGCCGTGGATACTATGACGAGCTTCAAATCCACCACACTCAAATCCACCACACTAGGGAATTGCCGGTGAACTGGATCCGCCCCCTCGCCGTGGTACTGGTCTTCCTGTCGGCATGCCTCGCCGCGCCGGACCCGAGATCGGCCCGCGCCGCGGAAATCAGGCCGGCCGACCTCGTCCTGCTGGACCGTGCCCTGAAGGCCGTCGAGAAAAACCGGATCGCGGACGCGGAGCGGCAGAAGAGCCGGCTGGACGATGGTCTCGCGCGGGATCTGGTCGCCTGGTTCGACTATCGCCGCCCCAGAACGAAGGCCTCCTTCGAGGAGATCGCCAGCTTCCTGGAGCGGAACGGCGACTGGCCCGAGACCGGCCGCCTGCGCGTCCATGCGGAACAGAAGCTCCCCGGCGACAAGGTCCAACCGGAACGCCTGCTGCGCTTTTTCGATCGTTACCCGGCGCTGACCCGTTTCGGCCGTACCGCCCATATCGAGGCGCTGACCGCCACCGGCGCGACGGCGGAGGCGACCGCGCTCATCCGGCGGGTCTGGATCGAGACCAATTTCCCCTCGACGGCCGAGCGGGCCTTCCGCCAGGCCTATGGCGACACTCTCCGCCGGGAGGATCATATCGCGCGCCTCGACCGGCTGGCCTGGGATGCCAAGGGCCGACAGATAGAGCGCATGCGCCGGCTCGTGCCCCAGGCGCAGCATCTCCTGGCCGACGCCAGGCTGGCGCTGAGGCAACTGTCGCCGGGCGTCGACGGGAAGATCGCCAGAGTGCCGCAGGATTTGCGAAGCCATCCCGGCCTCGTCTTCGAACGGGCGCGTTGGCGCCGGCTCAAGGGCCGGAACGAATCGGCCCGGGACCTTTTGTGGAACAACGCCGAGAGCGGGGCGGCCATCCGGGCGTTCTGGCGGGAGCGTCATTTCCATGTCCGCGACGCCCTGCACGAAGGGGCGGTCAGCCAAGCCTATGTCATCGCCAAGGGTCATGGCTTCGAAAGCGGTCTGCCCTTCGCCCAGGGCGAGTTCCTCGCCGGATGGACGGCGCTGCGCTTCCTCATGGAGCCGAACCAGGCGCTGGGTCATTTCATCCAGCTTTTCGAGGGGGTGAGCACCCCGATCAGCAGGTCGCGGGCGGCCTATTGGGCCGGCCGGGCGGCCGAGGCCGCCGGCCTGGAAAGCGAGGCCGTCGGCTGGTACGAGCGGGCGGCGCGGCATGGCACGACCTTCTACGGACAACTGGCCGCCCACACCCTGAACAGGACCCCGCCGATCCAGGCCGGGCCGAAGCCGACGCCGGCCCAAATCTCAGGCATTCTGAAGCGGCCGTTGGGCCGCGGAGCGACGATGCTGACGCTGATCGACCGGCGAGATTTGGCGGAGGATTTCATGCGGGCGCTTGGGCTCGGGCTCAATCAGGCGGGTGATCGGATCGCGGCGATCCGCTATGCCCGCGAACTCGGCTTGCCCGGCCTCAGCGTCGCCCTCGCCCGGTCGGCCGCCTCGGACGGCATCGTTTCCCTGGAAGACGCGTTCCCGGTCTCCGGGCTCATCGACCCCGGCAATCCGGAGCCCGCGCTGGTCCACGCCATCATCCGGCAGGAAAGCCTGTTCGATCCGAGGGCGGTCAGCGGTGCCGGGGCGCGGGGCTTGATGCAGATCCTCCCGGCCACCGCCCGTCAAGAGGCGAAACGCCAAGGGCTCGGGTTCAGCCGGACCCGGCTGCTGGCCGATCCGGAATACAACATCCGTCTCGGGCGCGGCTATCTTCAGGGGCTGCTGGAACGCTATGACGGGCACTATGCGATGGCCATCGCCGCCTACAACGCCGGCCCCGGCAGAGTCGAACAGTGGATCCAGGAATTCGGCGATCCGCGCCGCCCCGATGTCGACGTGATCGACTGGATCGAACTGATCCCGTTCTCGGAGACGCGAAACTATGTACAGCGCGTCCTCGAAGGGCTTACCGTTTACCGCATGACCCTGGACGACCCGCCCCTGGCCGAAGATCCCGCCCTCGCGCGGGCCGTCTGGTGTCTGACCGGATGCGAGCGTGTCTTTTCCTCGGAGGAACCGATCCGATGACGCGGTTCCCCTCGGTTCTAGCCGTCCTCACGCTGATTTCCGCGATCTCCTCGTTGCCCCCGTCCGCGAAGGCTCTCGAGCGGGTCGCCGTCGAACTGGTGCTGGCGGTCGATGTCTCCTCCTCGGTGAGCGACGAAGAGTTCAGCCTGCAAATGCGCGGAATCGCCGCCGGGTTCCGGGACCAGAAAGTGGTCGACGCGATCGAGCGGACCGAGGGCGGCATCGCGGTCGCGGTGCTTCAATGGTCCGGGATGGGGCGCCAAAGGCTGACCGGTGGCTGGTTCAAGCTGGTGTCGGCGGCAGACGCCTATGGCTACGCCGCCCTGGTCGAGACCTTCCCGCGCGAAATCGGCGGCGGCGCGACCGCCATCGGCGCCGCGATCCACGAGGCCATGCAGTCCCTCGACGCCAACGGCTATTTCGGGGCGCGGCAGGTGATCGACGTTTCCGGAGACGGCATCGCCAATGAGGGCACGTCGCCCCCCTTCATCGTCCGCCAGGCGGTGGACCGGGGTATTACGGTCAACGGCCTCGCGGTGGCCAACGAGGAGCCCAATCTCGCGAGCTATTACAGGGTCGGTGTGATCGGCGGTCCCGGCGCCTTCGTGATCGGGATCACGGACTACACCGATTTCGCCTCGGCCATGCGCCGCAAGCTGCTGGCCGAGATCGAGGGCAACCCGGTCTCCGCCCTGCCCTTCCCGGATGCCGACGATCACGGTTGACCCGACGGGTTAAGCCGCTTTTCGGCCGGCGAAGGCGACGACCAACGCACCGGCGATGATCATGGCCGCCCCGATCCACGCCGTCTCGGTCGGCCAAATCGCGAAGAACAGGATGTCGTAGACCGCGGCGAACAGCAGCGTCATGTAGAAGGCGGGCATGACCACCGTCGCCGGGGCCCGCTTCATCGATTGGATGAAGAAGCTCTGGGCGATCACCATGGTGATCCCCAACGCCGCCATCAGGCCCCATTGCTGCGGACTCGGCGCCTGCCAGACCCAAAGGGCGGCAAACAGGGCGATCGACGCGCCGATCGCGTTGTTGATCAAGAGAATACGAAGCGGCGGCTCGCTATCGCTCAGTTTCTTGATGAAAAGGCCCTCCGCGCCCATGAAACAGGCGGCGGCCAGCGCCACCAGGGCGGCCACCTGGAACGCATCGCTGCCGGGTTGGATGATCACCATCGCGCCGGCGAGCGACAGGGACGCGGCCACGCCCTTCCGCCAGCCGAACAGTTCCCGCAGCACGATGACGGCCAGGATCATGGTGACGATGGGGCTCAAGAAACTGATGGCCGTCGCCTCGGCGAGCGGCATCAGGGCGACGGCCGCGAACATGCAGCTCACGCCGAGCCAGCCGCACACCGACCGCATCAGATGAACGCTCCAGCGGGTTCCGGTCCAGCCGGGTCGCAGGCCCGGGCGAACCGCGACCAACGCCCCGAGCGCCAGCAACGCGAACAGGAATCGCCCGGAACTGACCTGGAGCGGGTGCATGCCGTCGAGGCCGAGTGCTTTGGCGAACAGGGTGGTCACGGCGAGCAACGCGCTGGCCATGACCATGCAAAGTACGCCGATGACGGCGCCGTCGCGCAGCCTGGAGAACATGTCAGGAAACCGCTGGTTTGGAGGAGCTTTGCCGCTCTTCCAACGCAGCCTGGTCCTCTTCCAGCAGAGTCTCAAGCTCTTTCGCCGCTTCCTGGGCGCTGGCGATCAGTTTGGTCTCGTCATCGTAGAAGGCGAGCTGCCGGTCCATCAGCGCCTCGTCATGCCGGCGGAAGGCGGCGACCGCCCGATCGGCAAGCGTCGAAGAGAAACCGAGCCCCCGATAGACCGCGGCGGCGGTCTTAAGCGAGCTCTCATAGGTCTCCCGCTCCACGAAATGCACGCCCAGCGCCAACAGCCGGTGGGCGACCTGCCGATTGCGGGCGCGGGCGTAGATCTTGACCTTCGGGAAATGGGTGCGGAGCAATTCCGCCGTCGCGACCGCCTGATCGGGCTCGTCGGAGGCGATGACGAAAATCTCCGCCTTGTCCACACCGGCGGCCCGCAGCAGATCGAGGTTGGCCGCGTTCCCATAATGCACGTCCCCGCCGAACCGGCGCACGGTGGCGAGCTGATCGGGATCGTTCTCCAGCGCCGTGAACGGCACATTCTTCATCCGCAGCAGACGGGCGACGATCTGGCCGAAGCGCCCGAAGCCGGCGATGATCACCCGTCCCTCGGGAACCATCGGCTCCTCGTCCGCATCCGGTTTCACCGCCCGTTCGGACATCAGTCCGAGGCTGGAGAACGCCATCACCAGCAACGGAGTGGCGACCATGGACAGGGTGACGACGAGGGTCAGCAGGCTGATGGTCTCGCCGGCGAGCCCACCGCTGCCCTGAAGCACGGCGAAGAGAACGAAGGCGAACTCCCCGCCCTGGGCGAGATAGACCGCGAAGGCGAAGGCGCTTTGGCGCTTGATACCGAACAAGACCGCCAGGATCCCGAGGGCCAGCGCCTTCAGGATCACCAGACCGGCGACCAACCCGAGAACCGCCAGCGGTTCGGCGGCCAGCAGATTGAGATCGACGCCCATGCCGACGGCGATGAAGAACAGCCCCAGCAACAGGCCCTTGAAGGGCTCGATCGTCGATTCGAGCGCATGGCGGTATTCGCTATCGGCCAACAGCACGCCCGCCAGGAAGGCCCCCAGGGCCATGGAAAGACCGGCCGTTTCCATGAGCGCGGCAATCCCCAGGACGACCAACAACGCGGCCGCCGTGAAGAGATCGCTGCTGCGGGTCCGCACAATGATCCGGAGGAAGGGACTGAGGAGATAGTGGCCGCCGACGATGACGGCCACGACCGTGAGGATCGCCAGGCCGATGGACAGCCATTCGATCGAGGTTTGCCCGCCGGAGATCATCAAAGGCGTCAACGCCAGCAGGGGGATGACCGCGAGGTCCTGCATCAACAAGACGCTGAACCCGGCCCGTCCATGGGCTTTCGCCAGTTCGCCCCGCTCGGCCAGGATCTGGAGCACAAAGGCGGTCGAGGAGAGCGACAGGATCAGGCCGATGACCAGCGCCTCCATGGCGCCGAGGCCCAGAAGGTAACCGGCACCGCCCAGGAAGAAGGTGGTCAGGGCGATCTGCCCACCGCCCAGACCGAAGATGGACTTGCGCATCGCCCACAGACGGCTCGGATGCAGTTCCAGGCCGATGATGAACAGCAACATCACCACGCCGATTTCCGAGAAATGCAGAATGTGCTCCACATCCCCGACCAGTCCGAGCACCGCCGGGCCGATGACGATGCCGGCCCCGAGATAGCCGAGAACCGACCCGAGCCCCAGCCAGCGGAACAGAGGCACCGCGATCACGGCCGCGATGAGGAACAGCGTTGCTTCTAGAACAAATCCCATCGGGCGACCGCCCTCCTCGTCCTGACCAACATCGCGTTGACCACAAAAGTGAAATGGACCGCCATTCCCGCTTTCAAGCGCTAGCCTTGGTCCCGCTGGCCTTCGACCGGCACGACATCGACGGCCTGACTGCTTTTCTGGGATCCGGAGGACTTCAGAATGCCCTTCACCGGAGAGACATCGGCATAGTCGCGGCCATGGCCGACGACGATGTGATCGGCGCCGACCATCAACGCGTTGGTCGGATCGTATTCGACCCAGCCGCCGTCCACCCCGCACCAGGCCCGAACCCAGGCATGCATGGCATCGGCGCCCTCCAGCCGCTCCTTGCCCTCGGGCGGAATGGTGCGCAGATAGCCGCTGACATAGGCCGCCGGGACCCCGATCCCGCGCAGTCCACCGATCATGATGTGGGTGAAGTCCTGGCACACCCCGTGCCGGCGCTCGAAGGCTTCGGCCGGCGGCGTGTCGACCGTGGTCGCCTCCGCGTCGAACCGCATGTCCCGGTGCAGCGCCCTGCCCAGCGTGCGCACCGCCTCCAACGCCGTCATGCGGGGGCTGATCTGCTCCTTGGCATAGGCGGTGATCGCCGGCTCGTCGGCGACGCGGGGGGATGAAGCGAGGAAATGATGCGGCGACTCCGCGTCGAGACTGCGGATCTGGGCGATCTCGCCGGCCAGATCCTTCAATCGGGCCGAAACGTCGAATGTGGGAGGAAGAGCCAGCCTCTCGACCCGGGCCTTGACCCGGAAGGCAAGATGATCGTGCGCTCCCTCATGGCGCACATCGACCGCCCGATTGCCGAAGAAGTCGGTCTGCGTCACCTGTTCGGCCGCCCTCGGCGAGATCGAAAGGCGCTGAACCACCGTGCGCTGCTCACCGGGGATATCCGCCGGGATGAGCCGCACCACATGCCGGCCGGAGCTGGCGGCGGCGTCGTAGTCATAGGCGATCTCGGCGGTGATGTCGTAGAGCATGCCGGTCACCGAAGATAGGAGTCGGTGAGGGTATCCGAAAACGCCATCACCTCGTCGCGGCAGGCGATCAGCTTGCCGGTGGTCAGCGTCATCGGCGTCTCGATGGCGAGATTGGTGTGGGCCTGCAGCACCGCCCGGCTCAGCGGCGAGAGCTGTCCCCGCACCTCCGCCCCGGGAAGGTCCGAGACCAAGGTCTTGATCTCGCTGAGCTGATAGAGGATCGAGCGCGGGTTGAGGCTGTCGAGGGCCAGGAGATCGATCACGGTGCCCCGATTGGTGGCGACCGAATAGCGCTGGCGATGGGACATGGCGCTATCCCCGGCGTCGACGGCCAGGTCGAGACCGCCATCGGGCGCCTTCGGGTCCGCGAAACGGGCGAGCACCGTCGTGGTGCAGATGATTCGTTCCTGTCCCCGCCCGACGCTCAGGAAACGCCAGCCGTTGAAGCGGTACATGTTCTCGTGCACCAAGCCGGAAAAACCGGTGATTTTGCGCAACAGCACGCCCATGGCGCTCGCCGCGTCGTCGCCGAGGTCTACCCGCTCCCGCATGTCCTGGGCGTTCTTCATCAGATCGTTAAGCGCGGTCCAGCCGTCTACGGAGAAACGGTCGCGGATCCGGCTGGCGCTGTAGATCGCCGACCCGATCACATCGAGCAGGCCTTGCGGCACGCCCTCCTCCACCTCGACCCCGAAGCCCTCCAGGTGATGGGCGAGCAGGATCATCAGCGGTCCTTCGGCGGACATGGTCTCGATCAGCCGCGCGTTATAGGCCCGGACCAACCGCATGACGAATTCCGCCCGCTCCACATAGCGGCCCAGCCAATAGAGGTTGTCCGCCGCCCGGCTCGGCAGGATGCCCGGCTCGGCCCGGATATAGGGGGCCGCCGGGGCCGGCAGCATGCTCTCGGCGTCGACCGGACGGTCGCTCACCACCCAGACATCGGCGACCGAGCCGCCGCGCTGCAGGGTGATCGCGTTCGGGTCCTGGGTCCGCCCGACCCGTGCGTATCCGCCCGGCATCACCTGCCAGCCATCCTCCGACCGGGCGAGGAACAACCGGACACTGACCGGCCGGGGGTGCAGGCGTCCATCCAGGAAGACCGGTGTGGTCGACAGCTTGACCGCCTCCTGACCGACGAGCTGTGCGCCCTCCCGGTCGAAGCGGCTGGCCCCGTCCCCCGCCTTTTCGAAATAGGCCTCCTTGCTGACAAGCTGATTGGCCTCGAACAGGGGCCGGGTCGACAGCGCCCGCCCGATCACCAGATCGTCCAGGTTCTCCCGGACATGATCCCGCTCCGCCTTCTGACCGCACCACCAGGTGGCGATGTTCGGCAGGGCGAGCGGTTCACCCAGGACCGCCTCCGCGATCCGCGGCAGGAAGGCGAGCAGCGCGCGGGTCTCCAGGATGCCGGTCCCAAGGGCGTTGACCATGGTGAGCTGGCCGCTGCGCACCGCGGCGACCAGGCCGGGTGTGCCGAGTTGGGATTCGTCGTTCAGTTCCAAGGGGTCGGCGAAGGCCGCGTCGAGACGCCGCCAGAGGACGCTGACCGGACGCAGCCCTTCCACCGTGCGGACCATGACCGCGCCTTTCTCGACGATCAGATCCTCGCCTTCGAGAAGCATGAAACCGAGATAGCGGGCGATGTAGGCGTGCTCGAAATAGCTGTCGTTGAGGATGCCGGGGGTGAGGATCGCCACCCCGTCCTCCGGATCCCCCCTGAGATCCGTCAACCGGTCGCGGAACCGCCGGAAGAAACTCGCGACACGCAGCACGTTGCGGCGGCCGAACGCGTCCGGGAACACCCGCGAGGTCGCGACCCTGTTCTCCAGCGCGAATCCGGTGCCCGACGGGGCTTGGGTCCGGTCGCTCAGGACCCACCACTTGCCGTCCGGCCCGCGCCCGACATCGAAGGCGAGGAAATGCAGGAAATGGCCGGAGGGCGGCTCGATCCCGACCAGCGGCCGCAGCCATTCCGGGCTCCCGGCGATCAACGCGGCCGGCAGATAGCCGTCGCGGACCAGGGTGCGCGGCCCATAAAGGTCGGCCACCACCCGCTCCAGGAGATTGGCCCGCTGAACCAGCCCTTCTCCCAGTTCCCGCCACTCCTCCTCGTCGAGGATCACAGGCACATGGCTGAGCGGCCAGGCGCGTTCCTTCGAGCCCTCCGGCGCATACTGCCGGAAGAACACCCCGGCATCGCGGAGATACTGGTCGCCCCGAGCGAAGTAGCGGGCGATTTCCGCCTCGTTCAGCCGATCGAGATTGCGGATGAAGGTGCGCCAGGCCGGCCGGACCACACCCCGGTCGTCCAACAGCTCGTCCGCCACCCCGGGAATCGGCCGATAGCCGGCGGTGTAGCTCTCCGTATCCTCCGTCGGACGCTGGCGTCGTGCGACCAAATAAAGCTCCCCCTCAAACCCCCGCCGGCCGCCGCATATCCAGGGTCATCGGGAACTCCGGATGGGGCGGCTCGGCCACAGCCTCATACGCGCCCGGAGTATGACCCGTCGCCTCGAAACGCGCCAGCCGTCTTGCTTCGGCCTCGTTCGCATTGACCGGGAAGGTCTCGTAGTTGCGGCCGCCGGGATGCGCCACGTGATAGACGCAGCCCCCGAGCGCCCGGTTGGACCAGCGGTCGAAGATGTCGAAGGTGAGCGGCGCATGGACCGGGATGACCGGATGCAGCGCCAGGCCCGGCTGCCAGGCCTTGTAGCGTACGCCGGCGACCGAAACCCCTGACGTTCCGGTCCGGCGCAACGGCACCGACCGACGATTGCAGGTCACCATATAGCGGTCGGGGTCGGTCGCCGTCAGCTTGACCTGGACCCGTTCCGTGGAGCTGTCCGTATAGCGGACCGTCCCGCCGATCGCCCCGGTCTCGCCCAGGACATGCCAGGGTTCCAGGGCCTGCCGGATCTCCAGCTTCATCCCCTCGTAGTCGACCTCGCCACAGAACGGAAAGCGGAATTCCGCCTGGGCCTCATACCATTCCGGCCGGAAGGGGAAGCCGTGATCCGAAAGATCGCGCAGGACCTCGAGAAAGTCCTCCCAGAGATAATGGGGCAGCATGAAACGGTCATGCAGCACGGTTCCCCACCGCACGAGATTGCCATCCAACGGTGCCTGCCATAGGCGGGCGACCAGACCCCGGATCAAGAGCTGCTGGGCAAGGCTCATGCGGGCGTTGGGCGGCATCTCGAAGCCGCGGAACTCGACGAGTCCCAGGCGGCCCGTCGGTCCGTCCGGGGAGAACAGCTTGTCGATGCAGATCTCGGCCCGGTGGGTGTTGCCGGTGACGTCGACCAGCATATTCCGCAACAGCCGGTCGACCAGCCAAGGCGAGGGCGCCGCCCCCTCTCCCGGCTTCGGGATCTGGGCGAAGGCGGTCTCCATCTCATAGAGGCCGTCATGCCGGGCCTCGTCGATGCGGGGCGCCTGGCTTGTCGGGCCGATGAACAGACCGGAGAAGAAATAGGACAGGCTCGGATGGCGCTGCCAATGGAGGATGATGCTCTTCAAGAGATCGGGGCGGCGCAGGAAGGGGCTGTCGTCGGGGACCGCCCCGCCGACGACGACGTGATTGCCACCACCGGTCCCGGTATGTTTGCCGTCGATCATGAACTTGTCGGCGCCGAGGCGGGTTTGCCGTGCCTCCTCATACAGCGTCTCGGTGGTAAAGACGCAGTCCTTCCAGGATGTGGCGGGATGAATGTTGACCTCGATCACGCCAGGATCGGGGGCGACGCGGATAACGTTGAGCCGGGAATCCTGGGGCGGGGCGTAGCCTTCGATATGAACCGGCAGCCCGACCTCTTCCGCAGCCGCCTCGGCCACCGCCAGGAGTTCGAGATAGTCCTCCACCCGCTCGATCGGCGGCATGAAGACACACAGCTTGCCGTCCCTCGGCTCCACCGCGATCGCCGTGCGGACGAAGCCGTCGACCTCCACGAAGCTCTGGGGGTTCTGCCGCTGCTGCGGCGAATCGGCGATGAATTGGGCGCGATGCTGCCCGGCCGAGCCCTGGGCCGGAGGCCGTTCCGGGTTGTGGCCCGATTTCGACGATCCGTCCTGAACCGTGGTCAGATCGAAATCCGGTAGCGTCCCGCTCTGCTCCACCGGGTCGGCCGGATAGATATAGGGGTAGCTGGCGGGCGGGATATGGGGCAGACCGGAGAGCGGCAGGCGGTAGCCCATGGCGCTGTCGCCCGGCACCAGGAACATGTGATTGCGCCTCAGACGCCAGCGTTCCGAGACCCAACGCGGACCGGTCGCCTTGGACTGCCAGCGCTGGACCGGCAGGACATAGCCCACGGGCTCGCTCAGTCCCCGTTCAAACACCTGGGCGATGCGCGTCCGCTCCTCCGGGTCCTCCAGCTTGGAATTCTCCGGCGTCACATTGTCCGGCAGCTTGGCCTCCTTCAGGATCCATTCCGCGGGATCCTCATAGGCCGGGATCACATTCTCCCCCTCGATGCCCAGATGACCGGCGATGGCGGTGAGCATCCGCTCCGCCTCCCCCTTGCCCACGGAAGCGGATTGTTCCGCGACACGCTCACCGGCGATCAGGTCCGGGTTCTTCCAGATCGGCTTGCCGTCCCGCCGCCAATAAAGGGAGAAGGTCCAGCGCGGCAGGGTTTCGCCCGGATACCATTTGCCCTGGCCATAATGGAGGAACCCCTCCGGCGCGAATTTGGTCCGCAGCCGCCGGATCAGCCGGTCGGCCAGAGCTCGCTTGGTTGGGCCGGTCGCTTCCGAATTCCATTCCGGTGCCTCGAAATCGTCGATCGAGACGAAGGTCGGCTCGCCGCCCATGGTGAGGCGGACATCCTCCCGCGCCAGCACGCCGTCGACCTCTTCGCCGAGAGCGTTGAGGGCGGTCCAGGCCTCGTCGGAGAAGGGTTTGGTGATGCGCGGATGCTCGGCGACCCGGTCGACCTTCATATCGAAGTCGAAGGTGACCTCCGCCGGACTCGCGAGGCCGGAGATCGGGGCCGCGTTCTTGTAATGGGGTGTGGCCGCCAGCGGGATATGGCTTTCGCCGGTCAACAGGCCGGAGGTCGGGTCTAGCCCGATCCAGCCCGCGCCGGGCAGATACACCTCGGCCCAGGCATGCAGGTCGGTGAAGTCCACATCGGTCCCGGATGGGCCGTCGAGGGCCTTCAGGTCAGGCTTGAGCTGGATGAGATAGCCGGAGACGAACCGGGCGGCGAAGCCGAAATGGCGCATGGCCTGGACCAGCAGCCAGCTCGAATCGCGGCAGGACCCGGTACCCGCCTCGAAGGTCTCCTCCGGCGTCTGGACACCCGGCTCCATGCGGATGACATAGCCGACCGCCTCGGCGACGCGGGCGTTGAGCGCCACGACGAAATCGACGCTACGCACCCGGTCGCGCGGGGTCGCGTCCAGGAAGGCCTGGAGATGCGGACCGACCGGATCGGTCCGGCGGTAGATCTCGAGATCTTCCCGGAGATCGTCGGCATAATGAAACGGCCAGTATTCCGCCTCCTCCTCGACGAAGAAGTCGAAGGGATTATAGACCGTCATGTCGGCGACCAGATCGACCTCGATCTTCAGTTCGCGGACCGGCTCCGGAAAGACATAGCGGGTCATCCAGTTGCCATAGGGGTCCTGTTGATGGTTCACGAAGTGACCGTCGGGCGCGACCTTCTGGGAATAGGACAGGATCCGGGTCCGGGAATGGGCGGCGGGACGCAGCCGGATGATCTGGGGAGAGAGAACCACCGGACGGTCGTACCGGTAATGGGTCAGGTGATAGATCGAAGCTTTGATCGACATCGCGACAGGCCCGTTGTTGCACCGCAGCGCGGGGACAGTCTCACGCTTTTCCGGCATTCACAATCCCGACGATCGCTCCGTCCCTCGTCAGCCCGCGATCCCCGTCGGCTGGACAATCAGACCGCCCGGCCCCTGCTGGATGAAGGCCTCGATGCCGTAGACCCGCCGCAAGAGATCCGCCTTCAGCACCTCGGAGGGGATGCCGGAGGCGACCACGGCACCGTCCTGCATGAGGACGAGACGATCGCACCATCGCGCCGCCAGCCCGAGATCGTGCAGCGAGACGACAACGGATCGGCCGTCCCGCGCCAGCCCGGCGAAGGTCTCCATGGCGATGATCTGGTGCGCCGGATCGAGACCGGCGGTCGGCTCGTCGGCCACCAGCAGCGGTGCTTCCTGGGCCAGCATCCGGGCGATCAGGGTCCGCGCCCGTTCCCCGCCGGAGAGTTCCCGCACCGACCGGTCCCGCAGCGCGTCGAGGTCCATGCGGGTGAGCGCCCTGTCCACGGCCTTCCGGTCCTCCGCCACGGTCGTGCGGCGGACCGCCTGATGGGGCAATCGTCCGAGACCGACCACCGCGGCCACGGTCATCGCCCAGGCGATATCCCGGTCCTGGGGCAGGAAGGCCGCGCGCAACGCCCGCTCCCCGGCGGGAAGGGCCTGAACCGGATCGCCACCCAGCAGGCGTTGCCCCTGAACCGGGATCAGGCCCATGGCGGCGCGCAGCAGGGTAGACTTGCCGGCCCCGTTCGGGCCGATCACGCCGACCACCTCGCCTTTGGAGACTGTGAGCGACAGCCCCCTCAGGACGGCTCGGCCTCCGAGCGATACCCTGAGATCGGAAAGGGCGAGAAGCGCGGTCATGGCATCTGCCGCCTGGTCTGGAGAACGAGCCAGAGGAAGAAGGGTGCTCCGACGACGGCGGTGAGCACCCCGAGCTTCAGGTCCTGGCCCGGCGCGATCACCCGCACACCGATATCGGCGGCAAGCAGCATGGCCGCCCCGCCCAGGGCCGAGGCCAGCAGCAGCCGGGAGGGCCGGTTTCCGACGAGGGGCCGCAGGATATGCGGCACGACGAGTCCCACGAAGCCGATCGCGCCGGCCACAGCGACCGCCGCCCCGACCGAGAGCGCCGTTCCGACCACGGCCAAGAGCTTGGTCCGCGCGATTGAAACGCCGAGGCTGGCCGCCGCGTCCTCTCCCAGTGTCAGCGCATCGAGGCTGCGGCCCAATCCTGCCAGCAGGACCCAGCCGATCAGCATGAAGGGGGCCGCCAGCTGGACATGGACAAAGGAACGGTCGGAGAGCGAGCCCAGGAGCCAGAAGACGATCTCCAACGCCGCAAAGGGATTGGGCGAGAGATTGAGGGCGAGCGAGGTCATGGCGCTGGCCAGGCTGGTGACGGCGACACCCGCCAGGATGAGCGTGATCGTGCCGCTATAGCCGCCCGCCAGGGCCTGGACGATCAGGACACCCGCGAGCGCACCGCCCAGCGCCATCAGTGGCAGGGCCAGGGGAAACAACAGCGACAGGCCGGTATAGATCGCGAGCACCGCGCCCAGGGCGGCGGAGGCGCTCACCCCGATCAGGCCGGGCTCGGCCAGGGGGTTGCGCAGGTAGCCTTGCAACGCCGCACCCGACAAACCGAGGGTGGCCCCGATCATCAGGGCCAGGATCGAGCGCGGCAGCCTGATCTCCCGCATGACGATCGCCGTCGCATCCCCCTCCCCGGCCAACAAGGCACGAAGACTCTCCATCGGCGGAAGGGACGCCGGACCGACCAACAACGAGATAAGGAACAACAGAACGACCATAAAGCCGAGCCCGGCACAAAGCAGGACGAAGCCACGGCCGTCGGTCTCGCCCACCTCAGTCCCTCCGCCGGAGGGACGCCGTCTCCCGATAGGGCGCGCGCGGGGATCCCAACCGCAGTTTCGCCTCGATCAAACGCTCGACGGCTACCAAGACGGCCGGCGTGCCGCAGTTCCACCGAGCGCCGACGAAGACAGGCTCCCCGGTCTCGTCGGTCACCTTGCGCAGGCTCGGATGGTCGAGCACCTCGAACGCCAGTGCGGGGGCGCGGTAGTCGCGGCTTCGGATCAGCATATCGGGAGCAGCCATGATCAGGGCCTCCAGAGGCAATTGCCCCATGCCCCGAATGCCGAAATCGCCGCCGATATTGTGAAGCCCGGCGGCCTCGACGATGGTGTCGGCCATGCTGTGGTGGCCCGAGGTGTATTTATTGGCGTAGTAAAGCGCCGCCTTGGGCGCAACCCCGTCGCCGTCGACACGCAGACCGGCCAAATCCCGGTCGAACACGGCGATGACCCGCTCGGCCCGGGCCTCCCTGCCCAATAGCGCACCCATACGGCGCAGATTCATCCGGATATCGTCGAAGCTGTTGGCCAGCGGGAAGGTCTCGACGCGGATCCCGAGGCGACGCAGCATCTGGACGGTGTCTCGGTTGCCGAAGCTGCCGGTCACCACCAGATCCGGCTTCATCAGGTAGATCTCTTCCGCCCGCGCCCGATTGGGGGGAAAGGCCTCCGCCCGGATGGGCATCGCCGAGGCGCTGGGATCGGTCGCCAGGAAGGAGACAGAGTGAAGCTGCCCCTCGCCGGCCAGCAGCATGGCGAGTTGGTCGGTACAGACATTCATCGAGACGACCCGCTGCGGCACGGCATCCGCCCGCGCGGTCCCGGCCACCGTCACAATGGCGGCCGACACAAAGCCGACCGCCAAAAAAAGAGCGAGCAGAGACCCGAATTGCCGCAAACGGCTTACCATCTCGCCTTCACCCCGAGAAAGCCGACGATTCCCTGGCTGTCATAGCCATACTGCTCCTCATAGTCCGTATCGAACAGGTTTTGAACCCGGCCATAGAGTTCGACGGTATCCATGACCTTGTAGGAGGCGAGGACGTTGGCCAGCACATAGTCGTCGAGCGCGACACGCTTGCCGGAGACAAAGGGCGAGGTGAAGTCGTTGTCGAAATTGCCGGCGACATAGCGTCCGTCGACGGTGACAGTCGCCTTGCCGCCGAGGAAGCGGTAGCTCACATCCGCGCCGACCTCGTGCTTGGGCCGGCGGATTTCCACCTGCCCGTCGACATCTTCCGCGTCGAGATAGGTATAGGCCAGGTTGACGTTCAAGCCGCGGATTGGATTGGCGCTGACCGAGACTTCGACGCCCTGGCGCTTGCTCTCACCGTCCTGGTTCTCGGTGAACGCGATGAAGTCCGGCGGCGGGAAGACGGTGACGATCTCGTTGTCGAGGGTCTGCCGGAAATAGGTCACATCGACCAAGACCCGGTCATCGAAGAAAGGCTGTTCGATACCGACATCCCAGCCGATACTCTCCTCCGGCTCCAGATCAGGGTTGCCCTGGAAGGTCCCCGGGATGAACCCGAACTGGTCGATCAGCGTCGGGTTCTGGACCGCCCTTCCGCCGGAGGCGTGGAACCGGGTGCCGGTCCCGTCGAGGATATAGGACGCCCCGAGGCTAAAGGTGGTGGCGTCCTCGAAGTCGTCGTTGAAGTCGTGCCGCAGGCCCGCCTGTAGATTGAAGCGATCGAGGAAGGTGCCCTGGTAGTCGGCGATCAGGCCATGGAGCGTCCGCTCCTGCTCGTCGAGTTGGGACGGATCGAACACGAAGCGGGCATCGTTGTTCTCGAAGGTCTCCCGCTCCCATTCGGCGGCCAGGGTCAGGCTATGGTCGGCGGCCGACAACGTCTCCGCATCGAGGGCCACCGTGCCCTGATATTTGACCGCCGTCCGCGTCCCAGTGCTGTCGGAGGATTGGGCGCCCGCCGTCCGAGCCTCCACGTCGTTGCGGTTGTGGTTGACCTGAAGACGGTGGGCGAGCTTACCACCCAACATATCCGCCGTGGCATAGGCCGACCCGATGAGATCCCGGGCCTCGAGACCATCATCCCTATCCGTGATCAGGCCGTCCCGATCGGCGGCGCCGAAATTGAACCGGTCGAAATCGGAGTCCCGGTCCGTAAAGCGGAGCGTGGCACCAACCGTCAGCCAGCCCGTGAGGTCGTACGCCCCCTTGCCATTGAGGGTGAGATTCCGATCCTCGTCGTCCTCCCCGTCCGGATCGCCGGAAACGTCGAACCCGCCATTGCGCCGGAAAGAGGCCGAGAAAGAGATCGAGCCTGCGTCATCCTTGGCCCGGCCATAGACTTGCCCCGCTCCGGTTTCGTCCGTGCCCCCTTCGGCCTCGGCACCGACTTCCAGCCCGTCTTTCGTCGCACTCTTGGTGGTGATCGAAATGACGCCCCCCAACGCGTTGGAGCCATAAAGCGCCGATTGCGGGCCGCGCAAGACCTCGATCCGCTCGATGTCGCTGGCCAAGAGGCTCGCGAAGTCGAACTCGCCCTGCTCGGGCGCCGACACTTCGACCCCGTCGATCAGAACCAGTGTGTGGTTGCCCTCGGCCCCTCGGATTCGGACCTGGGTCAGGCCGCCCAAAGCGCCGGCGCGGTTGACGGAAACACCCGGCAGCGCGCGCAGGGCATCGGTCGCATAGATGAACTGACGGCGTTCGATGTCCGCGGCGGTGATCACGGAGAAGGCACGGCCGTATTCCTTGACCGGCACCGGCGTCAGCCCGCCCGAAACGACGATGCCGGGTACGGTCGCGACCTCCTGCTGAGCCTCGGCGGACGCGATTGTGAAAAAGGTCGCGGATAAGACGGAAAGCGGCATGGCCGCCGCCAGGACGATTGTTTTATTCATCGGGTCCCCACCCATTTTCGGCCGGCATGGCGCCGGCGTCGACATCAATGTCCGGGGAGGACGACCCTGCCCACAGACGGCGATTGACATCACCGCTGCGGTTTATCCGCCCCACTGCGCGCCCCGCACAATGAGTGGGTGATGGTGCGCCGGCAGGTCTCCTGGCTCGCGGGTCGTCGCGGGGTCTTCCACCTTCCCAGCCCTCCCGAAAGACGGGCCAGTGGTTTGTTTGGAAGTCCGCTCGCCGCACACAGTTGCGGGGGCAGCCATGGTTGGGGCGCGTCTCGACGCCTTTCCATGTTCCCTTTTCATCCTGCCCGACCGAAGTCAGACAGGAACCGAGGCACCGATAGGGTCCGCGAGGACGGCCCGACTGTCAAGCCGCTGTTACGGCGAACGTGATGGCACGATGGTGGGAAAGCCGATCCCGGCGGTTGGACGGAGACGTGAGACGATAAGGGCGGCTAGGCGAGAAGAGGGATAGCGAACCCGACGGCGCAGAACGCCATCAAGAATAGGAACGCGCGTCCACGCGGGGCGAACGGCGGGTATGGAAAGAACACCGCCGTTCCCGCCGCAAGGATCAGAACAGATGCCGCTATCGTGGCGAAAAATGCCATAGGGTTGGGCTCTCGCGCCGAGGATCGGTCGGTCGGCGCCGGCGCGCGGGCCTTTAGCTGACCTGCTCGAGCGGCGCACGCTTGCCGAGAATGCGCTGCAACGTCCGGCGATGCATGTTCAGCGTCCGCGCCGTCGCCGACACGTTTCCGCCGCACTGGTTATAGACCCGCTGAATGTGCTCCCAACGGATACGGTCGGCCGGCATCGGGTTCTCGGGCACGTCGGGTTGCGCGGGATCGTTGGCCAACAGCGCATCGACGATTTGATCGGCGTTGGCCGGCTTCGCGAGATAGTCGACCGCGCCCAGTTTCACCGCCGCCACGGCGCTGGCGATGTTGCCGAAGCCGGTAACGATCAGGATGCGGCAATTCGGCCGGAAGGATCGGATCTGGGTGGCCAGCTTCAGGCCGTCTCCGTCGCCCAGTTTCAGGTCCAGCACCGCATAGTCGGGCAGGAAGCTGTGGGCGGTCGACCAGCCCTCTTCGAAGCTGTCGGCCGAAACGCATTCGAAACCGCGCTGTTCCAAAGCGCGCTCCAGGCGCACGCGATAGGTCCGCTCGTCATCGACCAGCAACAAACGCCCGCGGGGGGAGGACAGGTTCATCTCGCTCTCCATTAGCTCTTTGTAAAGGGTTACGCGGAGCCGTCGGTCGTGGACCGGGAATGCGACAATTTGGTCTGATCGGGCGCTTTCCGGCCGACCGCCGCGGGCGTCAGGCGCGGAAGCCAGTAGGGAACCTGCCGGCGGTAGGCCCGGAACCGCTCACCATAGGCCGCCAGGAATCGCCGTTCCTTGAATTTCGGCGCGAAGACGCAGAACGCGGTAAACACGATCGCCACGGCGAGCTGGTCCGGTGTCCAGACCATGGTGAACCAGGGCGTGAGCGCGAAGGAGACATAGATCGGCTGGCGCGTATGGCGGAACAGGCCCCGGGTCGGCATGTCGGGATAGACGGGCTTCCGTCCCAAGAGCAACGCCAGCCACCCCAGGGCACCGGTCTGAAGCTGCCAGCCGGAATCGAGGATAGCCTTGCCCAACAGGGCCCAGGCCCCCGCATAGCCGGCGGCGATGCCATAGAGCGACCAGCCCTCCGCCCGTCCCCAGACGATCCCGGACGGCGTCCACAGGACGAACAGCAGGAATAGCTGGATCGCGGCGATGGTCGAATAGGTCGTCGTGGCCAAGGTCCCGCCATGGGGTCCAGGCGCGAGACGCGCCACAAGCCTGCGGCCCGGCCCGGTCAGCAACAGGGAATGCAGCAGTGGGAATTGCAGCAACAACAGGGCATTGACGAGACCCGCATAGGGCCAGGGAACCGTCCCCTGCCCCAGTGTCATGCCGAAGAACATGCCGATCACCATCGACCCGGCGCCGAGCGCGAACAGGCCGTGGCACAGGCCCCCGGCGGTCAACGCGGTGAGAATCTCTTTCCAGCGGGATATCGACAGGTCGACCATACCCGCAATCTATCGAGTGTAAGCGTTCGGAGAAGCGCGATTATTGAGCACCTCACCTGCGGAGACCAGATGCCGCGCCCTTATCCGACGAAGAGAAACCGCACCTAACCGGACGTCTAGCCGAGACGAAAGCCTTTGGAGCCGCATTTCCTGTTGTTCTAAGTTAACCGAACGGTTTGGGGAGTCGCATGAACGGCATGGAACGGTTTGGGACGGGGGCGGACGTCCAACTGGACGAGCGGATCGCCAAGGAGCAACTCCGTACCTTCGTCGACAATTCTCCGACGGCGATTCTCGGCGCCATCCTCGTCGGACTGGGTGCCGTCGCCCTGTTCTGGGGGCACGCCGACAATGGTTTCCTGATGGGCTGGTACGGCGTCCTGGTGGTCACCTATCTCGCCCGGCTCGGCATTAACCGACGGTTCAAATCGACCATCGACCGACCCGACGGTGTTACCCGCTGGAGCCGGCTTTTCACCGTGATGATGGCGTTCTACGGCGCCCTATGGGGCCTCCTGCCGACCTTGTTCTTCGATCCGGTCTACCCGACCTTGAGCGTCTATCTGATGATCATCGTCGTCGGTGTCACCGGGGGCGCGCTGGGCTCCTCCTCCAGTTTCGGGCGAGGGTTCTCCATCTTCGTGGTGTGCATGTGCGGTCCGGTGGTCGTCAAATGCGCCCTGATCGCCGAACCCGACTATTACGTCATCGGCGCCTTGTTCGCCTTCTTCATCGTTATGATGATCCGCTACGGCAAAGCCCAGTCGGCCGGGATCCGAACCCTCATCCAGGACAAATACACCGTCGACGATCTGTTGTTGCAAACCGAAGCGGCTCAGAGCCGGGAGCGGGAGCGGCAGAACCAGATCGAAGCGATCCTGAAGACCAATCCGGGCGGCATCAGCATCGCGGCCCTCGACGGTCAGCTTCTCTACACCAATCCACAGTTTGACAGTCTTTTCGGCGTCGATCCCGCCGGGTCGGCCGTCGGGCTCTGCACCACCGAGTTCTTCGCCCGGTCATCGGACTATACGGGCCTCCGCGACAAGGCCGACAACGCGCCCGGCATGCTGCGCCGGGAAGTCTTGATGCTTCGCCGCGACACCGATGAGGAATGGTGGTGCCAGGTGAGCCACGCCCCTTTCGAGTTCGCTGGAAAGCCCGCCTTCATCGCCTGGTATCACGACATCTCGGATCAGAAGAAGGCTCGGCAGGACGCTGCTGAAAAGGCCGAACTTCTGGAAACGACCCTCGCCAACATCGATCAGGGCATCATCGTGCGCGATGCCAAGGACAATATCCTCCTCTTCAACGACCGGCTGAGCGAGATCCTCGACGTGCCTCGGGACCTTTATGTCCTGAACACCTCGAGCCATGATCTCAGCGCCTATCACGACCAACAGTCGGGATGGCGGAGCGTCGACACGGAAACGGCGGCGAAATTGGCGGATTGGGAATCCCGCCGGGCGGAAGGCCGCCCGGTAGAGCGGCTTTCCTATGAACGCCCCGACCATCGCGGCCGCATTCTCCTCGCCGTCAGGCAGCCGATGCCCAACGGCCTGGAGGTTCGGACCTTCCAGGACATCACCGAGCTGAAAGAGGCGGAACGGCGCGCCCTGGAGCAGAATCGCCTGCTGGAGGTGACGCTACAAAGCATGGGGCAGGGCCTGATCGTTGTGGACGCCAACGGCATGGTCATCGCCCACAACGAGCGCTACCGCGAGCACTTCGATGCGCCACCCGGCTATTTCGACCGGCCCCGCGGCTACATGGAACTGATCGCAGACTTTCGGAAACGGGATTTTGGCGACGACTGGGAGAAAGGGCTTGAAGACCTGCAGATCGAACGCCGGACAACGGACATCGTCCGGCGCGAGGTCCGTCGGCCGAACGGAATGGTCCTGGACGTCCTCAGCGTGCCGATCATGACCGGCGGCTTCGTCGTCACCTCGACGGATGTGACGGAATCGATCCGGGCGGCGGACGAGATCCGGCTCGCCCGCGACCAGGCGGAGGCCGCGACCCGGGTGAAGAGTCAGTTTCTCGCCAATATGAGCCACGAGATCCGCACCCCGCTCAGCGGGATCTCCGGGTTCCTCGAACTGCTGCAACTCAGTAAGCTCGACGAAAATCAGGAGCATTGCGTAAAAAGCGCCTCCGTCGCGGCCGACGCGCTGATCGGCATCATCGGCGACGTTCTGGACTTCTCGAAAATCGAGGCCGGGCGGCTGGATATCAACATGGTGGACGTTGAGATCCTTCGGTCGATCCTGGAGGTCGTCTCGCTGCTCTCCCCCCGGGCGACGGAGCGGGGCTGCAGGATCGCCGTTCAGGTCGCACCGGATTTGCCGTCGACCGTCCCGGCCGACCCGCTTCGGCTGAAACAGGTTCTGATGAACATCACCGGGAACGCCATCAAATTCGCCCAGGACGGCCTGATCCACATTGCCGTCGACCCGGTGGAGGACCCGGTCATCGGCCCCGCGGCCCGCTTTATGGTGACGGACACGGGAGTCGGCTTCGATGCCGAAAAGGCGCCGGATCTATTCAACGAGTTCGCCCAGGCGGACGCCTCGACCACCAGACGGTTCGGGGGCACCGGATTGGGGCTCGCGATCTCCAAGCGCCTGACCGAACTGATGGGCGGACACATCGACTGCATCGGGGAAAGCGACAACGGCGCTGTCTTCTGGTTCCTGCTGCCCCTCGGCGACAATCCGGTCCCGCGCATCGAGGGGGATTTCGCGATGTCGGGTTTCGCGGGCGTGCGGCTCGAAGCCGAAGGTCAGGAGGGCCTACTCCGCGATCTGGAACGGTCCGGGATGACCGTCAGACGGATGGACAGCGCGGAGGACCTTGCACATCCTCCGTGCAATATGGACCTGATGATCGCGATCTCCGACACGCTCGACCAGGGCGTGGACATCTCCTGCCATTTCACCGAGGCGCTGCCGCCGATCCGCTTCCTCGTCGCCGACCAGGACGACTTCCACGCCCGCCAGCGGGCCTTCCGTCGCGGCTACACGCATCTGCTGAAACTTGAGAACGCCCGGAAATCGCTTGCCGGCTACATCATGTCGGCGACTATGGGGGCGACCGAGCTGGATGGCGCCGCCCCCATGGATCCAACAGTGGAGAGCCTGCGGGACGCGATCGACGCGGCGATGGCGGACAGACCGGTCCTGCTGATCGACGATCTGGAGATGAACCGCACCATCGCCAGCCGCCAGGTCGAGAGCCTGGGGCTGGACTTCGAGACGGCGGAGAATGGCGAACGGGGCCTCGCCAAGGCGGTCACCGGGCGTTTCTCCATGGTCATCGTCGACTGCTCCATGCCGGTCATGGACGGCTATGAATTCACGGAACGTTTCCGCGACTGGGAACGGGAAACGGACCAGGCCCGGCGGACCCCCGTCGTCGCCCTGACCGCCAACGCCACCGTCGGCGACGCCGAGCGGTGTTTGGCGGCGGGCATGGACGACTATATGGCGAAACCGGTCACCCTCACCCGGCTGTCGGCGATGATCCTGCGCTGGTTGAGCTCCCATCCGTCGGAGCCCCGGCTCTCGCTGCAGGCCGCCGGGATCGCGCCGGCGCCAGCGCCGGTCGCCGAGGAAACCACGGCGCCCCGGAGCGATCCGATCGACTTCCAGGTCCTGGCCGATATCCTTGGCGACAGCGACCGGGCGTTTCTGACGGAACTCCTGAAGGGTTTCGAAGACTCCTATGTATCGCTGTGGGCCGGGATGGCGGACGCCCTGGCCAACAACGACCTGACGGCCTTGCGGGAGATCAGCCACAGCGCCAAGGGGGCGGCCGCCAATGCGGGGGCCACGATCCTGTCCGATCTCCTGAAAGACCTCGAAACCGCGGCGAAAGAAGGAGACGGGCCGACGGCCCGCTCCCTGTGGCCGCGGGTCGAGGCGGAAAGCAAGGCGACACTCTCCTTCATCAACGCGTTGTAGGACCGAAAGAATGATCAGAAGTACGCGCTTTGGCGGTTTCGATTTTCGGGATATCCGGGCCATGGTGGTCGACGACGAGATGTTCAGCCGGAATCTGATCCGGCAGGCCTTGGTCAATATCGGATGCAGCCATGTGGAAACGGCGACCGACGGGATGGATGCGATCTCGACCCTCACGAACGCGACCCAGTCTTTCGACTGCATCATTTCGGACTATCGGATGCCGAAGATGCACGGGCTGGAGCTTCTCAAGAAGATCCGTGGCGGCCTGCCCGGTGTCGCCCGGGACACGGTCTTCGGCATCCTGACCAGCCATTCCGAAAACGAGATCGTCGGCGTCGCCTTCAATCTGGATGTCGACTTCTTCGTCCTGAAACCGCCGAAGGTGAACACGCTAAGGAACAGGCTCAATCAGGCCTTCACCAGCAATCGCTTGGTGAAGCCGCCGCTCAACTACGACCCGATCCCCTGCGAACCAGGAACCCAGGTCGCGATCGAGGACGTTCATCCCTTCCTCAAGAATCTCGACGCGGACGGCAACCGGCAGGAGCGGCCGAAAAAGCCGGTCGTGGTGCAAACCGTCGACAGTGTACCGGTGGGCGCCGTCGTCGGCCGGGACGTCATCACGTCGAGCGGCACCCAGATCCTCGGAACCGGCCATAAACTGACCCCGGAGTTGATCGACCGACTGAAGGATCTGGCGGAACTCGACGACAATGTCCGGCGGATTTCCATCGAAATCCCAGACTCTGCGGGGTAGATCCATGCGCCCATCCAACGATAAGGCTCCGAAAACCAACCCTTTGGCGCGATACAGATTTCTGATCGTCGACGACGAGCCGTTCACCAGGCAGATTATCGCGACGGCTTTGCGTGGCCTCGGCTGTAACAAGCTGGGCTTCGCACAGGATGGACGGGAAGCCCTCACCGCGATCGTCGACGCGAGTGAACGAACCGATTTCATCCTTTCGGATTTCCAAATGCCGAATATGAACGGCCTGGAACTGCTGAAGAGTATTCGAATGGGTGTGCGCGGCGTCGACAACAAGATCGCGTTCGGATTACTCACCGGCTATTCGGACAAGGAGATCGTCGGCGCCGCCTTCCGTCTCGATGTCGATTGTTTCCTCACCAAGCCTGTCTCGCAGGCGGTGCTCGAGCAACGCCTGACGACGGTCCTGGCGGAGGACCGGGTCTTGCGCGATCAGAGCTACTATCGGGAGGTCAATGTCCGCATCAAGAAGGCGATGAGCCTGGATGTCAGACCAAAAACAGAAATCCGATACGATGATCTGCCGATCAAGGTCGACCCCAGTCGAATCCTGGACGATGTCGCCCTTCAAGACGTCGCTCCCGGCTCGACCCTGATCCGGGACCTTCTGACCGCCAACGGCGAGGTCATCCTCCGCAGCGGTCAGATCCTCGACAACAGGCTGTTGACGCTGCTCGCCCAATTGGCCGAGATCGATCCCACCGTCGATGGCTTCACAATCATGACGCCGGACGACACCTGACCGGCGACCAGCACCTAAAGCGCGCGGCAGGCCTCGTCGAGAATCCGGACCGTATCCTCCAGTTCGCGCTCGCCATGGACCGTGGCGAAGAAGCGGCGGACGCCCGGCAGGGCGTAGATCCCCCGCTTCATGCATTCGCTATCGAGCTTCCGCATCGCCGCGGCGTCGCCGGCCATCATATCGGCTTGGCTCACCGGGCCGTCCTTCATGAACAGGATCTGCCACAGCGATCCCGTGTTCTCGGCAATCGCGGGCAGGCCGTGCCGATCGAGCACCGCCTGACAGGCCGCACAGGCCTCGTCGGCGAAAGCGTTGAGACGGTCATAGGTCCCCGCCTCCGACAGCGTGTCCAACATCGCCAGCGTGGCGGCGGCGGCGACCGGGCTGCCGTGCAGCGTGCCATTGAAATAGACATAGTCGGGCGCCCCTTTTCGCGCCGGATCGCTCAGGTCCAGGATATCCGCCCGTCCCGCCACGACGGCCAACGGACCGCCGGCCCCGATCACCTTGCCGAAGCTGGCGAGATCCGGTGTCACGCCGTAATGGACCTGCGCCCCGCCATAGGCGAGCCGGAAGCCGGTGACGACCTCGTCAAGGATCATCAGCACGCCGGTCTCGTCGCAGAGCTTCCGGATGCCCTCCAGGAATTCACGTTTCGCCGGGATGATCCGCTGGACCGGCTCGACGAGGATCGCCGCGAGCTCGTCCTTTTTGTCGAGAACGATCCGGCGGAGCGTGTCGAGGTCGTTATAGGGGGCGACGCACATGGTCTGGCGGATGCCCGCCGGCCGGCCCGCCGTGTCGTCCTGGCCGTGCGGGTCGTTGCCGAGGCTCTTGGGGAAGGTCGAGGTCAGGGCGTAGTCGTGGTTGCCATGATAAGCGCCCTCGAATTTGAGGATCATGTCCTTGCCGGTGAAGGCGCGGGCCAGACGCATGGCGTATTGCGTCGCCTCGGACCCGGTGGTGGCGTAGGCGATCTTCTCGGCGCAGGGGATATCCGAGACCAGCCGTTCGGCAAGGCGAATGGCGGGCTCGTTCAACGTGCCGAACATATGGAGGCCCTTGGCGGCCTGCCGCTGGACCGCCTCGACCACCGCCGGATGGGAATGACCGAGGATCAACGCGCCGGCGCCGCCGACATAGTCGATGAACTCCCGCCCGTCGACATCCTTGATCCGTGCCCCATGCCCCTCGGCGAACACGAACCGGATGTCCTTGGCGAGCGCGTAGCTTCCAAGGCCGGCCCCGGGCAAAACCCGGTCGGCGATGGCGTAAAGCTCCGCATTGGCGGTCGGCATCAACGTATCCATGAGTGATCTCCTTACCCGTAGACGGCGACAGGATCGCCGAGAAAGTCGTCGGACGGTGCGACCCCGATCCCGGGCGCGTCCGTGAGGTGAACCCGGCCAACGCGATGCCGGCCTCCCGCCTCCGGCGGGGCCGGGTCGTGGGCCGGATCGATATGCGCATGGCCGTTCCTACCCCGCGTGAAGGGCCTCACGCAGCCACCGGTGCAGCATGTAGATCGAAAGCTCGGAATTGATCCCGTTCTCCGGGTCGATCACCAAGGGCCCGGGGACATAGCCGCGCGAGGCGACCCCACGCTGGACCTTCTTCACCAGGACCAGGTCCTCGGCGACGGTCGTATCGCGATCGAGATCGATCACCTTCTGCAACGAATCGTCGACCACGCCATCATGGGAGAACCAGGTGCGATAGACCCGCGTGTCGGTCGGGCCGTCGGGCCGCCAGTGATAGGTGTTGACCAGACCGGAGGGGTAGATCTGCAGGCTGAAGCCCGGCCAGAGGAAAAAGGACCCGTAGTCGGACCCGGAGGTGTCGTACCAGGCGGTCCGGCCGGTCTGGGCCTTGGCCGAGTGGCGCAGACATTTCACCTGCGCCGAAAACGGGGTGATCGAATAGCTCTTCGGGTCGATCACCCCGGAGGCGAAGGTCGGATGGGCGCCGGGGCAGTGATAGCACTCGTTATAGTTTTCCACCGCCACCAACCAGTTACAGTATTCGTCGGCGGAACTCTGATCGGCGAACACCCGCTCGTCGATGTCGGGAGCCAGGGTGCGGATCTCGTCCTCGACCCCCGGGAAGGTCTCCTGCAAAGACGGTGCCGCGTTGTCGAGATTGACGAACAGGAAGCCGCATAAATCCTCCACCCGCACCGAGGTCAGGCAGATCTCCGATTTCTTGATGCCGGTTTGTTCGGTCACGCCGACGGCGCCGCGCAGCTTGCCGTCGAGCCCATAGGCCCAGGCGTGATAGGGGCAGGTGATGACCCGCGCCCGGCCGGTCGATTCGACAAGCTGGTGACCGCGATGCTGGCAGACATTGTAGAAGCAGCGGATCGAGCGGTCCTTCTGGCGAACGACGAAGAGATCCTGGTCGAGGATCGAAAAGGCGTAATAGTCGCCCGGTTCCGGGATAAGACTTTGATGGCAGGCGAACTGCCAAGTCTTGAAGAAGATCCTGTCCCGGGTCTGCCCGAAGATCTCTGAATCGTAATAGAAGTGCCCGGGAAGCCCCTTGGGGTGTGCCTCGATAGCGCTTTGGGCCGTCATGTCGTTCATGGAAATGCTCTCCCCTAAACGCCGGGTTGGCTACCGGCTGCGTGACATATCCAACGGGTCCACCGCCATCAGGCGGGGACTGTCCTCATAAAGCCCGGCCTCCATCCGCTGACGGTGGAAGGCGCGGATATGCTCCTGGGCGGTCTCTCCGGCGCGGCCGACCAGGACCGCCAGAAGCGTTTCCAGAAGACCTGTGACCGCCGCGTGGCTTTCGAAGAACTGCGGCGTGCTGGTCGGGCAGATCAGCCCGTGGTCGACCGCCGGATAGAGCGGCGACGTGGCGCTGTCGGTGATGCCGATAACGGTCGCCTTGCGCTGTTTGGCGAGGCGCACGCCCTCCATGGTTTCCGAACGGTAGGGCTGGAAGGTGAAGGCGATGAGCGCGTCCTGGGGCCCGATGAAGGCAAGATCGTCGACCGGCTGGGAGCCGTGGCGAGGCACCGGCGAGAAATTCGGGAACGCCATCCGCGCCTCGTACCAGAATTGGTGCGCGAGGCTGTAGGCCGATCCCATGCCGAGGACGAACACGTTCTCCGCCGCGAGGATGCGGTCGGCGATCCGTTCGAGCTGGGCCGCGTCCTGCTTGAGGATGCCGCGCTCGAGGTTCTCGATCAGGGCCGCCGCCATCCGCGCCTGAACCTCGGCGGTCCCACCTTTCGCCGCCAACGCCTGGAGCCATTTCGCCCGGTCCCCGAAACCGCCGAGATCGTCTGTCACCAGGAAGTCCCGGAACCGCTCCCGCATCTCGTCATAGCCTTCGAACCCGATCTGGCGAGCGAGCCGGACGAAGGCGTTGGGATGGACCGCCGCCTGACTGGCCAGCGTGCGCATGGAGTTGAGTCCCACCTCCCGCGGGTTGTCGACGATGAAGCGCGCCGCCGACTGCAGGGCGGGCGTCATGTTCGGGAAGGTCTCGGTCAGGGCGGCGATCACCTGATCGGCCGTCGCTGGGGCGGTTGCGGGCGGTTTCTTCGTCACAGGGCGCTCCACTGTTGGATCTTTCGGATCCGAACCGTTGGGATAACGCCCTCATATCAAAAGCTGGATACGAATGCATCATAATTCTTGACTTTGATACACACGTATCATTCCTTCATTCCCGGACTGGCTCTTGTCGAAAAGTGGGACCGTGGACATGGAGAAGCAGGCGAAGGTTGTCATCATCGGCGGCGGCATCATGGGCTGCTCGCTCGCCTATCACCTAGCCAAGGAGGGATGGTCCGATATCATCCTGCTGGAAAAGGCCGAGTTAACCTCTGGATCGACCTGGCACGCGGCCGGCCAGATCACCCATTCCGTCTCCCATTACGGCCTCGCCAAGATGGCCGCCTACGGGACCGAACTTTATCCCACGCTCGAGGCGGAAACTGGCCAAAACGCGACCTGGCATGGCTGCGGATCGCTGCGTGTGGCCTATACCCCGGAGGAAGTGGACTGGTTGCACTACACCCGGTCCATCGGGCGCGGTCTCGGCCACGAGATGGAGATCGTGGGGCCGGACCGGATCCGCGCGCTTCACCCCTTCTACACCCTCGACGGGATTCTGGCGGCCCTCCACACCCCCCATGACGGCCATGTCGACCCGGCCGGCGTCTCCTTCGGGCTCGCCGCCGGCGCCCGGCAGAGGGGGGCCAAGGTTATCCGTCACAACCGGGCGACCGACATCACCCGGACCGACGGCGGCGAATGGATCGTGCACACGGAACAGGGCGCCATCCGCTGCGAGATCGTCGTCAACGCCGGCGGCACCTATGCCCGCCAGATCGGCCAGTGGGTCGGTCTCGACCTCCCGATCGCCAACCTTCTGCATCACTATCTAATCACCGACCCGGTGCCGGAATTCCAGGACCTGGGCCAAGAACTGCCGGTGGTCCGCGACGATCGGCAGGTGTCCGGCTATATCCGCATGGAACAGAAGTCCGGCCTCGTCGGGATCTACGAGAAGGCCAACGCCGCGACCATCTGGGACGACGGCACGCCCTGGGAGGCGGAGAACGAGCTGTTCGAAGCGGACTACGACCGCATCATGCCGTGGCTGGAAAACGCCATGGAGCGGATGCCGATCTTCGCCGATCTGGGCCTGAAGCGGGTCGTCCACGGCGCCATCACCCATCCGCCGGACGGCAACATGATGCTCGGCCCCTCCGGCCTGCGGAATTTCTGGCTGTGCTGCGGCTCCCAGGTCGGGATCGCCTGGGGCCCCGGGGCCGGGAAGTACCTTGCCCAATGGATGGTGCACGGGTCGGCGGACATTTCGATGGCCAGTTTCGATCCGCGCCGTTTCGGTGCCAGGATCGATGACGCCTATCGGATCGGCAAGGCGAAGGAGGATTATCTCCTGCGCCACGAGATCCCCTTCCCCCATCTCGACCGGCCGGCCTACCGTCCGTCCCATTCCAAGACCTCGCCGCTCTACGACGTCTTGAAAGAGAAAGGCGCGGTCTACCAGGACGTCTACGGGTGGGAGCGGCCCTATTGGTATGCCACCGGCGACGTCCCGCAGGACCACATCCACGCCTTCCGGCGCTCGGCCCTGCACGACATCGTCGGGGCGGAGGTCACCGGCCTGCGCGCGGCGGCGGGCATCGCCGACCTGACCGCGTTCTCGAAGATCGAGATCTCGGGGCCGGACGCGGAGGCCTACCTCAGTCGGGTCCAGTCCAACAAGCTGCCAAAGAAGACCGGCTCGATCATGCTGACCTATCTGGTCAATCCGAACGGCCGGTTGGAGGGGGAAGCGACCCTGGTCCGGCTCGGCGAGGATCGGTTCTACGCGGTCTACGCCGCGGCCAAGGAGGCCTCGCTCCTGAACTGGATGGAGGAGCAGTCGGCCCCGGGCGAGCGGGTCGTCTTCGAGAATGTCTCGGCGGATCGCGGTGTT
This sequence comes from Alphaproteobacteria bacterium, assembly GCA_024743275.1. Lineage (GTDB taxonomy): Bacteria > Pseudomonadota > Alphaproteobacteria > JANSWW01 > JANSWW01 > JANSWW01. Next base: position 167,776 of record JANSWW010000001.1, read on the forward strand.
CTGATGCTGGCCGGCCCCAAGGCGCGGGATATCTTTGCGTCCTGCACCGAGGCTCCGCTCGACAACAAGAGCTTCCGCTGGCTCTCGTCCCAACAGGTAACGGTCGCGGGTGTTTCGGATGTCCGGGCCATGCGGGTCACCTACACCGGCGAGCTCGGGTGGGAACTCCATGTCCCCATGACAGGGATGCGGGCGGTCTATGAAGCGCTGGTCGCCGCCGGAGAGCCGCTGGGCCTCGTCCATGTCGGATCGGCGGCCCTCAACGCCATGCGGATGGAAAAGGCCTACAAATCCGGCCACGAGATCACCAACGAGGTGACCTTGGCCGAGGCGGGCCTGGAGCGTTTCTCCCGTCCGGACGGGTTCCAGGGCGCCGAGATCTCGCTTGCGCGACCCGAGAAATGGGTCGTCGCCCTTCTGCGACTGGAGGAACCGGCGGCGGATCAGGTCCAGGCCGATCCGCTGGGCTCGGAATCGATCTGGCTCGACGGGAAATGCGTCGGGTCGATCGCGTCGGGCGGCTATGGCTATGCGGTCGGCGCCTGGCTCGGCTGGGCCTATGTGAACCCGTCGGTGGCGGCGCCCGGCACGGTGCTGGACGTCACGGGCATCGAACGGACGATCAAGGCGACGGTGCTGGCCGATGCGGTCTTCGATCCAGCCAACGACCGTCCCCGCGTCGACGCCGAGGCCGTTCTGGCGGCGGAATAGGCGTCAGTCGAACGCCCGGTATTCCTGACGCTGGCTGCCCAGGCCCTCGACGCCCAGTTCCAGCACGTCCCCCGGCTTGAGGAAGACCGGCTCCGGCTTGATGCCCAGACCGACGCCGGCCGGCGTGCCGGTGGCGATGATATCGCCCGGCTCCAGCCGGTAGAACTGCGAGACATAGTGGATCAAATGCGGCACGGCGAAGATCAGATTGCTGGTGGTCCCGTCCTGCATCCGCTTGCCGTTGAGATCGGTCCAGACCTTGAGGTCACCGGGGTCGCCGACCTCGTCCCGGGTCACCAGCCAGGGACCGACCGGCCCGAAACCCGGGAAGCTCTTACCCTTGGTCCAGGTGCCGCCGCGATTGGCCTGATAGTCCCGTTCCGAGACGTCGTTGACGACGCAATAGCCGGCGACGTGGTCGAGCGCGCTTTCCTCCGGGATATAGAGCCCACCGGTGCCGATGACGACGCCGAGCTCGCATTCCCAGTCGGTCTTGACCGAGCCCCTGGGGATCGACACCGGATCGTTCGGGCCGGTGGGGCGCGCGCCCTTCATGAAAATGATCGGCTCCTTCGGCGGCTTGGCACCGGTTTCGGCGGCATGGTCCGAGTAGTTGAGGCCGATACAAATGAATTTGTGGCCGCCTGTCACCGGCGCGCCGTAGCGCACATCGTCGGGCAACGCCGGCAGTCCCGCGGGATCGATCGCGCGCAGCTTTGCGAGCTCCGCGTCCGACAGCACGGCCGGATCGATGTCGGCGACCACGCCGCTCAGATCCCGAAGAATGCCTTCCCCATCGACCAGGGCCGGCTTTTCCGTCCCGATTTCCCCCACACGCGCAAGCTTCATGACGGCTCTTCCTTCCTTTTGACGATGACGGCCGCAAGGCGCCGGCAAGACGATCGGGATCCTTGATGAAACCGTTCGTTTCTGCCTGTTGACGTCGGTTGCAGGCCGAATACTGTCGCTCACCAATCGTATAACGCGGGCGCTTCGTCAATGAGCCCGGCCCGCATACCACCCCGAAGACCCGACCAGAGGCAAACGCATGAGCGAGACCCTGACCCTCACCGTCGACAGCGTGACCGAAGAGACCGGACGGATCCGGGCGATCGTGCTGAGCGATCCGAGCGGCGGCGAATTGCCGCCGTTCGAGGCCGGGTCCCATATCGATGTCCACATGACGGGTGATCTGGTCCGCCAATACTCGCTGATGGGCGATCCGGAGGACCGCAAGCACTACCGCCTGGGTGTGCTTCTGGAGGAAGAGAGCCGCGGCGGCTCGCAATGGATCTTCGACCATATGACGCCGGGCATGACGCTCGCCGTTAGCCAGCCGCGCAACAATTTCCCGCTCCATCCGGCGAAGCACAGCATCCTGATCGGCGGTGGCATCGGGGTCACCCCGCTGCTGTCCATGGCCCGGGTGCTGGACCGCCGGGGCGACGATTTCACGCTCTACTATCTGACCCGCGGCCGCGAGCAGACCGCCTTCCTCGACGAGATCGGCGAGACCGCCTGGGCCGACCAGGTCAAATGCTACCACCGTGGCGGCGATCCGAAGCGCGGCCTCGATCTCGATGCCCTGTTGAAAGGCCCGCGGGCGGACACCCAGGTCTATTGCTGTGGCCCGACCGGTCTGATGACCGCCGTGCGCGACGCGTCGGCCGCTTGGGATCCGCACAATGTCCATTTCGAATGGTTCAGCGTCGATCCGGAAATGGAGGCGAAGGCCGCCGACAATGCCGGCTTCGAGGTCGAGATCAAGAGCACCGGGCAGGTCTTCACCATCGGCCCCGACGAGAGCATCGCCGATGTCCTGCAGGACGCGGGCCTGCCGGTCGAGACATCCTGCTGCGAAGGGGTCTGCGGTGCCTGCATCACCCCGGTCCTGGCGGGAATGGACGAGATCGACCACCGCGACTCGATCCTCACCGACGAGGAACGGGACGAGGAAGGCCTGATGACGCTGTGCTGCTCCCGCTCGAAGGGCGGCCGGTTGGTGCTGGACCTTTAAGGTTCGACGGACGCCACGACCGTCAGACTTCCGTCCGCCTCCACCCTCAGAATGTGCCCGGCGCCTGAATTGACCCAGCCACCGGTGATCGCGGTGATGTTGACCTGGTGGGTGACGAGCACCGCCGTCTTATCTTTGGGATAGCTGGCGAGGAAGTCCCGCAGGGCCGCGGTCTGGGCCGGCTCGGCCGCGCGGTTCTGGAAGAAGGAATTGAGCGGCGGCAATTCAGTGACCGGTGCCACCGCCATCTCCGTCGCCGTGTCGAGGCATCGGCACCATTGGCTCGAGAAGACATCGTCGACCGCGATGCCCCGCTCGCGCAGCAGGCCGCCGAGCGCCCGGGCCTGCTCCCTGCCCGTTTCGTTCAGATTGCGCTGGGTCGAACAATCGTCGACCTGGAAATCGTCCGGATCGCCGCCCCCCGGCGCCAGCGCATGACGCAGGATCAGATGATGACCCGGCTGTTTCAGCAGATCCAGGGCGGCGAGGTCCGTAGCCTGGGCCGGCGCGACCAGCGTCGACAGGAAGGCAAGAACGGTCATAAGGCGCAGCATCTTTTCCACCCTCCCCGAGTGAGGCTCTTTTCGATTGGATTACAGTCTCATACGCGGCAAGGTCGGAAGTGGTTCTGGAAAGGGGACGGATCATGACGGCGCCGGTGATCGACTGTCTGCAATACGCCAACTGGTCGGAGGAGATTTTTCGCCAGATGCGGGCCGGTGGCGTCCATGCGGTCCATGTCACGATCACCTATCACGAGAATTTCCGGGAGACGGTCCACAATATCGAACGCTGGAACTGCTGGTTCGAACGCTATCCCCACCTGATCTTCCTCGGCCGTACCGGCGACGATGTGCGCCTCGCCCAGAAAACCAACCGGACAGCGGTCTTTTTCGGCGCGCAGAACCCTTCCGTGATCGAGGACGACATCCGCCTGGTCGAGATCTGCCACATGCTCGGCCTCCGCTTCATGCAACTCAGCTACAACAATCAGTCGCTGCTGGCCGCCGGCTGCTACGAAAACAACGATCCCGGCATCACTCGAATGGGACGCCAGGTGATCCGCGAGATGAACCGGGTCGGCCTGGTGGTCGATATGAGCCATTCCGGCGACCGCTCGACCCTGGAGGCGATCGAGATCTCCGAACGTCCGATCGCCATCACCCACGCCAATCCGTCCTGGTGGCACCCGGCGCTTCGCAACAAGTCCCATCAGGTCCTGAAGGCGTTGACCGATTCGGGGGGCATGCTGGGCTTCTCGCTCTATCCCCACCATCTGAAGCATGGCAGCAAATGCACGGCGGAGAGCTTCTGCGAGATGGTTCTCGAGACCGCCGAACGCTATGGCGTCGACCGGATCGGAATCGGATCGGATCTCTGCCAGGATCAGCCGGATAGCATCGTCACCTGGATGCGCAACGGTCGCTGGTCGAAGGAACTCGATCTCGGCGAGGGGTCGACCACCGTCCCCGGTTTCCCGGATCAGCCGCCCTGGTTCAAGGACAACCGCGATTTCGACAACATCGCCGACGGCCTTAGGGCCAAAAGCATGAGCGAGCACGATGTCGCGCTGATCATGGGCGGCAACTGGCTGCGTTTCTACGACGAATCCTTCTCTCCAAGGGCGGCGCTGTGAGCACCGTCCCGACCGTCCGCGACTCGAACGGCGAGGTCCGCCCCCGACCGCCGGAGATCGTGATGCGGCTCGCCCGGATGGGGAGCTTCTTTCCCACGCGCCTCAGCTTCATGCGGACGTTGATCCGCCGGCTTCAGGCGGAGGGATCCGCGGTGGAGCGGCCGGTCTGGAACATTGGGCCGGAAGGCTATGGCCACGCGGTCTATTCGGTGCCGCTCGGCGGCCGGGTCTACAGCCTGATCGCCTATGCGGATCCCCTGCCCGACGACGCCCGGACGGACCGGGTGATCGCCGAGGCCTGGGACAGCACCTATGTGCTGTTCGATGGTGTGCCGACCGCCGAGGACATCGACCGGCTGCGTGATCACGTCCCGCGCCAGGAAGCCGGGCGCTACCTGCCGACGGAGCTGATACTGAGCCGGGCCAACAAGAGTGTGCGCCTGTTCGACCATGTCGTCGAGCGTCTGGCACAAGGGCGACAGCCCGATGGCGACAAGGTGGCCGAGACCGGCTATCTGCTGCGCACCACCGCGGTCTACGGCAATGGCAAGTTCGGCATCGCCGACCGGGAGCGGATCGCCGGACGCCCGGGCCTTGCCGGTTCCTTCCAGGCCGAAATGCTGACCGTCTGGCTGATCCGGGGCTTTTCTCTGGATCTGGTGGAGCATATCGCGGCGGCACGCGGCGGCGACACGGCCGTCCCGCTTGCCCCGCGCTATCGCCGACATTTCGGAATCGGCAATTCCACCGGGCTCGGCATGGCCCCGTTCCTCATCAACCACCCGGTACTGATCAACAATTGGATGGAGGCGCGGGAGACCGCCTATGCACGGGTCCGCGGCCAAGCGGGAACCGACCCGGAGCGTATCGACCGCTTCCTTAACCTGCACGGGCGGGCCCGTCTTCACATCGGCGAGTGGTTCACCACCGACCCGCGCCAACGGGTTCGAATTGGCCTGTTGCACTCGGAACTGGGGGATCTGACGGATGTGTTGACCCCGGCGTGGTTCGACGCGCCCTTTCCCTGGCAGCGACTGCACGAGCACTGCGTCGCGTTATCGGAGGAATGTCAGGAGCTCATACTGGCCCTGATGCTGGAACCCCATGGCGACCTTATCGACGACCTCGCCGACCGGATGTCCGAGACGGCACGTCCCGCCTTCGACCCGACGGTATCCGCGTCGGACATGATCGGCATGCTCAAGGACCGCTTCCGCTGGTCGCTCGGGATCGATTTCGCCCGCCCGCCGGCCCAGCAGCTCTTCTGGTATGTGTCGGAGGAAAAGCTCGAACCGCGTCTGGGCGACCGTTTCCGGGAGGCCGGCGCGGAAAAGGAACTGGCTCTCGACATCGCCCGGCAGGCGCAAGCCCTATATCGGACCCTGGAAAGCTGGCCGCCGGACACGTTCCTGGCGGAAATCCTGATGGCCCATCCGGAACACCGACATATCGCGCGCCGAGTCCAGGCCACCCGAAGCTGCCCCTATGCGGAGATCCAGGACAACCTGATCGGGGCCGACTGCCTGCCGATCGATCTGTTGCGCTGCAAGCTTTCCTTCTTCGGCGCGTCGAAATTCGATCCGAAATCCGACCGTTGGACCCGGATCACCCTCTATCAAGGCGCACCGGGATTCGACGAGGTCGACCGGGAAGACGCCGACGACTGGGCGTTTCCGATCCTGGGATCAGAGCCATGCACCGCTCCTTGAACGAGATAGAGAAGACCCTGATCAAAGCCGGTGTCGGGCTCGGCTGGCCGCTGGGATTGGCGGAGGAAACCGCCTCGGCCGCCACATGGCTCGTCTCGCAGGGCCGGGATGGAGTAGCGGCCGCCCTGAACGCGCTTCGAGCGGAGTTCTCCAAGGCGACGGCGGAGCGGACGGCCCATGGCTGGCAGATCGACCCCGGCCCGGTCGTGGCGACCGGCCCCACTGCCCTCGACCTTCTGGAACTGGCGTCGCCCATTCATCTCGGCCATGTGGATCAGCCGCTGCTGCTCGCCGGCCTCGCCGCCATGCGGGCGCCGGCCACGGGGTCGATCGAGATCCTCGGTCAAAGCGGCACCCCGCTCTTCGTCTGTCGCGACGGGCTCGAGGGGACCGCGCCCCATCCCGGTCCGATCCGCCTCGCCCCCTGCCCTCATCAATCGAGCCATACGGCCGGGCGCGGCATCGCCGTCGACGAGCGGCACTGGTCCGAGGCCGAGCGACTAGCGGCACTGACCTATGTTCCGGCCAGCGACGCTTCGCGGACCGCCGGCGCGGGCGCCGGGGCCATCGACAACGAATAAGACATCCTCGGGAGGAGTTCATGACCGACAGCACACTGACCCTGGACGAGGTCGAGACCCTGGCGGTCGCGGCCCTGCGGAAGGCCGGCGCCACGGACCGGAACGCCCGCTCGGTCGCCCGGTCGACCCGTCTTGCGGAGCGGGACGGCATCCGAAGCCACGGCCTTATGTATGTGCCGATCTATGCCGAGCATGTGCGCTGCGGGAAAGTCGATGGGCGCGCCTTGCCGACGGTCGGTAAACCGAAGCCCGGCGTGGTCCGCGTCGACGCCAAGAGCGGCTTCGCCCACCCCGCCATCGACGCCGGTTTCGAGGATCTGGTCGCAGCGGCCCAATCCCAGGGCATCGCGGTGCTGACCATCCACCACTCCTATAACTGCGGTGTCCTCGGGCATCATGCCGAACGCCTGGCCGAGGCGGGGCTCCTGGGCCTATGCTCGACCAACGCTCCCGCCTCCATCGCGCCTGTGGGGGGTAGCAAACCTGTCATCGGCACCAATCCGTTCGCCCTCGGTGTGCCCGACGGAGAAGGCGGGGCCGCCTTCGTGATCGATCAGTCCGCGAGCGTCGTCGCCAAGTCGGAGATCATGCTGCGGTCCCGGACCGGCGAAGCGATCGAATCCCATTGGGCGTTCGATGCGGACGGTCATCCAACCACGGATCCGGAGGCCGCCCTGAAGGGCTCCCTCGCCCCGGCCGGCGGCTATAAGGGCTTCGGGACCGGGCTGATGGTGGAAATGCTGGCCGCCTGCCTGGCGGGCGCGGTTCTCGGCAAGGACGCCAGTCCCTTCTCCGGCACCGTCGGCGGGCCGCCGAACACCGGACAGTGCTTCATCGCCATCGCGCCGGGTCCCACCTCGGGCAATGAATTCGCGGACCGGACGGCGGATCTGGTGGCCGCGATCTCAGCCCAGGACGGCGCCCGCCTCCCCGGCCAGCGCCGTAAGGCGAACCGGGAGCGTATCGAAGCCGAAGGTGTTTCCGTCCCGGCGGCGTTGATGGAGAAACTCGACGGGCTCAGTTAGCCGGGCCGTTCGTCGGCGGACCGGTGGGACGGCACCAGCCGGGCGACCTCCAGGACGAACTTCCGCAGCATGCCGTCAAGGAATTGCCGCGAGTCGCCGATGAAGATCATGAAGCTGGTCGGCCCGCCGATGACGTCCCGCTTGAAATAGGCCTCCAGAACCGGACGCGCCCTGTCGCTGCCGGAGAGCAGCGCGTTGATCACGATCCCCTCTTTCAACGCCCGGTCCCGGTCGACCCCGGGGACCCGTCCGATATTCGAAACGCCGTCGCCGACCATATTGATCACTTTGCGGATCGGCCGGAAGGGCGAGCCCCGCAGCATGCCCGCCCCTTGGGAGATCCCGAAGGCGACATCCGTCTGCGTTCCGTGCGCCTCGGCGTCGTCCACCGCGAGATGCGGCAGCAAACGGGCCGTAGCGGCCCGGGCGGCCTCGGGGCTGTCGATCAGGGTCCAGGGCAGCAGGACCTCCGACCGGGTGAAACTGGACCAGGTGATGATGGAGACTCCGACCCGGCCATGCAGGCCGTCCGTGGCGACCTGATGGAAACGGGGATGGGCCAGGGTGTACATCAGCCCCTCGACCTGACGGACCGCCTCGGCCGCCGAGATCGATTCGGAGCGGTCCAGGGCGACGACGATGTCGAGATCCGTCGCGATGGCGGTTTCGGCCCTCGCCTCGGTCACGGCGGCACCGGTCAGGATCGCGATCGAGGATCCGACAAGAAGACGCCTTACCGTCCGGCGGGCCTTTTCAAACAGCATTCATTCGACATAGGGGCACCGCGTCGAAAGGGCAAGCCGTCAAACCGCACCACGATCCCGAAAGAACCGCTGGAGCGCGGGTCTCACCGGCAAGAACGCGTCATAGGCAAGGTTCAGCACATTCCGGAGCCCCGGGAGCCCCATGACCTTGCCGACCCAGCGGAACCCCGGCAAGGCCGCCCAAAGGACGGCGAAGGCGTGACCGCCGTCGATCAGACGCCCCGCAGGCGTCATCACATGAAACCGGCGCATCGCTTGATCGCAACTCAATCCGGTCGCGACCTCGCCCTGGGCGACGGCGCTCACATCGACCCAGTCGATGCGGTCGGCCCCCCGCTTGCGGCGGTAGAAACCGATTTCCTTGCGGCAGAGCGGACAGGAGCCATCGAAGAAAACGGTCAGAACAGGTGCGATATCGGTCATAGGGTCCGATATGGGAGCCGCCCTGCCTTCGCATAGGCCCTGCGACGGAATCTCTCCCCGTCCCCTTCTTCCATAGCGATTCGGACAGTCGACTAGCCTTTTTAGCGACAGATATATAGTTAATTTGTTTTGAATTTGCCTTAATTTCACTCGACGATGAAATTCTCGGATCGCAGCATCGGTGTCGGGAACCAAGGAGGCACCGATCTGCTCGGCGTCGTCGATCCTACGGGGAATGGGGTCGACGACGCCTCTCTTATCTTCGGGACCTAGACGTACCGGAAAACGAAGAAGCCCCAGGCGAGCGCGATGGCCAGCGGGATCCACAGCGGCGGGCCGAAAAAGCCGAGATAGGCCAGAAAGATATAGGCGCTGCCGAGCAGCGAGATGAAGAGCCTGTCGCCCCGGGTCGTATCCAGACCGAAGACGCCGCGCCGGGGATCGCCGCCGGGATAGCGTAGCTCCAGCACCGTCAGAGTCGCCAGACAGGTGATGATGAAGAGAAAGAAGAGCGCCGTCGGCCAGGTCCAGGCCATCCAGGTGAGCATGATCCGTCTCCCCTCGCGTTAGACACGGCCCAGGGCGAAGCCCTTGGCGATGTAGTTGCGCACGAAATAGATCACGAAGGCGCCTGGAATGATGGTCAGTGTCCCCGCCGCCGCCAATAGCCCGAGCTCATAGCCCGACGTACTCGCCGTTCGGGTCATGGTGGCCGCGATCGGTTTCGCGTCCACCGACGTCAGGGTCTTGGCCAGCAACAGCTCCACCCAGGAGAACATGAAGCAGAAGAAGGCGGCCACCCCGATTCCGGCGGCGATCGTCGGAATGAAGATCTTGATGAAGAAGCTCCAGAACGGATGACCGTCGACATAGGCGGTCTCGTCCAACTCCTTCGGCACCCCGGACATGAAGCCTTCCAGAATCCACACCGCCAGCGGGATGTTGAACAGGGTGTGGGCCAGCGCCACGGCGATATGGGTGTCGAACAGCCCGACCGCGGAATAGAGCTGCAGGAAAGGCAGGGCGAAAACCGCCGGCGGCGCCATCCGGTTGGTCAGGAGCCAGAAGAACAGATGCTTGTCGCCGATGAAGCGATAGCGGGAGAAGGCATAGGCCGCCGGCAGGGCGACCGCCACCGAGAGCACCGTGTTGATCCCGACATAGGCGAGCGAGTTGAGATAGCCCGTATACCAGGTCGGGTCGGTGAAGATGGTGATGTAGTTCTCGAGGGTGAATTCCTTCGGGTAGAGGCTGAACCCGCCGAGAATCTCGTTGGTCGTCTTGAACGACATGTTGACGAGCCAATAGATCGGCAACATCAGGAAGAAGATGTAGAGGGTCGGGACGATCCAGCTTTTGGTCTGGGGCATGTTACTGGTCCTCGTTCCGCATCATGACGGTGTAGAACACCCAGCTCAAAAGCAGGATGATCAGGAAGTAGATCAGCGACATCGCGGCCGCCGGTCCCAGATCGAACTGGCCGAGCGCGATCTTGACGAGATCGATGGACAGCAGCGTCGTCGAATTACCGGGTCCGCCGCCGGTGAGCACCGAGACCTCGGTGTAGATCATGAAGCTGTCCATGAAGCGCAACAGGACGGCGATGGTCAGTACCCGCTTCATCTTCGGCAATTGGATATGGCGGAAGATCGCCCAGCTTCCCGCCCCGTCGATCTTCGCCGCCTGATAAAAGGCGTCGGGGATCGAGACCAGGCCGGCATAGGCGAGCAGCACGACCAGCGAGGTCCAATGCCAGACATCCATCAGGATGAGGGTGAACCAGGCGTCCCCGGGCTGGCTGGTGAAGTTATAGTCGAAGCCGAGCGCATTCAGGGTGTAGCCGAGAAGCCCGATATCCGGCAGGGCGAAGATGTTCCACATCGCCCCGACCACATTCCATGGGATCAGCAGCGGCAGCGCCATCAGCACGAGGCAGACCGGGACCCAAGGTCCCTTGCGGGGCATGGTGAGCGCGATCGCGACGCCTAGCGGGATTTCGATCGCCAGGATCGAGAAGGTAAAGATCAGTTGCCGGATCAGAGCGTTCTGGAACCGCTCGGAGGTCAGCACCTCCTGGAACCAGAGCAGACCGGACCAGAAAAAGACGTTGTCGCCGAAGGTCTCCTGGACCGAGTAGTTCACCACCGTCATCAGCGGGATCAGCGCGTTGAACGCCACCAGGATGAAAACCGGGAGGACGAACAGCCAGGCCTTCTGATTGATCTGCTTGTTCATCCCCTCACCTCCCCTCGCCGGCGAGCCAGCCGTCGGCATAGAGCCGGGTATTCGAAGGATCGAAGGCGAGCCTGGCGCCGTCCGCCGGGATCTCATCGCCCTCGCCGACCAACAGCTTCACCGTCTCGCCGCCGCAGCGGGTCTCGACGATCCGGTAGCGCCCGGCGTCGCTCACCTTGACGATGTCGGCGGGCAGGCCGTCCTCGGCGGTGAAGCGCACGAACTCGGGCCGGACTCCGAGCTCGATGCGCTTGCCGCTCTCCCCCGCCGACAGCCGGTTTTCCGTCGCGACGGTGCCGCCGGCGAAACGCGCCCCGGCGCTATCCGGTTCGCAGGACAGGATATTCATGCCGGGGGAGCCGATGAAATGGCCGACAAAAGTATGATGCGGGCGCTCGAACAGGTCGACCGGCGTTCCGATCTGGACGATCTCGCCCAAATTCATCACCACCACCTTATCGGCGAAGGTCAGCGCCTCGGTCTGGTCGTGGGTCACATAGATCATCGTCCGTTTGACCCGCTGATGCAGTTCCTTGAGCTTTGAGCGAAGCTGCCATTTCAGATGCGGGTCGATCACCGTCAGCGGCTCGTCGAACATGATCACGTTGACGTCCTCGCGCACCAGCCCGCGGCCAAGCGAGATCTTCTGTTTGCCGTCCGCGGTCAGCCCCTTGGCCCGCTCGTCGAGCCGGTGGCCCATGTCGATGAAGTCGGCGACCTCGCGCACCCGCTTGTCGACAGTCGCCTCGTCGACCTTCCGGTTGCGCAGGGGAAAGGCCAGATTGTCGTAGACGGTCATGGTGTCGTAGACGACCGGGAACTGGAATACCTGGGCGATATGGCGCTGATCCGGCGAAAGATCGGTCACGTCCTCCGCGTCGAACAACAGCCGCCCCTGTTTGGGATGCAGCAATCCGGAGATGATGTTGAGCAGCGTGGTCTTGCCGCAACCGGACGGCCCGAGCAGGGCGTAGGCGCCCGCATCCTCCCAGACCAGATCGACCTCCTTCAGGACCCAGTCCTCTTCCTTGGACGGGGTCTCGACATAGCTGTGCCGGATTTTGTCGAGGGTGATTTGGGCCATTGATCCCTCTCCTATGCGGCCAGAAGGCCGCCATCGGGCGCGAAATAGAAGGCATGGCGCATATCGGCGAACAACTCCGCCGTCTCGCCCACATCGAAGGCGTGAATACCGTGCGCGAGCGAGACCCAGGTCTCGTTGCCGACCTTGAAATGGACGACGCTTTCCGATCCGCTCAATTCGGTCACCAGCACCTCGCCGGCCACGGGAACGTCCGCCGCGTCCGCGCGCAGGGGCAGGACGTGGTGGGGCCTGAGTCCGATCTGATAGCGCCCGTCGGGCTTCCCGGCGAGCACGTCGGGGGCCGGCCAGGCGGCGACATTGCCGAGGGCGACCCGATCGCCCTCTTTCACCACCCAGGCGGTGTTGATCGGCGGCTCCGAGAACACCCGGGCGCTGATCACGTCCTTGGGGTTCCGGTAGATCGCGCCGGTCGGCCCGAACTGTGTGACGCGCCCCTCATGCATGGTCGCGGTATACCCGCCCAAAAGCAGCGCCTCGGTCGGTTCCGTCGTCGCATAGACGACGACGCAGTCCCGGTCGCCGAACAGCTTGGGCAATTCCTCGCGCAATTCCTCGCGCAGTTTGAAATCGAGATTGGCCAGCGGCTCGTCGAGCAACACCAGATCGGAATCCTTGACAAGGGCGCGTGCCATGGCGGTGCGCTGTTGCTGGCCGCCGGAAAGTTCCGACGGTTTGCGGTCGAGCATGGCGGAAAGCTTCAGGAGCTCGGCAATTTCCCCCACCCGCCTTTTGATCTCCGTTTCCGGCAGCTTCGCGACCCGCAGCGGCGAGGCGATATTCTCGAAGACGCTGAAATTCGGATAGTTGATGAACTGCTGGTAGACCATCGAGACATTGCGGTCCTGGACCCGCTTGCCGGTCACGTCCGCGCCGTTGAAGTGGACGCTGCCGCCGGTCGGCCGGTCGAGGCCCGCCATCAACTGCATCAGCGTGGTTTTCCCGGCCAGCGTCGTGCCGAGCAGGATGTTGAAGCTGCCCGGCTCCAGCACGAGGTCGGTGGGATGGATATGGACGTCCCGGCCCACGACCTTCTCGATCTGTTTCAGTTCCAGCGCCATTGACGACGTCGATTCTTCTTTTTCGCTTGGATGCGTGTCGTTGGTATGAGGCGGGACGGCCGGAGGATGCGTAGATCCTCCGGCCTCCCCCCATGTCGCAGGTGGTTCGGCAAGTGTCCTAGTTGGACGCCCAGCGCTTCACGAGCTCGTCATAGTCGATCGTCTCGCCCTGCGGCTTTTCGTTGGCGAGCTTGGGTTTAGCCCCACCATTACCGATCCACTCGGCGGCGTCCTTTTCCTCGTTGAGGCGCGGGCCGCAGCCGCCATAGGTGTTGTTGGCCTTATCGGCACGTTCCATCCGGGACATCACCTGATCCATCTCGCCGGCAAGCCGGTCCATGGCTTCCTGCGGGGTGAAGGTGCCGGAGTTCACATCGCCGATCTGCTGCCACCACAACTGGGCCAGCTTCGGATAGTCGGGCACGTTGACGCCGGTCGGGGTCCAGTTCACCCGGTCCGGGGACCGATAGAACTCGACGAGGCCGCCGAGCTTCGGCGCCCGCTCGGTGAAGCTCTCGTGGCGCACCGTGCTGTCGCGCACGAAGGTCAGACCGACATGGGACTTGCGCACATCGACCGTCTTGGAGACGACGAACTGGGCGTAGAGCCAGGCGGCCTTACGACGATCCAGCGGGGTCGACTTGAACAGGGTCCAGGAACCGGCGTCCTGATAGCCGAGCTTCTGGCCCTCCTCCCAATAGGGGCCGTGCGGCGACGGCGCCATCCGCCACAGCGGATTGCCCTCGGCGTCCACCGTGTTGTTACCCTCGGACTGCGGGGCGACCATGGAGGCGGTGAAGGCCGTGTACCAGAAGATCTGCTGGGCGACATTGCCCTGGCTCAGCGCCGGCAGCGACTGGTAGAAGTCGTAGGCGGCAGCACCCGGAGGCGCATAGGCCCGCAGCCACTCGTCCCATTTCCGGATCGCATAGACGGCCGCCGGGCCGTTGGTGCCGCCGCCCCGGGTCACGGACGCGCCGGCCGGGTTACAGCTGCCCTCTTCCATGCGGATGCCCCATTCGTCGATCGGGCGACCGTTCGGCTTGCCGACCGAGCCGGCACCGGCCATGGACAACCAGGCGTCGGTCATCCGCCAACCGAGGTCCGGGGCGCGCTTGCCGTAATCCATGTGGCCATAGACGCGAACACCGTCGATTTCCTTCACATGGACCGTGAAGAACTCGGCGATGTCCTCATAGGCGGACCAGTTCTTCGGCACACCGAGGTCGTAGCCGTAGATGTCCTTGAACCGCTTCTGTAGATCCTCACGGTCGAACCAGTCCTTGCGGAACCAGTAGAGGTTCGCGAACTGCTGATCGGGAAGCTGATAGAGCTTGCCGTCCGGACCGGTTGTGAACGACTTGCCCATGAAGTCGTCGAGGTCGAGCATCGGGTTGGTGACGTCCTTGCCGTCGCCCGCCATGAAGTCCGTCAGATTGACGGCGAGCTGCAGCCGGGAGTGGGTCCCGATGAGATCGCTATCGTTGACGTAGGCGTCATAGAGATTCCGGTTGGTCTGCATTTGGGTCTGGACCGCCTGCACCACCTCGCCCTCGCCGAGAAGCTGGTGGTTGACCTTGATTCCGGTGATCTCCTCGAACGCCTTGGTCAAAACGCGCGACTCGTACTCATGCGTCGGAATCGTCTCCGACAACACGTTGATCTCCATACCCTTGAAGGGCTCGGCGGCTTTGATGAACCACCGCATCTCTTCCATCTGCTGTTCTGCCGTGAGGGTCGAGGGCTGGAATTCCTCCTCGATCCACTTATTCGCCGCCGCCTCGTCCGCCGACGCGCTGCTCATCAGCGCCGCGTAAGAGACGAGCGTCGTGGCGATCACAGCGGATGTGATCGAAAACATACGCATCTTCAGGAGCCTCCCATATTTGTTTTTTGCGCAGCCACTATCAAACGAAAGCGAAACGCGGTCAATACGAATATTTTAACCAGGTTTTTGGTGAAAACGAAAAACGCATGGGGTATTTTCCTTTCGGTTTAAGTTCGCTATAGAATCAAACGAAAGCCCTATTCGGGAGTAAAGTTCCCCCTATTCGAGAGACCTTTCCATGGAGCCGATGCCGGCACGACAATCCCAGATCCTCGCCCGCGCCCGCGAAAACGGGCGTGTCCAGGTCGACGAACTGGCGCAGGAATTCAACGTTTCCGTCCAAACCATCCGCAAGGACCTGAACGATCTGTGCGACCGGCAATATCTCCAACGGATCCATGGCGGGGCGCTCTATCCGACCGGGGCGAGCAATTTCGCCTATGATTCGCGGCGAAACCTGGCGGCGGACGAAAAGCAGAAGATCGGGATCCGCACGGCGGCTCTCATTCCAAACAACAGCGCGATCATCCTCAACATCGGCACGACGACCGAGCAGGTCGCCCGGGCGCTGCGTGGCCATCAGGGATTGATGGTGGTGACCAACAATATGAACGTGGCCAACATCCTGCGGGATTCGAAGGATATCGAGGTCTTGATCACCGGTGGGATCGTGCGGTCGTCGGATGGCGGGATCACCGGATCGTCGGCCATCGACTTCATCCGCCAGTTCCGGTTCGATTACGCGATCATCGGAAGCTCGGCGATTTCGCCGGACGGCCTCCTGCTCGACTTCGACTTCCGCGAGGTCAGTGTCAGCCAGGAGATCATCCGCCAATCACGCAAGACCGTCCTGGTCGCCGACAGCACGAAACTGGAGCGCCGTGCTCCGGTGCAGATCGGTACCCTGGCCGACATCGACATCTTCGTCACCGACCGCCCTCTTCCCCCGTCGCTCGACGCCTTCTGCCGCGAGCATCAGGTCGTGGTGGAGGTCTGCCGGCAGAACGGCCTGTCGGAAGACAGCCCGGCGTCTCTCTCCTCCCCCCACGACCAGGACGCCCCCGCGCCATGAACGCCACTCCGCCCGCAACAAATGGCTCCGCGAAGGACCCGATCTACGACGTCTTCATCATTGGCGGCGGGATCAATGGATGCGGCATCGCCCGGGACGCCGTCGGTCGCGGTTATTCCGTGGGGTTGTGCGAGAAGAACGATCTCGCCAGCGGCACCTCCTCCTGGTCGACCAAGCTGATCCATGGCGGCCTGCGCTATCTCGAGCACTACGAGTTCCGGCTGGTCCGCGAATCGCTGATTGAGCGGGAGACCCTGTGGCGCAACGCGCCGCATATCATCTGGCCGCTGCGTTTCGTCCTGCCCCACCATAAGGGTCTGCGACCGGCCTGGCTGCTGCGGCTCGGGCTCTTCCTCTATGATCATCTCGGAGGCCGCAAACTCCTGCCGCCCACGGCGACCCTGAACTTGCGCACCCATCCGGCGGGCGCCCCTCTGAAGGCTCAGTTCGAAAAGGGCTTCGAATACTCCGATTGCTGGGTCCAAGACGCCCGCCTCACCGTCCTGAACGCGCGGGACGCCGCCGACCGGGGCGCCGACGTCTTCGTGCGGACGGAATGTGCCAGGCTGGAACGCAGGGACGGCCTGTGGGAGATCGGCATCAAGGACGCCGCGACCGGAGAGACGAGAACCGAGCGGGCGCGCCTCGTGGTCAACGCCGCCGGTCCCTGGGTCGACCGTCTGTTGCGCCAGGCCAAGGGCGAGAACGCCGCCCACAATGTCCGGCTGGTCCAGGGCAGCCACATCGTCACCAAAAAGCTCTACGACCACGACCGCTGCTATATCTTCCAGAACGCGGACGGCCGGATCTTCTTCACGATTCCCTATGAAGAGGATTTCACCCTGATCGGCACCACCGATCGGGATTTCGACGGCGATCTCGACGCCTTCGAGATCTCGGAGGAGGAGACCGATTATCTACTGGCCAGCATCGGGGAATATCTCGACAAGCCGGTCACCCGGGACGACATCGTCTGGACCTATTCCGGAGTGCGGCCGCTCTACGACGACGGCGCCAGCGCCGCCCAGGAAGCGACACGGGACTATGTTCTGAAAGAGGATGGCGGGCCGGACGAGGCGACGCTCATCAACATCTTCGGCGGCAAGATAACGACCTACAGGCGGCTCGCGGAGGGCGTGGTGGCCAAGATCGAGGGACGGCTCGGCCTCCGCCAACCCGCTTGGACCGCCGAGGCGCCCCTGCCCGGCGGCGATTTCCCGATCGACGGGGCCGACCGTCTCGCCCAGTCGCTGAAACAGGCGCATGAAGGCCTGCCGCCGGGGATGATCGACCGGCTGGTGCGTCATTACGGCACCGCGACCCGCGCCATTCTGAAGGATGCCAAGACGCCCGAGGATCTCGGCCGCCATTTCGGCGCCGATCTCTACGCGGCGGAGGTCCGCCATCTGATGGACCGGGAATGGGCCCGCGATGCGGAGGATGTGCTCTGGCGGCGAACGAAATTGGGCCTTAGGCTCAGCGCGGAAGAAACCAAAGCCCTCGCCGACTGGATGGGGGCCAGAACCAGGATCGAGGCATGAGCGGACATATTCTGGCGTTGGATCAGGGGACGACCTCCACGCGGTCCCTGGTCTTCGATGACGGCTACCGGATCGTCGGATCGGATCAACGGGAATTCACCCAGCATTTTCCGCAGTCCGGCCGTGTCGAGCACGAGGCCGAGGATCTGATCGACACGACCGTCGAGACCATGCGCCAGGCCTTGGCGAAGGCCCGCATCACCGCCCGGGATCTCGCCGCCATCGGCATCACCAACCAGCGTGAAACGACCGTCGTCTGGGACCGGGAGACCGGCCGGGCGATCCATCGGGCCATCGTCTGGCAGGACCGGCGGACGGCGAAGATCTGCGCCGATCTCAAGGCCGCCCATGACGAAAGGGCGGTCACCGAGAGGACCGGCCTGCTGCTCGACCCCTATTTCTCCGCCACCAAGGTCGCCTGGATCCTCGACAACGTCGACGGCGCCCGGGACGCGGCGAACGCCGGTCGGCTCGCCTTCGGGACCGTCGACAGCTTTCTCATCTGGCGGCTGACCGGTGGCAAGGTGCACGCGACCGACGCCACCAACGCGTCCCGCACCAATCTCTTCAACATCCATAGCCAGGACTGGGACGACGACCTGTTGGACCTGTTCCGCGTGCCGCGCTCAATGCTGCCGGAGGTCAAGGACTGCGCCGCCGATTTCGGCATGGTCGAGGCCGACATTCTCGGCGCGGCGGTGCCGATTCTGGGCAACGCCGGAGACCAGCAGGCGGCCACCATCGGCCAGGCCTGCTTCACCCCCGGTTCCATGAAGTCGACCTATGGGACGGGCTGCTTCGCCCTGCTCAACATCGGCGAGCGGGCGGTGACCTCGCAAAACCGTTTGCTCACCACCTTGGCGTACAGGCTCGACGGCCGGCCGACCTATGCCCTGGAGGGCTCGATCTTCGTCGCCGGGGCGGCCGTGCAATGGCTGCGAGACGGGCTCAAGGTGATCGAGCGCGCCAATCAGGTGGGTCCGCTTTCGCTCGACGCCGACCCCGAACAAAACGTCATCCTGGTGCCCGCTTTCACCGGTCTCGGCGCGCCCTATTGGGACCCGGAGGCCCGTGGCGCCCTGTTCGGCCTGACCCGTGCCACCGGCCCCGCGGAACTGGCCAAGGCGGCGCTCGATTCGGTCGCCTATCAGACCGCCGACCTGCTGGAGGCGATGCGGGCGGACTGGCCGGCCGCGTCGGACGCGGAGGTGGTCCTCCGGGTCGACGGGGGCATGACGGCGAGCGATCAGGCGATGCAGCGCCTCGCGGACATTCTGGGGGCTCCGGTCGACCGGCCCATCGTGATGGAGACGACCGCGCTCGGAGCAGCCTGGCTCGCCGGCTATAAGGCCGGGGTCTGGCCAGACCGGGAGGGTTTCGCGCAAAGCTGGCGGCTGGACCGGACATTTACGCCGGTCCTCGACCCGGCGGCCCGTCAGAAATGCCTCGCCACGTGGCGTGACGCCGTCCGCCGGACGCTCACGGGACCCGCCGCCCACCAGGCCTGACCGCCCGGCCCGGTGTCGGTTCGATGTGCGTCATGGCACTTCCAACCCAGCCTTGAATTGACAGGGCGTCCCGAGATGCACACCTTCCGGGCAGTCTCTTGCCGTAAATCAAGGAAAGAAAAGTCAATGGACGCCACCGAGCTTCGGGCGATTCAGGCCCCGATCAAGCAAGGCTACAAGGAAAACCCGGAGACCGCGATCGTCCCGGCCCATGCGGAGGCCCGCCTCGGCGCCAACATCACCGTCGAGGTCCCCGGCTGGGGCGGACAGAACATAACCGCCGGGATTCACAAGGCCGCCGGGGGCACCGGCCAGGCCGCCTGTTCCGCCGACATGCTGCTCGAAGCGCTCGTCGCCTGCGCCGGCGTGACCCTCAGTTCCGTCGCCACGGCGATGGGAATCACGCTCGGCCCGAACACGGTCGTCAAGGCGGATGGCGAGTGGGATGCGCGGGGCACCCTCGGGGTCTCCAAGGAAGTGCCCGTCGGCATGACCAAGATCTCGCTCAGCTTCGATCTCGATACCGACGCCGACGAGAAGACCAAGGAAAAGCTGATCCAGCTCACCGAACGGTTCTGCGTCATCTATCAGACCCTGAAGAACCCGCCGCGGATGGGCTTGGGCTGACCCCGGTCCGGTGACGGGCGCGGCGTCCGGCATGCACAGCGATCCCCTGCCCCAGGTCCGGGACCTGGTGTTTCTGGGCGGCGGGCACACCCATGCCCTGGTTTTGCGGAAATGGGGGATGAAACCGGTCCGGGGCGTTCGGGTCACGCTGATCAACCCGGATGTGACGGCGCCTTATACCGGCATGCTGCCGGGCTATATCGCGGGCCATTACGACCGGGACAGCCTCGACATCGATCTTGTCCGGCTGGCCCGGTTCGCCGGCGCCCGCCTGATCGTCGGGACGGCCACCGGCATCGACCGGGAGGCGAAGACGGTCACCGTGCCGGGCCGGCCGCCGATCCCCTATGACGTGCTGTCGGTCGATATCGGGATTACCTCGGACCTGCCCAGCCTTCCGGGGTTCCGGCAGCATGGGGTCGCGGCCAAACCGCTCGCCGGTTTCGCCCGCGGTTGGGAGAGCTTCGTCGCCCGGATCAAGGCCGAGAACCGGCGCCCAAATGTGACCGTGATCGGCGGCGGCGTCGCCGGGGCCGAACTGGCCCTTGCCATGGCCCACCGGCTCAACACCCAAGGGACCTCCGGCCAGATCACCATCGTCGAATCCCTCACCCCTTTGGAAGACCTCGGGCAAATGGCCCGGGAGAGACTGCTGCAGGCCCTCGCCGACTATCGGATCGAGGTCCGGGAGGGGGTGACCGCCGAGGAGATCTCGGCCGAGGGCGTCACCCTGACCAATGGCGGCTTTCTCGCCGCCGACCTCGTGGTCGGCGCGGCCGGCGCCCGGCCCCATGACTGGCTGGCCGACACCGGCCTCGCGCTGACCAACGGCTTCATCACCGTTAACGCCGACCTTAGGGCGCGCAACGACCCGGATATCTTTGCCGCCGGCGACTGCGCCCATCTCGCCCACGCCCCGCGGCCGAAGGCGGGGGTCTATGCCGTCCGCGCGGCCCCGACGCTTTACGGCAACCTCAAATCGATCCTAACCGATTGGCCTCTCAAGCCCTTCCGCCCCCAGCGGGATTATCTCAAGCTGATCTCCCTCGGGCGCCAGGCGGCCCTCGCCGACAAGTTCAACATCGGGCTCCAGGGAAGCTGGCTCTGGCGTCTCAAGGACCGGATCGACCGGGACTTCATGGCCCAGTTCGACGACCTGCCGGAGATGGAACCGCCCGCCCCGCCCTCCGACCGCAATGTCGCCTCCGGCGTTCGGGCCGCCCTCGGGGACGGCCAGCCGATCTGCGGCGGCTGCGGCGCCAAGGTCGGCCCCTCCGAGTTGACCGCCGTCCTCTCGCGGCTCTCGGGGCTCTCCCATCCGGACATCCTGACCGGCCCGGGCGACGACGCCGCGGTGGTACGGATCGGCGACCGCCGACAAGTGATCTCCGCCGATCATCTCAGGGCCTTCACGGAAGATCCCTGGATGATGGGCCGGATCGCCGCCCTGCACGCGCTCGGAGATGTCTGGGCCATGGGGGCGGCTCCCCAGGCGGCGCTCGCCACCGTCATCCTGCCGCCCATGAGCCCGACCCTCCAACAGCGCACCCTGACGGATATCCTGGAAGGGGCCGCCTCCGCCCTGGGCGATGCGGGCAGCGCCCTGGCCGGAGGGCATACCACCCAGGGCGCGGAATTGACCGTCGGTTTCACCGTCACCGGGATGGCGCGGGGCGAGCCGATCCGGGTCGACGGCGGGCGGCCCGGCGATCGGTTGATCCTCACCCAGCCGATCGGCGTCGGTGTGGTCCTCGCCGCCGAGATGGTCCTCAAGGCCCGGGGCCGATGGGTCCAGGGCTGCTGGGACGAGATGCTCCACAGCCAGGCGGATGCCGCCCGGATTCTGGCGGAAAGCGCCCATGCCATGACCGATGTCACGGGATTCGGCCTTGCCGGCCATCTGCTCGCCATGCTGCGCCCAGCGGGGCTGGCGGCCAAGGTCGACCTCGCGCGGGTTCCACTTCTGGACGGCGCGCTCGAGCTTACCCGGATGGGGGTGCGCTCCACGCTCTATCCGCAGAACCGTGAGCAGGCCGAGGGGATCGATCTGCCGGACGATCCGAGGACGCCGCTGTTGTTCGACCCGCAGACCGCCGGCGGTCTGCTCGCCGCCGTGCCGGATGCCGAGGCGCCACGGGTCTGCAGCCGCCTCAGGGCCGCCGGCTACGACGCCGAGATCATCGGACAGATCCTGCCGGACGGCAGGCCCGGACACCTCACCTTCGCCTAGGTCATGACCCATTGATGCTCCACACCTAGCCCATCGTCCGCTGGTCCGGGGTCAAACGGTCGACCGCCGCCTCGATGGCGGGCACGGCGTCGGCCAACCCTCGATCGTCGAGCCCGGCGATCGACACCGCCGCCACCTGCCCGTTCAGGCCCTTCTCGCGCGCTTTTCCGTAGCGTGGATCATAGTGATGGGCGATCAATTCGGCCGCGAGATCTTCCAGGGCACCGGCCCGCAGCAGCCCGATCCAGTGGGAAACCCGCTCCCTCCCCTGAATCGGGGTCAGGCTCTCGAT
The DNA here is from genome assembly GCA_024743275.1 of Alphaproteobacteria bacterium. Lineage (GTDB taxonomy): Bacteria > Pseudomonadota > Alphaproteobacteria > JANSWW01 > JANSWW01 > JANSWW01. The sequence continues at coordinate 190,138 of JANSWW010000001.1, forward strand.
GATCCGCTCGAACCCGGAAGGATCTGCGACCCGCTCCCGATAGGTGCGGACCAGATAGCGGGCCCGTTCCGGCGCCGGGGCCGCCAATTCGATCCGCGGCGCCGCCTGCATCGCCCGCCAAAGGGTCGTGGGAATATGGCGGTCGCCGATCTTGGACGATTCCGCCTCAATCAGAACCGGCCGGTCCGGGTCGAGCCCGGCGAACGCCATCGCGATCCCGCCTTCCAGCCGTTTCTGGGTCGGCTGCCCCTGGGTCATCGCGCCGAACACCGACCCCCGATGGGCGGCCAATCCTTCAAGATCGACGACCTGATGCCCCCGCTCCCGCAACAGTCCGAGGATCTCGGTCTTCGCCGTGCCGGTGTTGCCGTCCAACAGGATCAGGCGATGGGGAATGGGGTCGTTATGGCAGAAATCGACGACCTTGCGCCGATAGGCCCGGTACCCGCCCTCAAGCACGGACACCCGCCAGCCGATCTCGGAGAGAATGGTCGCAAAGGCGCCCGAGCGTTGACCGCCCCGCCAGCAATACACGAAGGGACGCCAGTCATGGGGCATGTCCGCGAGTTGGGTCTCGAGATGATGGGCGACATTCCGGGCGATCAGGGCCGCCCCGATCTTGCGGGCCTTGAACGGGCTCTCCCGCTTATAAATCGTCCCGACCCGCGCCCGCTCTTCATCGGAGAGCACCGGCATACTGGTCGCGCCGGGTAGATGATCGTCGGCGAACTCGGCGGGCGATCGGACGTCAACCAATGCGTTTATTGAGACTTTTTCCAAATCGGATAGTTTGCACATAGTAAATTTCATTCTCATGATTAATAAAGACCTTCCATTCCCCAAAAAAACCATACGGATGGCTAGAGCATTCCACCGCTATAGGTGAAAAAGTCACAAGAAGGCGGATTTTTAATTGGTTTACGTATTCAAAAGTATAGCGAAATACCATTAAGATAAATGCCTAGTTAATAAATTGTTCGGATTTTCCCTTTATTTTCCTGATCTGGGGTTCATGTCCATCCGGAATGAAAAACCTGGTTTCGAACGCGGTCATATGGGGGATCCGATGACACTCAAATCGATCAAGATCAGCACCAAGATATATACGGGCTTCGGCGTCGTTGTCGCACTTTTGATTGCAATCGGCGCTGTCGCCTTTGTGGGTGCCTACCGCGCCGCCACAGACTTTGGCGAGTATCGCGGCACGGCCCGGTCGACCAACGGGCTGAGCGAGGTTCAGGAGAGCCTCCTCATGACCCGCTTGGGGGTCAAGGATTTCGTCATCGAGGCCTCCGAGGAGCGCATCGCGACCGTCCGCGAGAGGGCAGCGAAGACAAAGCAACTCGCGGCCACCGCCAAGGAACTGGCGACCCGCCCGGAAGAAATTGAGACCCTGCAGCGGGTCGTCGCGGGTCTGGAGGAATACGCGGCCACCTTCGATCAGGTCGTCGGGAAGCAGGCGCAACGGAACGAACTGGTTCGCGGCACCCTCGACAATATCGGGCCGAAAATGCGAACCGATCTAGAGAGCGTGATGGATCTAGCCTTCGCGCTCGACGAGCCAGGCGCGACCTATTATGCCGGAAGCGCGATGACCCGGCTGATGCTGGTCCGGTTCTATGTCCAAAAATACCTCATCACAAATTACGAAGAGGACTTTGAAAGGGCGGTTCAGGAAGGCGACGCCCTGCTCATGAGCCTCCGCGATCTCAAGCAGGAAATCGCCGACCCCTCCCGGACCGAGGCGGTCGATCTCATCGTCGCCGACGCCACGACCTATCTGGACACGTTCAAGGCCGTCTACCAGACGATCAGCGCCCGGAACGATCTCATCGTCAACGGCCTCGATCAGATCGGCCCGCGGATCGCGGCGACCGCCGGCGGCCTGCAGGATCAGAACAAGCAGATCCAGGACACCATCGGCCCGCAATTGAGCCAGGACTTCCTCATGCAGGAATGGATCGTCGCGATCGCGGCCTTGGTCGCCCTGGTGATCGGCGTCGTCGCCGCCTTCGCCATCGGCCGGTCGATCAGCAATCCGATCAGCCTGATGACCGGCGCCATGCGGCAACTGGCGGAAGGCGACAAGGCCGCCGAGATCCCGGCCCGCGACCACAAGGACGAGATCGGCGACATGGCCGGGGCGGTCCAGGTGTTCAAGGACAACATGATCAAGGCGGACGAGTTGGCCGAGGCCCAGCGCGCCGACCAGGAGACGCGTGAGCGGCGGGCACAGCGGCTGGCCGAGCTGACCGCCAGCTTCGACAGCAGCGTGGCCGGCATCCTGCAGACGGTCTCCGCCGCCTCGCAGCAGATGAAGCAGACGTCCGAGAAGATGACGGCGCTGTCGTCGGAGACGACTCAGCAAACGGCCCGGGTGAAGGACACGTCCACCCAGGCCCTGCAGAACGTGCAGACCGTCGCGGCGGCGTCGGAGGAACTGGCCGGCTCGATCGCGGAGATCAGCAGCCAGGTCGCGACCTCCACCCAGATCGCCGGCAAAGCGGTCTCGACGGCGGACGATGCCCAAAACCAGGTCGAAGGCCTGGTGCGGAGCGCCAACCGGATCAACGAGGTGGTCGATCTGATCAACGACATCGCCGAACAGACCAACCTGCTGGCGCTGAACGCCACCATCGAGGCGGCCCGGGCGGGCGAGGCCGGCAAGGGCTTCGCGGTCGTCGCCTCGGAGGTGAAGAGCCTCGCCAACCAGACCGGCAACGCGACCCAGGACATCGCCTCTCAGATCTCGGAGGTTCAGCAGGCCAGCACGGCCGCCGCGGCCGCGATCAAGGAGATCACGGGGATCATCGGGGAGATCAACGAGATCTCGACCTCCATCGCCTCGGCGGTCGAGGAACAGACCTCCGCGACCCAGGAGATCGCCCGCAACATCGACGAGGCCGCCTCCGGGACCCAGAACGTCACCACCGATCTGGAGACCGTGGATCACGCGGCCAACAGCTCCGGTCAGGCGGCGAGCGAGGTCCTGACCGCCTCGGACGAGTTGGAGACCCGGTCGAACGAACTCAACCGGCTGATCCAGTCCTTCCTGGGCGATGTGAAGACGGCCTGATCGTCGGCAACATCCCCCATTCTCAAAGGGCGGCCCCGGGGCCGCCCTTTTTCTTGTCCGTGCCGTGAAATCCGCGTGGTAAACAACCCCTCGGTTTCGCCTTTCATCGGACGCCTCCCCCATGATCCCGTTTCTCACCCGACAGCCGCCGGCCGTCCTTCTGGGCTTTCTCTTCCTGGTCGTGGCGGTGGAAGGCGTGCTGGCCGCCAATCTCTATCTCTCCGGCCGCCTCGGGGATTGGCATCACTTCTTTTATGCGGCCGACGCGGTGCGCCTGGGTGACAACCCCTACGGGGCCCATGCCCGCGGCTATCTCTATCCGCCGCTGCTGGCCTTCCTGCTGCAACCGCTCCTACCCTTGGGATATGAAACCGCCGGCGCCGTTTGGGTGCTGCTCATGGCCGGCGTCATCGCGCTGTCCGCGTGGTTCGGGTTCCGGATCGTTGCGGAGCTGACGGAGGATGCCAAACGCGCGGCGTGGATCACGCTGGGTGTCTTTCTGCTGGTCGTGGAGAAGATGTACTCGACCCTGAAAAACGCCCAGACCGACGCCCTGATCCTCTTCTGCCTCGTGGCCGGCCTCTATTGGATCCGCCGGTATCCGGTCGCGGCCGGCCTCGCGGTCGCCTTCGCGGCAGCGATCAAGTTTCACGCCTTGTTGCTGATCCTGGTGTTCCTCATTCGGGGCGACCATCGCGCCCTGTTGGCGAGCCTTGCCGGCTTCGCCGTCCTGCTCCTCGTCCCGGCGGCGCAGGTGGGATGGGACACCAATCTCCTCTGGCTCGGTCAGACTTTCGGCGGGCTCTTGGCGATGGTTCAGGACGTGCCGATGGACCGTGCCGGGACCGGCCCGCTGGCCGCCGCCGCCGTGGCGCCCATCACCTGGGAGCGCTCGGTCTCGCTGACCAGCGCCTTCAGCCGCCTTGGGGCCGCCTATCCGGACCTATCCTCCACGGCGGTGGGCGCCGGGTTCCTCGCCGTCATCGGACTTTGCGTCGCCATGGTGCTGCGGAGCTATAGCGACGCCGGTCTCAACGCATTCTGGCGCAAGAGCGGCACCGCCCTCTCGGAGTCGGCCCAACGCGCCCTGCGGCTCTGCGACTGGTCGCTGGCGGTCACGATCATCCTGGTGTTCTCGCCACAGACCACCGGCCGGCACTACATGCTGGCCTTCCTACCGGTCCTGTTGATGGGCATCGCCGCGTCCAAAGAGCTCAAGGACGACGGCAACCGCACCGTTCTCTATTTGATGGCGACCATCCCACTGGCGCTCTATCTCCCGCCCTCCGATCTGGAGGCGCTGCTCGGCGCCTGGAAGGCGATCGGCGGACTGAGCTGGGTTTTCCTGGCCGCGATGTTGATCGTCCTGCGGCGTTATCTCATACGCTTGGATGCGTCCGCGCCAACCGCCGATAGGAGAGATAAGAGAAAGGCAGGGTGACAAGATAGACCAGCAGCACACAGCAGAGGGACAGCCACGGGGCGGTCACCAAGCTGGCGACGACAAGCCCCGCGCCGAGCAGCACCGGCAGAACCATCCTTTGCGGAATCATGATCTGCTTGAAGGCGTAGGTCGGGATCTGGCTCGCCATCAACAGGCCCACCGCCGCCAGCCAAAAGGACAGGGCGACCGGATATTCCTTGAGCCCAAGCTGGAACTGGAAATCGGCGATCATCGGCAACAGCGCCAAACCGGCCCCCGCCGGCGCCGGGACTCCGGTGAAAAAGCCGGCGGCGAAGGCCGGCTTATCGTCGTCCTCGAGCCGGACATTGAAGCGGGCGAGGCGCAGAATGCAGCATGTCCCGAACAGCAGCACCGCCATCCAGCCATAGCGGCTCAAATCGATGGTCGACCACATGAACAGAACCACCGCCGGGACGACGCCGAAGCAGACGAGGTCCGAGAGCGAGTCCAACTCGGCCCCGAATTTGGACTGGGCCTTCAACAGGCGCGCCATCCGGCCGTCGAGCGCGTCGAACACGGACGCGAGCAGGATCATCATCACCGCCAGCTCCCACCGCTCGTCGAGCGCGAAGCGCAGGGCCGAGACCCCGGAACAGAACGCCGCCACCGTGATGATGTTGGGCAGCAGCTTGTTGATCGAGAGGAGCTTCAGCCGCTTCGGCCGGTTCGGGACGCTGAAGTTCATCGCACCTCGCCTTCCCGGGCGGGCTCCTGGGCGGTGATGTCGGCGATGACCGTCTCCCCCGCCACGCAACGCTGACCGAGCGCCACCAGCGGCGCGATATCCGGCGGCAAATAGACATCGACCCGGCTGCCGAAGCGAATGAGGCCCATCCGTTCGCCGGCCCGCATTTCCTGCCCCTCGGCGATCTTACAGACGATCCGCCGGGCGACCAGACCGGCGATCTGGACGAAGGCCAACGGACGGTCGTCGGCCGTGGTCATGGCGACGAGCTGGCGTTCGTTCTTTTCGCTGGCCTTGTCGAGGGACGCGTTGACGAAGGCACCGGGGACATAGACCAGCTTCTCGATCCGACCGTCGACCGGCACCCGGTTCACATGCACGTCGAAGACATTCATGAAAATGCAAACGCGCTGGGTTTCCCCCTCGCCCATGCCCAGTTCCTTGGGCCAGGGCGCGGGGCCGGCGGAGACGACCACCCCGTCCGCCGGGCTGATGATCAGCCCCTGGCGCGTCGGCGTCACGCGGGCCGGATCGCGGAAGAAATAGACACACCACGCGGTCAGGATCAGACCGGGGACCACCAGCCAATCGGCGATCCATGCCAGGACGATCGTCAGAACGGCGAAGATGGCGATAAAGGGCCGCCCTTCACGGGCGATCGGGACCAGAACCGTGCTCAGCACCAGCGCGCTCTTTCATAAAAATGAAACAAGAATGGGCGGGGTAGCACAATTCCTCCGCCGAGACTATCGCTCTCGCCCGGCACGGCGTAGGCTTCCGGCAAAGATCAACCCAAGCGGATCGCAGGCCCCCAGAAACAAGGGCCAACCAGATGGGAGGCGGACATGAACCAGATGTGGAAAGGGCAGGCTTTCACCGTCAGCCATGCCGACAGCGGGGCGTTCGAAAGCGACGGACTGCGGTCCTTCTTCGAATACCGGCCGCTCGGCATCACCGAGGCGACCGGCGGGCGCTACGGCGCCCATGTGATCCGGGCGGTTCCGGGCAAGCACTCGGCCGGCGTCTGGCACACCCACGATCTCGATTTCCAGATGGTCTATGTGCTCAAGGGCTGGGTCGTCTTCGAGTATGAGGGCAACGGCGAACATATCCTGCGCGCGGGCTCTTGCGTGCTGCAGCCGCCCGGCATTAAGCATCGTGAGGTCCGGCATTCCGACGATATGGAGCTGATCGAGATCACCTCGCCGGCGGAATTCGCCACCCACGAAGTCTGACGCCCTCAAGGAAAGGAAACTCGGGATGACCCAAACGGCGGACGTCCTCATCATCGGCGCCGGCGTGATCGGCGCGGCCGTTGCCTTCGAGCTGTCCAAGATGGGGCTCAAGACCCTCACTGTGGACCGCAACCGGCAGGCCGGACACGGCTCGACCGCCGGATCCTGCGCGATCATCCGCATGCACTATTCGACCTTCGACGGGACCGCCTTCGCGTGGGAAGGCTATCACTATTGGCGCGATTGGCGGGACTATCTGGAGGCGGCGGCCGGTGAAAGCGTCGCCACCTTCCGGGAGACCGGATGCCTGGTCATGAAGACCGAGGGCAACGGCCTTCTGGAAAAGCACATGAAGAACAGCGCGGCGATCGACTGCCCCTATGAGGAATGGTCGCCCGAACAGATCACCGAGAGGCTGCCGATCTATTCGATGGAGAGCTTCGCGCCGCCGCGGGCCCGCGCCGACGCCGATTTCGGGAAATCCAATGGCGGCCATCTGCGCGGCGGGGTGTTCTGGCCAAAGGCGGGCTATGTCACCGATCCGGCCTTCTCCGCCCAGAATCTCATGGACGCTTCCCTGCGCAAGGGCGCCCGGGTCCAAATGGGCGCCACGGTCACCGACATCCTGACCGGGGGCGGCCGGGTGAAGGGCGTCCGTCTCGCCGACGGTACGGAACTCCATGCGCCGGTGGTGATCAATGTCGCCGGGCCCGCCTCCTCCCGGATCAACGCCATGGCGGGCGTGCTCGACGACATGACAATCGAGACCCGGGCGCTCCGGCAGGAGGTGGTCCATGTGCCCGCCCCGAAAGGGTTCGATTTCGAGACCAACGGGACCATCGTCTCCGACAGCGATATCGCCTGCTATGTCCGCCCGGAGCACGGCAATCATATCCTGATCGGCAGCGAGGACCCGGAATGCGACCCCCATGTCTGGGTCGACGACGACATGGACTACAACCGGGATTTCACCGAGCAGTGGACGACCCAGGCCATGCGCTACGGCCAGCGGGTGCCGTCGCTCGGCATCCCGTCGAAGACGCGCGGGGTGGTCGACCTCTACGATGCCTCGACGGACTGGATCCCGATCTACGACAAATCGCTGCTGCCCGGCTTCTACATGGCCTGCGGGACCAGCGGCAATCAGTATAAGAACGCCCCGATCGCCGGAAAGATGATGGCGGCCCTGGTCGACTATTGCGAGGGCGGCGCCGACCACGACAGCGCCCCGCTGCGGTTCACCCTGCCCTATATCGACCAGTCCATCGACGTCGGGTTCTATTCCCGCAAGCGGCCGATCAACCAGGAATCGAGCTTCTCGGTTCTGGGCTAGGCGTCGGGCAAAGAGGGGGCGTTCGCCATGGCCCATCCGCTCAGCGGCGCGGACATCGACACGCTCGCGGCCGTCTTCCGGGACGGCGGCGGGCCGGACCGTTTGCCGGACCGGGCCGCGCTTTGGGGCGCCGTGCTGGGCCGCCTGCCCGCGACGCTCCTCGAAAAGATCTTCATCGCGCGCGCCCTGCCCCGGGCGGCGGAAATGCCGCCGCCGGTCTTCATCCTCGGTCATTGGCGCTCCGGGACGACGCATCTCTACAATGTGATGAGCCTCCATGGCTGGGGCTATGTCCCGCCGGTGGCCGTCGGTCTGCCCCATGACATGTTCGGCATCGCCCGGGCGCTGCGGCCGCTTCTGGAGCGGCAACTGCCGGAAACGCGCTTCATCGACAATATCCCGGTAACGCCGACCAGCCCCCAGGAGGACGAGATCGCGATCGCCAACATGTCGCCGCTGTCCTTCTATCACGGGATATACTTCCCGAAGGCGTTCGACCGCTTGATCGACCGCGGCCTGTTCTTCGACGGATGCGGTGTGGCGGAAATCGACGCCTGGTCCGAGCGCTTCGTCTATTTCATGCGGAAACTGGCCTACGACCAGAAAAAGCCCCTCCTGATCAAGAACCCGGTCTATACGGCCAGACCGGCCCTGCTTCGCAAGCTGTTCCCGGGAGCGAAGTTCATCCACATCCACCGCAATCCCCACGACGTCTTTCTGTCGATGCGGAACTTCTACAACAAGCTGCTCGGCGTCCTGGCGCTCCAGGAGGTTCCGGTGGATCTCGATGTCGACGCGACCATCCTGAGGGTCTACGACCGGATGATGCGGCGCTTCGTCGAGCAGACCGCCGGCTGGGCGGCCCCGGATTTCGTGGAAATCCCCTATGATCGGCTGGACCGCGATCCGCTCGGCGCCATCGGACAGATCTATGAGAGCCTGGGTCTGGACGGCTTCGAGACCTTGGAGCCCCTGGCCCGCCGCTATCTCGGGGAAATCGACGGGTTCCAGAAGAACGCCTTCAAGGGCGACAAGCCGACCATCGCCAAGGTCGATGCCGCCTTGGGTCCGTGGCTCGCCCGCTGGAACTATGCCGCGCCGGATGTGGCGGAAAACGTGAGGACATCATGAGGCTCGCCGCCCTGATCATGGCTCTTTCGGTCTCCGCGTGCGCGGTCGCCGCCGATTGCTCCGTGGCGCCGGTGACCGTGGACGGGCGTCCGCTTGCCGGGATCGAGGATATCGCCCTTATGCCCGACGGCGGCACGCTGCTGCTCTCCGCCCATGACCGCGGGGCGCCGGATGGTGGTACGGACGGGATATTCACCCTGCCCGTCGCGGCTCTGGACGATATCGCCCCCGAGGCTGTTCCCCTGCCCGGCCTTCCAAACGACCTGAACCGGCCCCATGGCATCGCCGTAGACCGGACGGGCGCGCGTCTGGCCTTCATCCACCGGCCGGGCGGCGCCACCGGGCCGGATCACACGGAGGTCCTGTGGGGCACCCTGGGTCCGGAAGGCTTCGTGCGGAGCGGGATGATCGACGGGGAAAGGGTCTGCCGCGCCAACGATCTGACCTTCGCCGCCGACCGGCTGCTCGTGACCCTCGACCGGCGGGGCTGCGACATCGAGACCGCGGACTTTACGCCCTGGGCCGAGACCGGTCGGGTTCTGACGATCGAGCCGGATGGCGCTGTCGGCGTCACGCGCGAACGCTTCGCCTTCGCCAATGGGATCCTCTGGGACGGCGACCGGGCGATTGTCGCCGAGACCCGCGCCGGCGCGCTCTCAACCATCGATGGGAGCTGGTTGATCGAGTTACCCGGCGGGCCGGACAATCTCAGCTTCGCCCCGGACGGGCGGGTGATCGCCGCACTGCATCCCTCGGCCTTGCGAATCTTCTTCGGCCTCAAGCTGGGTGTCGAGCAAACGCCGAGCCTGATCGTCTCCGCCGATCTTGAGACAGGCGCGGTGAGAACGCTCTACGAGGATACAGGGTCCGAGTTCTCGGCGGCGACCAGCGCACTGATCATCGAGAACACGCTGGTCGCGGGCTCGGTGCTGGACAAGGGCCTTCTCGTCTGCCGGAACGTCGGTCCCGGTAAGGACACGGGAGCGGAGGCCGAGTTCGGCAAAAGAAACGACCAATGACCACAGCCCGCCCGATCCTGGTCACCGGCGGGGCCGGCTTCATCGGCGGCCATGTCCGCCTCGCGCTGGCCGCCCGGGGATACCGGGTCCGGTCGTTGGACCTGACCACGCCGCGCACGCGTCTGGCCGACGAGCAGATCATGGAAGGGTCTGTGACGGACATGGACCAGGCGATGTCGGCTGTCGACGGCGCGGCGGGCGTCATCCACGGCGCGGCCCTCGCCCATCTGTGGCGGCGCGACCCGATGGACTTCGACCGGGTCAATGTCGAGGGCACCGCCAATATGATCCAGGCGGCGCGGGTGGCCGGAATACCCTTCCTCCATCTCTCCAGCTTCACGACCCTGGTCGGACGGACGGCCCGCGACGGCGACATCCTGGACGAAACCGTCGCGGTGGCGCCGAGTGACCTTCTCGGTGCCTATCCGCGCTCGAAGCGCCGCGCCGAACGGCTGGTCGAGGACGCGGCGAGCGAGGGGCTGCACGCACTCTCGGTCCTGCCCTCCGCCCCTGTTGGGCCTGGTGACCGGGGACTGACCCCGCCCAGCGCGATGATCCGGGATCTCGCGGCCGGCAAGACCCCGGGCCTGGTCGACTGCCTGCTCAATCTCGTGGATGTCCAGGCCCTGGCCGACGGGATCGTGACCGCCCTCGAAAAAGGCCGGAGCGGCGAACGTTACCTCCTGTGCGGGGAGGATCTGCCGATGAGCGACCTCGCCGAGCGCGTCGCCCGGATAAGCGGCACCCCTGCCCCGCGCTGGACGGTTCCGATGCCGGTGGCCCTGCTCGCCGGACGGGTCGAGGGCGTGACGGCGCGGATCAGCGGAATTCCGCCGCAGGCGCCGCTGACCGGGGTGCGGCTGGCCGCCCGCCGGGTCCGCTTCGACGGGACGAAGGCCGCCCGCGATCTGGGCTTCCGGCCACCGCCGATCGACAAGGCCCTGGCGGGCGCGATCGCCTGGATGCGCTCCGAAGGGCTGCTGACCATGCGGGATGGATCCTAAATGCGCACCGCGCCCAATGCCCTTCGGAACCCTATTCCACCAGCCGCGCCCGACTAATTCGCCATTCGGAAGGGAAACCGGACGCTGCGCGCCCGTGCAATTTGGAAAAGTTAACGCTATATAGGACTAAGCCATTCCGCGCGGTCCCTAGGACCCTGTCCGACCAAGCCGGCCCGATCCGGTGCACCACCTGGTTAAGCTTGCGACAGAAGGAGCGATAAGAAGAAGAATGAGCATGGCTGAGAGCACGGCCGAGCGCCAGGAGCCTGCCGGTTCCGCAGACGGCTTCTCCCCTCCTCCGCGCGCCGACCGCCAATCCATCATCGACACCCAGGTCGCCCATCTTCTGGGCATGCAGAAGGACGACGGCCACATCGTCTTCGAACTGGAGGCCGACTGCACCATCCCAGCGGAATATGTCCTGCTGCGCCATTTCGTCGGCGTCGTCGACGCCGGGCGCGAGGAACGGCTCGCGCGCTATATCCGCAAGCTCCAGAACCCCGACGGGTCCTGGCCGCTCTACCACGACGGCAGCGGCAACATCTCGGCCACCGTCAAGGGCTACTGGGCACTGAAGCTCGTCGGCGACGATATCGACGCCCCCCATATGAAAAAGGCGCGGGAATGGCTGTTGTCGGAAGGCGGGGCGGCCAAGGCCAATGTGTTCACCCGCATCATGATGGCGCTCTACCGGCAGATCCCGTGGCACGGCATGCCCTGTATTCCGGTCGAGGCGATCCTGATGCCGGAATGGTTCCCCTTCCACATGTCCAAGATCGCCTATTGGTCCCGCACGGTCCTGACGCCGCTGCTGATCCTCTACGCGAAACGGGCCAAGGCCGCCAATCCGACGGGCAGGAACATCGACGAGCTGTTCGTCGTCCCGCCGGCAAAGCAGCGGAAATGGCAGATCAATCCGACCGGCTCGAAAATCGGCGAGATGTTCCTGCTGCTGGACAAGGCCCTGCAAAAGGCTGAACCCCATTTCCCCAAGGGAGTCCGCGAGCGGGCGATCCGCAAGGCCGAGGAATTCACCTTGAGCCATCTCAACGGCGATCATGGCCTCGGCGCCATCTACCCCGCGATGGCGAACGCGGTCATGGCGCTGCACGCCCTCGGCTACAAGCGGGACAATCCGCATATGCAGGATGCCTGGAACGCGGTCGAGGAGCTGGTGGTCGACCGGGGCGAGGAGATCTATCTGCAGCCCTGCCTCTCACCGGTCTGGGACACCTCGCTCGCCGCGCACGCCCTGTTGGAGGCCGGCGAAAAGAACGGCCCACGGGTCATCGAGGCGCTCGACTGGCTGGCCGAGCGGCAAATCCTCGACCATGTCGGCGATTGGGCGGTGCGCCGTCCCAATCTGCGGCCCGGCGGCTGGGCCTTTCAATATGAGAACCCGGACTATCCCGACGTCGACGACACGGCCGTGGTGATCCTGGCCATGCATCGTGCCGATCAGGAGCGCTACCGGGTCAATATCGAGCGGGCCTGCGAATGGGTCGTCGGGATGCAGTCCAGTTCCGGCGGCTGGGGCGCCTTCGATCCCGAGAACGAGCATTTCTATCTCAACTCCATTCCCTTCGCCGATCACGGCGCGCTGCTCGACCCGCCGACGGTGGACGTCACGGCCCGCTGCATCGGGGCGCTGGCCCAGGTCGACGAAGGGCACTATGCCGCCGCGATCCACAAGGGTGTCGGTTTCATCCGCCGGGAGCAGGCGGCCGACGGGTCCTGGTTCGGCCGCTGGGGCGCCAACTATATCTACGGGACCTGGTCGGCCCTGGTGGCGCTGAAGGCCACCGGCGAGGACATGCACCAGCCCTATATCCGCAAGGCCGTGCAGTGGCTCAAGGATCACCAGCATGCGGATGGTGGTTGGGGAGAGACCCTGGAAAGCTACGAGGACCTCAACAATGGTTTCTCCGCCGGGATCTCTACTCCCTCCCAGACCGCGTGGGCGTTGCTAGGCCTGATGTCGGCCGGCGAGCTCGACTCCGAAGCGGTCACGCGCGGGATCGCGTGGCTGGCCAACGCGCCCCGCGAGGCGGACGGCCCGCGCTGGGAGGAGAGCCACTGGACCGGAACCGGCTTTCCCAAGGTGTTTTATTTGAAATATCATGGATATGCGGCTTTCTTCCCGCTCTGGGCCATGAGCCGTTACGAGAACTTGATCGCGTCGAACGACCGCGAGGTTCCCTGGGGAATCTGATCGCTCGGGGTGTCCGATGGGGTCGAAAAGGGGAGAACCGATGTCCGGAGACGGGAATGGCGGCCCGGCGGCCACGCCAGCCAAGATCGGCATCGTCGCCGGCATGGAGATGGAACTGGCCGCCCTCGGACCCTGGCGGGACGACGGGCGGGTGGCGACGGCGGTCAGCGCCACCGATCCGGACCGTGCGGAAGCGGAAGCCGAAAGGCTGGCCGTGGAGGGCTGTCGGTTCCTGTTGAGCTGGGGCATCGCCGGCGGCCTCGACCCGGCGCTCGAGGCGGGCACGGTGTTCTCCGCCGTCGAGGTCCTGGCCGAGGACGGCCCGGCCGAACTACTCTACTCGCCCGCCGGCCATTTCGCCGCGCTCTACGGGTCCAACCACCCGGTCACCACGGTGGCCGAGAAGGCCGAGCTGTTCGCCAAGACCAAGGCCATCGCCGTGGATATGGAAACCCATCGGATCGCGAAGGTGGCCCACCGGCACGGCATTCCGGCCGCCGCGATCCGCGCCATCGCCGATCCAGCGGATCGGTCGCTCCCGAAAATGGTTGATAATGTCATCGGCGAGGACGGCATGCCGCGGACATGGCCCGTGATCCTGGATCTTCTGAAACGCCCCTGGCATATCGCCACCCTCTGGCGGCTGAAGCGGGACACGGACGAGGCGCTGGACGGCCTCAGGACCGGGGGGCGGGAATTGCTGTCCAATCTGTTGGAACGGCTGGATGCGTCGGATTGAGACGTGACCGTCCCTCTTGAAAGGGGGAAGGCCGCGGCGGGTTACTCCGCCGCCAGCTTGCGGGCCTCGAGCTTGTCCATCTCCTCGGCGACGATCCGGTCGTGATGCTCCTCGGCCGGACGGACATCGGAGTGATCCAGTTCCGGCGCCATCTTGCCCTCGGTCCTCAGCCCGGTCACCGCCAGCTTCAGCATCTTCAAGGGATTGGCGATGGCGAGATTGGCCGCCGTGGGCTCATAGCCGCAATGGGCCATGCAATCGTTGCACTTCTCGTAACGCCCGGTGCCGTATTTCTCCCACTCGGTGGTCTCCATCAGCTCGGTGAAGCTCTTGGCATAGCCTTCGCCCAGAAGATAACAGGGCTTCTGCCAACCGAACACGTTGCGGGTCGGCATGCCCCAGGGCGTGCAGTGCATTTCCTGATTGCCGAGTAGGAAGTCGAGGAAGATCGGCGAATGGGAGAGCGACCATTTCTTGGAACCCCGCCGTTTGCCTTCCCGGAAAACCTCGCGGAAGAACTCCTTGGTCTTGCGCCGGTTCAAGAACCACTCTTGTTCCGGCGCCCGCTCATAGGCGAAGCCCGGCGACATCGAGATGTTGACCCCGAGATCGGTACAGAAGTCGAGAAAATCCGCCAGCTCGTCCGCCGGGTATCCGTCGAAGATGGTGACGTTCACATTGACCTGGAAACCCTTCTCCTGGGTCGCCTTGATCGCGTTGACCGCCCGCTCGAACACGCCCTTCTGATCGACCGCCTTGTCGTGGTGCTCCTTCAGTCCGTCGAGATGGACCGAGAAGAAGAGATAGGGGCTGGGCGTGAAGAGATGCAGCTTCTTTTCCAACAGCAGCGCGTTGGTGCACAGCGAGACGTAGTATTTGCGGTCCACCAGGCCGTTGACGATCTCGCCGATCTCCTTGTGGATCAGCGGTTCGCCGCCCGGGATCGCCACCATGGGGGCGCCACATTCCTCGGCCGCCTCGAAGCACTCCCGGGGCGTAAGACGCCGATTGAGGATCAGGTCCGGATAGTCGATTTTGCCGCAGCCCGGACAGGCCAGATTGCATTTGAACAGCGGCTCCAGCATCAGCACCAGCGGATAGCGTTTCCGCCCCCGTAGTTTCTGGCCGATCAGATAGGTCGCGACGCGAATCTGCTGTCTCAAGGGAATGGCCAAGGCACTGTCTTCCGGTTACGGGACGGGAGCATCTGAACGGGGCCGGCGACCCTCGGCCTCGCCGGCGGGTCCGGCACGCCGGCGTGCCATGCGCGGAAGGCGAAACCGCACCTCTTCCCGTATACCACTGTCGGCCGTCTCGACAACCATATGGCGGTATCCGGCCATGCGACCAAGGGTCTCCGTCACCAGGATTTCGGGCGCGGAGGCCCCGGCGGTGATGCCGACGGCGCCGACATCGGCGATCCAGTCGGGGTCTAGGCTCTCGGCCTCGGGCACGAGATGCGCCGCCACCCCCTCGGCCCGCGCGATCTCGACCAGGCGATTGGAATTGGAGGAATTCTCCGCGCCGATCACCAAAACCAAATCGACCTCCCGGCTGAGTTCGATCACCGCCTGCTGGCGGTTCTGGGTGGCGTAGCAGATGTCCTTGGTGTCCTGTCCCCGCGCATGGGGCCAACGGGCCAGGATCGCCTCGATGATCCCACGGGTGTCGGAAACCGACAGTGTTGTTTGACTGATATAGGCGACCGGATCGTCCGCCGCAAAGGGGAGTGCCGTCACCGCCTCGACGGTGTCGACCACATGGACGTCCGCGTCGATCTGGCCGAGCGTCCCGGTGACCTCCGCGTGGCCTTCATGACCGATCAGAATGACCCGATGTCCTTGTTCGGCGTAGCGCCGGCCTTCGCCATGGACGCGGGCGACCAGCGGACAGGTCGCGTCGATCACCCGCAGATCCCGCGCAGCCGCGTCCCGTTCGACCTGCCGGGAGACCCCGTGGGCCGAGAAGATCGTCACCGCGCCTTCGGGAATCGCCTCCACCTCGTCGACGAAGATCGCCCCCTTGGCCCGGAGGTCGTCGCAGACCCGGCGATTGTGGACGATCTCGTGACGGACATAGACCGGCGCGCCATGGATGGCCAGGGCGCGTTCAACCGTGGCGATCGCGCGGTCGACACCGGCACAAAAGCCGCGTGGCGCCGCCAAAACGACCCGGAGCGTATCATTCGAACCGTGTTCACTCATCGCGGCACTCCGTGAAGGACAGGTCCGGTCGGGACGGATCGTCGCGTCTTGGTCGTACTATAACATTGGGACAGTTAACCAAAAAGCCAAGGCACCGCATGGCGTATCTCCGTTCGCGGTCATCCGATGGAATGTTCCCGAAGATAGGCGAGCAGCGCCTCCGGCCCCTGGCGGTCGATGATCGAGAGGAACTCGTCGCGCTTCAGGATGAGAAAGGAGGTTCCGCCGACCATGATGTCGATGACCAGATGTCCGCGCTCCCCGAAATCCCGGATCCGCCAGTCGACCGGCAGGATCTTGCCGTTGGCCCTCGGGATCGACGCCCGAACCAGCATGTCCCGGCGCGCCTTGCGGACATCCTCGATCCGCGGTTTGTCTTGCAGCCCCTTGCCGAATTGGGTCCGGTAGAGATCGGCGATGAACCCTGGCAGAAGCTGCCGAAACTCCTCCTTCTGGGCATCCGTCAGCTCTCCGGCCCGGTCGCCGAGCAAAAAGCGCTCCCAAATCTCGAAGGCGAACGCCGCGTCGATCGTCCTGCGCAGCGCGCTGTTGCGTTCGCTGTCCGCCAGACCGTCGTCGGTCAATGCCGCATAAGCGCCGTTCACCAGCCGGCCAGCCGTGTCAAGCGCGGCGTCGGCAGGGGTTTGCGCCCCCGACGGGGTCGACAGCGCGATGGCCAAGGTCATCAAACCGGTCACCAATCCCGCCATCAGGCCTGCACGCAGTCGGATCATTGGCACGATAAGCAACCGCTTCCTCCCGGAAAATCGGTGATATTCCCGCAAGATAGGGGCAACTTCCGCACGCCGCCAGGGGTCAGCGTCCGGTAAATCCGCGGACCAACACAGGTGTGATCGCGAAAATCATCACAACCGAGGCCAGCATGGAGATCGCCAGCATGACCCCCATGCTGGCGGTCCCCGCATGATCGGACAGCGACAGGGTCCCGAAGGCGGCGATCGTCGTCAACGCGCTGGCCAGTACCGCCCGGGGCGTCGACGTCCCGAACACAGTCCCGTCGCTGCGCGCCGTTCTCAGCGCCAGATGGATTCCGGAGTCCACCCCCACCCCGATCATCAGCGGCAACACGATGATATTGGCGAAATTGAACGGGATGCCGATCAGGCTGCTGACCGCAAGGGTGATTGTGCCGGCGAGACAGAGCGGGATGACGATGGCGGCGACCAGGGCCACACGGCGCAGGACCAGCAAGGCCAGCAGAATTGTCCCGACGAGCGCCAGCCCGGCGGCGGTCAACATCGCCTGGGAGACCGATCCGACCGCCCCATGGATCTGTGCCGGCGGCCCCGCGGCGGCCGGGATCTCGGCATTCACCGCCTCGACGAAGGCCGCGCGGCTCGCCGCCGCCGAGACATCGCCCTTCGGCACGATGTCGACGAGATAGCGGCCATCGGCCGACCGATAGCGGTCAACCAATGCGTCGGGCAGGCTGTCGACGGTCGCGTAATCGACATCGAGCTGGGCCTCGATCCGGCCGATCAGCTGCGGAAAGAAGCGGAAGATGCCGGCCGCGAGTGCCCGATCGGTAACCGGGTCCGTGCTTTCCCGCCATCCGTCGATCTCCCGCGCCAGGACATCGGCTTCCGCCAGGCCAAGGGCCCGCAAGCGGTCCGGCAATCGGTCCAAAAGCGCCTCCGTCTCCGGTTCCGATGCAAGGGCGACAGGCGTACCGACGACGATGAATTCCAGCGACGGCCAGGCGAGGTCGATCAGCATCAGCTTCTCGTCCTGATCCTTAGGCACCAGATCCCCCAGCCAAAGGGCGTTCTCGACCTCCGGCACGGCGTCCAGGCGCGCGGCCATCGCGACCGCTTCCTCGCGCGACTCCGCGATCACCCCCATGCGCTGGGGCGCCCGGTCCGGGTCCTGGAGCAACCAGTCATAGGCTTGGACCGAGGCCGCGTCGGGATTGCGCAGTTTCATCGGATCGGCATCGAAGCGGGCCTGCGGCGCCTGGAACAGCGAGGCGGCGCCCACCAGGATCGCCACCAGGATCAAGCCCCGGGCCACCGGTCGCGGCAGCGACGGCAGGGCCGGAACCGACCGTCCCCCCAGAATGCCGGGCCTCAGCGCCACGAGTGCCGGGATCACCGTGATCGAGGCGAGGAAGGCGATCAGAACCCCCACCCCACCGATCAGTCCGAGCTGAGCCATGCCGACGAAGTCCGTCGCGGTAAACGCCAGAAAGGCGATGGACGTGGTTATGGCCGAGAGAAACAGGGCGGCGCCGATCTCGTTTCCCGAGACCACGACGGCCTCGGCCGCGAAGGTCCCCTTCTGCGCCTCCTCCTCCAGATGACTCAGGAAATGGATCGCGAAATCGATCCCGAGTCCGACCATGAGCACGACGAAGGCGATGGAAATGAGGTTGAGGGCGCCAACGGCGGCGGCGGTGAACCCGACCGTCAACACCAAGGTGACCAGCAGCGTCGCCAGGGCCACGGCGACACGTCCGGGCCGGCGCAGGGCGGCGAACAGCACAAGGGTCACCAGGCCGACGGACAGCAACAGCGAGAGGCCCAGTTGCGCGGTCACCGATTCCAGTTCCTCCGCGCGCAGCACCGGATCGCCGGTGATACCGACCTCGACCAGTCCCGCCAACTCCGGATCGAGGGCGGCGACCGCATCCCGGACGAGGGAGATCGCTGGCTTGGCGGGGCTCAAGCGGGTGAAGTCGAGGACCGGTTCCACGCCGATGGTCCTCAGGATGAATGCCCCCGTGTCCCCATCGGAAAAGGCCGCCTGCCAATCGAAGGGCCGCGGACTCCCCTGGCGCTCGGCCGCGAAAACCGCCGCCGCCTCGGCCAGGAAGGGGGCCAACGCCTTCGGATCGATATCGGCGCCGGCCGCCAGATCGACGGCCCCGTCGAGGGCGGTCAGGAACCCGTCCAAGCTTTGGTCCACGCGCAGTTCGGCCAGCACGTTGGAGGCCTGGCTCAGACGGAACAGCCGCCTGTCGAGGGTGTCCAGATCGTCGTAGAGCAGGCCGTGGGAGACCAGGAACGCGTCCTCCGACGGCGCGAAAACCCGCGCGATGTCTCCGTCGTGACCGGTCAATCTCGCGGTGAGTTGCGCGACCGCGGCATCCGCCGCATCACGATGCCGCGATCTGACCAAGACCAGGATCGTCCGTTTGGTGGCCGGAAAGGCCTCCGCGATCGCCCGCGTCTGTGCCTGGAAGTCGAGATCTTCCGACAGCATCCGGCTTGAATCCGTATCGATCTTGAGCCCCGTCGCCAAAGCGATCGAGCCCATCATCAAAAGGCCGACCACGAAAAGCACCCGACGGGGGGCACGGAAGACGGCGGCGGCCCACCAACTCACGAAGCGGGTAAGCCCGTCATGCCCGAAAGTGTTGTCGAGATGCCTCACCTGCGCCCGCTCCTCGCCTCGGACAGCGCCATGATCCTTGCTCCCTCTGGGCGGTTTAGAGTACACGCACTATATCTGGTATCATCCGAAGGACAGCCGCAATCGCTTCGCGGCGCGGAAACCTGTTAGGCCTTGATCGCTTCCCATATCCCGGTAGTGTCCAAGGGCATTGGAGAGGAACACAAATGACGGTCATGAAGTCGTTTAAGGGTGCCATGATCGGGGTTGCCGTTCTTTCTCTCGGTGCCTGCGCCAATGTGGAATACAGCGACGATTTCGCCGCGATGGATCCCTATGAGGATACCAACCGCGCGATTCATTCCTTCAATGTGGCGCTCGACCGCAATGTCCTCCAGCCGGTTTCCCAAGGCTACGACTTCGTCACGCCGGCGACGTTCAAACTGATGCTCGGAAACGGCTTCGACCACCTCACCGAGCCGGTGAACATGGTCAATCATTTCCTCCAGGGCGAGCCCATGTCGGGGGCCCAGAGCTTCGGTCGGATCGCCATCAACACCCTGGTGGGGATGGGCGGCTTCCTGGATCCGGCGACCGATTTCGGCCTGCCGCGGGAAGAAACCGACTTCGGCGTCACGCTCGGCAAATGGGGTGTGGAATCCGGCCCCTATCTGGTTCTGCCCTTCCTCGGGCCGACCACCGGCCGCGATATCGGCGGCTTCGTTGTCGACAGCGCCTTCGCGCCGATGACCTATCTCTCCTATGTCCCGGCCGATGTGACGGTGATGGACTCGGTGGTCACCGGCGTCCGGGTGACCGACCTCGTCGATTCTCGGCACCGCAACGCCGATCTGATCGACGAGGTCCTCTACGAGAGCCTGGACAGCTATGTGACGCTCCGCTCGGTCTATCTCCAGCGCCGCCGCGCCCTGGTCAGCAACGGTATCGACGACGACACCCTGCCGAGCATCTTCGACGAAGAAGAAACCAACTAAGCACACGTCCCTTCGTATCTGACATCGACGATTTCGAGGAAACGCTCCCCCGCCGGAGTCCGCAGCCGCACCTCGTCGCCGACCCGGGCCTTCAGAAAGGCTTTTGCGATGGGACTGACCCAACTTACCTCGCCCCGATCCGTATTCGCCTCGTCGACGCCGACGATCCGGATGGTCTTTTCGATCTCGTCGGGGTCGTCCCCGTCGATATAGGTCACCGTGGCGCCGAAAAAGACCTGGTCCTTGTGCGGCGAGGCCGCCGGGTCGACCACTTCCGCGATCTCCAACCGTTTCATCAGAAAACGCATGCGCCGGTCGATCTCCCGCAGGCGCTTCTTGCCATAGATATAGTCGCCGTTTTCCGAGCGGTCGCCGTTGCCGGCCGCCCAGGACACCACCTCGACGATCTTCGGCCGCTCGACGGTCCGAAGGTCCTTCAGCTCGGCCTGTAGCGCCGCGAATCCCCGGGGCGTCATGTAATTCTTGGCGCCCTTGGGCAGGGTCGGACCCACCGGCTGGTCCGCCGCCTGATCGTCGTCGTTGTCCGTCTCTTTGGTGAAGGCTTTGCTCATGGGTCCACAGGGTCGATAGATGGCTTGTCTCAGAGGGTGGGGATCGCGGGCTCTGAGCACAAGACATTGCTGCGCCGCACCATCGTGACTTGAGCCTTTGCCGATGAACCGGCACTGTGTTCTCGGTGAAGGTTTGCGGGCCACGCCTTGGCGGTAATGTCTTCTCGGAGATGACGCGATGAATGTCATGGGACCGCGGGGTCTGTCGAGCGAAGAGGCTGCGCGGCGGCTTGCGGAGATCGGCCCGAACAAGCTGCCGGAACCGAAGGAGGCGGGCGCGCTGGAATTGTTCCTGCGCCAATTCCTCAGTCCCTTCATCTATCTCTTGCTGGTCGCCGGGATCGTGTCCCTGGTCATTCAGCAATATCCCAGCGCGGTCTTCATCGGGATCGTGCTGCTGATCAATGCCGGGATCGGCACCTTTCAGGAATATGCCGCCCAGCGGTCCGCCTCCGCCCTGCGCCAGCTCGTGCGCGGCGAGGCGCGGGTCAGCCGCGACGGGCTGATCCGCACCGTCGATGCCACCGACATCGTCCCCGGCGACCTCGTCCACCTGGGCTCCGGCGACAAGGTCCCCGCCGATATCAAGCTTTTCGGCGCCAAGGACCTGACGGTCGACGAATCCATGCTCACCGGGGAATCGGTCGCGGTGGAGAAAAACAACGCGATCGATTCCTCGCCCATGGACCCGATTTCCGACCGGACCGACATGTGCTTCGCCGGCACCGTGGTCACGGCGGGGCGCGGCATGGGCCTGGTGGAAAGCACGGCGCTGAAGACCGCCATCGGCTCGATCGCCAAGGAAATCGGCGAAGGCCGGGCCTCGGAACCACCGCTGATCGTCCGAATCAGGAAATTCACCTATCAGCTCGCCTGCGGGATCGTGCTGGCCATCGTCGCCCTGGTGCTGCTGATGGTCTCGGTCGGGGGCTATGACATCAACGCCATCGCCCTGATGGCCATCGGTCTCGCCGTTTCGGTCATTCCCGAGGGCCTGCCCGCGGCCGTCACCGTGGCCCTCGCCATCGGCATGAGCCGGATGGCCGAGGCCAATGTGATCATCCGCAAGCTGGTGGCGGTGGAAGCGCTCGGGTCCTGTACCTTCATTTGTTCCGACAAGACCGGGACGCTGACCGTCAACGACCTCACCATCAAGAAGGTGGTGCTGCCCGGCGGGACCGTCTTCGACGTCAGCGGCGAAGGGGTCGGTCCGGGGGAAATCCTCACCCCGGAGAACGATAGCCGGCTCGAGGAGATCTGCCGCAGCGGCATCTTCGCCAATGAAAGCTATCTCTACTACGCCGGTCAGGATTGGACCGCCGACGGCGACATCGTCGACATCGCCTTCCTGGTCCTTGCGAAGAAGCTGGGGCTCTCGTTGCAGTCGGTGCGCGAGGAGGAAACCCTGATCGAGACCATCCCCTACGAGTCCGAACGGGCCATGTCCGGGATCCTCACGACAACCGATGGGGAGCATTTCCTCCATGTGAAGGGCAGTCCCGAGAAGATCCTGGAGATGTCCACCCACATGCTGACCCGACACGGGCGGGTGGAGATCGACCATGCGGCCGTTCAAAAGGAGTTCGAGGAGCTGGCCAAGAATGGCTATCGGGTCATCGCAGTCGCCCGGCGGGAAGGGGCGGACAGCACCAACGCGCTAGAGCAGCTCGCACAGATGACCCTGTTGGGCATGGTGGCGATGATCGACCCGGTCCGGCCCGAGGCGAAACGGGCGGTTCAGCGCTGCCGGCGTGGCGGCATCGAGGTCGCCATGGTCACCGGGGATCATCCGGCGACGGCGAAGGCCATCGCCATGGAGATCGGGATCTGCGGACCGGACGATCGGGTCGTGACCGGCCAGGACCTGCGTGATGCCGAAGCGAAGGGACAGGCCACCCTCGATGCCGCGATCATCGACGCCCGGGTCTTCGCCCGGGTCGAACCGCTGCAAAAGCAGCAGATCGTCGAAAGCCTGATGAAGGCCGGGCATTTCGTGGCGGTGACCGGCGACGGGGTCAACGACGCACCGGCGATGCGGCGGGCCAATGTCGGGGTCGCCATGGGCAAGCGCGGCACCGATGTCGCAAAGGAGGCGGCGGATCTGATCATCACCGACGACCGCTTCGCGTCCATCGTCGAGGGCATCGAGCAGGGTCGCATCGTCTACAACAATATCCGCAAGGTGATCGCCCTCCTGGCCGCCACCGGGTTCTCCGCCCTGGTCCTGTTCTTCCTGACCGTGCTCGCCGGGCTGCCGATGCCGATGATCGCGGTGCAGCTCCTCTGGCTCAATCTGGTCGCCAACGGCTTCCAGGATGTGGCGCTTGCCTTCGAACCGAAGGAAGGCAAGGAACTCGACCAGCGGCCGCGCAAACCGACGGAGCCGATCTTCGACCGCCGCATCATCGAGCATGTGCTGGTTGTTGGCGGCGCCATGGGCCTCCTCGCCTTCGCCACCTTCTCGTGGCTGATCGACGCCGGCTATGACGAGGATGCGGCCCGCAATCTCACGCTGATGCTGATGATCCTCTTCGGGAACATCCACGCGCTGTCCAGCCGGTCGGAGCACCAATCCCTGTTCACCATGCCCTTGATGGCCAACAAATTCTTGATCTGTGCGGTCCCGTTGGCCCAACTCGTTCACATCGGGACCATCTACGTCCCGGGCCTTAACGACGTCTTGGCCTTGCAACCGATCGCGCTGACCGAATGGCTGTCCCTGTTGGGCATCGCGCTGATCCTGCTGGTGGTGGAGGAAACCCATAAGGCCTGGAACCGCCGGCGCGACCGCCGCCTGAAAAACCCCTCCAACCTCCCCTTATGAAGGGGAGGCTACCGACTAGCGCCCATCCCTTCACAAGGGAGGGGGTGAGCGCGCGGCGGCGGGTTACCCCATCGGGCTGAAGCGCAGGGAGAGGCAGGACATGCCGCCGTCGAGCTTGGCGGCCTCGGAGTTACCGATCTGCCGCACCCGGTAGCCCGCGTCGTTCACCCGCGCGGCGGTCTCCGGAAAACCCTCGGGCATGAGCACCAGATCGTTGAAGCGGATGCTGTTCGCGGCCGCCTCCTCGCCCGGCGCCGTCAGGACGACCTCATAGCCCTCGAAGCAGCCGGTGCGGGCCAGCCTTTCGGTGGCCAGCACGGTCTTGTCGTCCAAAACGGAACAATCCGTCTTGAAATGCAGCACATCCGGCGGCGTTTGCAGTTCTCGCACCCCATAGCCCCAGGGGCGAAGTCTGTCGGTGAGCTCCGCCACCCCCGCCGCGTCCGTCCGGTCTGATTTGCCGACCAGAATGTCCCGCTCGATCACGAGAATGTCGCCACCCTCGATAAAGCCCGGCCCCTCGATCTCCAGGACCCGGTCATAGTTATCCCGCAACGCCTCGGCGATCGACGGCGTCTCGCCCCGCCGGCTGGCCGCCCCCGGCCGCATCACGACCGCCCCTTCCGGCAAGCAGAGGGCCGCATCTTCGATGAAGACGGCATCGGGAAAACCCGGCAGCGCAGGCAGAACAGTCACCTCGGCCCCGGTTTCCCGGAGTGCCGCGACATAGTCGTCGTGATGCGCCCTGAACAGATCGAGATCCGGCGTGCCGGTGTCCATCGCCCGCAGTCCGTCGACGATCTCCGGACCCGGGCGCCGGGTCAGGGCATGGGTGAAGGAATAGGTTTGGGGGTAGCTGTGGGATCCGGTCACGATGTCACCTCCTCCCCCGCCAAGTCGGCGAGGATCGGGCAATCCGGCTTGCCGTCGCCATGGCAGCGCTCCACCAGATGGGACAGGGTCGCCCGCATCCCCTCAAGCTCCGATATCTTCCGGTCGATCCGATCCAGATGCTCCGTGGCGATGGACTTGACGTCGGCGCTCGCCCGATCGTCGTCCTCGTAGAGGGCCAGCAACACCCGGCATTCCTCGACGGTGAAACCGAGTGAGCGGGCCCGGGCCAGAAAGGCCAACTTATGGATATCCTTCTCGACGAAGGCGCGGTAGCCATTCCCGTCCCGCGCGGGGCGGACCAGCCCGATATCCTCGTAATATCGGATCGTCTTCGCCGGCAGGCCGCTCCTGGCGGCCGCTTCGCCGATATTCATGCCTTCAGTCCTCCAGCGCCTTCTTGCGCACCGCATATTCGTCCGCGTCGATCTCGCCCTTGGCAAGGCGTTCGCGCAAAATCCGCAGGGCATCATCACCGCCCTGGTCGGGCTTCCCGCCGATGTCACCCCGGACGATCTTGGTGATCACATAGGCCGCCCCGACGAGAAGCGCAAAGAACAGGATCATCATGACCGGACCCATGAACCAGCCGCCCCCCATCATGCCAGGCCCCATCATCCGGTGCGGTCCATAGCCGCCATATCCGCCGGATGCCATGTCGGCGAAGCCAGTCCCGACCGCTCCCAGGGTCATGACCACGAACGCGAAGATGCTTATTCCAATAGTCCGATAGCCCATTTCTTCCTCCTCTTCCCCACAGCCGGCGGAATTGCCGACCTCCGCCGGAACGGTAGTCCTTCCGCCCGCTGGAAGGTCAAGCCGTGACCTTTTCGCTTGACCCTCCAGTCACTGGAAGCCCTAAACCCGATCTTAACGCGAAATGTCCCAACAGAGAATTCAGGAGCCGCTCCATGGCCACGGCGACCGACAGCGCCAGCGATATCGTCACCCGCGACCCGGTCTGCGGGATGACCGTCGATCCGACGGCGGGAAAACCGTCGCTGGACCATGACGGCCACCGCTATCACTTCTGTGCCGAGCGGTGCCGGGATAAGTTCTCCGACGATCCGGAAAACTATATCACGGATAGGGACCCGGTCTGCGGCATGACGGTCAACCGGGCGACCGCGGCCCATATGGCCAAACATCGGGGTGAGCGTTTCTATTTCTGTGCCGAGTCGTGCCAGACCAAATTCGAGGCCGATCCGGAGAGCTATCTCGGCGACCGCCCCGCCCCGGAGCCGATGCCCGAGGGGACCCAATACACCTGCCCGATGGACCCGGAGATCGTCACGGACGAACCGGGCGACTGCCCGATCTGCGGCATGGCCTTGGAGCCGATGACGCCGAGCCTCGATGATGGCCCCAATCCGGAACTGATCGATTTCCGTCGCCGCCTGTGGTTCGGGGTACCGCTCACCCTCGGCGTGGTGGCCCTGGAAATGGGCAGCCATCTCGGATTGCCGGTCGCGGATTGGATCGGAGCGGAGGCCGCGTTGTGGCTGCAATTGGCGCTGACAACGCCGGTCGTGTTCTGGATCGGCGCGCCTTTCTTCAAGCGCGGTTGGTCCTCGATCCTGAACCGCTCGCCCAATATGTGGACATTGATCGCCATCGGCACGGGCGCTGCCTATCTCTACAGCCTGGTCGCCCTGATCGTCCCGGGCCTCCTGCCCCCGTCCCTGTTGAGCGCGGCGGGGCTGCCGCCGGTCTATTTCGAGGCCGCCGCCGTGATCCTGATCCTGGTTCTGGTCGGCCAGATCATGGAACTGTCCGCCCGGGAAAGGACCGGCGATGCGATCCGGGCCCTGCTCAACCTCGCCCCCAAGACCGCCCGACGCGTGACCGAGGCGGGTGAGACGGACGTCCCGCTCGACGAGATCAAAAAGGGCGACCTTTTGCGGGTTCGGCCGGGAGAAAGCGTTCCGGTCGACGGCGCGGTGCGGGAGGGCGGATCCTCCATCGACGAAAGCCTGCTGACCGGTGAGCCCATCCCGGTCGAGAAGACCGTCGGCGACCCGGTGACGGGAGGGACCCTCAATAAGGCGGGGAGTTTCATCATGACCGCCGAGGCGGTCGGCGCCGACACCATGCTGTCCCGCATCGTCGACATGGTGGCGAAGGCCCAACGCAGCCGGGCGCCGATCCAAGCGGTGGCCGACCGGGTCGCCGGGATCTTCGTGCCGTCCGTGGTCGCCATCGCCGTCGTCGCCTTCGCCGCCTGGCTGCTGACCGGTCCCGAGCCGGCGCTCTCCTACGCCATCGTCGCGGCGGTCAGTGTCCTGATCATCGCCTGCCCCTGCGCCCTCGGCCTTGCGACCCCCATGTCGATCATGGTCGCCACCGGAAAGGGCGCCCAGGTCGGGGTATTGGTGCGGGATGCGGAAGCGCTGGAGAAACTCGCCCAGGTCGACGTCCTGATCGTCGACAAGACGGGAACGCTGACCCAGGGGAAACCGGCTCTCACCGACCTGCTCACCCAGGACGATTGGCGCCAGGACGACCTGCTGGCGATGATCGCCGGTTTGGAGCAAGGCTCCGAACATCCCCTGGCCGAGGCCATCGTCGATGCCGCGCGAGAGAGGGGCCTGCCCGTCCCGGCGGCGACCGATTTCCAGGCCACCGTCGGCAAGGGTGTGACCGGCACCGTGTCGGGCCGCGGCCTGGCGCTCGGCAATGCCGGCCTGATGCGCGACCTCGCGATCGATGTCAGCGGCCTGGAAAGTCCGGCCGAGGCGCTTCAGTCCCAGGGCAAGACAGCGATGTTCGCCGCCGTCGATGGGGTCGCGGCGGGCCTGATCGGGGTTTCCGATCCGATCAAGGCGACCACCGCCGAGGCGATCCAGGCCCTGCACGACGAGGGTCTCGAGATCGTCATGGCGACCGGGGACACCGCCCGGACGGCGGAAGCGGTGGCGTCAAGGCTGGGCATCGACCAGGTGCGCGCCGGCCTGCAGCCCGCCGACAAGGCCGATCTGATCGCCGATCTCCACGCCCAGGGCCGCACGGTCGCGATGGCGGGCGACGGGGTCAACGACGCCCCGGCCCTCGCCGCCGCCGATGTCGGGATCGCCATGGGCACCGGGGCGGATGTCGCGATGGAAAGCGCGGGCGTGACCCTGGTGAAAGGCGATCTGGGCGGCATCGTCCGGGCCCGGCGGCTGGCGCGTTCGACCATGCGCAACATCCGGCAAAACCTGTTCTTCGCCTTCGCCTACAACACGGTCGGCGTGCCGATCGCGGCGGGTGTCCTCTACCCCTTCTTCGGGGTTCTGCTGTCGCCGATCTTCGCGGCCGCGGCGATGAGCCTGTCCTCGGTCTCGGTGATCGGTAACGCGCTCCGTTTGCGGACCACGAAGGACGTCTAAGCCAGTTTGAACCCGGCATAGCCCTTGGCGGCGATGTCGGCGCAGATCTCGCGATAACGCCGCATGCCGCCGGCATAGGGCATGAACTGCCTTGGCTTGCCCGGGATGTTGGCGCCGAAATACCAGGAATGGGGTGCCTTGGGCATTACGGTCTGGTTGGCGACATCGTTGACATGGCGGTCCCAGTCCCGCGCGGCCGCCTCGGTCGCCTCGATGGTGGCCAGCCCCTTTCCGCGCAGATGCCGGATGCAGTCGGTGATCCAGTCGACATGCTGCTCGATCGGCACCGGCATATTGCACAGGACGGATGGACTTCCAGGCCCGGTGACGGTGAAGAGATTGGGAAAGCCCGGCACCTGAAGACCGAGGTAACCGTGCGGTCCCGCCTTCCAGACCTCGCGCAGCGGTAAACCGTCCCGGCCTTGGATATCGATGCGCAGCAACGGCCCGGTCATGGCATCGAAACCGGTGGCGAACACGATGGCGTCGAGCGGATAGTCCCGGTCCGTGGTCCTGATCCCGGTCTCGGTGACGCGCTCGATCGGGGTCGCCCGCAGATCGACCAGGCTCACGTTTTCGCGGTTGAAGGTTTCGAAATAGCCCGTGTCGATGGGCGGCCGCTTGGAGCCGTAGGGATGGTCAATGTCGGCCAGGACCTCGGCGGTCGCGGGATCTTTCACGATCTCGCGGATCTTTTTCTTGATGAAGTCCGCGGCGGTCTTGTTCGCCGCCTCGCTGGCGATGATGTCGCGATAGGCGGTTCGGAAGCGCAGCCCGCCGATCTCCCAGGCCGCCTCATAGACCCGTTCCCGCTCCTCCGGCGTCGAATCCAGGGCCGAGCGGTCCGAGGGCAGGAAGGAGTGACCGTTCGGGCTGAAATGCATCATCCGTCGGATCTCGTCGTGATTCTCCTTCACATACCGCTTGAATCCCTCGGACAGCGGGTGATTGCGGGCCGGAATGCTGTAATTCGCCGTGCGCTGGAACACCGTCAGACGGGCCGCCTGCTCGGCGATCAGCGGGGCGGTCTGGATGCCGGTGGAGCCGGTGCCGATCTGACCGACCCGAAGGCCGGTGAAGTCGACGCCCTCATGGGGCCATTGCCCGGTGTGATACCAGCGCCCCCGGAAGTCGCCAAGGCCGGGAATATCAGGCACGTTCGCCGCCGACAGACAGCCGACGGCCATGATCAGGAAGGGTGCTTCAAAGACCTCTCCCCCCGCCGTTTCCACCCGCCAGAGCGTCCGCTCGGCGTCGAAGCGCGCACTCGAGACACTGGTCTCGAACTGAATATCGCGGCGGAGATCGAAACGGTCGGCCACGTGATTCAGATAACCGAGGACCTCCGGCTGACCCGGGTAGCGCTCGGACCACTCCCATTCCTCGACCAGTTCCTTGGAGAACATGTAGCAATAGGAGTGGCTCTCGGAATCGCAGCGGGCACCCGGATAGCGGTTCCAATACCAGGTGCCGCCCACGTCGCCCGCCCGTTCCAGAACCTTGACCCGCAGCCCGAGATCGTCGCGCAGGCGATGGAGCTGGTAGAGGCCCGAAAACCCGGCCCCGACAACGAGGGCGTCGAAGGTCTGAACGGAGATATCGGTGGTGACATCGTTGGCCAAGGCGCACTCCCTTCACGGCGGGTCGGACAGCAAGCCTGCCGCATTCGGAAAGCAGAATCGATGGAGAAATCACCGGCGGGGGAAAGGATGGCCTCGCCCGCGTCACCAGAAATCGGAACTTGAGAAGCTTGTCCGGCCCTCAGACTGGCCGAAGACGATAAAGTGCTCGTAGGGGTTTATGCCGGCAATGTCGACATCGCGATAAACGGCTAGATAACGAGTCGTATCGAAGCTCGCGGTCGGATCCCGCCCCTCCCGCCAACCGAATTCCATGAAATGGACAAGCGGGTCGATCCCCGCCGCCACAACATCGGCATACTTCCCGAGATAGAAATCGGAATCGAAGGCGTCGACCATATGCTGGCCATAGGCCCGGATCAGGCCGGTGTTCGCGCCCGGATCCGGCAACCGGCCCTCGGCCTCGCCAAAGAAGATGTAGTGTTCGAACGGGTTAATGTTGGCGGCCGCGATATCCGGATAGGCCGCAAGATAGTCGGAGGTATCGAAGCTGCTGTTCGGATCGAGGCCGATCCGCCATCCGGTTCCCGCAAAATGCTGATAGGCCTCGGCCCGGGATGCCCCGGACAGGCCCGCCTGCTGACTGTAGTAAGTGTGGGAGAACGCGTCGGGCACCGCGATCGGCGGCTCGTTCAGCCCGGCCCGGTCCAACACTTGATCCAGGGTCAAGGTCCCGTCGGTGAAGCTGAACCGTTCGACATTCTCGATTCGATCCACATCCCCGTCGGGCTGGGTGATAACGAGGGTATCGCCGGATTGCTCGACACGCCCGGAGCGAATCATGGACGAGCTGTATCCCAAGGATCCGTAATCGACCGTGTCGGTTCCGCCTCGGCCGTCGATCTCAAACGATCCGGTCCGGTTGAAGGTGGCGACCTGGGACCCGGAGGCGCCGTTCTGAGCGAAGACGTCGCCCTGCCAGGTCCCGACCAGCGACCGGGAGGAGTGAGAGATCGAACCGTTGACGAATTCGGTCAGCGTTATGGAGAGTTGATCCATCGTCGCCAATTCACGACCAGAGGAACTCTGATACTCGATCGACGTGATTACGTAGTCGAACGCCGTGGTGTAGTAATCCAGCTCGAACCGATACCCTGATCGAGTGTACAAGACAGCGGTGTTGTAATCGATATCCACGGCATTGATCAGGGTGAGGTCCGCCCTGACAAAGCTCGGCTCCCAGGTCTGGGGCGGCGCGTTATAGAAAACTCGCGTCATTGCAACCTTCTCCAGTGTATCATGGGTGCCATCGGGCCACTGAGATCATTAAAGGAGCATGACAGGTGGACTTGCTGCCGATAACTTAAAAATCGGCAATGTTCACATCTTTCGGGCGTGTCAGAAACGGCAACGGGCGCCACGGAGCCTATTTCAAGACGATCTGGTCCGTTCCCCAAAGCCAGCCGATCAGGGCGAAACCCAGCAGCAGCAGAATGCCGAAGACGATGCCCAGGGTTTCCAGAAAACCGCCGGACTTCTTCACCGGTTCGACTTTCGGGTTCGGGGTGGGACGGGGCTCCGGCGCGGCCGGTTTTTCCCCTTCCCCGGCATCGAGCCCGCCGCCCTTCTTGATTTCCGCCTTTACATCCTCCGGAATCGCTTGATCGGACCGTTTGTAAAAGCCCTCGCCCCGCTTGGTGATCACCTGATCGGCGAATTCGCCGGTGTCCTTGTTGTAGACCGACTTGACCATGCGGATGCCCGGCGGTTGGCCCTTGTAGATCCAGACGGAGGCTTCCGCGTAGGCCTCGTCGGCCTGATCCTTATCGCCGTAAACCCCTTCGATATACCAAGTGTCTCCCTTGGCCGGGAATTGCATGAAGATCTCGTAGGTGTTTTCCCCATGCTGGTAGATCGGTTTCGGCATCCTGGCTCCCCATATCGACGAGCGATTGACACTCCTCCTCGCCCCACAATGGAACGACCCCACAATGGAACGAAAGGATAAACGGATCGTTGACGAGGGGATAGGACATGCATCCCGGCAGACGCTTGACCCCGGCGCCACGCTGCGCGATGGGTTCGCGCCATGACAATACACCCCACCACCACGGTTTATGTGGACGCGGATGCCTGCCCGGTCCGGGATGAGGCCCTGAAGGTCGCCGAACGGCACCAAACCCCGGTCAAGATCGTGTCCAACGGCGGAATCCGCCCGTCGCGCCATCCCCTCGTCGAAACGGTGATCGTACCGGAGGGCGCGGACGCCGCCGACCAGTGGATCGCCGACCGAATCGGCCCGCGCGATGTCTGCGTCACCGGCGACATCCCGCTGGCCGCCCGCTGCGTCGAGGCCGGTGCATTGGTCGTCAAACACAATGGTGACCGGCTCGACCAACGTAATATCGGTCAGGCCCTGGGGATGCGCGACCTGATGGCCGACCTGCGAGCCGCCGACCCCCTGGCCGTGCACCGGGGCGGCAAGGGGTTCACCAAACAGGACCGGTCCCGCTTTCTCGACAGCCTGGACCGGATCCTGCGCGAAACCGCCCGCCGCTGAGGCTAAGCTCTCTTTCGCCTTAGGTCACGACCCAGACTTACTTTGCGGGAAGCTCCTGCTCCACCAGGGCGGCCCAGAGGCTGGCACCGGTGGTGAGCACCTCGTCATTGTAGTCGTATTCCGGATGGTGGACCGAGTGGAAATGGGTCTCGTCCCCACCGCCCAGGAAGATGAAAGCGCCCGGTCGCTCCTCCAGCATGAAGGAAAAATCCTCGCTGCCCATCAGAAGATCGGTCTCCGTTTCGATGGCCTGCGGGCCGACCACCTGGGCCGCGGCCGCGACGATCCGGTCGGTCTGCGCGGCGTGGTTGACGGTGACCGGGTAGCCTTCCCGGTAGTCGCAGAGGATCTCGATGCCGTTGACCTTGGCCAGCGCGTCGCAGAGGTCCTGGAAATAGCTGCGGATCATGTTCCGCGTCTCCGCCGATGTGGTGCGGATCGAGGCGTCGAGCACCGCCTGGTGCGGAATGACGTTGTTCGCGGTCCCGGCATGGAACTGGGTGATGCTGACTACCGCCCCTTCGACCGGGTTGACCTTGCGCGACACGATGGTCTGGGCGGCCTGATAGATCTGCGTCCCGATGGCGATCGGGTCGACGGTCAGATGCGGGATCGCCGCGTGACCGCCCCGGCCGTTGATGGTGATCTTCATACCGTCGGCGGCGGCCAGCAGCGGTCCCTTGCGGATGGCGAATTGGTTCTTGGGAAGCTGAGGCATGTTGTGGAGGCCATAGACCGTGTCGCAATTGAAGCGGTCGAAAAGGCCGTCGTCGATCATCGCCTTGGCGCCGGCCCCGCCCTCTTCGGCCGGCTGGAAGATCACGTTGACTGTCCCGGCGAAGTTCCGGGTCTCGGCGAGATAGCGGGCTGCCCCCAACAGGGTCGCGGTGTGCCCGTCGTGACCGCAGGCATGCATCTTGCCGGGCACCGTCGATTTATAGGCCGGATTGCCGACCTCCTGCATCGGCAGCGCGTCCATATCGGCACGAATGCCGATGCTGCCGGTGCCGTCCTGATTGCCCTTGATGACACCGACCACACCGGTCTTGCCGATCTGCTCGTGCACCTCGATGCCCCAGCTCCGCAGCTTGTCGGCGACGATGCCGGCCGTGCGGGTCTCCTCGTAGCAAAGCTCCGGATGGGCATGGAAATCCTGACGCCACTCCCGCATATCCGCCTCGAAATCGGCGATCCGGTTCTTGATGGGCATGATGGTGTCTCCTGTCTCAGATTTGCGGGTGCGGCTACTGCTTTCGTATAACCAGTCTTACCGCCCCCGGATGCGCGGGTCGAGAGCATCCCGCAGGCCGTCCCCCATATAGTTGACGCTCAACACGGTGAGCGAAATCGCAAGCCCCGGCCAGATCACCCGCGCCGGGTTGATATTGAGAAAGGGCACCCCGTCATAGAGCAGCCGGCCCCAGGTCGGGAAATCCGACGGGAAGCCTAGTCCGAGGAAACTGAGCGCGCTCTCCGTGATGATCGCCTGCGCCACGCCCAGGGTCGCCGAGACCATGATCGGACTCAGGACATTGGGGAAGATATGCCGCAGAATCACCCCATGGGTCCGGGTCCCGACACTGCGCGCGGCGAGCACGAACTCGCGTTCCTTGATCGCCAGCACCTCGCTGCGCACGATCCTTGCGGCCTGCATCCAACTGGTGATGCCGATCACGAACACGATCAGAATGAAAATGCCGATCTCGGGCCCGAACATGTTCCGGAGCGGGTCCCGGAACAGCATGATGATGACCAGCAGCAGCGGCAGGATCGGCAGCGCCAGGAACAGATCGGTCAGGCGCATCAACGGACCGTCCAGGCGCCGGAAGAACCCGGCCAGCACCCCGACCAGGGTCCCGAGCGTAAGCGACAGCGCCATCGCCGTCACCCCGACCGCCAGCGAGGTCCGACCGCCGGCCAGAACCTGGGCGAACATATCCCGGCCCAGATTGTCCGTCCCCATT
Organism: Alphaproteobacteria bacterium; assembly: GCA_024743275.1. Classification (GTDB taxonomy): domain Bacteria; phylum Pseudomonadota; class Alphaproteobacteria; order JANSWW01; family JANSWW01; genus JANSWW01. The sequence goes on from JANSWW010000001.1 coordinate 224,346, forward strand.
GGATGGGCCAGCGACATGCCCTGGTTCTTCGATCGATAATCGAGATATTGCGGGTCGATGTCGTGGATATAGGGGCCGACCAAGACGAGCAGGACGATGGTCGTGAACACCCCCACCCCGACCAGCGCGCCCTTGTGTGTCTTGAACTGCGCCCAGACGTCGAGCCACAGGGAGCGGTGCTTGAGGACCTCCGGATCCCCCGCGGGGTCGAATTCCCCCCGTCCGTTGATCGCCGGGTCAGTCATAGCGGATCCTCGGGTCGAGCATGCCGTAGAGCAAATCCGCGATCAGATTGAACATCACGATGAGGATCGCGAAGATAAAGGTAACGGTCTGTACCGTCGGGATGTCGGCCCCCTCGATCGCCCCGATCAGCAGATGCCCGACGCCGTTGATGCGGAAGATCTGCTCGGTGATGATCGCGCCCGCGAAGGTCGCCGGCAGACCGAGCGCGATCACCGTGATCACCGGGATCATGCTGTTGCGCAGGACATGGACCAGCACGACGATGCGCTCGTTCAATCCCTTTGCCCGGGCGGTCCTGACATATTCCTGATTGAGGTTGTCGAGCATGGAGGAGCGCATGAAACGGCTCAACTGCGCGGCGTTGAACAGGGCGAGGACCATCACCGGCATGATCATCTGTTTCACCTGGACGATGAAGCTGTCGAAGTCGGTTACCTGATGGGTCGTGTCGTAGATCGACGGAAACCAGCCGAGATAGACGCTGAAGATGACGATGAAGACCGTGCCGGTGAAGAAGGTCGGGACGGAGAAGCCGACCATGGAAACGAAGGTGCCGACCTGATCGAAGGCGGAATACTGCTTGTAGGCGGAAATCACGCCGATCGGGACGGCGATCATGATGGCGACGAGATAGGACACCCCGACGACGGTCAGGGTCTGGGGCAGCCGCGCGGCGATGAGATCGACCACCGGCGCCCGGGTCGACCAGGAGCGGACCCTGAGGCGGTTCTCGGAATCGCCGATTTGGATGCCCCAGGCCTGTTCCATCAGATTGAGCGGCTCATTGATCATGAACTGCTGCAACCATCTGAGATAGCGGATGTGGAAGGGTTCGCCGAGGCCGAGGCTAAGCTTGATCTTCTCGCGGATCTCCTCGGGGATGGTCAGCGGCAACTGCGCGGTCGGATCGCTCGGCGCCAGATCGAGCAGCGCGAAGATGATGAAGCTGATCACCAGCAAGGTCGGGATCGCGAGCAGCAATCGGCGAATGGCGTATCTCAGCATGGGCCGGCCCCATTCATGACGTTCCCGGACGCCCGCCGGTGCGGGGTCCCGGATTGTAAAAAGGCCGGTCCGGCGGGATTACCCCGCCGGACCGAAACGACGGATTTCGATTACTTCTTCCGATGCCAGTCCTGGATGTTCCACGGCGTGGCGTCCCAGGGATTGGGATAGGCGCCGCCACCGAGCGTGTTGGAACGGGCCGCAACGCCACCACGGTGGATGAGCGGGATAATGGCGCCATAGTCGACGAGCATGTCGTTCATCTTCTTGGCGATGTCCGCCCGGTCCTCGAGCGCGGCGGTGACCGCCAGTTTCGCGGCCAGGGCGTCATATTCCGGATCGCAATAGCGCGGCATGTTCTGGCCGATCCACTGGGTTTCCGGGCTGGGCATCTTATCGCAGGTCCAGCGCAGCATGTAGTTCTCCGGATCGGTTCCATTGAAGTTGTTCGTGTACATCTCGATGTCCGCGAAGAACTTCTGGAAGGTGTCCGGGCTGGACTGATCGCCACCGAAGAAGACCGAGGCGCTGACGTTCTTGAGTTCGGTCTCGACGCCGATGTCCTGCCACATCTGCTTGATAAGGGCCTGGGTGCCCTGACGCACGGAGTTGGTGGAGGTCTGGTAGAGGATCGACAGCCGCACGCCGTCCTTGGCGCGGATCCCGTCGGAACCCCGCTCCCAACCCGCTTCGTCGAGCATTTTGTTGGCGGCGTCGATGTCCTGGGTCTTGCACCAGTCATTGGCCGTCGACGCGTAGACCGCCGGTGCCGGCAGCACGTTGCAGGTCACCTGCCCGGCCTGACCATAGCCAGCGTCGACCAGAATCTGACGGTCGATCGCCAGCGACAGGGCCCGGCGGACCGCCGGATCGCTCAGGAAGGGATGCGGGTTGTTGCCGTCCTGATAGGTCGCCCGCTTCTCGCCCAGGGCCGGGTCCGGATTGGTGAGCTGGACCTTCAGACGCTCGACCGAGGTTCCAAAGGCCGAGATCACCTCGCCCTTGCCCTTGGCTTCCATGGTGGTGAGGATTTCCGGCTCGACCTGCAGGTTCCAGGCATAGTCGAACTCGCCGGTCTCCAGGACCGCCCGGGCCGCCGACACGGCATCCCCGCCGCCCTTCAGCAGCACGCTCTCGAAATGCGGCTTGCCGGCCTCGCGGTAGTTCTCGTTCATTTCATAGAGCGCCACATCGTTCGGGCGGAACTCCTTGATCTTGAACGGGCCGGTCCCGATGGTGCCGAAATTCTCGTCGGTGCATTCCGGCAGCTTGGCGCCCATGCAGTCCTTGAACTGGGCTTGCTGGAACACCGGCGCTTCGGCCCCGACGAAGGGTCCATAGGGGAAGGGCTTGGCGACCCCGAAAGTGATCTTCACCGTGTGGTCGTCCAACGCCTCCACGGACGAGACGTCCTGGAAGCGCTCGATGGCGTTGCAGCCGCCCTCCGGATGCATGCAGAGATCGGCGGTGAAGACCACGTCGGCGGCCGTGAACGGCGTGCCGTCGGACCACACCACGCCCTGCTTCAGCTTCCAGGTGATCGACTTCAGATCCTCCGCGACGCCGCCATTGGCGACGGTCGGAATCTCCTCCGCAAGGGTTGGGACGAGATTGCCGTTCTCATCGTAGTTGGCCAGCGGCTCGATGATGAGCGACGAGGCGTGAATGTCCTTGGTTCCGCCCGAAAGAAACGGGTTGAGAATGGACGGGGCCTGCCAATAGAGGATGCGCAATTGACCGTCGGCGCCACGCTCGGCGTGGGCGGCGGTCGAGATCATCGTGACGGCCGTGGCCGCCATCAAGATCGACGTGAACTTACCCATGTGATGCTCCCTCGTTGTGATGTCGCGCCCCGGTTGGCCCGCGGTCTTCGACGATTGATACGATTCGGCGGGGCTCCTCCCGACTTGTCAGCCCCTCCCAAATTCCTGATCCGGATAATGACAGGCCACCCTGTGGCCCGGCTCGATCTCGCGCCATTCCGGCTCTTCCGCATGGCAGAGGTCGGTCGCGATCGGACAGCGTGTGCAGAAATTGCAGCCGGCCGGTGGATTGGCCGGGCTCGGAAGATCGCCCTTCAGGACGATGTGCTCGCGGGTCGCCTCGATCTCCGGATTGGGGATCGGGACGGCCGAGAGCAGCGCCTTGGTGTATGGATGCTTCGGATTGCTGTAGAGCGTTTCGCGGGTGGTCATCTCGACCATCTTGCCGAGATACATGACCGCCACCCGGTCGGCGATGTGGCGGACCATGCTGAGATCATGGCTGATGAAGAGGTAGGAAAGCCCCAGCCTTTCCTGCAACTCCTCAAGCAAATTGACCACCTGGGCCTGAATCGACACGTCGAGGGCGGCGATCGGTTCGTCGCAAACGATGAATTCCGGATTGAGGGCGAGCGCGCGGGCGATGCCGATGCGCTGCCGCTGGCCACCGGAGAATTCATGCGGATAGCGGTTGGTGAAGCGCGGATTGAGGCCGACCGCCTCCAGAAGCGCCTCGACCTTCTCGTTCTTTTCCTGCTGGCCAAGAGCGCCGTGGACCTGCAGCGGCTCGGAGATGATCGAGCCGACGGTCATCCTGGGATTGAGGCTGGCATGGGGGTCCTGGAAGACCATCTGCATGCGCGGCCGCACCTGGCGAAGCTGCTCGCCGCGCATCGGCACGATGTCCTCGCCGTCGATGAGAATACGCCCGGCCGTCGGGTCGTAGAGCCGCAGCAGCGCGCGCCCGATGGTTGACTTGCCGCAGCCGCTCTCGCCGACGAGTCCGAGAGTCTCGCCGCGCATGACCTCGAAGGAGACCCCGTCGACCGCTTTGATCGTGCCGACCTGGCGCCGCAGAATCCCGGCGTAGATCGGGAAGTGCATCTTCAGCCCTTCGATCTGGACGATCGGGCGGGCGTTGCCCGCGACCGGCGACGGCTGGGGCTCGAGCGCGCTAACGGACATCGAAAGGCTCCCCCCCATTGAAAGGCTCACCTCGGTCGATGTCCCACCAGCAGGCGACATCATGACTGTCCCCGTTCTCCGCCAGGCCGTCGTCGACCATGCGCAGAGGGGGATTCTCCCGCCAGCAGCGCTCGAACGCGTATTGGCAGCGCGGGGCGAAAGGACAGGAGGTCGGTTCCGCATCCAGGCTGGGCGGCTGGCCGCCGATGGTGACCAACCGCTCGGACCGCTGGTCTTCCAGGCTGGGCAGGGTCTCCAGAAGGGCCTTTGTGTAGGGGTGCTTCGGTGCGCCATAGAGGCGTTTCACCGGAGCGTGCTCGACGATGAGCCCCCCATACATCACCATGACCCGGTCGGCGATCCCGGCGACCACCCCCAGATCGTGAGTGATCCAGATCATCGCCATGCCCAGTTCCTGCCTCAGTTTCCGGACGATCTCCAGAATCTGTGCCTGGATGGTCACGTCGAGCGCGGTGGTGGGCTCGTCGGCGATCAGCATCTTCGGATCGCAGGCCAAGGCGATGGCGATCATCACCCGCTGGCGCATCCCCCCCGAGAATTGGTGCGGGTAGTCGTCGAGCCGGTCCTTGGCGGAGGGAATGCCAACCAGTTCGAGAAGCTCCGCCGCCCGCGCCCTCGCCTCCTTCTTCGACAGACCGAGATGGGTCTGCAACGGCTCGATCAACTGGAAACCGACGGTGAAGACCGGATTGAGCGAGGTCATCGGGTCCTGAAAAATGAAACCGATCTGCCCGCCCCGGACATCCCGCAATTCGTTGGGCTTGAGTTTCAGAAGATCGCGCCCGTCGAAGATCACCTCGCCGGAGACGATACGGGCCGGCGGCATCGGGATGAGCTTCAAGAGCGACATCATGGTCACGCTCTTTCCCGATCCGCTCTCGCCGACAATACCGAGGAGTTCGCCCTCGCGGACATGGAAGCTAACGCCGTTGACGGCGTGGACGTCGTTCTCCCGGGTCGCAAACACCGTCCTCAAGTCCTTGACTTGAAGCAGGGATCGGTCGCGCGCGACGAGACTGTCCATCCACCGCCCTCTGCATGAAATTGCACGAATCGGCATAAACGAAAGGTTACTCTAGCGACGGCTCTTCTAGCTTGCCAACCCCAATTCAGAGACTTCACCCGTGAAACTCTGGTATACGCTGAATATCAATGGATGCGTTCGGAGGGGGTCATGAAAACAGGTATTTATACTCATGGTAGGCCGGTCGTGCGTGGCCGGGACGGTATGGTGAGCGCCGCCCATCCCCTGGCGGCCTCCGCCGGCGCCCGGGTGCTCGCCGAGGGCGGCAACGCGTTCGACGCCATCGTCGCCACCGCCGCCACGCTCAATGTCGCCGAGCCTTTCATGTCCGGTTTGGCTGGCCTTGGGATCGCCACGCTCTATACCGCCACGGACAAGGAAGTTCGCGTGATCGACTTCCATCCGCCGGTTCCCCGGAACTTCGACCCGGACCGGCTGACCCGCGAAGAGACCCGCGACGGCGCCAACGCCAGCGGCATTCCGGGCAACTTGGCTGGATGGTGCGAACTCAACCGTAAATTGGGTACATTTCCTCTGGACAGATTGCTCGCCCCGGCGATCCGATACGCCCGGGAAGGCGTGCCCCGGTCCCAGTTCTATGTCGACATGGTCAAGGTCAGCCTGCCGCGAAAAATGCAGCCCGAATGGCGCGACGTGTATTTGGACGGTCCCGACAGCGATGCGGTCGCCCTCGACAGCGTCCACCGTCAGCCCGATCTTGCGGTCACCCTGGAGGCCATCGCCGAGAACGGTCCCGGCCATCTCTATGGCGGTCCCCTGGGCCGGCGGATGATCGATCATCTGCAAAAGCTCGGCGGCTGCATGACCCTGGAGGACCTCGAAAGCGTGGAACCCGTCTGGGAGGAGGCCGTGTCCGCCTCCTATCGTGGCCTCGACGTCCATGTGCCCGCCCCGCCGGCCGAGAGTTTCCAGGTCCTGATCGCCCTCGCGCTGCTCCGGGATGTGGATTTTTCCACGCGGCCCCATCTCTCGGCGGATCATCTCGACGTGGTGATCCGGGCGATCCGGCTCGCCGCCGAGATCCGTATCCGCAACAACCGATGCACGGGCGAACGGCTGGATTACCTGCTGTCGGAGGCCTATCTGGCCCCGGTCCGCAAACGGCTACTCGACGGCGAACCGATCACCGGCCGGACGGAGCAGTTCGGCGACGGCCCGCTGGAAGACGGCCAGTCGGACGAGGCCCTTCTCAAGGGGCAGACCACCTCCATGTCGGCCATCGACCGGGAGGGTAACGTCATCTGCCTGACCCAGAGCCTGGGCCATATGTTCGGCTCCGGCGTGGTCATTCCCGGTACCGGCGTGTGTATGAACGACTTCATGTTCTGGGGCGATCTGGCGAAGGACTCCCCCAACCGGCTATCGCCCGGCCAGCGTTTCGGTATGTGCCTCGCGCCCTCCATTTCGCTCCAAGACGGGGAGCCCGCGCTCAGCCTCGGCACGCCAGGCAGCTACGGCATCCTTCAGACCCAGGTCCAGGCCATGGTCCACCATTTCGATTACGGTCTCGACCTGCAGGCGGCGATCGACGCGCCGCGGGCGAGGCTCTGGGACGGCCGCATCGTGCATCTGGAAAACCGGGTGGAGAGCCATGTGGTCGACGAACTCCGCGCACGGGGCCACGATGTGGAGACGACCAAGGCCTTCTCCATGCAATGCGGCGGAATGCATGCGATCCGGCGCGACCCGGCCACCGGTGTGTTGAACGGTGCCGCCGATTCCCGACGGGACGGCGCCGCCGTCCCGAGCTGACGCCCCTCTTGTAAGAGGACCTTGACGGGGCTCGGGCGACGGGCTTTTTTGTGCCGCCCCGGAACGGAAGGAAAGGCAACGCCGGCCCTGACACCGCCGTCCTTTCTTGTCACGTCCGGAGACGAAACAATCGTTCGTTCGACAAGATCGTAAGAATTCCGAGAAGGATCCCAGATGCAGGACGCCCCTTTCCCGCAAGAGCGCGAAACCTATACCCAGAGGGCCGACATCAAGGTGGCGGCCGTGCTTGCCGACTTCGTCGACAATGAAGCGCTGCCCGGCACGGGGGTCGCCGCCGACGCCTTCTGGACCGGCCTCTCCGCCCTGGTGAACGATCTCGGACCGAAAAACGCCGCCCTGCTTGAAAAGCGCGACGCCCTGCAGAAGCATATCGACGCCTGGCACCGGGAGCGGCACGGCCAGCCCCATGACCACGAGGGCTATAAGACCTTCCTCACCGATATCGGCTATCTCCTCCCCGAAGGCCCGAATTTCGAGATCGAAACGGCGAATACGGATCCGGAGATCGCCACGGTGGCGGGACCGCAACTCGTCGTGCCGATCACCAACGCGCGCTATGCCCTGAACGCGGCCAATGCGCGCTGGGGCAGCCTCTATGACGGCCTCTACGGCACGGATGCCATGGGCAGCGCCCCGGAAATTCGCGATTACGACCGGGGTCGGGGCGCCCGTGTCGTGGCGCGGGCCCGGGTCTTCCTCGATCAGGCCTTCCCGCTCGAGGGCACGAGCCACGCCGATGTCCGGCGCTACCATGTCCATAACGGCCAATTGCTGGCCGACGACCTTCCGCTCGTCGAACCGGAGAAGTTCGTCGGCTATCGCGGCCACCGCCGGGCGCCGGACTCGGTCCTGCTGCGCAATAACGGGCTCCATGTCGAACTGGTCTTCGACCGGACGGACATGATCGGCAGCCGCGATCAGGCGGGCCTCGCCGATGTGCGTCTGGAGAGCGCGCTTTCCGCGATCATGGACTGCGAGGATTCGGTGGCCTGTGTCGATGCGTCGGACAAGGTCCTCGCCTACCGCAACTGGCTCGGTCTGATGAAGGGCGATCTCGCGGAGAGCTTTCAGAAGGGCGACGAGACGGTGGAGCGTAAGCTGAACCCGGATCGCACCTATATCGACCCGAATGGCGACGAGATCTCGGTCAAGGGGCGGGCACTGATGCTGGTCCGCAATGTCGGCCATCTGATGCGCAACCCGGCGATCCTGGACAAGGACGGCAACGAGGTCTTCGAAGGCCTGATGGACGCCATGATCACGGCACTGATCGCCATCCACGACCTGAAGAAAACGGCGGGTGCGCGGAATTCGGTCGCCGGATCCGTCTATGTGGTGAAGCCGAAGATGCATGGCCCGGAGGAAATCGCCTTCGCCGACGAGATCTTCGGTCATGTGGAAACGGTCCTGGGCCTGCCGCGATACACGGTCAAGCTCGGCGTCATGGACGAGGAGCGGCGGACCAGCGTCAATCTGAAGGAGTGTATCCGCGCCGCCAAGCACCGGGTCGCCTTCATCAACACCGGCTTCCTGGACCGGACCGGCGACGAGATCCACACCTCGATGGAAGCCGGCCCGTTCAGCCGCAAGGACTTCATCAAGCGCAAGGCCTGGATCTCCGCCTATGAGAACCAGAATGTCGACATCGGCCTCGAGTGCGGGCTGTCCGGCAAGGCGCAGATCGGCAAGGGCATGTGGGCCATGCCGGACAAGATGGCGGCGATGCTGGAAGCCAAGATCGAGCACCCCAAGGCCGGCGCCAACTGCGCCTGGGTGCCGAGCCCGACGGCGGCCACGCTGCATGCCCTCCACTACCATCAGATCGACGTGTTCAAGGTTCAGGAAACCCTGGCCAAGGGTGGCCGCCGCGCCTATGTCGACGCCCTGCTCGACATCCCGGTCGCCAGCTACCGGAAATGGACCCCGGCGCAGATCCGCCGCGAGGTCGAGAACAATGCGCAAGGCATTCTCGGTTATGTGGTCCGCTGGATCGACCAGGGGGTCGGCTGCTCCAAGGTGCCGGACATCAACGATGTCGGCCTTATGGAGGACCGGGCCACATGCCGGATCTCGGCCCAGCATATCGCCAACTGGCTGCACCACCACATCGTCGAAAGCGACGAGGTGGTCGAGATCATGAAGAAGATGGCCGAGGTCGTGGATCGCCAGAACGACGGCGACCCGCATTACGAGCCGATGGCGCCGGCCTTCGACGGCATCGCCTTCCGAGCCGCCTGCGATCTGGTGTTCAAGGGCGCGGAACAGCCCTCCGGCTATACCGAACCCCTGCTCCACGCCTACCGGCTTCAGGTCAAGGCGCGGCTGCACAACGCGGCCTAGGTCCAAACACCCTAACCGATGTGAAAAAGGGCCGCTGAAACTCAGCGGCCCTTTCAGTTTCAGAGGTCTGGGGGAGCCTTCAGGCCGCCTTGTCGGCCGTCTTGTCGGCCGTCTTGTCGGTCGCCTTGTCCGCGTCGGACCCGCCCGTGGAGTCGGCTTTCACCGGCGCCTTCGCCTCCACAGGGGCGGCGCTCTGCGGCAGATCGGTATCGTCCCAGGAATTCGACCACATGGTCAGCGGCTCCTTCGGGTCGACCTTGAAGAACGCGATCTCGACGCCACGCCCGATTTTTTCGTCGAGCGCTTTGAAATTAAACAACCCCATTGCCTTGATCCTTCGTTTTAAAAGCCTAGGCCATTGACCTATTCAGCGCCGCCGCCGCAAACAACCCTCCGCGACCATTTGCGTCCGTTATTTGGCCTCTGCTCTTCGCAATCCACCTATGCCGAACAGGCCCGACACAGGCCACGCAATTCGACGGTCGTTTTCCTGAGGGCAAAGTCCTGGACCCGGGCGAGATGGGTGAGCTGGTCGGCCAGGGCCGAGTCGTTGATCTCGGTCACCTTGGCACAGCTCTCGCAGATGATGAAGGCGATCATCTCATGACCGTGGGTCGCCTGGCCGGAGCAGGCCGGATGGCTGCAGGCGACGAAGGCGTTGAGGCTCTCCAACCGATGAACCAGGCCGACCTCCACCAGCTTCTCCAGCGCCCGGTAGACCTGGGGCGGCGCCCGGAATCCCTGGTCCCGCAGCCGGTCGAGGATGGCATAGGCGCTTAGCGGCCCCTCCGCCGTGCTGAGGGCGCCGAAGACCATGGCCTGATTCTTGGTGAGGTCCTGGATCGAGACCGGGGTGCCGCTCATCGCACGCTCTCCTTACGCAGCGTCATGACGCGGGGCAGCAGGCTCAAGAGGAACAGGACGAATGCCGCGACCACGATGCTCGGACCGGAAGGGGTATCCCATTCCAGCGATCCGAACAATCCGCCGACAACGGCCAACGCACCGATCCCCGCCGCCAGCACCGCCATGTGCTCTGGCCCCGTGGCGAACCGTCGCGCTGTGGCGGCAGGGATGATCAGCAAGGCGGTGATCAACAGAACCCCGACGATCTTCATGGCGATGGCGATGACGATCGCCATCAGCAGCATGAAGATCAGATTGGCCCGGTCCGGCCGCATGCGCTCCGCCTCCGCCAGTTCGTGATTGACCGTCGCCGCGAACAGCGGATGCCAGATCCAGGCAAGTACCGCCAGAACGGCCGCCCCGCCCGCATAGATCACCGCGATGTCCGTCGCCGAGACGGCGAGGATATCACCGAACAGGAAACCCATCAGGTCGATCCGCACCCAGGTCATGAAGGCGAGCACCACCAATCCCAAGGCCAGCGCGGAATGGGCCAGAAGCCCGAGCAGCGAATCGGCGGACAGGCTCGCCCGCCGCTGCAGCAGCAGCAGAGCAAGGGAAATGACGGCGCAGACCCCGAACACCGCCAGCGTGATGTTGACCTCGGCCAAAAGGGCAAGGGCAACGCCCAGCAAGGCCGCATGGGAAAGCGTGTCGCCGAAATAGGCGAGCCGCCGCCAAACGATGAAACAGCCGAGCGGCCCGGCGGTCAGAGCGACCCCGATCCCGGCGATCAGCGCCCGAGTGAAGAAATCATCCAGCATGGCGGCGCTCCCCATCCCCCCGGTCATGATGCTTCCGGTCGTGATCCCCATTGTCATGAGTCCCATGATCGTGGTGACCGTCTTCGGGGTGGCAATGGTCGGTGACCGAGCCGTCGGCATGCAGCACCCGCCCGTCGGGCAGATGGGTGTGATCGTGATGATGCTCGTAGACCGCCAAGGTCGCCGCCGCCCGTCCCCCGAACAACTGGCGATATTCGGCGCTTGCCGCCACCTCTTTTGGCGCCCCTTGGCAGCAAACGTGGCCGTTCAGGCAAAGGACCCGGTCGGTCGCCGCCATGACCACGTGAAGATCGTGGGAAATCAGCAGAACTCCGCAACCGAGATCGCGGCGAATGTCGCCGATCAGATCGTAGAGCGCGATCTCGCCGGCGAAGTCGACGCCCTGCACCGGCTCGTCGAGCACCAAAAGGTCCGGCTTGCGGGCGATGGCGCGGGCCAGCATCACCCGCTGAAACTCGCCGCCGGACAGCGTCCTGACCTCCGCCTTCCTGAGATGGTCGACGCCGGTCGCCGCGATCGCGGCGTCCACGTCCCGCGCGGACTGCCGGCCGGTCAGCCGCATGAACCGGTCGACGGTGAGCGGCAGGGTCCAGTCGATGGAGAGCTTCTGCGGGACATAGCCGACGACGAGACCGGAACGACGCTCGGTCCGCCCCTCATCGGGCGCGAGAAGGCCGAGGGCGAGCTTCGCCGTGGTCGATTTGCCGGATCCGTTGGGGCCGATCAGGGTCACGATCTCGCCGGCCTGGACCGTCAGCGAGACATCGCGGACCAGCCAGCGGCCGTCGCGCCGGACCCCGGCATGGTCGAGGCTGGCGAGAAGAGGGGAGGATGTCATGGGGGGTGCGATCTTCATCAATCGGTCTCTTGCCGCCGGATATGACACACGTTATATCGTTACGCAATGTGATACTATAACGTTTCAACCGACCCACCGGAGCCCCTGTCCCGATGTCCCTCCTCCCCCGCGCCGCCGCCTTCGTCTCCGCCCTCGCCCTGTTTGCCCCGGCGGCCCAGGCGGACCTTAAGGTGGTCGCCTCAATCAAGCCGATCCACTCCATCGCGTCGTCGGTGATGGCCGGCGTTGGCACCCCCTCTGTTCTTATTGGTGGGGCTGCTTCGCCGCACAGCTACGCTCTGCGGCCCTCCCAGGCCCGCGCCCTTCAGGAAGCGGACGTCGTTTTCTGGGCTGGCCCGGATCTGGAGGCGTTTTTGGAAAAGCCGCTCGCGTCGCTTTCCGCCAATGCGCATCAGACCCCGTTGATGGAGTCAGAGGGACTGACCCTTCTGCCCTTCCGGGAAGGTGGCGGCTTCCAAGCCCATGATCACAGCGATCACGCTGATGGCGATCATGGCCATAAGGACCACGACCACGATAAGCACGGGCATGAAGACCATGGGCATGAAGACCATGGGCAGGACGACCATGGGCAGGACGACCATGGGCATGACGACCATGGGCATGACGACCATGGGCATGACGACCATGGGCACGACGACCATGGGCACGACAAGCACGGCCATGAGGGCCATGCCCATGACGGGATGGACCCCCATATCTGGCTCGATCCGGTGAACGGGCAGCGCCTTGCCCTCGCCATGGCCGAGGTGCTGGCGGAAAGCGATCCGGCGAACGCCGCCCGCTATCGGGAGAACGCCGAGCGGTTCACCGCCGACATCGATGTGCTGACCGCACACCTGACGGCCGATCTTGCGCCGGTTCGCGGAACACGCTTCATCGTCTTCCATGACGCCTATCAGTATTTCGAGAACCGCTTCGGCCTGACCTCCGCCGGCTCCATCACCATTAGCCCCGAGGTCGTTCCCGGGGCCGCGCGGGTCGGCGAGATCCGGGACCGGATTGCCGATGACAAAGCAGCCTGCGTCTTCTCGGAGCCGCAATTCGAACCGCGGCTGGTCCAGGTCGTCACCGAGGGAACGACAGCACGGACAGCCGTGCTCGACCCGCTCGGCGCCGAGTTCGAGGCGGGCCCGGCCATGTATCGCGCGCTGCTGGAGGCGATGGCGGCGTCCTTCAGGGACTGCCTTTCCTGAGGATGTTGTCCGGACGAGGTTGTCCGGACGAGGTTGTCCCAAGGCGGACGGACCGGGTCGAGACGTGCTACAGATCGGAGTGTGAAACGCCCCCGACCGGAGACCGTTTGCCGTGACCGATAAGCCCTCCCCCAAGAAAATCGTCCCCGAGAAAATCGTCGCCGAGAAAACCGTCCCCGAGAAGAGCCCGCGCTATAGCGGCCTGCCGACCTTCATGCGCACGCCCTTTAGGCCCGACTGCGCCGGCCTCGACATCGCGATGGCCGGCGTGCCCTATGACGGCGGCGTCACCAACCGTCCCGGCGCCCGTCACGGCCCGCGGGAAATCCGCAACCAGTCCTCGATGATGCGGTCGATCCACCATGTGGACCGCACCGACCCCTATGCCCTCGCCCGGATCGCCGATATCGGCGACGTGCCCTTTTCCGAGGTCTACTTCCCGGACCGGGCGATGGACCAGATCACCGACTTCTACCGCACCATCCACGCCGCCGGCGCCATCCCGCTGACCGCCGGCGGCGACCACTCCATCACCTTCCCGATCCTCCGCGCCATCGCCGCGGAGCGGCCGGTGGGCCTCGTCCACATCGACGCCCATACCGACACCTGGGACAGTTTCCAGGGGTCGAAGTTCAACCACGGCGCCCCCTTCCGGCGGGCGGTCGAGGCCGGGGTACTGGACCCGACGCGCACCATCCAGATCGGGATCAGAGGCGCACAGAATTGGCCCGACGGCTGGGACTACTCCCGGGACTCCGGAATGCGGGTGGTCTTCATGGAAGAGGTCGAGGAGCGCGGCGTGGGCGCCATCGTCGAAGAGGCGAAAAGGGTCGTCGGCGACGGGCCGACCTATCTCTCCTTCGACATCGACAGCCTCGACCCGGTCTATGCGCCCGGGACCGGGACGCCGGAGATCGGCGGATTTTCGACCCGTGAAGCACTTCGGCTGCTGCGCGGCCTCGACGGTTTGACTCTGATTGGCGGCGATGTGGTCGAGGTCTCGCCGCCCTTCGATCAGACCGGCAACACGGCCCTGGTCGGCGCGACGATCATGTATGAGATCCTCTGCCTGCTGGCGAAGGCCGTCGCCCGCCGGGGCTGACCGCCCCATGCGCGCCACCGTTTTTTTCGCCGCTCTGTTTTCTAACGCTCTGGTCCTGGTTTGCGCCGGTCCCGCCAAGGCGTTCGACGCCCTTGGCGACACGCCCGTCGCGGCGGTCCGGGAGGCGGTGGAGCGGCTCTGCCCGCTCGCCGATCTCACCGGCCTGGAGGCGCAGACCCTGCTCCCGGGAAGCTGGTTGCTTGAGGAAAGTCGGCGGCCGGCGGGTCCCTCGCCCCGGCGGATCGTCGTCAAACTCGTCCTGCCGACAGGCGATGAGCTGACGGTCGAACGCCGTCAGTTCAACGGCCGGCTCCGCCAATTCCTCGTCTCCTATGCCGATTTCGATGGGGAGACGGCACGCCCGGCGCTCCAGGCCATCGCCGATGGCGGCTGCCACATCCAGTCGGGCCGCGCCTTGCGGTCGGAAGGGAAAGCCTGGCGCTATCTCGACCAGTTGGACCCCGACCTCGTGACCCTCCGCTGGACCGAGACGGTACAGGCCCCCTGGCCCGCCGGCACGGACCCCGGCGGCGTCCGGGTGGCCCTGGTCGACTCCGGCCTCGCCTACGACCTGCCGCAATTCCGTGACCGACTGGCGCGCGGCCCCGATGGCATTCCGCTGGGCTACGACTTCTGGGACATGGACCCCTGGCCCTATGACGGCGACGTCGCGCGGGGGCCTTTCCTGCCGATCCGGCACGGCACGGCGGTGGCCGGCATTCTCGTCCGCGAGGCACCGACGGCGGCCCTGGTCCCCTTCCGCTATCCGCGCCCGGACATGCGCCGGATGGGCGACATCGTCACCCGGGCGGCCAATGCCGGCATCCGCATTCTGGCGATGCCGCTGGGCAGCAACCGCAAGGAGGACTGGACCGCCTTCGAGGCGGCCCTGCGGCGCCACGATGTCCTCGCCATCGTGTCGGCCGGCAACAATGGCCGGGACATCGACCGCGCCCCGGTCTACCCGGCCGCCCTCGCCCTCGACAATATCCTCACCGTGACCTCGGCGGACGCCTTCGGGCGGCTTGCGGAAGGATCGAACTGGGGGGTGGAAAGCGTCGACATCATGCTGCCGGCGGAAAATCTCGAAACCATCGACTTCCGGGGGGCGGCCGGAACGGCCTCCGGATCGAGCTACGCCGTGCCCCGGCTGGCGGCGCTGGCGGCAAGGCTGCTGGCGGCGGAGCCGGGCCTTGGCGCCCTCGCCCTCAAGCAGAGGATCCTGGCGCGGGCCGCCCCCTCCCCGTTCGAAAGGCGGCAGGTCGTCTCCACCGGCTGGATCCCCGACCCGCTCGCCGACTGAACGCACCGGCAGGGCCGCGGTCGCCCTCGATACGGGTGCACCTGACCCGCAAATCGCAATAGCAACGTCAATAGAATGTTGTGGGCAGTGTTGATTTCGCATCCATAGCCAATCAAGATTTGCGCACCTAGCAATTCTTAAAAAAATGAAAATCAGCATTTTCAACTAGAAGCATTTACTTATTCATACAAATTTACCATACTTGAATATTTTGCCGTCACTATCCAAAATTAGTTTTTTATTAATTATTGTACCAGATCCTATCCTTAGGGATATTAATTTTGATCTCCCACTACTTTAGTCAACCACTGCTAAATCGGGGGAATGACATGCTGAAGCGGCTTCGAATATCAACCAAAATCTATCTGGGTTTTGGCACTCTAATCGCACTCCTTTTGATTATCTCGGGAGTTGCCATCACCGGCCTGACCCTGGCCCGCGACGATTTCGGCGCATACCGACAACTTGCACGGGGGACCAATCAGGCGGGCCGATTGCAAGCGAACATGCTTTTGACACGCATGAATGTTAAGAACTTCGTTATCAGCCAGAATGAAGAAACCATCGCCGGTGTTCAGCAAAGAGCCAAGGCGACCCTCGACCTGATCCCGCCGGCCCTTGATTTGGTGGGAGAAGGAAAGGCCTGGGAAACCTTGCTCGAAGTCGAAGAGCAAGTGCAGAACTACCAAGCGAATTTCAATCTTGTGGTCGAGGAGCAAAGCAAACGCGACAAACTGGTCGTCGAGACACTCGACGTCGTCGGCCCGCAAATGGAACATAATCTAACGGCCGTGATGAAGAGCGCCTATGACGACAATGATGCCGAAGCGGCCTACCTGGCGGGCCAGTCGCTCCGCACCCTGCTCTTGGGGCGGATCTATGCGACCAAGTTTCTGGTCGACAACAACGCCGACAGCTACGAACGCGCCGTCAGCGAGCTCGCCACGTTTGATTCCAATCTCGAGATCCTGCTGGCCAGCCTGCAAAATCCGGATCGCCGCTCGCTTACGACGGAGACAGGGGATCTTCTCGCGACCTACTCTAAGGCGCTCGAAGGCGTCTATAGGACCATCAACAATCGCAACGACATCATCGTCAATCGTCTCGACAAGATTGGACCAGAGGTTGCGAATACACTGGAGGGGATGAAGCTTGCCAATCTCGGTCAACAGGACGAACTCGGGCCGGAGCTCGAGAACGAGATCGCCATCGCCGTGACGGCGACCATCATTGTTGCCCTCATCGCTTTGCTTTTCGGGTCCACGGCGGCCTTTGTCGTTGGCGCGGGTATCTCCAATCCGGTCGTCGCGATGACAAGGGCGATGGGCAAACTGGCGAACGGCGATAAGTCGACCGAAATCCCCGCCCAGGATCACAAAGACGAGCTCGGCGAAATGGCCAGCGCGGTACAGGTATTCAAAGAAAATATGGTCAAGGCCGACCAGTTGGCGGCGGAACAGAAGAAGGAGCAGCAGGTCCGTCTCGACCGTGCCCGCAAGATTGAAGAATTGGTCCGGGCGTTCGAGGACCAGGCAAGCCACGTGGTCGCCACACTTGAGACCTCGGCCGGGGAAATGTCCTCCACGGCGGACCAATTGAGCACACGCGCCACGCAGACGAGCCAGGAAAGCGGCGTCGTTGCCAGTGCGGCCGAACAAGCCGGGGCAAATGTCCAATCCGTTGCGTCGGCGACCGAGGAATTGACGACATCCATCAGCGAGATCGCCGAACAGATGCAGCAGGCGAATCATCGGGCCAGTTCCGCATCGGACGGTGCCGACTCCGCCACCAAGGCGATGTCGGTCCTCGGCAAAACGGCGGACGACATCGGCTCGGTCGTGAAACTGATCACCGATATCGCCGAGCAGACCAATCTATTGGCCCTGAACGCCACAATCGAAGCGGCACGCGCCGGCGAGATGGGCAAAGGCTTCGCCGTGGTTGCCGGTGAGGTCAAGAGTTTGGCGAGCCAAACGTCGAAAGCGACGGATGAGATCACGGAAAAGGTCCGGGCCATTCAGGAGGAGGCCGGGAACGCCGAAAACGTGATCGGCGACCTCAAAGCGGCGATCACGATCGTGAACGAACTGGCCACATCCGTCTCTGCCGCCGTCGAACAGCAAAGCGCGGCGACCCAGGAGATTTCCCGCAATGTCCAGGAAGCCGCGGCGGGAACACAGGAGGTGGTCAACAACATTCACAGCGTCAATGAAGGAGCGACTCAGACCGAGACCGCCGCGGGCACCGTTTCCGATGTCGCCGGAGCGTTGACGAGCGGTGCAATTGAGATGAAACAGAACATCGAACGGTTCGTCGCAGGCATCAAGACCGCATAGGTCCGGACCGGACCTTGCGGGGATCGGCCCGGCGGTGGCCATAACGCCACCGCCGGGTCCGCTATCGACGTGCGGGCGCGGGCGGGGCGTTGTCGATGAAGCGGCGGGCCGCCTGGGCCTGCTGCGGGTTCGCCTTGAGCAAGGCCCGATAGCCTTCCTCGGCCAGATCCGGATCATCGCCCCAAACACCCGACTGAATGGCGAAGCGCAGGATCTGGGGATCGTCGGGCGCCAGTTCCATCACCCGGCGGGCATGGTCGGTCATCTCCTCGAAGCGGGCGGCGAGTTGGAGGGACACCAAAAGGGACACCCGCGCGTTGACCGAATTCGGCACCTGCCGGACCGCCTGGGCGTGCATCGCGGCGGCGGCGTCGAAATCGCCGGCCCGGGCGAGAATGCGACCCGCCTCGAGCAGTTGACCATGATTCCGGCCGGCGGCGCAGACATCGACGAGACCTTCGGACGCCACCGTCCCGGTGGTCGCCTCTTCCATCACGGTCTCGCAGGCCGCAAGAGCCTCGCCGAGCTCTCTGGTGAGGGTCTCGGCGGTCCCGCTCTCCCGCAGCGCCAAGAGAGTTCGGACGGCGTCCAGGGGCATCGCCTCGAACCGGCCGTCGCCGCCGCCGACCGCGATGCCCACAAGATCGCCGTCGGCATCGACCAACGCCCCGCCGCTGACCCCCGGCTGCATCCACGCCCGGACGTGGAGTCGGCCAAGGGCCGCCCCGTCGGCCGGCCCGGCGATCAGGCCACCCGGCGCGAACACCCGCACCTCCTGCCGCCCGATATCGGCCCCGACGGCGTGGAACGGGCCTTCGTCCGTGGTCTCGCCGTCGAGATCCGGGATGTAGCCTTCGGCGGGCAGCCCCTCGACCGCCAGCAACACCAGATCACCGTCGTAGGCGGAGGGCACGACCCGCCCGCCCCGCGGCCCGTCCGGGGTATGGACGACCGCGTCCATCCGATCGCCGGTCACATGGCGGTTGGTGACCAGCAGACCGGGGCCGATCCGGGTGGCGCTGCCGATCGGATCGAAGCTGGAGACGGGAAAGACCGCCTGGCGCATGCGGCAGACCGCCGCCGGATGGGGACAGTCCCCCAACACCGTTTCCGGCGTTTGCGTTTTGGATACCGGCGTTTCGCTTTCAGCCTCCGCTTCCCCGAAGGACAGCGTTACCTGCCGCCGTGTGCCGTCACGTTCGATCACCACCGTCACCGGGCCGGCGGAGGGATCGATGACCGCGAAGGCCCCGATCGCGTCGCGCGGCGACCGGATCCGTCGGTCGCCGATTTCAATCACCCGGTCGCCGGGACCGATCCCGGCCGCCGCGGCGGGGCCGGTCTCGCCTATGGCCGCCACGACAGGGGCCGCCAGCACCGCCGCCTGCTCCCGGTCCGGCGCGCGCAGCCGCCAGCCCGGCGCCGGATAGGCGACCGCGCCCTCGGTTTCGAGGGCCGTGGCGACACGGGTCAGGAGATCGGTCGAGACCGCGAAATTCACTCCGATATTGCTTTCCGCCTGCGAGGCGAAGATCGCCGAGAGCATGCCGACCAGACGGCCTTGCCGGTCGTACAGCGCGCCGCCGGACATTCCCGGATTGACGGCGGCATCGGTCTGCACGAAGTCCTCGACCGGGTTGAACCCGGCATTGCTGACGTTGAGCGCGGAAACGACACCGCAGGTGACCGACAGACCGAGACCATAGGCGTTGCCGACGGCGCACACCGGCTGGGCCAGGACGGGATCCGGGGCGATCCGCACCGGGGAAAGGTCTGCCTCCACCGAGAGCAACGCGATATCGCTGGCCACATCCCTCGCGATCAGCCGCGCCGGCAGGATGCGACCGTCGGACAGCCGCACGTCGATCCGCTCGGCGGGCTCGATGACATGCCAGGCGGTCGCGATCACCCCGGCCTTGAGCACGACGCCACTGCCTTCCGGGGCGACTCCGGGTGGGCCGCCCCGCCCCCCTTGCGCCCGTCCCGGCCACACCGGCAGCACGGAGACGACCGAGTCCCGCGCCTCGGGCGGGAGCGCCCGGGCCGGCGCGTCCGGCAAAAGGGAAAGCGTCAGGAGAACGGCGACGACGGCGGTGATCTTTCGAAACGACATCCCAGCGACCCCGGCGGAGGAGAATGGGGCAAGCGCCCCGGGCGTCCGCAGACTATAGGCCGGAACGGACGGGCCGTGCCAATGGCCGATGGGGCCGTGCGTCCCCGCCGTTCGTGCCCCGCCGTTCGTGCCCCGCCGCTACCCGGGAGCGCCGCACCGTCTAGGTCATGACCTAAAGCGGCCCGCGGGTTCCTTTCGGCCCCTCGCTGACCATCTTGAAGAGTTCCTCGATGGCGAGGAATCCCACTTCCTCCGTGTCCGACTCTTTCTGGTTCATCTCCACGATATCCCGGGCACGGGATCTTGCCGTGCTGGAGACCTCGATCTTCTGGTGCTTGGGTAACCCGTCGAATTCTCGCTGGGCGGCCTGGTAATCCGCCGGCGCACCCGTGTGCACCGCCATCTTGATCGAGGCCACCACCGGGTGAAGACCGATGGAATCGGTCACCGCGTCGGCCAGGACTGTCAGGCACTGTTTTTCGGTCATGTCGTTCTTATTCATTGATCGATCGCTCCAGCGACATCGTTTCCAATCCGGAATGGACAAGCAAAAGCCGTGCCTGAATTCGAAAATCGGCGAAACAGGCTTTCATCGTTGACCTTTCGCCCGGATCCTGACCCTAGAACTTCCCTGGGCATGAAGAATGAACGTAGTCGTCGCGGCACCGAAAGACATGGACGTCGGTCCGTGGACTCTGGGAATGGTGAGGGCCTCCGTCGGTGAACCCACTCACCGAGACCCGGACCTACGCAAAAAGCGTGGTCCGCGAAGTCTTTGCTGTTCGATGCCTATGGCGCCCTCGGGGCCTTGGCCTGCCGCTGTCACCTCGGGCAAGCAGGCGCGCGCAGCATCGAGTCGGCGGCGGTCTTGATGTTGGTCAGCAAATCGCTGTCGGCGATGGCCCGGAGCCTGCCATGCCAGAGCCTGCCATGCCAGAGCCGGCCATGTCGGCTCGGGTGATGTGGGGCACGGCCGAACTCATGCCCGCATCGCGTTGAAGAAGTCCCGCGTCGCCTTGTGCCGCGGGTGGGAAAAGATCGATTCCGGGGGGGCGATCTCGACGATTCGGCCATCGGCCATGAACACCACACGGTCAGCGACCGAGCGGGCAAAGCCCATTTCGTGCGTGACGCAGAGGATGGTCATGTCCTGTGCAGCCAGACCGCGCATCACGTCGAGCACCTCGGCGATCATCTCGGGATCGAGAGCGGAGGTCGGCTCGTCGAACAGCATCACCTCGGGGTGCAGGCATAGCGACCGGGCCAGCGCGACCCGTTGCTTCTGCCCGCCGGAGATCTGGTCGGGATACTTGTCGGCATGGATGTCGACGCGCATCCGCTCCAGTTGCTTCACGGCCTCGATCGTCGCGTCGGCGCGGCTTCGGCGAAGGCTGCGAATCTGCGGCAGGACGCAATTCTCGAGGACCTTCAGGTGCGGGAAGAGGTTGAAGCTCTGGAACACCATGCCCACACGCCTGCGCACCGCTGACAACTCGGCCAGGTCGTCGCCGACGTCGTGACCGAGGACGCGGAGACGTCCCTCGCTGTATGTCTCCAGTCCGTTCATGCAGCGGATCAGGGTGGACTTGCCCGACCCCGAGGGTCCGCAGACAACGACCGTCTCGCCGGCGGCGACGGTCAGAGAGATGTCCCGCAGCGCATGATGCGCGCCATAGTGTTTCTGCAGCCCTTCGACGATGATCGCGGGTTCAGCCATGCCCGACCCTCATGCGTCGTTCGAGCCATGCGCCGTAGCGCGACAGGCCGAACACGAAGGCGAAGTAGACCAGCGCCAGGAACACGTAGATCTCAATGAACTGCGCGCCCCATTCGTCCGTCCCGATCACCGCCTTGCCTGAGGCCATGACCTCGAAGAAGCCGATAACCGTTACGATGGAGGTTTCCTTGAACGTGATGACCGCTTGGTTGATTGTCGATGGAAGTGTGTTGCGGAAGGCCTGTGGCAGGAGGATGTCGACGACTACCGACCAATAGGGCATACCGAGCGCCTGCGCGGCCTCTTCCTGCCCGGTCGACAGCGATTGCAGGCCTGCGCGGATGATCTCGGCCTGGTAGGCGGCGAAGAAGACCGCGAAGGCGACGATCACCCGGGCGAGCTTCGAGCCCTGTAGCCAGTCCGGCACCAAGATCGGGATCACCACCGCGGCCGCGAAGAGGATGGTCAAAAGCGGCAGCGAGCGGACGATGTCGATAAAGCCCCCCGTGACCATTGCGATCACCGGCAGACTCGAGCGTCGCGCCAGCGCGAACAGAACGGCGAGCGGCATGCCGAGCAGGAACACGCTGGCGAAAATGAAGAGCGTAAGCGACAACCCGCCCCACTGCTCGGTCGTCACCACGGGCAGGCCCGCGACGCCTCCGTGCATCAGCACGAAGAAGATGCCTAAGCCCGCCAGCCACAGGACGGGAAGGCGGCGCGCCGACCAGAACGCGGGAACGCAGGACACAACGATGGTCAGCGTGATGGCGAGGCAGGCGAGACTCGATCTCCATTGTTCCTCGTAAGGGTAGAGGCCAAAGAAGATTAGCCGCCAACGGTCCTCTATCACCGCCCAGCAGGCGCCAGCGTCATGTCCGCATCGGTCGCGGTTGGCGACACGCCAGACGGCGTCAAGCAGCATCCAGTCGACAACAGACAGAAGCGCCCAGACGACGAAGCCCCCGAAGGCCAGAGTGAAAAGGGCGTTGGACCAGGAGCGGAAGAAGTTCTTTCGCAGCCATCCGAGAGCGGAGTCGTTGGATGCCGGTGGTCGTTCGGGTTGGGACAGGACCACCATCGCGTCAGTGCCCCCCTTTCAGCTTCAAACGTCTGTTGACGAGGTTCATCGACGTGCCGAGCGCGTAGTTCAACAGGAGGAACCCAGCCATCAAGATGCCGATCAGTTCCAGTGTCTGGCCGCTCTGGTTAATCGAGGTGGAGACGATCGCGAAGAAGTCGCTGAAGCCGATCACGAGCCCCAGCGTCGTCGCCTTCATGAGCCAGATGTACTGGTTCGCAAGCGATGGCAGCATCGCGCGGCACGCGAGCGGTATCCGGATCAGGCGGTTCACTTGCCAGGGCGACAGGCCGAGAGCGGCGCCCGCCTCCAGCTTGCCCTTTTCGACCGACAGGAGCCCTCCCCGGATGATTTCGCCGACATAGGCCGCCCCGAAGAGCGACAGCCCGACCAGCAGACCGAGGAACTCGGGCGACAGCGTCATGCCGCCCACGAAGCGTAGCCCGGCCAGTTCCGGGACGGAGACCAGCGGTGCATCTGGCACCCGGCCGGTCAGCCACAGGACGACGGCCAGGGCAATGACGGTGGCGACCACGAGTATCCTGCCACGCCGTGTAAGGTTCAGCTTCCTTCCTGCGGCCAGCACTCCGAAGGCGGCGAGGAGGGCCGCGAGTATCGTCAGGAGGTCGGTCCCCGAAAACACCGGCGCCGGCAGCACCAGCCCCCGGTTCGACAGGAAAGCCACCTCGCCCAGCGTGTACGCGTCCCGCGGCCGGGGCGTGTGGGTGAGGACGGCGTACCAGAAGACCACTTGAAGGATTGCCGGGACGTTGCGGAAGATCTCGACGAAGGTCGTCCCAGCAAAACGGGCGAGTAGGTTCGTCGATACACGCAGGAAAGCCACAACCAGACCCAGCAGTGTTGCGAACACCAATGTCAGCACGCCGACAAGCAGAGTGTTCAAGAGACCAGCCCAGAGCACCTGCGCATAGGTAGAGCGCGAGCTGGTCTCGATCATCGAGAACGCCATCGGCCAGCCCGTCGAGCGCTCGAGAAACCCGAAGCCGGTAGCCATGCCCTGCGCCTCGATGTTGCGCTGCCCCGTGGTCCCGAGAAAGACGAAGAGCGCGACGAGGGCGGCGAAAAAGACACACTGCAGGATGGTGGCGTGTACGCGCTTGGATCTTAGGAATGCGGTCATGGCCGGGCTCCTGGGCCTACAGGATCAGGTGCGCCGTGCAGGAGGGTCTCCCGCACGGCGCGGTCACGATCAGTCGAGCACGAGCGGATACAGAAGCCCGCCGTTGTTCCACAGGTTGTTCAGCCCGCGGGGCAGCTTGTAGCGCGATCCCTCCCCCACGGTCCGGTCGTAGATCTCGCCGTAGTTGCCCACAGCGCTGATCACGTTGTATGCCCAGTCGTCGCTGAGGCCGAGCCTCTCGCCAACACCCGGCGACACGCCCAGAAGCCGCTCGATCGTTGGAGAGGGCGGGCTGGCGCGGAACTCGTCCACATTCGCCTGGGTGATGCCCTCCTGTTCGGCCAAGAGAAGGGCCGAGACCATCCAGTTCACCACGTCGAGAAGCGCGTCGTCGCCCTCGCGTACGACGATCCCCTCGGGTTCAAGCTGGATCACCTCACCGATGATGGTCAGCGAGTCCGGGTCCGGCGCGTTCACGCGTGTCGCGGCGAGGAACGGTCCGAAGCCCGCCAGCGCATCGCAGCGGCCTGCATAGAGCGCGGCCCGAAGCTCTTCCCCGCTTTCGAACGAGAGCGGCTGATACTCGATGCCGTTGCTTTCGAGATAGTCGGCCAGCACGCGCTCGACCGTTGTGCCCGCGTTGGCGCAGAACACGCCGCCTTCGAGATCGGCAATGCTCTCGGCGCCGAGTTCGGATTGCGCCATGACGTAGAAGGGTCCGATGAAGTAGGGCAGCGAGAATTGCAGCCCGAGTTCGGTGTCGCGGCTCTGGGTCCAGCCGGTGACCTTGATGATAACGTCGATGTCGCCCGACTGGATCGCCGGGAAGCGCTGCGCCCAGCTGATCGGCACGATTTGCACCGCGTCGGGCGAGCCAAGTATCGCGGTGGCCAGCGCGCGGCAGAACTCGATGTCGAAGCCCTGCCATTTGCCCTGGTCATCGACCTCCGCAAAGCCCAGATAGCTTCCGTTGTGGCCGGTGCACAGAAGGCTGCCGCGTTCTTGGATGGCCGAGAGCGTGTCCCCGGCCTGCGCCGTTGCGGGAAGCGCTGCCGAGACCGCGAGCGCCACGCCCGCCGCGAGTGTCACAATTTTCGAAGTCATTCTGCTCTCCTTGCTAGATTTTCGGTTTGCCCCTTGGCAGGGTCGTTTGTGATGCCCGAGTGCTGGTGGACCGAGGCGACCGCGAGCGCGCCGTGCGGCAGACATAGGCCCAGCCCCTCGCCAGTCGGCAGCCGGCACCGACCCGTGCCGTCCGCCCGCTCAAGGCGGTAGTCGTCGAAAAACACCGTATGCACGCTGTGATATTCCACGTGCGCGATGCACTCGTCGGCCGCGGCGAGGTGGCAGGCGGCGGCCAACGCGACGGCGGTAGACGACACTTCCAGGGACAGGCGCACATCGGTTCCCATGACCGCCGCGCTCAGATCCCGGACTCGCCCGATGCCGCCGCAAGCGATGGGGGCGGTCTGCAGGAAGGTCACGGCGGCGCTGTCGATCATGGCGCGGTGAAGCTCCGGCCTGTGCTCGGCCTCGACCCCCATCACCGGCACGCCCTGTCGTACCAGCCAGGCCATCCCTTCAACATCCTGCGGCTGTACCGGGGATTGGAAGGCCTCGATTCTCTCGGCCGGCAGGGCCTCGAAGACCCGAAGCGCGGTCGCGGGCGCATAGCTGTAGACGGCATCGATGATGATCGAGACATCGGCGGGAAGCGCATTAAGAACGGCGCGGACCCTGGCGAGATCCTCGACGACGCTCTGGGCGCCGATCTTCAGCTTGACGATCGAATGCCCGGCATCCGCCATCGTGGTCATCTCGTCCACGAGATCGGCGGTTGTCTTGCCGTCGCCGTAAAGCCCCCCGCTGCCGTAGAGGCGCACGCTGCCGGAACCTGTCGGTGACAGGTACCGGTAGAGCGGCAGACTGGCGCGGCGCGCGGCGAGGTCCCGCGCGGCGATGTCGATTCCCGAAAGCGCCGAGGCAGCGATGCCGTGGCGCGAGGTAAGCGTGACGCGCCTCACAAGGCCGGCCGCGATGTCCTCCACTTCGTCGAGTTCACGGCCGAGGAAGGACGGCACGATCTCGGTGGCGAGATAGGCGGCCAACGCGTCCGGCGACGCGTCGAAGCACCAGCATTCGCCGACACCCGTGGTTCCGCACTCCGCAATCATCTCAATGAAGACCGCGTATTTGCGAGTCCAGCGGATCACCGGGTTCCACAACCCTCCGCCGAGATCGTTGGAATGTGTCAGGACCGATATGGCGACGATCCGTGTCATGGCGTGTCGCCTTCCGCCGTATCCGCCTCAATCCGGAAGTTCGGGTCCGGCATGTGCCGGAGCGCGCGCAGAAAACGTTCCTCGAATTGCAGCGAATGCCGGTGCGCGACGCGGTCCGCCTCTTCCACGTCCCTAGCGCGGATTGCGCTGACGAAATCATCGTGCTGGTCCCGCAGGAGCGAGCGGCCCTCTGTCTGAATCAGGAATTCGATGTGGATATGCAGGTAGCGCCGCGCGTCGGACAGCAGCTCGCCGTACTGGCGCGCGACATAGGGATTGTGGCCAGCCTCCCCAACCGCGATGTGGAAGTCGTAGTTGGCTTGCAGCATGTCCATCGGCTCGAAGGCGCGCACGGCGGCGTTGAATTCAGCGGCCCGCACCTCGATCCGATCGAGGTCGGCCGTCGTCCGATGCCGCGCCGCAAGCCGTGTGGCGAAGCGCTGCTGCAGGTCTAACGCGGCCATGAAATGTGGAAAGCCCATTAGGTCGATCGGGGCCACGACCGCACCGCGATTGGGCAACGTCACCACGAGCCGTTCGGCGCCGAGACGGTTGATCGCCTCGCGAACGGGTGAACGCGAGACGCCGAATGACCTGGAGATCTGCGTCTCGTCGAGAGGCTCTCCTGGACGAAGCTCAAGCGTCAGGATCCGCCGACGAAGCCCTTCGCAGACCTCGGATGCGGAGGAACCCTTGCGGTACTTGATGGTCGTCGCGTCTGGTGATGTCGAATCTTGCATACTAAAAGAATGCACAATAATTTTTTTGAATGCAAGATGCATACAAATGATATGGATAGTGACTTTCTCACAGCGTCGCTTGGAACAGGTTGGCCAACACCCCCCGGGCGTGCTTCAAGGCCCGCAAAATACTTGCTTGTCTCGCACGCCAAGGTGCGTCCGGGCGTCATGGACGCCCGCCTTATTCAGTTCATGCGCCACGTCCGGAACGAGACCGGGCTGCGGAACATCCGCTTCCACGACTTCCGGCATGAGTTTGCGATCAGGTACTTAATAGCAGGGCGGGTCGATCTACCGGCTGCAACAGATCCTGGGTCACGCATCCATCAAAACGACCGAAATCGACCTCGCCCACGTGGACTCCGAGGTGCGATTGAACGCCGTATATCAGGCAGAATCACCCGTTAATTCCGGTGACCAGGGGTGGACAGAAAGCGACCAACCCGCAAAGGGTGCTCCCCTGTTCAACTAAAAGATAACGATTTTTGGAAAATGTTTTGTGAGCAAAATCAAGGAGATGGCGGAGGGGATGGGATTCGAACCCACGATACGGAGTTACCCGTATAACGGTTTAGCAAACCGCCCTGGTGGGGCTGGGGGTCTAAAATCGACCCGCTAAGTTATTGATTTTATTGTATTGGCTTGCGTTTATCGCAAGTTCATATCGCTGGAATCAGCGAAAATCGCTGAAAAAGGCGTCCGAAAAACGTCCGAAGTCACCCAGCAGCGTCCTGGTCCTCCCGCAGGCCGCGGAGCCCGATCGCCCACTGCAAGCAAATCTGAATGGTTCCTAAACGATCGCGCGCAGTGGGGAACTGGTCGCCCGAGGCGCGCAGATCGTTAACCGCCTTGATGACCGCACGCTGCAGGTTCGCCTTCTCATAGTGCTGGTGGAGGACAAACCCGCTCACAACCTCAGTAGTGAACGGGCCTGCTTCCGGTTCCCGGATTGACCGCAGCACAGAGGACAACTCCTCGTCTGCATCGAAGCCAAGGCCGGGACCAGCACACTCGGTCTTCACGTTCTCGATGATCCTGCCGAGGAGCCGGTGGGCCTGATCTTCGGATTCGCAACCGGGCGGCATCAGGTCAGCCAGCATGTCCTGCAAATAGGTCAACTGTGCTAGAGCCGTCGAAGCCGAATTGCTACAATGAGAAAATGGATCAGATCGACGACTATTCCGACGTCCGCCACAAGGCATGGTGCATTCATTGCACGGCTTCGCTCGAGACCTGCGAGACGAACCGGGACCACGTGCCCTCGAGGTCGCTCCTCGACAAGCCCTACCCGCCGGAACTTCCTGTCGTCGAGATCTGCACCTCCTGCAATACCTCCTTCTCGCAAGACGAGGAGTACTTCGCCGCGTTCCTCGGTGCCGTCATCACCGGCTCGACGGATCCCGACGTCCAGACGATCCCCGCAGCAGAACGGGTACTCCGGCGCAACCCATCGCTGAAAGCTCGTATCGACCGGTCCCGGAAGGATTTCAAGACGCTCGGCGGGGAAAATCGAACCATCTGGGAGCCTGAGATGGGCCGGGTGAAAAACGCGCTTGTGAAGAACGCCCGGGGTCACGTCTACTTCGAGCTCGGTCAGCCCGCGATGGGCGAGCCCGTGCACTTTCACGCGACACCGCTCGAAACCTTCACCGCCGAAGAGCGCGAAGCGTTCTTCTCGATGCCGATGATCGAGGTCTGGCCCGAGGTCGGGAGTCGGATGATGACCCGCGTCTTCACCGGCCAGGACATGGAGGACGGGTGGATCGTCGTGCAGGACGGCGTCTATCGCTTCGCAGTCGCTGAAGACGATGGGTTTGCCGTCAAGATCGTATTGCGCGAATATCTGGCCGCCGAGGTCATCTGGTCGTATTGATCAAAGGTCGTAATTCACTGTTATGGACACCCGAACGCCGGAACAGCGCAGGCGGATCATGCAATCCGTCGGCAGCAAGAATACCAAGCCGGAGCTAGCCGTACGACGTACTCTCAGAAGGCTCGGCTACGGCTATCGCCTGCATCGCAAGGATCTGCCCGGCACCCCGGACATCGCTATGATCGGGCGGCGCAAAGCCATCTTCGTGCACGGTTGCTTCTGGCACTGGCACGGTTGTGCCAAGGGCCGCCTCCCGAAGTCGCGCCAGGACTACTGGCGCCCCAAGCTTGAACGAAACGTTCACCGCGATAGAACGAAGATAGAACGCCTCGAATCGCTCGGTTGGCAGGTTCTGGTGGTCTGGGCCTGCGAGCTTGGCGATCCCGAGGCGCTCGCGCATCGCCTGCAAGAGTTTGTGGACGGATGCAAAAATCCGATCGACATCGAGCGCAAACTACGCTAAACTAAGATGATGATAAGAGAAAAACAAGTAAAGGGGCAAGCAGGGATGCGACCGATCGGGGTAGATCTGTTCGCCGGAGCGGGCGGGCTAAGTCTTGGCTTTGAACAGGCCGGCTTCGACGTCGCTGCCGCAGTAGAAATCGATCCTGTTCACTGCGCCGTACACAAGTTCAACTTCCCGCGCACGGCGGTGATCCCGAAGAGTGTCGAAGGCCTAAGCGCCGCGGAGATCCGAGAGCGCGCCGGGATCGGCAGTCGGCCGGTAGATTGCGTCTTCGGCGGCGCACCTTGTCAGGGCTTTTCCCTGATCGGTCACCGCGCCTTTGACGATCCTCGCAACAGGTTGGTCTCCCATTTCGTCAGGCTGGTCGCGGAGCTCGATGCGCGCAGCTTTGTGTTCGAGAACGTCAAGGGCCTGACTGTCGGACGGCACAAGAACTTTCTCGAGGAACTCGTCGAAGCCTTCGACCGCGAGGGCTATGATATTCGCCTTCCCTGGCAGGTTCTCAATGCCGGACATTTTGGTGTTCCGCAGTTTCGTGAGCGCCTGATCCTTATCGGCGCGAGAAAAGGCGAGACGCTGCCCGATTATCCCGCGCCGCTCACCAACCTCGCCGACGGTCGCAAGCCGATTAACGGGCTTCCCCCAGGGCCGAGTTGTGCGGACGCGCTTGGCGATTTGCCCGACGCCGATGCATTCGACGAGTTGATTGCGAGCGACGCGGTCATTAACGCCTCTTACGGCGATTCGTCGGACTATGCCGCTGCACTACGCTGTCTGTCCAACGATGCCTGGCACTATGGCCATGCGCGCGATTGGAACGCGGGCGTCCTGACTTCCAGCGCACGAACCGAGCACACCAACATCTCGCGCAGACGCTTTGGCGACACCGATCCGGGCAAGGTCGAGCCGATCAGCCGGTTCTACAAGCTCCCGCAGGACGGGGTCTCGAATACGCTCCGGGCCGGGACCGACGGGGCACGCGGCGCTTTCACCAGCCCACGACCAATCCACTACGCCTACGCCCGCTGCATTACGGTTCGCGAGATGGCCCGGCTGCACGGCTTCCCGGACTGGTTCCGCTTTCATGTCACCAAGTGGCACGGCGCCCGCCAAATCGGCAATGCCGTCCCGCCGCCGCTAGCACGCGCTGTGGCAGAGAGCGTGCACACGGCTCTCGGTGCGAAGGCCTTAAGGCCGGAGGAGACCATCCCCTTGGGCGATCCGTCGCTTCTTGGGTTGGACCTTACACAGGCGGCCAATCACTTCGGGGTCGAAGCACCCCCGTCCCGTCGGGATAAGAAAAGCGGTGCGCGCAAGCGCAAACAAATCGATATCGAACGCGAACGTCTTTCAGGCTAACTCAGAATGCCCCCACGTAATTCAAAAGGACAGTACGAAACGATAATCTCCGAAATCTTCAAACGGCACTACCGGGGAGGCGGCCAGGAATTCACCTTCGAACGCGAGGAGATCGCCGAAGTCGGGACGGCATGCGGGGTCGGCGTCCCGCGCAATCTCGGCGACGTCGTCTACACCTATCGCCATCGTAGTGCGCTCCCGGACGAAATCCTCAAGACGCAACCCGACGGCATGTACTGGCTGATCCTCGGTGCCGGGGACGCGGTCTACCGTTTCCGGTTGTCGCGTCTCGCTCACATCATGCCGACGCAGGGATTGCTCGTCCGTAAGATCCCCGATGCTACGCCTGAGATCATCCGCACCTACGCACTCAGCGACGAACAGGCGCTCCTTGCCAAGATCCGCTATAACCGCCTCATCGACCTGTTCCTCGGGATTACCGCCTATTCCCTCCAGAACCATCTGCGAACGAAGATCGAGAACTACGGTCAGATCGAGATCGACGAACTCTACGTGGGCGTGAATACCAGCGGTGCGCAGTCGGTCATTCCCGTCCAGGCCAAGGGCGGTCGCGATAAGCTCGGCGTGATCCAGACGATCCAGGACGTCGTCTACTGCCGCACCAAAGACAAGTACAAGGACTGCCTCGCCCGACCGGTTTCCGCCCAGTTCATGGCCGACGACGTTATCGCCATGTTTGAGCTCAACTTCGACGGTGACGACGTCTCGATTGTGCAGGAACGGCATTACCGCCTGACTGACGCCGGGCAGATCGGTCCCGCCGACCTCGAACTCTATGCTCGAGGGGAAGAAACGCCTTAGGGTAGAAAGCGTGCGATCCGTTGCTCGTGAATTTACCGCCTTTGAATAAGAAGCCGACTCTCCAGAAAGACCCATTTGATCCCTAATCGTGGAGCGTGAGTGATGACCACGAAGAAACTGACACCGACACAGCGCGACATGCTTGAGCGAGCCATTGAGGCTGGCTTTGTGAAACTGCGTCACAGTAAGGACGAAGGTGCGGCTACCCGATGCTCGAAAGCCGGGTATGGGCGCAAAACGTGGACAGCTTCGGAAGGGTCGCGATTTGTGATCAATGACGAAGGCCGGGCTGCGATTGCCGCTCTTAAATCTGTGACCCAATAAGGAGCCTCCGATGCGGATTGATGAAAAGTGGGTTGTTGAGCGCACGAACGAAGACGGCACCGTAAAGGTGACGCCGCCTATGACCTACTCCGAAGCCGCTGCGGAGCACACCCGTCAATCGTTCACCCGTGACGGATGGGCGAAGCTAGAGACACGTCGAGCAACCAATCAAGGAGCCTAGCTGCGTGCCGTCTCACGCATCGCGGTAGCCCACTATCGACCCGCCTGCCCTCACCGCCGCCCACATGATGTTCCGCTTGTACCAAGGCACGCCGAGATGCTTCATGTTGTCGAGGAACATGTCATCGGCCATCTTCCGCGTGATGTCGGGATAGTTGGCCTCCGACGCCTTCACAT
Source organism: Alphaproteobacteria bacterium (assembly GCA_024743275.1). Lineage (GTDB taxonomy): Bacteria > Pseudomonadota > Alphaproteobacteria > JANSWW01 > JANSWW01 > JANSWW01. The sequence continues at coordinate 256,486 of JANSWW010000001.1, forward strand.
AACACCAATCATGGATAATGGCAGCGGGCAGATAGTCGCCTGCAATAGAGGCGAACCAGCGCGCCATCTTTGGCACCGAAGCAAAATCCGTTTGGAGACCCGCCGGTGCGGTAATCGTCCGATCCGGCAGCTTGCAGCGATACGGTTCCAACAGCCGAAAGTTCCGGCCGTCGATCCACTCGACCTGCAGTTTGTCGGGAAAGCGCTCCATCAGTCCGACTCGCACGCGATGATCTTCTGGCCTGCGGTGAACAGATCCCGCGCCGCTTCCTTGGCCGCGTCGCTGGTCCCGGCACAATAGGCCGCGATGCCCGTGGTCACGATGCCACCGGCCACACCAACAGCCGCACAGCCGCTCAACGCGCCCGCGATGGCGAGCACGGCGATAATCCGTTTCATTCGATTTCTCCTAGATGAATGCCGGCAGTGCCGGCGGTGGTGACATCGCGATCGATGCCAGTGTCGTAAGGGCCCAGCCCAGGATTGCGAGAACCAGAGTCAGCACCCCGACGGCCGTTTTGAAACGCCAGGAGTAGAGCCCGTCCACCCGTGTGTGCAGGAGGGCGACCGAGTCCGCCACGTTTGTCATGGTGTCGTGGATACGCTTGTATCGTTCGCCGCAGACTTCCTCATGCTTGGCCATGTCCGCGTTCGCCTTGGCCGCCTGCTCGGCCGCGCGGGCAACGGCTGCTCTCATTTCGGATTCCGTCATGCCGCCCTCCTATCGCCGGGAGTCGAAGAAGGTGTGGGCGCCGATGACTGCAGTTTGGGTGAAGGTCATGGCCCAGTCGGGCTGGGCGACCTTGAGGTTGACGTAATGATCCGCCCCGCCGGTGGGGTCCTGGCCGTTGCCCCAGAGGACCTTGCCGGCTGCGTTGACCGCCGCCAGGAAGTTCGGATCCTCGTCGGTGACGGCCAGCAGCTTCGGCAAATTAGGGTCGTCCTCGTTCCAGCACGAGAACTGCCAGGGCTTGGTGCAAACCCCATGGATCGTTTTGCCGTACCAGGTGTTCTGTTCGAGGCGATTCTTCACCACCCAGGCGACGGCGGTGTAGGCATCCTCGCCAAGGCGCACATACTCGCCGCGGGACTCGGCCCACATCGTGCGGGCCAAAGTATCCAGATCTCTTTGGGTGTATCGTCGGTCAGACATAGCACCGCTCCTTGCGTTTTGGGGAATTTACCACAGTCACGCACGGGCCAAAAGAAAAGGGACGCCTCGTTTCCGGGGCGCCCCTCTCCACAGGATGGTCTGACCAAGGACCATATTCAGTAGCCATCAATATGTGCGCGGTCTCAGCGTTTGTCCAGGTTTATTGGGCGTTCGCCCTTCTCCGGATCTCTGCTTCCATTCGATCAGTGATGATCTGACGCCGTTCCGCAAAGTTCTCCATGGCCCGCGGACTGGGCTTGGAGCGGGTCTCTTTGCGGTAGGCGCGCAGGATGGCTGGGCTGATATTGTCCAGCTTTTCCTGGATACTGGCCGTGTCGATCGGCTTGCGTTTCTCGTAGCCTTTCGCCCCGGATTCAATCAGGGCATTGCGATATTCGCCAATCACCCATTCGCGCATCAGGGCCCGGGTGGTCCCCTGCTTGTTCGACGGGACATCGGCGATGTCGCCGTCATCGATTGCCCGCATCGTCGCCCGCAGCGCCTTGGTGGTGGCCTTGGCGCGTTCGAGCGGGTGCCAGGCGAGCGGACGCTTGCCACCAATCTTGCTCGGGGCCGACGACAGCGCATTGCCTGTCACCTGCTTCCACAGGGCATAGTGCTTCTCAGACGGATCGAGGCTGTCCAGGAACTTCGCCGCCCCTTTCCAATCGCCGGCACGGAGATCATCACGCAGGCTGCCCGCCTTCGCCGACCAGTCGCCGGTCTTGCCGACGATGTTGAAGAACTCGTTCTGGCTCTGCCCCCTGACCGTCCAGTCCTTCACGAACCGGCGCACGACCGGGGAGTCGGACAGGGTGCCGCCGCGGTCCTTGTCGAACACGGCGGAATCGATGCCCGAGAGAACGTCCCGGGCGACCGTCCCGCCATAGCCGGTGATGAAGTGGTCGATCAGCAGCGGGGAAACATCCATATCCCCACCGGTCTTGTCGTAGAGGTATTTTGCAATCGACTTCGAGAACTCGGACGTGAACGACGTGGCTTGCCGGTGGTTCTGGTCAGCCTGGATGTACTCCGGGATCAGCGGGCCATCGAAATACATCGATCTGTTGGCCCAGTATTCGATCAGCGGCACCGTAAAGTGTGGGATGATCCCGCTGGGCATCTCGCCGATGAAGAACTGGCGAAGCAGGTTCTCGCGCATCTTTTCGAGTTCCCGCGGATCCTGGTGCTTCGCATAGGCATAGCCGCGTTCGAGGATCGTGGAGACCGCCGCATATTCCCAGGGCTTGGGAATGGCGAAGAACTCGTTCTCCCCGTTGCCGTACCGCACCAGCCAATGGTTATAGCGGTAGTAGTCGTTGGCCTCCTGATAGTCCTCGTCATCCTCTTGTGCAATGCCGAGCATCAGCCCCAGGATCCCGATCGAGGTCAGACGGGCGGCCGCCAGATAGGACGCCTTGCGCTGCCGTTTCTCTCGGGGCGACAGCGGCACGCCGGCGGCCTCCTTCGCCCACGGCGACAGCATCCGGCGCATCAAGGTCTTGTGCGGCCCGGGCATGACCCGGGCGAACTTGTCGAGGCCCTGAATGGCCGCGTTGAGGAACGGCACCGTATGGCGCAGCGTCACGACGGCGTAGTTGTCACCGTACCGGCTGTAATCGATGAAGTCGTTTGCCCGGTAAGCCGCCTCTTTGGCCGCCGCCATCTCATCGAGCCCCCGGGCCATCGCCTCCCTGCGGAACTTCTTGTAGAGGCCCAGGCGGGTGAAGGTCTCCGAGTATTCCGAGAGCAACTGCACATTTCGGAAAAAGCCACGAGGGCCAAGATTACGCTTCACCCGGGCGAACTTGCCGGGGTCCAGATGGCCCGCCTTCGAGAGCGCGTCCACTTCCCGGATCATGCCGGTCTCGATCCCGGTCATAATCCCGCCAAGCTGCTCGTACTCGTGCTTGAGGTCTTTGCCGACGATGAACTCGTAAGCGCCCTGCAACTGCACCAAGCCCGGAATAGCGCCCTCCTGGGCATAGACCACGAAGAAGTCGCGTACCAGGTTCGCCAGGACGTAACTGGGCGAGGTCGTAACGCCCTGGCGGAGGAGGGTCGAGGCCGGGCCCATCACTTGCGTGACAATGTTGGCGACCTCCTTGTTGAAGCCGTTCAGCAGGGTATCCGCCGCGGCCAAACCCACCGGGTCGTCACCGTTGAGCACGAATGCCCTCAGTTCGCCGTTCTCGCGCCAGAACACCAGGGGCTCACCGTCCCGCTCCTGCGTTGTCACCTGCTTGAAATAGGCGACCTGGACTTCTTCCTCCAATTCGTTGAGATGGTCCGCGATCGATTCCAGGATCTGGGCCGTTCCAGCTTTCTCCCAGTGCTCCGGAGGCAAGCCGGTCAAATCCACCAGGCTTTTGGTGAACATCGAGAGCCATACCCTCTCGACCTTCGGCTCATAGGCGGAGACCTCTTCCAGGAAGGACGCGGAGCCGCCGCCGGCTTCCCGGGCGAGTTCTACCAACTGGCGTTTGACCTTGTTCTGCTCGACCTCTTGCCGGGTACGCAGGACCATCTGCATCGATGTCTCGATCGGATCGATGATGTCGCGTTCGGATCCCTTCAGGCGCGCAAGCGGCCGCATCGGACGGCCGACCGGATCCTGGTCGAAGGACGGCAGATCGTCTCGCCACCGCTTGAACGGGGTGTAGTGCGGGTCCCGCTCCAACAGGTCCTTGTATTGCGCTCCGCTGATAATGCCCTCCTCGGCACGCAAGCGGAGCAGGCCGCGCATGAACTCGTCATACATGGCCGCCGCTTCCTCAAAGCCCGGGTACTGGGCCTCCATGTCACCAAGGTTCTGCAGGTGATCCCCCCGGGTCTCTTTGGTCGGCGCGGACGGGCGCTCGCCATTCCGGAACTGATCCCACAGATAGACGGCCCGACGGCTCACCAGGTAGCCGCCGAAGTCCCGCATCATCCGCTCATTGGTGAAGTTGTTCTCGCCGACAGCCTTTGTCAGCACATCGGTCATGGAGACCGACCGGTTGCCGTCATCGAACAGAATACCGTAGGCAAGATCCGCGGAGGCAATTGTGACAGCGTTCTTCTGCCGGCGTGCCGTAACCTCCGGGTCGTCCACCGCTTCAAGGGTCTTGGCTTCCTGGTGGTTGACCTTGAACAGGTCCATGATCTGGTCCCGCAAAGCGGAGATTCCGACGTGCTGTGCGAGCGTGCCCTTATACATGCCGAGCAGGATTGCCGGGAGAGCGTTGCGAAGGCCCCGCTTGCCAGCTGGCATGACGGACTTGCCCGCCCGGTTCCGGCTGCTGAAGTATTCACCGATGCCCGCCCAGACTGTCTTGTTCGACTCCCGGCTCTTGAGCCCATCGGCAATGACCTGCTGCGACGGGGCATCGATATACCGGGCGTGTTCGTCGTGGACCTCCTGGATGGCCTTGTGGAAATCAGGCTGATTGTCCCGCATCGCCCGGTCGAACGCCTCATAGAAGCCTGGCGCGTGCCGTCTTGCATAGGCTTTGTTCAAGGTGTAGTTCCGGAAAAACTCGGCGAAGCCTTCAGACCGCAGGGCGTCGCCTTCCAGGGCCGGGTCGTGAGACATGCCCTCGATCTCTTCCGAGAACCGCGCTTTCAGACCCTCGACGCCCGAGAATTTGGCTTCGAGGAAGTGCCCCAGTTCGTGGGCATAGATGTCCAGGTTCGACAGGCTGCGCAGCCGGATCGCGTGCGACCGCGTATTAAACGCCCCGACGGCCTTTTGCATAGGGAGGCGCCCCTGCCCGGCCTTGACCGGCATCGCGTCGCGCAAACGATCGACCAGATCCTGCGGCGTCTTGATCGGCCTGTCGCCCCGCTCCGCCTGCGTGCCTTGCTCGCTGCGCCGTTTCCGGCCAGCCATGAACGTGACCTGCGTTTTCGGGGTGTAGTAGGCAAAGCCACCACCCTGCTCGTTCTTGGCCTTGCGCGCCTCCATCTCGGGCGTCGCCTTCTTCTCCCCGATGGGGTTGCCAGCGATTTCCGTCGCGATCGAGAACCCGTCCTGCCTGGGGCTGACCTCGAATACAGCGCCGGCATCCATCAGGGCCTGCACAGTGCGGCCGAACTCCTTTTCCCCGCCCTGCCGGTACGCCGTGCCGTTGACGAACTCGCGGCCGTCCACCTGGTTCCGTACCTTGTCATTCAGCGCGTAGCGGCCGCCGGCCTTCTTGGACTTCGGGACAGTGACCTTGATCTCGTCGCGGGAGTTCTTCCGGATCTGCACGTCGGCTTCCCGGGTCTGCAGATAGCCGGCCCGCATCAGGAACTCGGTCGCATCCTTCGCCGTCTTGAACACCACACCGGAACGGCTCAGAGCGTCCTCGACCTCCCAGTCCCGCGGCATGAGGATGCCCGGGACGACCTTGCCATCCTTGCGGCTGAAGTAGGTGATCCGGCCCCGGCCCCGGGTGAACTCGTACCCCCGGAGGATGTTGCCCGTCACAATCGTGCGGCGCTCTTTCCGGTCACTGCCCTGGAACTGGTCGAACAGATCCCAGACTCGCTGATCGCCCATGGTGTCCGACCGTCGGATCTGGACCTGGGCACCTTCGCCGCCGAGGCGGCTGAAAGGCAGGGTGATCTGCTTCTCGGGCGCCGCCAGGGCAATGGTCATCTTCCAAGCGGACGCGGCCAGCGGGTTCTTGGTCTTCCCCGTGCGGGCAATTTTCGTGACGACGCCGTAGATGTTGCCGGAATCGGTTCGCAACTGGACCGACGCGCCAATCGGGGCACTCTGCATAACCAGGTTGAAGTGCGTTTGTCCGTCCAACAGGGCCGCCGCGAACTTCTGGGCAGCCTCGGGCTTCATGTCTGCAAGTGCGGCTTCTCTCCACCCATGGAACTCCTCACGCGCCTTCTGAGCCATCTCACCGGTCTTCTGCGCACCGATTTGATGCAGCATCTCGGGGAAGTTCGAATCGGTGAACTTGGCCTCTACCTCGCCGCCGAGCAACGACCCCAGGATATTCTGCGCCTCGGCTTCCTGATTGGCCGGGAACTCCCACCCGCGGATAATCGGGTTCCACCTGGCACCAGGGATTTCCTTGATCTTCTCCTTGTGCTGATAGGTGTTCCCGAGCACCCGGTAGATGGACGTGTCACCGGGCGGGGTGCTGATCTGCAACTCCCCCTGCACATTCGCTTTGAGGTCGCCCAGTTCGGCTTTGACCTTTTCCAGCACCTGATCGGACGTGAACGGCCGACCGAGGATCTTGGCCTCGACCTCCTCCACAATGGCCGGCTTGGCGAACGGCGACGACGATTCGGCAACCTCTTCGCCCACGACCTGGGTGTAGAGGGTGGTCGCCTGCAGATCGACGGTTTCGGCTTCCAGGTTGTAGAGCCCCAGCCCCTTCAGTTCCTCGATGTATGCGTTGTATTCGCTGATGATCTGGTCGTAGATCTCGATCTGGTCTTTGTACTGCAACAGCGGGATCCGACCCGTGACCTTCATGGCCAGGCCGTCCGGTGCGTCCTTCTCGGACTCGCCCATGTAGGGGCTGTCCAGCCGGCGCCAGATCGCTTCGTCAGCGTCGAGGACCCGCCACACGATCCGGTCGCCATGGCGGTTCAGGAAGTCGGGGGTCTCTTCGGACGTGATGGCCGATTTCCGGTCAGACGTGGTGTTCGCATTCAGCGAGGCCATCTTCTTCGCCAGGACCGCTGCCGGGCGCAATTCAGCCGGGATGTCCGCCACCATCATGCGATATTCGGGCATGACGACCTGGCCCGTCCGGTTGATCCGGCCGAGCATCTGCATGTGGGTGTTGATCTCGGCCTCGGCTTGGGCCAACAGCATCACCCGCTGTGCCTGGTCCTTGAAGTTCTCGGAGGCGTGCAACGACAGGCCGGTCGATCCGGACTGGTTCAGGATGATTGCCTGGCCGGTCTCATTGTTGAACCGCTCAATGGCCCGACGCTTGCCGGCATCCGTCAGATCGAACGGCTTGCGGCGGCTGAAGTAGGTTTTGCCCTTCTTGTACTCGACCCGCGCAGAGCGGCCCGTGACCTCCCCGACCTCGAAGCCGGCATCCCGGATCTTGTCGGTGATGTAGTCGATCGGCGAGCCGGGCAGTTTGTCACCGTCCAGATCCTTGATGATGGCCAGGGCCTGGTCATAGGCGGCGACACCGGCGGGGCCCAGTTCCTCGTCCGTCAACCGGTGATACTGGGTTTCGTTATCGACATCCTTGAAGGTGACGCGCCGGGTGCGTTCGAGATAGCGTTGGAAGGCGGCCCGCAGATCGAACTCGACCTTATCGCCCAGCTTCAGCCCGTCCATGTCGTCGAACACGGAAGTCATCAGCGACTCGTTCGTGGCCGCCACGGTGATAACTGGTTTGCGTCCAGCCTTCAGTTCCTCGATGGCCGCGTTTGCCACCGCATCGGCCTTGAGCGACAGCGACACCTGCTTGATGAGGTTGTGCATGACGCTCGTGAAGTTGAAGGACTCTACACCCTCTTCGCCGACGGCAAGGTCTGTAAGGATGGTCCCGCCGGCCGCGCCGATGTCGTCCTCTTTGACGTTGACGGCCGCTTTCACGAAGTTGGAGAACTCCAACACTGCGGAGAGCGCCGACGAGGAGTCGTCATAGACCCCCTTATCGACTTTGACCGTTTCGTCCTGGTACTTGATGCCGTTGAACGACCGCTCGCGCCGCGCATACTGCCCGGCCTCGGACAGCATCGTGGTCGTGATCTGCTGCATCGGGATGCCGCCCTTCTCGATCAGCGGACCGATCTTCTCAGGGCTGGACACGGCAAGTCGCAGGTCGGTCGTGGCATAGAGATCCATGACATCCGGCCGCTTGGCGAAGGTGGCGGAGGAGAACACCGTGCCTTTCGTCTTCGGGATGACCTCCCGGATCAGCGCGGACATCGGCTGTTCCTTGGTCTTCTCGTGCGGGTCCTTCCGCTCGCCGACGGCGTGGGACTCGTCCAGGAGCATGGTGCTGTCAGGCGCGATTCGGCGCAGGAACTTCCGGCGTTCCGTGGTCTGGCCGCCCTGCCCCTTGCCCTTCCCGATGGTCTGCATCTGCGAGTAGGTCGTGAACACCATGTCGTACTGTTCACGCACCTGCTTGCCAGTCTTCATCTTGGCCAGGACAGCATCCTGTTTCTGAGCCGCCTTGATGAACTTCCCTCGGGTCAGGTCCACTTTCGGGATCGGCTTCTTCAGTCGCTTCCGGTCGGCCGGGGTCAGTGTGTCGTCTTCCTTCAGGGCCTCATTGAACTCGTTGAGTTCTTCTCGTTCGGTCAACTGGTCGATGGCCTCCTGATCGATCGGGATCAGGCCGCCGTTGTTGGTCATCAAGAAATTGGGCTCACGGCCGAGATAGTCGAAGAACCCGATGTCCTTCAGGTCCCGGTACATATCGCCGTAGAGCAACGGTTTGATGGTGAAGAACACCGGGAGATTGCCCCGGATATAGGCGTAGCGAAGCAGGCCGGCGACGACCCGGCCCTTACCCATGCCGGTCTGGTCGCCCAGGATGAACCCCTTGTCCACGCTCATGTTCTTGATGGCGAGTGCCAGGGCATCGATCTGCTCGGCGCCGAAGACCTCCTGCATCTCCTCGATGGAGGCATAGTCCAATCGCTCGGCAACAAAGCCGTCGATGCCGCCCTTGTCGGCGTACTGGTCCTGAATCTCTTCGAGCGCGTTCGCGAGTGCGGTGATCTGGTTCCGCGGCATCACCGCGCCCATCGGGTTCCCGGAGGAAATCGGCTTGTTGGCGACCTGCTGGGCGTTTTCCGCGCTCTCGTCGGCTACATTGCCTCGCGCTCGACGGGCAGGAGGCTTTCCAGCATCGGCTCGATCTCCCCCCACTCGTCCGGATCCGGCTTCGCTTGCCTGATCCCCGCCCTCAACAGCGGGAGTTCCTGCATCTCGAACGCCTTCACCAGTTTGCGCGGGGTCGGGTTCAGAACGTCGTCCACCACTGGCTGGTTCAGTGCCCCCGCCCGAAGAAGGACGGCTTCCGCCCTGCGCGCCGCTGCCAGTCTGTCCTCCGTCTCCGGAATCTCCCGCAGCATCTCGATCAGGCGATCTTCCACCATTTCCAGTATTTCCCAACTGGTCAGGTTGTCGATTTCGTGGGGTGTCATTCAGCTTCTCCTTCAGCGCGTCCCAGGTGCCGAAGACCGGCGGTGCCTCGGCATAGGGCGGCTTCATCGCGGACTGGCCACGTCCATCGATGACGATCACGTCCACTGGATAGCCGGCCCCTTGGCGCTCATAGAGCGAGCCGTCCACGGTGAACATATCCACCACATTATATTGGTTGAACAGCCGATTATAAAACTGCCTTTTGGCTGTGCTGTTCCGATAGCCCTTCACACGGTCCTTATCGTCCCGCAGGCCACCGACAATCAGCACGGCCCGGCCATCGTCCTTCATGGTTTCGAGGGCCTGCAAGGCAATCTTGTGATCGACCTGGTTGGTTTCGTACTTCTCGTCGATCTGCCAGGACAGGTTATTGCCGTCCTCGTCCTTCACGAGACCGAACGGCGGGTTCCCGATGACGGCATCGAACTCCTGTGGATTGAAGCCCGAATCCGTGGGCGTGAACTCCGAAACGTCCTCGCCGGTCACGGTCGCCTCCGGATAGATGCGCTGCAGGCTTTCCCGGCGGGCGCCGTTCAATTCGTTTGCCGTGACGTTGCCGGGTTTCGAGGCGATCAGGAGCGCGCCATTGCCGGCCGTCGGCTCGTAGACCGTCTTGCCGGCATTGATGCCCGCCAAGCGGCTCGCCAGGAAGGCCAGCGGCACCGGCGTCGAATATGCCTGCTGGATCATGGACGTGCTCGTGCGCGTACCCAGCTTCGGCTGCTGGCCGTAGAGATCGACCAGGGCGTCATAGCTGGCCTGGGGCTTGCTGTTGTCGGCAATCTCCTTGGCGGCCATGACGACGCCGACCTCGATGGCCTCATCCACCATCTTGGCGTCGGTCGTGTTCGCCTCGATCGGGCGACCCAGGATCTCGGCAGCCTTCTTCCGCGCTTGCACGATGGTGGCAAAGGACTCGCCCACCAGGAACGCATCCCGGAAGGCTTCGGAGACCTGCTGCATTTCGCCGGATTCGGAAATCTGCCCGGCAGGCTCCGGTGTGTCACTAGATGCCAAATAGCCAGGATCAGAATCGTCGGCTATTTCGTCGGCTATTTGGTTCTCGGCTATTTCACCCAGGTTATCAAGCTGCTCGAACACCTCGTCGGTCGTGTCCATGTCAGACACGTCCTCGCCGCGGGCCCGCAGGGTATCGCGCGCACCGGAGTACCAGCCCGGCAAGTGTTCCCGCAGCTTGTCTGGTGTCGTGTCGAAGTCTTCGGCAATTTGACGGGCAAGGTCGGCGAACCGCCGGATGCCGGCCTCGATGTGGTAGCCCGCCAACTGGATACCGTCGGCAAGCATCTCGGGATCGATGCCGGAATTGAGTTGGTTGCGCAGCTTCGCCCGCAGCCGCTCGCGAGCAGCGTCGGCCTTTTCCTTGGTGAAGATCTTGTTCTTCGAGCCGTAGTCCGCCGGTCGGGGTGTGGACGGCGCCTTTGGGCTGCCTGTCGATTCCACCGTATTACCACCGGGCAAACTACGGTCGGGTGCGGAGGGCAAATCTGCTTGCCCCGCAGGTGGGGTTTGTGCCTGCCCTTCGCCCGCCGCTTCTGCGCGCTCCTGATCGGCTGCACGCTCCCGCTCGACTTCCTCGACGGTCTTGAACTCATTACCGCGCCGGCCGGATTGGATCTCGATACCTTGGCCCGGCACCACACCGACCGGCTCCGAAACGCGGATGCCGCTATCGCTGTAGGAGCGAACGCCGTTTTCATCCTCGAAGACCAGTTTGCCGTCAGGGTTCCGCCCGATCGATTGGCCAGGGTCGCGCTGCGGGGTTTGTGGCTCATCCGCGACAGGCAAATCGGCTTGTGTGTCACCAACCGGGGCGTCGTTATCGACAACAGGGGCCGGCCCACTGACATCGATCATGTCGGGGTTACGATTGAAGAACCGCTTCACGTTCTGAACCCGCGCACCGCCGATTTCCGGCGTGACCCCACTGGTTCGCTCAATGCCCCGCACTTCGCCGTCGCTGAAGAGAACTGTCTTTGTAGACCCGTCACCGAAGGTTACGCGGGCTGTATGATTCCCCCATGCGTCCTTCGTGCTGATGTCCGACACGCTGACAACGGTGTTCCGCGGCGAATTTGGATCGGTAATCACGTCCACGGGGTCCGGATTTGCAGGCGGCGCAATGCCGGTGCCGCCCCCATCACCTTGCCCGGCTTCCTGATCCGGAGTTGGCGGGGTCGTGTCCTCGGGCTGTCCCGGAGCCGGGGTTTCGGCCTGGTCGGTGTTAAGGGCCTGCTCCTCGAAGTACCGCTTGGCTGCTTCCAGGCGCTTCGGGGATTTGATCCGCTTCCCGCTGTAGAACAGTCCCGGCGTCCCGCCAGCGGTCGAATACTGGTAGACTTTGCCGTCGCCGAACTCGACGTAATCGCTGCCGCGCACGCCCACGACGGTCTCGCTTTTCTTTGGTGCCGGCGTTTCCTCGGCAGCGGGCGCCACAGGCTCGGCGGGCTCGGGGGCCGCGGGCACCGGCATGTTGATGATGTTCGCCTCGGCGCTCCACTGGTCGGCCACACCAGCCGTCCCCGGCCGCGTGCCGATTTCGCTCGGCGTGACCTCGACATTGGGCGTCAGGTCCGGACCCGGGTTGACCGCCGGCTGTTCGCTGACAATCGGATTGATTCCCTGCGCGCCTTCGCCCGGCATCCAATCACTCGGCGGGATGTCGTCGGCTTGCCCGTCTTCCTCTTCCGGCCGCTCATTGTCCTGGACCTGGATCGGCGGCGCCTGCGGCCCCTCGGGCTGCGGTTCCGGCTGCTCGGAAGCCGGCGGCGGGACAGTCGTATCGTCGCCCTTCTTCTTCCGGGCGGCGTCATAGGCACCGGTGACAATCTCGGGCGCACCCATGGCCACTTCGGCGATGTATTCCGCCCAGACCGAACCAGGCTCGGCAATCTCGCCCTCGGTCGCCAACTGGGCAGCAGCCTCACCACCGGCGCCGAACGCGCCCTGGGCAGCGACTTCCACGCCGGTCCCGAGCGTCTTGCCGACGATGCCGCCGCCGGTCGCCCGCGCGACGGGGGCCAGCATCCGACCGGCCAGGCCAAAGGACAGGGCATCGAACAAGCCAATGGCGATCCCGCGCTTGACCCCTCGCTCCCGGGCGTTGGCCATGAACTCCGGATCCGCCAAGGCCGCCTTGATCGCCTCAACGTCATTGCCGATCCCGGCGTTCTGCAGTTCCTCGGCCAGGGTCAGGGAGTATTCGACGGCCGCCGACACAGTGCCGGCCCCGGCCGCCGCACCAATGCCGCCACCGGCGACGGTGCCCGCGATACCGGCAAGGATGATCGGTGCGGAGATTGGCGCCGACTCGCCCAGGAGTGTTCCGATAGCGTTGAAGTCGAGGCGCTTGATCTGATCCCAGGTGGCCGACATGGCATCGAAGAAGGTCTCCGCCCCCACGATGTCCTGCAGCTTCTGGGCTGTCTCCGGATCGAGCGGGTACTGGGCCTTGTCCTGCTCATTCGCCAGCAGGTACTCGATCATCTTCTCGTCGCTGAGAAGGCCGAACTCATTCGCGCCGACGTTCACCGCTTGCTCAAGGGTGTTCCAGCCGCGGCCGAACGAATTAAATGCGCCCGGCTCCGGATTAGGTGTGACATTGCCCTGCATTGTCACAGATCCGTCTGCTACCGTAGCGGCCGGCGTGCCGACAAATTCGTTGGCATCGTAGGGCGCACCCTGGGGAGCCATGCCGATGCGGGCCATGAAGTCGGCCCGGTCCATATCGGAATAGAACTTCCGGTAAAGGCCGTCCGCCAACTGCTCGTCGGTCAGGTCGCTATACTGCGGGTACTGCTCTCGCACCTGCTGGATGTTCATTACCGGATCCCCAGTGGGTCTGCCGTCGGGCCACCGCTCGGGGCGGCGCCACTGCCAGCCAATTCGTTCGCCATCGAAACCTGGGCCTGGACGCGGCGGTTGGCTTCCTCCGCCACGAACACGGAATGCTGCACCCCATCCGGCGGCTCGATGTAACCGTTGTCGATGTCCTCGCGGACGGCCTTGGTCGCCTTCTCAAGCAGGATGGAAATGCGGCTCGCGTTGACCTTGCCATCCTTGCCGGCCAGGTCCCGGGCGCGCACGCCGGTATCCGTGACCTTGGCGGTGCGGTGGTTGAAGGCGCCGATGTTGCCGTTCTGCAGGATGACGGAGGAGAACGACTCCTTGCTGTTTCGCTCCCTGGCCACCTTCTCGCGGGAATCGCGATCGAGTTTGCTGATCTCGGCCCGGAACTTCCGGTCTTCTTCCCGCTCGGCGGCTCGGAACGCCCGGTCTTCGGCGCGCTCCTGCTTCCGCGCGGCGCGCTGGTCGTCCTTCTCGATCATGGTGGACGCCTCACCCAGGCCGTCGCCCAGCGCCTCGAAGAAGGTCTTGCCCGTGCCGTTGGCCCGCTGTCCCGGAGACATCATCTTGGACCCGGCGGCGAGTGCGTACTTCCACCAGTTCTCGGGCAAGGTGATCCCCTTGTCTTGCTCGACCTCGATCCCGGCCGTATCGACCTCGGGGGAGGCAAGCAGTCGCTCCGCCAGGCTCGGCGGCCGGGGTTCCGGCGGGGCCACGCCGTCCGCAGGATCGACCGGCGCGTCAAGGCCAGGAGACGGGTTGCCCCGGGACGCAGCCGCCGGCGGACGCGGCTTCGGGACAATGACATCTGCCAAGCCCACACCGGGTTCCGTGATCGGTGTGCCCTCGAACTCGTTCGGGTCATAGGGAACCGGGATCCGGGTCGGCGTCCCCATGAACTCGTTGGCATCATAGGGAGCAGACGGCCGGCGGTCGTTCTGCCCGCTGATCGGCGGCCGCGGGCCCGGGCGATACCCAGGTGCGGCGGGCGGCGTGAGGCCGGCACCGAACCGGGTGGCGCTGCCCGGAGTGGCCAGACCTGACGGCGGGGCCGGGTCTTCCATGGTGAGGCTCGGCAGGGCCGGCAGGTTGCCCGCCTGCCCACGCCTATCCCGCCGGTCGGCGGTTGCCGTCGAAGGCGGCCGAGGGGCCGGGTCACGATAGCGGTCGCTCCACGGGCGTTCCGGCTGCGTCTTGAAATCGGCGAAGGGCGGCGGCAGCGGCGGGGCCCCGATGTCGTCACGGGTCGCCCCACTGGGGGTCGCAAGTCCGGTCGGCGGCGCCGGGTCAGGCGCGGGCGCGCGATCCGTCCGCAAGTTCGAGTCGGCATACTGGGCCTGTCGAGCAGCACGGCGCCGGTTGACGTGATCCGTCGGGTCGCCAGCCTGGGCCCCGGCCGCGCTCTTGATCTCGCCCGCGGTAAACCCGCGCTGGCGCAGGATCAGGGTGGCAAGAGCCCGCTCCTGGCTGGAACCGCCACGGATGACGTTGATGAGTTGGGCGTCGGAAAGGGCTTCGTATTTGCGCCGGTCCATCTCAGAGCCTCCTTACGCCAGAGGCTGCCAGCCAAGGCCGCCGGCAACACCAAGGCCCGCAAGCCCCGCACCGGCAATCTGGCTGAACATATTTGGGCCGCCCCCGCTCGTGGTCTGTTGCTGCTGGGCGAACAGCCGCGCATAGGGATCCGGGGTGTTCCCCGAGATGGCCCCGGAGAGCGCGCCCATTTGCTGCCACGGGTGGGACTTCTGGTTCAGGAAGTCCTCGTACTGAATGTCGAGGGACTTCTGGCCCATGTCCTGGCCCATGCCGCCAATCCGCATCAGGTTCTCGACATCGATGTTGCCCATCTGCTGGGCTGTGGTGGCGAGCCCGGCCAGGCCCTGACCGGCCGTGGCAATGCGGTTCATGTCGGTGTTGAACTGGTCCCTGTTCGCGTTGAACGCTTGGAGGCCCGCATTCTGGTTCTGGGTCTGGGTCGTGATGGCCCGGCTCTGATCCCGCTCGAACTGCTGCTGGGAGTTCTGGTAGCCCTGATCCTCGCCCTCGGCGACGATCTGGTCCCGCATCTGGTTCTCTTCTTCCTCGCGCAGCGCATCGAGGACAGCGTGCCGTCCGCCACCGAAGACCCCGGCCTCGCTCGCCCGGGCATCGTCCGCACTGCGCCGGCGCGCATAGACATCATCCAGGCGGCCAAGACGCGCATCGATCACCTTGTCCCGATACGGGTTCATGTACCGATCGGCCTCGCCAGGCGTCCAGTCCTTGGTCTGGACCGAACCCTGCTGCAGGTATTCTCCGCCCAGGTCCTGCCAGGTCTGGCCTGCGTAACCGACCTTATCGATGGCGTCCGCGAGCTGATCCTGACCGACGGCATTGTCGCCCGTCGCAACGACCTGGCCCGTATCGTTGTCGATGGTGATCCCGAGGTTGTTCCGCAGGCGCTCCATGCCGGTCAACTGATCGGTCGTGAAGTTCTGCAGCCGGGCACCCGAGTACGGGATATAGTCCTTCTGGTCGTTGTAGATGTTCGCGGCGATACCCTGGATATTGCCGATATTCTGGGTCTGATCCTCGTAGAAGGTCTTCAGAAAATCCGGGAGTTCGTTCTGCTGAATGACCGTCTGCGGTTCACTGTCGAATAGGAAGCCCATGCGCTACCCCTCATACATCCCGCCAATCGGCTCGAAACCGAGTCGGCGATAGAGACGGTCCTTGCGGCCGCCTGCGTCTCCCGTGCTCACACCGAGCACGACACGTTCGTTGAGGTCCGTAGCGCGCGCCTTCACAGCGCGGAGTAGATCAAGTCCTGCCCGGCCACGGTGTTCGGGGAGGACGTAGAACCACAGATCCGACCAGGCCGATTCTGTGGAGAACCAATAGGGCCGCTTCACCAGCCCAATGCTGCCGACCACATTACCATCTTTCTCGGCGACAAAACACATTCCGCTGTCGAGCACATCCAGGAGCGCCGCCGCCGCTTTGGCCTCGCTGAAGGTCGGCAGGCGCGCGTCGTGCTCCCGATGCAATGCCTCGATGATGCGGAAGACCTGAAGCAGATCACCACGATCTGCGAGGCGAACGGACATTAAGCGTTCCGGTAGGGTCGATACTCGAACTGACCGAACATCTTGAAGTGCTGGGCCGCGCCTGCTTCGTCGAGACCAGCCGCCTGCAGATCCGGATTGAGCGCCAGATAGGTTGCGGCACTGAAGTCCGACGGCAGGCCCTGTTCATTGAACGCGACGGGCGCGTGCGGGTCTTCGTTCTGGTGCGCCCACGCGAACGCCGAAAGGAAGTCCTCACGGTCGCCGGCGGCAATCAGCGCGTCATAGTCCATGCCCAGGCTGGCGAACTTCGAGCGCCAGAACGCGGCCTCGTTACCGGCGATGTCTCCGGTGAAGTGCTGATCGGCCGTGCCCTGCAGGTCTCCACGCCCGGCATAGTAGGCGAACGGGTTGAAGTCCGTCGGGGCCTCGTAGCCTTCAGCGAACTCGCCATACTGGAAGCCCGTGTTGCTGGCGCTCGGGCTATCGGGATCCGCCAGCGGGTTCTGGACTACGCCATCACGCACGAACTCGAACCGATACCGGTTGGTGTTGTCCGTCGGGAAGAAGTCCGCTTCGCCGCCGGCACCCGGCGTCCCATACATCAGGCCCGTATCGTTGCCCTGGGCGTCCCGGGCCGTCGCGATGCCCTGAGACTGATTGTAGAGCCGCCGGCCATCTTCATCCGCCCGGTGGATCGAATCGCCAAAGCTGATGGGCTCATAGGGCCGGTGGGTACGCGCCTCGCCGGTATCCGGGTCGGTATTCGTCCGCCCGCTCGGGCTTGTCGGGAACGTGCCCGGAAGCTGCGGGCCGGCCGGCAGGTCATGGGTCACGTCGTAGACCCTGCCCTCGTCCTCGCCGAAGTAGTTGTAATGCGCGAGCCCGGAGGCGAACTGGCCGCTTTGGATGGCCGCCGCAACATCCGGATTGGCTTCGAGATAATCCGCTTCCGAGAAGTCCGACGGGCCACCCTTGAAGGCAAAGGCAGGCCCGCCATCGCCCCGGTCGTTCATCAGGTGGCGGAAGATGTCGGCATCGGAAAGGCCAGTGGCATCGAGGCCGACGCGATTCGCATAGAACTGCGGGTCGAACCCGGCATAGGCGCCGCGCCGCGGGACCTGCCCCCCGCCCAGACCATCACGACCCTCGCCCTGGCCATAATTGAGGAAGTGGGAAAGTGGATCGAACTCATCGCCCAGCCATTGCTCCGCCTGGGCTACGTCGGGGTTGGCGTTGAGATAGGCCACCGGGTCGAAATGGGTCAGCCCCGGGCCCTGCTCACTGGGATTGGACGTGACGTGATTGTAGGGCGCGGCCGGAGGCGGCGGTGGAGGCGGCGGAGGAGACGGCGCAACCGTCATCGAGGCCGGGCCGCTCGGGGCCGCACCGCTCAACTGAGACGCATCGATGTTGACCACACCGGTGCCCGTCGTGCTTGGGGTCGCCACAGCCGGCGGCGACGGAGCAAGTGCCCGGTTCTCGGCATGGCCATGGGTCGCGTAGTGGCGCAGCGCCTCACCCATCGTGTCGATGCCCGCCGCGCTCAGATCCGAATTGGCGTTGATATAATCCTGCCAAGAGGCGCCGATGTCGTTGATGGCGCGCATAGCCATGTCGTCGGAAATCAGATGGTTGGAGTCCATGCCCCAGGTGTCTTGCTTTGCCATCTCTCTCTCCTATCCGACCGCACCGCCAGTATCGCCGTCCACATCAGCCGCCTCGCCACCCACGCCGTTGTCACCTGGATTGTCGCCGACCGGCCCATGATCCGGATGCCCGCTCGGGTTCGACGGATTGTTGCCACCGCCCACGCCAGATGATGCACTCGAATTGCCTTCGCCAGGACCGGTGCCGACGCCATCCACACCGACGGCTTGGGCCGCCTCGGAGGCTGTCATTGGGCCAATATCGACCCCCAGGAGGTCACTGATCGCGGGCCCGAGAACGGCTCGGCCGACGCCAGTGGGGCCTGCATTGGCGATGCCCATCAAGCCAACAGTTGCGATGGACTCCATCAAACCCATGTCCGTGGGGAGGCCCACATCAGCGTTGGTCTGCGTGCCGGTAGTCTGCCCGCTGATACCAGGGCCATCATCGCCCTGAGACGTGCCCGCCGCGTCGCCGGTGTCGTGCTGCTGCTGAACCGCATTTGTCCCGGAATTGGCGGGGTCTACGCCCTCTGTCCCGGTGGTCGCGCCATAGCGCGGGTTCGCCCAGTCCGGGTTCATAAGGAAGCGGTCGCGGTAGTAGTAGGCGTTGAGGTTGCGCGGAGATTCGGTCAGGTCGCCGTAATCAAAACCACCAGTAAACTCACGCCAAGCGGTATTAAAATGATGCCCACTTTTCCAAGTCCCTTTTGCAACTTCCTGGGCGACCTCGGGATAGTCGGCGAAAAACGCAACTTCGTCAAACCCGGCATACATCGGCTGACCGGTGCGCGGGTTCCGCTGCTCCCTGCCGCTGCCCGCCCGATAGGCTTCCGGATCCATGCCTCGCTGCCGCATCGTGTCATTGGCGTGCTTCACCAGGCCGGGAGTCTGCGCCTCCTTCGGGATGACCATCTCGCCGTCCTGGACGTGGGCCAGGCGGTTGTCACCGGCCACGCCCATCTGCTGTAGCTGCTGCATGAACCCGGGGAAGTCGAAGGCCGGCCGTTGCTGCTTCGGCTGTGGGGCCGACCGGGGCGCAGGCGCACGCCGGGCCTGGTGTCGCTTGCCTTTCCTGAGAGACAAGCCCGCCAGGCCGGCGCCCGTTTCCGGGGGCGGTCCTTTGAAAGCAACCATGTCGTCCTCGCTTATGTGACAGTGACGGTCGGCGCGTAGCCGGTGATCGAGAGTGTTTGCGTGCCGGGCTCCCGGTAGCCCGCGATCGGGCCGCTATCGGACTGCAGGCGCCACTCCGCCCCGTTCCAGGCAATGACGCCGCGCTCATTCCCGTTGGACCAGTAGGCAAGCTGGCCGATCCGGTCGCCTGCCCGGATCTGGCCCGGAGTGTAGACGCGCAGGTCGAGAACCGTGCGGCTCACATGCCGCTCGGCTTCGAGGCGCTGAAGCTGCAGTTCGAGTTCCTGGATCAGCCGCTGTGCCCAGGACATCAGGCGGTCAGCATCGGACCCGAGCAGTTTAGGCAGGATCCGCATCAGCCGTGCCGCCCACGGGGGTTGATGTCTGCCCGGATCTTGCCCAGGCGCATGATCCCGCCGGTGCCTGAGTATTCCAGGGACATCTGGCGGCCTTGCAGCATCATATCGACATAGTGGTCGTTGACGCCGAGAACGTGGGTCTGGTCGAACTCCATCGGCCCGCGGGGGAAGCGCCGCGCCATGGCCCGGATGCTCAAGGGCACATTGCAATCGACATCTGGCACAATCCGCCGGCAATCCATGTTCCGGTCGCCATCACCCACGTCGAAGGGCGCGGTCTTCAGCCGCCAGGGGATGTCGGTGTCATCGAAGTCCACCGCCGCATCCTTCGCTTCCTGGAAGACCAGGCGACCGGTCGAGGTCACGGCCATGGGCGCGCCGAAGCGCAGGCCCGAATCCAAGGCAGTGCGGGCGACGTTGCCAAGGATGGTGCCGGTGTACCACTCGTTGCCCTCGTAGTTATAGACGACGTAGCGATCGATCTCGGGCGCGCTCGTGTTGTCCGACGAGGAATAGAGCCAGCCGACCTCGTTGAACTCGACATTCGCAAACCCGTAGATGCCGTCCCGCATCGGGGCGTAGAGTTCGTCGAAGACCGTATCGACCACATCGCAGCGAATGGCCTCCGGGACGCCGCCGTCGAACTTGAAGAACTGCCGGGTGGGCGCCATCCAATAGACCGCCCCGCCAACGTCCACCGCCGCATTGACGCCGATGCACCCGCATTTGCGGCCCAGGAGATCGAACCGGTGGACCAAGATCGGATCCGAGGCGCCGATATAGTCCATCGCGTAGAGCGAGGAGTCGGTCCAGATGTAGTTGATCCCGCGGCCGGCAAGCCCGGTCACGATGTAGGAGCCATGTTGCAGTTCGACGCCGACCTCGGCCTTGTTTTCGGTCGTGGTCTGCCAGTCGGTGTAGCTGCCCTGATCGGCCCACCCCACCAGGCGCGGGTTGAACCCGGTTCCAGTGACGGGGTTGAAGCCCAGAGCGACCACGAACTGATTGGCCGTGGTGAACATATAGCTGATGTTGGTGGGCGCAGTCGTGACCTGGGTGGCGAGATTCGTGACAGTGCCATCCCAGTGATAGAGGTTTTCACCCCGCGGGACGAACAATGCCTGCTCACCCCAAGGCGCCCAGGCGGTGGTGCGTGGCGACGCGGCAACCAGACTTGCGGCCGTGCCCCAGGCTGTTGCCCCCCAGGGCCCCGCGCCCCAGCCAAGGCCAGTCCCGCCCACACCGTATTCATTGCCGGTCGTGAAGCCAGAGGGCGTGATGTCGTAGGTCGAGCCACCCTTGGCGACATAGATGTTGGTGTGCGTCCCGATTCCAATCTGCGGATCGCCGGCATCATCCGACCAAACCTGCATCCCCCGGCACTTGCCGGCGGCGACATCGCTGTTGTAGGCGACGGAACCGCCCATGTTCTGCCACATACCGCGGAACGAGCGCATGAAATCGCCGTCAACGTACCGACCTTCCTGCGAATACAGCGGGTCATCCCGCACCATACCGGTGCGGAATGGGATGTGGACGAGGGTCATTAGAGCTTAGACGCCGCGATGAAGAGATCCGCGATCTTGACCGGCGTATCGTAGCCGAGCGCGCCCGCCTGGGCGATCAGCAGAGGATTGGCCCGGCCGAACTCCCTGGCCTCCTCAAACCGCGCTTGTGCTTCGCCCCCAGCGGCACTGGCGACCGCTATGGCGTGCTGCCACTGGTCTCCGTGCGTCTGATCCGACACGGCCTGCAAAGCCAGCCGAAGCTGGACCCGCGAGATCGAGGCCGGGGCACCATCGACTTTAGCGGCATCGGCCAGGCTTTGGTCAGCCACCACGAACCCGCCGCCTTCGGTCCAGGAATAGGCCCCGCCCGTCCAGTATTCGGGAAGGGTTTGCCCGTCGATCTGCGTGGCGTTCCCTGTCGTCGTGGCCCGGTCCCACACACCGTTGCGGGTCGCGCCGTTCGCGGTTAGCGCCCATGTGTCGTCATAGATCACAACGTTATCGGAGTTTCGGACGATCATTCTGCGAACTCCTCGATGATAAGAGCGGTGCCGTAGTTAGAGTTGCCCGCATCTCTGTACGGAACCGCATATCTTCCGGCGCTTAACACAACCAAATCTTGGTTTTGCGCTGCTGAGGCAATAGCATATGAAAATGTTGTTTGTGCGCCCACGTTTGGCGTGCCGCTGTTCCAGTTGATTTTTTGGACGGACAGAACGTCAGATAGGTTGTCAATATTGGTAATAGAAATGGCCGTGTCATCGTCTAAGCGATCAATGCGCGGCATAGAGGTGGATCGGCCGCTGTCTGCCGTCGCCACCGGAACGGCCAAACCGACAGAGACACTAGGGGTTGCGGTGTCAAGGGTTACTGGCACGACATCCGTGGGCTTATCCGTTGTCGGGTTGTCTTTGAAAAGGATCAGCGCTCTGGTTGACGAAAGAACACAACAATCAAGATCACTGTCTGTGTCAGAGGCGAGGAATGTTTGTGGCGTAGTCGCGGAGAGACCAGTGCTCTCAGTCAAAATGCAGCATTTAGAAACGCTAGGGCCATCGTATGCGAGAAACGCTTGCGTGCTGTTAATCGCGTCAATCGCCGTCCCGCTTGTGGCCTCCGCCGCCACTTGAATGGCGCCCCCCGCCGTCAGCGTCGTGCCGCTGATGGCGATAGGGCAAGCGGTGATGTAGTCGGTGTTTCCTTTGTCACAATATGCAACAATCGCGAGAGACGTGGAGCAGACCGTGACGCTGGAAACCGTTGTGTTCGCGCTTTCAAAAGTCTCTGCCGTGCCCAGCGTCAACGTCGTTCCGCTCGCGGTCACAACCACCGCATCGCCGCTCGTCGTCGCGTTGTTGTAAGTGATAATCGCCTTGTCGGTTTCGATCTGAGCGCAAGATGAATGGTTGATGTCCGCATTGAACTGGACTTCCGCGCCGATGCTTGGCGTCGCTCCGCTGTAATCGACACAAACGGCATTGCCGACGTTGCTCGCGCCCGCGTCTCGGTAACAATACAAAACCTTGTCTGTGTCGAGCAGACAGGCGGAAATTGCTTCCGTTCCAGCGGAATTGAAGATTTCCGTCGCAGTGTTCACAAATCCGCTGCCTTGCGTGACCGAGCCGCGAAGCCACCCGCCCGCCGCCGTCGAGTTATCGCGCAAAAACAGCGTCAGGATTTCGCCGGTCGTAAGAGCAGCAATCAAGCCGCCGCCGTTGTCCCTGACCGTGATGGTGTTGCCGATGCCTTTGTGAGCGATAACGAAAGATGGGCCGCCCTCGTTAAGTGTCGTCGCATCGGGCAGATTCACGGTCAGATCGGCGGTCGGCGTAATGGATTGCACGCGGGTTGAGGCGCTGGTGAGCGTTTGGTCGGTGCCGGTCGTGGTCTCGGTTGCGCCGCCAGCCGTCGAGACCAGGGCGTCAATCGCCTGCTTGGTCCGCAGTGCGTTCATCGGCTTGTCAACCGCCGTACCGGCCTCCGCCTCCGCCTGAGAGGCAAAGTCCAGATCGACATCCACGCGGTCGTTCCCGGCATCGTCGGTGGTCGAGAAGGGCGTCCCGAAATTCAGGTTGGCTCGCGTCCCAACGGCGGCGCCGCCCTCCTGGACGTTGACATCGCCACCCGCCCCCTGGTCGCCAGTCGGCACGAATGACAGGACGATGTTCTCCGCATTCGCAAGAGTGCCGGCGCTATCAATGTGCGTGACTGTCAGCTTGCTATAGCCCGTCGGCTGGGTGAGAGCCGTCAGGGTGACGCAAATGTACTCGGCCGGGTTCTCCAACGATGTGATCGTAAGAGTGCCTTTGGTACTCGAAGTGCTGTCGTCCCAAGCGGCGATCCTGGTCCGGATGTCGGCTCCCGCGGCGTTGAGATCATCGATATAGATCTCGGTCACGCTCGCCGGCGTCGCGTTGTTGAGGCGCACAACACCCGCTCCCGGGTCCGAATCGGTCGTCGTCGTCGAGAACGTATAGGGCTGCTCCGAACCGATCACCGGGTAGCCGAAGGAAATAGCCCCGGCACCGTCCGTCTTCATAAACTGGTTCGCCGAACCATCGGCTGCGGGGAGCGAATACTGGCCCGTGACGGTGAAAGTGGCCGACGCAAGAGTCGTCATGCCCGTGGCGCTGCCGCCGGTCAGGGACACACTGTTCGCAGCCTGCGTCGCGATCGACCCCAGCCCGAGGGTGGCCCGGGCCGTCGCCGCGTCGGCATCGTCCAGGATCGTTCGGGCAAAGGCCGTCAGCGATGTCGCCGCCCACGCCCCCGGGCCCGACCCGTAGAGGATCTGGTCCGCCGCAATAGTGACCCCAGCAAGAGCCGTAAGATCAGTATCGAAAGCTTGAACGTCAGAGCCAATCGCCAGACCAAGGGCAGTCCGCGCTGCAGCGGCCGTTGTCGATCCCGTGCCGCCATCTGCCACCGCCATCACTTCGGTTGAGGGGCCCTTGGTCACGTTGGACCCGTCCGAGAAGATCAGGGCAGCCTTGCCGGCCGCGATGGTGGCCGTGGTGCCGACACCGATCGAGACGGTCAGCGTGACGCTGTTCGTGGTGTTGTTCTTGATGAACCGGGCGAACGCCTTGGCCGGGAGGGTGAGCGTGTGCCCGCCCGCATCGACCGTGCCGGTCACGTCATAGGTGAAGTAATGGAAGTCGCCGAGGGTCCAGTCGGTGAGCGTGATCGTCGTGCTGGTGCCGCTGGCCGCGATGGCGAGATAGCCCTGCGCCATGCGTTCGAGCATCTGCAGGTTCTCGTTCGAAATATCGCCCCATGTAGCGGATTTCTCACCCGAAGCCATTAACTCCAAGGCAGCAATGGAGGAAGCTGTACTAGGCACGGGTTAAGCCCTCCGTCACGTCACGCCAGGTTTTTCGCTGGCGAATATGGTTGATTGTTCCCCTATCGACTCCGAACTTGTCGGCCATCTTCTGAAGGCTAAGTGGGCTGGTGAAAGCCTCGCGCACCTGCTCTGGTGAAAGTTTGGCTGCTACTTTTTCCCCTTTGAGCATGGGGCTTATCTTGCGCAAGCGAGCCACTTCTTCTGCCCGGATCAAAGGATCTGAGTGCCTGCGGCGCGTCGTCTCCGCAGACGCGCGCGCCTTCTTTTTGGTGGTGCGTGTTTTTGGGATTTTGAACGGCGGGCACTCGGCGTTAAGGCTTTTCCATCTTCGCCCATTCCGTGCGTCTCGGAGTGTGTCCGAAGTGACTGTTAACTCGAAAACCTCTTGAATCACGTCCACCAATTCCGCGCTAGTCAAGTCGTAGGTCTTCGGATCCCGAATGAACCGAACAGCCGATTCAGTCAGCTTTGCGTTAGAACTCAACTCGCCGTCACGCCGATGAGTTCCATAACCACCGTCAATTCGGACGTTGTAGCCATGCTCCTTGCAAAATGCGCCTTGTGCCTTGATTTCTTCCCGCTCTTTCTCACAAAGGAAATCGTGGCAATCTGATTCGTGCAGTGCGTCAATTGCAAAAGCCTCCTCACCATACTTGCGGATGGCCTGGTGTAGGAGGGAGGCATACCCCATAGCCGCCATAGCGCGATGCTCCGCCCAACGGCGAGCAATAGTTCGCGTCGTCATGCCGACATAGCACTTGCCGTTGACCGTGTTGGTGATTTTGTAGATCGCACCCATCGGAAGACCCTACGCTAAAGTGAAGACGCCAGACGCATTCATCGTCACCTGCAGCGTCTGGGATGTGGTTGTGATGCTCCCCCCACCGGTATCGAGATCGACGAAGGCCAGGAGCCGGTCGCCGGCGACCAGGCTGCCCCCTGCCCGCTGCACGATGACGAAATACTTCGCGGTCAGCGTTGAGGCGGGCCAGGACGGGTTCGTGGTCTCATCCACCGTCACCGTCCCCGAGGCGTGGCTGATGGCCATGGTCAGGGCAGCCCCACCGGCCGTGTAACCGGTCCCGCTGACCTCATTGGCCGACACGTCGGACCAGAGCGAGTGCGCGACAGCATCCGGGGTGTAGCTGCTGGTGAGCAGCACGCCCACGAAGGTGCCGGAATTGATGTCGATGTCGCCCGTGAGCAGCGCCTGCTTGGCGAGCCCGTAGACGACGAAGTTGCCGGCGGCCATTTATCCGCCGACCGTCGCGATCGGGGGCGTGATGGGCGGGTCGTTGTTGACGTAGACCGTCGGGGCCCGGAACTGGTCCCGTTCGGTGCGTGCCTGTTCGGCGTTGATGCCCTGGACGGCCGTTTCGTACTTGGCTTCCCAGAGGTTCACCGCGTCCACATCATGGGCCCACCGGAAGGCATCGGCGACCGCCGCGGCCAGGAGGGCGTCATAGGCGTTCTCGGTCAGCCAGTTCGTCTGGTTCGACGCGCTCAGTGCGGCCAGGCGCTGCCGGTAGCCAATCTCGTAGGCGCCGGCATAGTTCGGGGTGGGAGCGATGTAGATCTGGCTCGCATTGAACTCGGCCCAGTATTCCGGCTCATCGGTCGCGGACGAGTCCTGCCAGGCTTCCTTGACGAACTCCAAGGTCTTGCGTTCGAGGGTCTTGGTCGAGCCATCGGCGAGCGTGATGGTCACATACTCGATGATGACCGCGCCGGCGGGCTTGGAATAGAGGAAGGTGCCGACCGCGAGCGTCCCGGTGCCGGCCGGATCCGCGATGAAGGCGGAAACCTTCAGATCCCGGCTCACGCGCAGTTCGGCGTTCGTGATGAACTTGGCCACCATGTCGGACATGCTCGTGTTGCCGACGGTCGAGAAGTTGTGAGCGTATGCCTGGATGTCCGCGGTCAGTTGGGTCCAGCTAGTCATTCGGCGGGGTCCACTCTTCTTCGATCGGCGGCAGTTCGTCATCCGGCCGCGCGTTCGGCAGCGGGCGGGGATCGTCCAGGATCAGTTCCCGGAGCCGTTCCTGCGGATGATGGCCGTCATAGCCTTTGCGCTTGTGGACGTAGAGGCCGGTGCGGGGATCGATCACCATGTCCCGGCGCTTGCGGCGCAGTCCGGACTCGTCGTCAATGGCCAGGAACTTGGGGCGGCGACGGGCCATTAGCGCCTCCCCAGCCGGATATTGAAGGAGGACCGGCTTCGGTTCTCCTGCATGGCCCGGGTCAGGCAACCCTCGTACTCGCCCTTCAGCATGGCGATGCGCTGCTCGGGGAGCCCGCGCTTCATGGCCATATCAACAGACAGGCCGAAGACCATGGCCCGCTGATAGTAGAACGGGATGTCGAGAGAGGTCGCGTTCTTGCCCGGCGGGGTCATCTGCTGCAGATAGAACACGCTGATGGTCTGGACCGCGTTTGGAACCGACCAGAGCGTGACCTGCGTGGCCGCGTTCTGGCGATCCTCCCAGTACCGGGTGGGCTTGCCGGAACTGGTGTTCTTGACAGTCAAGTTCGCATATTCCTGGCGGGACATTGGGGTCAGGACAATCTCGTCATTCCCCGACTCGACCCGGTTCATTTCCAGGATCCGAACCACGTCGGTCGCCATGGTGTAGGTGGCAGTGCTGGCCACGGTCGAAAACGTCGTCGTCGCGACCTGCCAGTTGTGGATCCCGCGAGTATGCCAGTCGGCCATGAGCAGCTTCACAGAGCGCCCGGCCGACCGGTAATCGAAGCCGGTCGATTGCTCCCCGCCCACCAAGGCGAAGGCTTCATCGACCATCTCGCGAAAGGTCAGGTTCATGGCTTAGTACCCGGCCTGCAGAAGTTGGACCAGGACACCCTCGCCGGCTGTCACACCCACAGTCGTCACGCGCACGGCCAGAACCGGCGTCGTGAACGAGCCAGCGCCGGAAGCCGAACCGGTGGCAACACTGAAGGCCCGAGGCGTCGAGCCGGCCGGGTCATCCATGGTCCCTTCGATGGTCCAGGACGTGACCGTGCCGGTGACGACGACATTGTAGCCGACGTTGAACTCGGCACAGCGAGGGTTCAACAGGATCCAATCGCTAGACCCGTCCGACTCCGTGCGCTCGATTTCCTTGGCGCGATAGTTCGTGGCCATTTCTCACTCCCAGAAAGAGGAAGGGACCCCGCAGGGCCCCATCTTAGCCGGCGTAGCGGGCTTGCCCGTGCGCCAGTTCCTTGGTGGTGTGATTGACCTCCATCTGGATGCTGAAGACCGCAGAACCATCCGGCGCCGCCGTCGCGAGGCTGATGGTGCCGAGGACATCCGCCGAGGTCGCCGTCTCCGCAGATGCAGCCGCCAGACCAGCCGTGACCGCATCCGGAACGGCCGCAAGGCCGTCCTTTCGGACGCCAACCAGGTAATCGAGGCCGATCAGTTTGAACGGCAAGCCGATCACATCAGTGGTCCCAACCGAGACATTGCCCGCCGTCGCCGCCGAGGCAGCCACCTGCGTGACGGTCTTGAACGCCTTGAGGCCCGCGACGGCACTGGTGCCGTTGAGAGCGATAGTTTCGACAATCGTTGCACCGCGCATGTCGGTGCCGGTGATCGTCAGGGTTTGAGTCGTATCCCCCGCGCCGGCGGACACCGCCGTGAGAGTCCGAGCCACGTCCATGGTGGCAACACCACTGGACGCGAGAGCACCCGCAATGGTCAGGTTGCCGGCCCCGGCGACAGCCTGGGCGGCGCAAACACCGTCCGCGTCATCGGCCGCAATGGCACCCGGGCGATAGTTGTAGAGATGCGTGACCGGGAGACCGGCCTTGCCGCTGTTGAACCGCTGATAGACAGCATCGCCGGCGAACAGTTCGTCGGCGCGAGACAGAGTGTGTCGCGTCATTTTCCATTCCTCTCAGAAGAACGCCATGGGCAGAAAATGAAAGGGGCCCCCGAAGGGGCCCCGATCAGGTTTACGCGCCCGGCGAGCCCATCAGGCCGCGCGGGTCGGAAGCGCCGAAGGACAGACGGATGCTGCCCTTGTGCTTGTAGACCTCGTTGTCGAACGAGTCCTCTGCACCGAACTCGATCGCCCGACGCTCAAAGCACTTCATGCCGTTGGGGGCATCGGTGCGAATGAACCAGGCATCCGGATCGGTGAAGTAGTTGCAGACGCTGTGACCCTCGGGGATGGCGCCATGGTAGCCGATGGCGTTGACATCGTTGTCCGAGGTTCCCGGCCGCTTCTCCGTCACCAGGAGGCGGGTCGCGACATAGTGGTTGGACGGGTGGACATGCAGGCCCTTGGGCTTGATGTTCACCAGCAGACCACGTTCGTCGATCCAGGCCGCCATCTGAATGGTGGCGTCCTCCAACGCGGTCTCGTTGAGATCCGACGGAGTGGACAGGACGTTCGACCAGGTGCCACCGGTCAGGGTCGGGTGGTTGCTGGCCAGCAACGCCACGCCGTCACCATAGGTGACACTGGCGTCGAAGGCGTTGTTGTAGATGGCCGCACCCTTGACCTGGACCGTGTGGTGGATCGAGCGGGACAGGGCTTTGCCGTACCGCTTGCCGAGCGCACCATACAGATTGTCCTCGTAGGCTTCGCGCGAAATGGCGAAGGCGAGGGCAATGGTCTCGTGGTTGTACCGGGCAGTCCACATTTCCTGCGCGGTGTCGAAGGAGATCGAGGCGCCCTCGGCTTTCACCTTGGCCGCACCGAAGCCGCTCATCATCAGGTCTTCCTCGAAGGCCCGCTTGGACTTCTCGATGTCGAACAGGCGCTTGTGCTCCTGGTCGTACACCTTGTAGTCCTGCTCCATGACCTCGTTCAGACCGGGCTCAAGCAGCCTGCGAATCTTTGCGCGATTGATCGTCATTGCTCAGGCCCTCCTTACGTGCCGGCCGTGATCCGGTAGGCGTGCTCGTTGATGAAGACCTCGAACTTGGCGTAGGCGCCGTATTCGTTCTCTTGATCTTGAACCAGCCGGAGGATCCGAAGTTGCGCAGTGCCGGTGGCGAGCGAGGCAAAGTCCAAATGCCCGCCGGAAAGGCCAGTGGTGGCGGAGCCGGTGCCCGGATCGAAGTCCGCGTTCGCGTTTTTCGCCGTGGCATCCCAGGCACTCCCGTCCGCCTGGATCTCGAAGATCACATTCGGATCGTCGATCACATGGACGATGATGTTGGAAGCGCCGGTTTCACCGGTCCAGTATTTCTGCCAGACCAGTTCGCCGGCAGAGTTGGTCCACTCGAAGCCAACAGCGACGCCGACCGCATCGGTGACGCCTTTTGTGGCACGAGTGACATCGCCATCTGCCGTGGCCATCACGAGATCACCGTTATAGATCGCGGTCGTGTCGGACGCCGAGATCGTATATTCGTTGGTGTGACCGTCGTACTTGCCAGAGGTCAGATGACGAATGGGACGAAGCCCAAAATGGGCCTGCGTATTCGCCATGGTACTCTCCTATGAGGCGATGGCGAACCGCCTGAACCTAGTCGTCTAGGTCGATGTCAGGCCGTGGTCCGCCGCGTTGTACGGAGGTCCGGTGCATGTTGTAGATCGGCATTTGAGGATGGGCCTGCGCGTTCTCGTACATCTGCTGCTCGACACCCTCCATCTGGTTCCGCGAGACGCGGCGATAGTGGGCGTTGCGCTGCTTGACGATGCGCTCGGCAATCTTCATCAGGATCAGGCCACCGAACCTGTTGGTGTAGCCTTCGGCGAGTTCGGACTGTTCAACGGGCACCCATCCCTCACGCTTGCGCACGCTCATGTTGCGCGCGTCATACGTCCCGTTGACCTCCTCACGGATCCAACGATAGACGAGGCCGGGCGGTGCCGGCGGGGTGTCGAGGGAGCGGGCTTCAACCCAGTCCTTGCCCTTCCAAAGGTCTTCTTCACGAGTGTTCGTTTCCCGAGTCTCCTCGGTGCGCGTCGGAGTGTTCCGCGACATATCAGTCTCCGTTATTCGTCTTTGATTCGCGCCGCATAGCGGTGGTAGGGAACGCCGAGCATGTCTGCGACTTCTCGCTGTTCCGCGGTCAGCTTTGTGACCCCCCTACGGGAGCCGCGGCTGCTGGGGCCGCTGCGTGAGACGGGCGCCACAGGGGGAGCGCCGGGCTTCTTCTTCCGGCGAGGCGTGGGCACCTCTTCACGATCATCTTCGCCACCGTCGAGGTCGCGATCCTCAAAGTGTTCGGGGAACCGCTTGGCAACGCGCCGGTCCAGTTCCTCGAAGTATTCGTAGTCCGTCGGATCCCAGCCCTGGCGGGTCAGTTGCTGATCGACCGTGGCCGCGAACCCAATCGCGTCCTCGTTTTCAGCATCCTTGGCCCAAGGGTTCTGCTTCAGCCAACGGGCTTGGTTTCTCTTCAGCTTGTCCTGGGCGTCCCCACTGAGCCGCTGGCGCCGGGGCGCCGGTTCGTCGTCTTCAGTGTCCGGTTCGGGCTCGGCCTCCTGCTTCTTCGGCGCGCGTTTGGGCGCCTCGCGGAGTTCGACTTCCGCACGCTGCAGGATCTCGCTTTCCCGATCGAGCGCGTGGATTGCCCGCTGGGCCTCGATCTCGGCGTCGTCATCGCCCTC
Source organism: Alphaproteobacteria bacterium (assembly GCA_024743275.1). Taxonomy (GTDB): domain Bacteria; phylum Pseudomonadota; class Alphaproteobacteria; order JANSWW01; family JANSWW01; genus JANSWW01. The sequence continues at coordinate 287,237 of JANSWW010000001.1, forward strand.
GTCCCGGGCCTGCCGCAGACGGGACTTTGCCTCTTTCTGCCGGAAGTCCAGGAGTTGCTTTCGCAAGGCCAGGTTGGTCTGGGCCGCGGTGCGGAGATGGCCATTGGCAACATCGAGAGTTTCCCGGGTCTTGGCATGGGAACGCTGTTCCCCGCGCCATTGGCCGGTGATCTTCGCGATGCGCTTCTCGGCGCTGTTCTTCCGCTCCTCTTTCGGCTTCGGGCGCTCGTCCTCGTCGTCATCGTCGGGGTCGAGGCCGCCATCCAGATCGGTATCGTCACCGGCGTCGTCGCCGGCGTCGTCCTGGTCATCTTCCTCGTCTACCAGGGGATCAGGCTCGTCCTGGTCTACAAGGTCATCCTCGAAGTCGCGCTCGTCTTCTTCGTGGAGGTCTTCGTCGGTGTTCGCCACGTCGCCCTCCCCTACAGCAGCCGAAGGTCGCTGGCGTCTTTGATGATCGCCGTGACCTGATCGTCGTGCATGATTCGGACTTTGTGGCCGGTGCTGAGACGGATGAAATCGCCCTGCCCGGCATAGCGCCGGAACCGGACAATATCGCCGACCTTGCACCAGGGGCCGCTCGGAAAGCTGCGGTCCTTGCATTCGACATACGCATCCGGGCCAAGGCCCATCACGACGCCCCAAGTCACCGAGTCTTCCTGTCGGTCCATGTGCTCATCGGGCAGATGAATCCCGCCCTTGGTTTTCCGAGCGAACTCGGGCACCGCAATCGCGATGTGATACCCCGTGGGGTAGACTGCCTCCTTGGGCAGATTGCTGATAAATTCGTCAGGCGAACTGACCAGCGGCACGGCGTTCGCCGTGGCAGCTTCAAAGTTCATTGATGTCCTCTATGAAGGGAGAGCGCACGCAAGGTGCGAAAGGCCGTCAGTCGTCCCGGTCTTCAGGACGGAGGGCCCGCTGCAACTCCTGCTTCACGATGGTGCGGCAATCCTGCAAAGCGACCCGTCTTGCGCGGGTGGCTTTGTATGCTTCCATGGTGCCGAAATCGTGGTTGAGGAGATGTTTTTCGTTCTCTTTGATCTTGTCGTCGATCCCGGCGAGAACGCGGCCGGCGAAGTCGTGAAGCGGGGACATTACTTCGTGGCGGAGCCAGCCCCCGTGGATTTGGCCTGACCGCCCGGAGTGCTGGACCCGGCCGTGTTGCCCTTGAACGGAGCGATTTTGTGGTCGCTCTTGTATTCGTCGCCACCCGTGCCTTTGGGCGGCATTCCACCTTTACCTTTCATCGTGCTCTCCTATGGCAGGAAGTGAAGGGGCGTTCTGTTGCCAGGCCGCCCCGGGGCCCCGCTTTGGCTATGCAGCCATCGCAACCGGAGAATTGTCGTTCGCCGTTGTGGAGTTGGCCTATGCGCGGCCAGCCGTTCGCCCTCACAAGCCGCTTCCTGGCCTGTCGATCCTGGTTCCGGCCCATGAGAAAGCCGTCGGGTCCAAGATACACTCGATGCCGCGTTGCCTCTCGGGCAAGGGATTGAATGCCCCGACGACTTACTGGTGGACCGGCCGGGACTTGCACCCGGGTCCAGACGATTCCGCCACTTGGTCAGCGGACGAATCAGGAGGAGGTATCCTCGAAGCTCATGCAGAACAGCTTGGTCTCTTCGCTGAAGGTCCAGACGACATCCGCGACGCCGGCATGGACGATCACCAGCTTTTCCGTGACCCACACATAGGTCTCCGGGCCGAGGATCTGCAGGAAGTGGTTAAGCTGATCGGGACTGAGGCAATCGAGCATGGACACCTCGAATTGGTCCGAGAGGATGGATTCGAACCACCGACTTTCCGGTCCCAAACCGGAAGCTCTGGCCAGACTGAGCTACACTCGGGAAATTGGTTGCACCGGTCGGATTTGCACCGACGATCTGCTGGGTATGAACCAGCCGAGATACTGCTTCTCCACGGTGCGGGTGTTGGCACCGGCCCGAGGAGTCGAACCCCGCTTGGCGGTTTTGGAGACCGCTGGCATCACCAGATGCAGACCGATTTTGAAAGGGAAAGGGGGGAGACGCCCTGGGTGATACCGAGATCCACTAGGTGTCCTGCGCGCCGCCTGGTGCAGGCAGCCTCCAGGGTCTCGCTTCACTCGGCACGACGTGTCGCGCCTCCCCAGGAATTAGAACCAGCAGTGTTGCGCCCGCTGGCGTCGCTTCCCTTTGGCACAGCCGCAGGGGGTCACGAACTTCATCCCGCGTCCAGCTTCTACTTCCGTTCCTACGTCAGGAGGGCCGCAACGCCGCCCACCCCCAGATCAGAAGCATATATAAAGTTGGCCATAGTGGTCTCCTTCATACGCTGAATGTCTAGATGTGGTTGTTCAATTGGCCAATTCAAGCACATATTGAAGCGCCGGGGTCTTGCCGTGGGGTCGGGGGGAGCAGGCCCCCGGCGCAGCGCCGGTGGGGGCGGCGCTTTACTCTTCGCCCTCGCCGCCTTGCGGTTCTGCCCGCTTGGCCTTGAGGTCGAGTTCCTTGATGTCCTTGTCGATCTCCTTGATCTCGATCTCGATGTCGGACTTCTCCATATCCTGGGCGTGCCGTTCGGACGCCTGATCGCGCTGCATCTGGTTGCGCTGGCGTTCGTTGGCCATCTGCTGATCGCCCTTGCGCAGTTCGCCGGCCAGCTTCGCCCGATCGGTTTCCTGACGGGACCGGTTGGCTTCGCGGCTCTTGATGATGTCGCCTTCGATCTTCTCCCGCTGCCGCTGGATCGCCCCCTCCTCGCGCATGGCGGTGAGTTCCTTGTCCACCTGCCCCTTGGCCTGGACCTCAGCCACCTTCGTTTTGATGGCAACCTCCTCGGGGTTCGGCGGCTTCGGCATGGCGGCCAGGATCTGCTGGGCGGCCTGGGCCATCGGCACGGCGATCTGCTGCTCGATCTCGGGCGGGATGCCGCCCTCGGCAAGCTGCTCGACCGGGATGCCCAGTTGTTCGGCAGTCTGGATCGTGTACTTCATGGCGAAGTGCTCGACGATGTGCCCCTGCAGGGCCGCAACGGCGGTCTGCGAGGATTGTGCCATCATCGGGTCGTTCATCAGTGTCTGGATGAACGCCATGTGAGACTGCATGTGCGCGTCATGGTGCTGTGCCAGCGACGGCTTGATGGCGCGGCCGGCAAGCGCGGCCGTGTTCTCCGAAAGGGCGTCCCCGGTCAGGGCTTCCTCTTCCGGCGGAAGATACCGCTCGATGTCCTCGTCTCCGAGGGCACGGTAGCTGTCCTCGAAGTGCGCCCGCATGTTGACGTTGATCCCGTGCTGCTTCGCGTTCATGGCGAAGTTCAGCCGCTCCTGGGCCTTCAGCATCCGCTCCGTCTTGGACGATGCGCTGGGATCCGACGCCGGCATGATGTCGATCTGGTCGGACCAGAGAACGGCTTCTTCCTCTTTCTCGACCGTCTCGGCGAAGACTTCCTTCAGCCGTTTCGCGTGCTCGTACTGCGCCTGGTAGAGACGCTGGTGCGTCACGGAGTCGACCTCGCCCTGCTTGTCGAGCAGAGCAAGCGTGGTGCCGACCGGCATCTCCTGCTTCATCTCCGCCAGGGACGAGTCCGCGGTGGAGGCGAGACGCCGGGTGGTCTCCTCCAAGTTCTGCATCAACTGCACCAGGCCCGGGTTCGGCCCCCGGAACGGCAGCATGACGATGCCCTTGTTCAGGTCGCCGTCGGGCGCGTCCACGTCCCGGAGTTCCCCGAAGGACAGCGGCGCGTCGTTGTCGTCGATATTCAGCGAGCGGGACTTGAAACCCGCCGGCATGTTGGCGAACTGGCCCGCGTCCACCGTGGCATTGAGGATCTTGTTGATCGCCGTCGCCGGATTGCCGATCAGGTGGACGTAACCGTAGCCGTAAATCCCCGAGAGCGCCGGGAACAGCCGGTAGGCCGTGTAATAGCGCCGGCGGCGGAACATCTCGTCATCCTTCCGCCAGTTTCGGCGGATCGACAGCACCTTGCCGGTGCCGGTCTCGATGGTGACGATGTAGGGGATCGGGACATCGACCTCATCGCTGAAAGGGTCATCAGAGACAATGAGGTCAGTATGAATTTCGTGTAACCTATAGAACTCCTGGTCCAGTGTCAAACCGGATGGTGCAATTCCGGTAATTTCCTCCTTCGCCTCCTGGATCGCTTTTGCGTTTTGGTGGCTCATATCCTCTTGCGGTGTGCCCAAATCGATCGATCGATAGGCCCCGATGTGCATGTAGTGCATCATCGTGGTAACGGGCATCGACGGGATTACCTCGGTCACGCGGGTCTCGTGCAGCGACGATGCGGCAAACGAGGCGATCAGGTTTTCCGACGGGATGAACCGAGAGGTCGGCCGCTGCAGGAGCGGGTCGTAATAGTCCTTCCGGAAGCCGGCCCCCTGGATCCCGACGCACAAGAGGAGTTGGTCGGTCTCGGCGAAATACTCCTCGGCGTCATGCCGGGCCCACCGGTTGAGCCGGGACTGGGACTCCCTGGCCGCATCGATGATGCGCGGATCACTGCCCCGCGCGACGCCCCGGAACGGGCCCCGCGGCGGCATGAGTTCCTTCATTGCTCGGGCTTGGTATCGATAGACAGCCTCCGCAACGAGTGGGTGGCGGATCGCGCTGGCCCCCTCGAACGGTGCTTCTTCATCTTCCTCGATTTTGAGACCCAGGAGGTCGAGTCCCTTGATGTAGGTTTCTTCCCACTCTTCCCGGCTCTTGGTGTCATCCTCGACCTGCTCCTGCAATTCACCAGCGATTTCGTCCAGATCACCCTCGTCCATGAACAGGGCGAGGTTGGCGTCGTGCTCGATGATGTCTTGCGGGGCTTGGGTCTCGTCGGGGTCGTCAAAGACGATTCCGCCGTCCTCCGTTTCGGTGTACCCGCGGGGGCCTTCGTCCTCCGGGATGGCGTGCTCGGTCGTGTCGAAACCCTCTCGGGCTTCGAGCGCCTTGAAAACAGGCATGGGCGGTCCTCGCTAGTATGAGCGCCGGCGGCGCGGACGGCGCACCCGGGTATCCGGCTTCGGATCTTCCGGGTGCTGGGAGTAACGGCCCTCGCGGAGCCGCCAGAGGGCTTGGGTCACGCTGTCCACGAAGTCGTCGTGCTTGCCGAACGGGAACGCGGCGCATTCCTCGATGCAGTCTTCGGTGGCCTGGCGCGGCATGAAGTAGGTGCGGCCGCCATGGAGGATCCCGCTGACGGCGTTGGCCCGGGCGATCTTGTCCTTGTCAGGCCGGTAGGTGCTGACCGGGAGCCCGCGGTGATGGAGTTCCTGCCAGAGGGACTGCCCGCTGGCCTTCTTCTCGATCAGGACGTTGGTGGGCTCCCACTTCTGATAGGCGAGCAGCGACTTCTGGACCAATTCGGGGAAATCCCATCGGCCCTTCATCGCGCCGCAGAGCATCTGGTGCGGTGTTTTCTCCTGGTCGAGGAAGACGCCCCAGGTGGTGCAGGCCGAGAAGTCGGCATGGTCCGCCTTCGAGAAGGCCGTATCCCAGGACTGCAGGGTGAACACGAACTCGGGATAGTCGCCGTCGAGCCAGGCTTTCTTCTGGCTGTCGGTGAACTTCTCCGGGGGCGTCCCGTGGCCCCACTCGACCCAATAGTCCCGCTTGAGGATGGCGCCTTCTTCATTGGTGGGCCGCTGCATGTAGAGCGCGTTCCACTGCCAGGAGGGCATCTCCTTTTTGATCGAGAGCATTTCTTCCAGGTCGTAGAGTTCCGGGAAGAGGGCTTCGCCCGCCTGGGCGCCGTCGCCGAGCAGCTTGGCCGCGTCGTCATCGAGGATCGCCGGCAGATCGATGTTGACCCACTGCTCCGAGTCTTCCTCCTGGGCCCGGCGCAACAGCCAACCGAGAAGGTCATCCTCGTGCCATCTCGTGGCGATGCAGACGATGCAACCGCCGGGGAGCATCCGGGACCGGAAGCCGCCCGGGAACCAGTTGTTGACGGAGTTCCGCGCTGTCTCTGACCAGGCTGTCTGTTCTGAGATCGGGTCATCGATGATGCCGAGATTGCCACGCTTACCGGCAATGGCGGTGCCGACACCGGCGCAGGCATACTTGCCCGGGATCCGCCGGCCCTTCGGCGGGACGATTTCCCACTCTTCCACCCGGTTCACTTCGGTGGACAGCACCGTGTTCGGGAAGATGGCCCGATAGTCCTCGTCCCGGATCAGGTTGCGGGCCTGACGGGAGAAGCCTTCCACAAGGGACGTGGTGTGTGAGGCGTGCAGGATTCGATCGGTCGGCTTGCGGCCCAGCCACCATGCCGGCAGGAAGACCGAGCCCATGAGGGACTTGCTGTTGTGCGTCGTGACCATGTTGTCAACGAGGTAAAGCCCGTCTTCCCGATCTACCGTGATACAGCGTCCTGGGCGAGGATTGCGAGAAGGGCGAACTGCCACAATAGAAAGCCGCCGCTGCTTCACGACCGCGTTGGTGCTCTTGCGTTTTACCTTGCACGGAACCGTAAGTGTTGGGGCGAAATTGACCGCCCAAGCAGTCTGTTTCGATTCGATCCCCCAAGTCGAGTCGGGGGCCGGTTCACGCTTCTCTAAATAGGGCCGGAACCCGAGCCCTGCGGCGAGCCTGAACACCCCATCGATCAGTTGCTTATTACAGTTCACGAAGCGGTATCGAATGCGGCCCTTGTCAAGAGAGCCGTCGCTATCGAGAAGCCCTGCCAACAGGTCAAGCCTTTGAGGTATAGAAGCCCCAAAGTACGCTTCTGGAATGTGCTTGTTATTCCAGACTTCTGCGGCCCGCAACTCACGGGTCATCCTCCCCGCGTTGCCCCTACCCTTCTTCCCCCCAAAGTACGATGTCCTACAGGTCGTGGTCGCGTGGATCGGCTCCGAAGACACTTTGAACCCACGACGCCGGATTTCTTGGATAGGTTCAGGGTCATTAGGATGCCACGTTATGGCGCACTTCCCTTGGGTCCCGTCACCCAACCAGACGCCTAGCATATAGGGATCTGCAGGCAGGTCTTTTGGCTCGCCTTCAATCGGCGCCGTAAGCGGCAACTGAAACCGATACCGAACCGGCCCGTTACCGCCTGTATTCGCTTGGTTCAACCGGATGGGGCGCTTTGTCCGCGGACTAGGATCAATGAAGTAGGAAGTGGGGACCGTTCGCCATTTTGTCTGTCCTCGATCCCACACGGTCCAACGGTGGTTCCGGTGAACAGTGATGATGTCCCCGTTCGAGATCTCGACATCAATGTCCGCTTCCGCTTCTTTGCTTACTGCGATAATCCGAGTCGTCTTTCCATCAGGCCCATAGACTAAATCGCCCGGGTCAAGATCGCCGTGCTGCCGGATGCCAGAAGGCGTTGGAACTGGGGTGTCGTGGGCACAAAGATGCCCAGGCGGCATCGAAATCATAACCCGGCGCACCTTGCCTTCGAGCATCGACTCGAAGACCTCGGCCATCAGCTTGTGGTGCCGGCCGACCAAGAACTCCGGGTCCATGGCCTTCACGAACGAGAGAAAGTCCGTGCTGACCCTTTTTCTTTGTCGGTCTTTGCGAGCGCCCTGGATCGCATTCAGCAAGAGGGCCTGGTCGCGGGCAGAGAGTTCGTTGGGATCGAGGTCGATCAGGCCGGGGGTCGCTGCCATTCGATGCTCCAAAAAAAAGCCCCGCACGAGGCGGGGCAGTTGGCAAGTTTCCCGGGCTGGGACTTATATCTCATCGACTTCGCGGACTTCGTATCGCGGTGCGATGGTGGTTCCGACGGGCAGCCGATCGAGAAGCTGGTCAATGACGTGATCCTGGCGCGGGCCTTGAGCAACGAACGCTTCGACATCCTCGCCGTCGAACTCGCCTTCCCAGCCGATCCCCCCGCCGCCGCCTTTGAAGCGCAGGCGATAGAGAACGACCGGGACCGGTTCCTTGTAGAAGAGAGCGGGCCTCGTCATGTCTGGGATCTTGGTGCCCAGTTCGGCGGGTTTCTTCTTGGCAGCCATTCAGCCCTCCACCAGTTCCCAGTCGTCAGCGAGCAGGTCCGACTGTGAGGCCAGCCAGGGCACGACGGTGCCTTGAGCAGTGCGCATGTCGATGTGCGGCTGGTAGTTGATCTCCGTGCCCTTGGGGTAGATCCCGAGCAGCGGCGGCCGGTTGACCTTGAAGTTCGACCCGGGGACCAAGAAGAGGAACATGCCCTTCCCGTTCCAGCCGGAACGGCAAACGCGCTTCCCTTCCTTGATCGCTGAAAGTGCTTCGCTGAAATCCATCAGTCGAACCTCACCGTCGAGCCCTTGCCCACGAGCCCGGAGCAGACGACACCGGTGTAGGTCTTGCCGTCGCGCGTGGCCTTGAACTTGGTGGAATAGGTGTCGCCTTCTCCGCAGCCGAACATGGACCAGCCGCCCACCTTCACCACTTCGAGGCCCTGCCCTTCGAGCGCGCGCTTGGCGCCGCTTGGGTCGTCGCAAGCGGCCAGGCCGAGCATGGCCACCGCTGCAATCAAAGTGCGATTCATGTGTTCCCACTCCTTATGGTCTTGGTCTGGTATGGCGGGGTGCATTGCTCCCCGCAGACTTGGCAGACGGCCGGTGCGCCGATCTGCGGTGATGCTTCGAGCAGTTGGACTTTGCTGGACCAGAACTCACCGGGTCCGAAGGCTTCGTTGACCCGGAACAGGTGATGGCCGTTCACGCAGGTCACGATGTCTCCCGGCTGCATGGTCTCGACGACCGGCGCCGGGTTGCGGACAACGATGGGCTGCTTGGATTGGTTTGCCCCGGCGTTGGGATGGACACCGGGGCGAGCCGAAACCCCGCCATGGTCAGGTGAGACTCCATTGGTGTGATGCTTCGGCTGTTCTGTCACGCCTCCCTCCCCTCATAGACCAGTTGGGCGGGGCCGGTGTGCCCGGGCTTCCAGACGTACCAGGCGTAATTGTGGCGCGGGCTCGCCTTCAGTTCGCGGTCGGGGAACCAGATCGGGCGGCTAGTGAGAACGATTTTCATGGCCAGGCTACTCGTGAGGTCCCATCGCTTGGCCGCGCAGTCCCATTCCTGGCGGGCCAGGAGCGCGACCGGCACACGCCAATGATCGGAACGGCGCAGGGTTGCCCGGGCCCAGTCGTCTAGGATCTTGAACGGCGGGTTGGTGATGATGGCGTCGATCCCCGGCGGCGCACTGAGGTCGTCTTCGAGGAAGTCGCCCAGCACAATGTCGTGGCGCTGCGGGTTCAGGTCCGATCCGTAGGTGTTGAGGCCGTTGCCTTCGAGCACGTCCAGGATGGCGCCATCGCCGGCGGCCGGTTCCCATACCTTTGCATTGAACGGCAGGATCAGCCGCCGAAGCAGGGCTTCCGTCACCCATGCGGGCGTCCTGTAGAAGTCATCCGGCTCCCGCGCGTAGCGGGATGCGCCGAGCATCGCGGTATCGCTCATATCGACCACCCTGTTCCGCCATGGGCTTTGGGCAGCTTCGGCGGGTGGTTCGGCAGATCCCGCTTGTACCGGGCGACAACAGCCTCGAAGTGTTCGGCTGCCGCTTTGCACTCCGCTGCGGATACATCGTCGCCCCGGCGTATGGCCTTCCGAAGGGCGGCCCGCTCGCTCTTGGCGATGCGGGATCCGACATCGATCATGCCTTCCATGTATGCACGCTTGCTCATCGGGACCGTGCGACCTCCATCTTGCCGAGGGCGGCGCCGATTTCGGCATTCAGCTTCAACAGCCCGCGCTCATTGATTTCGATCTGCTCGACTCGGTGCTCGTCGTACCGGTAGATGTTGAGGGTGGCCGTCTGTCCGGTGATGTGGACGATGGCAACGTCGGGAATGCGATTGCTCATTGACCTGGGCTCCATGCCTGCCCGTCCTCGCAGCCGAGCATGAACTGGGAGACGGTCCACAGGCCGTGGAGGTAGCCGTCACCGAACGCATCGATGTCGTGCTTCTCTTCCAGCCATTTGATCTGGATCTCGTAGGCTTCCCGCTCGCGGTCGCCGAGGCAGGCGTAATCGTCGAGCCGGGTGTCCTGGACGTAGTGGACCAGTTCGTGGAGCAGGATCGATTGCGGGAACGGGTCGTTCAGGTCGAGGTTTTGGTCCAGGCCGATATGACCGGTGCCCAGGTAATAGGTGCCCAGGACCTCTTCCCCGAACGCGGCGTCACACGGCCGCCCCGCGACCATCTGGCAGAGTTCCTGTTGCTCGTACTTCCGGACCTTCACGTCATAGTCCGGAACGGGGCCGCCCATCTGGACGACAACATAGGCCAACAGGCCCGCAATCATGTCTTTCATGCTGCCACCCATACGATCATGTTTTTGCCGTTTTTGTTTTTGCGCCGCTGGCCGCTGTCGATGATTTTCCCTGACAGCTTCAATTCTGTGCAGCGAGGGCGGATCGAGCCGTAGTGTTGGCTCAATCGGTCTGCGGTTTCATCGGCGGTGAGCCCGATCGGGCCCGCCCTCTTGATGGCGGCAAGCGCCTGATCCCGAAGTGTCCGCGCGTCCACGCCTTCGAAGGCTTCGCGTGACGTGTCCGTCTTGCCGGCGGCATAGGTCAGGAGGTCCATCACCGGTCCTCCATGACTTGGCCCCAGCCTAGCGTCAGGCCGCAGCACCCGTATTTTTCGCTATCCCCCTTCGGCATTGGCTTGTTGGCGCGCAGGTTGCGCTTGTCGCTGATGTAACTCTCATCGAAGGCCGCCCACTGGCTGCACTTGGAGCCGATGCATGTGCTGTCAGACGAATTTCTTTTCATTATTCTGAACGCATTTGACGGGCCCTCCGGCGACCAAAGCCGCACATGCGGGCACCAGCAGTCCGATGCTTTGCGGATCTCGGTCATGGCATGAGCCCCACGAGGCCAAGGTCGGCTTGTTTCCGCTCATCCTCGGCGGCATAGCGGCTGACCCGGTAGGTGCCTCTGATGACCCGGTTGTTGGCGAGCGGGTTATCGACGACCTCAAATTCGGGCCCCTTGCGGATGTACCTGGGCACGTCGAGCGGCATGGAGAGCAGTTCCATTTGGTAGGCCGCCTCCACATACGCCTTGAAGGCTTTCCCCTGCGCGGCCGCATATTCCTGGTCGTCGGCCAGGCCAAAACTGAAGACCTTGTTCCAGTATTCGTAGGTCCTTGTCTCGACCTCCCCGTCGGTCTCCGCGCCGAACCCGGGCAGCACCTTCTCCTCGTGGAACCCATTTTGGGTGGTCATGGTCCACTTCGGCATAGCCATCACGCGGCCATCCTTTCAGCGGCCTTGGCCGCCTTCCGGCGTTCGGCCCGGCGCCGGCGGCGATCCCGCCAGCCCTTCTTGTCTTCGGTGCGCTCCATGGCGCGGAGCACCTGGCGGGTCACGGGGTTGCCGTGGTGCGGGATCTTCTTGTTCGCCTCCCGCTTCTCGGCCAGCCGCTCCTCGGCGCGGATCTGTCCGTCACCCTTGTGCTGGACACCGCCCAACAGCGGGGCGAAGGCGTGGAGCAGGTTGAAATCAGTCACTGCGGACACCCCATTTCAGAGAGATGAAGAAGGCGGAGCCAACGGCGCCCAGTCCGAGGACCATCAGGTAGGCGAACAGCGCCCAGAACCCGCCGGCGTCGAGCAACAGAGCCCCGGTGCGGATCGCCAAGGCCAACAGGCCGATGATGACGACGACGGCACCGAACACGCCCAGGGTCGCAGCGATGCACTCGCACGTTTGCTTTTCTTTCTCGGTCATTTCCCGCCCTCCGCTCGTTCCACGAGGATGCGAATGGAAGACCGGTCGGCGTCGGTCAGCACAGCCTTGCCAAGCACCAGGTCCTTGACCGCATTGCAGAGGTCCAAAGCCGCATCCGGGTCGATGTCGCCGGGCAGGACTTCGCGGACCTTCGGCATCTCCGTCGAGAAGTTCATGTTGAGCCCGTGGCAGTGCTGAACAGCGTCCTGCTGGTCCTCAAAAGCAGGCACCTTGAACGCCGGGCCTACGGTCTTCGTAATCCACCAGACCCGCCGCTCCACCTTCACAGCCGGCACGATGTTCCAGCCAGCACCCCGACCCGACATCCCATCGGCCGGGTACATCCGCGGCGTCGTCTCGCCATCGGTCAGAGCGATGATCTGATAGTCCACGGCATTCGGAAACGCGGCGGCCGTCTCGATCGGCGTGCCATTGGCGTGCTTCACCGCGCCGCCAGCCTTGATGTGCCCCAGGAGATCAGTCATCCACCGTCTCCCAATCCGTCGCGTCCATCTCCTTCTGAGAGAACCCGCCGAAGGATCGCTTGTGCGGGGACGTGACCTTGAACATCCAGATCACATGCCCGTCGTCACAACGATAGGCACGGTCCACTTGATTGGTGTAGGTGGCCGAGCAACGGCACCAACGCCCATGGCGCACCATCTGCTCCAACGCCTCACCGAAGGTGAGCCCGGTCAGCTTGGGCTTGACCTCGACCCAGCCAGAAGCAGGCGGGGCATATTCAACAGTCAGGTGGCCAGGACGTGTCAGCTTGAGGTGCGAGTTATTCTCGAACGGTTCCAGCACCCAACTAGCCCCAAAGGACGGAGCCTTGAAGCGACGACCTTGCTCCGAGGCCATCCGGTGCGCGTCGTCGTAGCAATATGTCTGATTTGTCATCGGCGACCCCACGTTGCCAATTTCGCAATGCACAGACGCATCATAGCCAGATAGTTGCGTTTTGGGCAAGCATTCACATGGCCATTCCAAGCCATTTCCCAGCACATTCGCGCACAGGTAGGTAAATCACCGGGAAAATGGGGGGTAGCCTTGGGGCCCCTGCGCGCATAGGTAGGTGGCTGGCGCAGAATGGACGGGGGTAACGGGGGGTGGGGCCGTATGGGGCCCCTGGATGGGTCCCATCCGAAAGGGGGGGGGCGGGGGGTCGATGCCCCTGCCCTGCTGGCCAGTCCGCGCCGTGGCGAGGCGATGGCCCCTTCGCCCGATCAATGGCCCGACGTGGCGCCGATCTGTCCGAAGAGTGTCCGAAGTGAGGGCCTAACCTGTTGATATTGCTGGCTGGTTGGCGGTTCGTCAGACCTACTGTGCTGTCTCTGGTTGATCTTTCTCCTTCCCATGCTCCTCCTCGGATGCATCGACCATCGCCTCGGCCTGCTCCTTCGTGATGGTCAGTCCAGTCGCCCGCTTGATGATCGCCTGGATGCGCTCGACGTTGGACATCCGGTCGAACTCGCCCGGCTTCCCGCTCTCCGTCTTGGTGGGCGCGTCGAAACCATGCATGGCCTTGATGCTGTTGATTGCTGCGACTTTGGCCGACGCTGGCGTGTCCTTGTCGTCGGCGATCTTGGCCAGTCTTTCCTCGATCCCCTTGAACGTGATCCTGGATGGCGTGGTCAGCTCCTCCAGGTATGCCTCGATGGCTTCGGCGACGTTAGCTTTGGTTAGGTTCTCGCTAGCGACGGCCCTGAGTGTTGGATCGTTGCCTCTGTATCCGGCCAGGCGCGCGGCTTCCGTGGCGTTGCGGTTGGCTTCCGTGCAGTAGGCTTTGACGAATGCGCGTTGCTTGCCGGTGAGTGGCTTGAGTGCTTCCTCGGCTTTGGACATGGTGTGTGTCTCCTTATGGGTGATGATGATTGCGATTGGCGATGGTCTACTCCCCGCCCCGGATTGATATGTTGCGTTTTGGGCAACCTTTGGCTATGTTCTGGTCATGGGCTCTGAACGAGGCGATAGCCACCGCACCCCACCGAAGGCCAGTTCGGCTGCACTTGTGCGGCGCGGGCTGGCGACCTGGGCAGGACGCGATAGCGCCGACTGCCTGCCTGGGTGACGAGACGGGACAGTCTTTCGGAGCGTGGCCATGGTGGCCGCGTCCATACGGGAGACTGACCAATGACTGATACGATGACCATGAACACGCTGATCGACTTCCCCGCTTGTGGCGGGAATGTCTGGGAGCGGACGCGGCCCGACGGGACGACCGTTTGCATTGGCGTGGAAAACGTAAGCATCCGAGCCATGTCGCAGTACGGCAACGGCTGGGTGATCGAGCACCGCGACCCGAGTGGCGAGCCCATCCGCGAGGATTTCTTGCGGGATGAAGCACACGAGGTCCGCGAAATCGTGGATCACGCGGCCGCCGACCTAGAGCCGGGAGCGACACACGCTTACATCCGTTTCGGCACACCGAACCACACCTGACCAATGGACCGTCCAGGCAATGCCTGGGCGTTCCGATAGACTGTCCTGTCTCATTCACTCGCGTCTCTTCTCGGGAGCGTGGCCATCCTGGCCGCGTCCTAGCAGGAGATGACCAATGACCAATATGACCTTCAAGGTGTTTCACAACTGCCATCGCCAGATCGGACCGGTGTGCCGCGATGGCACGACATCGACGATGGTGCGTGCCGATCCGCAGCCCGCGTTCGAGGGCAATGCCGCCGATACTGTCCTGTTCCTCCGCGATCTGGGCGTCGGCGCCAGCGTCGAGGTGCGCCGCTACGCTGATGGCGAGATGATCGGCGCGCGTTCTTGCATGAACAAGCCGGCTCTCTGGACCAGCCTCCACGGAGGGCAAGCCAATGCCTGACGTGAAATCTGTCTACCCGTCTTTGACGGCGGCCAAAGCTGCCGTTAGAGCGTGGCGCAAGCGGTACAGCAGCCTGAAAGGCGTGCGGTTCAAATACGTTCCCGTCGCCGTTGGCAACAGGGTGATGTACGAAATCGTGCAGCCCAGTCGGTTCACCTAACCAGGACCGTCCCGCCTCGCGCGGGGCGCTCCCGTGAAGAGATGTGAGTGTGTGATCCGTCAGTCTTCGGGAGCGTGGCCAATTCTGGCCGCGTCCATTCCGGAGGACTGACCATGAGCACAATCATCAATTATCATTTGATCCCCAACCTCGCCATGCGAGGCGGGATCGAACGCTACATCGAGCAAGGCGTTCCTATGGGCGGCTTCCTCACGGCCTTGGCTTCCAACGACCTGAAGGAAGCTTGCGCTCGGGCCGACTCCAACAACTCCCGGCTCATCTTTGAGTGGGTGGCGTGGTTCTGGAATTACGCCCCGTCGGAGTGCTGGGGTAGTCCGGACCGCGTGTCGGCCTGGATCGCCGCTGGCGGCCTGGAAAGCAAGCGGGAGGACGTGGCATGAGGGTCTACATCGCAATCGTTGCCGCCAGTCTGCTCACCGCTTCCGTGGTGGGCATGTCGGTCGGCATATCGATGACCGGCTCATATCCGACCAGCGTTGTCCTTGCCGCAACTGGCACGGCCGGCGGACTGGTGGGCTATGGCTCATATCGCCTTCTCCTCTCGCCTTGGGAGGAATGAGCGATGTCGCAAGAACGCGACAACGCCTTGATCGAGGCGCAAGCCAACATTCAAACCCGGCTTCGCAGCTCGAATGAGGACGAATACGACATCTATCTCGCCTGCGCCGATGACGGCAACGGGATCGACATCACGACGGGCCGACCCCTCAAGACCTATGAGGAATGGCTCAACTCTTAACCGGACCGTCCAGGCACCGCCTGGGCGCTCCCGTAGGCTGATGGATCACAGATGCAGGCTCTTGTGGGAGCGGGCAATCAAGCCCGTTCCTTCACAGGAGACTGACCATGAGCACCTATTTCGTTTGCGACGCGGCCAAAATGGCCATGCTTCACCGGTTCACGTCCAAGGAAGCGACCCGCTACTACCTGCAAGGCGTCAATCTGCGCTTTCGCGAGGACAATACGGGCGCCTTCCTTTGTGCCACCGATGGGCACCGGCTGGGCATCTTCAACGATCCGACGGCCATCGCCTCGCCAGGTTGGCGGAACGATACCCCGGCCCAGTTGGAGCCGAGGGCCATCAAGGCGGCCCTGGCCGCCAAGAAGCCGAGCAACGGCACGATGTTCGTCGTCGTCAACGATGGCGATGTGCATCTCATGCTGGCCGACAACGCCATCGAGGCCCACAACGCTGTCAGGGACGGCAACCTGTCCATGGCGCTCGAACGCATGTGTGGGCGTGTCATCGATGGCTCTTTCCCCGCCTGGGAACGGGTTGTCCCGATGGACTGGACGGATTGGAAACCGCACAACCCCGGCTTCAATGCCAGCTGTGTCGGCGATTTCGCGTTCACCGAAGACTGCAAGAA
Organism: Alphaproteobacteria bacterium; assembly: GCA_024743275.1. Lineage (GTDB taxonomy): Bacteria > Pseudomonadota > Alphaproteobacteria > JANSWW01 > JANSWW01 > JANSWW01. Next base: position 303,289 of record JANSWW010000001.1, read on the forward strand.
GCCGAAGAAGGACGGAGGCGGCCATGCGATCCGCATGTTCGCTAAATCCAACGGCCATCCGATGGTGATTCGCAACGATCACCCCGATTTCTTGGGCGTTCTCATGCCCATGAGGTGGGGGTCCGACGAGGGGATGGCCGCCGAAAAGCCCATCCCGGATTGGCTGATCGATCGGCCGAAAGCAACGGCCAAGGCCGCGTAACAGGGGGACCGCTCGGGCAACCGGGCGGCTCCCACAAGGGTCTGCATCACGCTATTCCGTCTTCCTGGCGGATCGGGCAATCAAGCCCATCCAAACCAGGAGACTCTGACCAATGAGTACCGCAACTATCCAGGTCGCGATTACCGCTGAAATGGTGTCCGACCTACTCACAACCGCCTTGGAGGGCGACATGAGCCGCGCCTGGATCGGTTCCGCCAAAGCCATCACGGACTGGCGGGCCAGCAATCCGGGCGCCGAAAATGTGGTCTGGTGGGGCAACCCCGCTTTCTGGGCAAACCCCAACAACGTGTTCGAGATCAAATACGAGGACCCGAACCGCGACCACGAGGGCGAGCACAGCGGCAAGATGGCGTTCACCGTCGCCTTGGCGTGCAACCGGCTCGCCGCCGTCGTTTCGGATCACCCCGATAAGTGGTTCATCAAGGACTGGCTTGACGATAATCTCGACGCCAACAGCGCCGATTGCATCGTCCAGATGCTCGTGCTCGATGACATCGTTTTCGGATAGGAAGGAAGGACTGACCAATGTGGACGATGGACAACACCGAAGGCTTCACGCAAGCCGAGTTGGACACGATCAACGGCGTGCTTGATGTGCTGGCCGGTGAGTTTGAGGGCCTAGAGGGCTACACGCTCAACGACACCATCAACAACCAGTGGCGGGTTGATCACCCGCACACGATCACGCCGTTCCAGAGCCGCGAGAGCCTGTTCATGTTTGCCGACGAGGAAGAGTGGGAGAACCACCGGGATATGGCGTTCACCTACGCCAGCGAGGATGCTTATGAGGCCGCACTCGACTGGTACAACGAAGTGCAGCGGCCTAAGGAGTTCATCGTCAACTTCTACAGCCAGCACGCGCCGCAGTTTAACGACATCCCGGACACTCTAGATGACGCTGCAAATCCCGGCGCCATGCGGCCTACCTGGGCCGAAGAGGTCATGTGCCTGTGGGCGCGTATCAACTACCCGGTCGGCGCCGAGAACACGCATGACAAGCTGCTTGAGCGGTGCCGCGCTCAATTGTCGGCCAAGTAACAGGACGGCCCGGAGGGAAACCGGGCCGATCCGCCAGGGAGACGGAATAGCCAGACAGGACAGTCCAGGGGAGCGGGCAATCTCGCCCGTTCCTATCAGGAGACTGACCAATGGAACCGTACAAACCCCTTTGGCTTATCCGCAAGGATCAGCCGTTTCGCGGCTTTGCCACAAGCTACACAACGCCGAATGGCACGGTCGCCTATTCCGGTGGGCTCACCGTCGAGGAGTACATCGCCGAGTCTCAGGACCCGATCGAAGTGCTGACCGACGAGCAGTTCACCGACAAGCTGAACGCCTACCATCAGTCGCTCATCACGCGCCCCGAGGAGATCACCGAGGAGCGGTGGTTCGACCTGTTGGAGTGCCTGCCGCCTGCCAGATGGCATCGTCACCGAGGCGTCGAAATGTTCCATATGTCGGAACGGATCACCGACAATATCGTCCAGTGGTGCGCCAAGCTGAACGGCAAGTTCTATGGCTGGCAGGACCGCGACGACGAGGAATCGGAGACCCTGGCCGCCAAGGTCGTGAACGCCGCCTACAAGGTGCCGGTATGAGCGCCCCAAAGCTGCGTCCATTCCTGGACTGCTCGACCAGCCACATCTCGCCCGACACGGCGGACGCGCTGGAACAGGAGGCCAACGGCATCGAGGCTACGATGAACGCCTCGCCCGTCATGGCCGGGCCGCATGGGTATTTCGTCCATGTGTCGGGGCTATCATTCACCCCGACACCGGATGACCTGAAGGCCGTGCTCGATTTCGCCAAAGCACAAGGCGCTGACTACGTGTTGTTCGATAGCGAGGCACCGGAGATCGAGGGCTTGCCCACTTACGAGTGGGAAGAGGGTTAACCACCAACTAGGGGGATCGCCTGGGCAACCGGGCGGCTCCCCTGGGCTGTTCTGTCTGAACCCTATCAGCATGTCAGGGGCGGGCTGCCTTCACAGGAGCACCGACCATGACCAAGAGCACCAATAACACCGGCTTCAAGCTACTCGAAGCCTTCATGCGCCTCGAACGCAAGCGCGAGGCGACGTTCACCCGCACCACAGACGGCTGCGGCATCTACCGGGCGCATTTCAGCGGCACCGACCGCTACTATTTCGATTTCGGCCCGTGCGGACCCCGCACCGGCTGGGAGCAGTTTGACACCCGCCAGGACGGAAGTTACTTCGGCATCTGGGTCAATCCGGATTGCCGATTGATCCTGACGTTCGCGGAGGGTGACGTGAGCCTGGAAACCTGTATTTTCGAACGGATCTTCAAGGAACGGCTGGCCGAGATGGCTGGCTTCTACGGGGATCCGCCACCGGCCTTCACGGTTATCGACCGCGACGGCTCTGTCACCGAGGTCTACGACGTGAGGCCAACATGATCGAATGGATTCGGTCCATCATCTACCTAGTCGCCGCCGTTCTCATCCTGGCGGGGCTCGTCTTCCAGATCGCCGCCTGGGTCTCGTAACCCACAACTGCGGCCCGCTCCTGACATGCTGATAGGTCCCTACCTTCACATCACAGGAGTAATGACCAATGACCGATACCCATTACCGCTGCCCGAAGTGCGGCAGCAACCGGATCGCCCATCGCGTGGTCCAGGAAGGGCACTGGCTCCTCAACGAGGAAGCCAGCGAGATCGATGGCGAAATCGTTCCCGACGCCAACAACATGACACTGTGCCTGGATTGCGGGCATGAGGATCGCGACGAAACCGCCTTCAAGTCAGAACTGACCAAGGACGAGGCCGTCGCTCAAGAGCGGAAAGAACTGATCGAGCAACTGGACGGCTTTGGCCGCTACATAATCGTAGATGCCAAATTCGCCCAGGAGGCTGCTCGGGTTCACGTCGCCAAGGAAACGGGCGACATCGACTCCTTGTTCGAGGAAGCAATGGACGCTCTCAGGGAGAAATACGACAAGAACGACGCTTCCTGGATCATTGAGAACCTGGCCGCGGAAGACATCGAGGTCATCCGCGATTTCGTCGCCCTCGCGGCCGAGTCCGACCGTGACGAGGGAGACGCTGAAGCCCTGGCCGTGGAGCATCTGCGAGAGAAGAACCTGATTGGTAAGGAGGGCGCAGCATGACCCGCTTTTACGTCACCATGACCTGGGACAACTGGCCCGAGGGCGGCAGCTACGGCACCGTCGTCGAGGCCGAGAACCACGACCAGGCCGAAGAACTGTGCCGCCAGAAAATGGCCGAATGGCGCGCCGATGAAGACCAGACGGCCAAAGAAGTCCGCGAAAGCCACGAACACGAGTGGCACGTCGTGGACTGCTTCGATCTGGACGCCTTCATAGCCCAACACAGCCGCGATAAGGCGGCCTAGCCCCTCCCCCAAACTGCCCCCTGGCTTCGGCTGGGGGGCGCTTTTTTTGTGCCTAATGCTTGGCGACCGGGTGCTCGCCCGGCAACTCCTCATGGTCGGCTGGGTCCGCCTGCACGAACTCCACATCAATCATCCCCGTCGTGACGAAGACGTACATCTCGAAGGCATCCCGCACCGCCTCATAGGGCGTGCGCGCGGTCTTCTGTGCCTCCCGCAGCAGTTCGAGGCGAAGGCGCACGTCGTCGATCGGCTCGTCAGTCATGGGACCTCAACGCAAAAACCCCCCGGCGAACGCACGAGGGGCAGTATGAATTTCGTGTAACCTACCAGGAAAACCGGCCTTCAAGCAAGTCACGATGCTGACTCCCGAGCGGCGAAACCGAAGTGCTTCGCCAGGCACCGCAGACCGGCCTTCAACGCATCCTGCCGCTTCCCGTGCATCCCCACATTCGTCTGCTCGATAAACCACTCGGGCCATTCCAGGAAGACGGCCACCCGCTCGACCTCCCGCACCGCCATCCTCCCCGCCTTCCGGACCTCGGCCAGGGCCTGGTCGTAATCGACCCTCAACTTGCGGAGGCTCGCGTCCGACTGCTCCCGGAAATAGATCGGCTGCCCGTATCGCTGGATCTTGCAGCCCGTATCCCCGAACAACCCCTTCCGCATGGCCCTCAAGGCGTGCCCGGCGTCCTTCTCGGCCTCCGAGATCAGCCCGCGGGCGTGCAGGACCTCAAGCGGATAGTTGATGTCGATGTTCGGATCCCCGCACATCGCGAGCCGCTTCGCCAGCAGGTGCGGGTTGATCTCGACCGGATCGGCCCGGTGGGCGGCCCGTCCAGGCTGCCGACGCTTGGCGTCCAACTTCCGGTGTCTCCCACGGCCCCTCGGCATCCACGGCTCCCCAAGTCTGTGATCCGCTTGCCAAAATCACACAATCGCAAACCGCTCGCAAGGGTCATGTTGCGTTTTGGGTGACATCAGAACCATTGGCGGCCGCCACCCGCAGCAATATCCGCAGGCGTGCGCGGGCGTTCGTGAGTGTCCGCGCCTTCTCCGCCGCCCGCTGGTACACGTCCGCCGGCACAGGCCGGAACCGGGCCTCCCGGGCCGTCTCGATGAAGGCCGGGCTCAACGCCCACTGGGGCATCGGCGCCAGGGCCGCCATCCACAGCTGGAACACTTCGTCCGCCGCTTCCTTGTCCATCCCCTGCACCTGGTAGGTCAGCAGCAGAGTCGCGATCTGCTTGGCCAACCAGCCGGGGGCCACCGGCGCCAGCGCCGTCTCCACCGCTCTCAGCCCCTGCTCCAACTCCGTCACCGGGATAGGACAGGTCAACGGCACCGTCCAGGCTGCCGTATCGAGCCGCAAAGTCCGCCGCAACGTCGGCGACAGAGCGGCCTCCACTGGGGGATGTTGGTTTGTCAGTTCGGTCATAGCTGCCCTCGCAGATCTTCACAAAGTTTGCGGGCTTGAGCACCCAGTCAAGGTCGGCTTTCCAGCCTCGGTCGCTCTCACCCAGGAGGAACGGGGTCTTCGGGATCCGATCGATCATCTCCTGCCAGTCGCCTGGTCCGTGCTTTTTCAGGATGGCCTGGATCTGTTTGCGCCTGCCATCAGTCAGGGTCTTCGGGACCGGCAACCCGGCCTCCTTGGCCATGGCCTTGAACGCTGCGAAGGCGTCGGCAGCCGAAGGCGACGACGAGTCTCCGTCAGGAGACTTAGAATCTCTTCTCTTCTCTCCTCTCCTCTCCTCTGGGTGTTCCCTGGCGTTCTCTGGCGTTCTCTGGCGTTCCGCTTCCTTGCCTGGCGTTTCCTGGCGTTTCCGTTCACGAAACGCCCGAGTGCGCTCAGTGCTCTTGTCGTCAGGGCGTTCCCGCTTGACCTGCCGCCTCTCCCAGGCCCGGATTCGCTGGCTTTCAAGCACCCGGCCGTCCATCTGATCGACAATGCGCTGAACCGCTTCTTCATCGATCCCGAGGTTCACGGCCGCCCCCTCAACGTCGAAACGCTCCACCGATCCACGGTCATCTGCCTGCGAGGCGTGGTCCATCAGTGTTATCCAAACCGCAATAACTTCCGAAACGGATGTTTGCGCTTTGGCAGCAATTACGCGCCACTTCGGATCGTTTGGCATCCCATGATGAATGCGAAACCAGTGCATCTCACTCATATCTCGTCTCCCAACCGCATCCGGCTCAGATCGAGCCGCATTGTTTTGGTCGCGGTCTCGGCCTGGCGAGCCTTCGCTAGGATCAGGTCAACCAGCCCTTTGCTGTCGTGCAGGCGCTGCTCCCAGGCCAACTGGCGTTCCAGGAACTTCTCGACGCTCTCCTTCTCCTTCTGCTGGGGCGGGTTTCGTTCGAGGTAATATTCGTCGCGATAGAGGAAGATCACATTGTCGGCGTCCTGCTCGATCGATCCGGAGTCCCGGAGATCGGCCAGCATCGGCCGCTTGTCCTCCCGCTGCTCGACTGCACGGGAAAGCTGGGACAGCAAGACGATGTGGATCCCCTGCTCTTTCGCCAGTTGCTTCATGCCCCTGGTGATCTCGCTCATCTCCTGCACGCGGTTCTCGCTGCCCGAGCCCATAAGCTGCAGATAGTCGATATAGACGACATCAAGGCCGTCCAGGTGCCGCTGGGCGTGCCGGATATAGGCGTGGACATCGCCCACCCTCTGCACCGGGCGCTCGTCGATTGCGATGGGCAGCCGGTCCCAGGCGTCCAGGCCGTCGATATACCGCCGCTCCAACTCGGGCAGCAGATTGCCACGGGTCACGCAGCCGAACGGCACAGCGGCCATGGAGGTAGCCGCTCGCGACGCCAGATCCGCGGTGCTCATCTCCATGGACTGGATATGCGAGCGGGCGCCCTTCTGCCCGCTCCTGACGGCCATCTCCAATGCAACGGCCGTCTTGCCCATGGAGGGCCGGCCGGCGAGCACGGTGACAGCCCCCGGCACGAACCCGCCGATCATCTCATCGATGGTGCGGAAACCGGTCGTTGGCCCGCCCAGGCCACCCTTCGCGCGGCGCTCATATAGGGCAGCGACTTCGATGGCGATGTCGCCCCCGATGAACACCTTGCGGTCGGTGTTAGCGTCGGCCGCCAGGTCTTGCAGCGTGCCCGCCACCTGGGTCAGCACGTCCAACTCACCCTTCTCCAAGGCGAGCAGGGCGGCGTTCATGGTGTTAGTCGCGGCCCGGCGCCGGGCATGGTCATGGATGATCCGGGCATACCCCTTTGCATCCCCGACCAGGACCGCACCCTCAATCTCAATCAGATAGCGAAGGAGCCCTTGCTTGCCCTCAGAGGCGAACGCTATCTCCGCGACGGGCAGCCCTTCAAGGCGCGGCAGTAGCGTCAAGCTGTTGGCTGTCGCCTGCGAATAGTACAGTTTCTTAACTTCCTCGAAGATTGCCCCGTTCAACGGGTCTTGGAAATGCTCCCCCTTGAGCCCTCCGCAGTCCTCGATCCTGGCGTTCCGCTCCATCAATGCAGACAGCAGCGCGTGCTCTGTCTCCACCCCCACTGTATCGGTCATTACGCCAGCCTCCCCCGCATGGGGACGCCCCAGCCCTCCAAGGTCTTCACCACGTCATCGATTGACCGGCAGACTTCGACCTTGTGCCCGATTGCGCGCATCCTTTCATGCAGGGCCCGCTGGTGGGGAGTGGCATACTTCTCCGGCGCCTTGACCTCGATCCAGACCGATCGACCATCTGGCAACAGAATCGTCAGATCTGGAATGCCAGCCAACTGGCCTAAAGCCTTCGCGAGCCCGGCCGCCGCCTTTCCCCGGTATCCCTTGGGGTTCACGGCTGTCACAATGACCTCCGGCGGCAGCAGGATCGCCAGTTTCTCGACAATATCCTTTTGGATGTCGTCCTCGGGGTTCGCTCTAGCCATCGGCGACTTCCTTCTCCAAAAGGTGGTAGAAGTCCCTCTGCGTGACCTTTCCGTCTGTATGGATGTCGAGTTTTTGCAGGGCTTCCAGGTTTGGTCGCCGCTTGCGTCTTTCCCACTGGGTCAGGGAGAAATAGGGGATTCCAGACCGTCGGGAGAACTCCCGCCGAGAGATTCCCTCACTTTTCAGCCAATCTGCGAGTTTCATAAATTACCCATTCCGATGTTGTGGAACGGGCACGTTATCATAAATTGCGTTTTGGGCAACAAAAGCGTTTCGGTGTAACCTAAAGGCCAACCGGCAATCTGAATTGACACCAATATGAACGGATTAGGAAAATTTTCTGTGCGGAAAACTGAATCTTATGATTAAGTATATAGGAACATTAATCCGAGGCAGGATACCATGGTGCAATTTCTGATGGCAAACGACGACGGAAGTGGTTCGGATACGCCCGGTTCGAATACCCGCAAGCGCGCCCTCGAAACCAAGGATATTGCGGAACGCATCGAGTTCTTCCGCAAGCGTAAGGGGCTCAATAAGGCAACCGTCGCGCAGGAAATCGACCTGTCGCCCCAACAGTACACCCGCCTGTCCAAAGGTGAGCGCCGCATTTCGATTGCGGATCTCGACGTGCTGCAGGATGTCCTGGGGGTATCACTGATTGATCTGCTCCCGCCGGAACGGATCCGCGGCACCCACGGCAAGCTGCGCCAGATGAAGGTGATCGGATCAATCGCTGCTGGCCCCCTAGAGGAAATGCTGTCGGCAACAGAGGAGACGATCTGGTCGGCCGCGCCGGAAGAGTGCTTCGCCGTCCAGGTGCGCGGTGACAGCATGGACATCGTGCTCAAGCCCGGCACCGTCTGCGTGGTCGATCCGAACAAGGTCGATCTGAAGCAGGGCGCAATGTACCTGCTGGCCGAGCACGGTCAGTTGACCATCAAGGAGTATCGGTACGCCGGGGACAGCAGCATGTTTGTGCCGCGCTCGACGAATCCCGAGCACCTGCCCATTGTGGCGAACCCCGACATTCACATCTATGGCCGCGTCACGCAGGCCATCACGAATTTCTGATGGCAAGGGAGGGTCGCCTATATAGGGCCCTCCGCCGACTTGCGATTTTCGCAAAAATTTCACCTGATTATATTGACGAATTTGCGTTTTGGGTTAGCATGGGTTCCACGAAAGAACGTGGGGACCATCCATGCAACCAGGATCGCCGGAATGGCACGCGGAGCGACGCAAAGGATTAGGCGGCTCCGACCAAAAGCTGCTCGATGAAGGGCGCTATCAAGAACTCTGGGAAATCAAAACCGGCCGCCGCGAGCCGGAAAACCTAGATCACATCCTGCCCGTCCGCATGGGCAGTTTTACCGAACCGTTCAACATCGAATGGTTTATGCAGGAGACGGGCTACGAGGTCATCACCGACCCGACCCAGACCCAGAACTTCGCACATCACGACTACCCGTTCCTGCGGGCCAACCTCGACGGCATCGTTGTCGCCGAGGCGCGCGGGCCGATTGAGTGCAAGCACGTCAACCAGTTCTCGGACATGGGCAAGGTCTTCGAGACCTATTACGGCCAGTGTCAGCACCAGTTGCTGGTGTCCGGATATGGCCAGTGCTGGCTCTCCGTCTTCTTCGGCACGCTCGAATGGAAGCACACCATTGTGCCGGCGAACATCGACTATCAGCTTTCGCTGATCGATCGGGCGGCCTGGTTCTGGGATTTCGTTGAACGCGACGTGCCGCCGAATGGCGCTGCTCCGGAGACGACCGAGGCGGCCAAGGAGGCGCGCGAGGAAGCCCTGCGCGAGGTCGATATGACCGGCAGCAACGAGTGGGGCAGCCACGCCGCCGCCTGGCTCGACGCGCGCATCAAGGCCGCCGACCTCAAGAAGACGACCGACGAGGCCGCCGACGGCCTCAAGAAGCTGATCCCGAGCGACGCCAAGAAAGCCTACGGCTACGGCGTCCAGGTCGTCCGTGCCAAGACCGGCACCCTCTCCCTCAAAGACCACAAGGCATCCGCGCCGAAGGAGGCCAGTGATGGCGACAGCAAAGACTGAACGCACCCCCCAGCAGGCGCTGTACGCGGCCCTGGTCGCCGCTCAAGCCGAGATCAAGAACGTCGAGCCGAACCAGGAGAACACCTATCACGGCAGCAAATACGCTGACCTGTCGGCCGTTCTCGATGCGGTGCGGCCGGTCTTCACCGCGAAGGGGCTGGCCATCGCGCAAGTCCTGCAGGTCGATCAGCATGGCGCCGAGTTCCTGCGAACGATCGTCATGCACGAGGACGGCGGCACGCTGGAGTCCGACTACCGGCTCCCGCCCTACAAGCGGACGCAAGAGCGCGGATCCGACATCACCTATGCTCGCCGCTACTCGCTCTCCGCCATCGCCGGCATCTCGGCCGAGGAGGATGACGACGGCAACAAGGGGCAGGACACCCGGCGCGATGCCGCGCCCAAGTCGCAGCGCGGCGATCCGGTCCAGTCCCCGCCGCCCCCTGCGGCCCCGCGGGCTATGCCGCCCGGCGCCCCGACCGGTGGCGCGAGCCAGCAGCCTCCGCCCCCGCCGGCGACCTACACCTACCGGGACCTTCAGGGTGGCCAGCAGGTCGTCGTAGGCCCGGCCCAGTTTCTCCATGCGCTCCAAACTGGTCTGAGCGTTGCCGACCCTCGGGACCGGCAGATGCTGCGCGACCACAACAGCGCGGAGATCCAGCGTTTGTTCAGCGGTCTCAGTGAAGAGGCGGCATCCCGCTTCTCGGAGACCATGAACAACATCCGCGCCCTCATCGCAGAAGGCGCACCAGCCCAAACAGGAGGATAGGCCAATGAGCCAACCGTTTGCAGATGTGCTCCGCTCTCTCGGGCAGAGCACGTACCAGGAAATGGGCGACCGTCTCCACGAAGTCGTGGAAGGCGTCCAGGAGACCGGCAAGGTCGGTGAGATCACCATCAAACTGAAGGTGAAGCCGAATGCCGAGGGTTCGGTGCTCGTCGAGAACGAGATCAAGTCCAAGGTGCCGGAACCGCCGCGCTCCGCAACGCACTTCTTCACCACGGCCGGCGGCGGCCTCGTCCGTAACGATCCGAACCAGACCGAAATGGATCTGCCGAAGGTCGTGAAGCGGGAGGCCGTCAATGATTGAGGCTCTTTCGATGCTGATGGATCGCATGGCGACAAAGGCGTTCAAGAGCACGAACGCCACGCCGCTGATTGCGATCCCCAACTCCATGGGCATCACGTCCATGGAGAAATTCGAGCCGCACCCGTCCGAAAAGCGCGGCCGCGTCACGGCCCACAGTGAAGACGGCATGATCGGCTATGTGACCGCGATGGGAGTCGAGCCGTGTTCGCGCCTCTACTACACGCCGACGAAGCGGGACAGTGAGGGCAGCCTTGTCCACATGGCCGTCTTCCAAGCGATCCTCGACGACCACGGCGAGAAGCCGGGGCATGGCGCGCACCTGGTGACGTACAAACCCACCTTCTCTGTGAACTGGGCCAAGTGGACTGCCTCCAATGGCGCGATGATGCGCCAGGCCGACTTCGCGCAGTTCATCGAGGACAATTACCCCGACATCGCCGAGGTCGAGTTCACCTGGAAGGGCAACTCCGGGCTCACGCCCAGTCAGGCCGACATGCTCGATCTGTCCACGAACCTGAAGGTGTCGCGGAAGGCCCAGTACCAGGAGGTCAACAACCTCAAGACCGGCGGCGTCGTTCTCAAGCGCGAGGAAGATGTCCAGGCGAACATCGCCAAGTCGGAGCGGGAGGTTCCTGACCTGTTTGGCCTGCGCCTGCCGATCTTCCGCGGCGGACCTGCCGTTGACGTGCTGGTTCGGTTCCGCTTCCGGCAGAACGACGGCGAACTGCGCCTCGGCTACGAGATCTTCCAACTGGACGAGACCGAGGACGCGGAGGTCGAGGCCATGGTCAGTCGGATCTCCACCAAGACCAAGCTGCCGGCGATCGAAGCTTCGTTTGATCGCCCCGGCACTCGCTACGCCGACAGCATCTGAGGAGCAGGCCATGAGCCGTGAGTACGACGAAACCAACCGCTTCAAGCTGTTCCACAACGACCGTCCGAACGGGCCGAACTCTGCCCAGGTGCAGGGCTCGATCAACATCGACGGCCGGGAATACTGGCTGAATGGCTGGTGGGGCAAGGAGGGGTCTAAGCTGGTCATGTCGGGCTCCGTCCGACCGAAGGACCAGCAGGGCGGCTACGGCGGCGGGTATGGGCATGGTCACGGCGGCCATGGCGGGCACCAAAGCGGTGGATACCAGGGCGGTGGATACCATGGCGGGCATCGTGGCGGGCACCAGGGGCCGCCCCAGGGCGGCTACGGCAACCGTCAAGCCTACCAGGACCAGGCGCCCTATGGGCACCAGGGCCCGCCGCCGCAGCATCATCAGGGACCGCCGCCGCAGCACCCGAACGATGGCTATGGCGCACCGCCGCCGCGGGGTGATCTCGACGATGAGATTCCTTTTTGAACAAGGCTCCCCACTTCCGACTGTCCCAGCATCAGGGACGGTTCGACGCTTACCTGCCTGCGCGTCTTGGCTTTTGGGTTCGCCAGGACCGGGTGCAAAGCCTCCGGGGGCCACGCTTCGGCGTTTTTAGTGGAGGTAAAGGTAGGCACTGATGCGCCAAACAGCACTTTTCCGCCGGGTGGGGCTCGTTCTCCACCCGGTAGATCCCGAGGCCGAAGACCTCATTCAACGGCTCAAGGAATACGACGACGTGCTGGTGTCCATTCACCGGCCGCGGAACATCAAACAACACCGACTCTACTGGGTGCTGATGGGGATGATTGTAGAGAGCCAAGAAAACCCGGTCTTCCAGACCAAAGAGGCGGTGTCTGACGCCATCAAAATGGCCGCCGGCTACGTCGAAGCCAAGCCGACCTTGGACGGCTCCCTCGTGTGGGGACCGCGCAGCATGTCGGAAGGCTCCATGCCGGCGGCCGAGTTCGAGGACTTCTTTTCCCGAGCCCTCGACATCATCGCAACCAGGATCTGGCCTGGCATGACGCCCGGCGCGATCAAAGCCGAACTCTCCGCGATCCTCGGCTTCAACTACCACCCGGCACTGGCACATGAATCTGACACGCAAGCAAACTGAGGTCCTGGCCGGCCTCGCCGAACTGATGGCCCTCGAAGGCAAGGCCCCGACCCTGCAGGAACTCGGCGATCACTGCGGCATCAAGGCCAAGGCCCAGGTTCACACCCTGCTCGAAGCCCTCGAAGACTACGGGATGATCGCCAGCCAGCGATACACCCAGCGGGGCCGAAGCCTTACCGCGAAAGGGCTGCGCTACCTGCAGGCCCTCCGCGACCACACCAGCGTCTGCCCGGTGTGCAACAGCAGCATGGAGAAGCAGGATGACAGCAACGGCTCTTGATGAGCGAGTGAAGATCTACGCGGATCAAACGCGCACCATCGTCTACTTCGATTCGGACTTGTTCACGCAGATCTTCGGCGAAGGGGCTGACCGGTTGGCGCTCGAAATCCTCCCGAAGCAGGGCATCGTTCTTCAACCGGCCGCCCGCGGGCGTAAGGTCGGGTCGATTCTGGTGAAAGAACACGAGGATCGGATCTCCGTCGAACTTCCGCCGAAACTCCTCAGTGCGCACATGATTACTGGCAACTTTGTCCGGATCAAAATCGAGGGCGACAAGGTGTTCGTCCCGGTCTTCGTTCCAAGCTACGAGGCTGCAGCCTCCAAGTTCCAGGAAGCGGATTACCCGACATCAAACCGACCGCCACGGCATCAGCCCGGCCGACGGCCGACCCGAAGCCGGATCCGAAGCAGCAGGTTAAAGACCAGCGCCAGGCAGCCTGCGACCTGCTCTACAAGATGCTGCAGCGGATCGACCTCGACTGGCTGCCAGAGTTCAATCGGGACGTGGTTCGGGCAAACACCGGCTATTTTTCGAAGAATCGGCCTGATCAATGGAGCCGCTACCTGCTTAAACGGAAGCAGTACATCGAGATCCGCCTGAATGTGGGTGAGCAGCCGTCGAGCATAGCCCGGCGGCTCAATATGAGCCCGAGCGCCATCACTCTCATTGCCGCCCATCCCGAAGGCCGTTCGGAGAGATACCGCGGCCCCATCAACTACGAGATGCCCGAAGAGGAGACCGAAGCCGTGGAATCTGTTGTCCAAGAGCCCGCACAGGAAGAGACCGCCACCGTCGAAACGGCGGAGCCGGCGCCGAACCTGGATGTCCGCACCGTTGATCCCGATGTGGTCATCGAGGCGGTCCAGGACGGCCCGGGTTTCCGGGTGAAGCCGGCCGGCAAGATCACCCCGCCGGCAGGGGACCTGTTCAGCAACACGGGCGGCCTGGCCTTCAAGACGCCGACCAAAGATCCGACGCTGGCCGACGTGTTCAGCCTTCTGGAAAGCGCGAAGAACGCCATCAACGCGATCGATGCAGACATCGAGGTCCAGAGCGTGGTCCAGGAGGGCCAGACCAGGATCCACATCCAGATCGAAGCGACGATCTAAAGGGGCGCTGCAATGCTTCCCCCTAAGATCCAGAAGGGCGGCGCAGGTGCGAAGGCGGGCCGTGTGCGCTCGCCGGGGCACCTGGCGTTCGTCCGGAGCCACCACTGCTCCGTCCCTGGATGCCAGCAGATGCCGGTCGAGGCGGCCCACGTCTCCTATGCCCACTTCCCGGGCCACAAGAACCCGGCGATGAGCGACAAGAACCACGACTGCTTCACCGTCTCGCTTTGCACGGCGCACCACAGCGAGCAGCACAACATCGGGGAGCGCGCTTTCGAGGAGCGATATGGCGTCATCCTGGAAGAGTTGGCCTGGGCCTTCTTCCGTGCTTCCCCAAAACGAGTCGATATGGAGTCGAAGTTGCGCCAAATGGGAATTGATCCATGACCGACCTTGCCGAAAGTTGCCCAGAGCGTTACTCTCTGCAAACCGCCGCCCGCATGACGGGGTTGTCGGCGGTGACGCTGAGAGGGATGGCGGCAAAGGGGGAACTCCCCGGCGCCGCCCAGCTTACCGGGCCGGGTGGGAAATGGACGGTTCGGGCTGATGCTCTCCGCGTCTGGATTCAAGACCGGGAGCAGGCAACATGCCAACACCATATAAAATCAAGGGATCCAAGAACTATTACGTCAAAATCACCGACCCCACGACCGGCAAGCGCAAAGAGTTGTCCCTTCGGACAAGTAACAAGAAGGTGGCAAACGAGCGGGCGCGGGACCTAGAGGACCGGGCCTACGAGATCCGGGCCTTCGGCGAGAAGACCACGGATGTCTGGTCCTTCGAGCAGGCGGCCGACCACTACATCGACAAGGTGGCGCCGGCAACGGTCAAGCCCACCGTCGTGAAACGGTACGGCAGTTCCAAAAAGAAGCTGGTCGCCTTCATGGGCAATCTGGGCCTCGACGAGATCGACGAGACCCACATCTCGAACTTCATCGAGCATTGCCGGCTCGAACACGAGAACACCATCGCGACGATCAACCGCGACCTGGATGTCGGATCCCTGGTGTTCCAGGCGGCCCGTACCAAAGGGCAGAAGTTCCCGAACGCCTTCTCCATCTATCGCGACGAGCACAGCAAGTTCCTGAAGGAGATGCGGGAGCCGTTCAACCGGCTCACCCCGGCCCAGATGGAGGTCATCCGGGATAACCTGCCCTACTATCTGCAGCAGGCCATGGACTTCGCACTGACGACCGGGATGCGGCAGGCGGAGATCGTCGCGCTCACCTGGAACGACATCGCCGCGGCCGACGACGGCTATCAGATCTTCATCCGCAGGACCAAGACCTCGATCCCTCGGGTGATCCGGTTCCCGGTCGGCCTGGGCTTCGAGATTGCGGAGTGCAAGAAGTTCACGCCCGACGCCCGGGTGCTGACGAACCACGAGGCCGAACCCATCAAGCACCTGTCGGCACTGTGGGCGAAGCAGATCACCAGGATAATGAAGCACAAGGGCGTGCCACGTCTCAGCTTCCACGGCCTGCGCCACGAGTTCGCGATCCGCTACCTCGAACGGGGCGGCAGCATCTACGTGCTGCAGAAGCACCTGGGCCATCGATCGATCAAGACCACGGAGATCTATCTGGACTACCTCACTCCCGAGCAGCAGGAGCGGGCCAAGATGGGTGTCGCAGAGGTCGTCGAATAGGCCGAATCGCCGTTGCGTTTTAGGTGATGCTCTCGCCAGGCGCGCAATCGCAACCCCCACTCGTCACCCTGATTCTGAACCGCGAGACATGGATTTCAGGACTGCTGATGGCGAATTTGGGGAGCAACCTTGTCCGAAAAACGTCCGAAGTCTGCAGAATTGCGTTTTTCGAAGGGCCTCCCAGCCCCCAGGTCGGTGCTAAATTTCCCTGCGTTTTCAAGATGATGGCGGAGGGGATGGGATTCGAACCCACGAAGAGAGTTTCCTCCCTTAACGGTTTAGCAAACCGCCGCCTTCAGCCTCTCGGCCACCCCTCCGCGTGATCGCCCGGGCCCGGTGGTTCCGGACTTCCGTTCCTGGCGGATAGACCGGGGTTTGTATTGGCCCCGGCCGCCTTCGTCAATGGCCAATCCCGACGGAAACGCCGCGAATCATAAACTTTCTTGACCCTTGCGGTCATCGCTTCACACTGCGGCAAACCGATCCCATCCCCTGGCCCATCCCGCACCCCGCTCCCGGAGTTTCCATGGCCGCACAGAAAGCCGACAAGGCCCTCGTCACCCTGCTCCTCGGCGAGGACTATAAGCGCATGTGGGAAACGGTTTTCCGGCCGGCGATGGACGCCTATGCGCAAAAGCACGGCTATGACGTCGTGACCGTCGACGCCCTGATCGACGACACGGATCGGGGCCGAGCCCGCGGACCCCACTGGCAGAAATGCCTGATCCTCGATCATCCCGAGGTGAAGGCGTACGAGGATGTGGTGTGGATCGACGCCGACATCATGATCAATCCCCATACCAGCCCCTGCATCGTGGCCCATACCAGGGAGCGCGCCGAGGCCACCGGTCGCCATGGCATCGGGCTGGTGAGCCATAACGAGGTCTTCCAGTCCGCCGAGCGGGTCGAAAACGCCTGGGACCGGTCCTTCCAGGCGGCCAAGGAGTTGTTCTGGCAAGAGCGCGGCCCGACGCCGGAACAGCGCTACGAGATGGCCGGCCTGCCCCGGGACGTGGACGACATGGCCAATACCGGCGTCATGGTGTTGAAGCCGGGCCGGGACGAGGACCTGCTCCACCATGTCTATGAGGCTTATGAGGAGAACGCGCTCTCTGCCTCGGAGCAGATGGCGCTGTGCTACGAGATCTTCAAACAGGACCGGGCGACGCCGATCGACCCCCGCTTCAACCGGGTCTGGACCGAGACCTGGCTCGAGCACTATCCCTTCCTGTTCGCCGAAGAGAACCGCAAGGACCAGATGCTGATCGCACTCTGTGTCAACGCGGCCTATCACAATTGTTATTTCCTGCATTTCATCGCCGACGGGCGAAGCCGTACCGACGCGGCCCTGGTCAAGCCCGAGTTCACATCCGAACAGATCTGGGGCCTATAGGCCGCATTTGGAAACCGTCATGACCGCCGCCGCCCCGCCGCCGCGCCTATCGATCCTGGTCCCGACACGGGGAGACCCGGATTGCCTCGGCCCCTTCCTCGACAGCCTGTCCAAGACCACCGCCGACCCGTCGGGCCTGGAGGTCGTGCTGTGCTACGACCGCGGAACGGAGCGGCTCCGCCCGCTGCCCGTCAATCTCCGGATCGTCGAGACCGAGGTCGCTCCCGGCCAGCCCATGGGCAGTCTCAACCGCGCCTGCTACGCCGCCTCATCGGGTGTCTTTTTGATGCTTGGCAATGACGACATCCTGGTGGAGACCCGGGACTGGGACGTCCTGCTGATGGGCGCCATGACCCATTTCCGCGATGGTGTGTCCCTCATTCACGTCAATGACGGCGTGTTCAAGGAGAACATGTGCTGCTTCCCGATGATGAGCCGGCTTGCCGTCGACATCATCGGCGAGATCTGCCCGGCCGCCTATCGGCGCTTCGCCATCGACGACCACATCCTCGATATCTTCGCCCGGCTTCGGAAACTCGGCGAGAACCGTCACCTCTTCATCGAGGAGGTTGTCTTCCGCCATGAGAACGAGGCCTATCGGGGGGTCGACGACATGGGCAATCTGCAGGTCGAGCTCGATCCGCAGATCGCCAAGGTCGACGCGGCGAGTTTCGAAAGGCTGGCCCCCGCCCGGCATGCCGCCGCCGAACGGCTTTTCGCCTTCATCCAGCAGATGGCCCAGCAGGCGCAATAGGGCCGCCGAACCGATACGCCCATCGCCCTGCGCGGCACCCTCTATCCGGAACATCCCGCCTCCGGCCTGCTGCACCGTTCGCCCCCGATCGCCGGGACCGGTGAAACGCGGCTGGTCATGGTGCTCGACCCGCTCAGCGAGCCGGGAGCCGAGGGCCTCTCGGACATTCACTGATCGTCGGGGCGGCGAAGCGGTACGGGTTCGACTATGGCGTCCGGGGCCTTACAGCAACAGCGTGATCACGCCGATCGCCCCCACCATCCCCAGAACCACGTGACGATAGATGTCGGCCCCGAGGCGCCCGAAACCCATGCTGCCGATCACGACGCCGACATAGTAGAAGGGGATCATGGTCAGCGCGAGCGCGAACACTTCCCAGGTCAGTAGATCGCGCCAGATGAAACCACCGACGGTGACCAGGCTGCCCAGCGCGAAGAACATAATGATGTTGGCCCGCATCACCTGGGGCGTCGACTTCCCCCCCATCAGGAAAACCATGACAGGAACCCCAGCCAGACCGCTGACCCCGCCCGCGACACCGGCCGTCAACCCGGTGGCGGCGGTGATCCCCGCCCCCGGTTCCTTGCGGTAGCGCCAACCGCTGGCCAGAATGGCCACGGAGACCAGCAGCATGACGGCGATCGCCTTGGTCAGCATTTCCGGGTCCGCGATGGAAAGGACGTAGACGCCGATCGGGCTGCCGATCCCGGTGCCGAGCACGAGTATCAGGACCACCCGCCAATTGCAGATCTTCGAGGCCGGCCGCCACAGCTTGATCGACGCGACGGGGTCGATGAAGGTCAGGATCGGAACGGCGATCGCGGGGCCATAGAGCACCGCCATCGGCGCCGACAGCACCAGGGCCGTCCCGAAACCGGAGAATCCGCGCACCACACCCGCCACGAAGCTGAGGCCGAAGGCGATGAAGAGCGCCGTCTCCACCACCGGCATGGCCTGCCAGAGCGGGTCGAGAAAGGTCATACCAGGATCCTAATCAGTCCGGGACGGCCATGCCCTTCTGCACCGCCGGGCGGGCGCCCAGTTCGTCGAACCACCGTTTGAGGTTCGGGTAGTTCGCCCAGTCCATGCCGTGCCACTCCCACCGGGCGACCCAGGGATAGGTCGCGATATCGGCGATGGTATAGGCCTCGCCGGCGAGATAGGGCACTTCTCCCAGCCGCTTGTCCATCACCCCGTAGAGGCGGTGGGTCTCCTTGGTGTAGCGCTCTTTGGCGTACGGGATTTCTTCCTTCACGAAGCGCCGGAAGTGGTGGGCCTGGCCGAACATCGGGCCGACGCCGCCCATCTGGAACATCAGCCAGACCATCGTGTCGTAGCGGGGCCGGCCCTCGGCGGGGAGCAGCGGGCTGGCGGTCTTTTCCGCGAGATAGAACAGGATCGCCCCGGTCTCGAAGAGCGCATAGGGCTCGCCCCCCGGCCCGTCCGGGTCGACGATCGCCGGAATCTTGTTGTTCGGACTGATCTTGAGGAAGTCGGGCGCGAACTGCTCGTCCTTACCGATGTCCACGCTGTGGGCGTTGAAGGCCAGCCCCAACTCCTCGAGCATGATCGAGACCTTGCGGCCGTTCGGGGTCGACCAGGTATAGAGATCGATGGTCATGGCGAGTCCTTTCCGATTAGAGCGAATCCAGGGCTTGGCGAAGATCGGCGATAAGATCCTGTGTGTCCTCGATCCCGACCGACAGCCGCAACAGATCGTCCGGCACCGGCGTGTCCGGCCCTTCGATGGAGGCCCGGTGCTCGACGAGGCTTTCCACCCCGCCCAGGGACGTGGCGGGTACGAACAGCTTGAGACGGTTCGACACGGCGACCGCCGCCTCCATGCCGCCCTTGACCCGGATCGACAGCATACCGCCGAACCCACCGGTCATCTGCCGCCGCGCGACATCGTGATTGGGGTGCCGCTCCAGACCGGGATAGAGGACCGCCTCCAGCTTGTTGTGGCCCTGCAGCGCCTCGGCGATGGCCAGCGCGTTGGCCGAGGCCTGCTTGACCCGGACATAGAGCGTGCGCATCCCACGCAACAGCAACCACGCCTCGACCGCGCCCAGAATGTTGCCGACCTCTTTCCGGACCAGACGGCACTCCCGGTAAAGGTCCCCCTCCTCCGCAAAGGTCAGGGTGCCCGCCAAAACATCCGAGTGACCGTTGAGGTATTTGGTCGCCGAATGCATCACGGCATCCGCGCCATGCTCGATCGGCCGGGTGATCGCGGGGGTCGAGACGGTGGAATCGCAGATCAGATAAGCCCCCACCCCCTTGGCGATATCGGACGCGCCGGCGATATCCGTCACGTCCCACATCGGATTGGACGGGGTTTCCATCCAGATGAGCTTGGTCTCGCCGGGACGCGCCAGCCGCTTCATATCGTCGAGATCGCCGGAGGTGTAGAAGTCCGTCCGGATACCCCAACGGGCGGCCCAGCCGGTGAGCCAACTGCGCAAGGCCCAATACATCACCTTCGGCGCCAGAACATGGGCGCCCGGGGTCAACGCCAGGAAGGGTGCGGTCGCCGCCGCCATGCCGGAGGCGAAGACCAGGCTCGCCGCCCCGCCTTCGAGATGGGTCAGCAGATCCTCAACCTGTCCGTAGCCCGGATTCTGATCGCGGCCGTACACCGCGCCCTTGGGATAGGAGAGATCGGCGGCCCGCTTGTAGGTGGTCGCCATGTGGATCGGCGGAATGACGCTGTCGAATTCCGGCTCCATATAGCCCATCGCCTGGGCGGCGAGGGTTTCGGGCTTACTTGTCTTGGGCGTCACGTGCGATTTCCTCCATCCGGGCGGCCGCCTTGGCCTTGACCCGGTCATAGCCAGGCCCCGGCTGAGCCTCCTCGCCGGAGAATGTCTGTTCCATATTGTCGAGCATTTCCTTGGGCAACTTGTCGGCGTAGCCCCGGAAAACGCGGCCGAAGTCCTGGCCCAGGGTACGGGACGCGAAATAGCCCTCGGGGTCGTCCTTGAAGATCCGCAGGCGGAGCCTTTCCGCCGCCGCCTCCCGCTCGCCGGCGGTCGCGGAGAAGAACCGCCACCAGAAATCCAGATCCCACAGCCGGTAGGTCTTGCCCTTCCCGTCGGAATCGAGCGTCACCTCGGCGACCCGCTTACGCTGGACCATCTGGGCGATCTGGTCGTTCCAC
This sequence comes from Alphaproteobacteria bacterium, assembly GCA_024743275.1. GTDB lineage: Bacteria > Pseudomonadota > Alphaproteobacteria > JANSWW01 > JANSWW01 > JANSWW01. Next base: position 324,287 of record JANSWW010000001.1, read on the forward strand.
ATATCGGTGAACCAGAAGGGGAACCACTCCGACATGACATAGCCGACGGTCTCGATCCATTCGGCCGATACGCAGAACAGGATCACATCCTCGTCCCGGTGGGCCGGATCCGGCAGATGGGTCAACAGCATGCGGTCCGGAAAACCGGCATAGCTCAGCCGCAGATAATCGTCCCAGCCTTTGCTGGAGAACCAAACGTCGTCGACGAAAATCACCGCGAGACCGGCGCCGGTCTCCACCGCCGCCCGCTCCCAGAGCCGGTTGTACATGGCGCCCAGAGTCGGAAGGCGCGGCCCGACCTCGGCGATGATCGACACGCCGAACTCATCGAAGCGGCCGTCCTCCACCGCCTCCAGGGTCACCTTGTCGTCCGCGTCGATATAGAGCCAGAGATCGAGATGCTGGGGCATCCGCACGGTCTCGGCGATCGAGCGGACAAGATGCCGGATGCCGGAGGGCCGCCCCCGGGTCGGGCACAGCACGGCGATCCGGTTGGGATCGCGGGGTTTGGTCGACGGGACCAAGGGTTCTGTCGACGCCTCCGCCAGTTTGCGCTCCCCCTCGGCGCGGATCGCCAAGCGGGCATTCGGCATCTGGGCCAGGAGATTGTCCGCGTCCCGTTGCCCGGGATCGAGCAGCAGAACCTGGCGGAAGACCATGGCCGCCGCCGCCTTCTCCTCGGTCTTGGCAAGGGCATTGCCGAGCCGCATACGCAAGGTGACGTCCCCCGGTTGCAGCAAGAGACCCCGCCAATACAGCGCGATCGCCTTGTCGATCTCGTCATGGCTTTCGAAGGCGGCACCGACCAGGGGCAGGATGTCGATCATCGCCGGGGCCAGGGCGGCGCTGGCCCAGATATGCCGGTCCCGCAGGTCGATCCGGCCGGCACTCTCCGCCGACCGGGCCATCACCTGATGGGCGTAGGGGCCCGCCGGGTCCTCGGACAGGACCTCCGCCGTCATCCTTGTGGCCCGTTTCCGGTCGCGGGCGAACAGGCTGACGGCGGTCTTGATCTTCTCGACCGGGGTCATGCGGCGGCGCCCCCCATGGCTAGGCGGAGAGCTTGGATTTCAGGACTTCGTTGACCATGCCCGGATTGGCCTTGCCCTGGCTTTTCTTCATCACCTGTCCGACGAAGAAGCCCAGCAGCTTCTCCTTGCCACCCCTGAACTGCTCGACCTTGTCCGGGTTGGCCGTGAGGACCTCGTCCACCAAGGCCTCGATCGCACCGGAGTCGGAGACCTGTTTGAGGCCCTTTTCCTCGACGATCGCGTCCGGCGCCTTGCCGGTTTCGAACATCTCGGCGAAGACGTCCTTGGCGATCCGGCCGGAAATCGTCCCGTCCTTGATCAAAAGGGTCAGTTTGCCGAGATTTTCGGCCGACACCGGGCTTTCGGTGATCGGCTTGCCGGCGGCGTTGAGCGCCCCGAACAGTTCGGTGATGGTCCAGTTGGCGCCGAGTTTCGGATCGCCCTGTTTCGCAACCCCCTCGTAAAACGCCGCGTCCTCCTTCTCGGCCACCAGGACCGACGCGTCATAGGGCGTGATCCCGTACTCCGCGACGAAGCGCTTCTTCTTGTCGTCCGGCAATTCCGGCATGGACTGCTTGATCTTCTCGACCCGGGTGTCCTCCAGGATCAACGGCAGCAGATCCGGCTCCGGGAAATAGCGATAGTCGTGGGCATGTTCCTTGGAGCGCATGGACCGGGTCTCGCCCTTGCGCGCGTCGAACAGGCGGGTTTCCTGCTGGACCGTGCCGCCTTCCTCGATCAGGGCCACCTGACGCCGCGCCTCGTATTCGATCGCCTGTTTGACGAAACGGATCGAGTTGACGTTCTTGATCTCGCAACGGGTCCCGAGCGGATCGCCGGGCTTGCGCACCGAAACGTTGGCGTCGCAGCGCATCGAGCCCTCTTCCATGTTGCCGTCGCAGGTCCCGAGATAGCGCAGGATCGAGCGCAGCTTGGTCAGATAGGCCGCGGCCTCGTCGGGGCTGCGCATATCCGGTTTGGAGACGATCTCCATCAGGGCGACACCGGCCCGGTTCAAGTCGATGTAGCTTTTCGACGGGTGCTGATCGTGCAGGGACTTGCCGGCGTCCATCTCCAGATGCAGCCGCTCGATCCCCACGGTCTTGGTCACGCCGCCGGGCAGATCGATGTCGATCTCGCCCTCGCCGATGATCGGCTCGTCATACTGGCTGATCTGATAGCCGAGCGGCAGATCGGCGTAGAAGTAGTTCTTTCGGGAAAAGACCGACTTGTGATTGACCCGGGCGTGCAGACCGAGTCCGGTGCGGATCGCCTGGTCGACACAGACCTCGTTCACGACCGGCAGCATGCCGGGCATGCCTGCGTCCAGAAACGCGACTTGCGCGTTCGGATCGGCGCCGAACCGGGCCGAGGCGCCGGAAAACAGCTTCGAGTCGCTGATCACCTGGGCATGGACCTCCAGGCCGATGACCAGTTCCCACTCGCCGGTCTCGCCGGTGATGCGATAGGGGGGAATTTCGTTTGTCATATGCGTCACCCTAGATCCCGGCGTCGGCCAGGAAGGACGGTTTGGCGGTAAAGTCGGCGCCGCGCTCCAGCACGCGGCCGGCGGCGAAGACGGTTTCCTCGTCGAAGGCTTTGCCGATCAGTTGCAGGCCCATGGGCAGCCCCTCGGCGGTCAGGCCGGCGGGAACCGAGATCCCGGGCAGTCCCGCGAGATTGACGGTCACCGTGAAGACATCGTTGAGATACATCGCGACCGGGTCGTCCGCGTCCTGCCCGACCGGGAAGGCCGGCGTCGGCGTGGCCGGCGTCAGGATGACGTCGACGGTTTCGTAGACCCGTTCGAAGTCCTCCGCGATCCGGGCGCGGACCTTCTGCGCCTTGCGGTAGTAGGCGTCGTAATAGCCGGCGGACAAGACATAGGTCCCGGTCAGGATCCGTCGCTTCACCTCGGCGCCGAAACCGGCCCCGCGCGTGTTCTCGTACATCTCGTCCAGGCTGTCGCCCTCGACCCGAAGGCCGAAGCGGACCCCGTCATAACGGGCGAGATTGGCCGACGCCTCGGCGTTGGCGATGATGTAATAGGCCGGCAAGGCGTATTTCGTGTGCGGCAGGGAGATGTCGACGATCTCGGCCCCTTCCGCCTTCAGCCACTCGATGCCCTGCTGCCACAGGCGCTCGGCGTCGGCAGACATGCCGTCGACGCGGTATTCCTTGGGGATGCCGACCTTGAGGCCCTTCACGCCCCGTTCGACGGCGGCCCGGAAGTCCGGCACGGCGACATTGACGGAGGTCGAATCCTTCGGGTCATGCCCGGCCATGGCGCCCAGCATGATGGCGGCGTCCTCGACCGTCCGGGTCATCGGCCCCGCCTGATCGAGGGACGACGCGAAGGCGACGATGCCCCAGCGCGAGCAGCGGCCATAGGTCGGCTTGATGCCGACAATGCCGGTATAGCTCGCCGGCTGGCGGATCGAGCCGCCGGTGTCGGTCCCGGTCGCGGCCAGGGCGGCGTGGGCGGCGACGACTGCGGAGGACCCGCCGGAGGATCCGCCGGCGACGAGGTCGGTCTTATCGTCGGCCCGGCGCTTCCAGGGATTGATCGTGGCCCCCCAAACCGTCGTGGTCGTCGAGGAGCCCATGGCGAACTCGTCCATGTTGACCTTGCCGAGATGAACGGCGCCGGCCTTCCAGAGATTGGCGGTGACGGTCGATTCATAGGGCGGCACGAAGCCGTCGAGGATGTGCGATCCGGCCTGGGTGCGCACCCCCTCAGAGCAATAAAGATCCTTGATGCCAAGCGGCACGCCTTCCATCGGCCCGACGGTTCCGGCGGCGATGCGGGCGTCGGAGGCCTTCGCCATGTCGCGGGCCTTCTCGGGCGTTTCCGTCACATAAATGTTGAGCGGACGGGACGCCTCCATGGCCTTGATGTAGTCCTCCGTCAGTTCGACGGCGGAAAAGTCCTTCCGGGCCAGACCGTCGACGGCCTCGGCCAGGGTCATGTCGGTGAGCTTCGTCATTATTCGACCACCTTGGGCACTACGAAATAGCCATGGGCCGCGTCGGGCGCGTTTTCCGTGACCGCATCCTGCCGGCCGCCGTCGGTCACCACGTCATGCCGTTCGGCCGTCGCCCGCGGCACCACCGCGGTCATCGGTTCGACCGAGTCCGTGTCGACCTCGTTCAACTGCTCCATCCAGTCGAGGATGGCGTTGAGGTCACCCTGATATTTCTCGATCTCCGCATCGTCCAGTTTGATGCGGGCCAGTTTGGCGACATGCGCCACCGTCGCTTTGTCCAGCGCCATGCTTAATCAACACCCATTTTTCGAAAATCATTCGAGCGCCCGTTCTAGCAGGGTTAAGCCCGAGATCAATTCTGTTGTGATCGGGCCTTTATGGCCGCTATGACAGCGCCATGGAAGTCAAAACACCTCAAGAACTCGCGGCGGCCCTGAAACCCGGGACCCGGCTGTTCGGAATCGATGTCGGCGAGAAACGTATCGGCCTCGCGGTGAGCGATGTCGCCCTGCGTGTCGCGAGCCCGGTCGAAACCCTGGTCCGCAAACGCTCCTTTTGGCCGGTCGCCGAAAAACTCGTCGAGATGGCCGAAAAACGGCTGATCGGCGGCGTCGTCTACGGACTGCCGGTGAACATGGACGGCTCGGAAGGCCCGTCCTGCCGGCGGGCCCGGCAATTCGCCGAGAACATGGCCGAGCGCTGGAGCCTGCCCTACCTCATGTGGGACGAACGCATGAGCACCATGGCGGTCGAACGCCAGATGCTGGAAGCGGACATGAGCCGGGCCAAACGGGCGGCGGTACGGGACGCCGCGGCGGCGGCCTATATCCTCCAGGGCGCGCTCGACGCGCTCGACTGACCGGGATGCAGGCGGCCCTTCTCCCGCTGGCACCGATTGTCGGGTTGATCGTTCTCGGCTGGATGCTCCGGAACAAGGGCGGTTTCGGCGACAGCCTTTGGGAAGGCGCGGACAAGCTCGTCTATTGGGTCCTGTTCCCGTCGCTTCTGATCAGCCGCATCGCCGCCATCGATGTCGACGGCGGCACCGCCGGACCGATGATGCTCGCCATGGGGATCGCCGTCGCTCTCGGGGCGATCCTGGTGCTCGCGGGCGGCCGCATGGTGGCCGTGGCGGGGGACCGCCAGGGCTCGGTTCTACAGGGTGCCATCCGGATCAATGTCTATGTCGCTTTCGCGCTCGCGGACGGGCTTTACGGCAAGGAGGGCATCGCGCTGGCCTCGGTCGGCATCGCCGCCGTCATCCCGTTCGTCAATGTCGTATCGATCATCGTCATTCCGCGCCTGACCGGCAAACAGGGCGGCAACTGGACCGCCGTCGGGAAGTCTCTCGCCACCAATCCGATTCTGGTCGCGATCGCGCTCGGCGCCCTGCTCAACCTCGCGGGCGGCGTTCCCCCTGTGATCGGCCCGATGCTCGATATCCTCGGCCGTGGCGCCCTTGCCCTCGGCCTGTTGTCGGTCGGCGCCGCCTTCCGGCTCGGCGCGCTGGTGCGCCCGGCGATGGGGACCTGGGCCGCCTGTCTGGTCAAACTCGGCATCGTGCCCCTCGCCACCTTCGGTCTCGCCGTCTGGTTCGGTGTGAGCGGCCCGGCGCTGGCGGTCGCGGTGCTATACAACGCCTGCCCGACCTCCGTATCGAGTTACATCATGGCGCGCGGGCTCGGCGCCCACACCGGCCTGATGGCCGAGATCATCACCATCCAGACCATCCTGTCCTTCCTGACCCTGGCGGGATGGCTCATTGTAATGACTGGATGACTGCCCCCGATCAAGGGTCCATCACGGGAAACGATTTGCCGTCCTCCGAAGCGCCCTATAGCATTCGCTCAGTCTTCCGCGTGACCCCGGCGACGGTATGAACAGCCAGAAGTCCCTGAAAGTCCTCCTCAATACGGCCCATAACTTTCCGGATTTCCCCGGCGTCGCCTATTTCCTGCGCTATCTTCATGCGGGCATCGAGGCGGCCGGCATCGATGTCGACTACGCGCTCGGCTTCGGCGCCGGCGCCGGCACCCTCAACATCCTGGTCGAGCCCTTCGACGATGCGGTCGCGAGCCAACTGCTCGAGAACAAGGCGCGGAGCGGAAACGAATACATCCTGGTCGCGACCGAGTTCCTGACCGGCGACACCTTGAACGCCTTCGGCGGCCCCGAGACGGCGGACGCCACCCACTATTCGCGGGACAACACCTGGCGGATGCGCCACGACGCTTTCATGAAGGCGGCCTCCGGCGCCAGGGCCGTTTGGGTCACGACCGTGGCGCAAGCCCCGGCCTTCCGCGAGAAACTGCCCGATATCCCCGTCCTGCCGATCCCGCTGAGCTACGCGCCGGCCCTGAACCATATCCCGAAGGGCGACCAGACGAAGTATTACGACGTTCTGTTCCTAGGTGCGCAAACGCCTTACCGCCAGGCGCTGCTCCAGGACCTCAGATCCGATATCGCCATCGAGACCCCGCCCTTCCTTCCCGATATGCTGTATCACCCGATTGCGTCCCAAGCGCGGATCTGTCTTCACCTGAAACTTCAGGCCGCGTGGCCCTTCACCTCGGTCATCCGGCATCACAGCCTCCTTCACGCCGCTACCTATATCGTCAGCGAAGCCTGCGACGTTCCGGGCGAGTTGGACACTTTCATCGAGACGGTTCCGGCGGACGGGCTGTCGGATCTCTTGCGGGAACGGCTTGCGGACCCGGACCTGGCGCTGAAGGCACAACGCATGAAGGCGAATTTCATGCGCCACGGATCCCTCCGGCAAGAATTCAGAACCCTTTTGTCTGAAAGCTTCGACTGATGGCGGATACCGCCGATTTCCGGGTCTATGTCCTCACCCTGCACCCAGCCAGCGTGCTGACGGGACGGGAGCATTTCGTCGAATACGCCTTTCACGCGATCGGCGCGACCGGCGCGCCGGTCGACCGGTCCCTGCACTATGTCGCCCGCCCGGACGCCCTGAACATCGTGGTCGATGGGTTCTCGATCAACGACGCCATCGCGATGATGGAGGCCCGGAGCCAGGGCGGCGGCGAGCACATCATCGTCGCGACGGAGTTCCTGACCGACGGGACGTTCAACGACATCGGCCAAGCGTCCGGGACCTTCTACGACCACAAGGACGAATGGCGGGCGAAATTCGAGGCCTTCTCGTTGGTGGCGCAGCGCGCCAAGGCGATCTGGGTGACCACCCCGCATCAGATCGAGGGTTACCGGGAAGCCTTCCCGGATGTCCCGGTGCTGCTCATGCCGTTGCGTTTCTCCCGGACGTGGAACCATCACGGTCACCAGCCTCCCCTGAAACTCTATGACATCGTGTTCATGGGCGTGCTGACGGACAGGCGGAAAGCCCTGCTGGAACGGTTATCCCGGTCCGTTTCGATCTACCACCCACCGCCGATGACCGTGGTGCACTATGCCCACATCGCCTCCCAGGCGAAGGTCGCGCTTCATCTCCGACTGAAAGACGAATGGCCCTACACCTCGCCGATGCGCCATCTCAGCCTGCTCCACTGCGACACCTATATCGTGAGTGAGAAATGCCCATTGCCAGACGAACTGGACCCTTTCGTCGAGAGGGTCGCGATCGACGATCTGGAGACAGTTCTGCAAGAACGCCTGGACGACTCGGACTTGGCGCTTAAGGCGCAACGGCGAAAGGCCGCTTTCATGCGCCACGGCGGCCTGAAACGCGATTTCCTGGAGCTCCTGTCGGCAAGCTTCGACTGATTTTACCGGATGCGATATCGGACATGAAAACCGTCGACGACGTCCTTGCACACGCCCAGACGCTGATCGCCCGGGGAGAAACGGGCAAGGCCGCCCATCTGCTCACCCGCGTGCTGGCCCAATTCCCGGATCAGACCGATGCCTTCCTGCTCCGGGCCCAGGCGCACTTTCTCGGCGGCCGGCCGGTCGCCGCCTTGGCCGACAATCTGACGGCATATCGTCAGCGCCCCGATGTCGCCCAGGTGATCCATAATCTCGGTGTCCGACTGCACCAGCTCGGCCAGCCGACAGCGGCGCGCGGCGCATTCATTCTGTCGACGGCACTCGATCCGCGGGGGCCGTCGCTCGCCCCCCTCTGCCATTTCGCGCTCACCGAGGAGATCGCCGCCGGAACCCGGGCGATGTTCCGGCTGTTCGCCCTGTTGTCTGTCGACGCGCCCCTGCTCTGGAGAATGCCAGACGCGGCGACCGCCGCGTCGTCGGCGCGACGGGACCGCCTCGGTCGGCTCTGCACCGCCTTGCATCCCGAAGAGCCGCGCTCCGTGCTCACCGCCGCCCGCCTGATGTCGCCGGAGGCCGCGCAAACCCTGATCCGGACACGATCCGACCTGCTGCTGCGACATCCGAGCAGTCTGATCGACGCCGGTGTCCTCGCCCTCCGGGAGCATTGGGAAAGCTTGGCTCTGACGCTGCTGACCGAAGCGGTGGTTAGACTCCCGGCCGGCGAAATCATGTCCTGGGTCTATCTGGCCCGGGCGTTCGCCGCCAGTCTGCGGCACGATCTGGCCCTCGAAGCGATCGACCGCGCCATCGCCTTGGAACCGGGACGGGTCGAAACCCTTCGGGAGGCCGCAGCTCTCCGTCTCGCGATCGGCGATGCGGCCCGGGCATCGGCCCTGTTCCAGCGGGCCGCCTTCGTGCCGGGGGCGACGGCGACGGACATCAGCGGCGCGCTGACGGCGTTGGCCTATGCCGAGGACCTGTCCGACGACGCCCTGTTCGCCACCTATGAGACCTGGGAGCGGCGCTATGCGCAGCCGCTCTATCCCGCCAAGATCCCCGCGACACCGGATCCGAACCCCGACCGCCCCCTCAACGTCGGCATCCTGTCCTCGGACCTCTATGGCCATCCGATCGGCGTGAACCTCCTGGGCTATTTCGAGCGTCACGATCCCCAGGGGTACCCGCTGCATGTCTATTCCCTCGGCGGGCGGGAAGACGGCATCCGCGCGATCCTCCGCCGTCACACAACGGTCTGGCGGGACCTGGAGCGAATGGACGACCGCGGCGTCGCCGAGCAAATCCGCGCGGACGGCATCGACTTTCTGATCCACACCGCCGGCCACACGGCCCAGAACCGGCCGTTGATCAGCGCCTACAAGCCGGCCCCGCTGATCGCGTCCTACGGCGATTTCACGACCACCGGGCTCAAGACCATCGACTACATCCTCACCGATCCGGTGATTCACCCCTACGGGACCACGGAGCGGCTCTACGAACATCCTCTCCGCCTTCCCCTGATGGTGATCCACGCGCCTTTGCTGGGCTCGCCGGATGTCGCCCCCCCGCCCGCCGACGAAACCGGGACGATTACCTTCGCCAGCTTCAACAATCCCGCCAAGCTCAGCGATCTCTGCCTGGACACCTGGGCTCGCATCCTGGCGGCGGTGCCGGGCTCCCGCCTGCTGGTCCAGTACAAGAAGATGTTCGCGGACCCGGCCGTTCAGAGCCGGATCTTCGCGTCCTTCGACCGGCACGGCGTCGACCGGAGCCGCCTGCATGTCGAGGCCGGGGACCTCAGCCGCTACGACCATTTGAATCTGGCGAATCGAGCGGATATAGCCCTGGACCCGTTCCCGTTCTCGGGCTGCACCTCGACCTTCGAGGCGCTTTGGATGGGGTTGCCGATGGTCACCCTCGCCGGCACACGCTGGGTTCAGAGGATGACCGCCAGTTTCCTCGTTCCGCTCGGGCTGGAGGATCTGGTCGCCACGACCCCTAGCTCCTATCTCAAGACGGCGGTCGCCCTGGCCGGCGATCCGGCGAGGCTGCGGGCCTTTCGGGCCGGTCTCCGCGACCGTGTCGCCGCCTCTCCGCTGCTCGACCACGCCCACTATGCCCGGTCCGTCGAGGCCGGCATCCGATTGGCCTGGCGTCGCCATTGCGCCGGCCTGCCCCCCGCCCCTATAACCATCTCGACATGACGAAAGCGACCCAAGCGACCCAAGCCACCGAGGCTTCGGACAAAACGCCCACGCCCTGCCCGTTCTACGGCCATCGCCATCTGACCGGTATAGAGGGCCTGTATCCGCCGGAAATCGAGGGTCTGCTCGATCTGGCCGATCACTATGCCGACCGGTCGCCGGAAAAGAGCACCGCGCTCAAAGGCAAGACGATCATCAATCTCTTCTTCGAGAACTCGACCCGGACCCGGACCTCCTTCGAATTGGCGGGAAAACGGCTCAGCGGCGATGTGATCAACATGTCGGTCCAGTCCTCCTCGGTGAAAAAAGGCGAGACCCTGATCGACACGGCGATGACGCTCAATGCCATGCACTCGGACGTCCTGGTCGTGCGGCACAGCGACTCGGGCGCGGTCAAGCTGCTGGCCGACAAGGTCAACTGCGCCGTCGTCAATGCCGGCGACGGCAGCCACGAACACCCCACCCAGGCACTGCTCGACGCGTTGACGATCCGGCGCCGGCGCGGAAGCCTGCAGGGCCTCACGGTCGCCATTTGCGGCGATATCGCCAACAGCCGCGTGGCCCGGTCGAACATCTATCTTCTGACCACCATGGGGGCGCGGGTCCGCCTGGTCGCCCCGCCGACCCTGCTGCCGGCCGCGGTCGACCGCTTCGGCCTGGAGGTCTTCACCGACATGCGCAAGGGCATCCGCGACGCCGACATCGTGATGATGCTGCGGATCCAGAACGAGCGGATGGCCGGGGCCTCGATCCCGAGCCCGCGCGAATACTACCATTTCTTCGGATTGGACCGGGAGAAGCTGGCCTGCGCCAAGCCGGACGCCCTGGTGATGCATCCCGGCCCGATGAACCGGGGCGTGGAGATCGACAGTTTAATCGCGGACGATATCGATCGATCTCTGATCAACGAGCAGGTCGAGATGGGAGTCGCCGTCAGGATGGCCTGTCTCGATGTTCTGGCCCGCAATCACACGGCGTTCGCCCACAACAAGAAGATCAAGACGGGAGCCCCGCGATGATGCCGGCAAGCCCGCCCCTGCTGCTGACCAATGCCCATCTGTTATGTCCGGACTCCGGACTAGACGGCCCGGGCGGTGTTCTGATCGCCGACGAACGCATCGTCGCCGCTGGCCCGAACGTCCGCGAGAGCGCGGGACCCGAAGGCACCCGGACGATCGACTGCAAAGGCAAACACCTGACACCCGGCCTGATCGACATGCGGGTACAACTGCGCGATCCGGGCCGCGAGCACGAGGAAAACCTCGATTCGGGAACGATGGCCGCGGCGGCCGGCGGGATCACCTCCATCGTGTGCCTGCCGAACACCGAGCCAGTGATGGACGACATGTCCCTGATCGAGTTCATCGGCCGCGAGGCGCGCAAGATCGGCCGGGTCAAGGTCTACGCCTACGGCGCCGCGACACGGCGCCTGAAGGGTGAGGAATTGGCCGAGATGGGGCTGATGTCGTCGGTCGGCGCCCTCGGCTTCACAGACGGCGAAAAAGCAATCGCCTCCGCCAGGATGATGCGCCTCGCCCTGTCTTATGCCGCCGGATTCGGCAAACCCATCGTGCAGCATCCGGAAGAGCCGAGCCTGAGCCATCCCGGCGGGATGAACGAGGGCGAGTTCGCGACCCGCTTGGGCCTACCCGGCATTCCGGCGGCGGCGGAGGTGATCATGGCCGAACGCGACATCCGCCTGGCGGCCCTGACCGGCGGGCACCTCCACCTCGCCCATCTGTCGACGGCGGCCGCGGTGGACGCGGTGCGCAAGGCAAAAGCGGAGGGCATCCGGGTGACCTGCGACACGGCCCCGCATTACTTCGCGCTCAACGAGACGGCGGTCGGCGACTACCGGACCTTCGCCAAGGTCACCCCGCCGCTGCGCAGCGAGGACGACCGGCAGGCCATCATCGACGGCCTGGCCGACGGGACCATCGATGCCGTCGCCTCGGACCATTCCCCGCACGACCCGGATATGAAGCGCCTGCCCTTCGCCGCGGCGTCGGCGGGCGTGGTCGGCCTCGAAACCCTGTTGCCCATCACGCTGACGTTGGTCCATCAGAACCGCCTCCCACTGGTCCGGGCGGTGGAGGTTCTGACGACCGGACCCCGCCGGGTTCTGGGGCTGGAAGAAGGTAGCCTCGCCAAGGGTGGGCCGGGCGACGTCACCGTCGTCGACATCGACAAACCCTGGCGCGTCGACGCCCAGGCCTTCCGGTCGCGCTCCAAAAACTCCGCCTTCGATAAATTGCCGGTCCAAGGGAGGGCGGATTTGACCGTGGTCAATGGCCGGATCATCCACCAAGCATAATCTGCCGCTATCCTAGTGGCGTTCCGCATCCTATCGGGTGCACAAGACCGAGGTTCCGATGCCCGATCCTTTGGGGAGTTTCGAGTTCACCTGGCCCTTCTACGCGGGGTTCCTGATCGCCTATCTGATCGGGTCGATTCCGTTCGGCCTGGTGCTGACGAAGCTCGCCGGCATGGGCGACATCCGCGCCATCGGCTCCGGGAATATCGGCGCCACCAATGTGCTCAGGACCGGCAGCAAGAAGCTGGCCGCCGCGACGCTACTGCTCGATGCCCTCAAAGGCGCGCTGCCCGTGGCCTATGCCTGGCAGCTCGGGCCGGATATGCCAATCTATGTGGCGATCGGCGCGCTATTGGGCCATTGCTTCCCCGTCTATCTCAGATTCAAGGGCGGAAAAGGGGTCGCGACGGCGCTGGGGGTCTCCCTGGCCCTGATGCCACTGGTCGGCTTGGCCATGTGCGCGACCTGGCTGGTCAGCGCGTTCGTGTTCCGGATCTCGTCGCTGGCCGCCCTATTGGCTTTCCTGTTCGCCCCGCTTTACGCCTATCTCCTTGAGGTCCCCCAACTCTTCGAGGTGAGCTTCGTGATCTCGGGGCTGGTCATCCTGCGGCACCACGAAAACATCAGACGCTTGCTCCGGGGTGAAGAACCACGCATCGGCGGGGCCAAGAAACCGAACGGCGAAACAGTGCCATGACCACCGACGAGAATGACCTCAGCCTCGAAATGCGGAGCCTTCTCTCGCGCTTCGCCCATATCGAGTCGGACCCTTTGAAGAAGGCCCTCGTCTATTGGCTCAGCCTATGCAGCGACGAGCGATTGCCGGAGGTCGGCGATCTCGATCCCGCCCCCTTGATCGACTATGCGGAGAACACCTGGCTGGTGCGGCGCACCGACGACGGCGCCGACTATGCATACATAGACGCCGGGCACGATATCTCCTCGCCTTCGGCGAATAGGCTGCCGGGACGGACGCTCGCCGAAGCGACGGCGAAGGACGCTTTTCCCAGGGTCAAACGCTATTTCGACAGGACGCTCGATACACCCTGTATCACCCATGTCACGGGCCGGCTCTATTCGGAGCGCAGCGAGCCCGCGCGGGGAGAAAGGCTGATGATGCCGATCCTCGAGAATGGGACGCCGCGTTACATCCTGGGCATCACGGTGCACAATCTCGCCCTCGACGGAGCCTTCCGCAACGCCCCGAACCGGCAGATTCTGACACACACCCCGATATTCAGCGGCCCCTCCTCGGTGACGATTCGCGCGCTTTGAGACCTCAGCGCGAATACAATTTTATTCTATCTACTTATAGTGTTGACCCATGACATGATCCGTTCCCTTATGGAGCGGATGAAACGGCGTTCCCTCTCCTTGACGGAAAAGCGCGACTGGCTGCGACTCATTCGCTCCCAGAATGTCGGGCCGGTGATCTTCCGGCAGCTGATCGCCCGCTACGGCGACGCCCCGACGGCGCTTGAAGCGCTGCCGGAACTCGCCCGCAAAGGCGGTCGGAAACGCCGTCTGACCATCGCCAAAGCGTCGGACGTCGACCGCGAACTGGAACGCATGGCGGCCTTGGGCGGCCACTATGTCGCCCTGTGCGAGCCCGGCTATCCCGCCCTGCTGGCCGAAACGCCGGACGGTCCGCCACTGATCGGGATCCGCGGCCACCTCCACCTCGCCGAACGTCCGACAGCCGCCTTGGTCGGTGCGCGCAGCAGCAGTGCCAATGGCGACAGTCTCGCCCGCGCCATCGCCAACGGCCTCGGCAATCGCGGCTGGACCACCGTCTCGGGCCTTGCCCGCGGCATCGATACCGCCGCCCATCTGGGGTCCTTGGACAGCGGCACCATCGCCGTGGTCGCCGGCGGCCCGGACGTTGTCTATCCGGAAGAGAACCGGGATCTGATGGCGGAAATCGCCGAGCGGGGGTGCATCGTCGCCGAAAGCCCGCCGGGCACCCAACCGACCGCTCAGCATTTCCCACGGCGCAACCGGATCATCGCCGGGCTAAGCCTCGGGACCGTTGTGGTCGAGGCCCGACGCCGCTCCGGCGCGCTGATCACGGCGCGCATGGCGGGAGAGTATGGGCGGGAAGTGATGGCAATTCCCGGCTCTCCGCTCGACCCGCGGGCGGCGGGCCCCAACCATCTGATCCGCGAGGGAGCCACCCTGGTCCAGAACGCGGATGACGTTATCGAAGCGCTGGAAGCCCAGCGGCGGCAGCCCTTGAAACAGCAGGAGGAGCTGCCGTTTTTCGACGCACCCAGGGAGGCGACGGTGGATCCGGATCTGGTTGATCGCGCGCGTTCCGAAATCCTTGAAAAACTCGGTTCGACACCGGTCTCTGTTGACGAACTGATTCGCCGATGCCACTTCTCGCAAGCCGTCGTCGCGACGGTTCTGTTGGAGGCGGAGCTTGCCGGGATGATTGACAGGCACCCTGGTAATCGGGTCTCCCTCAATATGCGTGAGGCGTGATCGGCCCGGCGCCGCCGAGGCATCGGTCATGCGAATCGAAGAGAGTTTCGAGGAAATAGATGGACGTCGTCGTTGTTGAATCGCCCGCAAAGGCAAAGACGATCAACAAATATCTCGGCGACCAATATAAGGTCATCGCCAGCTACGGTCATATCCGCGACCTGCCGCCGAAAGACGGTTCCGTCCGGCCGGACGAGGACTTCGCTATGGACTGGGCCGTCGACGCCCGGTCGGAAAAGCAGATCAAGGCCATCGTCGACGCGGTCAAGAACGCCGACGGCGTCATCCTCGCGACCGACCCCGACCGCGAGGGCGAGGCGATCAGTTGGCATGTCCTGGAAGAGTTGAAACGCCGCCGGGCGCTCAAGGACAAGGCGATCAGCCGGGTGACCTTCAACGAGATCACCAAGCGCGCCGTTCAGGAGGCGATGGCCAATCCGCGCGACCTCAACCGCGAACTGATCGAGGCCTACCTCGCCCGCCGTGCCCTCGACTATCTGGTCGGCTTCACCCTCTCTCCGGTGCTGTGGCGCAAACTGCCGGGCAGCCGTTCGGCCGGACGCGTGCAATCGGTCGCCCTGCGCCTGATCTGCGAGCGCGAGGCCGAGATCGAGATCTTCAAGCCACAGGAATACTGGTCGGTCGAGGCGGCGTTCGAAACCGCCCAGGGCGCCCCGTTCACCGCCCGGCTCACCCACTTCAACGGCGACAAGCTCGACCGGCTGTCGCTGAAGAACGAGGCGGAGGCGAAGGCCGCGGTGGAAGCGGTCGGCACCGCCGGCCACCGGGTCGTCAATGTCGAGACCAAGACGCTGCGGCGCAATCCCTACCCGCCCTTCACCACCTCGACCCTGCAGCAGGAGGCGAGCCGCAAGCTGGGCCTGAGCGCCTCCCGGACCATGCAGATCGCCCAGAAGCTTTACGAGGGGATCACGCTGGGCGGCGAAACCGTGGGCCTGATCACCTATATGCGGACCGACGGCGTGCAGCTTTCCGGCGAGGCCATCGGTCAGACCCGGCACGTCATCGAAAAGGACTATGGCGGGAACTATCTGCCAAAGTCGCCGCGGGTCTACAAAACCAAGCAGAAGAACGCCCAGGAGGCTCATGAGGCGATCCGCCCGACGGACCTCAACCGGCGCCCGGCGCAGGTCGCCCAATTCCTCGACCGGGACCAGCAGCGGCTCTACGACCTGATCTGGAAGCGGACTCTGGCCTGTCAGATGGAAAGCGCGGTGGTCGACCAGACCGGCGCCGATATCGAAGCGCCCGGCGGCCGGGCCGTGCTGCGCGCCACCGGGCAGGTCATCAAATTCGACGGCTTCCTGACGCTCTATACCGAGAGCAGGGACGACAACGACGCGCCGGACGAGGAAAAGCGCCTGCCGGCCATCGCCAAGGGCGACACGCCGACCCACAAGAAAACCACGCCGGAACAGCATTTCACCCAGCCGCCGCCGCGCTATACAGAGGCGAGCCTGGTGAAGAAGCTGGAGGAGCTCGGGATCGGCAGGCCGTCCACCTATGCCTCGATCCTGCAGGTCCTCCAGGACCGCAATTACGTCGTCCTGGACAAGCGCCGCTTCCAGCCGGAGGACAGGGGCCGGTTGGTCACCGTGTTCCTGACCAACTTCTTCAACCGCTATGTCGGCTACGACTTCACCGCCAATCTGGAGCAGCAGCTCGACGACGTGTCCGGCGGCCGGCTCGACTGGCGCACGGTTCTGCAGAATTTCTGGTCCGAGTTCTCCAAGGCCGTCGACGAGACCAAAGGGCTGACCATCACCGAGGTGCTCGACGCCCTCGACGCGGAGCTGGGCGCCCATTTCTTCCCGACCAAGGAGGACGGCAGCGACGGCCGGGTCTGTCGAAGCTGCGGCAATGGCCGTCTCGGCCTGCGGCTCGGCAAGCATGGCGCCTTCATCGGCTGCTCCAACTATCCGGAATGCCGCTTCACCCGTCCCCTGGCCGTCGAAGGCGACGGTGAGGCAGACGCGGCGTTGGGGGACGGCGGCATCAAGGAACTCGGCCAGCATTCGGTCACCCAGGAACCGGTCAGCCTGCGCAAGGGACCCTATGGCTTCTACGTGCAGCTCGGCGATGGCGAGAAACCGAAGCGCACCTCGATCCCGCGCGATCTCCAGCCCCAGGACATTACCCTGGATTCGGCGGTCGCCCTCCTCGACCTTCCACGCGACGTCGGACCCTGGCCGGAGAACGGCGAGATGATCCAGGCCGGCATCGGCCGCTTCGGCCCCTATGTACGGTCCGGCAAGCTCTACCAGTCGATCCCCAAGGGGGAGAACGTCCTCGAAATCGGGATCAACCGGGCCATCGCGCTCATGGAAGAGGCGAAGGCGAAGGCGCCGAAGGAGATCGGCGCCCATCCCGAGGACTCCAAGCCGATCATGGTCGCCCGCGGCCGGTTCGGTCCCTATGTGGAGTGGGACGGAGTCCGGGCGAACGTGCCGCGCGGCACCGAGGCGACGACCGTCACCCTGGAGATGGCGATCGATATTCTGAACAAGAAGGTCGAGAAGGACGGCGGAAAGAAGGCCGCGCAAAAGGCCTCCGGCAAGAAAGCCGCCTCGAAGAAGACCACCGCCAAAAAAACCACCGCCAAAAAGACAACAGCCGAAAAGCCCGCGGCCAACAAGACAACCGCCAAAAAGATAACAGCCAAGAAGACGGCCACCGCCAAGAGCACCGGGACGGACGGTTGAGCCCGGCGAAGAAAGCGGTTCCCTTTCCCGAGAAGGGCGATGTCCTGCGGTTCATCCTGGAAAGCCCGACGCCGGTCGGCAAACGGGAAATCGCGCGCGCCTTCCACATCAGGGGCGACGAACGGGTCCGGCTGAAGGCCCTGCTGAAGGAGCTGGAGGACGAGGGCGTCCTGGAAAAGGGCGACCGCAGCCGGCTCGGCAAACCGGGGCAGTTGCCGGAAGTGACGGTGATCGAGGTCGTCTCGGTCGACCACGACGGCTATGCCAAGGCGAAACCGGCGACCTGGGACGGCGACGGGGACCCGCCGCTGATCACGATCCCGCCCGCGGCCCTGAAAGGTCCGGCCCCCGCCGAGGGTGAACGGATCCTGGCCCGTCTGGCGAAAACCGGGGAGGACCGCTACCGGGCCAAACCCATGCGGCGGCTCGGTGGCTCGACCACCAGGCTGCTTGGACTCTTGGAGAAGGTCCGGGGCGGCTGGCGGCTGCGGCCGGTCGACAAGCGCTCCAAGAAGGAATTCCAGATCAACGACGAGGACCGGGGCGACGCCAATGACGGCGACATCGTCATTGCCGAGCCGATGCGGCTGACCCGGATGGGCCTGCCCCACGCCCGGGTCGTGGACGTGCTGGGCCATAGCGGCCACACGCGCGCGATCTCGCTGGTCGCGATCCACGAGCAGGGCATTCCGACCGAGTTCCCCGAGGAGGCGCTGCGGCAGGCCAAGGACGCGAAACCGGTGGAACTCGGCAAACGCACCGATCTGCGCGACATTCCGCTGGTCACCATCGACGGGCTGGACGCCCGCGACTTCGACGACGCGGTCTTCGCCGAACCCGATCCGGACCCGAAGAACGAGGGCGGCTTCCGGTTGATCGTCGCGATCGCCGATGTCGCCCACTATGTGCGGCCGGACTCGCCCCTCGACCGCTCGGCGCGGGAGCGCGGCAACTCCGTCTATCTGCCGGACCATGTGGTGCCGATGCTGCCGGAGGCGCTGTCCAACGATCTCTGCTCGCTGCGGCCTCACGAGGACCGCGCCTGCATGGCGGTCGAGATCGTCGTCGACGCCAAGGGCAAGAAACTCGGCCACAAATTCATGCGGGGCCTAATGCGCTCCCACGCCCGGCTGACCTATGAGCAGGTCGAGCAGGCCCGCCTTGGCGAGCCCGACGATCTCACGGAACCGCTCCTGGAAACGGTCATCCAGCCCCTGGTGGACGCCTATCGGGTCCTGGAACTGGCGCGGCACCGGCGCGGGACCCTCGACCTCGACATCGCGGAACAAAAGGTCGAGATCGACACGGACGGCAACATCGTCGGCGTCCGCACCCGCGAGCGGCTGTTGAGCCATCAGCTCATCGAGGAGTTCATGGTCCTGGCCAATGTCTGCGCCGCCGAGACCCTGGAGGCGGTGAAGCGGCCCTGCATGTACCGGATCCACGACGAACCGGCCGAGGAAAAAGTCGTCGCCTTCCGGGAGGTGGTCGAGGGCCTGGGTTATTCCTTCCCCAAGGGCCAGGTCGCCAAGCCGCGCAACTTCACCCAGATCATCGAAAAGGCGAAGGGCACCCCGGAGGAGCCGCTGGTCAACGACCTCGCCCTGCGCTCCCAGGCCCAGGCGGTCTACGCGCCGGACAATATCGGTCATTTCGGCCTCGCCCTGCCGCGCTACGCCCATTTCACCTCGCCGATCCGCCGCTATGCGGATCTGCTGGTGCACCGGGCGCTGATCTCCGGCTGCGGGCTCGGCCCGGGCGGCCTGCCCGATGGCGAGGGTCAGCATTTCGACGATATCGGTGAGCATATCTCGATGACGGAGCGGCGGGCGGCCACCGCCGAGCGCTCCGCCGTGGATCGGTTCGTCGCCGCCTATATGGAAAGCCGCGCCGGCGAGGTCTTCCAGGGCCGGATCGCCGGGGTGGCGACCGCCGGGATCTTCGTCAAGCTGGCGGAGACCGGGGCGGACGGGCTGGTGCCCATGCGCCTCCTGCCGCCGGACTACTACGAGGTCGACCGGGACCGTCACCGGCTGGTCGGCCAGGCCACCGGCCAGATCTTGCAATTGGGCGATCCGGTCGAGGTGAAGCTGTTGGCCGCCGACCGGGTGACCGGCGGCATGCTGCTGGAACTGGTGGACTATCCGGATCACGGGACCGACGGGCCGGCGCTGACCAAACGCCCGCGCAAGGGCCACAAGGCACCCAAGACCGTCGGCCGAACGAAACGCAAACTCGCCAAGAAGACTGGTAGTAAGGCGGGCCGGAAGAAGCCCTAGAGACGGTTGCGCTTGCGTGGAAAACGGGCACTCTCGGGACGAGCCTTTACGCCGGGGAACCCGCCATGACCGTCACCATCCGTCCCGCCATTCCGATCGTCCGCAGCTTCGATGAGGAAAAGGCCAAGGCCTTTTATCTCGGCTATCTGGGATTTGGCCTGGATTGGGAGCACCGCTTCGAGGACGGCGCCCCGCTCTATTGCCAGATCTCCCGCTCCGAGATCCGGCTGCATCTGAGCGAACATCACGGCGACGCCTGCCCCGGCTCGACCGCCTTCGTGCCGATGACCGGCATCGACGCCCTTCATGGCGAGCTCATGGGCAAGGACTACCCCAATCTACGCCCGGGCCTCCATGATCTGCCCTGGGGCCGGCAGCTCGAGGTGATCGATCCCTTCGGCAATCGGCTCCGCTTTTGCGAATTGAAGGACTGAGAGTCCCAAACAACTCTATTTTTTCCTTGAGATCAAAAATCAGTTAATTTCCCGCCAGATTATAAACGCTCATTAAGACAGCCATCTTTGCTCCACCGGCCCAGAGCCAACCGAATGCCAAACGGAGGATGCAACGATGTGCCTCGCCCACCCCATTACCGACGCCAAAGACACCGTCGCCACCCTGACCTTCATGGCCCCCGGCCAGGAGAATCCGCGTTTCCTGAGCCAGGCCTATACCGGCGGCGCGGCCAGGTTCGAGTTCGCGGTCGAACATCACAGGGTGACGATCGGCGATCTTCGCCCCCATGCAGGCAGCTTCTCCCTCGACCAGGAGGGCTTCGCCTTCCGCACGGTGCCGACGGCGGTGGCCGATCTCTATGACGACGTGGCGGTCGAGGGCGCCTACTACGCCGAGATCGAGGCGCTCCTGAAGCGGGAGCTTGGCGCCGAGCGAGTGGTGATCTTCGACGCGACCCGCCGGTCCGACGGCGACAAGGGGGCGGCCAACAAGGACGGCGCCCGGGCCACCGCGTCCCGCATTCATGTCGACTACACGGCCAGGAGTGGCCCACAGCGGGCACGCGACGTGTTCGGCGATGCCCAGGTCGACCGGCTGCTGGCCGAGGGCAAGCGGATCGTGCAGGTCAACGTCTGGCGGCCGATCGCCGGCCCGGTGCGCCGCTCGCCCCTGACCCTCGCGGATGCGACGACCGTGGCCCCGACGTATCTGGTGGCCACGGATCAGGTCTTTCCGGACAGGATCGGTGAGATCTATCACCTCACCCACAGTGTGGATCAGCGCTGGTACTACGCGCCGGAGATGATCCGCGACGAGGTATTGCTGATCAAGGGCTGGGACAGCCTGGAGGACGGGCGGGCGCAATTCACCCCGCATTCGGCCTTCACGCTGCCCGACGAGGCCGGAGCCGCGCCGCGCGAGAGCATCGAGGTCCGCGCCTTCGCGGTGATCGGTTGGAGCGGATCGCGTCACGATACGTGAATCCGCTCTACCTTATTGTTTTAGAGGTAAATTCACCGACCATTCTGGAACATGAAGTGATTCAGAATGGTCGGATTTGGCTCTATAACCCATACTCCGTCAGCCCTGCCAGATCGCCAAAGGCGGGGCTGCGCGGTGTTAAGACTTCCTCAATTCAATCGGCGCACTATCGTCACTGCCCGTCGACGACGGGCTGAAATGACGGACAGGATAGCATGACACAATCAAAAGACGCAGATAATGCGTTTATTTCTAGCAATACAATATTTAACACACCCTTCTGAGAACAATAATCACTCACAATTGATTATGTTATAATTCTGATCATCAATATTTGATTGCTACCCTGACCTTCGCAGGAATAGAATTATGGACAGCGGGAAGGGTGGAATTGGACAAATCGCAAAAAAAATCAACGGTTAGAGGACTGTCTCGACCCTTCTGGACTCTCCTCGGAATTGGGGCTGCAGGCACCATATTGCTTTCGGCTTTACTAGTATATTCACTGAATCAGTATTCAACACGATACTCTGAAGACTTACTGACAAAGATCTTGGACCAATACCATTCCCGTGTTTCGGACCTTCTCTTGGAATATGGCTATTGGGACGAAGCCGTGGCCAAGATCGTCTATGAGTACGATCCGCAGTGGGCGCGCAGTTATTTCGGCCCCGAACTGAACGAGACCATGGGAATCAGCGCGGTCTATGTCCTGGATGGCGACAACCGATCCGTCCTGAGTGTCGAGTTGGGGGAATTCGTGGAGCGGAACCCGATGCGCCTTTTCGACGGCCGCGTCGACGCCATGATCGCTCAGGCCCGCGACGTTCCGATCGACGGCCCGCCGGTTGTCGCCAGATCGATCCTGTCCGACGGGACGACCTATCACCTGGTGGCGGCCCTGCGAATGACCGACTACGGCGAAAGGGACGGCGAGGAATACGATATCGGTACCGACCATGTGATGCTCTTCACCGAAGCGCTCGACGCGGCCCGTATCGCCTTTCTATCGAAGCACTTCCGCCTTCCGAACCTGCGCGTTTCGGATACGCCCCCGAGTTTCTGGCAGGCGGGCTACCGGCTACCCGGCAAAACCCCGGCAGGCGAGTTCTTGATCTGGTCGCCCGATCTGCCGGGCACGACCATGCTGCCCTATTTGGGATTGGGTCTCGTTGCCGTCTTCCTCGCCATGGCGTGGGCAGCGTCTTCGCACCTCAACCGGTCGAAAGAGGTCGCCCAAAGCCTCGACGAGGCGCGCTATCAGGCCGAACGGGCCAGCGTCAACAAAACCGACTTTCTGCGGCAGATTTCCCACGAAGTCCGGACTCCCATCGGGGCGATGCGCGGTTTCGCCGAGGTGATGCAACAGCAGGTATTCGGGCCTTTGGGTCATCCGAAATACAAAAGCTATGCGGCCGACATCGTCGCGGCGAGCGATCATGTTCTCGGGCTGGTCAACGACCTGTTGGATCTCGAGAGAATCGAAGCGGGCGCCGTCAAGGTCGAGTTCGAGCGGTTCGATCTGAGCCAAGCGATCTCCGAAACCGTTCATCTATTCGAGCAGGCCGCTCAGGACAAATCCATAAGCCTCGAGGTGGATCTCGCGCACAGGGTTTCGACCCTGAACTCGGACCCGCGGCTGATCCGGCAGATCCTGATCAACCTGGTCGGCAATGCTCTCAAATTCACCCCGGAAGGTGGCCGGATCACATGCAGGACCAGACAAGAGGATGCCGGCGACCTAATCATCGAGGTCGAAGACAATGGTTGCGGGATGGCCCCCCATCAGATTCCGCTGGTCATGCAACCATTCGGACAGATCGGTGCCGCCGGCGATGGAAGAGTGAAGGGCAGCGGCCTCGGCCTCCCCATCACCAAGAGGCTGGCCGGACTTCTGGGGGGCCGCTTCGACCTCGAAAGCGCGGTCGGCCAGGGCACCACGGCCTCTCTCCGTTTGCCGCTGCCCCCTGAAAAGACCACTCGCCCGCCGGCACAATATCGGATGGGCAAACCGCTCCGTTCGTAAGGAAAGACGTTTGGGTGGGTACCGACCACCTCCGAAGACGGGAGCCTATGCCGGGCTAAACCACCAACCCGCCGCGGCGGTCGCCCTTCTCGTGGCGCGACATCACCATTTCGAGCTTCTTCATCGCCGTCTGTTCCAGTGCGGCCTGGCTGCGGGAGGGGTCGCCGACGATGGTGACCTCGATGCCGCTGTCGACATGGATCGCGGCGACCTTCACATAGGCGCCGACCGGCGTGAACTCGAAAATGACCTGACCCTTGACCGGCATGACGGCTCCTTAATTCCGCTTCGACCATGATATGGGGCGGGCGGGGCGCACGCAAAACACCCTCTCGTGCGAACCGAAGGATTGATGTATCACCGCGCCAGGAAACCGCTGAAACGCCCAATTGAAAAAGAGATCCGAAATGGACCAAAACCTCGTTCGCCCGGCCGCCCGCATGGAACAGCTCGGCACCGAAACCGCCTTCGCCGTGATCGCCAGGGCCGCCGAACTGGTCGCCCAGGGCCGCAGCATCTGCAATCTCGGCCCGGGCCAGCCGGATTTCCAGCCCGCCCCCCATATTATTGAGGCGGCACAGCAGGCGATCCGCGACGGCCACCACGGCTACACACCGAGCCCCGGCATCCCGAAGCTGCGCGAGGCGGTCAGCGCCGATCTCCACCGCCGCTATGGCGCCGAGGTCGATCCCGGCCAGGTTCTCGTCGTGCCGGGCGGCAAGGTCACGATGTTCTACGCCGCCCTGATGATGGGCGAGCCCGGCACCGAGATCCTCTATCCGGATCCGGGCTTTCCGATCTACGGTTCGGTCGCGCGGTTCTCCGGCGCCACCCCGGTCCCCTACCCGCTGACCGAGGACCGGGGCTTCGCCTTCTCCGCCGAGGACGTGCTCTCCCGATTGACCGACAAGACCCGGCTTTTGATGGTGAACAGCCCGGCCAACCCCACCGGGGGCGTGGTGCCGAAGGAGGAATTCGACAAGCTCGTCGCCGGCCTCGCCGCCTTCCCCAAGGTCGCGATCATGGCCGACGAGATCTACAGCCAGATGACCTACGACAATCACAATCACACGACGCTGCTGTCCTATCCGGAAATCCGGGACCGGCTGATCCTTCTGGAAGGCTGGTCGAAGACCTATGCGCTGACCGGCTGGCGTCTCGGCTATGGCGTGTGGCCCGCCCATCTCGTCGACTATGCCGAACGGTTGGCGGTGAACAGCCACTCCTGTGTCAACGCGGTCGCCCAGTATGCCGCCCTCGCCGCGCTGGAGGGCCCGCAGGACGCGGTCGCCGACATGGTCGCCGCCTTCTCCAAACGGCGGCGGCTGATCGTCGATCTGCTGAACACGGTGCCGGGTTTCCGCTGCGTCGAGCCGGGCGGCGCCTTCTATGCCTTCCCCAACATCGAGGGCACGGGCCTCGACGAACGGACCCTGCAGCGGCGCCTGCTGGAAGACGCCGGCGTCGCGGTGATCCACGGCACCAGCTTCGGGGACATGGGCGAGGGCTATCTCCGATTCTCCTACGCCGCGTCGGAGGACGTGATCGAGGAGGCGATCGCCCGGATCAAGCGCTTCGTTGCAACTCTCTGAGGCGGATTGTCTGCCTTCCGAACCGGCATTCGCCTATTTTTTAGGCACCTCGGATGTGCACATCTTGGACAGAGACTTGTCTAAGTATCTGAAAACGCGATAAAAAGACCGACCGACAAAACTGGCACGCCGCTCGCTATAGGGTAAGGCAGTCGGCGCGGGTCACCGTGCCTGTCACCTCTTTATCGAGTGGGAAGACGATGAAAAAAATCGAAGCCGTCATCAAACCGTTCAAACTGGATGAAGTGAAGGAAGCCCTTCACGAAGTCGGCATCCAGGGCATCACCGTCACCGAAGCGAAAGGCTTCGGCCGGCAGAAGGGCCACACCGAGCTCTATCGGGGCGCGGAATATGTGGTCGACTTCCTGCCGAAGGTGAAGATCGAGGTGGTCATGGACGCCGATCTCGTCGAGCGGGCCGTGGAAGCGATCCAAAACGCCGCCAAAACCGGCCGGATCGGCGACGGCAAGATCTTCGTCAGCTCCATCGACGAGGTCGTGCGCATCCGGACCGGTGAGCGCGGCGCGGACGCGGTCTAGGAAAGGCGACCCGCCGACTTCTTCGCGGCGAATATTGTTGTGTTTGCCGCGGTTTTACGACACCTCCTTATGGCCTTTGGCCAACGGCCCCCGTTTCGGGGGCCGTCCATCATCCCGGACAGCGGCTCAAAGGGTGCGCCATGCCGGGCATCGAGACACGGGAAGCTTGAGAGGAAATTATGAGCGACGCCAAGAAGGTCCTCGATCTGATTAAAGAAAACGACGCGCAGTTCGTCGATCTGCGGTTCACCGATCCGCGCGGCAAGCTGCAGCACGTCACCCAGCACATCGACACCATCGACGAAGACAGCCTTGCCGAGGGCTTTATGTTCGACGGCTCGTCCATCGCCGGCTGGAAGGCGATCAACGAGTCCGACATGTCCCTCATTCCGGACTGCGACACGGCGGTGATGGATCCGTTCATGGCGCAGCCGACCGTCCAGATGTTCTGCGACGTCGTCGAGCCGTCGACCGGCCAGCCCTATGAGCGCGACCCGCGGTCGATCGCCAAGAAGGCGCTCGCCTACATGGAATCCGCCGGCGTGGGCGATACCGCCTATTTCGGTCCGGAAGCCGAATTCTTCATGTTCGACGACGTGAAGTACAAGGTCGAGATGGGCGGCGCGTCCTACAAGGTCGACGA
Source organism: Alphaproteobacteria bacterium (assembly GCA_024743275.1). Taxonomy (GTDB): domain Bacteria; phylum Pseudomonadota; class Alphaproteobacteria; order JANSWW01; family JANSWW01; genus JANSWW01. The sequence continues at coordinate 350,290 of JANSWW010000001.1, forward strand.
CATGGAAAGCCCCTACAACACCGACAAGGATTATGACGAGGGCAACCTCGCCCACCGTCCCGGCGTCAAGGGCGGCTACTTCCCGGTCCCGCCGGTCGACAGCGGCATGGACATTCGTTCCGAGATGCTGACCGCGATGATCGAGATGGGCCTTGAGGTCGAGAAGCACCACCATGAAGTGGCACCGGCCCAGCACGAGCTTGGCATCAAGTTCAACAAGCTGGTCACGATGGGCGACGGCATGCAGCTCTATAAGTACTGCGTGCATCAGGTCGCTGCCGCTTACGGCAAGACGGCCACCTTCATGCCGAAGCCGGTCGCCGGCGACAACGGCTCGGGCATGCACGTGCACCAGTCGATCTGGAAGGACGGCAAGAACACCTTCGCCGGGTCGCTCTACGCCGATCTCTCCGAGACCTGCCTGTTCTACATCGGCGGCATCATCAAGCACGCCCGCGCGATCAACGCGTTCGCCAACTCCTCGACGAACAGCTACAAGCGTCTGATCCCGGGCTACGAAGCCCCGGTGCTGCTGGCCTACTCCTCGCGGAACCGGTCGGCCTCCTGCCGGATCCCGCACGTCGCCAGCCCGAACGGCAAGCGCGTCGAAGTCCGCTTCCCGGACGCCGCCGGCAACCCGTACCTGACCTACTCCGCCATGCTGATGGCCGGTCTCGACGGGATCCGGAACAAGATCCACCCGGGCGATCCGATGGACAAGAACCTGTACGACCTGCCGGCCGAAGAGCTCGCCGACATCCCGACGGTCTGCCGCTCCCTGCGGGAAGCCCTCGAAAGCCTCGACGCCGACCGCGAGTTCCTGACCGCCGGCGACGTGTTCACCAACGACATGATCGACGGCTATATCGAGCTCAAGACCGAAGAGGTCGAGGCGTTCGAACATACGCCGCACCCGATCGAGTTCCAGATGTACTACTCGAGCTAATCGGCCGGGTATCGAAAAGGATACGCCCCAACGGGCGTAAGAGTTTCCTCCCCAACTTGGAAAGGCCTGCCGTTCGCGGCAGGCCTCTTTTTTTGGGGCGTTACCGGTAGGGAGGGCCGCCGATCCAGGCGGCGAGCGAATAGCGCAACCCCTTGGTCACTTCCGGCACCCGGTGAAGCACATAGGACGGGAAGATGATCACCGTGCCGCGTGTCTTGGGGAATTCGAACGGGTCCTTGGACGCCATGGTGGTCAGGCTGCCGCCCTCGTAATCGGCTGGATCCGAGAGCTGGATCACGATGGAGAGCTTGCGGATCGAGACCTTTCCGTTGCCGATGTCGAGATGCCAGTCGTATTTCTGGCCCGGTCCGTAGGCGGCGATCTGCAAAGGCTCCGAAAAGCCGAACAGCTCCATCTGGTAGTGGACCTGGTTCGCCTGGGCGACGATGCCGCCGAGTTTGTCGAACAGCCATTTGCTCTCCGGCGACGGCTTGATGAAGGTCACATGGCTGTTGCGATAGTCGTCGGCGGGAACCTCCCCGCCGGAGCCGTCGTTCTTCTCGAAAATCCGGCTTTCCTTCAAATGGCCGCCGAGCGTCAGAATCCGGTCGCATTCCTCGGCACTGAAAGCCCCCTCGCTCGCCACGCCGGGCGCCCATTGGGTGAGACGACGGACCTGTTTTGGATCGACGCCACCCGGTGCGTGGTCGCCGGATTGTCCAGAGGCTTGTTGCGGGGGGACCGGTCCTTTGGCCGGTCGGGCCATCATGGGAGCCATGGAAACACTTTCGCTGCGGAGGATCGTATTATCGAAACACTAGCGGGTCGCCAGCGATGAAGTCCAGGAAAGGTCAAACACCGTGGCTCCGATGTAGACAGTCTAGCGCAGGTCGACCACGACCTCCGCCCCGCCATAGCCGTGAACGCTGTCATGGGCACGGACGCGGACCCGGTCGACACCTTCGGGAAGCGTCACGCCACGTAGAGTCCGGGTGAATGGCTGCTCCGCCACATGGGGATGCAAGAGGGTACGGACAGCGAGGATCACGCCCTCCGGCGTCAAAATCTCCCACTTGTCCGCGTAGTGGTCCCAACCGGTGTCCGCATGCCGCACTGTCACCGTAAAAACGTAGAGACCGTCCGGTGTCTTCATCGCCTTGACGGCCAGCACATCCGCCTCGCCCGCCCGCGCAGGCTCCGGCAATCCGCATGTCAGAATAAAGAAGAGGAAAAGACCTGCGGCCGTCCTAGCCACGGGCGAACCAGCCATCGGCGAAGCTGATCTTCTTGCGGCCCGGTTCCTTCTGGCCGATTTTCGGCGGTTCGATGATCTCGGCGCCGGAGGGCGCCTTCGTCCGGCCGGGTGCCGACCCATCGGCGGAAAGCGCACCGTCCTTGGTCCGCATTTCGAAGGCCCGAACCTCCGCCTCATCCCCAATGGAGCGCCGCTGCTTGCCGCTCAACCGGTTGAAACTCTTGGCCGCTTCCTCGTAGTCGGTCGTCGACCCGGTCCCCGCCGCGCGGCGCAAACGATCGTGCAACACCCCCTCGCCCACGATGGCTTTCGTGGCCGATGCGATGATGCGCAGACATCTCCGCCCGATCGGATCTAACGGATTTAGGACCATGGTACTCCCTTCACTGGAAGCCGAAGAAACCACAGATTTTGATAAAATGCAACCTATTATCTTGTTTTGAGGTGTTTTTATGAGGAATGGTTAACGCGTTCCGGGCATGGGGTCCGCGCGGCCTAGTCGTCAGGAACGGGACGCGGACTTCCTCCCGCATTGATTGCGACAAAGGTAAATGTCCCTTCGGTCACCAGCACCCGATGCCTATCCAGGTGATCGTGGTCCGCGGACTGGCTTCGGCGCAGCGCCCAGGCCTCGATTCGGATCGTCATCGACGTGGTCCCGATCCTCTGAACCGCCGTATAGCAACACAGGACGTCGCCAACGGAGACCGGACGCTTGAAGGTCATGGCGTCCACCGCCACGGTCGCGACCCGGCCGCGGCTGCGGGACGAGGCGGCGATTCCCCCGGCGATATCCATCTGCGAGAGCACCCATCCACCGAAGATATCGCCGTTCGGATTGGCGTCCGCCGGCATGGCGAGGGTCCGAACCTGAAGCTCTCCGGTCGGCTGGCGGTCTTCTTCCATCGTTTGGGTTCCTCCTCGCTAATCCCCGGTACGCGGGATATATCCACAAGATATTGTATACACCTGCCCGCGCCATAACAGCATCGGCTTGTTCTTTGGCGTTCTGCGGGATAGTGTGGCGGCATGAGCGACCTATTCCAATCCGCGCCGGCGCAGACCGAGTATACCGCCCAATCGATCGAGGTTCTGGAGGGCCTGGAGCCTGTCCGGCGTCGTCCGGGCATGTATGTCGGCGGCACCGACGATCGCGCGCTGCACCATTTGGTCGCCGAGGTGCTGGACAATTCCATGGACGAGGCTGTGGCGGGCTTCGCCTCGCGGATCGATCTCGTTCTCGACGCGGACGGCACGGTCACGATCCGCGACAACGGCCGGGGGATTCCGGTCGATCCGCATCCGAAGTTCCCGGACAAGTCCGCCCTGGAAGTGATCCTGACGACGCTCCATTCCGGCGGCAAATTCTCGGACAAGGTTTATCAGACATCGGGCGGCCTCCACGGCGTCGGCGTATCGGTCGTCAATGCCCTCTCCGACCGGCTGGTCGTCGAGGTCGCCCGTGACCGTTCCCTGTGGCGCCAGCAGTACTCCCGCGGCACGCCGATGGGACCGATCGAGGGTCCGAACGCCGCCCCGTCGCGCCGGGGCACCACCATCGCCTTTCATCCCGACCCGGAGATCTTCGGCGAGAAGGCCCGCTTCAAACCGGCCACGCTGTATAAGATGGCCCGGTCCAAGGCCTATCTCTTCAAGGGGGTGGAGATCCGCTGGCGCTGCGATCCGGCGCTGGTGGCCGACACGGACGAGATCCCGTCGGAGGAGACCCTGCATTTCCCCGGCGGTTTGGTGGATTTCCTTGCCGCCGCCACCGCCAACCGGCCGACGGTCACCCAATCCCCCTTCGCCGGCGAGGCGGAGATGGACAACGGCGCGGCCGGCCGGGTCGAATGGGCGGTGCACTGGCCGACCGACGGGCGGGACACGCTGTTCAACGCCTATTGCAACACGGTGCCAACCCCGCTCGGCGGCACCCATGAACAGGGCCTGCGCCAGGCGCTGACCCGGGCATTGAAGGCCTATGGCGACCTTATCGGCGTGAAAAAGGCCGCCCAGATCACGGCGGACGACGTCCTGGGCGAGAGCGCGGTGCTGTTGTCCGTCTTTATCCGCGATCCACAATTCCAGGGCCAGACCAAGGAGAGGCTGGTCTCGCCGGAAGCCGCACGGTTGGTCGAACAGGCGATCAAGGATCGCTTCGACCATTGGCTGGCGGATCAGCCCGACGCGTCGAAACTGCTGCTGCTGCATGTGATCGAACGGGCCGACGAGCGGCTCGCCCGGCGCAAGCAGAAGGAAACCCAGCGCAAGACGGCGACCAAGCGACTGCGTCTGCCCGGCAAGCTCGCCGATTGCAGCAGCACCGACCGGCGAAACAGCGAGATCTTCCTGGTCGAGGGCGATTCGGCCGGCGGCTCGGCCAAACAGGCCCGCGACCGGGCGAGCCAGGCGGTCCTCCCCCTGCGCGGCAAGATTCTGAACGTCGCCAGCGCCAGCCAGGACAAGATGAAGGCCAATCAGGAGCTTCAGGACCTGATCCTGGCGCTCGGCTGCGGCAGCGGAAAACAGTTCGACGTCGAGGGCCTGCGCTACGACCGGGTCATCATCATGACGGACGCCGATGTTGACGGCGCCCACATCGCCAGCCTGCTGATGACCTTCTTCTTCCGGGAAATGCGCGGGCTGATCACCGGCGGGCATCTCTATCTCGCCCAGCCGCCGCTCTACCGGCTGCAGAAGGGGGCGACCGTCGCCTATGCCCGCGACGACGCCCACCGCGAGGAACTGCTCGCCACCACCTTCCGGGGCAACGGCAAAATCGAAACCAGCCGGTTCAAGGGTCTCGGCGAGATGCCGTCCGGCCAGCTCAAGGAAACCACGATGGACCCGAAAAAGCGCATCCTGCTGCGGGTCGCGCTGGATGATCCGTTCGAGGCCGCCGACCGGGTCGAACAACTCATGGGCCGCAAGGCCGAGGCGCGCTTCAAATTCATCCAGGAAAACGCCAGCTTCGCCGGAGAGTTGGACGTTTAACGACAGTGCCTTTTAGGTCATGACCTAGGCATACTGGCCGACGCCGATCCATTCCTCGCCGCCGAGACCGCGTTTGAAGTTGGCGATTCCGGCCGCCTCCTCCTCGTTATAGCCGCCGAGATCGAGGGCGGTGACATCGTCCTTCTTGAGGGCGAGGGCCGCCCGCCAGAGCAGCAGGTGATGGGCGTTGACCGCCCGTCCCTCCTCCGACGTCCAGCCGACAAGATAGGTCGCCGTGGTCAGGTGCCGGACCACCAGGATACCCGCCACGGGAACACTGTCCTTCACACAGCGCCAGAGATGGACCCGGTGCAATCGACCGACGCTTTTCGAGACCTCGTCATAGGCGCGGATCAGCGCTGGCGCGGGGCCGATGAATCCGCGTTCGATCTTGTCGTCCTCATAGACCGAGAGCAGCCAATCGAGATAGCGGCCGGTGGAATCGTGCTGCACGATGAGGTCCGTCTTCTCGGCCTTTTGCAGCGCGCCCCGCCAGTTCGCCCGGAGATTGCCGCGCAGGGTCTCCCCCTCCAGGGTCAGGTCGAGCCAGGCGGTCCGATAGCCCTCGCCCTTGCGATACCAGCCATTGGATTTCATCAGCGCCCGCATCGCCTCGCTGTCCGGGAACTCCGGCAGGAAGGAGAAGAAGCGGCCCTTCCAGGCCATGTATTCCCGGCGCATGAAATGCAGGAACAGCGAGGCCATGCTGTCCGGCAGATCGTCCTTGAAGACCGGCCCGCGATTGCAGGTCAAAACCTTGACCGGTCCGAATTTGGCGGCCTGCTCCTCGGTGATGGCGCCCACCGGGTTGCCGTCGAAATGGATGACCCCGAAACGGGTCTTCTTGCCCTTGGTCTTGGCCAGCGCCATCGCGTAGGGCCACATCAGTAGCAGGTTCGGACGCCGGCAACGGACCAGGAGCTTGTCCCATTCCGACTTGGACGCCTTGTTCCAGACGATCGAATAGGGAGAGTTAACCGGCATCGGTCAGGCTACGGACGAAGGCCGGAAGGTCGACCTGCCGTTCCCGTTTCAAGCGTTCGGCCACCAGGATCGCCTTCACCTCCCGGGTCGCCCGGTCGAGATCGTCGTTGATCACCACGTAATCGTATTCCGGCCAGTGGCTGATCTCGTCCGCGGCCTTGGCCATGCGGGAGCGGATCACCTCCTCGCTGTCCTGGGCGCGGGTGTGCAGGCGGCGCTCGAGCTCGTCGGTCGAGGGAGGCAGGATGAAGATGCTGACCAGATCGTCGCGAATGCGCTGCTTGAGCTGCTGGGTGCCTTGCCAGTCCACGTCGCAGACCACGTCGCGACCGGCCGACAACACCTTGTCCACCGGCGCCCGGGGCGTCCCATAGGACTTGCCGAAGACCCGGGCATATTCCAGCAGTTCCTCCTGCTCGACCATATCGTCGAAGCGGTCCTGGTCGATGAAGAAGTAATGGACGCCTTCCTCCTCGCCCGGGCGCTGCGGGCGGGTGGTGACGGAGACCGAGATCTCCATATCCGGCTCCTGTTCCAGAATCCGGCGGGTGATCGTCGTCTTGCCCGCGCCGGAGGGCGAGGACAGCACCAGCATGAGCCCCCGGCGGCGCAGTTTCTCCAAAGGCATGGCGTCAGGCGACATTCTGGACCTGCTCCTTGAACTGGTCGATCACGGTCTTCAGCGACAAACCGATCCGGGTGAGCTCGATGTCGGAGGACTTGGAACACAGCGTGTTGGCCTCGCGGTTCAGCTCCTGGCAGAGGAAATCGAGCTTGCGGCCGATCTGTCCGCCGCCGGTCAGCATCACGCGGGCGGAGGCGACATGGGCGACCAGCCGATCCAGCTCCTCCCGCACATCCGCCTTGGTCGCGAGGATCGCCGCTTCCTGATGCAGCCTTTCAGCGGAAAGCTCCTGCCCGGGCTCCACCAACGCGTCGAGCTGTGTCTTGAGCCGGGAGAAAAGCGCCTCCGGCGCCGTGGCGGCCAGCCCCTTGGCGGCGGCGACATCGCCCTCGACCTGCTCCAGCAGACCGTTGAGCACGCCGAGCAAGGCCTGCCCCTCCTGCTGCCGGGCGTCGGCGAAGGCGGCGAGCGCCGCCTCGAAGCTCTCCAGGACGGCCTTTTTCCGAGCCTCGATCACGGCGTCGTCCTCGGCCTCGTCCGGTGCTTCGGCGACACCCCGGACGGTCAGGAGAACGTCGAGCCTCGGGGGCGCCTGATCCACCTTGTCGCCGAGCGCGCTTTGCAGCGCCAAGACCTCGTCCAGGGCATCCATGTTGAACCGCAAAGTGCTTTTCTGCTCGGCCGATTTGACGGAAAGCGTCACGCTGATATTGCCGCGTCCGACCGCCTTCTTGATCTTGGCCCTGATCTCCGGGTCGAGGGCCTCGAAGCCGTTCGGCATGCGCAAACGGACATCCTGGGAGCGGCCGTTGACCGAGCGGATATCCCAGACCCAGGTGGTCCGCCCGTCGCTCCCCTCGGCCCGGCCATAGCCGGTCATGCTTTCAAGGGGTGTGCTCATGATGGGACCTCGGCTCTCGATCTTGGGGCTAGGGGGCTTGAACAATCCGCGCCGGCGGGAAATGGTGCCGGACGATATCCACCCGGACCCGAATCGGCAAGCGAGGCGATGCTCTCTCCCTCTCCTTCTCCCAGCTCCTTTCCAGCCCACATTCTGATCACCGGCGCCTCCAGCGGCATCGGCGAGGCGTTGGTCCTCGAATACGCCGGCCCCGGCGTGCGCCTGACACTGCTGGGCCGCAACGAAGACCGCCTGGAGGCCGTCGCCGCGGCGGCCGCCGCCCAGGGCGCGACGGTCGATAGGCACCTGGCCGATGTCACCGACCCGGACCGCATGGCCGCCGTGATGCAAGAAGCGGACGCCCGACAACCGGTCGATCTCGTGTTCGCCAATGCCGGGATTTCGGCCGGCACCGGCGGCGGCGATGGGGGAGCGGAGCCCGCCGGCCAGGTCCGGCAGGTGATGCGCGTCAATGTCGACGGCGTCCTCAATACCGTTCTGCCGGCGGTGGAGCTCATGGTCCCCCGGCAAAGAGGGCAGATCGCGATCATCAGTTCGCTCGCCGGCTTTCGCGGCATTCCCGGCGCGCCCGCCTATTGCGCCAGCAAAGCCGCGGTCATGGTCTATGGCGAGGCCCTGCGTGGTCAGCTCCACGCCTCCGGCATCGCGGTCAATGTGATCAATCCGGGCTATGTCCGCAGCCCGATGACCGACCGCAACGACTTCCCCATGCCCTTCCTGATGGATGCGGACAAGGCCGCCCGGATCATCCGTCGGGGCCTGGACCGCAACAAGCCGCGGATCGCCTTCCCCTGGCCGATGGTCGCCGCGGTGCGACTGCTGCAGGCGTTGCCCCCCGCCTGGACCGACCCGCTGCTGCGGCGCCTGCCGAAGAAGGGCGGCGGGGTCGATTAGTCCCGTTTAGGGCCCGCCTAATCCAGGGGCGCGTGCAGCTTGGTTTCCTTGGTGATGATCCCGCCGCGTTTGCCGATCTCGATCGATCCGTAGCGCTGCTTGAAGCAGTCCGGCAGGGGCCGGTCGCCCTCAAGCGAGAGCCAAAGCCGCATCAGATGGCGGCGTTTGGCCGGGTCGGGCCAGTCGGCGAAGCCGGTCCGGTCATGCAGTTGGTTGTGATTATAGACGAACTGCATGTCACCCGGCTCAAGCCGCATGCCGAAATGAAACGCCGGATCGTTGGCGAACCTGTCGAACAGATCGAGGGCCTCGACATGGGTCGGGGTCAGGCGCATGGCCTCGGGGAAGCGCTGGGCGCTATCGATATATTGCCGCTGATAGAAGACGGTCATGAAGCCCCGATGCCAGTTCAGGACCGGGATGGTCATGAACGGATCCTCGCCCTCCGGGACTTCGCCCCGACGGTCCGTGGCGATCGGATCGAACAGAAGCGGGACGAGATCCGGCCGCTCCGCTCGCATCCGGTTATAGATCGAATGGGCACTGACCAGCAGCGACCGCCCGCCCTCCATCGCCTCCCGGATGCACAGCAGCCCGACCACGTCGGCGGAGTCCGTGTGAAAGGTCTGGCGGGCCGATGTCTGATAGATCCTGACGTTCGGATCGGTCGGATCCGCCCCGACATCGCGGACATGGCCCAGGATATGGCCGGCGGCGTTCTGCGACCGGGCGCTACCGAGGTGGGCGCCGATACCGCAGAAGATCGCGGCCGCTTTCTCCTGACTGTACCGCGCGATGGGCAGCCCGCGGAGGACCTCGACCCCGACGCCGTGCAGCAGCGTGTCCCTCAACCGCGCCAGATGGACGTGGAAGGTCTTGAGCGGAAAGGCCTCCGCCGTGATCTCGCCGATATCCCGGCCCAGCGCGAGATAGTGGTCCGCCGCCCGCTCCAGGTCGGCGATATCCGCCGCCGTCAGCCGATACAGCCACCGCTCCTCGGCGTTGGCCATGTCGGCGCCGATCCAGGCCGCGGGGCTGTCCAGACGTTCGGGTAGAGAACTGAGAGCGATGGTCATGCCGGACCTCCGTTTTCCGCGAGCCTATGCCCGCAAAAAGCGGATGAACAGATTGTTGGCCGGCATGGCGCGGGTCTCGTCATGGGCGAGGCCATGGCGGGCCGCTTCGGCCAACACGGCGTCGAGATCCCGAAGACCGAAGGCCGGGTCCTTACCCTGCAAGGTGGCGTGAAACCGGGCGTCCCCCTCGGAGGTCGCTTTCCCGTCGCGCAAGAAGGGCCCGTAGAGCCAGAGCGCGCCCCCGTCAACCAGGGTCCTCGCCGCCCCGGCCATCAGCCCCTTGGTCACAGGCCAGGGGGCGATATGGGTGAGGTTGCAGCACAGCATGGCGTCGACAGGCCCCGTCAACGGCCAGGCTGCCGCCGTCACATCGAGGTCGAGGGGCGCCAAAGGGATAGGGCTCTTCCGCGCCGCGTCGTTCCTGCCGTGCGCCGCCCAGGCGGCGATCGAAACCCGATGGCGCGGCTCCGGATCGGAGGGCTGCCAGGTCACATTGTCCAGATGATGGGTGAAATGGACCGCGTGCTCCCCGGTCCCGCTGGCGATTTCCAGGACCGACGACCCGGGCCGGCACCATTCGGTCAGAACGGCGAGGATGGCGTCCCGGTTGCGGGCGGTCGCCGGCGCGAACACGCGACCGTCCTCGGTCTCCTGCCAGGACGGCGCGGTATTGGACGAAGGGGAAGTGGACGAAGAAGGGGTGGTCATGGGAACGGTCCGCCGGCGTAGGAAGGTCCCGGGCCGCGTTCTCAGCCGTCAGGCCTTCTGATTGAACAGGATGCGGCGTTCCTCGTCGGTGGGCGGGGCGCCGCGGCGATACTCCTTGCCGAGATCCACCCCCCGCTGGACCGCCGGACGCTCCTTTACCATGGTGCGCCAGCGGCGAACATTGGGGAAATGCGCCAAGTCCCGACCCAACGGTTTGGCGATCAGCACCCAGGGCCAGACCATCATGTCCGCGATCGAATACTCGCTGCCGAGGATATAGTCTCGCCCCATCAGACGGCGTTCGAGAACGCCGAGATTGCGGTCGTACTCTCCGGCATAGCGCTCCAGGGCATAGGAATGATCGCCATACTCCGGCGCGTAGTTGCGGAAATGGCTCAATTGCCCCGCCATCGGCCCCTGATTGCCGGTCTGCCAGAACAGCCACTCGAGGCATTCCTTTTGGCGCATGATGTCGCCGGGGATGAACATTTTGTATTTCGTTGCGAGATACCAAAGGATAGCCCCGGACTCGAAGACCGGCACGGGATCGCCCTCGACATCGTAATCGAGAATGGCCGGCATCCGGTTATTCGGACTAATCTTGAGGAAATCCGGCGTGAATTGCTCGCCTTTCCCGATATTTACCGGAACGAGGTCGTAGGGAATCCCCATCTCCTCCAAGGCGATGGAGACCTTCCAGCCGTTGGGGGTCGGCCAATAAAACAACTTCATACCGCTCATCGGGGGACGATCGAGCCTTTCCTGGAAACTAGCCAAAAGATATGCCCTCCGAGTTAACGGGATGTGGATACGGTTGTAAACGCAGAAATCTCTTCTTCCGTGTATTTAAGGTCTCGCATAATCGCATATGTATCAGCCCCCAGGGCGGAGCCGCCTTCGCGCGCATCGAGCGGCGTGCCGAAGAAGCGGGCCGCCGGCCGGGCCTGCCGCACCGGTCCGGCGACCGGATGATCGGTCACCTCGACGATTTCGTTGGCGGCCACCTGGGGATGCCCGATCATTTCGCTGCGGGTCAGAACGGGTGCACAAGGTACATCCTCGGCCTCGAGCCGGGCGAGCCAATGGGCGCTGCTCCCGGTTTTGAGAACCGATTGGGTCAAGGCAAGACGGTCGTCGATATTGGTCTGACGCAGGGCCGCCGTCCGGAACCGTGGATCGTCGAGCCATTCCGGCGTGCCGAGGGCGCGGATCAGGGCACGCCATTGCTTATCGGTCTGGACCGCGACGGAGATATAACCGTCCGTCGTCTCATAGATCAGGTCGATAAAGCTCTGGGCCTTCGATTGGGGGATATCCTCCTTGACAAAGGTCTGGCTGCCCATATCCGAATGCCAGAGGAAGGCGATGACGCTGTCGAGCATGGAGAGCTCGACATATTGTCCCTCCCCGGTCCGTTCCTTGGCCAGCAGCGCCGAGGTGATCGCCTGGGCGGCGGTCAGGCCGGTCACCTTGTCCGGGACGATCGTGCGCACGAGACGCGGGCGCTCCCCGTCTGACCCCGCCTGGACCGTGGTGAGGCCGGACAGCGCCTGGATCAGCGGGTCGTAGACCGGGCGTTCGGCATAGGGGCCGCGCGCGCCGAAACCGGAGATAGAGCAATAGACGATCGCCGGGTTCACCTTCTTGAGATCCTCATAGCCGAGGCCGAGCCGCTCCACCGCGCCGGGCCGGAAGTTCTGGACCACCGCGTCGGCGGTCGCGACCAGCCGTTTGACCAGTTCGACTCCCTCCGGCGTTTTGAGATCGACGGCGACCGACTTTTTGTTGCGGTTGTTGTTGAGGAAACTGGCCGAAAAGCCGTTGCTGCGGTTCGACACCTGACGGGTGAAGTCGCCGCCCTTCGGATTTTCGATCTTGATGACCTCCGCGCCCTGGTCGGCCAGCATCATGGTCGCCAACGGGCCGGAAACAACGGTGGTCAGATCGACGATGCGGATGCCGTGCAGGGGTCCGGGCATTGGGTTCTCCTTCGGGAACCGGGTGACGGATCGGGCGATGCATCGACAAGTGCGGCCCGGCGTGGTCAAAGACAAGCGTCTGTCACGACAGGGTGTTTTCACCGAACGAACATTCAGAAAAAAGGGCATGGGAAGGACGGCATGAAGGTTCTGATCACGGGCGCGGGTGGATTTCTGGGCCGCAAACTGGCGACACGGCTGGCGGCGGACGGCGCGATGGGGATCGACGGAAAGCCCCACGCCATCGAGCGCCTGATCCTCGCCGACCTGATCGCCCCGGAAGCGCCGCCGGCGAACTTTGAGATCCGGTGCGAGGCGGCCGACGTCACGTCCCCGTCCGCCGCGGCCCATCTCGTCGGCAAGGGTGTCGATGTCGTCTTCCATCTGGCGGCCATCGTCAGCGCCGACGCGGAAGCCAACTTCGATAAGGGCATGTCGGTGAATTTCGACGCCACCCGCCATTTGCTCCAGGCCTGCCGGGCCAATGGCGGCGCCCGTCTGGTGTTTGCCTCGTCCGTCGCGGTCTATGGCCGGACACCGGACGGAGTGATCCGCGAAGACACATGGCCGCAACCACAGACCAGCTATGGCAGCCAGAAGATCATGGGCGAGGTTCTCGTGGGCGACATGTCGCGCAAGGGCTTCGTCGACGGCCGCTCGGTCCGTCTGCCGACCGTGGTGGTCAGGCCGGGCAAGCCGAACAAGGCGGCCTCCACCTTCGCCAGTTCGATCATCCGCGAGCCCCTGCAGGGGGACGAAGCCCTCCTACCGGTGGGCGAGGACGCGGCGATGTATGTCGCCTCCCCGCGCCGGATCGTCGAAAATCTGCTCATCGCCGCCGATCTGCCCAGCGCCGCCTGGGGAACCGACCGCAGCCTGATGCTGCCCGGCGTCACGGTTTCCGTCGCGGACATGCTGGCGACCCTGGAAGCGGTCGGCGGGGCCGAGGCACGGACCCGGGTCCGGCGGGAACGCGATCCCGCCGTCGAGAAGATCGTCGCCGGCTGGCCCTCGGTGTTCGAGATCGACCGCGCCCGCCGCATGGGCTTCGAAGCCGACGAGAGCTACCGCGCCATTGTCGAGGCGTTCATGGAAGACGACATGGTCCGGTAGAAGGGAAGCAATGACCAGCGCCAATCTCAAGACCGGGATCTGGGTCTCGGCCAAGCAAAGGCAGATGAACGGCGACGGTCCGGTGCTGATCGCCCTGCGCAAGGGCGACGCGGACGCCGGCACGCTGATCCTCCGGGTCGAAACGCCCGAGGGCGAGAGGCTGTTTAGCCAGGGCCGCACCCTGGACGGCGAGCCCTGCTGGTATGCGGTTCTCGACGGCCGCGCCGTCCCCCCTTTCGAGGCCGCCGAATACTGCGAGAAACGGGTGCGCACCGACCCGGACCTCTGGGTGCTCAGCCTCGACCTCGCCGCCAAGGCCGACCCCGAAGGTCCACTCTTGGATCTGCCGGTGGAAGCGGTCTGACCCGCCGGAGCGGCAAGGAATCACCGTTTGCCCGCCCACCGACCCGGATTGTCGGGTCGGGGCTAGTATTCCCCTTGAGACATCGCTGATATAGGCTGCGTTCGCGTCCGCGAGATGCTTCCGTAACCCCGCCCGGTCCATGACCCACTATTCGGTATTCAGCCTGCTCAAGAACACGCTCGGTGGCCACAAGGGCTGGCCACGGGCCTGGCGCGACCCCGAACCGAAGGCGCGCTATGACGTGATCGTGGTCGGCGGCGGCGGGCATGGGCTCGCCACCGCCTATTATCTGGCCAAGAATCACGGCATCACCAATGTGGCGGTCCTGGAGAGGGGCTATCTCGGCGGCGGCAATGTCGGCCGGAACACCACGATTGTGCGGTCCAACTACGAGCTGCCGGGCAATACGGAGTTCTACGAGCACTCCCTGAAACTCTGGGAAGGACTGAGCCAGGACCTCAACTACAATGTGATGTTCAGCCAGCGCTCGGTGATCAACCTCGCCCATTCCGACGGCCAGATGGACGCCTATGCGAGGCGCGGCAACCGGATGCGGATCAACGGCATCGACTCTGAACTGCTGAGCCGGGACGAGGTGCGGGAGAAGGCCCCCTATCTCAGCTTCGAGAACGCCCGCTTCCCGATCTATGGCGGCTTGAGCCAGCCGCGCGGCGGCACGGCGCGCCATGACGCGGTCGCCTGGGGCTTCGCCCGGGCCGCGGACCTGCGCGGGGTCGACCTCATTCAGAATTGTGAAGTGACGGGCTTCATCCGCGAGGGCGGCCGGGTGACCGGTGTCGAGACCACGCGGGGCACCATTATGGCCGGCAAGGTCGGCCTCGCCGTCGCCGGCAGCACCACGGAACTGACCCGAAAAGTGGGCCTTGATCTGCCGATCGAAAGCCATGTGCTGCAAGCCTTCGTCTCCGAAGGGCTGAAGCCCATGATCGACCAGGTCATCACCTTCGGCGCCGGGCATTTCTATATCAGCCAGTCGGACAAGGGCGGTCTCGTCTTCGGCGGCGATCTCGACGGCTACAACACCTATGCCCAGCGCGGGAATCTACCCCTGATCGAGGATGTGATGACCGAGGGCGTGGCGATGATCCCGGCCCTCTCCCGGCTGCGGCTGCTGCGCCATTGGGGCGGAATCATGGACATGTCCATGGACGGCAGCCCGATCATCGATAAGACCCCGATCGACGGGCTCTATCTCAACACCGGCTGGTGCTATGGCGGTTTCAAGGCGACGCCGGGGTCCGGTTGGTGCTTCGCGCACACCATCGCCCGCGACGAGCCCAGCCCCTACAACACCCGCCTGCGCCTCGACCGCTTCGCGCGCGGGCACACCATCGACGAAAAGGGCTCCGGCCCGGTCCCGAAGAAGCACTAGGGAAAATCGAAAGAGATGATCCGCCTCGACTGCCCCCATTGCGGCCCGCGCGACCAGACGGAGTTCAATTACGGAGGAGACGGCAGGATAGAGCGCCCCGGCGACGACGCCTCGCTTACCGCCTGGAACGATTTCGTCTACACCCGCGACAATCCCCGCGGCCCCCATGTGGAGCTCTGGCAGCACACGGCCGGGTGCCGGCAATGGATCAAGGTCGCCCGGGACACGCTGACCCATGAGATCATCGCCGTTGGCACCATGGGCGACGATATCGAAGCGAAGATCGCCGATCCCGACCGGGGCGGGGTGGAGGCATGAGCAAGCCCTGCCCGATCAACGACCACAGGCTCCCCACCGGGGGACTGATCGACCGTCAGCGGCAGAAGAGCTTCGTTTTCGACGGGCGCCGCTATTGCGGCTATGAGGGGGACACTCTGGCCTCCGCCCTGCTCGCCAACGGGGTTCATCTCGCCGGGCGCAGCTTCAAATACCACCGCCCCCGGGGGATCTTCTCCGACGGGCCGGAAGAGCCGAACGCCCTGGTCGAAATGCGGATCGGCGCGCGCCGGGAGCCCAACACCCGGGCCACCATGGTCGAGCTCTATGACGGGCTGATCGCCAATTCCCAGAACCGCTTTCCGGCCCTGAGCTTCGATCTGCAGGCGGTCAACCAATGGCTCAGCCCGGGCCTCGTCGCGGGATTCTACTACAAGACCTTCATGTGGCCGAAAAAGGGATGGATGTTCTACGAACACATCATCCGCCACGCCGCCGGCCTGGGCACGGCGACCCTGGAGCCGGACCCGGATCTATACGAGAAGGTCCACGCCCACTGCGACGTGCTGGTGATCGGCGGCGGCCCGGCCGGGATCGCGGCGGCCTTGGCGGCGGGCCGCGCCGGCGCCCGGGTGATGCTGTGCGACGAGCGGCCCGATCTCGGCGGCACCCTGCGCTACGAGGAACGCGAGATCGACGGTAAGCCCGCCCTCGACTGGGCCGGCGGCCATCTCGCGGAACTGGCGGGCATGCCGGACGTCACGGTCCTGCGCCGGACGACCGCCTTCGGGACCTATGACGGGAACACCGTCGGCCTCGTGGAGCGGGTCAGCGACCATCTGCCCACCCCCGCCCCCTTCCAGGTCCGTCAGCGGATGTGGACCGTGCGGGCCAAGAAGATCGTCCTGGCGACGGGCGCCATCGAACGGCCGCTGGTCTTCCCGAACAACGACAAACCGGGCGTGATGCTGGCCTCGGCCGTGCGCAGCTATATCCGGCAATACGGCGTGAAACCGGGCGAGCGGGCGGTGCTGTTCGCGACCAATGACGATGCCTACCGGACCGCGCTGGCTCTTAACGAGGCAGGGGCCGGGGTGACCGTGGTCGACCCGCGCGGCGAACACGGCACCGCCTGGCCGGAAAGGGTTCGCGACGCCGGTATCGAGGTCCTGACCGGCCATGTGATCACCTCCCTGAAAGGCCGGCTGCGGGTCAAGGAAGTCCTGGCGATGGAGTCCGACGGCCGCGGCCACAAGGGATCGCCCAGGCCGATCGCGGCGGATCTCGTCGCGGTTTCCGGCGGCTGGGCACCGACGCTCCATCTCGCCACCCACGCCGGGGCCAAGGCGACCTGGGACGAAGAGCGCGGCAGCTTCGTGCCGGACATGACCAAATGCCGAGCCGACATGACGGTCGTCGGTTCCGCCAACGGCACCAACACGCTTTCCGGCGCCATCGAGGAGGGCTTCGCCACCGGTGCCGCCGCGGCCAAGGCCGTCGGCAAGAGCGCGCCGGATCCGATTTCGGTGGAGGTCGACGACCCGGCGGAGGCCCCGGTCCGCAGCCTGTGGAAGGTCGAACCCGCCCAGGGTCAGCCGAGCAAGTCCTTCGTCGACCTGCAGAACGACGCGACCGCCAAGGACATCGAGATCGCCAACCGCGAAGGCTACATCTCCGTCGAGCATATGAAGCGCTACACGACGCTCGGCATGGCCACGGATCAGGGCAAGACGGCCAATGTCAACGGCCTCGCCCTGCTGGCGGAGGCCCGGGGGCAGAGCATCCCGGACGTCGGGACCACGACCTTCCGACCGCCCTACACCCCGGTCACCCTCGGTGCCATGGTTGGGCGTCACACGGCGAAGCACTACAAGCCGATCCGGCGGACGCCGATGCACGATTGGCACACGGACGCCGGTGCCGTCTTCGTCGAGGCCGGCCTGTGGCTCCGGCCGCAATACTATCCCCGCCCCGGCGAGGACGTACACGCGGCCATGCGGCGGGAAGTGAAGATGACCCGCAACGGCGTCGGGCTCTGCGATGTCTCGACCCTCGGCAAGATCGACATCCAGGGACCGGACGCGGCGGAATTCCTCAACCGCACCTATTCCAACGGGTTCAAGACGCTGGCGGTGGGCAAGGCGCGCTACGGGCTGATGCTGCGCGAGGACGGAATCGTCTACGACGACGGCACCACCAGCCGCCTCGGCGAGAACCACTATCTGATGACCACCACCACCGGCCACGCGGTCGAGGTGATGGGCCTTTTGGAGTACTACGCCCAGGTGCTGTGGCCGGAGTTGGATGTGCAGCTCACCTCGGTCACCGATCATTGGGCCGCCATCGCGGTCGCCGGTCCGAAAAGCCGCACGGTGCTGGCCGACGCCATCGCCGGGATCGATTTCTCCAATCAGGGCCTGCCCTTCATGGGTGTCGCGGACGGCACGCTCGACGGCGTTCCCGCCCGGGTGTTCCGCATCAGCTTCTCCGGCGATCTCGCCTATGAGATCCAGGTGCCCGCCGACCATGGACACCAGGCCTGGAAGGCCCTGATGGCCGCCGGCGAGGCCCATGACATCTGTCCCTATGGCATGGAAGCCCTCAACATCATGCGTATCGAAAAGGGCTTCGTCACCCATGCGGAAATCGATGGCCGCACCACGCCGGGCGACCTCGGCCTCGACAAGATGGCGAGTCGAAAGAAGAGCTATATCGGCCGTTTCCTCCTCGAACGGGAGGCCCTGAAGGACCCGGACCGGCCGACGCTGATCGGCCTGCGCCCGGTCGACGGCAAGGCCACGATTCGGGCGGGCTCGATCCTCGTCCGGGATCCGGTGACCGCCGGGCCGGACGATATGGAAGGCCATGTCACCTCCCAGTGCTACAGCCCGACCTTCGGAGAACCGATCGCGCTCGCCCTGCTGAAGAACGGGCCGAACCGCATCGGCGAGACGATCTGGGCGACCTTCCCGCTCTACAACGTTTCGGTCCAGTGCGAGATCACACCGACCGTCCGCTTCGATCCGGACGGCAGCAAGGTCAAGGGGGAGACGACTGATGCCTGACAACTCCCCCAAGACCCTCCCGGGGCGTCGCTCGGCCCTCGCGAGCCATCTGAGACCGGGAGTCTTCGGAGCCCAGTGCGAACGCGGCCCGCTGGTGACGCTGTCCGAACGGACCGGCCTTACCCTGGTCCAGGTCACCGCCAGGGCGGCGGACAAGCGGAAAGCCGGACCGGCGATCAAGAAAGTGACCGGCGTCTCGCCACCGCCGAAGACCGGCGAGACACGGATCGCCGATGACGGCACGGCGGTCCACTGCATCGGCCCGGAACGCTGGCTCATCGTCGCCGAGACCGCGGCGCCGGACGCGATGACCGCCGCCTTGCGCGAGGCGCTCGGCAACACGACGGCTGCCGTCGTCGATCTGTCCTCCGGACGGGCGGTGGTCCGGATCTCGGGACCCAAGGCGGCGGCCGTGATGATGGCCGCGACCCCGATCGATCTTCATCCGGATGTCCTGCCCGCCCCGGCCTGCGCGCACACGTTGATCGCCCAGGCGGCGGGTCTGATCGCCGTTTTCGAGGAAGCGGAGGAGCGGATCTTCGAACTGCATCTCCAACGCAGCTATGCCGGCCATCTTTGGGAGTTCCTCACCGAGACGGCGGCGCAATACGGCTATTCGGTGACCGACTGAACCGCGGTTTCGCCGGTATTTCGGCGGATCATCTCCTGTGGGGAAGCAGACCCTTTCCGTTGCATCCGACAGGACCGTTCCAATATTTGTGCTACGCAGGGACTGTCAAATTGGCGCGTGCGAAACCGGACAATGGAGCGGGGCCGAAGTGATCGATCGCGAATCACTCAAAAAAGGGATTCTACAGGAGATGATCCGGCAATCCGGATCACCGATTCGCCTGCTCACGGACGAGGAGCGCGCGGCCTCCCTGCAACAAACCCTCGCCGACCATCCGGAGCCGGGCAGCGATATCTGGGTCTTCGCCTATGGATCGCTGATCTGGAACCCGGCCTTCCATTTCGTCGAGAAGCGGTTCGCCAAGATTTTCGGCTTTCACCGGCGCTATTGCATGTGGACGACCCTGGGCCGTGGCTGCCCGGAGAACCCCGGACTCATGCTGGGTCTCGACAGGGGCGGGTCGTGCAAGGGGCTCGTCTTCCGGATCGCCGAGGACGCCATCCAGGAAGAAATGGAGATCATCTGGCGGCGGGAAATGCTTGCCGGCTCCTACATCCCGACCTGGTGCCGAGCGGAGACGGAGGCCGGTCAGGTCTGGGCGATTTCCTTCGTGATGGACCGGGCGAACGAGCGCTATTGCGAGGGCCTCGACGAGGACAAGCTGGTCGACGTGCTGTCCACCGCCAAGGGCCGCATCGGGTCCTGTGCCGAATACCTCTTCAACACGGTCGAGCATCTCGACGCCATGGGCCTCAGGGACCAGCAATTGAGCCGGGTCGCCGAACGGGTCCGCGACCGCATCGGCTGCGCGTAAGCCCTATAGACCCGCGAGAGTAAGGCAGCGTTCGGCCAGCGCGATGTTGGACGAGACGATTGGCTTGCCGATTTCGGCCTCCCATTCGTGGATATGGCCGACAGCGCGGATGTTGGTGCAACTGACGAACACCGCCTCGACCTCGGGTGCCTGGCCCAGTTCCTTAACCGCGCCCCAGATCGCCTCGGCGCTGAGCCGGGCCACGTTGTTGTCGTCCGGCTCGTTGAAACTGGCCGCCCGGATCAGGGTGAACCCGTCCGCCTCGAGATAATCGGCCATCGCTTCGTTGATCGCCCCGATATAGGGCGTGACCATGGCGATGCGTTTGGCCTGGCGGCGGTGCAGCGCCGCGGCGACGGCCGCCATGGTCGTCGCGACCTTGGCTTCCGGATGGGCCTGATGGATCGCCTTCTCCACCCCCTCATGGCCGATCAGCAGCGAGGCCGAGGTGCAGGCATAGGCGATGACGTCGAAGGGAGTGCCCGGCAGAAGGGTCGCCGCACTGTCCCGCAAACGGGGCTCCATGGCTTTGAGGGTCTCCGGCGTCACGGTCGGATCGTTGAGGACCCTGGTGGTGAAGAAGGCCACGCCGTCGCCTCGGATCAGCTCGCGGAACTCGTCCTCGACCGTATGATCGGTGGCGAGCGCAATCAGCCCGATCCGCGCGCGGGTGCCGATGCCCCGGTCGAAGCCGGGCTCCAGGACACCGATATGCCGCGCCGGACCGTCCATCAGAAAAACACCGGGGTGAGGAGGATGAACATCGGTCCGAGCCACACCGTAAAAAGGGTTTGGGCCGCCGGCCCCATCAAGGCCGCCGCAACGCGAGCCGCCATGTCGAAGAAGACGAGATAGGAGGACATGTTGTCAAGGAAGCCCGATAGGATGCCGGTGAGCCGGAAACGCGCGGGAGCCATCCTCCGCCAAACGAGGCGGCCCTCCGCCAAAGGAGGCGGCTCAGCGCCGACCGTATCTGCGGTCCCCGCCCCCGGCATATTTCCGAGCACCTCAGGATTTCGGAAAAGCCGGTCTAGTGCCCCCCGGGAAAGCGAGAGTCGAACCTTTCCCGCGTGCATTGGCGCATCCGTGCACCCAAATCGCGGCTCGACGGCGGAATCATCGTATTTCACGCATTTCGCCCAAGGCTCGCTTGTCGTTTGCCATGGGTCCCCATATGTTCCTGACCAACTCAACGCCGCGCGCCAGACTGTCGCGGCGACGCCACCCGCCAGCGTTTCGGCGGGACGACAAGAACCTCGGGGGAGACGGTATGAAGCTCAGTGGTGAACATCGCATTCCGGCATCACGGGAACTGGTCTGGGAAGGCCTCAACGACCCGGCCGTTCTGAAGGAATGTATTCCCGGCTGCGAAAGCCTCGAAGAGACCGGCGAGAACGAATTGTCGGCGACGGTCAAGGCGAAGGTCGGCCCGGTCAGCGCCAAGTTCAGCGGCGTGGTCACCCTGTCCGAACTCAACCCGCCGGAGAGCTATGTGATCTCCGGTGAGGGCAAGGGCGGTGCCGCCGGGTTCGCCAAGGGAGGCGCCAAGGTCACCCTGACGGCCGACGGTAGCGACACGATCCTGAACTGGGAAGCCGACGCCAATGTCGGCGGCAAGCTCGCCCAGATCGGCTCCCGACTGATCGATTCGACCGCGAAGAAGATGGCCGGGCAGTTCTTCGGCAAGTTCAGCGAAGTGGTTGCCGCCCGCGCCGCCGAAGCGGCTCCCGCCGAGGCCCCCGCTGCCGAAGCCCCCGCCGAAGCCGCACCCGCCGGGGAACCGGTGGCCGCGGCACAGCCGGCCCAGGCGCCGGCCCAAGCCGCCGCCCAGCCGGCCGCCCACGCCGAAACGGCCCCCAAGACCGACAAGCCGCTGCCACCGGATTACGGCAAAGGCATTCCGATGATGTTCTGGGCCGCCGGTGCGGCCGCCATCGTCGCGACGGTCCTGCTGCTCGCCTCCCTCGGCTAAAAAGACGCGGCGCCCTCGTCGGATCGGGGGCTCCCTCTTTTCATGGTTGCACGGACGCCTAACTGTCGGACTAATGTCTAGGTATTTGCCTGGGGGCCACGTTTGTGGCCCCTTGCGTTTACGGCACCATTTGTTTTTCGCGAGAGGCTTTTCCCATGGCATCCACCCTGCCGACCAGCGTCGACGATACCGTCTCCCTGCTCGAAGGCGCGAACTATGTCGCTGACCGCAGCCTGGCGACCGCCCTTTTCCTCGCATTGAAATTGGGACGGCCGCTTTTCCTCGAAGGGGAAGCCGGGGTCGGCAAGACCGAAATCGCCAAGGTGCTGTCCGAAAGCCTCGGTCGGAAGCTGATCCGCCTCCAGTGTTACGAGGGCCTCGACGTCTCCTCGGCGGTCTACGAATGGAACTATCCCCGTCAGATGGTCGAGATCCGGTTGGCGGAAGCCGCCGGCGAACATGACCGGGACAAGATCTCCAAGAGCATCTTCGCCGACGAGTTTCTTATTCACCGGCCGTTGCTCGATGCCCTGCAGGATCAGGAGGGGGGCGCACCCGTCCTGTTGATCGACGAGTTGGACCGCACGGACGAGCCCTTCGAGGCCTTCCTGCTGGAGGTCCTCTCCGACTTCCAGGTCACGATCCCGGAACTCGGCACCATCAAGGCGAAGCAGCCGCCGATCGTGATCGTCACCTCCAATCGGACCCGGGAAATCCACGACGCGCTCAAGCGCCGCTGCTTCTATCATTGGGTCGACTATCCCACCGCGGAACGCGAGCTGGAGATCCTGAAGCGGAAGGCGCCCGGCGCTTCCGAGGACCTCAGCCGCGAGATCGTCGCCTTCATCCAGAAGCTGCGCGGCATGGAACTGTTCAAGGTCCCCGGCATCGCCGAGACGATCGACTGGACCCAGGCCCTTATCCAGCTCGACACCATCAGCCTCAACGACGCGGCGGTCGACGGCACCCTGGGCGTCATCCTGAAATATCAGGACGATATCCAGAAGATGCAGGGCTCGGAGGCGCAGCGCGTCCTCAATCAGGTCAAGCAGGAAGTCGGTGCGGGGCAGCAGCAAGGGGCCGCCTGATGGCGCCCGCCTCCCCTCCGTCGGCGCGGGGCGAGCCAGATCTGGCGAAGCCCGATCTTCCCGAGCCCGAACTCGCGGGGCGGCTGGCGGAGAACATCGCCCATTTCGCCAGGGTGCTGCGCAGCGCCGGCCTGCCGGTCGGGCCGGGCAAGGTCCTGGCCGCGATCGAAGCCGTCACCGCGGTCGGTCTCGGCAACCGGACCGACTTCTACTGGACGCTCCATGCGGTTTTCGTGAACCGACAGGACCAGCGCGAGATCTTCGACCAGGCCTTCCACGTCTTCTGGAAGAACCCGAAGCTATTGGAACAGATGATGGGCCTCGTGGTCCCGGCCATGCGCGCGCCCGGCGAGGCTGAGGGCGACCCGCTGTCCCGGCGGGTGTCGGAAGCGCTGGTCAAGCAGCCGGGCGAGATGCCCGGTCAGGAGACCGAGCAGGAGGAGGACATCGAAATCGACGCCTCCATGAGCTTCTCGGAAAAGGAAGTCCTGCAGAAGATGGACTTCGAACAGATGAGCACCGAGGAGACCCATGCGGCCGAGGCGATGCTGAAGCGCCTCACCCTGCCGCTGAATGAGGTTCCGACCCGCCGTTTCGGCGCGAAACCCGGCCACCGGGTCGACTTCCGCCGGTCGCTCCGGGCCGGCATGCGCAATGGCGGTGGGATGATGACGTTGATCACCCGGCGCCGGAAGCGGCGCACCCCGCCGCTGGTCATCCTCTGCGACGTTTCGGGATCGATGGCGAAGTATTCCCGCATGATGCTGCATTTCATGCATGCGGTGACCAACGACCGCGACCGGGTTCACGCCTTCGTTTTCGGCACCCGCCTCACAAACATCACCCGCGATCTAAAGAAACGGGATATCGACGATGCCCTCGCCCGGGTCGGCGACGGAGTCCAGGACTGGTCCGGGGGCACCCGCATCGGCCACTGCCTGGAGGAATTCAACCGGCTCTGGTCGCGCCGGGTCCTGGCGCAGGGCGCGGTCGTCCTGTTGATCACGGACGGGCTCGACCGGGATGCCGGAGAGGGGCTCGACAAGGAGATCGACCGCCTGCACAGGTCCGCAAGACGGCTGATTTGGCTGAACCCGCTCTTGCGCTTCGACGGCTTCGCGCCAAAGTCAAAGGGGGTCCGGGCGATCCTGCCGCATGTCGACGAGTTCCGTCCGGTCCACAATCTGGAAAGTCTCGCCGACCTCGCCCAGGCGCTCTCCCGCCACCCCGATCCGCGCAACCGCGACATGGATCGGTGGAGGGACCGCATGGCCGAGGCGGCCCCATAGGAAGACTTCATAGGAAGACGGGCCCATGACACATCCACTCCAAGAAGATCAGATCTTCGAGACCGCGCGCGCCTGGAAGGCCGAGGGGTGCAAAGTCGCCCTGGCGACGGTGATCAACACCTGGGGCTCTTCCCCGCGCCCGGTGGGCAGCCAGCTCGCCGTCGACGATACCGGGCGGATGGCGGGCTCCGTTTCCGGTGGCTGCATCGAAGGTGCTGTGATCCACGAGGCCCGGGAGATCATGGACAGCGGCGTGCCGAAGACCCTGCATTTCGGGATCGCCGACGAAACCGCCTGGGAAGTCGGTCTGGCCTGCGGCGGCAAGGTCGACGTGTTTGTGGAACGGCTGGACGGATGACCCCCGAGATCGCCGAACGGGTCGCCCGCGGGCGCGCCGAGAAGGAACCCATTGCGCTGGTGACCCGGCTGGCCGACGGCGGCCAATGTGTCGTTACCGCCGGAACGGTCGAAGGGTCCCTCGCCCTCGGCGACGCGGAGCTTGCCGAGGTGCGGCACCGCATCGACCATAATAATAGCGGGTTGATCGGCGACGAGGAGGCCGGGGACGAGGCCGGGGACGAATCCCGACTGTTCGTCCATGTCCACACCCCGCCCCTACGGCTGCTGGTGGTGGGCGCGGTGCATATCGCCCAGGCGCTGGTGCCGATGGCGGCGCTCGCCGGCTATGCCGTTCACGTCATCGATCCGCGGCGCGCCTTTGCGACCGACGACCGGTTTCCCAATGTCACCATGACCACGGAATGGCCGGACGACGCCCTGCCCGCCCTGAAGGCCGACCGGCGCACCGCCATCGTCACCCTGACCCACGACCCCAAGCTGGACGACCCGGCGCTCTTGGAGGCATTGAAGTCCGATGCCTTCTATATCGGCGCCTTGGGCAGCAAAAGGACCCATGCCAAGCGCTGGGACCGGTTGAAGGAGGAAGGCGTCGGCGAGGCGAGCTTCGCCCGGATCAACGGTCCCATCGGGCTCAATATCGGCGCACTGACCCCGGCGGAGATCGCCGTCTCCATCCTCGGACAGATCACCGCCACCCTGCGGGCCGACCGCATCAAGACGTAGGACCCGCCCGATGCAGTTCGGCCATATTCCCCTGAGCGAGGCCGAAGGCATCGTCCTCGCCCATTCAGTCCGTGTCGCGGGCGGCCCTTCCTTCAAGAAGGGTCGGGTTCTGTCTGCGGAGGACGTCGAAGCACTCCGCCAAGCCGGGGTCGCCGAGGTCATCGGGGCGAAACTGACCGACAAGGACGTCGGAGAGGACCGGGCCGCCGACAGGCTCGCCGCAGCCGTCGCCGGATCCGGCGTCAGCGCCCGCCCCGCCTTCACCGGGCGCGCCAACCTCTTCGCCGACCGAGCCGGGCTGCTCGGGGTCTCGCCGGAGGCGGTCGACCGCTTCAACCGGGTCGACGAGGCGATCACGCTTGCGACCCTGGACAAACTGGCCTCGGTCGAAGAGGGCCAGATGGTCGGCACCCTCAAGATCATCCCCCTGTCCGCCGCTCAGTCGGATGTCGAACGGGCCGAGACGATCGCCCGGAAGAACTCCGGGCTGCTCAAAATCCATCCTTATCGTCCCCGGACCGTCGGCCTGGTGCAGACCCGGCTTCCCGCGACGAAGGAGAGCGTGCTCGACAAGACGGTCGAGGTGACCACCAGCCGGCTCGCCCAATTGTCCCTGTCCCTGACCGGCGAGCGCCGCACCGCCCATGAGACGGCGGCGGTCGCCGATGCGATCCGGATCCAGATGAGCGGCGGGGCGGATGTCGTGCTCCTGTTCGGAGCCTCGGCCATCGTCGACCGGCGCGACGTACTGCCCGCCGCCATAGAGGCTTGCGGAGGGGAGATCGAACATTTCGGCATGCCGGTCGACCCGGGCAACCTGATCCTGACCGGCCATATCGGCGACGTGCCGGTGATCGGCATGCCCGGATGCGCCCGGTCGCCCAAGCTGAACGGCTTCGATTGGGTTCTGGCGCGGTTGGCCGCCGACCTGCCGATCGGACGCGCCGAGATCACCGGCATGGGCGTCGGTGGCCTTCTGAAGGAGATCGAGACCCGCCCGAGCCCCAGATCCGGAAAGGCCGCCGCCACCGGCCGGTCCCGCCCGAAAATCGCCGGGCTCATTCTTGCCGGGGGATCCTCCAAACGCATGGGCGAGGCCAACAAACTGACACTCGACATCGGCGGCAAACCATTGGTCCGGCGGATTGCGGAGGCCTGCGGCGACGCAGCCCTGAGCCGGGTGATGGTCGCGACCGGCCACCAGCCCGAGGCCGTCCGGTCCGCCCTCTCCGGACTCGACGTCGGCTATGTGCATGCTCCGGATCATGAAGAGGGCCTGGCGGCAACCCTGCGCACGGGGATCGCCGCCCTACTGTCCGATGATATCGAGGGCGTGGTCGTCTGTTTGGGCGACATGCCCGACATCACCGGCCAGACCATCGATCGGCTGATCGCGGCCTTCGATCCCTTGGAGGGGCGCAGCATCTGCATTCCGACCCATCACGGCAAAAGGGGTAACCCGGTCCTAATCGGGCGGGCATATCTGCAGGCCCTCACCCGCCTCACGGGAGACAGCGGCGCGCGGCACATCATCGCGGCCAATCCGGATGCCGTGGCCGAAGTCGAAATGCCGGAGCCTGGAATACTTATCGATTTGGATACGCAAGAGGCCGTAACCGCCTATCAAAAAGGCGATTCCGCCAAACCCTGTGGATAGATCGGTAGCGAAACAATTTGCAATTTTTGGAATTTTAAGGATTTATGGCATCAAGGAATCGAATAGCGTTTAATTGAAGACGCTTCATTGCGGAGGAAACGATGAGACGCTCGCCCGTGTTCTCGGCAACGGTGATCGCCCTGGTGCTTTTGCTCTCAGGCTACGCACCGACGACCGCGTTTGCGGCCTCCGCCCCGCCGACCGACGAAACGGCGGCTACGGAAGCCTGGTTCGTCGACGCCCGCCTCGATCCGATCGCGAACCAGATGCGGCAGGAAGCGAAGATCGTCAACGAGGACGGGTTTTCGCTTACCGTGTTCAAGCATTTCAACGGAACCGTTTGGGCGGACTTCGTGCTGCCGTCCTACCGGCCCGAGAACCTCCATCGTCGCCGACTGCCGACCTTCATCGTGGATTCCAACGCGCCCCATGATCTGAGCCGCCTTTCCGAATTCGGCTCCAGCCTGTATCGGACGCAGACGAAAGAGATCCGGCTCCAAATGTACGCCTCGCCGGGCCAGCCACAACAGGGTTTGCTGCGGGAAATCATGGTCGGCGACAGGCTCGTGGTCCGCTATTACGACGCCTTGGGCAAAACCCACTCCACCGATTTCTCCCTGTTGGGCTCCGACGACGCGGTGGCGCTGGCCATGGGCGTCGAGCCGATCGGCGAACCGAGCACGAGAGACCGAGACGGTCGGGGCAAGGATAAGGCGACACGACAGTGGAAGGAGCCGCAGAACTCCACCGTCGCCTTTGACCGCTATGTGGACGAGCAGATGGAGCGGTGCCAATCGCTGAAGCAGAAGGGCGATCGGGACGCCTTCCGCGCCTGTCAGCGGACCTTTGCGCTGTGTGTCGAAAGAGCGGAACAGACCGCCTCGCAATTGAAGCAGTGCTTCCAGGCGAAGAGCCGCCCCTCGAGCTAGTTTCGGCGTGACAGCGTGCCCGGTTGGATCAGGACGACCGCCAGACCTGTGACGACCAGCAGCAGGGCCGCGACCTCCTGCCCCCCGACCGGTTCGCCGAGCAACAGGGCGCCCGAGAGGACCCCCATCACCGGCACGCCGAGGGTGCCGATGGCGGCGATCCCGGCCGGCATGATCTTCACGACGGTGAACCACGCCCAATAGCAGAAGGTCATGGGGATGGTGGCCGCATAGACGGCGGCGACGAGAACCTCCGGCGACAGGCTTCCGATCTCGAACCGAAGGCCCTGCCAGAGCCCCCATGCGAGAATGGGAAAGCCCGACAGGGTAAGCTGCCAACCGGTCAGGGCCACCGTCGACATCCGCCAATCGACCTTCTTCATCCAGACGGTGCCCGCCGCCCAGCTCAGCGCCGCCCCGATCATGGCCAGCACGCCGACGGGTGCGGCGACGATCCCCCGGATCTCCGGGCCGATGAGCACGCCCAAGCCGGCAAGCCCCAACAGCAGGCCGAAGAGCTTTCTGCGGGTGAAGCGCTCCCCCAGGAACAGGCTGGAGAAGATCGATGCCCAGATCGGCATGGTGAAGGCGATGATGGTGCCGCGCCCGGCGGGCAGATAAATAAGGCCGGTCGCCGACAGCACCTGCCACAGGGCGATGTTGACCACCGAGACGCCGATCAGCGCGGGCCAGAGCCGGCGGTCCGGCATCACCTTCTGCCGAGCCAACGCGGCGACCGCAAGCAGGGTGAAGCCGCCGAACCAGACGCAGGCGACCCTGAAGGTGGCGACCGGAATGCCGGAAACCGCGAGCTTGATCGCGGGCCAGTTCACCCCCCAGAGCAACATCAGGGCGATCAGCAGGAAGATGCCGTAGAGCGGCACGGCGGTGGAGGACGGCCGCCGGTCTTTCATGGAGTCTGCGATAGGATCTGTCATGGGCCGAGCTTATCGGCTCGGCGTGTTTCGCCCATCCCTCGGTTTGGAATGGGACCTTTGCTGAAGGCGCCGCTGTTGGGCCAAAGCCAAAGCGTTGCCAACAAACCGCAACCCTTCCAGCCTCTCCCCACAAGGGGAGAGATCAAAGCGTGACCGGGTGAGCCTTGGCGATCCCGTCGAGGGCCGAAAGGGTTTCGAGAATGCCTTTGAACTCACGCAGCCGGACCATGTTCGGCCCATCGGACGAGGTCGTGTTGTCCGGATCGTCATGGACTTCCATGAAGACCCCCGCCACACCGACGGCGATGGCGGCCCGCGCGATCACCGGAACGAATTCCCGCTGCCCACCGGACGACCCGCCCTGCCCGCCCGGCTGCTGCACCGAATGGGTCGCGTCGATGACCACCGGCAGTCCCGTATCGGCGGCCATCCGGGGCAGTCCACGGATATCGGTCACCAGGGTGTTGTAGCCGAAACTGGTGCCCCGATCGGTCAGGATCACCTTGTCGTTCCCGGACTCGGTGAGTTTGGTGGCGACATTCTTCATGTCCCACGGGGCCAGGAACTGCCCCTTCTTCACATTGACGACGGCGCCGGTCTCGGCGGCGGCAACGAGTAGATCGGTCTGACGGCAAAGAAAGGCGGGGATCTGCAGGATATCGACCGCCTGGGCCGCGGGGGCGCAGTGGGCGCGTTCATGGACATCGGTCAGAACCGGAATGCCCACCTCTTCGCGGATGTCCGACAGGATGGCCAGCCCCTGGTCGATCCCGATGCCGCGGGTCGCCCCAAGGGAGGTCCGGTTCGCCTTGTCGTAGGACGCCTTGAAGACGACACCGATCCCCAGACCGTGGGCGATCTCCTTGATGGCATGGGCCATCTCGAAGGCATGCGCCCGGCTTTCCACCTGGCACGGTCCGGCGATCAGGCTGAACGGCTTATCGTTTGCGAAGACGACGCTGCCGGCGGAGACGGATTTCTGCTGCATCAGACCAACCGTGATTGTTCGATCGCCGCCTTGATGAAGGAGGCGAACAGGGGGTGCGGATCGAAGGGCTTGGACTTCAGTTCCGGATGGAACTGGACGCCGATGAACCAGGGATGACCTGGCAGTTCCACCATTTCCGGCAGACGGCCATCCGGCGACATGCCGGCGAAGCGCAGGCCCGCCTGCTCAAGCCGGTCCCGATAATTGACGTTCACCTCATAGCGGTGCCTATGGCGCTCGACGATATGATTTCTGCCATAGATCTGGGCGAGCTGCGATCCCGGCGCGATGGCGCAATCATAAGACCCCAGCCGCATGGTGCCGCCGAGATCCGCCTCGGAGTCGCGGGTCTCCCGTTGGTTGCCTTTGACCCATTCGGTCATCAGGCCGACCACGGGCTCGTCGCAGGGACCGAATTCCGTGCTGCCGGCCCCCTCGATTCCGGCGAGGGAGCGGGCTGACTCGATGACCGCCATCTGCATGCCGAAGCAGATCCCGAAAAAAGGCACGCGCCGCTCGCGGGCGAAGCTGACCGACTTGATCTTGCCCTCGCTACCCCGTTCGCCGAAGCCGCCGGGAACAAGGATGCCGTGCACGCCTTCGAGGTTGTGGACGGCGTCGGGCTCTTCGAAGACCTCCGCCTCCATCCACTCCATCTTGACCTTGACCCCGTTGGCGATGCCGCCATGGGTCAGCGCCTCGGCAAGGGACTTGTACGCGTCGGCAACGGCCGTGTATTTGCCGACGACGGCGATCTTCACCTCGCCCTCCGGCGCGCGGATCGTGTTGACGATCTTCTCCCAACGGCCGAGATCCGGCTCCGCCTCGTGCTCCAGGCGGAAATGCTTCAAGACCTGAACGTCCAGCCCTTCGGCGTGATAGGCCTGCGGCACGGCATAGATCGTGTCGACATTGAGCGCCGGGATGACGTTTTCCGGGTTCACATTGCAGAATAGCGCGATCTTGCGCCGTTCGGCCTGGGTGATCTCGATGTCGGACCGGCAGAGCAGGATATCCGGCCGGATCCCGAGCCCGAGCAATTCCTTCACCGAGTGCTGCGTCGGCTTGGTCTTGAGCTCGCCCGCCGCGCTGATATAGGGCAACAACGTCACATGGACGAACAGCGCCCGGTCCGGCGTCAACTCGTTGCCCATCTGTCGGATCGCCTCGAGGAAGGGCAGGCTTTCGATGTCGCCCACCGTGCCGCCGATCTCGCAGATCACGAAATCCTCGTTTTCGAGGCCCGCGCGGGCGAATTCCTTGATGGCGTCGGTGACGTGGGGAATGACCTGGACCGTCGCCCCAAGGTAATCGCCCCGCCGCTCCCGCTCGATCACCGTCTGGTAGATCTTACCGGTGGTAACGTTGTCGGTGCGTGTCGAGGGCGTTCCGGTGAACCGCTCGTAGTGGCCGAGGTCGAGATCGGTCTCGGCCCCGTCGTCGGTGACGAACACCTCGCCATGCTGGAGCGGGCTCATGGTGCCCGGATCCACGTTCAGATAGGGGTCGAGTTTCCGCAGCCGCACGGAATATCCGCGCGCCTGAAGCAGCGCCGCGAGGGACGCTGAGGCAAGGCCTTTTCCAAGGGAGGAGACCACGCCGCCGGTGACAAAGATGAACCGCGTCATGGACGTTTCTTGTACATCATTTGGTAGGGGGAGCACAGGGTCAATCGATATGTTCCATCTGCATCGGTCAGGACACAGCCTTGCAACCCAAAACCGTTGTTTTGGGTTGACGTGAAGGCAGTCGGGGAATCCGAGGCCATCGGCCCGCGGTTACTGAGAGGTCGGGACCTGCGGTTCCGCCGGAGCGGACTGTTCGCCGGCCGGCGCCTGCTCCAGCTCGTCGATGATCGAGCGCTGATCGGAATGGGTTCCGGCCAGGATCGCCTGCAGCAAAGCCATCCCCATGAAGAGCGCGGCGAGGATCGCCGTGGTCCGGCTCAGAAGATTGGCGCCGCCCCGCGCCGTGACCATTCCGCCCGCCGTGCCGCTTCCGATGCCAAGGCCGCCGCCTTCGCTTTTTTGAACGAGCACGACGGCGATCAGCGCGATCGCGATCAGCAGGTGAATAACAAGCAGAATGGTTTCCATCGGTCTTCCAGCAAAAGCCGGTCTTCCGCCCGGGGCGGGTGCCAGCGGTATTCCATCGGGTGAAGCCGGGGTTCTAACTCAGGACGATATGGGATGAAAGGGGAATAAAAGAAAGAGGGATACGCGCAAGACGCAGGTCTTGCGCCCTAAACCGGGCAAGCGACCCCACATCCCGCACGGATCCCTCTCTCCCCGTCCCCCCTACGGACGTCGGGCTCTCCCGAAGGAGATCTCTAAATCGCGAGATATTCCTCGCGGATTTCGGCGTTGTCCAACACCTCCTGGGCCGTGCCGCTGAACGCGACCTCGCCCATGTCGAGGATGATCGCCCGGTCGGCAAGCTTCAGGGCGGCGACGGCGTTCTGCTCCACGATCACCGTCGTGATGCCCAACTCCTTAACGCCCTGCAGGATCCTCTCGATCTCCTGCACGATCACCGGCGCGAGTCCCTCATAGGGCTCGTCCAGCAGCAGGAGCTTGATGTCCCGGGCGAGCGCGCGGGCGACCGCCAGCATCTGCTGCTCGCCGCCGGACATGGTCACCGCATCCTGCGTCCGCCGTTCGGCGAGGCGCGGAAAATGCTCGTAGATCCGCTCCAGCGACCAACCGATGGGCGGCTCGATCTGGGAGAGAATCAGGTTCTCCTCCACGGTCAGGCCGGGAATGATGCGCCGATCCTCCGGAACAAGCCCCACACCTTGTTGGGAGGCCTGATAGGACTCCATGTTGTGGAGCGGTTGGTGATCCAGCCAGATCTCACCATGCTTCAGCTGCGGATCCTCCATGCGGGCGATGGTCCGCAGCGTGGTGGTCTTCCCCGCGCCGTTGCGCCCAAGAAGCGCGATGATCTCGCCTTCGTGGATGTTGAAGCTGACGCCCTGGACGATATAGCTCTCGCCGTAATAGGCATGGATATTCTGACAGGAGAAATAGGCCGGCTGCTGGCGGGGCACGGTCGGAAAATGCCCTTGGTCCTGGCTATGGCTGGCCATCGATTGCGTGTCCGCGTTCATACGTGCTCTCCTCCGAGATAGGCTTCCTGAACCTTCGGATTCCCCTTCACCTCTTCCGGCGAGCCTTCGGCGATGATGGTGCCCTGGGCCAGAACGGTGATGTAGTCCGCGAGGCTGAACACGACGTGCATGTCGTGTTCGATGATGACCTTGGTCATGCCCCGTTCCTTGATCTTTTTGAGGATATCGATGGTCCGGTTCGTGTCATGCCGGGACATCCCGGCGGTCGGCTCGTCGAGCAGCAACAGTTTCGGATGCTGGACCAGGCACATGGCCAGTTCCAACCGCCGCTTGTCGCCGCGGGAGAGAGAGCCGGCATGCTCGTCGCGATGGCTCGTGAGACCGAGATCGTTGAGCACGTGCTCCGCCTCGTCCTGCACTTCGTTCGACCCGAACAAGGACGCCAGCGGATTGAAGCTGAACTCCCCTTCCTTCTTCGCGAAGGCCGGGATCATGACGTTGTGCAGGATCGACAGGTCCGGGAAGATCTCCGGCGTCTGGAAAACCCGCGCGACACCGAGCTGATTGATCTGATAGGGCGTCTTGCCGGTAAGCGAGGTGCCATTGAAATCGACGACCCCGCTATCCGGCTCCAGACGGCCGACACAGACATTGAGCAGGGTCGACTTGCCGGCCCCGTTGGGCCCGATGATCGCGTGGGTCTTACCCGCCTCGATCTTCAGATTGATGTCGGTCAGGGCCTTCAGACCGCCGAAGGTCTTGTTCACCCCGCTGACGTTGAGAACGATGTCCGACATGGCTCAGACCTCCTGTGCTTTGCCGGCCCCCGGCTTCTCGCCGTCGCCTGCCGGTTTTTTCGAGAAGAAACGCTCGTTGATGATGCTGATGCCCTGCATCATCCCACCGGGCAGGAAGATCACGACGATCATGAAGAGCGCCCCGAGGGTGAGCAGCCACCCTTCGCCGACGAACAGGCTGAGAACGGAGGCCATCGCCGCCGCGCCGTCCTGGCCGAGGAAGCTGAACATCTCGATGAGCTCGGTCTTGTTGACCGCCGAGAAGATGTTCTCGGAGTATTCGATCAACGTGGCACCGAGCAGCGGGCCGAACAGCGTCCCAACCCCGCCGAGGATGGTCATCAGCACGACCGCACCCGATTCCGTCCACTGCATGCGCTCGGCACCGGCCAGCGGATCGGTCACCGCCATCAGGCCACCCGCAAGACCGGCATAGATACCGGAGATGACGAAGGCGGCCATCAGATAGGGCCGGGTGTTGAAGCCGGTGTAGCCCATCCGGTTCTGGTTCGATTTGATCGCCAGCAGCTTGAGGCCAAAGGGCGAGCGGAAGATCCGCAGATAGACATAGAAGGCGAGGATCAGCACGGCGAAGCAGACATAGACGCCGGCATAGCCGCCGAAGTCCGCCATCTCGAGACCGAAGAAGTTGGGCGACGGCAGGCCGCCCGCGGCCGCGTTCTCGTAGACCGGGTCGAGGATCCGGGCGTCGCCCGCTTCGAGCGTCAGACCGGTCTCGCCATTGGTGATCGGCGTGAGCACCGAATAGGCGAGGTTGAAGGACATCTGAGCGAAGGCGAGCGTCAGGATCGAGAAATAGATCCCCGACCGGCGGAGACAGACGAAGCCGATCAAGGCGGCGAACAGTCCGGCGATGACCATCGAGAACAGGATCGCCGGAATGATGTTCATCGACAGAAGTTTGAAGGCCCAGACGGCGGTGTAGGACCCGGCGCCGAGGAAGGCCGCGTGTCCGAAGCTGAGATAGCCGGTCAGACCGAACAGCACGTTGAAGCCGATCGCAAAGATCCCGAAGATCGCGAATGCCTGCAGAAGCTGCGGGTAACCGGCGCCGATAGGAGCCAGCCAGATCGGCGACGTGAGAACGACGACGACGAAGATGAGGAACATCCTCATGTCCTTTTGGGGTGCGGGTACGCTCATCATGACTAGATCACTCCATAACGCCTTTGCGGCCGAGAAGACCGCGGGGACGGGCCAACAGGATGGCGACCGCCACGAGGTAGATGATGACCTGGTCGATGCCGGGCAGGACCTGCTTCACTTCGTTCATGGAGGCGAAGGACTGCAGGATGCCGAGCAGAAAGCCCGCCAGGACGGCTCCGGGTAGGGACCCCATGCCCCCGACGACGACCACCACGAAGGAGAGGACGAGGAAGTCCAGGCCCATATGATAGTCGGGTGGCACAATGGGCACGTACATGGTCCCCGCCAACCCGGCCACGACGGCGGCCAGACCGAACACGATTGTAAAGCGCCGGCCGATATTGATGCCGAGCAGCCCCACCGTCTCGCGGTCGGCCATGCCCGCACGCACCACCATGCCGTAGGTCGTGTAATTGAGGAACACGAACACCGCGCCAATGACGACGCCGGCGAACAGCAGATAGATGATCCGCCACCAGGGATAGACGATCGCGTCGCTCAGGCCGAGCCAGGCGCCGACGGCCGCGGTGCCCGCGAGCGCCGAAGGCGCCGCGGTCGGGATCGGGTTCGCGCCGTAGAACGACTTGACGATCTGCATGACCACGAGCGCCAGACCAAAGGTGACGAGGATCTGCTCGGAGTGTTCACGCTTATAGAAATGACGGATCAGCCCGCGCTCCATGACCAATCCCAACAATAGCATGACGGGTATCGTCATCACGATCGCCAAGGGGACCGCCATATCGATGATCACCGGCCCCAAATCGGGGAACCAGATTTCGAGATAGGGGATTTCTTTATAAGCATCAAAGAAGGTGATGGACTCGTCCTTCACCTGTTTCGAGATCGTCAGAATGCGCGACAGGGTCACAGCGCAGAACGCACCGAGCATGAACAAGGTGCCGTGCGCGAAGTTGACCACCCCGAGCGTTCCGAAGACCAGGGTCAGACCAAGGGCCAGCAGCGCGTAAGCGCCTCCCTTGTCGAGCCCGTTCAATGTCTGAATGAGAAATGCGTCCATAACCGCCCCCTCGCTCCCGCTGGAAAAAAAGGAGGCGCCCCTTGCCCAGCGGTCGGCGGATGCCTTGGTTGGCCGGGCGCCTCTTCAAGAAACCGGCATGTGCCGGAACGACGCGGAAGGCGGGACCACCGCGCTCCGCGCCGTCGAACGCTTAGACCTCGTACGGACCCAATTCGCCCGGATAGAGATCGTGCGGATAGGTCGTTTCCGAACGCGGAACGATGTTCACGACTTCCAGCAGGTCGAACTGGTTGGTCGGGTTCGCGTTGCCGCGCACGACCAGGCAGCTCTTCATGACCTGATGGTCTTCCGCCCGATACAGGCTCGGACCGTCGCCGGTGCCGTCGAACTCGTGCCCTTCCAGCGCCTTGATAACTTCCGGCGGATAGAAGGTGCCGGCCCGCTCACAGGCGTCGGCATAGAGCAGCGCGTTCACATAGCAGGTGTGGGCGGCCTGGGACGGCGGGAAGCCGTACTCGGCGCCGAAGGACTTCACGAAGGCCTGCGAACCCGGATCGGTCAGCGACCAGTTCCAGTTCGTGGTGCCGTAGATGCCCTTCACGTTTTCGCCGGCACCCTGCGCCATCAGACGGCTGTAGAGCGGCACAACGATCTGGAAGTCCTTGCCGTTGACCTGCTTGTCACGGAGGCCGAACTGAACCGCCTGGGTCAGGGAGTTCACCATGTCACGGCCGTAGTGGTTGAGCACCAGGACGTCGGCGCCGGAGTTCAGCACCGGCGTGATGTACTGGGAGAAGTCACCGGAACCGAGCGGCGTGCGGACGGCGTTGGCGGTTTCCCAACCAAGCCCTTCGGTGGTCTTGGAGATCGAGTCCTCCACGGACCAGCCCCAGTTGTAGTCGGCGGTCAGGTGGTAGGCACGACGGTCGGTGCCGAGCTCCTGCTTCAGAACCGGGCCGAGGGCCAGGCCGGACATGTGGGCGTTGAACATGTGGCGGAAGCCATAGCGCCGACGGTCCTTACCGGTCGTGTCGTTCGCGTGGGTCAGGCCGCACATGAAGACGACGCCCATTTCCTGCGCGAGCGACTGCTGCGCCACGGCGACGGACGAGGAAGAGCCACCCGAGAACATGATGACCCGGTCACTCTCGATCATCCGGCGGGCGGACGCGCGGGCCGCATCGGCCTTGGTCTGCGTGTCGCCGGTGACGTATTCGACCTTCTTGCCGAGAACGCCGTTCCCCTTGAGGGCGGCCGGCTTCAAGGTGTTGAGCATGCCGCCGTCGCCTTCACCGTTGAGGTGCTTGACGACGAGACGATAGGCCCGCAGCTCGTCGGCCCCTTCATCGGCGTAGGCGCCGGTCTGCGGAACGTTGAAGCCGAAGGTCACGGTCGGCGAGTTACCCGGATCGTTCCGGAAATCCGCCGCATACGCGCCTTTGACGAAACCCATCGGCGCAATCGCCGCGGCACCCGCGAGCGCGGAGCCCGTCTTCAGGACCGTACGACGACCATATTTTTGGTCAAAAATGGACATGGAGCGTCCTCCCTGGTTGATGACAACGTTGCCAAGGCGGTTTTCCACCGCTTCTGGTTATTGAAAGCATCACAAAAGAATGTCTCCTTCTTCGCAATAAAATGTTTGCAACCCAGCAAATTTTTGTAAATCTGACTGAGTACTGCTGCAGAGCGGTGTCAAGTTTTTGACTGATTTCGCATATGCAAAAAACCTGAAATAGGCTCTCAAATGGCGGAAATCAGCACGGGACAAAGGATTCGCGAGCTAAGGCAACATCGTGGCATCGCACAATCCTTGCTTGCTGAACAAGTCGATATTTCGCCCTCTTATTTGAACCTTATCGAAAAAGACAAACGCAAAATCGGCGGCGCGCTGCTACATCGCCTCGCCCAGCGTCTCGAGGTTTCGCCGGCGCAATTGAGCGGCGTCGAGGATGCGAGCCTGGTCCGGGACCTGGTCGACATCGCCCGGGTGCTTTCCTTCGACGGGCTGGACGAGGCGATCGCGGGACGGCTGGTCGCCCAGGCACCGGATTGGGGCCAAGCCATGGTCACCCTGTTCCAGCGCTACAAGGATGCGTCGGAGACCGCCACCGCGTTGTCCGACCGGCTGAGCCAGGACCCGCAGCTGCGCGAACTGAGCCACGCGGTGCTGACGCAGATCAGTTCCATCCGGTCCTTCGCCGAGATCCTCAAGGACGTGCCCGACCTGCCGCAGGACGAACGCGCCCATTTTTCCGGCATCATCGCGTCCCAGGCGGACCGGCTCGGCCTCAGCGCCCGGGAGATGATCGCCCTGCTGGAAGGCAATCCCGGCGACGAGATCGAACGGTCGCAGGCGGCGTCCGCCGTTCACGAGGTCGAGGATCTGGTCAATGCCCAGCGCAATCACCTGCCCCATTTCGAGACGGCGGCCGACGATTTGCGCCGCCGTATACTCGCGGCCCACGGCGAAGGCTCGATCACCGCGGCGATGCTGGCCCATTTGGAGACCAAACACGACGTCGAGGTCCGCCAGGTCGAGGGGGACGCCTTCGAGGGGCTGGTCGAGGAAGGGGTCCATCTGGTCGATCTCGCGGCCCCCCGGACCGCGACCCGGTTCGATATCGCGCGAAGACTGATGGCAATGGAACTAAGGGAGGAGATCGAGGAACTCGCCCGGAACGACCGGCTCAGCGGCGAAGACGCAAGGCAGGTCGCCCGTCGGGCCTTCGCCAACTATGCGGCGGGCGCCCTTCTCTTCCCCTATGTGCCCTTTCTCGAGGCCGCCGAGCATTACCGCTACGACATGGACCGGTTGGCGCAGCGCTTCGACGGCTCCTTTGAACAGATCGCCCACCGCCTGACCACACTGCGGCGGCCGGGCGCCGAGGGCATTCCCTTTGCCTATCTACGCAGCGATCCCGCCGGCAACATCTCGAAACCCTATAGCCTGCCGGGATTGCGGATGCCGCGGCTCGGCGGCGCCTGCCCCCTCTGGGCGGTTTATGCCGCCTTCGCCGAACCGCACAAGACCGTCGCCCAGTTCGCCGCCATGCCGACAGGCGAGCGTTTCCTCTTCGTCGCCCGTCGGGTCGCGAAAGGTGCCCAGGCGGCGGGTGCGGCCCCGGCCGCCTACTCCATCATGCTCGCCTGTGAAGCGTCCTATGCGAACCGGTTGGTCTACGGCGATCCTTTCACCGGCGGCCGCGAAGCGACGGTCACGCCCGTCGGGTTCACCTGCCGAACCTGCAGCCGCCAGAACTGCGGGCAACGGGCTCAAGCCGGCATCCTGCAGCGCGCGTGACTCGCCTCCTAGGGACACGCCCCCTCGGAATAGGCACGCGGTTCTGTCATCCGAAAAACAGCTGTGCCATACTCGTTTCAAGGAACAACCGGGCCTCAAGAACCTGCCGGAACAGGCGCCCGGGCTAGGGAGTGAAAGCATGGCGGCACGGATCCTGATAGCCGAGGACGAGCCCTATATCGTCGAGTCTCTTCGTTTTCTGCTCGGCCGGGAAGGCCACTCGGTGGAAAGCGTCAACGATGGCGCAGCGGTTCAGGCGCGGCTCGAGACCTACAAGCCAGACCTGTTGATTCTCGATATCATGCTTCCGGAGATGACGGGCTTCGAGGTCCTGCGCCGGGTCCGTGAGAGCGAGATCACGAAGGCCCTACCCGTGCTGGTCCTAAGCGCGAAGGGACAAGAATCGGATCAGCAGCGCATGGCGGATCTCGCCGCGAACGACTTTGTGATGAAGCCGTTCTCCAATCGCGACCTGATCAACCGGGTAACGGCGCTGCTGCCGGCCAAAACCCTGGCCGGGAGCGGTCAAGCGCCGGCGGCGGTCGAGGCCCCGATGTCCTCCGACCGAGAGTAGCGGGTCCCCAGGATGACACGGAGGGCGAGATGAAACGGCGAGTCCGAGACGGCGCCATCATCCTCCCGATCATCGCGGCCGTGCTGTTCGCCCCGCCCTTCCTTCAGGCTTTCGACTTCGGCGCCTCTGTCTTCGGGCTGCCCTTGCTGCTGGTCGCCCTCACCTTCTATTGGGTGGTGGGTATCCTGCTGACCGCTTTCGTGTCGCGGAAACTGGTGCCGGAATTGGATCTCGACTCCGACGGGTCGGACAGTGCCGACGGGATGGGCCGTGCCGACGGGATGGGCCGCGCCGGCGGGATGGGCGGCGCCGACCGGCGCGACCGGGGCTGAGGGCATGCTGACCCCCGGGCTCATTCTAGCGATCGCCGCCGGCTATCTCGGCCTTCTCTTCCTGCTGGCCTTCATCTCCGACCGGCGTCAGGCGCTGGCGGCGAACCGCCCCGACCGGGGCGCGAGCTTCGTCAATTCCCCGGTGATCTACACCCTGTCCCTGGCGGTCTATTGCACCTCCTGGACGTTTTACGGGGCGGTCGGATCGGCGGCGCGGAACGGGCTCGAATACCTCACCATCTATCTCGGCCCGACGATCGTCTTCATGGGCTGGTGGCTGTTGCTGCGCAAGCTGGTCCGGATATCGAAGAACCAGAAGATCACGTCGATCGCCGATTTCCTGTCGTCCCGCTATGGCAAGAGCGCCAGCCTGTCCGCCCTCGTCACCGTGATCGCGGTCCTCGGCATCACGCCCTATATCTCGCTGCAACTGAAAGCCGTCGCGTCGTCCTTCGAAGCGCTCGCCGGCGATTCCCTGTTCGACGAGGGCGGGGTCTACGCCGCGCCCTGGGCGACGGGTGTGTTCGCCGATTCGGCGTTTTGGACGGCTGTGCTGATGGGCCTGTTCGTGATCCTGTTCGGCACCCGGAACACCGGCGCCGACGAGCGTCACCCCGGCGTGGTCGCCGCCATCGCCTTCGAGTCGGTCGTCAAGCTGATCGCGCTCGCCGCGGTCGCCTTCTTCGCGATCTACGGTCTCAATGGCGGGCTTCAGGACCTGTTCGCCCGCGCCGATTGGCACGAGGGGGTCAGGCGGCTGACGACCTTCGAGGGCACCGACGATTCCCGCTGGCTGACCACGCTGTTCCTGTCCGGGGCGGCGGTCCTGTGTCTGCCGCGCCAATTCCAGGTCGCGGTGGTGGAAAACAGCAAGGAAAAACATCTGGCGACGGCGGCCTGGCTGTTTCCACTCTATCTCCTGCTCGTATCGCTCTGCGTCATTCCGATCGCGATCGCGGGCATGACCCAACTGCCCGAGACCGTGAACCCGGATCTCTACGTCCTGCTGCTGCCGGTCGCGGGCGATCAGAACGCCCTGGCGATGTTCGCCTTCATCGGAGGGCTTTCGGCGGCGACCTCCATGGTGATCGTCTCGTCGATTGCGCTCTCGATCATGATTTCGAACCACATCGTGACCCCGATCCTGCTGCGCCTGCCGAATTCGACGTCGGACCGCAGCCGGGATTTCTCCGAGACCATCCTCTTGACCCGCCGTCTCAGCATCGTCGCCATTCTGCTGTTCGGCTTCCTCTATTACGAGCTGACCGCCACCACCCGACCGCTCGCCAGCATCGGCCTCATCTCCTTCGCCGGCGTGGCCCAGTTCCTGCCGGCGCTGGTCCTCGGCGTCTACTGGCAGGGGGCCACCCGGGCCGGCGCGCTGGCGGGCCTCGTCGCCGGGTTCATCGTGTGGGGCTATACGCTCCTGGTGCCGACCTTCGCCAATGCCGGGTGGGCGTTCATCGAGGTGACCCAGCAGGGTGCGTTCGGAATGCCCTTCCTGCGGCCCGACGCCCTGTTCGGCCTCAACGACCTGGACCCGCTGGTGCACGGGGTCCTGTGGAGCATGATCGTCAATGTCACCTGCCTGACCCTGGTCTCGCTGGTGACGTCGCAATCCCCCCTGGAACGCCTCCAGAGCGCCATCTTCGTCGACGCCTACGATACCGGGTCAAGCGGTGTCGCCGGCGCCATTCAGCGATCCGCCCGGGCCGACGACCTGTTCGAGCTGACCCGCAGAATTCTCGGCCCCGACCGGGCCTTGAAGATCTTTCGGGATTACGCCGCGAGCCAGGGTCTGCCCCGCACCGGGATCGGCCCGACACCGAGCCCCGTGCTGATCGGCCATATCGAGCGGGAACTGGCGAGCAGCGTCGGGGCGGCCTCCGCCCGCTCGCTGCTGTCCGGCATCGTCACCGGCGAGACAATCGACCTCGACACGGTGATCACCCTGTTGGACGAAACCCAGCAGGCCATCCGCTATTCCCGCGAGCTCGAGCAGAAATCCCGCGAGTTGGAGGATACCGCCGCCCAGCTTCGCCGGGCCAACGACCAGCTCACCCGACTCGACAAGATGAAGGACGATTTCCTGAGCCAGGTCAGCCACGAGCTGCGCACGCCGATGACCTCGATACGGTCCTTCGCCGAAATCCTCACCGGGGCCGAGCGGCTCGACGAGAAGGAGGCCATGCGCTTCCTGGAGATCATCCGTGGCGAGAGCGAGCGCCTCACGCGCCTGCTCGACGACATCCTGGATATGAGCCGGATGGAGTCCGGACAGGCGCTCTGGCAGGTCGGCAAGGTGGATCTTTCCGTTCTGACGGCGGAGGCCGCCCGGGCGATGGACGGGCTGGCGCGCAGCCGCGGCGTCAGCCTGCAGCAAAATCCGCTCGCCGGCGCCACCCCGGAGCAACGGTTGGCCAACGCCGATCCGGACCGGTTGAAGCAGGTGCTGGTCAACCTGCTGTCCAACGCCATCAAGTTCAACACCTCGCCGAAGCCGAAAGTCTGGATCGAAACCGGCCGGGGCACCGACAGCCATGTGGAGATCCTGGTACGCGACAACGGCCCCGGCATTCCAGACCAGGACGTCGACACCCTGTTCACGAAATTCTCCCGCGGCTGGACCGAGAGCGCCAACCGGGCCGGCGGCAGCGGCCTCGGGCTCGCGATCTCGAAACAGATCGTCGACCACCTCGGCGGCTCACTGCGCCTGCTGCGGCCAGGCATCGACCGGCCAGGCATCGACCGGCCAGGCATCGACCGGCCAGGCATCGACCGGCCGGCGACCGACAAGACCGGCGAGACCGGCGAGACCGGCGCGGATCAAAAAGGAGCGATATTCTCGATCCTGCTGCCCCGTGCCGCCAATTCGACACAGCAGGCCGCCGAATAAGGCCTCAGGGCACCGGATCCAACAAATAGACGGCGATGGCCCTGAGGTCGTCGGCGCTCAGCTTGCTGGTGCCATGCTCGACCACCTCGGCCATGGAGTCGCCGAAAAAGTCGCCGCTGGGCAACATCCCGATCTGAAGGGCGAACACGATCTCGTCTTCGCCATAGCCCTCGGCCGCCAGTGCCGCCGTCGTGATCGCCGGCGACTTCCCGCCGCCCGGCAGTCGGTCGCCCCCCTCGAACTTACGGGCCGCGTCCCGTCCGCCAAGGCCGTCGCGCGGGGTGTGGCAGGCGCCGCAATGGGCGGGTCCCTCGACGATATAGCGGCCGCGTTGCCATGCCGCGTCACGCCCCTCTTCCGGCTCCAGGACGCCCGGTTCGAAATAGCCCGCGCGCCAGAGCTTCACGCCGGCCCGCTGATTGAAGGGAAAGACCAGACGGTTCGGCGGGGCGGGCGCGGCGACCGGGTCGAGGGTCTGGAGATGGGCCCAGAGATCGGCCACATCCCGGTCGGTCAGTCGGGTGTAGAAGGGATAGGGAAAAGCGGGATAGTAGGGATCGCCGGCGGGCGACACCCCGTGCCGGAGGGCGGTTTCGAACGCCGCGAGGGTCCAGGCGCCGAGCCCATGATCCGCGTCGGGCGTGATGTTGGGCGCGTGAAAGTCTCCGAAATCGGTCTTGAGCACGGCACCGCCGGCATAGGCCGCCCCCTCGCCCTTGTGATCCGTGTGGCAGGCATAGCAGCCCGCCATGTGAGAGAGATAGGCCCCCCGCTCCGCATTCCCGGTCACCCCCGAGGCCACGCCGCGTCCGGACCCGATCGGCCAGACGGAGAGGGCCGCGTAAACGGCGCTGCCGGACAGCAGCATGATCCCGAAGGCGAGCATCACGGCCCGCCAGGGCAACACGGTGGAACCCATGGGCACAGTCCTTTCCCGATAAGCCTCTTTTGATTTTGCTTTATGGCGCCGCGCCCGTCACCTTTTCAGAATGATTAGCGCCACGCCCCCACCCCGCGGTTTTCCCGTCGCCGAATACGAAGCCCGCCTCACCCGCTGCCAAGCCCGTATGGCGGAGGCCGGACTGTCCGCCCTCTTGCTGACCACCGAGCCGGAAGTGCGCTATTTCTCCGGCTTCCTCACCCAGTTCTGGCAGAGCCCGACCCGTCCCTGGTTCCTGGTCGTGCCGGCATCGGGCAAGCCGGTCGCGGTGATCCCGGAGATCGGCGGACCGGTCATGGCCCGCACCTGGGTCGAGGACATCCGGACCTGGCCGGCGCCGGATCCTCGGGACGACGGGATCGGCCTCCTGGCGGCAACCCTGAAGGAGATCGCGGGGAGCGGCGATATCGGCCTGCCCATGGGGCCAGAAAGCCATCTCCGGCTGCCGCTCGCCGCCTTCGACGCCCTGCGCAAGGACCTGCCGGGAAACGCGATCCGCGACGCAAGCCCGCTCATCGTGTCGCTGCGCCAGGTGAAATCGCCGGCGGAGATCGCCAAGATCGGGCATATCTGCGCTGTCGCCTCGGCGGCCTTCGCGCAAGCCCCGTCCCTGTTCGCAAGCGGCCAGCCGCTGATCGAAGCCTTCCGGTCCTTCAAGCGGACGCTGTTAGCGGCGGGTGCGGACGATGTTCCCTATCTTGTCGGCGGCGCCGGCCCGGACGGGTATGTGGATGTCATCTCCCCACCCACCGACGTCCCGCTCCGCGACGGCGATATCCTGA
Source organism: Alphaproteobacteria bacterium (assembly GCA_024743275.1). Lineage (GTDB taxonomy): Bacteria > Pseudomonadota > Alphaproteobacteria > JANSWW01 > JANSWW01 > JANSWW01. The sequence continues at coordinate 395,117 of JANSWW010000001.1, forward strand.
TGCTGGACACGGGCGGCATGTTCGACGGCTATTTCTGCGATTTCGATCGCAATTGGGCCATCGGCCGGGCGAGCGAGAAGGCGAAAGCCGCCCACAGGACGCTCCATGCCGCGACCGACGCGGCGCTCGCGATCGCCAAACCGGGCACACGCTGCCGGGAGCTTTTCGCCACCATGCACCGGGTGATCGCCGAGGCCGGCGGCGTGTCGGAGGCGGGCTCCGTCGGCCGCTATGGGCACGGCCTCGGCATGCAGCTCACGGAATGGCCCTCGCACGCCGCCTGGGACGAGACGGTGCTGGAGCCCGGCATGGTCCTGACGCTTGAGCCTTCGATGACCTATGCCAGCGCTTTGGAAGGGGCCGGACGGCTGATGGTCCATGAGGAGAATTTGGTCGTGACGGAGGATTCGCCGGTCCTGCTCACGACCCGGGCGGCACCGGAGCTGCCGGTTATCGGCTAGCGGATCGCATAACGGAGGGCAGGAGCCACATAGGTCGCGTCGAAGTGATACTCCTCGACCGGCGCCGAGCGGATGTCGACCACGAAATGGGGCGCGCGCAGATAGACGAAGGCCTCGAAGGGTTCACCCCCGGCCTCCGGCTCGATATGGGTGGTGAGCCGCCGGTATCCGTCCGGCAGATGGCATTCCTCGAGATGATCCATCGCCGGCAGCCGGTCGTGCGGCACCTCGAAAAGTTCGCCCCACACCCGGTGACCCTTGCCCGGATCGTTCATCAGACAGGGCGTCAGCCACTCGCCGAAGGTCACAAGCGGGAACATCTCGACGGTGCGGTGCCGTCCCTTGAAGGGCAGACCGTCCATGTAGGGAGAGTGGTTCTGAAAGCCCCGTTTCAGGGTGCCATAGACGAAGACGAGGTTCATGGTCCGGATCCGGCTGCCTGTCGCGATGGCCCCTTCTACCCCGACTTCTTACGGGCTTCCAGGAATTGGCGCATCCGGTCGCAGGGGTCCGGCCGGTCGATCGCCGGGGCGAAAGCGGTGAAATCATAGGACCCCGCCTCCCCCGCCGCGCCGTCCGCCGTCTCCCGCTGGCCGATGGAAAGAACAACGGCGTCCGGATCAAGCCGCTTCAGATAGACCGGGACCCCGATATCGTCGCGGGTATGGCCCGATCCGGCGATCAGGACCGCGCCATCTCCGTCACCGGCCACCATGGCACCCGCAAGGGCGCCGTCCCGCGCCAACTGGGAATCCACCAGCGAGGTGAGCCGGTCACGGGCGATCAACTCGCAATGGCCGACGAAGACCGCGTCGAGTTGCGGCCCGCGCACCGCCTCGCCGGGATCGGAGGCCAGCCCCCAGGCGTCCCGCTCCGCCGCGGTCAACGCGGCGAGCCCCTGGCGGGACACGTCACGCAGGGTTTCGCGCGACAGATTGCCGGCGATCTGGGAGAGCTCGAAGGCGTAGGCGAGCGCGACGAGGGGCCGGTACATCCCGTAGGACGGCCAGCCGCTGTTCGCCCAATCGAGATTGCCGGCGAAGGCGTCCGGGTCGCCGGCCGCGGCCAGGGCGTCGGCCTGGTCCCGCCGCACCATCTCCCAAACCAGGGCGGGACGGCGACCCGCCCGCAACATCACCTCCAGGATCCGGGCCTGGGCCGCGTGATGGTCGGGATTGTCGTGCACCTCGCCCAACAGGACATAGTCCGCCCGGCCGGCGGCGGCGGCGACCTCCGCCTCGGAGACCGGCGCCCCGGTACGGTCCACCCACGTGACCGAGGCCGACGCTTCTGCGCCGCAAAAAACCGCGAGGAGGAAAACAGAGGTCAGAAATCTCAGCACAAAATCACTCCTTCAACCCATGACGCGGCTTCGCCTTTCGGCGACCGCGTCCTATAGTCATTCTACGCTCGCCAACCCGCAATAGGACCATCCACGGAGGATAGGCTTTGCCGCTTTCCATGCATCCGCTGCGCGCGGACATCGACAACGAGCTCCACAGCCGCCCTCCCCTTGATCTCGCCGCCACCGCCGTGGTGCAGATGCTCGCCCTGACAGCGCCCGAGAACGGCACCCTGTCGATGGAGCCGATCACGGCGCTGTTCGACCATTTCGGCCTCGACCACCCGGCGGCCGGCGAACGGCAGACCATCCGCGAGATCGAGGGACATCTATTGAAATGGGAGCGGCATGGCGAGTTCGAGTCCTTCACCCTGGCGGAGGCGCGGGAGCCGAGGCACCAGGGGGTGCCATGGCGGGACCGCAGCGTTCTGTGGACGGAAATCGCCGACCTCGTCGCGACCCATCATCCGGGCCGATGCGTCGTCGCCTGCCGGGTGGCTGTCGTCGATGTCGGCGACGGCGACCCGACGGCCTTCGATCCCACGCCCTATTTCGAACCGGGCGAAATGCGCGGGGCCGCCGTCCTCGGCGGGGCCGGGGCCATGTGGACGGATTTCCGCATCGGCAAGGACGGCTATACCCAATTCGTCACCGCCCTGCAGGATATGACCCCGACCCGGCGGGGCCGGCTGGTGCAGCGCATCCTTGAGATCGAGACCTATCGCTTCATGGCGATGCTCGGCTTCCCGGTCGCCCGCTCGGTGCAGCAGAAGCTGACCGAGATCGAGAACGAGCTATTGGCCATCACCAACAGCTTCGGCGATGACGACGGAGCGCCCCGGGACCGGAACGCCGACCGCGATCTGCTCGACCGCATTCAGCAGATGGCCATGGACGCCTCCCAGGTTTCCGAGGCCTCCAGTTTCCGGCTGTCGGCGACGGCCGCCTATGACGCCATTGTCCATGCGCGGATCGAAGAGCTTCGGGAACAGCGGATCGAGGGCATATCCCGGCCGTCGACCTTCCTCAACAGGCGGATGGGGCCGGCCATGGCGACCTGCGATACGGTCCGTCGACGCCAGCAGGACGTGTCCCGCCGGATCTCGGACGCGTCGATGATGCTGCGCGCCCGGGTGGACATCGCGATGGAGACGCAGACATTGAGCATCCTGGAGACAATCCAGAACACCTCCAAAACGCAGGTGCGCCTGCAGCGCGCGGTCGAGGGCCTGTCGATCGTCGCGATCAGCTATTATCTGATCTCGATCCTGAACGTGTTCCTGAAGGGCGGGGAGAAGATCGGCATCCTGCCGTCCTGGGAACTGGCCGGCGCCGCCATCGCGCCGATCGCCATCATCCTGGTGATCTATCTCTCCCGGCGCGCCACCCGGCCCGCCAAACAGATCGAAGAGGAATAGGTCAAACCGACAGGGACGAGGCGGCCAGAGGTCAAATGGCCGGCTTGCGAATGCCGTCCCCGAACGCACGCAACGCCCGCATGGTACGCCTGTGGGGGTCCCCGATCCGGAGCTTCGCCAGGAGGTAATTGGCGAACAGCCGCCAATCGGCCCTGCCGGACCGGCGCCGCGCCCAATGCCAGGCGCGCCCGGCCGCCTTCTGGGCGATCCACCATCCGAAGCGGCTCTTGTACTCCGGATAATCCCGCATGAAGTTCGCCTGAGCGATCGTCACGTCGTGCAGGATCTGCCGCTGATTGTTCGACATATGGAAGACGTCGTCGCTCGGCTTCAGGAAATAGAAGACCGTGTCGGGAACCTCCGCGACCCGGGACCGGGCGGCGAGCCGCAACGGCAGCGACACATCCTGGACGAAGACAGCGGGATCGCACCCCCCAGCGGCCTTCACCGACGCGGCGCGGGCGAGCCAACCGGAAGGGTTGCACACCCGGCCGTTGAGCACGTCCCACACCGGGTCGTCCTTGACCTCGATGTCGGACAACCGCAGCGACTGTCCATAGGACGGCGGCATGCCGGCGTCGGCGAGATAGGGTTCGCTCTGACCGAAGATCACGTCCGCCTGTCCGCGCTCCAGCCCCGCCAGCAACAGCGCCGTCGCGTCCGGATGCAGGATATCGTCGCCATCCTGCCCCTTGATGAAATCGCCCGTCACCAGACCGAACGCCGTGTTCAAGGCCCCGCTGGGGCCGGCGTTTTCCTGGGTGACCACCACCATGCCTGGGGTGTTTTCCGCCATGGCCCGCAACAAAGAGAGCGAGCTATCGGTCGACCCGTCATCGACAAAGATGTACTCGCGGTCGAAATCACCCTTTTGGGCGACGATCGCGTCGACCACACGTTCGATGACCGGGGCCTTGTTGTAGACGGTCGTGACGAAGCTGATCAGCATCCCGGTGCTCCGCGCCGGGCCGAAACCGCAGGATCGCCCCCGCCCCTAGAAGTTCAGTGGGTCCAGGACTCAATGGGTCCAGGAAAAGCGCCGCTTGGTCGCGAAGTTGTCGGCGTAGGCCTTGGGCTTCACCGTGCGGTGATGGGGCTCGGTGACGATGAACTGCCAGCCCTTTTTCTCGGCATATTGGATGGCGTCTTCCTTCGTTTCGAATGTAAGGCGCACCTGATTGAGGGTGTCGCCAGAGGACTGCCAGCCCATCAACGGGTCGGGATCGCGGCGGGTCGCCGGATCGAAATCGAGAATCCACTTCTTCGCCTTGGCCCGGCCGGACTGCATCGCCGTTTTCGCCGGCTGGTAAATGCGTGCTACCGCCATGGAACCTTCCCCATATCGAAACGCTTTCGTGGGTCCCGATGTATCATCAAGGCCCGACGGTTGAAAGCCCGATCGCGACGCGGTTCGCAGGTCTCCGGAACGGCGGCGATCAGCCCGTCTGTTTGATCGCCATCGAGATGGACCGGCCGAAATCACGAGTCGCCGCGGCCATCAGTTCCATCCGGTTCGCATAGTCCGCCAATTCGGCGCGCAATTTCTCGTTCTCCGTCTTGAGCTGAGCGACCTCGCGCCGCAGCATGAATTCGGAGGTGACGACACCATCGGTCATTTTCGATCTCCCCAAAGGCAATGGGGCCTTTTAACGGGGTCTCTTCGGAATACGAACCGAGATCAGGCTTAAACCCGAAAAAATCATTATTTCCAGAGAGTTGGTAAAAGCTTTTTAAGGATGGTTGCGCAGGCTGGGGGGCTATCCGTCGGACATTTCCCGCGTGGAATCCTCCAGCGCCTCGGCGAACAGACTGCCGCAGATCTCCGGATGGCCATTGCAGCAGTCCCGCGTCAGGAATCCGAGCAGTTCCCGCATCCCATCCACATTGACAGCGTAATAGATATGCCGGTGGACCCGCCAGGAGCCCAACAGCCCGGCCCGTTCAAGATGGCCGAGATGAAAAGAGACCTTGGACGCGCCGAGGTCCAGCTTCTCCGCGATCTCGCCGGCCGACAGCCCAAGCGGGCCGACCGACATCAGCGTCCGGAAGATCTTGAGGCGGTGTTCCTGCGCCAGAGCGGCCAGGGATCTGATGGCATCTTGATCATTCATTTCAACACAACAATTATCGTTGAAATGACAATCTGTAAAGGTGTAGGAAGGCAGCGAAAGAGCTTTTTCGGCCATGCTCAATCCCCGTGCCGCCTCCACGCCGATCCAGTTGAAAGACGCCAAATGGGAAACGAACCAGCCTTGTTGATGACGCCGCCACTGGAGGCGGTCCGCGACGCCGCGGCGGCCCTTTCCGGCGTCGCCGTCCGCACGCCGCTGCTGGAGAGCCCCGAGGCCAACGAGACCCTGGGCGGGCGGCTGCTGTTGAAGGCGGAGAGCATGCAGCGGACCGGCGCCTTCAAGATCCGCGGCGCCTATAACCGGATGCGGCTGATGACGGATGAAGAGCGGGTGCGCGGGGTCGTGACCTATTCCTCCGGAAATCACGCACTGGGCGTGGCGGTGGCCGCCCGCCTTCTGGGCAGTTCCTCCGTGATCGTCATGCCGTCGGACGCGCCGCACCAGAAAATCGAGGCGGTCCGGGCGCTCGGCGCCGAGGTGGTGACCTATGACCGCGATACCGAGAAAAGCGCCGACGTTGTCGGGCGCATCATCGCCGAGAGCGGCCGCATCGAGCTGCCGCCCAGCGGCAATCCGGATGTCCATGCGGGCGCGGCAACGATCCCCCTCGAATTGCTCGAACAAGCCGGGGAGAAGGACACGGCCCTGGACGCCGTTTTGATCCCCTGCGGCGGCGGCGGCCTTACGGCCATGACCGCCTATGTGATGGCCGAAATGGCGCCGAAGACCGCGGTATACGCGGTCGAACCGGCGGCCTTCGACGATACGCGACGGTCGCTGGACGCCGGCGAGCGACTGACCAATCCGGTCGGGCGCCGGACGATCTGCGATTCGATCATGACCCCGATGCCGAATCCCCACACCTTCGCGATCAACAAGCGCTATCTCACCGGCGGCCTGGTCGCCGACGACGACGCGGTCCACCGCGCCCTGCGCTTCGCCTACGACCATTTCAAGATCGTCGTCGAACCCGGGGCCGCGGTCGGAATCGCCGCCGTGCTCGAAGGCGAGGTCGACATCGCCGGGCGCACCATCGCGACCGTGATCACCGGCGGCAACGTCGCGACCGACCGGTTTTGCGACCTGCTGCATACCGCCTGAAAGACGCCACCGCCCATGCCACGCCACTTCTCGACCGGGGACCCGATGATATGACCAGAAGACTGTTCGCCGAATTCGTCGGCACCCTGTTCCTGCTCGCCACCGTCGTCGGCTCCGGGATCATGGCGGAGCGGCTCGCCGACGGGAACATCGCCATCGCGCTGCTCGGCAACACCATCCCCACCGGCGCGATCCTGGTCGTGCTGATCCTCTGTTTCGGGCCGATCTCCGGGGCTCACTTCAACCCGGCGGTCTCGCTGTCCTTCGCGCTGCGGCGGGAAATCGCCCGGGCCGAGGCGTCGCTCTATGTCATGGCCCAGGTGGCCGGCGGCATCGCCGGTGTGGTGATCGCCCATCTGATGTTCGACAATCCGCTGATCGACCCGTCGATCAAGGAGCGCGCCGGCCTCGGCCAATGGGTCGGCGAGTTCGTCGCCACCTTCGGGCTCGTCGGGACGATCCTGTGCTGCCTGAAGACAAGGCGGGAGGTCATTCCCTTCGCCGTCGGCCTTTACATCACGGCGGCCTATTGGTTCACCTCCTCGACCTCCTTCGCCAATCCGGCGGTGACCATCGCCCGGGCGCTCTCCGATACCTTCGCCGGCATCAATCCCGAAAATGTCGCCGCCTTCGTCGCGGTCCAGCTCGTGGCCGCCATCGCCGCCACCCTGTTCTTCGGCTGGCTGTTGCGGGACACGGAGGAAGAAACGGCCGTTGAGCTGACACAGTCCAACGATTGAACGTCGAAACGTCAGACCGGCGCTTCCTCGCTGACCCCGACCAACCGATTGATCTGCACCTTGATGTCGTGGGGAACGTGCGAGGGCACGAAGCTGGCGCAATCCTTCAAGGACACGGGAACGAAGACATCGCCCTTCTTCTGGACCAGCCAGAACCCGTAGTGCATGGACACCGACGGGAAGGCCTCCCCGACGGCCCGCGTCACCCCTGGGTGATACTGCCTGCCCGTCTTGGGATCCCAGGCCAGGTCGACATCGCCGCTCGCCTTCATGTGCTCGATGTCCACCTCGCCCATGAGAAGTTCCAAATCGTCACCGCAGATAACGCCACCTTCGGAAACCAGCTTTTTGGCGATTTCGATATCCTGTCTGGTGGACTCGTAATGGTGGTTGCCATCGAGATAGATCAGATCGAAGAAGCCGGGCCGGAGGAACGCCGACGCGCGGGCAAACCCACCGCGAATATGATCGATTTCCACCGAGGCGGGCGCGAATCCGATATTGTGGCGAAAGAGATCATAGGCCAGCCCGGTTTCCAAAAGGCTATTGAAGTTGCGGTATATCTCCCCGTCGGCAACTTCCTTGTCGGAAAAATACACTTCCCAAGGATCGACGCAGAGCAGGGATTTCGGACCGGACGCGAACATCTCGAGCGCCTCGGCCCAGACAAGCGCACTGGATCCCAGCCACGATCCGACTTCCAGAAAACGCATCCCGTCGTCCCGATCCTTCGCCAGATAATGAACCGTCGCCGTCATGGGCAGGTATCGGTGAGCCCCGAGCAACCCCATCATGGGGCCACCGAAGAAGGGCTCATTCGGAAAAAGCAATTCGTGAATTTGCTTATACATGGAACAGCCTATGAAATATCTGTGATAGATTAATCACTTTTAGTTTGTTTAACGACCACATAGCAATCTTCTTGGTAGCACTCTTCGATACCCATGACGGGAAGCGCAAAGTCACAGGAGGGGTATCGGAAACGGTTGAAGCCGGCCGTGCCGCCCGGCGCCGGCACAGGGTTTACCGCCATTACCTCCAAGAAAGGAACAGAGCGTGCTTGACGCTCGGGGCGATGGCAGAGCCGGATGGGATTTATGAGTCCATGACTTTGGCCATGAACACATGAACAGAGCCCGTTTCTGCGGTGCGCAGAGCTTTTCCTGCCGTTCCAGCCTTTTGCCGGCGCCAGAACCGCGAACCATTATGGGGCCTGACCCTAAGCCTTTGGTGAGGTTGTATCCAGGTAGCGATTATGGGTTTATCCGAATAGTGTGGTTCGAATGGGGGGCGCAGTGCATCCTAGCTTTGACCTGCCACCCTGGTTCTATGCCGATCTGACCGCGTCAATCGTGCATCCCAAATTGCTGGATCTGAGAGCCTATTTGGATCGGATCCGCGATCGGGAAGCGCTGCCAAATCGAAGAGCGTTCGATCCGTTAGAAGTTCCAGGGTTGTTGGGAAATTTATTTGTTATCAAGGTGGAGAACGGGGGCTTGGACTTCACCTACACCCTGATTGGCACCAACATTGTTCAGACACTCGGCCGCGATTCGACCGGCAAACGGGTGGAGGACACTTTTGCGGCCGGACATCCCATTCTCGAGTTTTACCGGCATATCGCCCGGCACAGAATTCCGGGACGGACCTATGGTCAGTTGAGGTGGGTCGCCAAGGACTTCCGAGATTTCGAAAGCCTCATGATGCCTATGGTCGATGACGATGGCAGGGTCGTGAAGGTGGTCGGCGGCGCGTATTACACCTGACCCAAAGCGTGAACTCCGCGGCTACAAAGCCTCATCAATAGCGTTTCTTTTAGAGCGCTTTACGATCGGATTGACTCGTTCCGACGCGGTGTTTTTCGGCAGGATCCAGAAGCGCGGAGCGACACCATGCCGACGCATACCGAGAGACGCGCGACGACGAGATTGCGGAAAAGCAAGCGGAGCCGGGTCAAGTTGGTCGGAAAGGACCCTTGCCTGACTCTCCATGGGGCTGACGACTGAACCGAATGGTCGGGGTGGAGAGATTCGAACTCCCGACATCCTGCTCCCAAAGCAGGCGCGCTACCAGGCTGCGCTACACCCCGTCGCCGATCCGGCGCCGGCGGGAACGGGTCACCGCGCCGCCGGGCTCCCGTATGTACGGCCTCGGGCCGCGCAGGACAAGTGTTGAGACGGCGGGCCCGCCCACGTAGGCTGACTTTCCCATCGCGCGATCCAGGAGGCCCCATGTCCCGCGAAACCCTCGCCCTCACCGAGGCGCTCACCGACTATATCCGGACCGTCGGGGTCCCGGAGCATCCGGTCGCCACAAGGTTGCGGGCCGATACCGCCTCGATGGAGGAGGCGAATATGCAGCTCTCCGCCGAGCAGGGCCGCTTTCTCGCCTTCCTGGTCACCCTGACCGGCGCGCGGCGCTGTGTCGAGATCGGGACCTTCACCGGCTATTCCTCGTTGGTGACGGCGCTCGCCCTGCCGGCCGACGGCGCCCTTCTATGCTGCGATGTCTCGGATGAATGGACCGGTATGGCCCGCAACGCCTGGGCCGAGGCCGGGGTCGCCGACAAGATCACGCTCCAGATCGCCCCGGCCCTCGAAACCCTGGACGCGAAACTGGCCGAGGGCTGGGCGGGAACCGTCGATCTGATGTTCGTCGATGCGGACAAGGAGAGCTACCCCGCCTATCTCGACCGGGCGTCGACGCTGTTGCGGCCCGGCGGGGTTCTGGCCTTCGACAATGTCCTGTGGGGCGGCAGCGTCGCCGACCCCACCGACCGGAAGGAGACCACGGTGGCGATCCGCGAGACCAACAAGGCGATCGCCGACCATCCCGACCTCTTCCATGTCCTGCTACCGGTCGGCGACGGGATGATGCTGGCGGTGAAAACGGCTTAAGACCCCTTTCTCCCTAACCCTCTCCCGCCAGGGGGCAGACCCTAGGAGCGGCCTCCAAACCGCTTCAAAGCGGGGTGATGGACCCGGTCGCCCGGCTTGAGGCCCAACCGGCTGACCGTGCCGCCCTTTACCTCCAGAACGGCCCGGACAGGCCCGCCGGAGGGGATGATGGTCTCAGAATGGGGGACGGCCCGCTCGTGGATCCGGGCGATGCCGCCCTGGGCGTCGATGAACAGCATATCGAGGGGAATGAAGGTGTTCTTCATCCACATGCTTACCCGCTGGACCCGGCGATAGACGAAGAGCATGCCCTGGTCGGGACCGAGGAATTTCCGGTGCATCAGGCCCCGCCCCTGGTCCTGCACCGTGAGCGCGAGCTCCACGGTGAACCGGTGGGTCTCGCCGTCCGCCTTGGTGATGGTCAGCGGCTCGGAATCCCAGGTCTGGGCGGCGGCGATGCCGGTCGGCCCTCCCGGAACCAGGAACACAAGCAGCAGCAGCGACAGAAACACGGCTCTCATGGGCGTAGCACCTCGCGGATCAGGTCGTGGATCTCGGGCCGGACCGGGCCGGGATTGGGCCGGTCGGCCAGGGTTGTGAACCAGAAATCCGGCGGATTTTTGCCCCGGCTGTGGTTCCAGGTCAGATCGCGCAAAACCCGCTCGGCGCCGTCGGGCAGAAAGGCCGGGACTTCATGGCCGTTGAGCACGCCCCAAATCCCCGACCAGCAGCGCGCCACGCCCCAGGGATTATAGCCGCCGCCGCCCAGCACCAGCACCCGCGGGGCCAGGGGCAACAGCCGCCCGACCGCGTCCCAGATCGCCCGGTTGCTGAGCGAGAGCTTGGACTGTGGATCATAGTCCAGCCCGTCGCAGCCGCACTGGATCACCAAGGCGTCGGGCGCGAAGTCGCTGACCAGCGGGATCACCGCCTGTGCCAGGATCAGGGCGTGCTCGCTGTCGTTGAGCCCCTTGGGCACGGGGATGTTCCGGGCCATCCCGCCCGCCCGGTCGGTGACGGCGCCGGTATAGGGCCAGCGGTCCGCCTCGTGGACCGAAACGGTCAGGACATCGGGGTCGTCATGGAAGGCGAGTTCCACCCCGTCGCCGTGATGGGCGTCCAGGTCGACATAGGCCGCGCGCCAGCCTCGGTCCTGCATCGCCAGAATGCCGATCGCCGGGTCGTTGAAATAGCAGAATCCGCTGGCCCGGTCCTTGAGGCCGTGATGGGTGCCCCCCGCCGGATTATGGACGATCCCGCCCCTTGTCAGCAGCTCGACCGCGAGCAGGGTCGCGCCGACGGAGGTCGCCGGCCGCCGGAAGATCTCGGGAAAGACCGGATTGCCGTTGCGGCCGATATTGTAGCGTTCGCGGTCCGCGTCGGTGACCTCGCCGTTGCGTTCCGCCGCCATCACCGCCTCGACATAGTCGGGGGCGTGAAAGGTCGTGAGTTGTTCGAATGTCGCCAACGGACTGTCGATATAGGCCGCCTCGTCGAACCAGCCGAGCGCCCGGATCATATCCAGGGTCGAGCTCACCCGGGCGATGGAGAGCGGGTGGCGCTTGCCATAGACGGAGTGGCGGTAGATTTCCGAGCCGATAAGGTGGGGGCGGTCGAGCATGCCTTGCGACATGGCCCATCGGGGCGTCCGGGTCAATCGGTCGGCCCGTCACATCGGCATCGCGCTCCCACAATCCATGGGTTTTTCGCCGCAACAGGAAGGGTCGAAGCGTATCCGAATCGCCTTGCCAAAGGCCTTGGGACCTGCTTCTTTGGCCATCCACTCGTGGGGGAGCCGTATGCAAAACGGCTGAGAGGTCCGGTGGCCCGGACGACCCTTGGAACCTGAACTGGCTAGGACCAGCGGAGGGATCGAGGCGCCTGATGGGCACGTCTATTCGTTTACTCACCGTTTTTCTGGGACTGATGGCGATCTGGCAGGTCGTGGTCTGGATCACCGGCGTGCCGCATTTCATTCTGCCGCCGCCTTGGACCGTCGCCGTCACCCTCGTCGAGAAGGCGGGGCTTCTCGCCTATCATACAAGTGTGACCGGCACCGAAATCGTCCTCGGTCTGCTGATCGGCGTCGGCTTCGGGCTCTGGACAGCCATCGTCATGACCTGGGCCCGGCCCCTGCGGGTCTGGCTGATGCCGGTTCTGATCGCCAGTCAGGCGGTCCCGGTCTTCGCGCTCGCCCCGCTGCTGGTGCTGTGGCTCGGCTACGGCATCGCCTCGAAGGTGGCGATGGCCGCCCTCATCCTGTTCTTTCCGGTGACCGCCGCCTTTCTCGAGGGCCTTACCCGGGCCGACCGGGCGCTGCTGGACGCGGGCCGGACCCTGGGCGTCAAAGGTGCCGCGCTGCTCTGGCGGATCCGGGTACCGGCCGCCCTGCCGGCGCTGGCGTCCGGCCTCAAGGTCGCCACCGCCGTCGCGCCGATCGGGGCCGTCGTCGGCGAATGGGTCGGCTCGTCGGCCGGGCTCGGCTTCTTGATGCTGCACGCCAACGGGCGAATGCAGACCGATCTGGTCTTCGCCGCCGTCGTGGTGCTCGCCGTGCTCGCCGTCTCCCTCTACGCCCTGGTCAGCCTCGCCCTCAACCGTCTGCTTCATTGGGCCCCCGAAACGACATCGCCCGCCCCCTCGTAACCGTTACGGCAAAGGAACAAACCCGTGCGACTCCTATCTTCAATCGCAGTTCTTACCCTCACGCTCGCTCTGGCCCTGCCGGCCAAGGCGGAAAAGCTGACGGTCATGCTCGACTGGTTCATCAACCCGGATCACGCCCCGCTGATCATCGCCGAGGAGCGGGGAATCTTCGAGAAATACGGGCTTGAGGTGGAATTGATCGCGCCGGCCGATCCGGCGGACCCGCCGAAGCTGGTGGCGGCCGGGCGGGCCGACATCGCGGTCTCCTATCAGATCAGCCAGCATATTCAGGTCGACGCGGGCCTGCCGGTGATGCGGATCGGGACCCTGGTCGCGACCCCATTGAACACGCTGCTGGTGCTGGCCGACGGCCCGGTGCAGTCGATCGGCGACCTCAAGGGCCGCAAGGTCGGATTCTCGGTCGGCGGGGTCGAGGACATCATGATGACGACCCTGCTGGAGCCCTATGGTCTGACCCTCGACGACATCACCATGATCAACGTCAACTTCAACCTGTCCCCGTCCCTGATCACCGGGCAGGTCGACGCGGTGATCGGCGCCTACCGGAACTTCGAACTGAACCAACTCGCCATCGAAGGCTACAAGGGCAAGGCGTTCTACATCGAGGAACACGGTGTCCCGACCTATGACGAGCTGATCTATGTCGCCCACAAGGACAAGCTGGGCGACCCGCGGCTCGGCAAGTTCCTCGACGCGGTCGAGGAGGCGACGGCCTATGTCATCAACCACCCCCAAGAGAGCTGGGACATCTTCCGCAACTATGGTGCGGAACTCGACGACGAGCTGAACCGCCGGGCCTGGATCGACACGCTCCCGCGCTTCGCCCTCCGCCCGCGTGCGCTCGACGCCAAGCGGTATCACGCCATGGCGCAGTTTCTCGCCGCGCGCGGCCTGATCGAAAAGGCCGATCCGGTGTCGGCCTACGCCATCGAACTGCCGTTTCAGGAGTAACGCGAAGACCGAACGCGGGCGGCTTGCACCGGGTGCGGCCGCCCGCTAGCCTCGGTTTCCGTGTTCGCGTGCCGAGGCCCCGTCATGATCAAGAGCATCCTGGTCCATCTGGCCGACGACGCGCGTCATCTGGACCGGCTGAGAGCCGCCGTCGATCTGGCGCGGGCCTTCGATGCCCATGTCGACCTGGTCTATGTCACCTATCCGGTCGTCATCCCGGCGGGGGCCGCCGGCCGAACCGCGTCGCAGGTCTACATCAGCGAGAGGATGGCGGCGAGCCGCCGCCGGGCGGATCAGCTCCGTCATGACCTCGAGGGTCATTTCGCCGAGTGCCGCGAAGCCTGGACCTATCACGTCGAGGATGGGAACCATCACGATGCGATGGCCCGACACGCCCATCTCTCCGACATCGTCGTTCTCGGTCAGTCCACGGAGACGTTCTTCGAGGACCGGTTCCGCACAAGACTAACCGACCACATGCTGCTCTCCGCCGGCTGCCCGATCCTGATCCTGCCGGGCGACAAGCCACCCGACGCCCCGGCGGAGGGTTATGGCCCGATCGGTCGCAACATCCTGATCGGCTGGACCGAAAACCGCGGCTCGATGCGCGCGCTCCGGGACGCCCTACCCTTGCTGCGGCGGGCGGACGAAGTGCATGTGGCGACCCCTGTCACCGCGCGCGCCCCGGGTACTCCGGGGGGTGACATCGATCGCTATCTGGAGGTTCACGGCGTCGCCAACCGAACGGTGCATACGGTGACCGGCGAGGGCGAGGAGGCCGGCGCGGCCCTGGTCTCGCTCGCCTCGGACGTCGGTGCAGACCTCCTGGTGACCGGAGCCTATGGCCATTCGCGCCTGCACGAGGTGCTGATGGGCGGGACCACGCGCCATCTGCTGCGCAACAGTACCCTGCCCCTGCTCATGAGTCACTGATGGCCGGCGGGAGCCTCTTAAGGTCAGGCCGCGCCGCCGAGCTTCTGATAGCTCTGAAGCGCATAGATCAGCGGGTTCTCCGCCACGTCGACCACCAGCGCATGCTCGACCGGCGCCACCAGGATATGGTGGGTCGCATAGTCATGGACCGCGTCCACCCGGCAGTCCAAACAGGCGAGCGCGCCGACGGCGACCGGCTGGCCGCCACCGATATCCATCCAATCCGCGACCTGGAAACGGTCGTGCTCCAGATCCGGATACCGGCCGGCGAACACGTCGGAAACGCGGGTCTGGTGGTCGGCGAGTAAAGACACGCCAATTCGCCGGTTCTGGAGGATCAGCGGGGCCGCCGTCGCGTCACGGGCGACGCAGACAAGCACCGCCGGCGGGTCGGCCGTGAGCGAGCTCAAGGAACTGACGGTCAAACCGGCCTTCCCGGCGCTGCCATGGGTCGTGACGACGGCGACACCGGCGGCGAGCCGGCGCATGGCGCCGAAAAAGGCTTCTGTGGTCGCGGTCCCGGTCGGGTTGTTGATCACGTGGCTCGGATCCTCGGGGTTTCGATATCAAGGCGCGTTGGCGCGAGAGATCACGCCTGCGCTCGACTATGGATATAGCGCGCCGTCATCAAATCCAGATGGCCGCCGCCGCCATTTTTGAAGATTGTTACGTCTTCCGGTGCCGTCCGGCCCACCACGCCGCCCTGGGCAAGCTCGAAATGATCCCCCAGGATGCGATCGGCCGAGAACGTCCCGGCGGCGATCGGAATCCCCAGTTCGCCGGTATCCAGTGCCGTCTCCCGTGTGTCCACGAAGAGTCTGCCCCTTGCCAGGGCCGCGTCGTCGGCCTCCCGCATGTCCGGCGTGAACGCCCCCACCAGATCGAGATGGGCGCCCGGCCGCAACAGCTCCCCCTTGACCAGCGGGGTCTTGGCCATGGTCGCACAGCAGACGACATCGCCCTCGCCCACCGCCGCGTCCAGATCGTCGACCCGCTCGGCCGATATGCCGTCCGGCCGGAGATCCGCCACCAGATCGTCCGCCCGTTCGGCCGACCGGTTCCACACGAGAACCCGCCTCAGCGACGGACGGACCGCCCGGTGGGCCCGGACCAGCGGCCCCGCCATGGCACCGGCCCCGACCATCACCAGAGTTTCCGCACCCTCCCGCGCCAGTTGCTTCGTCCCCAGCGCGGAGTCCGCCGCCGTCTTCCAATAGGTGATCTCGGTCCCGTCAATCGCCGCCAGGGGCGCGCCGGTCTCCCCGTCCATCAGGACATAAACGGCTTGGATATTGGGGCGCGGTGGCGTCGCGGATTGATTGTCGGGAAACACCGTGATCACCTTGACGCCCGCGGCCTCGCCCGGCTGCCAGGCCGCGCGATTGAAAAAGATGTCAGACCTTCCGTCGCGTGGGTCGCGCAGGAGCATATCCTCCAATACCGCCTTTGGCTGGCGATGACAGTCCTCGAGATAGGCGACAAGGCTCTCGAACTCGCAGACCCGGCGAACCGTCTTTCCGTCAATGAAATGCACGTTTTTCTCCTGCTGATAGCGGTGACAAATCGCAACCTAGCCGTTCGCGGCGTAGACCCGGCGGTTCTTGCTGAGGTATCCCACAAGCATAGGATTGTTTCAAAGGATAGCACCTTGGAGGCCGGGCTTTGGGGGCCCGGGCTCTGGAGGGCGGATTCAGAGGGTTGGGATCTGGACGATGGCGAATTGGAAAGCCTCGGGCGCCGGGGAAAAGCGCTTCATTTCCCGCGCGGACGGTCGCCGAAGCGGCGCGTTGGTCCTGGGCTCGGACCTGTCGACGGAGGAATTCCGCCAGCAGCTCAACGGATTTATCGACCACCAGCGCTCCCTGGTGAAAAACCTCACAGCGGGCAATATCCGTCTGGTCCAGATCGGCGCCTTGGTGCCGCCGGCCCTGAAGGCACGTGCCACGGCGCTGGCCGGCGAGATCATCGGGGACGCGCTCAGCCCCAACGATATGCTCGTGCCCTGCGGCGAGGACGGCTACGTCATCCTGTTCCACAAGGCATCGGCCAATGTCGCCGAGGAGCGGACACGGGAGATCGGCGACCGCCTTGCCGCCGCCCTGATCGGCAAGCGGGAGCTGCGCGGGATCACGGCTCGGAGCTTCACCTACGACCTCACCCGCTATCTCGACAGTCGCTGGGTCGGCACGGTGGATGACCTGAAGAGGGTGGTCCGGCAGGCCTATGAGGATCATGTGCGAGAGCTGCGGGCGTCCGTGCGCCGGGCCGAGGACCGGGACGGCGTCCGGTTCGCGCCGGTCATCGCCGGCGGCAAGAGACTCCTGATCGGATATGACGTCCGGCTCTATCTGGAGGCCGCGCCCGACCGGGTCGCCTCCGCCCCGCATTTCGGCCGGGGCACCGCCGCGGAGCGGGCGGAACTGACGGCGCTGACCGTCGAGCGGCTCGCCTTCAGGCTCGGCGCGATGACCGCGCCTCTGGCGAACGTGTTACTCATCCTGCCGGTCGCCGCCGATATCCTCGCCAACCCGCTCTACTGGGCGAATTTCGAAGCCGAACTCTTCGCCCTCCCCGCCCCGGCGCAACGTCGGCTGCTGCTCAATGTCGACCTGACGGGCGTGGCCGACCCCGGCGCTTTTCTGGAACGCCACGCGGCACGGCTGAGCGGCAAGGGACGCGGCATGATCGCAACACTCCCCATCCGTTCAACAAAGATGATAGACTTCGTCGGTATCGGGCTGCTCGGTCTGTCGGCCGCGTCCGACAAGGTCATCGACGCAGACCTGCTTCCGCGTTTCGTCCGACGGGCGGCGGATGCGGGCCTGCGGAGCTTCTGGCTCGAACATCACATCGGGTTCGGCGAGGCCGAGATCATCGCGGCGCAACCGACCTATTTCGCCCTTTGCGAGGCTATACCGGAAATTAACGAACCGCAGGCAAGATATCGACGTCACGACCCCGACACATTGCCACCGACTTAGGATGGGCTGAAACGATCCATGGCCGACCCCGGAGCCCCTCACCGGCCCACCGACGCGCCGGACTTGAACGTCGCGGACCTCATTCACGAGATCCCGTCCGGGGTCATCGTCGTCGATCCGGATAAACGCGTGGTTTTCTCCAACGCGGCGTTCCTGGAGGTCGTCGACGTCGACCCGGCCCTCGCCGACGCCGGGACACCGGTCGATAGGACCCTCCAGGCGATCCTCGACATCTGCCCGACCAGCCGGAGGGTGATGGACGGACTTTTCGACGCGATGACGGCGCGCGAGAAGTTCACCGACGAATGGGGCTGTTCGGACGGCCAGGTGATCGCGATCACCGGGAAACCCATCAAGAACGACTGCTATCTGATCGCGGTCAGGGACATGGCCCCGCTCGTCGCGGCGCGGGAGGAGTTGGAGGCGGCCCGCCGGGAGGCCGAGGAGGCCAACGAGGCCAAAACCCAGTTCCTCGCGACGATGAGCCACGAACTGCGCACCCCGATGACCGGCGTAATGGGTATGGTCTCGCTGCTGGAGCGGACCGATCTCGACCCGCAGCAGGAGAAGTATCTCCACTCGATCTCCCAATCCGCCGACACCCTGCTTGCCTTGCTGAACGACATTCTGGATGTCTCGAAGATGGAGGCGGGCAATCTGAGGCTCGAGGAGGTGGTCTTCAAACCGGCCGACCTGCTGCGCGACCGGCTGAGCCTGTTCGACGCGAAGCGGATCGCCAAGAATCTCGACCTGGGCCTCTGGATCGACGAGCATTTGCCGGAGGCGATCGTCGGCGACCCGCTGCGAATCGGCCAGATCGTCAGCAATCTCTACTCAAACGCCATTAAATTCACCGACCATGGCCGGATCGACGTCGCTCTGCGCACGGAGGCCGTCAAGGGACCCGTCTCCGCAGACACGCTGCGACTGGTCCTGGAGGTCGCAGACACGGGCGTCGGGGTCGATCCCGGCATCCTGCCGACGCTGTTCAATCCCTTCACCCAGGCCGATACGTCAACCACGCGGAGATTCGGCGGCACTGGATTGGGGCTGGCGATCTGCAAACGCCTGGCGGAGGGCATGGGCGGCGACATTTCGATCGAGAGCAAGGCCGGCGCCGGCACCACGCTCGTCGTCAAGATCACCGTCAAATCCGCGGACCCGTCGCTCGCCGTCTCTTTGAAAGAACCGGTCGAATTCCAGAATGTGGAGGTCCAGCCCCTGCGCATCCTCTTGGCGGAGGACGACGCCATCAGCCGGATGCTGATCCAGAGCGTGCTGGAAGAGGAAGGGCATTCCATCGTCACCGCCACGAACGGGGCTCAAGCGCTCGATATGGTCGCGAGCGGGCTGCCGATCGACGTGGTGATCATGGATATGAACATGCCGGTGATGGACGGCAGCGAGGCGACCGCCCGGATCAAGCGGGAACGGCCCGATCTGCCCATCCTCGCCTTGACCGCCGACGCGGTGCCGCGCAACCGCTCCCTCTATCTCCGCTCCGGCCTGGACGCCTTCCTGACCAAGCCGGTGAACTGGCGGCAATTGCGCCTCACGCTCGCGCGCCTCACCGACAAGGCCGAGGAGGAACCGAAGGCGCCTAGTTCCGGCCCGGAAGACAAGGCTGGCTCGGACCACGATGTCGCGGGGACCGGCCGGCTGCAGGGCCTCAAAGACAGCCTGCCGCCGGACGCCTTCGCGAAAATGGTCGCCCTGCTGCCCGAGGAATTCGAAAAGCACATGCGCTCCATCGAGCAGGCGGCGGTGAACATGGACTACGACTCGCTGCGCCGCGCCGCCCATTCGATCAAGGGTATGATGTCGAATTTCGGCTTCGACGACGTCTCGAAGTCCGCCTTCACGGTCGAACGGCTCAGCCGGGCGGCCGAAGAGGGCGGCGAGGTCGATCAGGTGGCGCTTGGCCGGCTGATCGCCGCCCTGAAGCTCAAGGAACCGGAATTGAAGCGGACCTTGAAGCGCATGAGCGGTTGATGCGTCGCCCGCGTCTCAGTATGTAACCCGCGCATTGTTCGTTTATCAGCTCGCCGCACCGTCCGTGCCGGAAGGATCCCATGCTTGACCGCCGCTTCATCGTTGAGAATGCCGACGCCGTCCGTGAGAACTGCAAGAATCGCGGCGTCTCGGTCGACATCGACCGATTCCTCACCCTGGAGCGGGAGACGCGGGAGAAGGATTCCGAGTTGCAGGTCCTGAACCAGAAGGCCAACGAGGTCTCCAAAACCATCGGCAAGGCGAAGGACGCGACCGAGCGGGAGGAACGGATCGCCGAGGGCCGTCGGCTGCGCGAAGCACGCGACGCCCTGAAGGAGGAGCTCGAGGCCCTCAACGCGGAATTCCGCGAGGTCCACGAGGCGATCCCGAACATGTCCGACCCGGCGGCCCCCATCGGGGCCACCGACGAGGACAATGTCGAAATCCTTCGCGGGCAGACCCCGGTGCCGTCCTTCGGTTTCGAGCCGAAGGACCATCTGGAGATCGGCAAGGACCTGGATCTCCTGGATTTCGAGACCGCGGCCAAGGTCACCGGTCATGGCTTCTACTATCTGAAGAACGAGGGCGCGCTGCTCGAATTGGCGCTGCAGCAATTCGCGGTCAGCAAACTGATGGCCGAAGGGTTCACCGTGCTGACGACCCCGGATCTGGCCCGCAACGACGTCTTGAGCGGCACCGGCTTCAGCCCGCGGGGCAACGAGACGCAAATCTACTCGATCGAGGGCACCGATCTCTCCCTGATCGCCACCGCCGAAATCACGCTGGGCGGCGTCTACAAGGACACGATCCTCGAAGAGGAGAAGCTGCCGATCCTGCTCTGCGGTCTTTCCCATTGCTTCCGCACCGAGGCCGGCGCCCATGGAGCCGCGACCCGCGGCCTCTATCGCGTCCACCAGTTCTCCAAAGTCGAGATGTTCGCCTTCACCACGCCGGAACAGTCGGTGGAAGTCCACGAGACCATGTATCGGATCGAGCGGGAGATCTTCGACGCGCTCGGCCTCGCATACCGGGCGGTGGATATCTGCACCGGGGACCTCGGTGGATCGGCCTACAAGAAATACGATCTCGAGGCCTGGATGCCGAAGCGCGGCGAGAACGGGAGTTGGGGCGAGGTCACCTCGACCTCCAACTGCACCGACTATCAGGCGCGGCGCCTCAATATCCGCTGCCGGCCGAAGGGGGAGAAGGGAACCCGTCTGGTCCACACCCTCAACGGCACCGCCGTCTCCATGGCCAGGGCGATCCTGGCGATCCTCGAGAATTACCAGCAAGCCGACGGGTCGGTCCTGGTGCCGCAGGCGCTGCGGCCCTTCATGGGCGGCAAGGACCGCATCGCGCGCTAAACAAAGGTCGGCACCCGACCCCCAATACGACATACAGCCGTCGCATCGGGACAACATGACACGGCGGAACGCGGCTAGGCTGCCCCTTCCTCAACGAAGGATACCCTTCCCGTGGCCGCCGCCCCCAAGACCGGATCGAAGTCCGGCTCCCTGACCGCTCTGCGCCTCGGTCCCCTTGTCGCGCTGTTCGCATCCCTCGGCATCCTGTTGGCCGGCAACGGGATTCAGGGGACGCTGCTGGCGATCCGCGCCAATCTGGAGGCCTTTACGGCGACAGAGATCGGCCTGCTCGGATCCGGCTTTTTCATCGGGTTCATTTTCGGCTGTATCTACGTCCCGCATCTCATCGGTCGGGTCGGGCATATCCGCTGTTTCGCGGCCCTCGCGGCCATCGGCGCGGCGGCCGCCCTGGTTCACGCCATCGTCGTGGAGCCGTGGACCTGGATCGTCCTCAGAGCCCTTTCGGGCTTCTGTATATCCGGCCTGAGCATGATCGCCGAAAGTTGGATCAACGCGCGGGCGACCAAGGAAACGCGCGGCCAGATCTTCTCGATCTACCGGGTCGTCGACATGAGCTGTGTGACCGGTGGCCAGTTCGTCCTGACCCTCGCCGACCCGGCCGGCTTCGTACTGTTCTCGGTCTGCGCCATTCTGTTCACCCTGGCCGTGGTCCCGGTCAGCATGACCAAGACCCAGGCGCCGCCCCCGGTCCCGGCGGCGAAGTTCCAGCCCCTGAAGGCGTTCCGGATCTCCCCCCTGGGGGCCTTGGCGGTCGTCTCGGCCGGCCTCGTCAACGCGTCCTTTCGCAATATCGGACCGGTGGTGGGGCAGAATATCGGGCTCAGCGTCGCCGAGGTCGCGACCTTGATGGCGGTCTTCATCGCCGGCGGCGCCCTGCTGCAATGGCCCGTGGGCTGGCTCTCCGACAAATTCGACCGCCGGCATATGCTGTTGATCCTGAGCGCCGGCGCCATGGCGTTCAGCGCCTGGCTGCAACTGGCCGTCGATGCCGATCCATCGGTCCTTTTCCTGGCGGCGGGTCTGTTCGGGGCCGCCGCGATGCCGATCTACGCCGTCGCCGTCGCCCACACCAACGACTATGCAAGTCCCGACGAATTCGTTCAGGTGAGTGCGGGTCTATTGCTGCTGTTCGCCGTCGGCGCCATCGTCGGCCCGCTGATGTCGGCGGTGCTGGTCGACTGGTTCGGAGCGGCGGGCCTGTTTCAGTTCACCTTCTGGGCCCATGCGCTGTTGGTCGGTTTCTCGCTTTACCGGATGACTGTCCGGGCGAGCGTGCCGCGGGCGCTGCGCCGCCGGGTGGTCGGCCTGATGCGGACCTCACCGGCGATCTTCAATCTCGACCCCCGCAGCGATTCCGACCGCTCCGGGGATCACGACTGAGATCAATCCTGAAACTAGTCCATCGCCCCGGTGCGGGACGGATCGTTGCCGACGGTGGCACTCTCGATCACCCGGGCGCGGCCCGCCGCGAGGTCGAAGACCAGACGCGGAAAGCGGTCAAGATCCCGCCCGGTGACCCGCAGCATCCGGGCGCCATCCGGATAGTCGATCGCATGGATCTCGCCGACGTCGTACATGCCGACCTCGCCAACCTCCAAGCGATAGGTGTCGGTGACCTTCAATTCAGCGTCGCCGGCCCCCTCGCCGCCATCGACCCGTTCGAAGCAGGTCATGTCGGTGTGCCCGACGGTCTGTCCGTAGACCGCCCAGCTCTCGCCGTGATCATGGGGCGGCGACTTGCGGGCCGGGTCGTTGACATGGGCCAGCACGACGAAGTCCATTTCAGCATCCTCGTGCAGACGATGGACGCCGATCTCGGCCTCCGGGCCGAAATGTTGGTCGACGAACGCCTTGTTTTCCAGCAGCTTGCGCATATTGTCGGTGACCGCCTGGATACCGGGGGTTCCCGGGTCCGTTCTGAGCGCTTCCCGGCAATCCTCGATGAATTGATCGAATGCGTACGACATTTCCTTCGCCTCTTGCTTCCCCTGCAAATCCCTAACCCTTTTGTGGATCCCACAGTAGCCGACGACGGGGCGCAAGCCTAGCACTGACAAAAATCCGCAAGGAGACCGCAATGTCCGAAACAGCCCCCTCTCCGGAGATCGCCGTGATCGGCGCCGGCTATGCCGGCATGGCCTGTGCGCAGCGCCTGGCGGAGGCCGGACGGACGGTAAAGCTGTTCGACAAGGGGCGCGGTCCCGGCGGCCGTTCGTCGACCCGGCGCGGCGAGGCCGGCCGCTTCGATCACGGCGCGCCTTTTTTCGCCATGTCGGATCCTGATTTCACGGCCGTCGTCGATCTATGGCGCGGGCATGGCGTGGCCGCCCCCTGGGAGGGGCGGTTCATCGCCGTCGATGGGTCGGGTACACCCGAGCAGCCGAGCCTGCCGGCCGTGATGGTCGGCATGCCCGGGATGAACGGCATCTTGAAATGGCTTGGGGAAGGCCTGGATATCGCGTTCGGAGTCCGGGTCAAGCGGATCGTCCGGGAGGGCGACGCCTATCGTCTGGTCGCCGAGGACGGTGCCGACCTCGGCACCTACGGGCAGGTGGTTATCGCCGTCCCGTCGGTCCAAGCGGTTCCCCTGCTGGAGCAGGCCGGCGCCGAGGCCATGGCGCGGGCCGCCGAGACGGTCGAGGTCCAGCCCTGCTGGACGGTCATGGCCGCCTTCGCCGACGCCCCACCGGTTGCCTTCGACGCCGCCGAAGTGACCTCCGGGCCGCTGTCCATGGCCCTTCATCAGGAGAGCAAACCCGGCCGGGACCCGGCGGAACCCGGGATGAGCACGTGGGTCCTCCACGCAAGCGATGCCTGGACCAGGGCGCATCTGGAGGACGACAAGGAGGACGTGGTGGCCCCCTTGCTGGATGCCTTCATGGGGATCGGCGGGCCGATCGACGAGCCGGTCTTCGCCACCGCGCATCGGTGGCGCTATGCCAAGGTGACCGGGCCGGCCGGCGTCAGCCATCTCTGGGACGGGAGTTTGGGCGTGGGGGCCTGCGGCGACTGGCTGCCGGACCATGATCCTCAACACGGGATCGAGGCCGCCTGGCGCTCCGGTTCGGCGTTGGCAGACGCGATCCTTGAGGCCTAAAGGAACCCCGAGATCCCGTCATAGGTCAGCTTAATACCGGTCAGGAACAGGAAGATGTAGCAGAGCCGGTAGAACAGCTTCTCCGGTACCCGGTAATGGAGCTTCATGCCGAGGAACATCCCGAAGAGCGCCACCGGCAGCAGGACAGCCGAGGTGGTCAGGACCTGGACCGAGAACTGGCCGAGCAAGGCGTAGGGGATCAGCTTCACCAGGTTGATCGCCCAATAGAAGATGATCGTCGTCGACTGATAGACCGTCTTGTCGAGACCGAGCCGCAGAAGATAGGCGTTCACCGGCGGCCCACCGGCATGGGCGACGAAACTGGTGAAGCCGGAGACCCCGCCCCAGAACACGCCGCTGACCGAGCCCGGCGGGGAGCCCATCGCCTCGTCGCCGCCCCGGCGGTGCTTGATCCAACGCTCCAAGGTGAAGCCCAGGGCGATGAGCCCGATCAGAAGCTTGATCGTATCGTCGTCGAGGAATTCGAAGCCGGAGGCGCCGATCAGGATGCCGATCAGGGAGCCGCCCAGGATCAGCATCAGATGATGCCGGTTCCACTTCCCCCAAAACGCCTTCAGCCCCATCACGTCCATGCAGCACAGCATTGGCAGCATGATCGCCGCGGCCACGGTCGGCGGCACCAGCAGGGTCAGCAGCGGCACGGCGACGACGCCGAGCCCGCCGCCGAAGCCGCCCTTGGAGATCCCGACCACGATCACCGCAACGATCGCGACGGCCAGAAAGACGGGGTCCGAAACCAGGCTGAAATCCATATCGTCGCGGGGTCCCTGGGAAATGGGGGCCGAAAGAAGTCCGGGCGGGCCTTCCACCCGTATCGCATCTTGACGAGAATAGGGAGGCCCCTGTCACGGGGTTCGACGCCCATGGCACCGGCGATGCCGATCTTCGAAGAGGAAATCGTGGCGGACGATCCGCCACCGCAGGGGGAACAGGCGAGTGAGGAACTGGCCCGCGACTTCCGCGACCGGAAAGACCTCGAAACCTATCTTCACGCCCTGTTCGACGATGTGGTGGGATCGCATGCGGACCGCCCCCATCAGGAGACCCTGTCCCCGTTCCCCGGCGGACGCGCTGAAGCCATAGACCGGCTGGCGGCCGTCAAACCGGCCCAATACAAGCGCACCCGCAACCATCTTGACGGGGCCGTCTCCAGGCTATCCCCCTATATCCGGCACGGTATCCTGTCGCTCTCCGAAGCCCGTGACGACGTCCTGGAGCGTTCCTCCCCGGCCACTGCGGAGAAATTCGTCAACGAGCTCGCCTGGCGGGACTATTGGCAGCGGGTCTATGCCAAGATCGGCCACGGGGTCTGGGAAGACCGGGAGGAGTACAAGACCGGTTTCGTGGCGGCCGATTATGCCGATACACTGCCCCCGGCCCTTGTCGCGGGTGAGACCGGGCTCGCCTGCATGGACGGGTTCGCCCGCGAGCTGGAGGAAACCGGCTATCTCCACAATCACGCCCGGATGTGGGTCGCCGCCTATGTGGTCCATTTCCTCCGGGTGAAGTGGCAGGCGGGCGCGCGCTGGTTCCTCGCCCATCTGCTCGACGGCGATCCCGCCTCGAACAATCTGTCCTGGCAGTGGGTCGCCAGCACCTTTTCGCGCAAACCCTATATCTGGAACCGGGAGAACCTCGACCGGAACACGGATGGCCGTTATTGCGCCGCCTGTCCCGCGCGCGACCGCTGCCCGTTAGATAAGTCCTACGAGGCGCTCACCGACGAGCTGTTTCCCAATCGGCCGGTGGAGGAGCGGACATGACCACGCTTGTCTGGCTCCACGACGACGCGCTGCGCATCCCGCCTGACCTCCGGGGCCAACCGGCGCTCTATGTTTTTGACGACGAGACCATCCGCGCGCGCCATTATGGCCTCAAGCGCATCGGTTTCATCTACGAGACCCTTCTGACCCTACCGGTCGAGATCCGCCGGGGACCGACCGTGGAGACCGTCTTGGAGATCGCCCGGCGTGAAGGTGCCGAGGCGATCGCCTTGACCGGCACCCCTTGCCCCCATCTGACGGCGACGATCGAACAGGTCAAGGCGCGCTATCCGGTCCGGATGATCGAGCCCACGCCCTTCGTCGTCCCGCACAAGAAGCTCGATCTCAAGCGTTTCAGCCGCTATTGGCACAAGGTGAAGGATCAGGCGCTGGAGCCGTCGGCCTCGCTTTTCTAGTCTTTTGATCACCCGTGATCGCAAACGGGTGAACCTTATTGAGAAACCCCTTATGCTCGACCATCTCCGATCGAGACCACAATAAGGGAGCCCACCCATGCAACAATTGGCCGACTGCCGCGGCGTCGCCGTCACCGCATCCGACCGTAAAGCGATCGAGGGACTGGAACGGGCCCACGACATGGCGCTCGGCTTCTATGGGGATGCCATCGCGGAGATCGATAGGACCCTGGAAGCCTATCCCGACTTCATCATGGGGCATCTCTTCAAGGCGGCCTGGCTCACCCAGGCGATGGAAACACGGATCTATCCGATTATGGTCGGCGCCCTGGAACGGGCCGAGGCCAGGTGGGACCACGCCAACGACCGGGAGCGCGGCCATATGAAGGCCGTGCGGGCCTGGGTCGACGGGGACTTCTATCAGGCCGTACAGCATTGGGAGGCAGTCCTCGTCGAGGAACCGCGGGACCTTCTCGCCCTACAGCTCGCCCATCTGTCCGACGTCCTTCTCGGCGATGTGATCAATCAGCGGGATACGGTCGCCCGGGTCATGCCGGCCTGGACCGAGAGCATGCCGGGCTATGGCTATGTGCTCGGGTTCTATTCCTTCGGGCTTGAGGAAATGCGCGACTTTTCCGAGGCGGAGGAAGCCGGCCGCCGGGCCCTGGCGCTCAATCCGAAGGACGCCTATGCGATCCATGCGGTCGCCCATGTCATGGAGATGCAGGGTCGGCAGCAGGGCGGCATCTGGCTGATGAACAGCCGCAAGGAGGACTGGGCCAACGGCAACTTCAAGAATCACCTGTGGTGGCATAAGGCGCTGTTCCATCTCGACCTGCGCCAGGACGACGAGGTCCTGCAGATATATGACGGCGGCCTCAGGGGCGAATCCGATCCGGGGGCGGAGAAATATGAGGAGTTGGACGCGGCCGCCCTGCTCTGGCGCTGCAAGCTTCTCGGCATCGACGTCGGCAACCGCTGGCACGATTTGGCCAAGTGCTGGGCGAGCAGCGCGGAGGACACGCTCTACGCCTTTAACGACGTGCATGCGATGATGGCCTTCGTGGCCGATGGGCGGAACGATCTTGCGGCCAAGATGCTCAACGCCAATGCCCGATACACCAAACATGCCAACGACGCCAATGTGGCGATGAGCCGGGAAATCGGCCTGCCCTTCTGCCACGCCCTGCAGGCCTTCGCCGAGGAACGTTACGCCGACGCGGTCGACCACCTGTTACCGGTCCGCTATCGCACCCACCGTCTCGGCGGCAGCCACGCCCAGCGGGACGTGATTCTGTGGACCCTCCTTGAAGCGGCTTTGCGCGGCGACCGATACAAGCTCGCCCTCGCGCTCGCCAACGAGCGCTGCGCCCTGAAACCGACCAGCCCCGTGAACTGGACGTTCCGGGCACGCGCCCTGGAAGCCCTGGGCGACGCCACGGAAGCGAAACGCGCCCGCGCCCAGGCCGAGGTCTGCCTGGCGGCATGACCGGGATAACGGTGGTGAGGAGAAGCGGCCTCAGCCGGCCGCCTGGCTCGCCCTTTTTTTCTGGAAACTGTTGATCGCCGACCCGATCTCGGCCGCCAGCGCTTCTTCCCCTTTTTCGGGGTTGAACGCGGCGGGAACCGCATAGCCGAGCTCGTTCAAGAGGTTGATCGCCTTGGCGTTGGGCCAGTCCCCTTCCCGGGAAATCGTCTCGTGAATCTCGGCCGCGACCTTGCGCAGGGCGACGCTGACCGGCTTGGACGTTTCGAAGGGCGTGCCCACGACCCGGGCCGCGATATCGTCGCAGGTCAGGATCAGCCGCTTGAGCATCCCACGAAGCTGGGGCTCCTCGACCTCGCCGCGGAGCGCCGGAACCACCTGGCGCGCGAGGAATCCGATCTGGAATCCGTTGCGGCGCAACCGCTCGTCATTGATCTGCCCTCGGGTCGCCTGGATCGCCTTCTTCAGCGCCTGTTCATCGACCGGGCGGCCCTTGACCTTGTCGCCCAAAGTGTTCGGAACCTCGAAGCGCGGGATCGGGTTGGCCTCGTCGGCCCGGCTGCCCTTGCGCCGGTCCGGACCGATGTATTCGGAGGTGACGACGAAGGGCTTGCGGCGTTCGGCCATCATTTTCACCTTGGCCAGCAAGGTTGCCGGGGCGGCCGGCTTGACCAGCACGTCGTCGACGCCGGAGTCGACCATCGCCTTCAAGAAATGGGCGTCATGCTCGAAGATCATCACGATGATCGGGATATAGGGATTGTCGCCGATCTTCCCGGAGCGCACCTCGCGCACAAGCTTTCCGGCCGGCGAGCCGAGGAACTTGATATCCGCGATCACCAGATCGGGCAGCGTCTCGCCCAGGGCGTCCGGCATGTTGTCCGGTGAGACAACCGTCCGAAAACCGCCATAGCCCGCGTCCCGCAGAGTATCGCGCATGGCCTGTCCGATCGATCCATCGGCCTCGCCGAATACGATGTGGAGCCCCTTTTCCACAGCCATTTACTAGTCCCAAAAAAATGTGAGCCGGTTCCTACGACACCGACGGCGCAGGCGTTACGATGCCCCGATACCTTTAACCAACTATTAATCTCGGTGAAGGAAGTGGCATTTTCTAGAATTAGGATTAACCATCCCTCTGCATCGGCGAAAACGCGGACGCCTTCGCGCCGACGAAGATCTCTTGATTACAGTTTTCTATCAACCATTCTTAAATCCATTTAGCAAAACGAGGAGCCATCTTATGGATTCCAATACCATATCGCCACTCGAACCGAAACCGGTCTAGGCATATCGGTTTTAGATTATGTCAAAAAAACCCCGATGGCGCGATATCCATCGGGGTCTTCCTTGCAATGCATACAGGGGAGCCCTTGCGGCGTCGCCCGCTGAGCATTTCTACATACGCATGCGTTCGCCCGCACCGTCGAAGGGGGGCTCCGGCAGCCAGGAAGCCGCCCGGCGCACGCCAAGCACCTCGATCTCGAAGCGGCCGTTGGCGCCATCGGTCAACTCGGCCGGCACATAGCCCAAGGCGAGCGACTTGCCGACATGGTGGGCATAGGCCCCGGAGGTCACATAGCCGACAACCGCATCGTCATGCCAGATCGGCTCGTTGCCGATGACATCGGCGTCCTCTGCGTCGACATCGAAGAGAATGAGACGCTTGTCCGGTCCCTCCTCCTTTTCCTTGAGCGCCGCGTCCCGCCCGACGAACTGGTTCTTGGTCAGGTCGACAAAGCGGCCGAGACCCGCCGCGAACGGTCCGTAGATCGGTCGGTATTCCGTCGCCCAGGACCCGAACGACTTTTCCAGGCTGAGGGATTTCAGGGCCCGCATCCCGACATTGCGCATCCCGAGGGGCTTTCCGGCCTCCCACAGCATGTCGAAGAGCTGCGCGTGATACTCCGGGGCCACCCAGATCTCATAGCCAAGATCGCCGGTGAAGGTGACCCGCCCGACCAGGGCCGGAATCATCCCCAGTTCCATCCGGCGGAAGTCCATGAACCTGAACGCGTCCTTGCCGACATCCGCGTCGGTGATGGCCGCCAGCACCTCGCGCGCCTTCGGTCCGGCGATCGATAGGCCGAGCAGGCCCAGGCCTTTCGCCTCGACCGTGACACCGCTTTCCGGCAACCGGGCGCGGAAATAGCGCATGTGGTAGTTTTCGCCCGGACCCGAGCCGAAGATCCAGAACTCCTCGGCGGCCCGCTTCGCCACCGTGAAATCGCCGATGATCTTGCCGAACTCGTTCAGCATCGGCGACAGGGTCATGCGGCCGGTACGGGGCATCTTGTTGGCGAGAAGACCGCTGAGCCAGCCCTCGGCATCAGGCCCGGTCACCCGGTATTTGGCGAACCCGGAGCTGTCGAGCAGGCCCACCGCCTCACGCACTGCGGCGCATTCCCGCGCCACGGGGGCGAAGGAGTTGGAGCGCTTGAAGCTAACGATGTCGACCGGCTCCTCGCCCGGATCGGCGAACCAAAGCGGATATTCAAGGCCGTAGGCCGCGCCGAAAACCGCCCCCATGGCCTTCTGACGGTCGTAGATCGGCGTCGAGCGCAAGGGTCGCGCCGCCGGTAGCTCCTCGTTGGGATAGCGGATCTGGAAGCGCCGGGAGTAGTTCTCGCGCACCTTGGCGTTGGTATATTTGACGGTGGCGAACTCCCCGAAGCGGGCGACGTCCATGCCCCAGACATCGAAGCCCGGATCGCCGTTCACCATCCAGTTCGAAAGGGCAAGGCCGACGCCGCCCCCCTGGCTGAAGCCGGCCATAACGCCGCAGGCGCACCAGTAATTGGTCAGCCCCTGGACCGGACCGACCAGGGGATTGCCATCGGGCGCGAAGGTGAACGGGCCGTTGATGATCTGCTTGATCCCCGCGTTCTGGAAGGCCGGGAAGTGCTCGAACCCGACCTCCAGCGAGGGGGCGATGCGGTCGAGATCGGGCTGCAGCAGCTCGTGACCGAAATCCCAAGGGGTGTCCTTGGGCTGCCAGGGCACGCAGGCCTTCTCATAGGTGCCCATCAGCATGCCGCCCCGCTCCTGCCGGAGATAGAGCTCGGCCTCGAAATCGATCGCATGGATCACTTCCTGGCCGGTCTCGTCGTTAACCGCCTTCACCTCCGGCATGTCCTCGGTCAGGAGATACATGTGCTCCATGGCGAGCACCGGCAGTTCCAACCCGACCATGCGGCCGACTTCGCGGGCCCAGAGCCCGCCGGCGTTGACCACATGCTCGGCCTGGATCGTCCCCTCTTCGGTGACGACATTCCAGGTCGCGTCCGCGTTCTGGGTGAGCTCGACCACACGGTTGCGCAGGTAGATCTCCGCGCCGTTGATCCGCGCGGCCTTGGCGTAGGCGTGGGTCGTTCCGCTGGGATCCAGATGCCCTTCGACGGGATCGTAGAGCGCGCCGACGAAATGCTTCGGGTCGAGAAGCGGCATCAACTTATGCGCCTCCTCGGCCGTGATCAGTTCGGTCTCCATGCCGAGAACCCGACCGGTCGCGTGCTGCATCTTCAGGAAGTCCATGCGCTCCCGCGTGCCGGCCAGCGCCACCCCGCCGGTCAGATGCAGGCCGCAGGATTGGCCGGTGATCTCTTCCAATTCCTTGTAGAGGGAAATCGTATAGGACTGCAGCGCCGCCACATTGGGGTCGCCGTTCAGCGTATGAAAGCCGCCGGCGGCGTGCCATGTCGAACCGGAGGTCAGCTCCGAACGTTCGATCAGGACGGCATCCGTCCAGCCCAGTTTGGTCAAGTGATAAAGGACACTGCACCCGACAACGCCGCCGCCGATCACCACGACGCGAGCATGCGTTTTCATGATTTTCTCCCCTCGATCGGGCCTCTCGAAGGCCCACCTTCCGGATGTGCGATCCCGCACGTACACCCTGGGACGTTAGGCGAACCGCCCCCAATTCCTTGTTGATAGACGACAATTGGTGACGGGATCAGGGCTTTTGCCGGCAAATTCCGTATGGTCGACGGCAGAACGGAAAAAACGCGCTCCGGAGGAACGAAACCACCTTGTGTTAACCTTCTCTTAGGCACACTAGGTTAGTTTCACGCATTGTTAACGAGCAAGGGATCGCAAACTGTAGTAGGCGGTCGAAGCTCGACGAACAGAGTGGCCCGGACGGGACGGGCCTTTGGGGTTTTGAAGCGGATCTAAGGGGAAAAACCGTGTCGCAGAATACCAATCGGCGCCTTTTCACCATCGAAAAACGGGCTCTCGGCCTGCCGGTCGGCGGACCCAGCCTGGCGGAGGGCATGCTGAGCCGGATCGAGGACAGTCTGGCCCGCATCGAAGCCCAGATGGAATCGATGGACGAGCGGATCGCCGTGACCGTGAGCGAGGCGGCCGCCACCCAAGCGCCGGTCGCAGCGGAAGGCGGCGCCCGCTCCTCGGCATCCGATGGCGAGATCACCGAAGCCGACGCGATGATGATCCTCGGCATCGATCAGGATCTCCTTGAGACGGCCCAGGCTCTGCGCGACGTCGACGATCAGGTGCGGAGCGAAGTCGCCGCCATGGTGCGAATTGTCGGACAGGTCCGCCAGGAAATCGCCAGCATCGCGCCGCAGGAGGAGAAGGATCAGGTCGCGGACGCGACCAAGGAACTGGATGCGGTCGTGCAGGCGACCGAAGAAGCGACACATCGCATTCTGGCCGCGGTCGAGAACGCCGAGGGATTCTTGAAGGAACTCGAAGGCCGATTGGAGGACGAGGCGGACCGGGCTCTGGTCGACCGGGTCGGTCAGGAGATGGTCGAAATCCTCGAAGCCTCGACCTTCCAGGATCTGACCGGCCAACGCATCCGCAAGGTCGTCGGCACCCTCGACCGGGTGCGCGTGCGGGTTGTCAACCTGGTGAACATTCTGGGACCTGAGTCGTTGCTCGGCCTGGAAACGGATGGACTCGAGCACGAAGACGACGACGAGGCGGGGCTGCTGGAAGGCCCGCAGATGGACGGGGCCGGCCTTTCCCAGGAGGATATCGACAAGCTCTTCGACTAGCATCGTCGATCGGCTTTTTTCTGCGAATTGAAGAAACAGCATCGCGGCCCGGCGCCCAGCCCCGCCGCACGATGCGGCTAAGGTTGTAAGTGAGAGATTCGAAGGCGTATCCACGCCCCAGCCTCGAGAATACACCCCGCCGACGGTCCAACTCTCCCTCCGACCTTCCGGCCTCAACCCGGGAGTCCTCGGATTCCCGGGCTCCCGACCAGAGCCCGCCCCTCACCCGCCGCTCCCTCAGCGTTCAGCAGGCCATTCGCGCGATCGGGGTCGCGTTCACCGTCGGCCTGATCATCGGCTTGTTCGACGCCTACACCCAGGTCGAACAACAAAGAAAGACCTTCGCGCAAACGGTTCAGAACATCGTCTCGCTGTCCCGGGTCGGCGCCAGTGACGCGATCTCCAAGCTCGACGTGAAGCTTGCGGAACAAGTCTCCGACGAGATTATCGCGCTCGAACCGGTCGTCCTGGTCGAGATCCTGTTCCCCAACGGCGATGTCTACGTCGCCCGGTCCAAATCCCCGCCCGAAGCCGGATCCTTGGCCAACCGTCTTGGCGAGAGCGTGTTTTCCGCGTCGGCGAGCGGGCGGGTGACACTGTTCGACACATGGAACAGCGGCGGCAGCGACGGGCCGGCCGCGGTCGGTGAATTGCATATCGAGCTCGATCGCGTCATGGCCGGGTCGCAATTGTTGACCATGCTTTTCATCCGCATTGCCGAGGGAGTCCTGCAGGCCGTGGTGATCGGCCTTATCCTCGCTTTGCTATTCCACCGCTTCCTGAGCCGGCCGCTCCGGGAACTCGGCCAAGAGATCGATCGCATCGACCTCAATGCCCCGGACGCGGACCCGATCGCGGTGCCGGCGGGCCATGAGGAGGACGAGATCGGCACCCTTGCGAACCGGATCAACCGGATGATGTCGAAGATCAGCGAGGGACAGCGGGCGTTGCGGCGGCTATCGACCCGGGATGACCTCACGAACCTGCCAAACCGCCTGCTGATCCATGAAATGCTGGAACAGGCACTCGCTCGAGCCGACGCCCACAACGGCGTTGTCGCGGTCCTGTTCCTGGACCTGGACCGCTTCAAGCAGGTGAACGACACGCTTGGCTATGACAGCGGGGACCAACTCCTCCGGGCGGTTGGCAAGCGGATCCAATCTTGTCTGCGCGGCGACGAGACCTTGGGACGACTGAGCGGGGACGAATTCCTGATCATCGTCGAAAACCTCGACGGCTTCGAACAGGCCGCCAGCGTGAGTCGCCGGTTGGAAAGGACGCTGGCCAGCAGTTTCAGGATCGACGGGCACAGTCTGCATGTCACCGCATCGATCGGCATTTCCCTGTTCCCGACCGACA
Organism: Alphaproteobacteria bacterium; assembly: GCA_024743275.1. Classification (GTDB taxonomy): domain Bacteria; phylum Pseudomonadota; class Alphaproteobacteria; order JANSWW01; family JANSWW01; genus JANSWW01. Next base: position 429,280 of record JANSWW010000001.1, read on the forward strand.
GCATCACCCCGAAGGAACTGCTGAACCAGGCCGATGTCGCGATGTACAACGCGAAGGCCCAGGGCGGCGGCTTCCAGTTCTTCTCAAACGAGATGAGCGAACGCGCTCAGGTCCGGCTCAAGATCGAGACCAGCCTGCGGCTTGCGCTGGAACGGCAGGAATTCGAACTCTTCTATCAGCCCAAAATCAGTCTCGACACCGGCGACCTGAAGGGCTGCGAGGCGTTGATCCGCTGGCGCCATGAGGGCGAGTTCATCTCCCCCGACCGCTTCATCCCGATCGCCGAGCAGACCGCGCTGATCCTGCCGATCGGCGAATGGGTCCTGTCCGAGGCCTGCCGGGTGATCGCCAAATGGGACCGGGAGGGCTACAGCGTCCCGATGTCGGTCAATGTCTCGGCCCGCCAGATCGTCCCGGGCTCCTTCGTTCAATATGTCCGGGCCTGTATCGACGCCCACGGCATCAGGCCTGAACTCCTCGAACTGGAGATCACGGAAACCGCCGTTATCCAGCGCCTCGAGGAATTCCGGGACATCATCGCGGAATTGCGGCTGATGGGAATCGGCATCGCCATCGACGATTTCGGCACCGGCTATTCGAGCCTCGCCTATGTCCGGGATATCGATGCCACAACCCTCAAGATCGACCGGCATTTCATCAAAGACCTGCCGGAGGACGGCACCCTGGTCTCGGTGATCCTCAATCTCGCCCGGGAGCTCAGGATCGACGTCGTCGCCGAGGGCGTCGAGAACCAGGAGCAGGTGGACTGGCTGAAACGGCACGGTTGCGCCATGGCCCAGGGTCACCTGTTCAACCGCGCCGTGACCGAGCATCAATTCCAGCGCCAGTATCTCTCGTCCGCCCAGGAGGATGTTCCGGCGTCCCGGTCCTTCGGCGAAGCGCCTTAAGGCGATGATGGACAGTTTCAAAAACACCGGCGACGACCCCGCTTCCATCGCCGCCGTCTTCGGCGCCTCAGGCACCATCGGAACGGCGTTCGTCACCGCCCTCGCGGACTCGGGTGCCTTCGACCGGGTGATCGGTTTCTCCCGCTCGTCGACACCACGTGTGGATCTTCTGGACGAGGCCAGCATCGCCGGCGCCGCGACGGCTTTGGCGGAGGCGGGCACCCCGCGCCTCATCATCGACGCCACCGGCTTTCTCCACGGGGACGGGTTCATGCCCGAAAAGAGCTGGCGCGACCTGTCGGCGGATCACATGGCCCACGCCTTCGCCGTCAACGCCATTGGGCCGGCACTGCTGATGAAGCATCTGCTGCCGCTGCTGCCGCGTCAGGGCAAATCCGCCTTCGTCACCCTCAGCGCGAAGGTCGGCGGGATCGCCGATAACCGGTTCGGAGGCTGGTACAGTTATCGCGCCTCCAAGGCCGCGCTCAATCAGATGGTGAAGACCGCATCCATCGAACTGGCCCGCAAGCGGCCCGAGGCCCTCTGCCTCGCCCTCCATCCCGGCACCACCGAAAGCCCGCTGTCCGATCCCTTCGCCAAGCAGGGCCTGACCGTCCGGTCGCCGGCCGAGGCCGCTGCCCTGATGCTCGATGTCATCGATCGGAAAACGGCGGCGGACAGTGGCGGCTTCTTCGACTATTCCGGCGCCGCCCTGCCCTGGTAGCAGCCTCCGGCTTCGCCTCACCCGGTTCGATCACCGGCGGAAAGCGAAAGAGGCGCCGAGGCGTTTGACCGCCGCGACGCCTCCGTCTCTCCCCCTACAGAACAACCGGATCGGCCACCGGATCCTGGCCCAGAAGAGCGATCTGCTCGACCGGAAGCTGGCTGCCATAGACCGCGAAGTCGGAGATCACACCATCGAACTCGTCGCGCGCGTCGAGCGGACGGTTGTCCCGACGATGCGCTCCGCTGGCGCCGAGCACCAGGGAGAGATTGTTGTCGGCGAGGCCCTGGGTGAACCCGACCTCCTGATCGACCAGAGCACCGTCCAGATAGAGCTGGAAGCCCGCCGCCCCGAAGCTGATGGCGACGTCGTGCTCCTGCCCTTCCTGGATCGCGTTCTTGGCCGAGCGGAGATATTCCGATTTGTCCTCGGATTGGAGCCGGACCTCAAGACGGCCGTTCTTCACCCAGGCTGTCATATGACCCGGAATGTCCTGGTGGCTGTAATCCTTGGAGAACAGCGCGTTGGATCCGCCCGTGTCATCGGCGGTGAAGCTCAGCGCAATCGTTCCGTTGGCCTGCTCCATCGCGGCGAAATGACCGACCTCGATCTGGCCACCGTCCTCGCCGTCGAAGGTGAGCGCCCGCGGAATGGCGAAGGCGGCTCCGGTGGGCAGGCTCGACGGCCCGATCAGATCCGGCGACGGCACAAAGGGATCGTCCGTCGCAAGCTGACCGTAGAGCGGCGTCACCGCCTCGGCATACTCGTCGATTGTGTCGACGATGCCATAGGCCGGCCCGGCGTCGTTTTCGATATCGCTTTCCCGGACGAAGTCGCCGAACACCTGGATCGTGCCGAGGTCGTCGTATTGATGCGCCCCGCCATTGCGGCCCTGATTGGAGCGCACATGAATCACCGAATGGTCGGGGACGTTGTCGCCGTCGGCGTCGCCCATGGTGATCCTGTAGACCTCCGCCGTGTGGCCGACGACGGCGATGCTGTCGCCCTCCGCCCGGTTGAAGTCGAGGATCACATCGTTGCCGAGGCTGTCGACCCAGTGGTCGTGATGCTCGTTGTTTTCCCCCGCGACCTGGTGCCATTCGATCTTCCGGTTCTCGGGGTCCGTATGTTCGGTAAGGAAATGCGGTTTGGCGTTGATCAGCGGATTGAACATGAAGAGATCCGCGCCGCCGCCACCGATCAGGACGTCGTCGCCCTCGATCGGCTGACCGGGGAAATAGGTCAGCGTCACCGGATCGATTTCGTAGTCCGGGTCCTCGCGCGGGTCGTAGTTCTGGGCCAGTTTCGGCTCGCGGGCATCGGCCCGGCTGAGGATAACGTCATCGCCATCCCCGCCATAGACCGTGTCCTCGCCATGGCCGCCGTCGAGCGTGTCGTTGCCACCGTCTCCGGAGACCGAGTCGTTGCCGTAGCCGGCGTCGACCACATCGTCCTCGGACCCGCCGGAGACCTGGTCGTCGCCCGCCCCGGCCTCGATGGTGTCGGCACCGCCGTCGCCGTTGATCACGTCATCGCCGAGCGGCACCGGATCCGGCTTGAACGCGGTGCCGAGAACGCCCGGCCCGTTGGCGGCGAGCGAGAGAACCTGTTCGGCGTTGAGCGCGTCCTCCGGCCGGTAACCGCCCCAGAAGCCGACGCCGGCGACCGCCCCGTCGAGGAAGTCGCGGAAATCACGGTCGGTGGTGATCACCCCGGCCGTGTCGGTATCGTCGACCCGGTGGGTGTCCGCCCCGATGATCCAGGGGTTGTCGTTGGCGATCAGGAAGCCGGCCTTGTAGTCGTCGATATCCTGCCGGCCTTCCTTGGTGCGGAAGGCACCGTTGTCCAACTGACTGCCGTTGACATAGACCTCAACGCCGTTGGTCCCGAAAGTGACCGCGACATGGGCCCATTCGCCCTCGGTCAGGACCGCCTCCCGGGTCTCCCAGCTCGAATTGCGGTCGCCATTGCCCGGCGCGATGCGGACGAAAAGCTTGCCGTCGTCCTGGCCGAGCCGGAAATGGCCGCCGTCGTCGCTACCGCTCTGATCCTTGTTGACGAAGGCCTGACGGTCGCCGATGTCATCGACCCGGACCCAGAGCGCCACCGTCTGATTCGTGGTCTCATAGGCCTGGCTATGTTCGACCATGGCGAAGCTGGACCCGTCGAAAGTCAGAGCGGGTGCGCCCCCCAACACGGTGGGACCGCTGGTGGTGGGAACGCCGTCCACCGCGATATAGGGGGCGCGCTCATGGACGGTGTAGAAACTGCCGTCCTGAGTGCCTTGCGCGTCGACAACGGCGCCGTTGGCAAGGGCATCGAAGGCCCAATAAGAGACGGCGTCATGGGGCGTTGTCTTGGCGACCGGGGCGGCCTTGTCGCCGTACAGCATGTCGGCACCGGCACCGCCATTGACCGTGTCGCCGCCATCACCGCCATAGAGGATGTCGTTGGCCTCGGTCCCCGAAACGACCTCCGCCGTCCCCTCGGTCGTCGTCTCGCGTACGATCACCCTTTCCGCGAAGGGAGTCACCGGCTGATCCGGCTCCCGGCTTTCCGGCGCGAAGAAATCGTCGAAAAGGTCGAGCGGCGAGGCGGCCGGAGCGATGAAGTCCAACGCCCGGACATTGATGTCGGTGAAATCCTCCGGCGCCGTCTCGGACGGCAGCGGCGACGGATCGATCGCGTCCAGCAACTCGTCGATATGGTCGATGACGCCATAGGTCACCCGCCGGTCGACCTGGACATCGTCCTCGGTCACCGCATCGCCGAAGACCACGATATGGCCAAGCAGATCGCCATTATGAGCGCCGCCATTGCGGCCCTGGTTGGAATAAAGCCGGATGATGGTTTCCGCGTCGCCGTCGCCGTTCACATCCCAGGAGGCGAAGCGCGCGTCGACCGTGTGGCCGTAGATCACGATCTTGTCGCCCTCGGCCTTGTTGAAGTCGGCGACCACGTCGTTGCCGATCGAATCGACCCAGTGATCGTGGACGTTGTTGTTCTCGCCGGCGACCCGCTTCCAGTTGATCGTGCCGTCTTCCCGGACATGTTCCAGGATGATGTCCCGCTTGGCGTTGATCAGCGGCTTGAAATAGAAGACGTCGGCCCCGGCTCCGCCAACCAGCACGTCGTCCGCCACGAAGGGCTGATCCGCATAGAGCCGGTTGTTGGCGCCGATCTCGCCCGCCGGATCGTCGACCGCCGGCAGATAGGCCTGGGCGATCTCCGGTTCCCCCGCATCGCTTTCCGAGATGAGGATGTCGTTGCCGGCGCCGCCTTGCAGCACGTCGCTGCCGCGCCCGCCGTCGAGAACATCGTCCCCGTCGCCGCCGAGAAGGTCGTCGTCGCCGTCCCCGCCATTGAGGTCGTCCTGGCCGCCCGCGCCCGACAGCGTGTCGTTGCCCGCATCGGCGTGGATCTTGTCATGGGTCTCGGTACCGTTCAGCGCGTCGTCGGTGGGCACCACCGGGATCACCGGCTCCGGCGTCGTCGACGGCGCGGTCCCGGCGGCGAGTGCCGCGACCTCCTCCGGGGTCAGCGCGTCTTCCGGGGCGTAGCCGCCCCACAGCGCGACACCGTCGATCTCGCCCGAGAACGGATCGCGGGTCCAGCTGTCGGCGATCTCCACCGCCGAGCCGGTGTCACGGGTTCCGCCGGTGTCGCGACCCAGCACGATGGGCTTGTCGTTGGTCAGAAGGTGATACTCGGTATAGGTCGCCGGCGTGTCGTTGCGGCCCTCGATCTGGGTGAAGGCGTCGTCGGCGATCACCGTCCCGTTGACCTGGGCCGTTACGCCCGACGGCCCGAAGGTGAGCGCCACATGGCTCCATTCACCGGGCGTGAACACAACGTCGTTGGTCCGGAAGGCGTGATTGCCGCCCCCGTCGCCCGGGGCGACGCGAAAGGACAGCCGGCCGGCGTCGAGACCGACCCGGAGATGGCCGCCATCGTCCGATCCGCTCTCGTCCTTGGCCAGGAAGGTCTGACGCCCGTCGATCGACATCGGTCGGACCCACATCGCCACCGTGCCATAGAGCACCTCATAGCTCGGATCGTGCGGGATGTAGCCGAAACGGTCACCGCCGAGGCTGAGCGCGCCCGTTTCCGATCCCGGCGCGCCGCCGGTGAGCGGGGCCGCGACCTCGGCGCCGCTGTTCCGGGCATGCATGCTGCCACCCGGTCCGCCCATGGCGTCCGTGAGCGTGGCACCGCTCGCCGTCTCGAAATCGAAGTAAAGGATCGGAGCCGGTACGCTCACCGCCGGCGTCGGCGACACGCTGGGAGACGCCGGGACGATGTTCTCGATAAGACCTTCTGTCGTTTCCATGGAACCCTCCGTTAGGTGTCGCACCCCTTGCGAATAAGAAACGGAGACTCAATTCCATGATTTATTAAAGAATCGCAAAAGATAAATCAGCCATTACTTTACCTGTATTTTGCAAAGAAATTTGCATAAAATACGTTCTATCGGCGACGCCATGGCCCATTGCCGGGGCACAGCATCTATCGAAGTCTGGCGGCGCCTCACTTTGACGGAGCGCCTATGCATCCTCTCTTCAACAATATCCGGGAGCCGGTGGTCTGCGCCAAATGCGCCGACGAATTCCAGGCCGGCGCCACGGACGCCGCATCCTTGCAGGAATACACGCGGATGGATGTCGGCTTCACCGACCGGGGACTTCAGGTCTGGTGCCGGCGACATCAGACCAACGTGGTCCACATCCACTTCGCGGGGGCCACGCCGGAAGCCGACTTCCGCTGCCTGGAGAAGAAGCCGAAGAACTGATTCGCCGCTAGCGCTTCGCGATGATGTAGACCGCGTGGATGATCCCGGGAAAGTAGCCGAGCAGAGTCAGGAGGATGTTGAGCCAGAAATGGAGGCCGATGCCGACCTGCAGGAACACGCCCAGAGGCGGCAACAGAATGGCGATCAGAATCCGGAGGATGTCCATTGCGCGCTCCTTGATGTGCAGAACAGCTATTCCCGAAAGCGCACTATACGGTGGACCGGCCCCTGCTGTTAAGGTCCCATCATGCTCCGCGTTCTCTCGCATCCCGCCTTCGCCAAACTGTTCGCGGCCCAGATCGTCGCCCTGCTCGGCACCGGGCTCTTGACCGTCGCCCTGGGCCTGCTGGCCTACGATCTCGCCGGCGAGAAGGCGGGGGCGGTCCTCGGCACGGCGCTGACGATCAAGATGATCGCCTATGTCGGGGTGGCGCCCCTGGCCAACGCGTTGACCGTGCGGCTCTCGCGCAAGGCGGTGCTGATCGGAACGGATCTGGCGCGGGCGGGCATCGCGCTGGCCCTGCCCTTCATCGACGCGGTCTGGCAGATCTATGTGCTGATCTTCCTGCTGCAGACCGCGTCGGCGACCTTCGCGCCCGCCTTCCAGGCGACGATCCCGGACATTCTCGAGGACGAGGCCGACTACACCCGTGCCCTGTCGCTGACCCGCCTGGCCTATGAGATCGAGAATCTGGTGAGCCCGACGGTCGCGGCCATCCTGCTGACGGTGATGAGCTATCACGGGCTGTTCGGCGGAACCGTGCTCGGCTTTCTCGGCTCGACGCTTCTGATCGCCTTCACGGTACTGCCGAAATACACCGCCGCCGGTCGGGAGCGGCCCTTCTGGGACCGCGTTTCCCGGGGCACAAGGCTCTATCTCGCCACGCCGAGACTCCGCGGTCTTCTGGCCCTGACCATGACGGCGGCGGCGACGGGCGCCTTTGTGCTGGTCAACACGGTGGTGGTGGTCCGCGCCACCTATGGCGGATCGGAGACCGATGTCGCCTATGCCCTGGCCGCCTTCGGGTTCGGGTCCATGGCCTCCGCCCTCGCCCTGCCCCGGGTTCTCGACCGGGTCCCGGACCGGGCGGTGATGCTCACCTCGGCGGCGGTCCTCTGTCTTCTCACCCTGGGCCTGGTGCCGGTTCTCGCCGGCGACAGCCTTTTGTCCTGGGAGGCTTTCCTGATCGCCTGGGCCTTCATCGGCCTGTTCTATACGGGAATTCTCACGCCGTCCGGCCGGCTGTTGAAGCGGTCGTCGGGTCCCGAGGACCGGGGCCATTTGTTCACCGCGCAATTTGCCCTCTCCCATGCCTGCTGGCTGATAACCTATCCGGTGGCCGGTTGGACGGGCGCCAAATTCGGCTTCGATGCGGCGATGGCGGTCCTCGGCGCGCTCGCCTGTCTCGGGACCGTCGCCGCGCTGGTCGTCTGGCCGAGGCACGAGCCGGCGGAGCTGCCCGAGGACGGGACCGCGTAGGGCCACCTGCCCAAAAGCCCGCTTGCCAATCGGCGGCGGGGTGCGGTTTCCTACTCGCCGCATAGACAGGGGGTGCGTATGCGGCTTCATGCAGACCAGATTCTCACCGGCGGGAAGATCGCCACGCTCGACCGGGACGACCGTTTCGTCGAGGCCCTGGCGATCCGCGACGGCGTGATCGTTGCCCTCGGCGGCGTCGGCGAGGTCGACGGCCTGCGCGGCCCGGAGACCGAGGTGATCGACCTGGCCGGCGCCACCGCGATTCCCGGGATCGTCGACAGTCATGCCCACCCCGACGCCTATGCCGCCCGCCTCACCACCTGGGAGGACCTGTCCCCCGCCCGCATCCAGTCCAAGGAGGCGCTGCTGGCCCGGCTGTCCGATGCGGCGACGGAAAAGCGTCCCGGAGTCTGGCTCGCCGGCTACCGCTTCAACGAGAACAAATCCGGCGGCTATCCGACCCTCGCCGAGCTCGACGGGGCGACCGGCGACGTGCCGATGTTCATCCTGCGGACCGACGGTCATCTCGGGCTTGCCAATTCCGCCGCCTTCGCCGCACTCGGCATCGACGAGACCACGCCCGACCCGGATTTCGGCGTCTTCGACAAGCATCCGGAGACCGGCAAGCTGACCGGGCTGGTGCGGGAGACCGCCGCCCATTTGTTCCTCGACCGGGTCCATGCCCAGGACACGCCGGAGAGCATCGCCAACGGCCTTGAGCGGGTGTTCCAGGAGTGGGCCGCGCTCGGCATCACCACCACCTACAACTCGCTGACGCCATCCCGGGCGATCCAGGCCTATCAACGGATGAAGGACGCGGGCCGACTGAAGATGCGGGTCGGGATCATCGCCTCGGGGCGGGAGGACGGGCTGATCGAAAGCCTGATCGCCGCGGGCCTCAGGTCCGGCTTCGGCGACGACCTTCTGCGGCTAATCGGAGTCGAATGGTGCCCGGACTGTTCCACCTCCGGCCGGACGGCGGCCTACTACGAGCCCTATATCGGTAAGAGGATCGAGGGTGAGCCGGACCACAACACCGGCATCCTGCTTTATGAGGCCGACGATCTCGCGGCGCGGGCGGCCAAGGCCCACACGGCCGGGCTCTTGGTGATGATCGAGGGGGTCGGCGACCGGGGCATCGACTTCGCCCTGGACGCGATTGAAGCGGCGCTCGCCGACCACCCGCTGGACGATCACCGGATGCGGGTCGAGCACTGCTGCTACGTCACGCCGGAGATCAGGGCACGGATCAAGCGGCTCGGTGTCGTCGACAGTTCGGCCACCGGCTTCATGTACGACCTCGGCGACGCCTATATCGCCAACCGGGGCCAAGAGGCGATGCGTCATATGTGGCCGCACCGCACCTTGATCGACGAAGGCATTCCCGCCCCGGGCCATTCCGACGCCATGGTCTGTCAGGCCAACCCGTTTCTAGCCCTCTGGTCGATGGTGAACCGGAAGTCCGACACCGGCGGCGACCTCTGCCGCGCGGAGGCGGTGACCCCGACCGAGGCGCTGCACGCCTACACCACGCTCGGCGCCTATTCCGGCCGCGAAGAGCACCGCAAGGGATCGCTCGAAATCGGTAAACTCGGCGACGTGGCGATCCTCGACCGCGATTACTTCACCATTCCCCCCGAAGAAATCCGCGATGTCCGGGTCACGCGGACCCTGCTGGGCGGCGAAACGATCTTCGAGGAAGGGTGAGCCGTGGCCGTCGAACCCTATACCGAGGCGGACGCCGCCCTGGTCGAGCTGGCCGAGCGCGACGGCCTGGCCTTCGCCGGCGACGCACCGCATCCGTTCCACCTCCGCAAGACCATCGCAGACCGACTCTATAGGGTCGTCGACGCCCTGCCGCCCGGTCACAGGCTCGTCCTGTTCGAGGCGCACCGGACGCAATCGCGGCAGTTCCGGATGTGGAACCGGCGTTTTGCCGAAATCGCCCGGACCCATCCGGAATTGGGTCTCGACGCGCTGATCACCGAGACCCGGCGCTGGGTGGCAGACCCGGTCGACCGGCCGAGCGGCCATCAGGGCGGCACGGCGGTGGACGTGACGCTCGCGGTCGACGGACAGCAGCTCGATATGGGGACGGAGGTGGGGGAGTTCTCGAAGCTGACACCGACGGCGGCCCCGGGCCTCGCGCCGCTGGTGGTCGCCAACCGGGCGCGGCTCCGGGCGCTGATGGAAGCCCAAGGCTTCCTCAATTATGATGAGGAATGGTGGCATTTCTCCTATGGCGACCGCCTTTGGGCGGAGATGCGCGCCTATGGCACGGATACCGGCACGATTTCGCGGGTCGCCTATCCCTTCGGGCCGATCACGGCCTCTTGAAGCGCGCCCGGCTGGCATTCGCGGGCCTTGCCCCAAAATCACCGATTTGTTGTGGCGTTCATCGGTTTGGCGCGATTGTTGCTTTGCCGCAGGAGGCTAAGAAACAGACATCCTTCGGGATTATGTGATACATTGAGGATTAGGCTGAAATCAGCGTTGGCGTCCGTTTGCCGGGCGCCCGGGCCCACCGCTCAGGGGGCCATGGTTTAGGAGGCGAAACGACATGTTAGTCATTGGCGGCGCGATCGGTGTCTTGATCGCCGTTTACGGTTCCTACATCGCCATGGGCGGCAAAATGGCCGTGCACTGGCAGCCCTTCGAATACACGCTGATCGGCGGGGCGGCGATCTTCGCCTTTATCATCGCCAACCCGATGCATACGCTGAAAGCGACGATCGGGCACGTGATGGCGGCGATCAAGGGGCCGAAATACAAGAAGGACGACTATCTCGAACTCCTGTCCCTGCTCTACGCCATTTTCAAGCTGGCGAAGACGAAGGGGATGCTGGCGATCGAAAGTCATGTGGAGCGGCCGGAGGAAAGCTCGCTATTCCAGTCCTTCCCGAAATTCGCCGCCAACCACCACGCGCTCGAATTCCTGTGCGACTATCTGCGAATGATGACGCTCGGCACCGACAACCCGCACGAGATGGAAACGCTGCTCGACGAGGAAATCGAGACCCATCACCACGAAGAGATGGCCGTCGGTGACGCGGTGCAAACCATGGGCGACGGCTTTCCGGCGCTGGGCATCGTGGCCGCCGTGCTGGGCGTGATCAAAACCATGGGCTCGATCACCGAGCCGCCGGAGGTTCTGGGGAAACTGATCGGCGCCGCTCTGGTCGGCACGTTCTTCGGGATCTTCATGGCTTACGGCTTCGTGGCGCCCCTCGCCTCGGCGATCAAGGGCGTCATCGCGGCCGACGGCAAGTATTTCGCGGTGATCAAGTCCGGCCTGCTCGCCCATATGTCCGGCTATGCGCCCGCGGTCTCCGTGGAGTTCGCGCGAAAACAGCTCTGGAGCCATGTCCGCCCCACCTTCTACGAGGTGGAAGAGGCCGTGGCGGCCCTGCCGCCGGTGTAATCGGCCCAACCCTCTAGGAGTTCAGGAAGAGCCAGCGCCATGTCCGGGGACAATCACGGCGAAATCGTCATCAAAAAGGTCAAAAAGGGCGGTCATGGTGGACACCATGGCGGCGCTTGGAAGGTGGCCTATGCCGACTTCGTGACCGCGATGATGGCCTTCTTCCTGCTCTTGTGGCTGCTGAACGCGACGACGGAAGAGCAGAAGCTCGGCATCTCGAACTATTTCGATCCGACGGCGATCTCGCGGTCCACCCGCTCAGGCTCGGGCGGCGTGCTCGGGGGCATCTCGGTCACCGTTCCGGGCGCCCAGAAGTCCCCGTCCTCCCCGCCGACCATCTCGACTCCGGTGGCCGCGCGCCCCAACGCGGAGCAGACCGAGGCGATCGAGGCGGACTCAGACGATCCCGAGAACATCGAAAGCCGCTTTGGCGCCGACGAGGACGCCTTCGGGTCCAGCCAGTTCGAGTTAGGCACCGGCGATCTGGAAGGCGACAAGGGCAATTCCAGGGAACCGGGCACCGGCGGGACCGAGATCAAGTTCGGCGAAGGTGAGGAACAGGGCCTCACCCAGATCCGCGAGGGCGAAGGCGAGGATCAGGGCCTCTCCGACCGAAATGTCCGAGAAATCGCCAGGGACCAGCTCGACCGGCTGATCGAGGAACGCGAGCGCCAGGAATTCGAGAAGGTCGAGGCGCAGCTGAAGCAGGCGATCCAGGACACACCCGAACTGGAGGAACTGAAGGACAATCTCATCGTCGAGCAAACGCCGGAGGGCCTCAGAATCCAGATCGTCGACCAGGAACAGCGCGCCATGTTCCCGAACGGCAGCGCCGACATGTTCGGTTATACCCAAGAGCTGATCGGCCAGGTCGCGACCATCGTCCAGCGGGTCCCCAACAAGATGACGATCACCGGGCATACCGATGCTCTGCAGTTTGCCCCTGGCTCCGGCTATTCCAACTGGGAGCTTTCGGCCGACCGCGCGAATTCCAGCCGCCGGGCGCTGATCGATTCAGGCATCCCGGCCGAACGGATCGCCTGGGTCGTCGGCAAGGCGGACAACGATCCGCTGTTCCCGGAAGAGCCGACGTCGGCCCGGAACCGCCGCATCTCCATTGTGCTGCTGCGCGACTCGGTCCTGCGGGAGAGGCTCAACTCCTCCGAAGTCATCGAGGAGAGACAAAACAACGCCGCCGTCGTTTCCCAGTAGGACTTCATCAAGGATTTGGTAATGCTTTTGCGGGACGCTTATCGAGAATTGATCGTCGGTCCCCCTTGCTCCCCTATGGTTTAGGAACAGATCACTCACATGTTTCTCGGCAATTCTGGGCTTGGTCTTCCCATCGTCTTTTACCGCACCGCGCCGATGCCCTGTCCTTATCTGGGGGACAAGATCGAGCGCCGGCTGATCGCCGATCTCGGGAAACCCGCCACCAAACAGGCCTATTCCACCCTCGCCGTCGCCGGGTTCCGGCGGTCGCAGAACATGATCTATCGGCCGGCCTGCCCGAACTGCAACGCCTGCCAGCCCGTTCGCATCGTGGTCGACGGCTTCAAACCGTCGAAGAGCCAGCGCCGGATCCTCAATCGCAACGCCCATCTGAGCGCCCGTGAGGTCGAGAACAACGCGACTTGGGAACAATACCGCCTGTTCTCGGCCTATCAGTCCCGGCGCCATTCCGGCGGCGAGATGTCCTTTATGACCTTCGACGACTACCGCGACATGATCGAGATCTCGCCGATCGCGACCTGGATGATCGAATACCGGGATCCAGACGGGGTGCTCGCGGCCTGCATGCTGGTCGACGACCAGTCGGACGGCCTGTCGGCGGTCTACAGCTTTTTCGATCCCGAACTGGAAACGGACGGCCTGGGCACTTTGATGGTGCTCGACATGGTCGAACAGACACGCAAGGCGGGGCTGCCCTATCTTTACCTCGGCTTTTTCGTACAGGGCAGTCGTAAGATGTCCTACAAGCGACGGTTCAAACCACTGGAAGCACTGGGCCAAGATGGCTGGCAACCCATCTAATCACCCCCTGCTCCCCTTGGGTATAAAGCATTAACCAATCCATATCCGATTTTGATATGGAATAGCCACCCAAGACAGCCGCCAAATCTCTTGGCGGATACCGGGTTTCTGTGCCCGAATAGCTATACACTGGCTTAAATCGCCCCCGCCCCCTTCTTATAGTTAACAATTAATGGGCAACGGCCACCGATTTTTCTTTTTGCGCAACTTCTAAACAAAAGAATTTCGGCTCAAGGCCGGTTGCGTCTTGCGTTTCGCTTGAAAGATATGTCTTATTGCGCCGAATTGGTCGCGCTATGGGACCGATTTGGTTAACCAAGACGGATCGGGCGTTCATATGGCCGCCCGGCCAACCTTTGAACAGGGAGCTACCTATGAAGCGTCGTGACTTCATCAAAACCGCGGGCGTCGCCGGTATTGCGACCGCCGCCAGCACGATCGCGGCCCCCGCCATTGCGCAGGGCCGTAAAGAAATGGTGATCGTGAGCACCTGGCCGCGGGACTTCCCCGGTCTCGGTCTCAGCGCCCAGCGCCTGGCCGCCCGGATCACCGAACTGACCGAGGGTTCGATCACCACCCAGTATTTCGCGGCTGGTGAACGTGTCGGCGCCTTCGACGTGTTCGACGAAGTGGCCGGCGGCAACGCCCAGGCCTACATCGCCGCCGATTACTACTGGAAGGGCAAGCATCCGGGCTGGGCCTACTTCACCTCCGTGCCGTTCGGCATGACCACCATCGAGTGGAACGCCTGGATCAAGTTCAAGGGCGGTCAGGCCCTCTGGGACGAGATCGGCGGTGAATTCGGCCTCAAGTGCCTGCCGTGCGGCGCCACCGGCACCCAGATGGGCGGCTGGTTCAACAAAGAAATCGAAAGCGCCGACGACCTCAAGGGTCTGAAGATGCGTATCCCGGGCCTCGGCAACGACGTGATGGCCAAGCTCGGCGCCTCCCCGGTCTCGCTGCCGGGCGGTCAGATCTATGAGAACCTCGTTTCCGGCGCCATCGACGCCACCGAGTGGGTCGGCCCGTACAACGACTACTTCATGAAGTTCTACGAGGCGGCGAAGTACTACTACCACCCGGGCTTCCACGAGCCGGGCGGCGGTCTGTCCATGGGCATGAACGCTTCCTGGTGGGGCAGCCTCACACAGTCGGAAAAGAACATCATCACCGCTGCGTCCATGGAAGAGCATGCCGCGCAGTACGAAGAGACGATGGCGTTCAACGGCGAGTATCTCTCCCGCCTGATCAACGATCATGGCGTCGAGCTGAAGCGCTTCTCCGAAGACACCTACGACGCCTTCGGCGAAGCCGCGGCCGAGGTCTTCGAAGAGACCCGCGATCACTCGGCTCTCGCCAAGAAGATCGACGACAACTTCCAGGCGTCGCTGCGTGAGCTCGGCTATTACCAGAGCATCGCGGAAGTGGCCTACTCGGTCGAGCGGAACCGCGTTCTCGGCATCGAGTAATCGCTCGGTCAAACAACTATTTCAGACGGGGTCCTCGGACCCCGTCTGTCTTTATTGGTGGTCTTGCAAATGGCTAATGTAGACAACGCCGGCACCGAGCCGCACCACATTCCGGTTCATCACGGCACGCCCCGGTTTTTCTCGACGCCCGTACTGCGATGGTTGGCCTGGAGCCACGTCTTTTTCACCTTCACCTATTTGATCGAAAACTATCTCGTGGTCTGGCAGAGCTGGCCCGGCTCGATCGCCTTCTTCCGCCATTTCGGCCTATTGGGAGAGGCCGCGCCGCTCGAAAGCGGTCTCGCGCTCTCCGCGATCTGTATTCTGCTCTATCTATCCTGTTTCGCCCTTTCCTATGTGATGGTGATGCGGTCGCGGGACGTCACCCTGCGGGCCTCTTCCATGAGCGTCGCCTCGGTCACCAACTACATCATCCGGTCCGTCTTCTGGGCGGTTCTGCTGGTCGGCCTGGTCGACATCACGGTTTCCTTCCTGCGGGTCGAAGGGTTGCTGGAAGCCTGGTTCGGGCAGCAGATGGCCTCAGATCTCGGCCGGTCCGCCTATCGCGGCGCCTACGTCCACTTCCCGCTTGTGATCGCCGGCTTCGTGATCGGCGCCTTCAGCCGCACCCTCGGCTTCCCGTGGCTGGCGCTGCTGGTGGTCATCGCCGAGCTGACCATCGTGATCGGCCGCTTCGTGTTTTCCTACGAGCAGGCCTTCCAGGGCGACCTGGTCCGCTTCTGGTATGCGGCCCTGTTCCTGTTCGCCAGCGCCTACACGCTCTTCGAAGACGGCCATGTGCGGGTCGACGTGCTCTACAGCACCTTCGACCGACCGCTCAAAGGCACGGTCAACGCCTTCGGCTGCATCGTTCTCGGAATGACGATGTGCTGGGTGGTGATCTTCTTCGGCATGGCCGACAAGACCTCGATCATCAACACGCCGATCGCCAATTTCGAGGTGAGCCAGTCCGGCTTCGGAATGTATGTGAAGTTCTGGATGGCCGGCTTCCTGGCGATCTTCGCGGTCGCGATGAACCTGCAATTCACCAGCTATTTCCTGGAGAGCGTCGCCGACCGGCGCAGCGAACCCGGTGCGCGGGAAGTCGCGGCCATCATGCATTGATCGACCGGCATAGAAACGGCGACATCGAAAACGGCGCCCCGAGGATCCAAGAACACCAGGGGCGCGAGACAACCGGAACGGACGTACTTAAGAAAGATCACGGTCAATGGAACTTCTCTTCCTAGCCCTTCTGGTCATCCTCATGGCAGGCGCGCTCGCCAGCGGCTTCCCGGTCGCCTTCGCGCTGCCCGGAGCCGCCATCATCTCCATCATGGCGGCGGGCGTTTCCGGTTACCTGTTCGCCGGCAATGTCGACGCCTTCTTCCATCAAGGCGGACCGTCCAACTGGTTGAGCGCGGGTGTCACGAACTTTAGAGGCATCTACTGGGAGGCGGAGCGAGATACGCTCATCGCCATCCCGCTGTTCGTGTTCATGGGGATCATGCTGCAGCGCTCAAAGGTCGCCGAGGACCTCTTGGTCACCATGGCCCAGCTCTTCGGTCCGATCCGGGGCGGCCTGGGGATTTCGGTCGTCTTCGTGGGCGCGCTGCTCGCCGCCACCACTGGCATTCTCGGCGCGACCGTGGTCGCCATGGGCCTGATCTCCCTGCCGGCGATGCTGCGGAACAACTACTCCCACCCGCTGGCGACCGGCACCATCGCCGCGTCCGGCACTCTGGGCCAGATCATCCCGCCGTCCATCGTCCTCATCATTCTGGCCGACCAGCTGTCCAGCGCCGTCGACCAGGCCGGCACCGCGCGTCAGAACATCTACAAGGAAGTCACCGGCGAACTCTCGATGCCCAGCGAATTCGCCGTCACCTCGACCAGCGCCGGCGACATGTTCATGGGCGCCGTCCTGCCGGGCCTGGTCCTGGTCGGGCTCTACATGCTGTTCATTCTGATCTCTTCGATCATCAAGCCGAAGTTGGCCCCGGCCGTGCCCTTTGACGGCGAATACGACCGCAAGTTCGCCCTCAAGGTCGTGCTCGCCCTGGTGCCGCCGCTGACCCTGATCTTCGCCGTCCTCGGCTCGATCATCACCGGCATCGCGACCGTCAACCAGGCTGGCGCCATCGGGGCGGCCGGCGCCATGATCATGGCCGGCTACCGTCTGACCGCCGGCAAGCCCGGCTGTTTCCGGCCGGCGATCTTGGCGATCATTTCGGTGATCACGCTGGCCGTCGTCGCCAACATCTACGAAGTCAATGTGCGCCGGATCGAGACCGCCGCGGACACGACGGGCCTGGTGCTCGCCGTCATCGCCGCGGTCGGCTTCCTCACCGCGCTGGCCTGGAGCGGCTGGCGGATCTTCAAGATCGACAACACCCTGCAAGGGGTGATGATGGAGACCGCCAAGACGACGTCGCTGGTCTTCATCATCCTGCTGGGCGCCGCGATGCTGACCGCCGCGTTCCGTGCCTTTGGCGGGGAAGAACTGGTCCGTGACTTCCTGGGGGGCCTTCCCGGAGGCTTTTGGACCCAGTTCATCATCGTGATGCTGGTTATCTTCCTGCTCGGCTTCTTCCTCGACTTCATCGAGATCGCCGTGGTGGTGGTGCCGATCGTCGCCCCGATCCTGCTCGCCGATCCGGAGGCCAACATCACCGCGGTCTGGCTCGGTGTCATGATCGGGATGAACATCCAAACCTCGTTCCTGACACCGCCCTTCGGCTTCGCGCTTTTCTATCTGCGCGGCGTGGCCCCGAAGGTGATCAAGACCGTGTCGATGTATAAGGGCGTGATACCGTTCATCTGCCTGCAGCTCTTCGCGCTGGCCATCGTCGGCTACTTCCCGCCGCTGGTGAACTATCTGCCGAACCGGACGTCACTGATCGGGGAGACCGCACCGCCGCCGAAGAATCCGCGTCTGCAATACTGCATCGAGAATTATCTGGCGGTTCAGTACGTCGCCCAAGGTCCTCAGATCGCCGCCCTGATCGACGAGGCGAAGACCTGGGATCTCTCCGCCCTGCCGAATCGGGACGCGGATGATCTCGCCGAGGCCATCGAGAAGGCGGGCACCGTGCCGGGGCTGATGGCCGCGGCCGTCGCGGCCAAGGACGCGATCGATGTGGCGGACCCGGGCTACCGACCGCTGCATGAGGGCGTGCGCCGCCTGCAGGCGAAGATCCGCGATCTCAACGAGAAGATCGAGGATAAGACCCGCCTCGCCGGCCAACTCGAAGGCTTCGAGGAGACCCAGGAGCGGGCCGCCCGCTACCGCGAGGATGTCGAGGAGTACATCGTCGACCGCGACGCCATGCTGGCCGAGATCCCGGCGGAATGGGAAGCGGAGCACGCCGAGTTCGTGAAGATCCTCGAGGTCGAGAAGAAGGCCCGGACGACCTATCGCCGGACCGCCGACCAGGCCTACGACCCGCTGCCCGAACTCATGCTGAAGCTCCGGGATGTCGATGCCCTCGCTGCGCTTCGCGGCGAACTCGACAAGCTGGAGGCCTTCATCAAGGAAGAGACCACCGACGCCGAGCAGGAAGCCATCAAGGCGATCGAAGACGTGATCTCGGACGTCGAGGGCACCAGCAAGGTGAAGTCCGCGGTCTCCAGCATGCGCCGCGATCTCCGGCCGGGCCGGGTCAAGATCGAGGACGCCCGGGAGGAACTGGCCGAAGCCTATGAGGAGTTCGAAAAGGAACTCGCCTGGCGTCAGGCCGCCGCCCCCGACCTGCTGCCGAAGCTGGAGCGTCTCGAGGCCGGCATCCGCCTGACCATCGGCCTGCGTCAGCAGGACAAGATGCCGCGCGATATCGCCCTCGAGGTCGCGAAATGCGAGGCCAACCACCGGGATATCTCCCTCTACTTCTAGGAAGTATTCCGTGCGGAACCCGCTGGAGATCACCTACCGGGAAATGACAGAGGCGGACATCGAAGCCGCCTTTGTCGCCCGCACGTCGACCATCGAGAACCCGATCACACGGGAACGGCTGGAAACCCAGTACAACATCACGCCGGAAACCTGGGCGGCCAACCTCAAGGGGCCGCAGAAGGGCTGGGTGGCGATCTGCCGGGAGGATGTGGTCGGCTTCTCGGTCGCCGACAAGGAAGAGGGCGAGGTCAAGGCGCTGGCCGTGATCCCCGCCTTCGAGGGTCACAATGCCGGCCGCACGCTCCTCAAGCTCGCCTGCCTGTGGCTGTTCGATCAGGGCTTCGAGACCCTCAAGCTGCTGTCGAACCCCGATCCCCGCATCCGGGCCTTCAGCTTCTACCGCCGGCTCGGCTGGAAACCGATCGGCGAGATGTACGGCGAGGACGAGGTCCTGACTCTGACCCACGACGAATTCCGCCACCACGTGGATTATCTCTAAAGGGCATCGATTGAAGGGGCGGGTCCTCTGCGTTTGATTCTCTGGGCCAATCCACGTTTATACAAGGGAGCACGCGTGCGATCCCGTTGCCATTTTGAGGGGAAGGCCGAGCCGGAGCGGTTACGCAAAACCGCATTCCATCGAGACCGGGATCGCAAAGGCCGGTTCAGCTAGAGCCACTACCCGTCAGATTTCACCGGGGCGAACTTGTTGTCGCGCGGGAAGCCATGCGGGGCCATGGCGCCGGCGGTCGCCCGGTTGGCCTGCCAGCGGGCGAGGTCCGGTTCGGTCCGCACGCCGGCCTTGGCCTGCCAGGACAGCCCCTCCGACAGGGTCACCGTCGTCACATCGCCGAGGCCGCCGTCCTTATAGCGCTGCAGGATCACGCCGCGTCCCCGCTGCATGGGCGGAAGCTGCTCCAGCGGGAAGACCAGCATCTTGCGGTTCTCGCCGATCACGACGACCGAATCGCCGACGGCCGGGATCACGGTCTGAAGCGTGGCGCCCTTCGACGGGGTCATCACCTGGCGGCCGGTCCGGGTCTGGGCGGCGACATCCTTCGCCGCCACCTGGAAGCCCCGCCCGTCCGACGAGGCGAGGATCAGGGTCTCCGTCTCGTTCAAGACACGGATCGCGACTACCTCGGCGCCGTCGGCGAGATCAATGCTGATCTTCAAAGGCTCGCCGAAGCCCCGTCCCGGCGGCAACTTGTCCGCCGGCAGGGTGAAGAAGCGGCCATCCGAGGCGACGACGAGGATCTTGTCGGTGGTCTGGGCATGGAGCGAGAACCGGCCCTCGTCCCCTTCCTTATAGCGGACATCGGACACGTCCTTGAGATGACCGCGGGCCGCCTTGATCCAGGACTTCTTGGACAGAAGGACGGTGATCGGTTCCTTCTCGACGAAAGCGTCGACACTGATCTCGGTCTCCTCGACCGCGCCGGCGATATCGGTGCGGCGGGTCCAGACCGCCTTGTCCTTGGCGAGGGATTTGCGCAGGTCGCCGAGCTCCGTATGGATCGCGGTCCAGCGGCGGTCCTCCCGTTCCAGAAGATCGGTGAGATCCGCCTGCTCCTCCTTCAGGGCGTCGTATTCCTTGCGGATCTCCATCTCTTCCAGCTTCCGGAGATTGCGCAGGCGCATGTTGAGGACGGCGTCGGCCTGTACCTCGGTCAGATCGAAGGCGGCGATAAGGTCCCGCTTCGGCTCGTCCTCCTCCCGGATGATGCGGATCACCTCGTCGAGATTGAGATAGGCGACGAGATAGCCCGACAGTACCTCCAACCGCGCGGCGATCTTCCCGAGGCGGTGGCGGGTGCGCCGCTCCAAGACTTCGAGCCGGTGGTCGAGAAAGGCGCGCAAGACCTGCTGCAGGCCCATGACGCGCGGCACCTGGTCGGCGCCCAACACGTTCATGTTAAGGGCGAACTTGTTCTCCAGGTCGGTCACCCGATAGAGGCTTTCCATCAGGACGGCCGGGTCGACGTTGCGGCTCTTCGGCTCCAGGACGATCCGCACATCCTCGGTGCTCTCGTCCAGCACGTCGGCCAGCAGCGGCAGTTTCCGCTGGTTCAGCAGGTCGGCGATCCGCTCGATGAGCCGGGATTTCTGCACCTGATAGGGAATTTCGGTGACGATGACCTTGTAGGTCCCGCCCTTGCCCTCTTCCTTTTCCCATTTGGCCCGGACCCGGAAGCTGCCCCGGCCGGTCGCGTAGGCCTCGCGGATATTGGCCGGATCCTCGACCAGAATGCCGCCGGTCGGAAAGTCCGGCCCGGGCATCTTCTTCAACAGGGTGTCGAGGCTGGCGTCGGGATGCTTGATCATGTGTTGGGCGGCGGCGATCACCTCGTCGGCGTTGTGCGGCGGGATCGAGGTGGCCATGCCGACGGCGATGCCCTGGGCACCGTTCGCCAGGAGATTCGGGAAACCGGCCGGGAGAACCACCGGCTCCTCCCCCTCGCCGTCATAGGTCGGGCGGTAGTCGACCGCGTCCTCGTTGATGCCCTCCAGCATCGCCTGGGCGATCGGGGTCAGCCGCGCCTCCGTATAGCGCATGGCCGCCGCGTTATCGCCGTCGATGTTGCCGAAGTTTCCCTGGCCGTCGATCAGCGGATAGCGCTGGGCGAAATCCTGGGCGAGACGGACCAGGGCGTCATAGATCGACTGGTCGCCATGGGGGTGATAGCGGCCGATCACCTCGCCGACCACACGCGCGCTCTTTTTCGGCCCCTTGGACGGATCGAGCCCCAATTCCCGCATCGCATAGAGCAGCCGCCGGTGTACCGGCTTCAGCCCGTCCCGCACATCCGGCAGGGAGCGTGACACGATGGTCGACAGGGCATAGGCCAGATAGCGCTCGCTCAACGCCTCCGACAGGGATACCGGGCGGGCCCGGTCGTCGTCCAGGACCAGATCGCTCATGGTCAGTTCCTCAAGATATGGCAGTCAGCCAATCGGCGGACCTCTAGATACAGTAGCTTTCCCGCTGCTAGGCCGCAAGCCGGGTGAGCCGGTCGACCATCCGTTTGCGCGCGCCCGGCGTCTCCTCGTCCTTGAGATGGAAGACCGAGCGGTTGAGGAAATGTTCGGTGAGCGCCAGACCGTCGAGGATGGCCCGCGGGGTCACCTCGCCCGTCCCGGTCAGGAACCCCGGCAGGGTCAGCAGCCGGTCGCGATAGGGCTCGCCGGCGGACAGCGACACCGCCCTTCCGGTGCGCGGGCTGACATAGGCGAGCTGGTCGTTGCTGCCGGTCGCCGCACAGCACGAGAGATCGAGCCCGAAGCCGAGTTCGGCGAGCACGCCCATTTCCCAGCGGACATAGAGCGCCGGCCAGAAATCGTGATCCAGCGCATCGATGAAGGCCAGAAGCCCCTGATAGGCGCCGGGATGGGCCTCGCGTTCGGGCAGCGCCTTCTCTGCCACCGCGGCCGCCGCGGCGAGCGCCGCCAGCCGGTCCGGGTCGTCGTAATAGCGCGACGAGACCGTGGCGACCGGCTCCGCCTCATAGGCGCCGAGATGGTCGGCGATGCGGGCACGCCAGGTCAGCAGCAGCCGGTTGCCCGGCTCGAACATCGCCCGCTTCTTGACCGACTGGCCGCCGCGCACGAGCCCGGCATGGCGCCCCTGGCCGGCGGTCAGCGCCTGTAGGATGAGGCTCGTATCGCCATGGGGCCGGGCGGAGAGCACAATGCCTTCCTCGGTCCATTCCATCGCCTATGCCTCCCAGGGATTGACCAGATCCACGCCCAGGCCGGCAAAGCCGCCGTCGCGGGTGGCCAGGATGGCGCGTCGGGACCGGGCTGTCGCGGCGATTATCGCGTCCTGAAGACTGATCTGTCGCCCCTGGCCTCGCGCCGTCGCGCGGATATCCGCAAAGTCCCTAGCGGCCCTCATGTCGAAGGAAAGGATTCGGTTCTCGAATTCCGCGAACAGCGCTGTCGCCGCCTCAGAAAGAAGACTCCGCCGGCGACCTTCGGGCAACCGAAAAACGCCTTCCCAGATCTCAGCCACAACGAAGCTCGGCAAAAAGAGTGCTTCTATCGATTGGATACGCAGCCACCGATCGACGGACGGGTCGTCATGCTCCTTCATCAATTCCGATGCGACGTTGGTGTCGAGAACAATCATTCATCGAACCGATGGGCCGAGCGCTCCGGGAGCACAGGCCTCTGGAAATCGTCCCAATAGCCGGCCTCGGCGAAGGCGCCGCGCACGCGGTCGACCCAGTGCCCCTGGTCGTTCACGGACGATTTGGTCGGGTGTTCCGAACGTCCGGTTTCCGCCGGTTCGCCGGCCAACATACGCTCAATGAGTATCCGCACCTCGGCCTCCATCGACCGGCCGTGCCGTTTGGCGCGCCGGCGCAACCGCTCTTTGACCTCGGGATCCAGGTTGCGAATCAGGATCGATGCCATGGCCACCTCCAATTTGATATCAAAACGATATCATTTTGATATCGGAGGAGTCCAACAGTTGTTGGAATATCTGCCTTCCGCGACAGCGCGGAGGCTTGGTCTCGACGGATACCGCCTGATATAAGGGGGCAAATCCAAATTCGAGGAGAGCCCGAGATGAGCGTCGCCCAACCGACAGCCAACGACACCAGCGCCCAGGCTGCCGCCCAATCAGCCAAATCCGAGGCGCGCCCCCGCTTCCAGTGGGACGATGCTCTGCTGCTCGACGACCAGCTGAACGAGGACGAGCGTATGGTGCGGGACGCCGCCCACGCCTATTGCCAGGAGAATCTCCAGACCCGGGTGCTGGAGGCCAACCGCCACGAGACCTTCCACAGGGAGATCATGAACGAGCTCGGTGAGCTCGGTTTCCTCGGCTCGACGATCGAGGGCTATGGCTGCGCCGGCGTAAACTATGTCTGTTACGGCCTCGTCGCCCGCGAGGTCGAGCGGGTCGACAGCGGCTACCGCTCGGCCATGAGCGTCCAGTCCTCCCTGGTCATGCACCCGATCCACGCCTATGGCACCGAGGAGCAGCGTCAGAAATATCTGCCCAAGCTCGCCACCGGCGAATGGGTCGGCTGCTTCGGCCTGACGGAACCGGATCACGGTTCCGACCCGGCCGGCATGAAGACCCGCGCCAAAAAGGTCGACGGCGGCTATGTCGTCTCGGGTTCGAAGAACTGGATCACCAATTCCCCGATCGCCGACGTGTTCGTCGTCTGGGCCAAGACCGAGGACGACGTGATCCGCGGGTTCATCCTGGAAAAGGGTATGAAGGGTCTCGATGCGCCGAAGATCGAGGGCAAGTTCTCCCTGCGTGCCTCCGTCACCGGCATGATCATGATGGACGAGGTCTTCGTGCCGGAAGAAAACCTGCTGCCGAATGTCAGCGGTCTGAAAGGTCCGTTCGGCTGCCTCAACAAGGCCCGCTATGGCATCTCCTGGGGCGCCCTCGGCGCCGCCGAGTTCTGCTGGCAGCAGGCCCGCCAATATACCCTGGACCGCAAGCAGTTCGGCCGGCCGCTCGCCGCGACCCAGCTCATCCAGAAGAAGCTGGCCGACATGCAGACCGAGATCACCCTCGGGCTGCAGAGCGTGCTGCGCCTCGGCCGACTGATGGACGAGGGCCGGGCGGCGCCGGAGATGATCTCCATGCTCAAGCGCAACAGCTGCGGCAAGGCGCTCGACATCGCCCGGACCGCCCGCGACATGCATGGCGGCAACGGTGTTTCCGACGAGTATCACGTGATCCGTCACGTGATGAATCTGGAAGCGGTCAACACCTATGAGGGGACCCACGACGTCCACGCCCTGATCCTCGGCCGGGCCCAGACCGGGCTGCAGGCCTTCTCGGCCCAATAGGCCTAATCCGGATGTCAGCCGGGATCCGATATCTGAGGGCCCAGGCCTACAACAACGCCTGGGCCAACCATCGACTGCTGACGTCCTGCGGGAAACTATCGACGGAAGAACTCTGCGCCGAAAGGGTGGGGTTCTTTCCGTCTATCATCCTGACCCTAAACCATATCTACCTGGTCGACTGGTTCTATATCAGCGCTCTCGAAGGCGACTGTGTCGGGCGCGGGATCTTCGAGACGCCGATCCGGTATGAGACGATCGCCGATCTCAAGGCGGCACAAACGGCCATGGACCGTCGTCTGATCCAGGTTTGCGAGGCCTTCCGGACCGAGAACGATCTGGAACGGATCGTCAAACAGATCCGTATCGGATGGGTACAGGAGGAGCCAGCGGACCGGACCCTGCTCCACCTGTTCCAGCATCAGATCCATCACCGCGGACAAGCCCACGCCATGTTGGCTGAAACCTCGGTCGCACCGCCGCAATTGGACGAGTTCTTCCTCGGGCATGAGCGGGAGCAGGAAATCCGAAAAGAGGATTTCGCAGCCCTCGGCTTCGACGAAACCGAGACCTGGCGCTGACGGCGCCAACACCGCCGGACCTATTCCGACGCGTTGAGCCTCTCGCGGCAGGCGGCGGTCAGAGCCGCCTGCTCCGCGTCGCCGAGCAGTTCGCCATTGAGGCGGAACTCCCCCCGGCGGTTGACCGTGATCTTGCCCACGGTCAGCGAATCCCCCCGGAGCAATCCCGTTCCCTCCGGCAGGCCGAAACGTTCGGCGAGATCCACGGTGATCGGAATCTCCAACACCTCCGGCAGTTCGAACTGGACCCCGCCGCCGAGATCCGCCGGCGCCACCGCCCGGCCGCGCACATCGACGCCCGGTTGATAAGCGACATCGCCGGACGGTTGATAGCGGACCGCACGGGCGCACTCGTCCCGTTCAATTTTGAGGAGACTGAGCGTTTCGGCCGCCGCCGAAACCACCGGGAGAGCCATAAACCCCAGGATCGACAAGAAAATTACGTGGTGCATGGCCAAAATCCCGAAAAGCTTCAAAACCGCGACAAGCTATGCAGCATACATACCAAACGGTCGTGAAATAAGGGCTCGACAAGACCCACTTCTTTCGGGTAGGTCTCTTATCGCTGTCGCGACACCGCCGCAGAAAAGCCCAAGTTTGGGGAGGAAAAAACCCGCGAAACGCGTGCCCAAAAGAGGCCGCGACGCGTGGCGACAACAACAATAACGACGGCGGTTCGACAGCTGTGAAGAAGGTGGGCTTGTCCCGCCTTCTTCTTTTTTGGCGGATCGCGTCACCTCCGAAACCGGCTAGTCCTCTCCAATCTCGGAGCGGAACGCCTTCAGATCCGCCGCCGTGCGGATATGAACGATCCGGGCCGCCGGCGCGTTCTCCGCGATGGCTTCGGCAAGCCGCGGACGGAGGTGCCGGTGGACATACCACATCATCCGGTAGAGGCGGAAAGTGACACGCCACATGGTGCAGCCTTCCGGGGCGTCCAGGCGCCCGAGGAAAAGCGATTTGATCTGACGTTTGGTCGCCCACCAGAGATGGGTGGCGAGGGGCAGATCGACGAAAACCACCGTGTCCGACCGACGGAGCCTTTCCTCGATGGTCGCCCACGGCCCGAAGCCGTCGATGATCCATCCCTCGTCGGCCAGCCAGCGGTCATGGTGCCTGGCCACATCCTCGTCCGGGGCCTGGACCCAGCCTGGTCGCCACTGGACGAGATCGACAGCGTGATGGGGCAGACCGAGCGCCGGCGCGAGCTGCCGGCACAGGGTGGACTTCCCACCGCCGGCATTGCCGATCACAACGACACGGGTCATGGCACCAATCACAGAGTCACGTCCCAGTCTATTTGCCCAGTCTACTTGCCCAGTCTACTTGCCCAGTCTACTTGCCCAGTCTACTTGCCCAGTCTATTCCCAGGGGGTCGGGGCGTCGCGGAAGGAATAGATGTCTGACGTCACCGCCCAGTAGATCCCGGCCCAGATCACCGTCGAGATCAGCGTGGTCCAGAGGAACTTCTTGCCCAGCATCGGCCGTTCGGGCGCGCTGGTGGCGTGTCCCTCCTCCGGGTTTTCCGGCGGCCGCACGCCGATGGGCAGCATGGTGAACAGCACCACCCACCAAACGATCACGAAAACCGCGATGCCCGATACCCAACCCATGTCTCGATCCTTATCGCCAGACCCTAGGCCTGCTCCAGTTCCGTCAACGTCCCGCTGAAGTCCTTCGGGTGAAGGAACAGCACCGGCTTGCCATGGGCGCCGATCTTCGGCTCCCCGTCGCCCAAGACGCGGGCGCCCTCGGCCTTCAACTTGTCGCGGGCGGCCAGGATGTCGTCCACCTCGTAGCAGACATGGTGCATCCCGCCGGACGGGTTCTTCTCGAGAAAGGCGGCGATCGGCGAGTTTTCACCCAGGGGCTCGAGAAGTTCGATCTTCGTGTTCGGAAGCTCGATGAAGACGACCGTCACCCCATGGTCCGGTTCGGCTTGGGGCTCGGAGACCTTGGCGCCCAAGGCACCGCGATAGGTATCGGCGGCGGCCTTCAGATCCGGCACCGCGATCGCTACATGGTTCAATCGTCCGATCATCTTTCCTCGACCTCCTTCTCCGTTAGACCCGCGCCACCTGAATGTCGGTGAGCGGTTTCAAGCCGACCTCGATCTTGACCCAGCGGCGGACCATATGGCGCACCGCCTCTTCGACCGCGTTATCGTCGCGCCGCTTGCCGCGCGGCAGATCCTCCACGAAATCGGCGATATCGTCGATCAGTTCATCTTCCAGCGCAGCGTCGTCCTCGACATCGATGTCGAGCAGCCCGAAGGACGCCACAGACGGATCCGAAAGCAGCGCGCCGTCGGCGTCCATCACCAGGGTGACGGCGATGCAGCCATTGTGGAGCAAGCGCTGCCGGTCGCGCAGCATGGTGCCGCCCAGGGGCACGAGCTTGTTGCCGGCCACCGCCAGGCGACCGGCAAAGACCTCGTCGACAACCTCCGCCACCCCTGGCGCGAGCCGCACCAGATCGCCATTGGCGATGACCAGCGTCTCCTCGACGCCGCAGCGTTTCGCCAGCCGGGCGTGCTCGGCCTGGTGACGGTATTCGCCATGGACCGGAATCGCGATCCGCGGCTTGATGAAGCCGTACATCTTCTCGAGATCGTCCCGCGCCGGGTGACCGGACACGTGGATGAACTCGTCCCGCGCCGTGACGATGTCGATCCCCTTCATGGCGAGCCTGTTCTGCAGCCGGCCGATGGCCTTTTCGTTGCCCGGAATCTGCCGGGCCGAGAAGATCACCGTGTCCCCGGACTGGAGGCTGACGCCGGGGTGGGTGTCGCCCGCGATCCGCGTCAGCGCGGCCCGGGGCTCGCCCTGGCTGCCGGTACAGATCAGCAGCACCCGCTCGCGCGGCAGATAGCCGATCTCCTCCTCGTCGAGCAGGGCCGGCATGTCTTTCAGATAGCCGGTCGCCTTGGCGACCTTGTACATCCGGTGCAGCGAGCGGCCGACCAGACAGACACTGCGCCCATTGGCCTCCGCGGCCAGCGCGATGGTCTCCAGACGGGCGATATTGGAGGCGAAACAGCCGACCGCCACCCGGCCGCTCTTATAGGTTCCGATGAGCTGGGTCAGGCTTTCGCGCACATCCGCTTCGGAGCCCGCGGTGCCCGCCGAGAAGACATTGGTACTGTCGCCGATCATCGCCAGCACACCTTCCTCGCCGACTTTCGCGAGGGCGGCCTCGTCGGCGGTCGGGCCGGTCAGCGGGTCCGGATCGAATTTCCAGTCGCCGGTGTGCAGCACGGTCCCCGCCTTGGTGCGGATGATCAGGCTGTTGGGCTCCGGAATCGAATGGGTCACAGAGACGAGCTGAATGTCGAACGGCCCGGCCTGGAAGCGGCCCGAGAGATCGATGACGTTTACCTCGACCTTCTTCTCGATTCCGGTCTCCTTCAGCTTCTCGTGCAGGAACCCGGCGGTGAAGGGGGTCGCGTAGACCGGGCAGCGGAACCGTTCCCAAAGATGGGGCACGGCGCCGAGATGGTCCTCATGGGCATGGGTGATGACCAGGCCGACCAGATCCTTCTTCCGCTCCTCGATGAACGCCGGGTCGGCCATGAAGACGTCCACGGCCGGCATGCTATCGTCGCCGAAGCTGACCCCGAGGTCGACCATTAGCCATTTGCCGGCATGGCCATAAAGATTGAGATTCATGCCGATTTCGCCGGCCCCGCCGAGGGGGAGGTAAAACAGCGACTTATCCGAACTGTCGAGATTGGCCATGAGGCGTTGGATTTCTTTCGGTGTTGCGGCGCGGGTTACGCTTGGTCGTTCAGTCGGGCGATGGACACCAGCCCGCGCATGGTCAGGTCCATGTCGACCGCATCGAAGCAGTCGGTGGCACCGTCGAACAGCGGGGCAAGCCCGCCGGTGGCGATCACTTTCATCTCCGGCGCGCCATACTCCTTCTTGATCCGCGCGACCAGTCCTTCCATGAGCGAGACATATCCCCAATAGGTACCGGACTTGAGACATTCAATGGTGCTGCGACCGATAACCCGCTCCGGCGGTTCGATGGCGACCCGGGGCAGGAGCGCCGCCGCCGCCCGAAGAGCGTCCACGGAGAGCCGCACGCCCGGTGCGATCGACCCGCCGCAATAGGCCCCATCCTCGTCCACGACGTCGAAGGTCGTCGCGGTGCCCAGGTCGACGACGATACACGGCCCGCCATAGACGATATGGGCGGCCAGCGCGTTGATCAGCCGGTCGGCCCCGACCTCCTCCGGCCGGTCAACCTTGGCGACGGCCCCGTGCTTCATTTCCGATCGGCCGAAGGTCATCGGCTCGATCTTGAAGAAGGTCCGGCACAGGGTTTCGAGATCCTGGGTCGTGTTCGGCACCACGGAGGCGATGATCGCCGCGGTCACGTCGGCCCGGGTGAAGTTCTCCAGGGCCAGAAGCTGCGAGATCCAAACAGCATACTCGTCCGCCGTCCGCTTGGGGTCCGTCGCGATCCGCCAATGACCGCGCTGCGTCTCGCCGTCATAGAGCGCGAATTTGATGTTGGTGTTGTTCGAGTTGATCGCGAGGAGCATGGAAGTCCACCAGGTTCAGGCCGCCGTAGGGAATATCACGTCCCCGGCCAAAATACGGCGTTTTTCGCCTTGCTGATCGAGCAACAACGCCCCGTCCGTATCCAGGCCCTCGAAGCGTCCCGTTTGCCGCCCTTCCCCCGCGGCCACATCGACGGTGGTGCCCAAACCAAACGCCATCGCGACCCATCGGGCACGCACCGGTTCGAAGCCGTATCGTTCCCAGCGGGAATACCATTCCCCGAAGGCGACGAGCACCTCGTCACAGATCCGGGCCGTCAGCGACGGATCGGCCTCCGGCGCCAGGGCCGCCGCCGGGGTCCGCACCCGGTCATCCGTCGGTGCGTGCAGCACATTGACGCCGACCCCGATCACCAAACCGTCGTCGCCGGCGGTCTCCAACAGAATCCCGGAGATCTTGCGACCGTCGAGCAGCAGATCGTTGGGCCATTTGACCGCGATCCGGCCCGCCGTGTGCCGGTCCAGCACTTCGGCAAGGGCAACCGCGGTGAGGAAGGAGAGTTCGGCCCAGCGGGCCTTGGGGGCAACCGGGCGTTTCAAGAAGGAGAGATAAAGATTGCCCTCCGGCGATTCCCATGCCCGTCCCTCGCGCCCCTTGCCGCCGGTCTGGCGGACGGCACGCAGGGCCGCCCCGTCCGGCGCCCCCGCCTCGGCCCGGGCCTTGAGATCGGCATTGGTGCTCTCCGAAACGGGAAGGACGGTCAACGCCGCCCAGGCGACCGTGCGGCAGTCCTCCCTGCGCCATTCCACCTGGCGGCTGTCGGACCTATCCGCCAAACAATACGCTCGCCGCCTGGGCCGCCCCGTCGACGATCGGCGACGGCCAGATGAAGAAGAACAGGGTGACGAAGGCGGTGACCGCCATGATCGCCTTGGTCTCGCGCGGCATGTCGTCGTCGATCGGTTCGACCGGCGCATCGAAATACATCACCTTGATGATGCGCAAATAATAGAAGGCCCCGATCACGCTGGCGATCACGCCGAGAATGGCCAAGGTGACCAGCCCCGCCTCGATCGCCGCCGAGAAGACATAGAGCTTGGAGAAGAAGCCGGCGAGCGGCGGAATGCCGGCCATGGAGAACATGAAGATGGTGAGCGCCAGCGCCATGCCCGGGCTGGTCTTGGACAGTCCCGCCAGATCGTTGATGCCCTCGACCATCCGTCCTTGCTGACGCATCGACAGGATGATGGCGAAGGTGCCGACATTCATGAAAAGATAGATGGCCATATAGATCATGACGCCGCGAATGCCGGTTTCCGTCCCGGCCGCGAGCCCGACCAGGGCGAAGCCCATATGACCGATTGAGCTATAGGCCATCAGGCGTTTGATGTTGGTTTGCGCGATGGCGGCGATCGACCCCAGCGCCATGGAAAGGATCGAGATCAGGATCACCACCTGCTGCCAGGCCTCGATGGCCTCCCCGAAGGGCGAGATCATGACCCGGGAGAACAGCGCGATGGCGGCGATCTTCGGGGCGACGGCGAAGAGCGCCGTCACCGGGGTCGGCGCGCCCTCGTAGACGTCCGGCGTCCACATGTGGAACGGCGCGGCGGAAACCTTGAAGGCGAGGCCGGCCATCAGGAAGACGATCCCGATGACGAGGCCGGTGCTCACCCCACCCGCCGCGACGGCGGCGGCGATGGCGTCGAAATTGGTCGAGCCGGTGAAGCCGTAGATCATCGAGCAGCCATAGAGCAGCATACCCGAGGAGAGCGCGCCCAGAACGAAGTATTTGAGGCCCGCCTCGGTCGACCGCAGGCTGTCCCGGCGGATCGAAGCGACGACATAGAGCGGCAGGCTCTGCAGTTCGAGCGCGATATAGAGCGACATCAGGTCGTTGGCCGACACCATCATCATCATGCCGAGCGAGGCGTAGAGGATGAGGATCGGGAATTCGAAGCGGATGATCTGCTCCCGCTCCATGAAGTCGACCGACATCACCACGGCCAGCGCCGCCCCCAACAAAATGAAGAGCTTGGCGTAATGGGCGAAAGCGTCCGAGATGAACAGCCCGTTCATCGCGATCTCCGGCTCGCCGGTGCTGCCGAAGACATAAAGCATGGCCGCCGCGGTGATCAGCGCGAACACCGTGAGCCATGACACCTGGCGCATCGACTTGTCGCCGATGAAAACCCCGTAGATCAGCAACCCCATGCCGACCACGGCGAGGAAGATCTCCGGCAGGACCGTCTGGATATCCGAGATGAGCATCGTTCAGTCTCTCCTAAGCCCGTCCGGCCGTCACTTGAGCGCTGTCGTCACGCCGCCGGTGGCGGCGTCGAGCGCGGTTTGATAGTTGCCGATGAGGTTCTCGACCGAGACCGCCATCACATCGAGGAAGGTCGCGGGATATATCCCCATCCACAGGGTCAGCACCACCAGCGGGGCGAAGATCGCGATCTCGCGGACATTCATGTCCTTCATGGCCCGGACATCGTCCTTGGTGATCACCCCGAAGACGATCCGGCGGTAGAGCCACAGCATATAGGCGGCCCCCAGCACCATCCCGCTCGCGGCCAGCAACGCGACCCAGGTATTGACCTGGAAGGCGCCGAGC
This sequence comes from Alphaproteobacteria bacterium, assembly GCA_024743275.1. GTDB lineage: Bacteria > Pseudomonadota > Alphaproteobacteria > JANSWW01 > JANSWW01 > JANSWW01. The sequence goes on from JANSWW010000001.1 coordinate 461,520, forward strand.
AGCGTCAGGAATTCGCCGACGAAGCCGGCCGTTCCCGGCAGTCCGACCGAGGCGAGGGTGAAGACCATGAAGACGATGGCGTATTTCGGCATGGTGTTGACCAGGCCACCATAGCGCTCGATCTCCCGCGTGTGCAGCCGGTCATAGACCACGCCGACACATAGGAAGAGCGCCGCCGAGACGATGCCATGGCTCAGCATCTGGAAGATCGCGCCTTCCATACCCTGCTGGGTCACGGTGAACACGCCCATGGTCACGAAGCCCATATGGGCGACCGACGAATAGGCGATCAGCTTCTTCATGTCTTGCTGAGCGAGCGCCACCAGCGAGGTGTAGATCACCGCGACGACGCTCAGGGTGAAGACGAAGGGCGTGAAGAAGTCGGATGCTTCCGGCATCATCGGCACCGAGAAGCGGATGAAGCCGTAGCCCCCCATTTTCAACAGCACGCCCGCCAGGATGACCGACCCCGCCGTCGGCGCCTCGACGTGGGCGTCCGGCAGCCAGGTGTGAACCGGCCACATCGGCACCTTCACGGCGAAGGAGGCGAAGAAGGCGAGCCACAGCCAGTATTGGACCGCCGTCGGGAAGGTGGTGGTCAGCAGCGTCGGGATGTCGGTGCTGTTCGCCTGCCAGGCCATGGCGAGGATCGCCAGCAGCATGAGGACCGACCCGAGCAGCGTGTAGAGGAAGAACTTGAACGCCGCATAGACCCGGCGCGGGCCGCCCCACACGCCGATGATCAGGAACATCGGGATCAGCACGCCCTCGAAGAAGATGTAGAAGAGGACGATGTCCAGGGCGCAGAACATGCCGACCATGAAGGTCTCGAGGACCAGGAAGGCGATCATGTATTCCTTGACCCGGTCCTTCACCGACTCCCAGCTCGCCAGCACGCAGATCGGCGTTAGCAGCGTCGAGAGCAGAACGAAGAACATGGAAATCCCGTCCACGCCCATGTGGTAGGACAGGCCCCATTCCGGCATCCAGTCGACCTTCTCGACCATCTGGAAATCGGCGGTGGTGTAGTCGAAATTCACCCAGATCAACAGCGAGAGCGCGAAGGTGATCAGCGAGGTCCAGAGCGCCACCGCCTTGGCGTTGCGCGCTTCGACTTCCGCGTCGCCGCGGATCATCAAAATGAACAGCGCCCCCACCAGCGGCAGGAAGGTAACGAGGCTCAGAAGAGGCCAGGTCGCAGTCATGTCTCGTTACCCCGCCAGCGTCAGAAGATACCAGGTGATGAAGATCACGACGCCGACCAGCATGACGAAGGCGTAATGATAGAGATAACCGGACTGCAACCGGCTGACCCAGCCGGACAGGTCCTTGGTCAGGCCGGCGACCCCGTCCGGGCCGACCCCGTCGATCAGGTTGCCGTCGCCCGCCTTCCAGAAGCCGAAGCCGAGATAGAGCGAGGGCTTCACGAAAATCCGGTCATAGAGTTCGTCGAAGTACCATTTGTTGTAGAAGAAACGGTAGATCGGCCCGAACAGGCTGGACGAGATCGCCGGAATGATCGGGAAGAACATGTAGCAGACATAGGCGAATCCGATCCCGACCAGCCCGACCACGATCGGCAGCAGCTTGACCCAGAGCGGGACGTGATGGGCCGCCTCGATCGTGTCGTTCAGCACGAACAGCGACGCGCCCCAGAACGCCTCCCGCTCGTCGCCGACGAAATAGCCGTAGCCGAGATAGCCGGAGAACACCGCCCCCACCGCCAGCACATAGAGCGGAATGAGCATCACATTAGGGCTCTCATGGATATGGCTCATGACCTCTGCGGAGGCCCGTGGCTTGCCGTGGAACGTCATGATGATCAGGCGCCAGCTATAGAAGGCGGTCAGGAAGGCCGCGATCACGCCCATCCAGAACGCGTACTGGCCGATGGTCGAATGGGCCGCATAGGCCGCTTCGATGACGATGTCCTTGGAGTACATCCCGGCGAAGAACGGAACCCCGGCCAGCGCCAGACTGCCGATCCACATCATCGCATAGGTGATCGGGATCTTCTTCCAGATGCCGCCCATCTTCCGCATGTCCTGTTCGTCGGACATGGCGTGGATCACCGCGCCGGCCCCCAGGAACAGCAGCGCCTTGAAGAAGGCATGGGTGAAGAGGTGGAACATCGCCGCGCCATAGGCCGACACCCCGGCGGCGAAGAACATGTAGCCGAGCTGGCTACAGGTCGAATAGGCGATCACCCGCTTGATGTCGAATTGGGTCAAGCCGACCGTGGCGGCGAAAATCGCCGTGGTCGCCCCCACGAAGGCGACGATGTCGAGGGCCAGCGGGGCGTATTCGAACAGCGGCGACATCCGGCAGACCAGGAAGACGCCGGCCGTCACCATGGTGGCCGCATGGATGAGGGCCGAAACCGGGGTCGGGCCCTCCATGGCGTCCGGCAGCCAGGTGTGCAGCATGAACTGGGCGGATTTTCCCATGGCCCCGATGAACAGCAGGATCGCCGCGATGGTCAGGGCGTCCGCCTCGATGCCGATGAAGCTGAACTGCTGGCCGACCATTTCCGGCGCCCGGGCGAAGATCTCGTCGAAGCTCACCGTCCCGAACAGGAAGAAGATCGCCATGATCCCGAGCGCGAAACCGACATCGCCGACCCGGTTGACGATGAACGCCTTCATGGCCGCCGCGTTGGCGCTGTCCTTGTGGTACCAGAAGCCGATCAGGAGATAGGAGGCGAGGCCCACGCCCTCCCAGCCGAAGAAAAGCTGCAGGAGGTTGTCCGCCGTCACCAGCATCAGCATGAAGAAGGTGAACAGGCTGAGATAGGCCATGAAACGCGGCTTCGCGTCGTCATGGCTCATATAGCCGATGGAGTAGACATGGACCATGGTCGAGACGCCGTTGACCACGATCAGCATGACCGCCGTCAGCGTGTCGAAGCGCAAGGCCCAGTCGACCACGAAATCGCCGGAGATCACCCAGGTGAACAGCCGGATCGTGAAGGCGTCCCCGCCCAGCGCCACCTGGACGAAGACCATGATCGAGAGGATCAGCGCCCCGGCCATCCCGGCACAGGTGACGATCTGGCTCGCCCGGTCGCCGATGCTCCGGCCGAAGAAGCCGGCGATGAAGGCGCCGATGAGCGGCAGCAATACGATGAGTGCGTAGATCGACATCTAAGGATTACCCCTTCATCGCATTGACGTCTTCGACGGCGATGGTTCCGCGGTTGCGGAAGAACACCACCAGGATGGCGAGGCCGATCGCGGCCTCCGCGGCGGCGACCGTCAGGATGAACATGGCGAAGACCTGGCCGACCAGATCGCCCAGATGGCTGGAGAAGGCGACGAGGTTGATGTTGACCGCCAGAAGCATGAGTTCGATCGACATCAGGATGACGATGATGTTCTTCCGATTGAGGAAGATCCCGAAGACGCCGAGCGTGAACAGGATCGCCGCGACGGTCAGATAATGGGCCAGTCCGATTTCAAGCATCACATGCCCTCCCCGGTCGGCACCTTGACGACGGTGACCGCCTCGCTGCGCTGTTTGGCGTTCTGCTTGGAGATGCTCTGCCGCTTGACGCCCTCCCGGGTTCGCAGGGTCAGCACGATGGCCCCGATCATGGCGACAAGCAGGATCAGGCCCGCCGCCTGGAAGAGATAGACGTAGTGGGTATATATCACCTGGCCGAGCGCTTCGGTGTTGGTGACCTCGGTGACCGGCGGGATCGGCTGGCCGAGGGCGGCCTCGATCTCCGGCGTCAGCACCCAGGCCCCGCCGATGAGGGCGAGTTCCATGAGAAGAACGATCCCGACCAGCATCCCGATCGGCAGGTATTGCAGGAAGCCCTGGCGCAACTGCGCCACGTTCACATCCAGCATCATGACGACGAAGAGGAAGAGAACCGCCACCGCGCCGACATAGACGATGACCAGGATCATCGCCAGGAACTCGGCGCCGAGCAGCACGAAGAGTCCCGCCGAATTGAAGAAGGCGAGGATCAGGAACAAGACGGAATGCACCGGGTTCCTGCTCGACACGACCATCACCGCCGACGCGACGGTAATGCCCGCGAACAGATAAAAGGCCAAAGCCTGGATAACCATACCCCCTCACCACATCTTCCGGGCGGCCGGGTGTCTGCCGCCCTTCTTCGGTACCCTCGGACGGGCGCTAGGCCCGCCGCGCCCCAACTTGCTCAGCGATAGGCGGCCTCGCGGGTCAGGTTGGCCTGAATCTCCGCTTCCCACCGGTCACCGTTCGCGAGCAATTTGTCCTTGTTGTAGAAAAGCTCCTCGCGGGTTTCCGCGGCGAACTCGAAATTCGGTCCCTCGACGATGGCGTCCACCGGGCAGGCCTCCTGGCACAGGCCGCAATAGATGCACTTCGTCATGTCGATGTCGTACCGCGTCGTCCGGCGGCTGCCGTCCTCGCGCGGTTCGGCCTCGATGGTGATCGCCTGGGCCGGGCAGATCGCCTCGCACAGTTTACAGGCGATGCAGCGCTCCTCGCCGTTCGGGTAGCGGCGCAGCGCGTGCTCGCCCCGGAACCGACTGGAGATCGGCCCTTTTTCATGTGGGTAGTTGATCGTGTATTTCGGCTTGAAGAAATACTTCAGCGTCAGCGCCATGCCGGAGACCAACTCCCACAGAAGGAAACTACGCGCGGTACGATCGAGGAAGGCCATCGGGTCATCCTTTCCTTATGCCGGAACCCAGTCGAAGGCGACCAGAACGCCGGCCGTCAAAACCACCCAGAGCAGCGAGAACGGCAGGAACACCTTCCAGCCGAGCCGCATCAACTGGTCATAGCGGTAACGCGGGAAAGTGGCCCGCACCCACAGGAACACGAAGAGCAGGAAGGCGACCTTGAGGCCGAACCAGATCGGTCCCGGAATCCAGTTGAACGGCGCGATGTCCACCGGCGGAAGCCAGCCCCCCAGGAACAGCACCGTGGCGATCCCGCTCATCAGGATCATGTTGGCGTATTCGCCGAGGAAGAAGAGCGCGAAGCTCATGGACGAGTATTCGACCATGAAGCCGGCCACCAATTCCGATTCGCCCTCCGGCAGATCGAAGGGCGCCCGGTTCGTCTCCGCCAACACGGAGATGAAGAAGATCACGAACATCGGCAGCAGCGGCACCGCGAACCAAATGGTTTGTTGCGCCATGACGATGTCGGTGAGGTTAAGCGAACCGACGCAGAGCAGCACCGTCACCATGACGAAGCCGATCGAGACCTCGTAGGAGACCATCTGGGCCGCCGAGCGGAGCGCGCCGAGGAAGGGGTATTTCGAGTTCGACGCCCAACCGGCCATGATCACGCCATAGACGCCGAGAGAGGAGATCGCGAAGAGATAGAGGATGCCGACATTGATGTCGGAAATGACCCACCCCTCGTCGAACGGGATAACCGCCCAGGCGATGATCGCCAGGATGAAGGTCAGCATCGGCGCCATCAGGAAGACGATCCGGTTGGAGCCCGCGGGCAGGATCGTTTCCTTGGTCAGAAGCTTGAGCGCGTCGGCGATGGGCTGCAGCAGGCCGAACGGCCCGACCGTCATCGGTCCCTGACGCAACTGGATCGCGCCGATCACCTTGCGTTCGGCATAGGTCAGATAGGCGACCCCAAGCAGAATCGGGATCATCACCGCGACGATCTGGGCGACGATGATCGCCGTCGGGATCACATAACCTTCGAGGAATGCGCCCTCACCCATCGGTCCCCGTCCTTTCCGTCTGCGCCAGGAAAGCCTCCGTACAGGCCGCCATCGTCTGGGACGCGCGACTGATCGGATCCGTCATGTAGTAGTTGTCGATCGGCAGCGTGAAGGCCGCGTCGTCCATGGCCCCGTCGGTGCCGAAATCGCCCCAATCGCCGGCGGCGACATGGTCGAGCCGGGCGAGCGCGCCGTTCAGCTCGATCATCCGCTTCTGAAGCTGATCGATAGTGTCATAGGGCAGCTTCGCGCCGAGCGGTTCGGAGACCGCGCGCAGGATCTTCCAGTCCTCCCGCGCATCGCCGAGCGGCAGATGGGAATAGCGGGTCCGCTGGACCCGGCCCTCGGTCGAGACATAGGTCCCGTTCTTCTCCGTGTAGGCGGCCCCCGGCAGGATCACGTCCGCCGCGTGGGCGCCCTTGTCGCCATGGTGACCCTGATAGATCACGAAGGTGTTCTCGAAGGCCGCCGTGTCGAGTTCGTCGGCGCCCAAGAGCCAAACCGCCTCGAGTTCGCCCTTGCCGGCCGCCTCCAGCATCCCGGCCGTGTCGAGGCCACCCTCGCCCGGCAGGAAACCGATTTCGAGGCCGCCGACCCGGCTGGCCGCGCGATGCAGGACGTTGAAGCCGTTCCAGTCCTCGGTCACCAGACCGTAGCTGTCGGCGATCTTCTTGGCCGCGCCCAGAACCCGGGCGCCGTCCGTCCGGGCCAACGCGCCGGAGCCGACGATGATCATCGGCTTCTCGGCCGCCTTCAGCACCTCGGCGAAGGGGTGCTTACCGTCGACGACCTCCTGCAGGGTCTGCGGCCCGGCCCCGATCCAGTCGACGTCATAGGTGAGGTCCAGCCGCGGGCCGATCCCGGCGACTTCGATATCCGTCGCGAGCCACGTCTTGCGGATCCGCGCGTTGACCAGCGGCGCTTCCCATCGCGGGTTGGTGCCGACCAGCAGGATGGCGTCCGCCTCCTCGATCCCGGCGATGGAGGTGTTGAAGAGATGGCCCGCCCGCGCGCCACCGCCGACCTTGGCGCCGTCCTGGCGGCAGTCGATGTTCGGGCTGCCGAGGCCGGTCATCAGGTCCTTGAGCGCCAGCATCGACTCGACGTCTGCGAGATCGCCGGCGATGGCGCCGATCTTCTTGCCGTCCATGCCGGAAAGCTTGTCGCGGATCGCCGTGAAGGTCTCCGCCCAACTCGCCGCCTTGAGCTTGCCGTCGACCCGCACGAAGGGCCGGTCGAGCCGCTGCCGCTTGAGGCCGTCGCAGGCATAGCGGGTCTTGTCCGCGATCCACTCCTCGTTCACGTCCTCATGGATCCGCGGCAGCACGCGCAGCACTTCGGAGCCCCGGCTGTCGACCCGGATGTTGGAGCCGACCGCGTCCATCACGTCGACGCTCTCGGTCTTTGTCAGTTCCCAGGGACGGGATTTGAAGGCATAGGGCTTGGAGGTGAGCGCCCCGACCGGACACAGATCGATGACGTTGCCGGACAACTCGGAGGCCAGCGCCTTTTCCAGATAGGTCGTGATCTCGGCGTTCTCGCCCCGGTTCAGCATCCCCATCTCGTCGACGCCGGCGATCTCGGTCGAAAACCGGACGCAGCGCGTGCAGTGGATGCAGCGGGTCATGATCGTCTTGATCAGCGGGCCCATATGCTTGTCGGACACCGCCCGCTTGTTCTCGATGAACCGGCCGCGGTCGAAACCGTAGGCCATGGACTGGTCCTGCAGGTCGCATTCGCCGCCCTGATCGCAGATCGGGCAGTCCAGCGGATGGTTCGCCAACAGGAACTCCATCACGCCGTTGCGGGCCTTTTTCACCAGGTCGGTGTCGGTCTTGATGACCATGCCGTCGCCGGCCGGGAAGGCACAGCTCGCCACCGGTTTCGGCGCTTTCTCCATCTCGACCAGGCACATCCGGCAATTGCCGGCGATCGACAGGCGGTCGTGATAACAGAAACGCGGAATCTCGACCCCGGCCTCCTCGCAGGCCTGCAGGACGGTCGCCCCCTGGGGGACCTCAACCTCGATCCCGTCGACGGTCAGTTTTGGCATTGTTCAGCCTTTCCCCTTCACCCGAACCCGGTTCTCAGTCCGCCGCCGCGGCCATCTCGTGATAACGCTTGATCCGGGCCTCCATCTCCGGCCGGAAATGCCGGATCAGCCCCTGGATCGGCCACGCCGCGGCATCGCCCAAGGCACAAATGGTATGGCCCTCGATCTGCTTGGTGACGTCGAACAGGGTATCGATCTCGTCCGGCTCGGCCTTGCCGGCCACCATGCGCTCCATCACCCGCCACATCCAGCCGGTGCCCTCGCGGCAGGGCGTGCACTGGCCGCAGCTCTCATGCTTGTAGAAATGCGCCAGATTGGCGATCGCCTTCACGATGTCGGTCGACTTGTCCATGACGATGACCGCCGCGGTGCCGAGACCCGACTGGACCTCGCGCAGGCTGTCGAAATCCATCAGGACATTGTCGCAGATGTCCTTGGGCAGGCAGGGCACGGACGACCCGCCGGGGATCACCGCCAGCAGATTGTCCCAGCCGCCGCGCACGCCGCCGGCATATTTCTCGATCAACTCCTTGAGCGGGATGCCCAATTCCTCTTCCACATTGCACGGCTTGTTCACATGGCCGGAGATGCAGAAGATCTTGGTCCCGGAGTTCTTCGGGCGGCCCAGCGCCTCGAACCATTCCGGACCGCGCCGCAGGATTTCCGGCGCGACGGCGATGGTTTCCACATTGTTGACCGTGGACGGACAGCCATAGAGTCCGACGCCCGCCGGGAAGGGCGGCTTCAGGCGCGGCTGACCCTTCTTACCTTCGAGGCTTTCCAACAGCGCGGTTTCCTCGCCGCAGATATACGCCCCCGCCCCGCGATGCAGGACGATGTCGAAACGGATGCCCGCCCCGCAGGCGTTGTCGCCGAGAAGACCGGCGTCATAGGCCTCGTCGATGGCGGCCTGAATGTTGTGGGCCTCGTTGACGAACTCGCCGCGGATATAGATGAAGGCGGTCTCCGCCCCCATGGCGAAGCCTGCGACCACGCACCCTTCCAGCAGGCGGTGCGGATCGTAGCGCAGGATGTCCCGGTCCTTACAGGTGCCCGGCTCGGACTCGTCGGCGTTGACCACGAGATAATGCGGCCGCTCGCCCACTTCCTTGGGCATGAAGGACCATTTGAGGCCGGTCGGGAAACCGGCGCCGCCACGGCCGCGCAGGCCTGAGGCTTTCATCTTTTCGATGATCTCCGCCTTGCCCAGTTCGATCAGCGCCTTGGTGTTGTCCCAAATCCCGCGCTTCTTCGCCCCGGCGAGGCGCCAATCGTGGACACCATAGAGATTGGTGAAGATCCGATCCTTGTCCTGCAGCATCAGTCGTCCCCTCCCTCGACCAGGGTTTGCGGACCGCCCTCCGGCGCGGAGCCCTGACGGCCGATGACGGAACCGTGTTCCGGCGCCTCGTCCTTGGCGAGCTTGTCCAGCAGCGCTTCGGTGCTCGGGCCATCGAGGTCTTCATAGAAGTCGTCGTTGACCTGAATGACCGGCGCGTTCACGCAGGCCCCCAGGCATTCCACCTGCATCATCGAGAATTTGCCGTCCGGAGTCGTCTCGCCGAAATCGATGCCGAGCTTCTTCTTGCAGGCCTCGTGCATCGCGTCGGCGCCACGCAGCCAGCACGGTGTCGTCATGCAGAGTTGCAGGTGGTATTTCCCGACCGGCGCCAGATTGTACATCGTATAGAAGGTCGCGACCTCCAGCACCCGCATCTTGGCCATGCCGAGGAACTTGGCGATGTATTCGATCGCCGCCATCGGCAGCCAGTTGTCATGCTGGCGCTGGGCCAGGTCGAGCAGCGGCATCACCGCGCTCTGCTGGCGGCCTTCCGGGTATTTCGCCACGATCTTGTTCGCCGTTTCGAGGTTTTCGGGCGTGAACTCGAAGCTCTCGACATGGGGGACGGCGACTTCCCGGGCGGGACCACTCATCGGTCGATCTCCCCGAACACAACGTCAAGCGACCCGAGGATCGCCACCGAATCGGCCAGGAGATGGCCGCGGCACATGAAATCCATCGCCTGCATGAACAGGAAACCGGGCGCCCGGATCTTGCAGCGATAGGGCTTGTTGGTCCCGTCGGAGACCAGGTAGACGGCGAATTCGCCCTTCGGCGCCTCGACCGCCGTATAGGTCTCGCCCGCCGGCACGTGATAGCCCTCGGTATAGAGCTTGAAGTGGTGAATCAGGGCTTCCATGGAGCGCTTCATCTCGGCGCGCGGCGGCGCGGAAACCTTCCGGTCCTCGGTCTTGAACGGCCCGTCAGGCATCCGCTCGATCGCCTGCTTGATGATCTTCAGGCTCTGCCGCATCTCCTCGACCCGGACGAGATAGCGGGCATAGCAGTCGCCGTCCTTGGAGATCGGGATATCGAAATCGAACTCCTCATAGCTGTCATAGGGCTGCGATTTACGCAGATCCCAAGGCAGTCCGGAGGCGCGCATCACCGGGCCGGTGAGGCCCCAGTTCTGACAGTCCTCGATGGAGATGACCCCGATATCGACCGTGCGCTGCTTGAAGATCCGGTTTTCGGTCAGCAGCCCTTCGATATCGTCGATGATGGTCGGGAAATGCTCGGTCCAGGCGATGATGTCGTCCATCAGGCCCGCCGGCAGATCATAGGTCACCCCGCCCGGCCGGAAATAGGCGGCATGGAGCCGGGCGCCGGAGGCCCGCTCGTAGAACTCCATGATCTTCTCACGCTCTTCGAAGCCCCAGAGCAGCGGTGTCATGGCGCCGACATCGATGGCGAAGGTCGTAAGGTTCAGGAGGTGGTTCGCGATCCGGGTCAGCTCGCTGTAGAGCACGCGGATATACTGGGCGCGCTTCGGCACCTCGATATCCAGGAGCTTTTCGACGCCGAGCGCGAAGCCGTGCTCCTGATTCATCGGCGAGACATAGTCCAGCCGGTCGAAATAGGGCACCGCCTGAAGATAGGTCTTGTATTCAATGAGCTTTTCCGTGCCCCGGTGCAAGAGACCGATATGCGGATCGGCCCGCTCGATCACCTCGCCCTCCATCTCCAGAACGAGACGGAGCACACCGTGCGCGGCCGGATGCTGCGGCCCGAAATTGAGGGTCAGCGGCTTGATATGGTTCTCAGCCATTCTGAGCGCCCTCCTCCGGCGTCTCGGCCTTCTCGTCGCCCGGCAGATGCTTGGTCATGCCTTCCCAGGGCGACAGGAAATCGAAGCTACGGAAATCCTGGGTCAGCTTGACCGGCTCGTAGATCACCCGCTTCTGATCCTCGTCATAGCGGACCTCGACATAACCGGTCAGCGGGAAGTCCTTGCGCAGCGGATGCCCCTCGAAACCGTAGTCGGTGAGGATCCGGCGCAGATCCGGGTGGCCGGAGAACATGATCCCGAACATGTCCCAGACCTCGCGCTCCAGCCAATTCGCCGCCGAGAAGACCGGCACGACGGAGGGAACCGGGTTTTCCTCGTCGGTCGTCAGCTTCACCCGGATCCGGGTGTTGTTCTTGGTCGACATCAGATTGTAGACGACCTCGAAGCGCTCCTCGGCCTCCGGATAGTCCACCGCCGTGACGTCGACGAGCATCTTGAACAAGCAGGACGCGTCGTCGCGCAGAAAGGTCAACAACCGGACGATCGACTGCGGCCGGGTCCAGATCATCAACTCGCCCAGACGGGTTTCCGTCCGCACCACATCATCGGCGCGCTGCTGGGTCAGAATGTCTTCGACGTCTTTCAAATGCTGGCTCATGGCGTCTCCAGCCGGAAGGGATGCGTCAATCGGAAGCCGGACCGCGCCTTAGCGGGCGATGGTCGACGTCCGCTGGATTTTCTTTTGCAGTTGCAGAATGCCGTAGAGCAGCGCTTCCGCCGTCGGGGGGCAGCCCGGCACATAGATATCGACCGGCACGATGCGGTCGCAGCCGCGCACCACGGAGTAGCTATAGTGATAGTAGCCGCCGCCATTGGCGCAGCTTCCCATGGAGATCACGTAGCGCGGCTCCGCCATCTGGTCGTAAACCTTGCGCAGGGCGGGCGCCATCTTGTTGGTCAGTGTCCCGGCGACGATCATCACGTCCGACTGACGCGGGCTCGGCCGGAAAATGATGCCATAGCGGTCGAGGTCGTACCGGCTCGCCGCCGTATGCATCATCTCGACGGCGCAACAGGCGAGCCCGAAGGTCATCGGCCACAGCGATCCGCTGCGCGCCCAGCCAACCAGCTTGTCGAGATTGGCGACGATGAAGCCCTTGTCCTGAAGCTCGCCGGTGACCCGGCCCAGCAGTTCGTCCTGCTCGGCACCGGGCGCCAGGGGCACACCGCCCTCGCGGGTCAGGCTCACTCCCATTCCAGAGCTCCTTTCTTCCACTCATAGATAAAGCCGACGGTCAGGATCCCGAGGAACACGACCATCGACCAGAATCCGAACACCCCGATATCGCCGAGGGAGATCGCCCAGGGGAACAGGAAGGCGACTTCCAGATCGAAGATGATGAACAGGATCGCCACCAGGTAGAAACGGACGTCGAACTTGGAGCGGGCGTCGTCGAACGCCTCGAACCCGCATTCGTAGGCGGACAATTTTTCGGAGTCCGGCCTGCTCGGGCCCAAAACAAACGAGGCGGCGAGCATCAGCGTCGCCATGACGATGGCGATCCCCAGGAAGATGAGGATCGGCAGATATTCCAACAGTAGCGCGTCCATTCCCGTATCCCCCGATTCGGGTCCGATCCCTGTGGATCGGATGTGCCCGCTTTATAAGCGTGCTGCGGTGCCGAAGAAAAGGGATTTCGTACCCTTACACCTCCGGAGACACCGCTTATAGCCATGGATTAGAAAAAACGAAAGCGCTGCCGGACCTCTGGCGGCATCAGGACGCAGAAACGGCAACAAAAAGAGGCGGAAGCCCCCCTTGCGGGCAATAATTGGGTTTTTTCGTTTTCCGGGAATAATCGTGAAACCTGGCGCGATTCATCGCCTCCTGCTGGGGGTAGCGCGGATACGGTGCTCCGCGCACCCTGCGCACACCCTGCGCACACCCTGCGCACACCCTGCGCACACCCTGCGCACACCCTGCGCACAATGGATGCTGGCCTGTCCCTTCTGTCTAGACCTTCTCCAGGGCGATATACTGCTGCCCCCTGCCGAACCACTCCCGGAACCCGTCGTCCAAAGCCCGGAAATCCGGATTGGACGGGTTGCTGAAACACCGCCGATAGGCCTTGATCGCTTTGGAGGTCTGCGGGAACTCCATCTCGATCAGGGCATTGATCCGCCCGGCGAGGTCGCAGACTTTCCGGATACCCTGATCGCGATTTCCATCAACCGACCAGGCGTCGAAATGAGCGTGAAACACGTCCTCGGCCAACGCTTCGATCTCATCGGTGACGGCACCGATGCGTGGGGAGAACGCGTCGATCCTGTAGTCGATGAGATGGGGCTGCAGCAAGGCTAGCGCCGCGGCCGCCCGGTCGTTCCGAGCCTCCGAAGCCCGGTCGATCTGCTTGTACCAGCGCCAGTCCACCGTCATCGACGGGCTGGTGCCGAGCACAACGGCATCCTCCCCGACGGCCTTCAGGTGATTTTGGAGCGGAAACACCATGTTCCGCGGAAAGGGAAACTGGATATTGTCCAGCACCCAATCCGCCGGAAGGCGTTTCATCCCCGGCAAACCCGCGAGGTCAGGCGCGAAGAAACGGGCAAGCTTGGCGGTCTGCTCCTCGAACGGATCGCCTGTCCCGCACTGCCAAAAACGCATGGCCCGTCTGAGAATCTCCGCCAACATGCTGGTGTAGCAGGTCGCGGTCATCACAACGACACCGCCCGGTGTCGCGAAATCGAGGACCTTGCGCACCGAGCGGGCCGGATCGTCCTGGCCCGGAATAACGCCCTCGCAGATCACGATGTCGAAGGCGCCGCTCAGCCCATCGACCGCGTTGAAGTCCGATTCGACGATTTCGACCGGTACATCGCCGTAGAGTCCCTGGGCGTTCTTATCCCGAACGGTGGCGACGGACGCCGCGTTGCCTTCGATGAAGGTGACCTTGGAAACGCCGAGATAGGGATACACCAGACCGTTATCGCCCGTTCCCGGACCGATCTCGAGAACCGATGCCCCGCGAAAGGCGAGCCGGTTGACCCCCAGCGTCCGATAGAGCCAGCGGCGACGGGCGAGATGATCGCCGAAATCGGTGATGTCCTGATGGACCGGAATGATCTGATGGCTCCCGTAAAACCGCAGAAACTCGGACATCTCGATTCGACCTCTTATCCCGGCATCCCGACTTCTCTCAGGCCGGTTCCATGCCCGGCTTTTCTTGCAATGGTCACGTTACCGCAGGTCCGCCGAATCGGTCGGTGGTTTTTGGGATGCAGACAGCGACCATCACCATTGTACAAACGGCTTGTAAGTGCCGGAGGCAATCGTCGCAGGTTTTCTGGTGGGAAAAAATGGCGGGAGTGACGGGGCTCGAACCCGCGACCTCTGGCGTGACAGGCCAGCGCTCTAACCAACTGAGCTACACCCCCGTTTCACGTCCGGCGATCCGCCATCGGGGGCGGTCCAGCGCGTCGGGAAGCAGGGTTTTAGGAGGAAGCCTCACCTCTGTCAAGCAAGGGAAATAGGTTTTGGACAGAAAAATGAAAGCGGCCTGTCCGCACCCTATAACCGATAGCCCGAGGCCACGGCGTCCTCATGGAACATCGCCACGGTATCACGCGAGAACTCCTCGAGATCCCTCCCCAGGCTGGTCAGCTTTCCGCGCAGATCGTCGGTCAGGGTGATGATGTCGACGCCGGCCTCCGCGGCCTGAACCACATTCAGAACTTCTCGCGGGCTGGCCCAGAGCAGACGCACATCCGGATGGTCGGCGAACATATCTTTGGCCGCGCGCATGATCGGGACCGGGTCCATTCCGGTATCGGCGATACGCCCCGCGAAGACGGAAACGATGGCGGTGGCGTCCCTGGGAATGGTCCGGTGAAGCTGATCGAGCTGGGTCGGCGAGAAGACCGCGGTGGTGTTCACCTTGACGCCTGCCCGGCACAACGTCTCGATGAGCCCGACGGCACTCTCCCGCCGCGTCGACATGATCGGGATCTTGACGAAGACATGCTCGGCCCAGGAGGCGATTCGCCGGGCCTGCCTTTCCATTTCCGCGAACTCGTCGGAGATCACCTCGAAGCTCACCGGCTTGTCCGGAACGCGGGCGAGGACCGCTTTGGCGAAGTCCTCATAGTCGTCGATACCCGCTTTGCGCATCAGCGTAGGATTGGTGGTGAACCCCCGGATCAACGGATTCCCGGCATCGCGCTCGATCGAACGCAGATCGGCGCCGTCCGCGAAAATGTCGATCCGTTGCGCGACGGTCTCGGCCGTCCAGGTGGTCATCAGTCACATCTCCCGCCATTTGGAGAGCAGCGTTGCAAGAGTGAGGCCATGTTCGGCTAGCAGGGCGTCTCGGGATCCGTACCGATGGATGAACCGGTCCTGCAGGGCGGCAACACCGATCCTGGGGCGCCTGTCGAGATCGTAGGCGAGGCTTCTGATCCTCTGGCCAAGACCGCCTGTCGCGACATGCTCCTCCAGGACGATCACGCGATCATGGGCCGACAGGTGGCCGCGCAAGCCCTCATGGTCGAGGGGTTTGAGCGTGTGGACATTGACGACGGTCGCGGGAACGCCGGTCTGTTCGGCGATGCGGTCAGAAAGGTCCATCGCGAGAGAAAGGATGGGGCCATAGCCGAGGATAACGGTACCGGCCCCGGCGCGCAGACAGCGCACCCGGCCGGGCACGAAGGGGTCCGTTGCTTCTTGGGTCAGAATCGGCTCCCCGGCCTTGCCGAGCCGAAGATAGGTCGGCCCTTCGGCCTCGGCGGCGAGAAACTCCGCGGCGTCCCCGGTCTCGGCGGGATCGCAGGGGGCGAGCACCCGCAACCCGGGGACGGCGGACGCCACGGCGATGTCATCCTGGGCCAGATGGGTCCCCCCCAGGGTCGAATAGGCGAGCCCACCCCCGATGCCCACGACCGTGACCGGCAATCCCTGATAGGCGAGGTCGTCCCGCACCATCTCGAACGGCCGAAACAGAGCGAACGTCGCGATCGTGTAAGCGAAGGGCCGCAGCCCCCGAAGCGCCATTCCCGCCGCCATGCCGATCATGACCTGCTCCGCCACGCCGACATTGATGAACCGGTCGGGAAAGCGTTCGGCGAACTCCGACATCGCGCCCGCCGGCGAGATGTCCGCGACGACCATGGCGATCCGTGGATCGCGGCAGGCGATGTCGTAGATCGTTTGAGCGAACCGATTACGCATGGCGGGACGTCACCTCGGTCAGTTCGGAGAGCGCTTGGCCATATTCCTCGGCACTGGGTGAGCGGTAATGCCAGATCGGCTCGTTCTCCATGAAGGAGACGCCGCGACCCTTCACCGTGCGTCCGACAAGCAGAAACGGCTTTTCCATGCTCCGCCGGGTCACCGCCTCATGGATCGCCGCGGCGTCATGGCCGTCCACCTCGGCGACCTCCCACCCGAACGCCCGCCATTTGTCCGCCACTGGATAGAAGGCGGGATGCAGGGCACTGGTCCGCCCGAGCCCCTGGAAGTCGTTGAGATCGAGATAGGCGATGACACTGGAAAGACCGAGATTGGCCGCCATCATCACCGCTTCCCAACTGGACCCCTCCTGCATTTCGCCGTCGGAGAGGAGAACGTGGACCCGAGTGCTCCGGGATAGGATACGATCCGCCTGCGCCATCCCCACCGCCATTCCGAGGCCATGGCCGAGCGAACCGGTCGCCGCCGCGATTCCCGGGACCCCGTAGTCGGGATGGGCGCCGAGCCGCCCCTCCGCCGTGCAGTACAGATCTATATCCGCGTCGGAGAGGATGCCGAGATCGTTCAGGATGAGGTACTGGACGAGACAGCCATGCCCCTTGGACATGAGAAAAACGTCGTCGTCTTCGCTGCCGCGACGGTCCATCAGGCCGTAATAGATGGTGTCGGTCAGTTCGATGCAGGAGAAGGCCGGCGCAGCATGAAGGGCGCTCACCTTCTGCGACATGCCGAGGATACGGCGTCGGTAGCCGAGACAGCGCCGCCGCGCCGCCGAGACGTCGAATCCCTCATTGTGGCCCGGACGCGTCATAATGCACCTACCCAATCACGGTCCAAGCGTGATCTCCACGATAGCCCGCCTCGGCGAACAGCGCCAACCATCCCGAAGGGTAGTCGTGGAACTCGGCCGTCAGAACCCAGCTCTCGAAAATCTCTTTCTGGCGGGCATCGTGATAGCTGTCGACCTGCACGAAGCTCCGCGCCCCACTCAACCGGTCTATCTCCCGCAGGGCGGTGATCAGACGGGGACGGGGCAGATTGTGCAGTGTATTGATCGACAGGACGCAATCGAACGACGCGTCCGGGAAGGGCAGATCGTCGGCACTCCCAACATGAAGACGCCCTATCACATCCGGATGGCAGTGCCGTACCGCATAGTCCGAAATGTCGAGACCGAAGACTTCCAGGCCGGGGCAGACCGCCATGAGGTCGGCGACCAGAAAACCCTTCGCGCATCCGACATCCAGAACCCGTTCCCCGGGTTTCAGGCCGAAATGAGCGACGATATCCTCCGCCACCGGCCGCCACCGCCCGTCATAGCCATACCCGCCATAGCCGTAATCGCGGGGACCGTCAAAGAAGGTCTCCCCGAATTCGCGAGCGATCCGGACAACCTCGGGATCCTTCGCCTCCTTGCGCTTCTCGATGTTGCGCTTGCTGACGGGCAGCCGGGCCAGAAGATTGACCTCAGCCGACATCGCGGGCCTCCGCCACGACCTGTCGGATGCCGTCTTCCAGGAGCGTGAAACGAATGTCCGGGAGCCAGCGCCTCAGCGCGGCTATATCGAAATGGCGATGGACGATGGGATTCCGGCGCTCGGTCGTCTCGATACGGCTTTCACCGCCGACGCAGTCACAGGTCAGTTTAGCGACATCCATGAAGCTGACGGACCGTCCGGTCGCGATGTTCAAACTCCCCGTTAGCCCCTCCGCGGCACCTCGGGCGATGACCGTCGCGGCGTCGTCGATCAGCACATGATCGCGTTTCTCCTCCCCCGCCCCGAACAAACGGATCGGCTCGCCGGATAGCGCCAACCGCTGGAAGCGGTTCGGACCGTATCCGTTGTGGGGGTCCCGGGCTCCGTAGAGCAGGCTGGGGCGCAGTATCAGGCAACGATCCCCGCCAAGAGCGGATTTTAGGATTTGCTCCCGCGCCATATGCATCATGCCGTGAAAATCGGTGGGCTGACGCCAGCTCTCTTCCGTCAAGGGACAGTCCTGATCGGCATAGACCGCGTCGGAGCTGACAACCGTGAGATGGGCCGGGGTGGCCGCTTCCAGGGCGGCGGCCATGGCATTCGCCATGCGGATATTGTCCAGCAGCATTTCCCGGGTCTTACAGGGCGCCGTCGCCGAGACGGCAATGACCCGGTCCCCTTCCTTGAGGTGCCCGGCCAGGGCGTCGGGCTGCAGCAGATCGACGGCCGGGCGCCCCAGCGAAACGACCTCCCGCCCCAGGGCGGACAGTGACGCGACCACAGCCGATCCCACGAAACCGCCGCCTCCGATGACCACGAACCGCCCCGTTTCCTTACTCGACATCATGCATTCCTTTCTCAGAGCTCCCCAGGCGGGCATAGAAATGCCCGTGGTCGGCAAAGGTGTCCCCGTCCAGAATTCCGAACGGATCGATCACCGCACATCCGTCGCAAGGGAGCATCGAGGGCACGAGAGCCGCATAGTCTTGCCAGGCCGTGGCGATGACGACGATCCGGCTGGCGGCCACCGCCTCCTGCATTTCACTGACCCGCGTGACCCCCGGTCGGCCCTCGAAGTCCGCCTCGGGATCGTGGACGAGAATCGGGTGTCGTCCCGCCGCCACCATATCGAGCAGACGGATCCCGGGCGCGTTCAGTGTCGAAGCCGTCCCGGGCTTGTAAGCCAAACCGAGGACCGCGATTCCAGCATCCTCCGGCAACAAATCGAGCGCGGCACGGACGCGGCGAAACAGCCAATCCCTCGCCCGCGCGCTGTTCTCCGAGATCGCCGCCACCACCCGCGCGTCGGTCCCCGAGGCCGAGGCCATTTTCCGGATGGTCGTCAGGTCCCGGCCGATGTTGCCGCCGCCAATTCCCAAACCCGCTTTCACATAGGCCTTGGGACCGATGCGGGGATCACTGCGCAGAACCGGCTCGATCTCCAACCAGGAGGCGCCGACCGCCTCGCTCAGGTCCGCCAACGTATTGGCCATGCCCAGGCTCGCCGCGAGAACAGCGTTGATGGAGATCTTGGCGAGTTCCGCACTTTCATAGCCCATCTCGAATCGCGGGCAATCGAAGGCAGAGAGCACCGCCTCATAGGCCGGCGGCACGTCGCCGGTGGGATCCGCCTTGCCGACGATCAGGACCGGCGGTTTGGCGGCCCGCGACACGGCCTCCCCGAACACCAGCGTTTCCACCTGATAGAACAGCCGCTCCTTGGCAAAATCGATTCCGCGGGTAAACCCCGGCGGAACCTGGCTTTGGATGACCAGCAGGGCCGAAGCCGACAGGGCGGGAACGACCGTTTCCAGCAGGGTCTTGACGGCGGATAGGTCGCTGTCGCCCGTCGCGGAGACCGGAACATCGCAGGTCAGGAAAACCACGTCCGCTTGAGCCAGTTCCGCCGGATCGGCGGTCCAATCGAGAAGACCCGATCGATCTGCCAGCAGGTCCGCCAACCCGGGCTCGTGCAGCCCTAGCCTTCCGGCCTTCACGGCGTCGACATGGGCGCCGTCAGGATCGAACGCGACGACCCGGAACCTTTTCGCCGCGAAGGTTCCTGCTTGCACCAAGCCGAGATGGGTGAGACCGGCAACGCCGAGCGTATAGGACGTCATGGCCCCATCTCCTTTTCGGCGGTACCGAGCACGGCCGCGATATCCCGGTCACGCGAAAGGTCCGTCGACACCCCGGACGCAATCCGGTGCTGGAAATCATCGAATTCAAGGTGCCAGGTCGGGTCGGCTTGAACGCGTTCCTCCGTCCACTCGGGGGGGCGCCCGGCCGGCAGCACCCTCTCCCGCACGGTAAGCCTCGACGGCCCCCATTTACACAGGCCGTCGATATGAACCGAGCCCGCATCCCCCCAGATCTCGGCGGCGAAGCTGTTCCGCCAAGACAGATAGGACATTTCCATCATCACCGCCGGATGGACATCGCACCCCTGAAGCACAAGGCGCGCATGGTCGGGGGCCCGGGCCTCGAAACGGTCGATGGCGACCGGGTCCAGGCGGTCGCCAATCCCCCCGAACCAGAAATGGACGATGTCGATCAGGTGAGAGCCGAGGTCATGGATGATGCCGGCCCCCTGATCCCGCCACGGCGAGTCCCGCACGAGGCGCACCGTGCCATTGCCATAGAACAGGCGCATGGCCAGCGGTCGGCCGACCCGGCCCTCGGCCAAAAGGCCTCGGACCGCTGCGATATGAGGCTCGAAACGGTGATTGTACGCGCACTGAACGACGACGGACCGCGCCCGCGCCCGCCGTTCCAGATCGGTCAGCCAAGCGGCATCCAGGGGCATCGGCTTTTCGACCAGCACATGTTTGCCGCCGTCGACCAGCCGGTCGATCAACGCCTTCTTTTCCCCGTCGGGCACACAGAGTATGGCGGCGTCATAGCGATCGGCCCGCACACTCTCCAAAGACCTGAAATCCGCCTCTTCATGGACCGGGTCGACTGTCGCGACGCATTGGCCACCCGCGACATGGCGGCGTTTGGCGCCTTGAACCCCCAGCCCGGCGATCACGAAACGGAGGCCGTCTCTATTCGTAGTCATAGGCGGCTTGGCGCTCGACCTGGTCGAGCTTCTTCAAGACGGCTTCGGTCGTGACCGGGATGTTTCCGTCCCGCTCGCATTCACAGGCCGCCGCGAAGCTGCCAACGATGCTGGCGACGACGGACGACCCGGTGATCTTCTGGGACAGGGCCGAATAGGCGAGAAGCGCATCCCCGGCCCCGACAGGGTCGATCAGGTCGTCTACGAAACTGTCGACCGTGAACGCGCTCTTGAACGGATCGTCCGGGCTATCCCAGACGGTCAGGATCCCGCGCGGCCCCATCTTCATGATCAAGGTTTTGCATTCGGCCTTTTTGAACAGCTTGATCGAGAGCGGCCTCACCCCGGTGTCCTGGTCCGCCAGCGTGAACCGCGCTTCCTTTTCGTTGGGCGTGATGAGGTCGAAGCCCTTGAAATCTGTGATGTTGCCCCATCGGCTGGCGATCTGGCTGTCCGCGACCTTGAAGGCGTCCGGAGGGATCGCGGCGATCAGGCTTGGGATCGTCCGGCTGTTGAAGATGCCGTGGCGAAAGTCCGAGAAGACCAGGATGTCGGCCGTGCTCGTCCCGATCGACTTGGCCATGCTTTCGACTGTCCGGTCGTCGATGGACCGGTTGTCCAGCGTGTCGATCTTGAGCAGCCGGTAGTCGTTGGCGACGATGGCGTTCTTGTTGGTGGTGGGACGGGTCGCATCGATGGTCGCATCGACCTTCACACCGGCTTCCGCCAGGTCTTCCAGAACGAAGTCCTTGAGCGCGTCGTCCCCCAGCACGGTCGAGAACGTCACCTGTGCGCCGGCGGCCCGCATATGTTTCGCCACGATCCCGGCCCCGCCGACATAGTCCTCCTTGGTATCGTAGAGCACGCTGATGGTCGGGGTCTTACCCTGCGCGCCGAGCATGGAGGTTCGCGTGATGGTGTCGACGATCGTGTCGCCGATCACATGAACCGCCGGCCCGCTTTCCCGAATGGCCTCCAAACTCGCCCGGATATCGCCGAAGGAGAGATCCGAGGCCTTCATCAGCGCCAGCAGCTTTTCGATCCCGAGGCGGGGCGGTCCCTGCTCGATCAGCCGGGAGGACGAAAAGACCACATCTCCCGGCGTGAACATCATCTGTCCACCATAGGAGCCGACGATTTCGGCCTCTTCGGAGGTCTTCGGCTGAACTCCCTGGGCGATGTACTCATAGCCCTTGGCGAAGAAATCCGGTTGGAGACGACGGATATTCTCCAGCGGGGTCGGGTTATCGTCGATTACGACATAATCCACCATCTCCAGGGCCGCCAGATTCTGCGCCCGCAGATCCTGCGGGACATGCGGACGGTAGGTCCCTTTGACGATATGCCGGTCGGCGGTGATGCTCGCGACCAGGACATCCGCCTTGCTCTTGGCATAGAGCAGGTGCCTCAGATGCCCGGGGTGAACGATATCGAAGACCCCGTGACACATGATCACCTTCATGCGCTTCGGCCGCGGAAACGTCCCAAGGAAACCGACCAGTTCGTCGATGGTGCAGATCTTGTTGCCGATCCGTTTCGCTGGGTTGCGCACGTCCGTCCCGCCTTGCCTTTCGGAATTCCTGGGCATCGTCAACGCGGGTCGATGCAGACCGCGAAGAGGTAGTGGCTCATCGCCGGGAAACCGGTGTGAACCACCTCGTCATTCATCCCGAACGAAAGCACCGTCTTGAAATAGGCGCGGCAGGTCTCGGCCAGGTCCGGACCCGACTTGCAGTTGATGTGCCCGATCCGCGACGCTTCGGAAGCATGTACCTGGGATTCGAGGGACGGGGTGCCGATCACCGCAATGCCACCGGGTCTCAAGGACTCTGCGATATGCCGGTAATAGAGATGCTCCTGATCGGGGCTGATATGCTCGACCACATCCAGGGAAAACGCCCCGTCGAACGCTTCGCCCCGGCTGTCGACCACCGGACCGTCGAGAATGTCGTGACCGCGGAAATCCATATTGGGTTTGTGGGGCGCGACATGGGCCAGGGCATGTTCGATATGCTCCCGGAAAAAATCGAGCCCGAGATATTCGCGCCTTGCGTGAGCGACAACCATGCCGCCCAGTCCCTCCTGACAGCCGATCTCCACGACGCTCCCGGCTGTCTCAAGCATCCGGTTGACGAATTTGTACCGTGAGAAACTGAACGCGAAACGCTTCGGATCGCCCATGAAAGACGAGGTCGCGACGGGCCCGAGAACCATCCTGCCCTCAAGGAGAGTCGGGTCCCGCTCCATGACCGCAAGGTACGTCGCGCGGGATGCGGGATCGCTCCCTTGCCCGAAGAATTTGTCCGCCATTCTTTTTTACTTTTCCATTATAGGTTTATTCAGAAACAAACCCTATTCCTGATGAAAATAAAGACTTACGATTAAGGATAAGGTAATTCGCATAAAATCGGGACCGGGTTTTTTTAGAGTTAGGAGGCAACACTTAGAGACACACCCTAAAGATGCGTCAATTCCAACAATTACTATGGTAGGTAATGTCGCCCTCCTCAGTATTCATCTCACGACTCCTGCTCTATTCCCGCCTTGGGTTTCCGCCCGCTTGGATCGCAGGAAAACGCTATTTCGAAATCGGCCCCGGCAGTGCCGACGCGGCCGGCTTCTTCGCCCGGTTCGGCCCAGCGCAAATGGTGCTCGCCGACAAGGACCCAAGCGTCGTTGAAACCCTGAGAGCCCGCGTCGCTGCCGGCGATTTCCCATGCGACGATGTCCGGGTGGTTCAGGCGAAACTACCCGACGGTTCGGCGGAACCGGTTTACGATCTGGTTCTGGCTGAAGGCGTGTTCCCCGGCGAGGACGACCCGGCGGCACTGCTGCGCTTTGCCGGCGATCTTTGCCGCCCAGGCGGCATGGTCGTCGCCACCTCGATCTCGCCCATCTCGGTCTTTGCCGAGAGCTCTCGGCGGCTCCTGAAACCCATCCTGAAGTCGGAGGGGGTGGCGGACGACGATATGGTCGACGAAATCGTCCGCATCTTTGGGCCCGACTTGGACACCATGGCCGGGATGCGGCGCCCAAAGTCGGAATGGGCCACACACACCCTCCTGCTCGGCTGGAAGAACGTCACACTGACCCTGAACGAGATGATCGAGACCTTCGGGGATCGGTTCATGATCGGCGGCACGTCCCCCGACTTCAAAACGGATTGGCGTTGGTTCAAGGCGCCCGACGTCACGCCGGCCAGCGTCAATCGTCGCGCGATCGAGGACTACCACCGCAATGTCGCCGCGATGCTGGACTACCGTGTCGATCCGACCGGCGACATCGGGGTCGACGGCGCCGCGCTGGACCGTTTGGCGGGCCTGGCGTTGGCAACGCAGATGGAAGCCTGGCACGCCGATTCGCTAGCGCCGATTCCCCGCTATCTGGAGATCGCCCGGGAGATCGCCGACCTAATCGAACCGGCAATGACCGAGACCGCAACGGGGATCCAGGATTTCTGCGCCGCGATCCAGCGCCGTCTGGACCATGGCCCATCCTCGGGCCTCGACACCAAACGCTTCCGTCCGATGTTCGGCCGGGGGCAGCTCTTCGTCGCCTTTCAGAAACTCTAGAGCCGATCTGCAGGGAACATCATTCCAGAAAGGAAAAAACGATGGATCTAAAAAAGGACAATCTCAACAGCGACTTCCGGAACTACAAGCAAGAGGAGATTGAAGTTCTCGGGGACTACATCAAATTCGTCGAGAAACACGCCTCGATCCCCGATGTCCTCCTCTACAATTTCCCGAGAGTGACCCGCACTCAGGAAATCACGAAGCTATTCACGCTGCTCGATCTCTACAAAAAGATCGAGAACGTTCATGGCTGCATTATCGAAATCGGTGTGCTGGATGCGTTCAACATCATCGCGTTGGGCCACATTTCGGAGATCTTCGAGCACCGGAACTACACGCGGAAGATCTATGGTTTCGAGAATTTCGCCGGCTATGTGAACCGGGTCGAGGGCGTGGACCTGTATCCGGAGAAGGAGTGCAAACCCTACTCCCGCGATCTCGTTTATGAATCCGTCGATCTCTTCAACCGGTCCATCACCTTCAACCAGATGAAGAAGGTCGAGATCGTCGAAGGGAATGTCGAGGACACGATCGGCCCCTTCCTGGAGGAAAACCCGCACATCGTCTGTGCGATGCTTGTCCTTCACATCAGCCTGTACAAGCCGGAGCTGGCCGCCCTCAAAGCGTTGTGGCCGAGGATGCCGAAAGGCGCGGTCGTCATGATGGGTAGCCTCGGCTGGGATTCGTCCGCGGCGCACCAGGTTCTGCAGGACACGCTGGGCATCGGCAACATCCGGCTGGAGCGCCTGAACTATACGACCAAGCTTAGCTACTTCGTGAAAGAGTAGCCGGCGGGACCGAGGCCAGAACCATGGACGGCGCCGCGCTCGCGATCCGACTGCTCAGCATTCCGGAGGAAAAGCAACGGGAAGCCCTCTTCTACATGATGCAGGGGCAAAACCGCGCTCTGCCCTATGGCCTCAAATCCCTCGAGGGGGTGTCGGGCAAGAGCTGCGTTGCCTTTATCGCTCTGTTCGGGTTCGACGCCAGGACCGCCGCCCAACTGGCGCAACAGGTTATGGACGATAATCCGGGCTGCCCCCTGATGCGCCAGCTGCTCCCGAATATTCGACAGACGGTCATTGATTACGGGGTGCATCTCCAACATCACCGGCTCGAACAAGAAGCACGTGACATGTACGGGCACACAGCCTGGGTGGAGCCCGACGGCGAAGAGTCCCTGATGATCCGGCTGATCGACGAGATGCGGTCCCGCCGTGCCCATATCCGCTCCGAGTTGTCCCCGTCGGACCGGCCCGGGTTCCTGCTGCACATCAGCGCCTGGGGCGATACCTTCATCGAGCACGCCCTCCGGGGGCCCATCGCCTGTGCGCTCGCGCCAACCAACCTTCCGGCCATCGCACGTGACGCGCCGGTCACCGTCCTGATACATACCACTGAGCAAGGAATAGAGGCTTTCCGGGACCATGACGCGATTGCGGCGCTTCAGAAGATCTGCAGCATTCGCTATGAAGTCCTCCCCGATTGGCTTGTCAGCCCCTCAAGCCCGCTGATTTCGAACCGGGTGCGATGGTCACGGCGGGTTACGTCCTTTGCACTTTGGGATGCCTATGTCCGGGCGCAGGCGCTGGGTGCCGATTTTGTGTCGCCCGGGGCGGACGCCTACTATGCGAACACCTATCTGAGCGGGATCCGACGGCACTTGCGGGCAGGTAAGAAGGCGGTGCTGACGGTCCCCTGGCGTGCCCAGACCCAGGATTTCATGGCGGCGCTGGCCAGCGAAGGGATCTCCACGACCGGCCCAAGCCTCAATATCCCGTCCGATGCCGGATATCGGGCGCAAATGGCGAGCCTGCATCCGTCCTATCGCGACCTCCATCCCTCCGCCGATGACCCGAAACGGGTCCCGGGCGACCCGGTTTCCGTCTTCTTTCCCCGGACGGACGGCTTCGTCATCCGCTGCGCCCAACTCTATACGGCCGGCGTGTCGAAGGATGCGATCCCCGACGATCTGATCTGCGATCTGCATACCCATGACGCGCGCTTCTTCAGCGACCTACGAGGAGCCGACGACGGAGAGGAGATGTTCCATATCCTGCGGCACCCGCCGGAGGATCTCTTCTACACCGTTCTCGATGAAGGCGGGATCGTGGCGGAGCGCGGCTATGTCGTCGATCCCGCCACCGTCGCCAAATCGGCGACCAAATGGTGCAACCAGTGGATGGATTGGCGGAATATCCGTTGGGCGTTCGAGCAAGAGTTCGTCTATCGGCTTCCGGAGGGGCACCGCTATGATCCGCCAGGACACTGCTCCGACGAGTCGGCCTTCATGGCCGCGGTTCTGTCGGAATATGATGGCCATTGGGGATCGGCGACCGCGAAGGCGGAGGCGCACGGCCAATGACCCTCCATGTCGGCGTCTTCAGCTATCAGACCGGCCACCGAAAGACCGTCGAGGTGGTCACCAAAATGCTGGCCCGCTATCGCGCCATTACGGTCTTCGCCTTCCCTTTCACCTACGCACCCGCCAAGAGCCGGACAGAACGTTGGCAAGAGCGACCCTGGCAACTGCTGGATTTTGATCCCGTCCCCTTCTACCGTGCCCACGGCGTTCGCTATGTCGAGATCGAGAGCTGGGATGAGGGGGCGGAGTCGGTTCTCAACGCTCCTGGGCCGGACGGGGCCGTCGATATCTTCGTGACATGCATCGGCGCCAAGAAATTCCCCCATCACTTCATCGACGGCAGAACGGTTATCAACTGCCACCCGGCGCTGCTGCCGCAGAACCGAGGGCTCGACGCCTTCAAATGGGGAATCCTCAACGGCTGGCCGATCGGGGCCTCGCTATTCGTCATGGACAGCGAATTGGACCGGGGCCAACTGCTCTATCGGACCAGAACACCCGTCCTGTCCTGCGACAGCCTCGACGATGTGGCCCGCCGCAACTACGACCTGGAGTGCGACCTCACGGCGGATTTCGAGCGTTTCCTCCCCCATCTCGGGCAAGACTGGCGGATCGCGGATGCCGATGGGCCGCTCAGCACGAAGCTGATCCCCAAGGCGGAGGACGACAGGCTCGCCGACACGTTCCTGGCCAAGCGCGACCGATTCGTGCGTTTGTCGACCGACCTTTCGGCACATCCTCACCCGGCGGACGCGGTCGGCGACGGTCTCCGCCTCCCCCGGACGGCCGGGAGCGGATCATGACCGGAGCGGCCCGACTGGCGATCGACGGCGGCGCCCCCGTCCGCGCGGAACCGATGCCGATGCGGCAAGCGTTAGGTGCCGATGAACGGAAGGCGGTCCTCGCGGTCCTCGATCACTACGCCGAAAGCGGCGCGGACCCGGGCTATGGCGGCCCCTTCGAACAGGCCTATGCCGAGGCGTTCACCCGGAAGATGGGCGCTGGCTTCGCCGACCCGGTCGCGACCGGCAGTGCCGCCGTATTCATTTGCCTGAAGGCCCTCGACCTTCCCGCCGGCTCCGAGGTGATCGTCCCGCCGATCTGCGATCCCGGGACCTATGGCGCGGTGATTCTGGCCGGCCTCGTCCCCTGCCTCGCGGACGCCGCCCCCGGGACCTACAATCTCGATCCGGCAGGCTTGGAGAAACACCTCACCGGCCGTACGAAAGCCCTGATCGTCGTCCACGCCGCCGGTCTCGCCTGCGACATGACATCCATCATGATTTTCGCAAAGGCCCACAGCCTCCAAGTCGTCGAGGACGCCTCCCAGGCCCATTTCGCCCGCCACGACGGCGTGCCCGTCGGCCGCTTCGGCGATGTCGCGGCCTTTTCAACCATGTACCGGAAAGCCCATATCTCGGGGGGCAGCGGTGGGATCACCTATACCATCTCCGAAACCTTGTGGCAGGCGCTGCTGGCCCATTCCGACCGTGGTAAACCGAGCTGGCGGGAAGACTTCGACGATCGCGATCCGACGCAATTCCTTGGACCCGGGCTTAATTTCCACACCGATGAGATCTCCTGCGCGATCGGCACGGCGTCTTTAGCGCGCCTCGACGACTCCATCCGCGCCCGCCGCGGCTATGTGACGGCGGTCTGTGACGCGTTGAGCAAGATCGACGGCCCCTGCCGCCCGATGACCGGCTGGGACGGTGATATCTCGCCCTTCATCCTTCCGATCTTCGTCGATCCCGACAGGATACGGGTCACCGTCAAGGATTTTGCCAACGCCGTTCGCGCCGAGGGCATCCCGCTAAATCCGCACTACGAGTATTGCGCGTCGACTTGGCCTTGGCTGCGCCCGCATCTAGCAGGTCCCTGCGCCACCCCGGTGGCCGAACGGGCGACTGAAACCAGCTTCGCCCTTTATCTCAACGAGCGCTATGCGGCACGCGAAGCGGACGACACCGTCGAAGCCATCGCCAAGGTTTCGAAGGGCCTCGTCCGATAGGAGATCGAATATGGATAACGCCCATTTCGAGCGGTTCTTTGACGCGGCGACACGGATCTGCGCTACGCTCGACCAGGATCTCCTGAGCCGGATGACCGAGACCCTGCTGGCGACACGGGAGGCCGGAGGCCGCCTCTTCGTCCTCGGCGTCGGCGGAAGCGCCGGCAATGCCAGCCACGCGGTCAACGATTTCCGCAAGCTCTGCGGCATTGAAGCCTACGCCCCCACGGATAACGTCTCCGAACTGACCGCCCGGACCAATGACGAGGGCTGGGAGACGGTTTTCCAGCAATGGCTGAGAACCAGCCGAGGCCGGGCCGACGATGCCGTCCTGATCTTCTCGGTCGGCGGCGGCAACAAAGAACGCGCGGTATCGATCAATCTCGTCAACGCCATCGACGAGGCGTTGGATCGCGACATGACCGTCCTCGCCGTCGTCGGGCGCGCAGACGGATACGCGGCGGCGAAAGCGGATGTCTGCATCGTCGTCCCATCACCCGAACCGGATCTGGTCACGCCGCTGTCCGAGGCCTTTCAGGCCTTGGTCTGGCATAGCCTGGTTTCCCACCCAGCCCTTCAAACGAACAAGACGAAATGGTGATGTCGTGAGTGGAAAGAAATATGCCGTCCTCGGCGGTGGTGGATCCTTCGGCATCCATACCGCCTTGCACCTTCTGGACCACGCGGAGCCGGAAGCCGTCCTCGGAATCGGGCGCAATCCCCTGCGCGCCGAGCCCTTCTCCCTCGGGATCGAGCGCCGGGAGCGCTTCAGCTATCACGCGCGGCACGTCACCTATGAGTTGGATCTGCTCTTGGAGCTGCTCGACGCCGAACAGCCGCAGATCATCATCAACTATGCGGCCCAGGGCGAAGGCGCCGTCTCCTGGAAGCATAGCTGGCGCTTCTTCGAGACCAACGCCATGGGTCTGACCCGATTGGCGGAGGAACTGGCGAAACGCCCGTGGATGGAACACTTCATCCATATCGGCACGTCGGAGCTTTATGGCGCCGTCGACCATGCGGCGCGGGAGGACGACCCGGTCCGCCCGTCGAGCCCCTATGCCGCATCCAAGGCCGCTTTCGACTTCTATCTGCTGTCGGCCTCGAAATTCCTCGACTTCCCAATGACGATTATTCGCCCCTCCAACTGCTATTGCCCGGGTCAATTGTTGCACCGGGTTATCCCCAAGGCCGTATTGTGCGGTCTGACCGGGCAGAAACTGCCGCTCCATGGCGGCGGACGGGCGGAAAAATCCTATCTCCATGCCCGCGATCTGGCGCAAGCGATCCGGTTGATCGCCGACCACGGCCCCACCGGCCGGGTGTTCAATTGCGGACCCGAGAACCCGACCAGCATCCGCGAGGTCGTCGAACGCACGGCGGCGGCACTTGGCATCGATTTTGAAGAGCTTTGTGAAATGACGGACGACCGGCTCGGCCAGGACTCGCGCTATTGGCTGGATTCCAGCGCGCTGCGGTCCGAACTCGGCTGGGCGCCCGACATCGGCTGGGACGAAGGACTGGCCGAAATGGTCGCATGGGGGCGGCGCTATCTGGATCAGATCCGCTCCCTGGACCCGACCTATGTGCTGAGAGGATGAGGAAATGAAGCGCCGCTTCGACCATGTTCTGATCACCGGGGGCGCCGGCTATGTGGGCAGCCTTCTCACACCGGCCCTGCTGGCCGAGGGATATCGCGTCACCGTCTTCGACATCATGTTCTTCGGGGACGACTTCCTGCCGAAGGATCATCCCAATCTGCGGGTCATCAAGGGCGATATTCGGGACCTGCCGGCCCTGGAGCGTGCCCTCGAAGGGGTCGACGCGGTCATCAACCTGGCCTGTATCTCCAACGACGCGAGCTTTGAACTCGACGAGGCGCTCAGCGAGAGCATCAACTATCACGCCTTCGAGCCCATGGTGATCGCGGCGAAGGCAGCCGGGGTGCGGCGCTTCATCTACGCGTCGTCCAGTTCGGTCTACGGCGTCTCGGAGGCGGCGGAAGTGACCGAGGACCATCCTCTCGTTCCGCTGACCCTGTACAACAAATACAAGGGCCTCTGCGAACCGCTGTTGTTCAAGCATCAGAGCCCGGACTTCATCTGCGTCACCATCCGCCCGGCGACGTTGTGCGGATACGCACCGCGCCAACGCCTCGACCTTACGGTCAACATCCTCACGAACCATGCGGTCAACAACGGGAAGATCACCGTCTTCGGCGGCACGCAACTGCGCCCCAATCTCCATGTGAAGGACATGGTGGCACTTTACCTGCTCCTTTTGACCGTCGAGGACGGCCGGATCGCCGGAGAGACCTTCAATTGCGGCTATCAGAACCAAAGCGTCGCCGAGATCGCCCGGAAGGTCAAATCCACTGTCGAGGAGACCCAGGCCGATGCGGGCGACATCGGTGTGGTCACGACCCCGAGCGACGATCTGCGCTCCTATCACATCTCGTCCAAAAAGATCGAACAGGCCCTCGGCTTTGTGCCCGAGCATTCGATCGAAGAAGCCGTCGCGGACTTGTCCGATGCCTTTTCGTCGGGTCTCCTGCCGGACAGCCTCGAGGACGATCGCTACTTCAATGTAAAACGCCTCAAGGCGATCCAGGCCCGCTGATGGCGGCGGCGATTCGGAATAACAACGGGCCGCCGGCAAAGCCCATCGCCCTGGTGACGGGCGGCTTCGGATTCATCGGCAGCCATATGGTCGATGTCCTGTTGGCGGCCGGCTACCGTGTCCGGGTGCTCGACGATCTGAGCGGCGGCCACCGGGACAATCTCGCCCATGTCGCCGACGACCCAGATGTCGAGACCGTTCTGGCGGACATCATGGAGATCGAGCCGGAGAGCCCTCATTTCGACGCCGTCACCCTGGTGTTCCATTTCGCCGGGATCGGCGACATCGTCCCGTCGATCAATATGCCGACCCGGTATATGGACGTGAATGTCCAGGGCACGGTGCGCGTGCTCGAAGCCGCCCGCCGAGCGGGCGTGCAACGTTTCGTCTATGCGGCCTCCTCGTCCTGCTACGGC
Source organism: Alphaproteobacteria bacterium (assembly GCA_024743275.1). Classification (GTDB taxonomy): domain Bacteria; phylum Pseudomonadota; class Alphaproteobacteria; order JANSWW01; family JANSWW01; genus JANSWW01. The sequence continues at coordinate 493,103 of JANSWW010000001.1, forward strand.
CTTGCCGCGACGCCGACCGACGAGGCTCACCCGATCGACCCCCGTTATCCCTACGCCCTCTCGAAATATCAGGGCGAGCAGGCCGTCGTGCATTGGGGGGAGCTTTACGGGCTGCCGGTCAACGCCGTCCGGATCTTCAACGCCTATGGCCCCCGAGTTCGCACCACCGGGGCTTACGGCGCCGTGTTCGGTGTGTTTCTCAAACAGAAGTTGGCCGGCAAACCCCTGACGGTCGTGGGCGACGGGAGACAACGACGGGACTTTCTGTATGTGACGGACGTGGCCAGGGCCTTCCTGGCCGTCGCGACTGAGGCGCGGCCCGGAGAAGTCTTTAATCTCGGGGCCGGCAACCCGCAGAGCATCCTCACCTTGGTGGATCTGCTTGATCCGGTCGGGATCATCCATCTCCCACGCCGTCCGGGGGAACCGGAGGCGACCTGGGCCGATATCTCCAAGATCACGGCCCACACCTCCTGGCGGCCGGAGATGTCCTTCACCGATGGCGTCGCCGAAATGGTCCGGCATATCGAGAAATGGCGTGACGCGCCGCTCTGGGACGCGGAGTCCATCGCCACGGAAACCGCGTCCTGGCACCGCTTCATGAAGGACTGAGCGTCTTATGGAGTTTCACCTTTATCTCGGGAACCATTTGGATGCCGGCCTCGTCACGGCCAGCGATGTGTTCGAGGTAGTCCGGGCGGCGTTGGAGGACAGCGGGCACAGCCTCACCCTGTCCTACGATCACTTCAGGCCGGATGCCGGCGTGGTCAACCTGGTCCAGGAATACTTCATGCTCGATGAGCACGTTCAAGCCATCGAAGCGTTCCGGGAGGCACACGGTCGGGGCGTCCCCCTCGGTCTGATCACGACGGAGGATTTCGATGATCGGCTCGTCCTGGCCGACGAAAACGATCCGAGGCAGGTCCGGCGCCGGGAGTCCCTCCTCCGGATCTTGCCCGCCTTCGACTTCGTCTGGTCGACCTCGCCCTATGTCGACAAGTTCCACGAGGTCTTGGGCGAAGAGAATGTCCGCTATTTCGGACACGGCTTTTCCGAAAGGCTGAGGGTGGCCGCGGATCGGCGGGGCCGACCGCGGAGCGACTTCGAGATCGATGTGTTGCTGGTCGGGAATGGAACCTCGACGCCCTACCGCAAACGGGTCCTACAGGAATTGGCGGACAGCGGTGTCCGGGTCGGCCATACGGGTGGCGTTCTTCCGACCTTTGCGCGGACCTCCGTTCTGGAAAACAGCTATCTCGGGATCGACCTCAGGCGCGGCGAGGATGTCCGGTTCATCTCCCCGGGCCGCCTCAGCTATTGCGGCAACAACGCCCTGCTTACCCTGACCGAGTTCATCGAAACCGATAAGCTCGCCGAGTGGTACGACATCATGCCGTCCGCGGAGCCGCATCGGTTGGTCGAAACGGTTCAAACCTTGCTCGCGAAGCCCGACCTCTCGGACCTCGGTGAAGAGGCCTATGCCTTCGGCCTCAAGAGATTGCCCTTAACGCAGACCTTCGCCCCGGCCCTCTCCATTCGGCGGCTAGTCGAGATGGCCGGCCCATGAAATTCAGTTTCTACATCGCCAATCTCAGCATCTATGGACAACTGGCCTTCGAGCCGATGGGCCGTGCCCTTCAGCATATGGCGGACGCGGCGGGCCATCGCTGGCGGACCGATCCGCGGCGGATGCAACTGGATCCGGAGACCATCAACATCGTCTTCGACATGCTCAACGAGGACACGTCCCGGCAACTTGTCGAGACCAAGCGTGCCCGGCCGGACTTTCGCTTCGGCCTTCTGACGACCCCGGATCGGGTGGGAAACCCCGCTAGCCTGACGCCGGGCAGCCCGTTCCGCTCGGTCATGGACGCGGCGGATTTCGTCTGGTGCCTTGAAGAGATGCCGGAAAATCTGAATGCGGCCTTGGACGAGGAGAAGGCGGCACCGCTCCGGATCGCGCCGGTTCAGCCACACCATCCCATCGTCGGTGCGAGCCGTCTGGTCGACGATCTGCCCTCCACGCTGGTAACGACCGATGACATCGACAAGAGCGAAATCGACCGGTTCAGGGCCCATCTCGAACGGCAGGCGTTCGTTCATCAATTCGCCCGTCCCTTGCCAATCGACTATCTGTGGCAGGGCTATCTGGAGACGAGCACGGTCTGCGTCGACTTTTCCACCTCGCGGGATTTCAACGTGATCTCCTACTGCAACCGCATGGTCATGATCCTGGCGGGATTGCCGGTGTTGGCGGTCGCACCGGCGGGATCGGAACCCGTCGACTATCTCGGCAGCCCTTGCCTGGCCTGGGAAGAGGTCCCGGAAAGGGTCGCCTGGCTGCGGCAAGAGGAGCGGTGGCGCGAGGCCGGCGCCCGGCGGCGCGACACCCTGCTGTCGGGCCGCGATCCGGCGAGGGAGTTCGAGGCCGCCTGTGCGATCCCCCCGCTCCGGCGTCTGTTGGACGGAGCTCGATAGCCCTCTGGACCGGGACATGGAAACTAATGATTTTTTCATCAAACAGTGCTAGTTTACTGTCTGTGAAGAATTCACATGTCCTTATGCCCAGCAGGATTCGCCGCGAAAATGTGGCATTGATCTTGCTCTGATGTGCAGAACGCACAGGAGGCTTATCGCATGACGACCGATTCAAGGACCGGACCCGGCGGGACTGGAAAGAGCACGATCGATATCGGGCTGCTCCAGATCAACAGCGGTTATGCCGGTCAGAGCTATTTGCCCTATTCCATCGGCCTTCTGCAGTCCTATGCGATAAAGAACAGCAGCGCGCCCGAGCGGCTTCACTTCCGTCTGCCGGTGTTTCAGCGCAAGCCCGTTCATCGGATCGTCGACGAAATCGCCGGAGCCGATGTCCTCGGTTTCTCCATCTATGTCTGGAACGTCAACCTCTCGATGGAGGTCGCCCGCCGGGCCAAGGAGCGGCATCCCGACACGCTGATCGTGATCGGTGGCCCGCAAGTCCCCGACGCCCCGGAAGAGTTCCTGCGCGAAAACCCGTGGGTGGATGTCGCGGTCCACAACGAAGGCGAAAAAGTCTTCCTGGCGCTGCTCGAGGCCTATGACAGCCGCGACTGGAAGGCTATCCCGTCACTGAGCTGGATCGACCGGGACGGCGTTTACCAGCGCACCAAGGCGGCACCGCGGATGCGCGATCTCGACGAGGTTCCCTCCCCCTTCCTGGAAGGCGTGTTCGACGGGATCATCGAAGCCAACCCCGATATCGAATGGATCGGGCTTTGGGAAACCAACCGGGGCTGCCCCTTCCAATGCACTTTCTGCGACTGGGGGTCCGCCACCGCGTCCAAGGTCAACCGGTTCGGTGTCGACCGCCTGACCGCCGAGATCCAGTGGATGGCCGAGCAGAAGATCGAGTTCGTGTTCTGCTGCGATGCCAATTTCGGAATCTTCGAGCGCGATATCGACGTCGCCGAGGCGCTCGCCCAATCCAAGAAGGAAACCGGCTATCCGGTACGTGTCTCGGTTCAGAACACCAAGAACGCGACGGAGCGGGCCTATAAGACCCAGAAAATCCTATCGGATGCGGGTCTTTCAAACGGTGTCGCCCTGTCAATGCAGAGCATGGACCCGAACACGCTGGTCTCGATCAAGCGCAAGAACATCTCGGTCGATACCTATATTGATCTCCAGAAGCGCTTCACCCGGGACGGCGTCGGCACCTATACCGACTTCATCATCGGTCTGCCCGGCGAGACCTATGACAGCTTCGTCTCCGGTGTCGACCGCGTCATCGAGAACGGCCAGCACAACCGCATTATTTTCAACAATCTCTCGATCCTGCCGAATGCCGAGATGGGCAGCCTCGAGTACCGCCGGCAGCACGGGATCGACACGATCGAAACCGAGATCATCAACATCCACGGCCACCGCGCCGAAATGGAGGACGATGTCCCGGAAAAGCAGGATCTGGTCGTCGCGACCCGGACCATGCCGCTCGCCGACTGGCGCCGGACGCGGAGCTTCGCCTGGATGACCGCGCTGTTGCATTTCGACAAGTTGCTTCAGCTTCCGATCATCCTGGCCCACGAGGTGACGGGCATCGGATACGGTCAGCTCATCACCCGCTTCTGCAACGCCTCCGGCGAGCGTTATCCGACCCTGGCCGGCATCCATGACTTTTTCGACGGTTTCGCCTACGACATTCAGCGGGGCGCGCCCGAGTATGTGTTCTCAAAGGAATGGCTGGGGATTTACTGGCCTGCCGACGAGTATGTCTTTATCAAGCTTCACGTCGAAAACCGGTTCGACACCTTCTACGCCGAATGCCAAGCCCTTTTGGCGGAGATCATCGCCGAGACCACGTCCGGCGACATGTCGGAGATGCTGTCCGAGGCCATCGCCGTGAACAAGGCGATGCTACGCCTGCCGGATCAGACGGACGATATCGTGATCGAGACCCGGTACAACATCATCGAATTCTACCGGGGTGTCCTAGACGGCAATGCGCCGGCGCTCCGCCAGGGGCAGTGGTCCTATGCCATTGAGAGATCCCGGGATAGCTGGGCCGATCTCGACGACTGGTGCCGGCGGCTGGTCTGGTACGGCAATAAGAAAGGCGCCTATCTCCATCTCGGCGTCGAGGCCCAGAAGGTCCCGGTCGGGATTCACTGATCCCGCATGCGGAAGAACCGTTTCTCGAGGATGTCCCGCGGGTCGATCCTGGCGAGGCTATCGACCACCAGATCCGCCTCTTTGAAATCGTCGTCGATGAAATAGGCGCTCGGCGTCGCGACCACTGGGATGCCGGCCCGCGACGCCGCGGTCAGACCGTTGCGGTTGTCCTCGACCGCAACACAGTCCGAGGCCCGATGGCCGAGACGACCGAGGGTTCGCTCATAGACTTCGGGCGATGGCTTTTTCCGGTTCACGTCCTCGCCGGTCACCATGACCGCGAAGAGATCTTCCGGGCTCTTCCTCCAGATCGCGAGCAGCAGCGCTTCCACATTGGCTCTCGCAGAAGACGTCGCAATCGCTGTGGCGACGCCCCGGTCACGTGCCGCCGCGACCAGATCCTCTATCCCAGGCCGGGCATCGACGGCGCCTTCCCGTATGGCTTGCCCATAGAGCTCACGCTTCAAAAGATTGAGCGCCACCAGGGTATCCGCGTCCATCCGCGCACCCGGGGCGACATGCCGGCCCTGAAAGTAGGTCAGCCGCTCGACACCGCCGCTGACGGCGAGCAGGGATCGGAACATCTCGCGGTCCCAGTGCCACGGAAGATCATACCGCCGGAACGCTGCATTGAAGGCGTTCCGGTGCACCTCTTCCGTTTCCGCGATCGTCCCATCGACATCCAAGATTAGCGCTTTGATCATTCGCCCGCCGTCCGAGGGTTCGCCCCAGCCCGCAACGCCCTTGTTCCGGTTACGCCACCGCCAAGCTCTGCTTCAGAAGATCGGCGAAAGCCAGCTTGATGTTACCCGACTTCATAAAGGCGGCACGCTGCCGCCGGGTCTTCTGCGGCAGGTCCGGGTCCCGGAGCCGTTCCACAACGACATCGGCCAGATCCTCCTCGGCGACCACCTCGATGAACGGGTCCAACTCGCCGGGCAGATCGCATTTCTCGCTGATAATGTAGGTATCACAGTGCAGCAGGCTCAGATGGCGCATGGGCGAGGTATAGGGCCACCCGTCCTTCAGTTTGAGATGGAGGCCGATCCGTGCCTGCGAGCCGATCTGGACATAGAGGGAATCATACATGCCGGGGGGATTGTAGACCCTGGCGCGGGACGCGATCCCGCCGAGGATCCGTTTCCGGCGGTCCGTAGCCGCCCCGGTGAAAAAGACATCGTAAAGCTTGTCCGGCACCCGGGAGAGCCGGTGGTTCCACTGGCTCGAAAAACAGAACGGCAGTCTAAGGATCGGGATACCCGGATAGGCGGCGCGATAGGCATCGATCTGGTGGTCGGTCGAGACCCATATCGCCTGGGCCGTCGACGCGATCATGTGGAACCGTTCGAACCGCTCCCGCCACCATTCCTTGTCGTCGTAATAGCTGTCGGTCCGCTCACCGATATCGTTGAAGGTATCGCCTGTCAGAAACTCGGTCGCCACCAGGATATGCTGCCCGCCGGACCGGACCCGGCGCGCCACAACGTCTTGGGCATAGGGCGTATCGAAACTGTCGACGATGATGTTCAGCGCGTTGGGGCGGGCGACATAGTCGATGGAGTAGTCCACCGGCATGCCGGTACTGTGCAGCCCCTCATAGCAATAGGTGATGAAATGACCGGCGCCGGTGAAGGCGGTCAGCGGATCGATCACATTGACATAGATCGAGACCGGTTCCGTCCCGCGCATCCAAGTCTCCTAGTCGCCGATATGTTGCGGCAAGCCGGCGAGCGAACCACTTCACTTGGTGTTCGACCCCTATTCCTAGCGTATCGGCGGGCCGCTGGCCATTCGGAATTCGGGTCCGCGGACCGACGGCGGGGACGCGGAGGTCCCCACCGCCCGGCCGGGAGGCGAACCCCGCTCAGAATGAGGCCGACGCCTTCAAGAAGAAGGTCCGCCCCGGTTCGTTCACCTGCACCTCGGTCGGATCGCTGACATTCGACCGGTTGAGATGATTGGCGTAGGTGACGTCCATCAGATTGGTGACGCCGGCGCTGACGACGATCCCGGACCCGACCCTGTACCATCCGAAGAGATCGAAGCTCGCATAGCCCGGCGTTTCATCGGCATCCCGGCTGGGGTCGATCCGCCCCTGCTTCAACGCCCAGTTCATCCGGCCCCCGATATGCCAGGCGCCGAAATCGCCCTCCGATCCGTACCCAAGAGCGAAAGACCCGCTCAGCGGCGGGATCTGAGCGAGCGCACGGTCGTCGGTGCGGTTCTCGCCCCAGGTATAGGCGAGATCGCCCTCGATCAGGAAATCGCCGAGTTCGGCGCGACCGTCCGCCTCGACCCCGGCCAGAGTCGCGTCCACATTGCGGTAGGTGGTGACCCCCGGGACGCTGAACGCATCACGCAGGATGAAGGCGTCGACCCGGTCGATATAGGCGGCCCCACCGATCCGAACGCCCTCCCGCCGATAGGTGAGGCCGACATCGAGCTGATGATGGGCCTCGGGATCAATCGCCGGATTGCCGACCCAATTGCTCCGCGCCATGCCGCGCTCCGTCGCATCCGCGGTCCGCATCACCCGGGCGATCCCGGAGAAGGCGGTCAGCGACGCCGTCAGGTCATGTTCGATGCGCAAGAGCCCCCCGACATTGGTTTCGTTCCGGTCGGAGGCGAAATCGCTGCCATAGACACCCCGATAGAGATCGTTCGGCGTTTGCCCCCCGGCCAGCGCCGGTGACCGGCCGGCACGGCCCGCCGACGCCCGGACGAAGTCGAGCCGCGCCCCGAGGGTCGCCCTGGTCCGCGCCGCGACCGGCCTTTCCGCCTCGGCGAACAGGCCAATCTGCCGAACGGTCAAATCCGGCCACATGAAGAAGCGTTCGCGGGCGGGATCGGCCGCCGCCACAAGCGGTTCCGGCCCCGCATAGACCGTCGCATCGCGGTTGTTGTTCTGCAGATCGGCACCGATCTCCGCGTCGACCGCCCCGATGTCCAACCGGGCGAGGATGCGCCCGCCATAGGTGTCGGACTCGCTCGGGACCCGCATCGCCATCCCCGACGAGGTCCGCAGGGAGAAGTTGTCCATCACATGATCGACGGCGCTGAAATAGGCGTTCGCCTCGATGTCCCTGAAGATCCCATGGTCGAGGTCACGGCTGCCGCGTAGGCGCCAGACCTGCACCTCGTCCTCCGGACTGTCCATGCCCGCGCCAGGGAAGAGAGCATCCTCCGTCAGGTCGTAGTCGTAGCTGAGCGCGATGTCGTAAACGGCGCCGGTCCGTCCGATCTCCAATCCGCCACCGCGGGTTTCAAAGGAGGTGCGGACCTCGTCGCCGTCCCCATTCTCGTAGTTGCCCGCATCGCTGTAGCGCCCGAAACCGCGGGCATAGAGCCCCTCCGTCAGGTCCACGGCGACGTCGGCCGCACCGGACAAGGTCTCCGAATTACTCGAGATGCCGGCCTCGACATCCGCCTTCCAGCGGCTATCCTTCTCGAATACCGGGGCGAAACGTTCGAGGCGCAACGTCCCGCCGGACCCGCCGGGGCCATTGGTGACCGTATGATAGCCCCGCTCGACAACGATGCGGTCCGCCCGCTCCAACGCGGCGACGCTGGTGGGCGGATCCATCCGGTTGGGGCAGGCGCCGAAGACGAAGGCGCCGCCGTCGATCACGTTGAGTTGGTTCTGTTGCTGCCCGCGGATCACCGGCTCGAGCCCGTGCCCCCCCATCCGGCCGGCATTGACGCCTGGAAGCGAACGCAGGATATCGCCGCTGTCGAGACCGGCCGGAAGGGTGGTCATCCGCACATCGTCGAGATTGGCGGCGCGGGACGGATCGGGGGCATCGACGGGGCCGGTCCCTTCTACTCGAATGGTCGGGACCTCCACGGTGGTCTGTGTGCTCTCCTGCTCCGCCAACGCGGGCGATCCCGCATAGCCGAGCGCAAGCGCAACGGCGAGGCCGCGCGCCATAAATTCGTTCATCATGGTTCTTTCCTGAGATTTGACCTTAGTGAGCGTTGTGACTGGTCAAATGACAGGCGGAGCGCGGGGCGGCGGCCGGTCGCCTTGGGCGACGCCGTCGGGTACGCGGTCGTCCGGCAGGGCAACGACAAGGGAGCGTTGCGGCCAGCGCGTGGCCGGATCGGAACACCCCCCGGAGACGGAGGTGTCGGCAAGGAGGCAGGCCGGGCAATGGGGCGCGGAAGACGCCGGGTCCCCTTCGCTATCCCCCGCGTTGTCGTCAACCGGCTTCCCGGACTCGTCCAAGGTGATGACGGTCAGCCCTTGGGGCGTGCAGATCACGATCTGCCTGCCCCCGTCTACCGCCGGGCCGTCCGCCAGGCCGTGGGAGGCCAACACCGTCCCGAAGGCGGTGTGCAACAGGGCGATCAGGGCAAGTGCGCGGGCGAAAATCATTCAAAAACTTGAATATGTTCCCCGGGTCCCTGTCAATCGGAATTGAACGTTAATCGGGGGCTAACCGAACTTCGCGATTGGTGCGACCGGGCGAAGGCGCCGTCGGGCCATTCACTTCGTGAAAACAACGGCGAAGCGGGCGCTTAATCTGGTTCGAAGCGGCGTGCTATTGGGGATGGTGGGCGGTGACGGGTTCGAACCGCCGACCCTCTCGGTGTAAACGAGATGCTCTTCCAGCTGAGCTAACCGCCCCTCCCGATGGTGACCAGGCCTTATCGGCGTACGGTCTGCCATCCGAAACGCGAAAGGGCGCCAGAGTGAAGTCCGGCGCCCCTTGCAAAAACAACTGGATCGCCGTTAGTTGACGGCGTCCTTCAGGCCCTTGCCAGCCTTGAATTTCGGCTGCTTGGAGGCCGCGATGGTGATTTTCTCGCCGGTGCGCGGGTTGCGGCCTTCGGAAGCCGCCCGCTCGGAAACGGAGAAAGTGCCGAAGCCCACCAGGCGGACATCGTCCCCCTTGGTCAATGCGCCGGTGATTTGATCAAACACCGCGTCGACGGCCTTGGCGGCATCGTTCTTGGCGAGGCCAGCGGTTTCGGCGACGGCGGCAACAAGTTCATTCTTATTCACGTCAGGAACCCCCCTGAAAGATCTCTGGTATTGCTTCACTTATTGGCTAGCCGGGTTTTGGCGCGCTAACCCACGCGTGAACGCCACGGGGAGTGTAAGGGCGGAAATCAAAGATCGTCAATCGCGGAACAAAAAAAATGGCGGTTTTGTGCGCTTTTCAGAGTGTTGACAAATCCAATCACCGCACAAATACCCAGAAATCAACGCGTTAAGAGTTTACCCAATAATCACAAGCGTTTCCGCGAAATTGTACCACCGGGGAGCTATTGGAGAAGCCCCCCGGCGATTTAAAACTAATGCGTGATTAGACCCGGACGATCTTCTTCTTCACCGTCCCGGATCGGTACTTCCTTCTCCTCCTCCGACTCATCCCATTCAATGGGACTGAGCTTCCCGGCAAGCGCCGCGGCAAGGACCTCGTCGACGCTGGAGACCGGCTTGATCTCTAGTCCCTTCTTCACATTGTCCGGGATATCGTCGAGGTCCTTCTCGTTGTCCTGCGGGATCAGCACCGTCTTGATGCCGCCCCGCAAGGCCGCGAGAAGCTTCTCCTTGAGACCGCCGATCGGCAGCACCCGCCCACGCAGCGTAACCTCGCCGGTCATCGCCACATCACGGTTGACCGGAACGCCGGACAGGACGGAAACGATCGCCGTGACCATCGCGATCCCGGCGGACGGGCCGTCCTTCGGCGTCGCCCCCTCGGGCACGTGGACGTGGATATCGCTCCTGTTGAAGGAGGTCGGCTTGATCCCGAAACTCGGGGAGCGGGATTTGACAAAACTCTCGGCCGCCTGGATCGACTCCTTCATGACATCGCCCAGTTTGCCGGTGGCCTGTACCCGGCCCTTGCCGCGCACACTGACCGCCTCGATGGTCAGAAGCTCGCCACCGACCTCGGTCCAGGCGAGACCGGTGACCACACCGACCTGGTCCTGTTCCTCCGCCATCCCGAAGCGATGCTTGTGCACGCCGGCATAGGTCTTGAGATTGCGGCGGGTGACATGCACCGCCTCAGAGCCTTCGGATAGGATCTCCTTGACAGCCTTCCGCGTCAGGTTCGCGATCTCGCGCTCCAGGCTCCGCACGCCGGCTTCCCTTGTGTAGTAGCGGATCAGATCCCGCAGCGCCTGGTCCGAGATTGTCCATTCCGATTCCGTCAGGCCGTTCTCCTTGACCTGCTTCGGGATCAGATGACGCTTCGCGATCTCGACCTTCTCGTCCTCGGTGTAGCCCGGGATCCGGATGATCTCCATCCGGTCCAGCAGCGGCTGCGGCATCCGCAGCGAGTTCGCCGTTGTGACGAACATCACGTCGGACAGGTCGTAATCGACCTCGAGATAATGGTCGTTGAAGGTCGCGTTTTGTTCCGGATCGAGCACCTCCAACAGGGCCGAGGAAGGATCGCCCCGCCAGTCGGCGCCGAGCTTGTCGATCTCGTCCAGCAGGAACAGCGGGTTCGACTTCTTCGCCTTCTTCATGCCCTGGATGACCTTGCCGGGCATGGACCCGATATAGGTCCGCCGGTGGCCACGGACTTCCGCCTCGTCGCGAACGCCGCCCAGGGACATACGCACGAACTCGCGGCCCGTAGCCCGCGCGATCGATTTGCCGAGCGACGTCTTCCCGACGCCGGGAGGGCCGACGAGGCAGAGGATCGGCCCCTTGATCTTACCGACACGCTGCTGCACGGCGAGGTATTCGAGGATCCGGTCCTTGACCTTCTCAAGCCCGTAGTGATCGTGGTCGAGCACCTCCTTGGCCGCGTTGATGTCACGCCGGACCTTGCTGCGCCTCTTCCACGGAATGGAGGTCATCCAGTCGAGATAGTTGCGCACCACCGTCGCCTCGGCCGACATCGGGCTCATATTGCGGAGCTTCTTGAGCTCCTGCATGCATTTCTCGCGGGCTTCCTTGGACAGCTTGGTCTTCTCGATCTTCTCCTCGAGTTCCGCCGTCTCGTCCTTGCCCTCTTCACCCTCGCCGAGCTCCTTCTGGATCGCCTTCATTTGCTCGTTGAGGTAATACTCGCGCTGGGTCCGCTCCATCTGGCGCTTGACCCGATTACGGATGCGCTTTTCGACCTGAAGCACACCGATCTCGCCTTCCATGAAACCATAGACGCGCTCAAGTCGTTCGGCGACGCTGTTGGCCTCCAGCAGATCCTGTTTTTCCGGGATCTTCAGCGCGAGATGCGAGGCGATCGTATCCGCGAGCTTTGCCGGGTCCTCGATCTGGTTAACCGAGACGAGGACCTCAGGCGGGATCTTCTTGTTGAGCTTGATGTACTGCTCGAACTGGCCGACCGCGGCGCGGGCCAGCGCTTCGACCTCGCCGGGATCGCCGGCGTCGTCTTCCATGACCTCGGCATGGGCCTGGAAGAAATCCTGATTATCGGTGAATTGCGCGACCTTGGCGCGGGCCCCGCCCTCGACCAGCACCTTGACGGTCTGGTCCGGCAATTTCAGGAGCTGCAGCACGGTGCCGACGGTCCCGACCTCGAACAGGTCCTCGGGCGACGGGTCGTCCATGCCGGCGTCTTTCTGGGTGACAAGCAGGATCTGCTTGTCGTCGTTCATCACGTCCTCAAGCGCCCGGACGGATTTCTCGCGCCCCACGAAGAGCGGCACGATCATATGCGGGAACACCACGATGTCCCGCAGCGGCAGCACCGGGAAAGTTCCGCCATGTTTCAAGTCGTACATTGACCCTCATCTCACGGTCTTAGGATAGGGACGAACCCCGCACTGTGCGGCGGTCCGCTGAGCAGGCGCCGGCCACCTAACGGCCAGCCGGCCCGGCTTCGTTACTTATTGAAGTGGCGTTCCGCCCCGGCAGCGTCAAGGCAAGCTCTCCGGTCCGGATGCGCCTGCCACGCGGCCGAACCGCACAGCCGGGCTCCGAACGGAGCGGAGCCCTCCCCATTTGCCCGACCCCCAAATCAAACGGATGGCCGTTACCCCTGTCACGTTGTCCTGTCCTAGGTGCGTGCTGCCCTAGGCGCTGCCCTAGGCGCTTGTCGTCGCATCCTTGTTGCGTTCGCTGTGCACATAGAGCGGTTTCGCCTTGCCCTCGACCACCTCGCGGTTGATGGCGATCTCGTCGATCCCCTCCAGCCCCGGCAGTTCGAACATCGGATCGAGCAGGATGTTCTCCAGGATCGACCGCAGCCCCCGGGCCCCGGTCTTCCGGGCGATCGCCTTGTGGGCCACCCCTTTCAGGGCGTCCTCGGAGAAATTCAGGCTGACTTCCTCCATCTCGAACAGGCGCTGATACTGCTTGACCAGGGCGTTCTTCGGCTGGGTCAGGATTTCGACCAGGGCGTCCTCGTCGAGATCGTCCAGCGTCGCGATCACCGGCAGGCGGCCGATGAACTCCGGGATCAGACCGAATTTCAGCAGATCCTCCGGCTCCACGCTGCGGAGGATCTCGCCGGTCGGCTTGTCCTCCTGGGTGCGGACATCCGCGTTGAACCCGATCGACGTGCCCTTGCCGCGCTGCTGGATGATCTTGTCCAGACCCGCGAAGGCGCCGCCGCAGATGAACAGGATATTGGTCGTGTCCACCTGCAGGAATTCCTGCTGCGGATGCTTCCGGCCACCCTGGGGCGGAACCGACGCCACGGTCCCTTCCATGATCTTCAGGAGCGCCTGCTGCACCCCCTCGCCGCTGACATCGCGGGTGATCGACGGGTTGTCGGACTTGCGGGAAATCTTGTCGACCTCGTCGATATAGACGATGCCGCGCTGCGCCCGTTCGACATTATAATCGGCCGCCTGAAGCAGTTTGAGGATGATGTTCTCGACATCCTCCCCGACATAACCAGCCTCGGTCAGCGTCGTGGCGTCCGCCATGGTGAAGGGCACGTCGATGATCCGGGCAAGTGTCTGCGCCAGCAGCGTCTTACCGCAACCGGTCGGTCCGACCAGCATGATGTTCGACTTGGCGAGCTCGACGTCACTGTTCTTCGAATCGTGTGCAAGCCGTTTGTAGTGGTTGTGTACCGCCACCGAGAGGATGCGTTTGGCGTGCCCCTGTCCGATCACGTAATCGTCCAGGACACGGTTGATTTCTTGCGGGGTCGGCACCCCATCGGAGGATTTCACCAAATTCGATTTGTGCTCTTCGCGGATGATATCCATGCACAATTCAACGCATTCATCGCAGATGAACACGGTCGGACCGGCGATCAGCTTCCTCACCTCATGCTGGCTTTTCCCGCAGAACGAACAATACAGCGTGTTCTTCGAGTCGCCATTTCCGGATTTGCTGCTCAAGACTGTCTCCGTACGCTCCGGCTTCCGCGCGGCACAGGACTTTGCCGCCGGACGATCATGTTAGCCGCACCTTTTGAGTTCGCTCAAACGAAATTTGCGGCTGAATCCGTTCGGATAGTTGTAAGTTCCGTTCAATTCGGCGCGAAATCGGCGCGCCAACGGGGGCATTCGCGGAACGAACGCCCCCGAATCAACGGCTTGTGACATTACGACGCCGGGTTTTCGTCCGTGCTTTCCGGCCGGTTCGCGACGACTTCGTCGATGATGCCGAAATCGAGGGCCTCGCCCGGAGTCATGAAGCGGTCCCGTTCCAGGGCCTCGGCGATCACCTCGACGTCCTGGCCGGTATGGCGCGAGTAGATCTCGTTCAAGCGCTGGCGGACGGCCAGGATCTCACGGGCGTGGATCTCGATGTCCGTCGCCTGGCCCTGGGCGCCGCCGGAGGGCTGGTGGACCATGATCCGCGCATTCGGCAGGGCGTGACGCTTGCCTTTGGCGCCGGCCGCGAGCAGCAGCGAGCCCATCGAGGCGGCCTGACCGATGCAGACCGTCGTCACGTCGGGACGGATGAACTGCATCGTGTCGTACATCGCGAGACCGGAGGTGACCACACCGCCCGGCGAGTTGATGTAGAAGGAAATGTCCTTGGTCGGGTTTTCCGACTCGAGGAACAGGAGCTGGGCACAGATCAGGCTCGAGACATGGTCGTTGACCGGGCCCGTCAGGAAGATGATGCGCTCCTTCAGAAGGCGGGAATAGATATCGAAGGACCGCTCGCCCCGACTGGTCTGCTCGACGACCATCGGGACCAGGGTGTTCATGGTGAAATCGGCGACGTTGGACATCAGCGTTTAAGCCTTCTTTTCCGGTCGGTTGGCGACGGGGAGCGGCACCCCCGCCAGGCGTTCGTCGCTAATATGGCTACCTGCTCCGCCCTACGGAAGTCCATAAAAGAAAACGGGGGCAGAATGACCCGCCCCCGTCGTCGAACAACTTTCCGAGACGCGACGGATCAGGCCGCTTCCTCTTCGTCGTCCTCGTCCATTTTGAACAGCTCTTCCGGCGTGACCGACTTCTCTTCGATCGTCGCCATCTCGGCGATGAAGTCGATGACCTTGTCCTCGAACAGCGGCGCCCGGATCTGGGCCATCGCCTGCGGGTTGGATTGCAGGAACTGGATCACCTGCTGCTCCTGGCCCGGATACTTGCTGGCCTCCTGATACATCGCCCGCTGGGCTTCGTCCTCGCTCACCTCGATGGTGTTGAGGCGGGCCACTTCGGAAAGCAGCAGACCCAGCTTCACCCGCCGCTCGGCGATCTTGCGGTATTCCGCCTTGTCCTCGTCGGAGAGGTCCTTATCCGCCGCGCCTTCTTCGTGGCTGTGGTCGTGGTCGTGGTCGTGGTCATGATCGTGATCATGGTTGTGCTCGTTCTTGTCGGCGGCGACCTGGGCGACGATTGCTTGATACTCGTTGTCGACCATCTGCGGCGGCAGCTCGAAGCTGTGATTATCGTCGAGCTTATCGAGCATATCCCGCTTCATCTTGGCGCGCGAAGCCTGTCCGAACTCCTGCTCGATCTGGCCACGGACGATGCCTTTGAGCGCCTCGAGATCGTCGAAGCCGAGGGTCTTGGCGAACTCATCGTCGATGGTGGTTTCGGCCGGTTCCTTAACCTCCTTCACCGTCACCGAGAACTTCGCCGGTTTGCCCTGCAGGTCGGCCGCGCCGTAATCGTCCGGGAAAGTGACGTCGACGGTCTTCTCGTCGCCCGCCTTGGCACCGGTGAGCTGGTCCTCGAAGCCCGGGATGAACTGACCGCCGCCGATTTCCAGCGGGACGTCCTCACCGCTAAGCCGCTCGTCGGCCGTGCCGTCGAGTTCGCCGCTGAAGGAGATCACGAGCTGATCGCCCTCCTTGGCTTCCCGCTCGACCGTGGCGAAGGTCTTCTGCTGCTCGGCGATCCGCTCCAGGCCCTTCTGGACCTCCTCGTCGGTGACCTCGGCCTTCGGTTGCTCGACGGTAATCGTCGCGAAGTCGACCGGCAGGATCTCCGGCATCGCCTCGAATTCCACCTTGTAGACAAGGTCCTGGCCCTTATCGAAGCTGGTCACCTCGACCTTCGGTTGACCGGCCGGGCGGTCGCCGGTGTCGGTCACGGCCTTCTCGGACGTCTCCTGGATCGTCTGCTCCAGGATCTCGCCGAGCATGGAGTCGCCGAAGCGCTTCTTCAGCATGCTCATCGGCACCTTGCCGGGGCGGAAGCCGGGCAGCTGGATTTGATCTTTCATCTCCTCGAGCCGCGCCTCGATCTTCGCTTCGAGTTCGGCGGCGGTGACGGTCACGGAGATTTCGCGGGAGAGACCTTCCGTCTTAACGGCTTCAACTTGCATGGGGTAAGGATCCGAGGTTGCTGATGGGTCGGGCTGAACGGTTCACACCAAATACAAAAACCTAGCCCCCGTCGGGCGGTCATGGTGCGGGCGGAGGGACTTGAACCCCCACGGCTTGCGCCACAGGTACCTAAAACCTGCGTGTCTACCAATTCCACCACGCCCGCGACGAAGGACGCTCCCCACCGTGCGGTCGCATGACGCGAGCCGACCACGAGAGGAAGCGGGTGCTTAACGCATCCGGCGCTTGCCTGCAAGGGGAGTCGGAGCGGCGAAACCGGCTCGCCGATCAGATCGCCGGAATGGCGGCGGCGATTTCCTCGGGCAGGCGTGCTTGATGGCCGGCCAGACCATGCCGATAGACCGCGCAGCAGGCCGCTTCGAAGGGCGGCATCCCGGTGGCCAGCAGGGTCGCCAGCAGGCCGGCGAGCACGTCGCCGGAGCCCGCCACCGCCAATGTCTCCGGGGCGTTGCTGTTGACCGCGGCACGCCCGTCCGGGGCGGCGATCACCGTATCCCGGCCCTTCAACACGACAACGGTGTTGGTCGCGGCGGCCGCCTGGCGGGCCCGGCTCAGCTTGTCGCCGGCGATGTCCGGAAACAGGCTGGCGAATTCACCCTCATGGGGGGTGAGCACGATGGCCCCGCCATGATTGGCCAGGTCCGACGCCCGGCCGGCGAGCGCGGTCAAGGCGCCGGCGTCCAGCACCATGGGCACGCCGGACTTGGTCAGATTGAGCACTTCCGTCGCGACCACCGGGGTCGGGTGCGCCCCGGGTCCGATGACCAACGCTTGCGCCTTGTCTGGATCGAGGTCCGGCACCTCGCCGGCCACCACCATGCCCGGTTCCGCCTGCATCAGGGCAAGCCGGCAGGTGCTGTCCGCGACCACGGCGACATAGCCTGCCCCGGCATGACGCGCCCCGGCACAGACCAGACGGGCCGCCCCCGGCATGGTGCCGGCGATCATGATGACATGGCCGCGCTGGTATTTGTGGGCGGACGGGTCCGCGGCCGGCAGCAGATGGCGCCAGACCCCCGGGCCGTTCTCGACCGTCTGCGGGCGAATACCGTCTAGGACTGGGGCCGGGATGCCGATGTCGACAACCTCGGTCACGCCGCAAAGGCTGCGTCCCGGCTCCAACAGATGGCCCGGCTTGCCCCGGAAGAAGGTGACGGTAACGTCGGCGGCGAGCGCGTCGCCCATGATCTCGCCGGTGGCCCCGTTGACCCCGCTCGGCAGATCGACCGCCAACACGGCGGCACCGCTGCGCCGGACCCGGTCGAACATCGCCTTTATAGCGGCGTCGACCTCCCGGGCGAGACCGGCGCCGAAGACCGCGTCGACCACGAGATCGTCCGGCCCGAGGGTCACGTCGTCGATACCGATCACCTTGCCGCCGCCATTGAGCCATTTCGAGGCCGCCACCAAGGCGTCGCCGCGCAGCTTGCCGTCGGGGACCGCCGCCACAGCCCAGACCGGCCAGCCCAGCTCCCGCAAAAGACGGGCGACCACATAGCCGTCGCCGCCATTGTTGCCGGGGCCGCATAGGACGACCGTCGAGCGCTTCAGGAAATGGCGCCGAAGGATGGTCACGATCCCCTCCCCCGCGCGCAGCATGAGCTGATAGCCGGGTGTACCGGAATCGATGGTGGCCTGGTCCGCCTTTCCCATTTCCTCCGGCGTCAGGAGGGCATGGGCGCGGTGATGGAGGGGAGCGATATCGTTCATGGCCTGGACTTTAGAACGGGGATGAGGCGGGCGCCACACCACAACGGCGTTTGAAGGACGATTCGTCCGCGCTGAGGCCAGCCTTGAAATGCGCACGAAATGCGCCTATTGTTATGTCATAAAAATGAAACATTTTAGAGGAACACCCCGATGTATAGATTCATGATCGGCCTGCGTTCGCTCCTGGGGTGGCACAGTCACCCGGATATGATGCGAAACCAGGAACACAGCAAATCCGAGGATGAGGCGTTCGACCGCGTTCTCCATCCGGAACTCCGAGATGCCTCAAAGCCCGCGCCGCATGAAAGAGAACTGCGCCCGCACTGATCCGGTGGTGTTATCCGACGCGCCGACGCGACCGTCCCGCCCATGCCTTGAGGTCCATGACCACCTTCGCGGTCGCGATGATCGCCAGGGCGCAGAGAGCGGCCTTCGATAAGGTCTCCATGGTGCCCTCGATCAACAAGGCGTGGATCGCGCTGCACAAGACGGCGAGCGACACCAGGGACGTGTGGCCCAGGCGCCATGTCCTTGCTTTGAACGGCAACCACTGCCGCAAGGCGGCCAAGAGCGCGGCCCCGAAAACAGCCCACATTGCGATCGCCCCCCACTCCGAGAACGGCGTCGGCGACCGGAATAGCAGGACATCGATCACATCGGGTGGGCTGGTGATCCACAGGAAGGCGACATGGATGACCACCGCGCCGACCAGAAACCCGCCGATCACACGATGGACCGTCCGCCCGCGCCGTGCGGGCAGCCCTGGCAGATAGCCCCCCGCCAGCAAGGGCTGAACCAGCATCAGCGCCAGCGCGACGATGCCGGCGAACCCGGCCGCGACATAGATGGGATCGCGCCAGGCGAGCAGCGGACTGGTCGCCGCCGCCGCGATCGGCACAAACACGGCGATCCCGAGCGCGGTCCAGATCAGACCCTTGCGCGCCCGGCCCATCTCCTTTGACAACACGCGGATCAGGCCGGCGTCAGGACGAAATGCGCCTCCAGGCTGGTGTCGCGGGAACTCGGCATAATGGGACGCAGAAAGACGGTTTCGAACTCGCCGCTGTCATAGGCGAGATGCCCATGCGGCTGACCGAAGGCCGGGACGATCTGCGGCATCTCGAGGCGGAAAACCCCATTCGCGTCGGTCAGCGTCGCCCCGTGGCTGTGCGGGTCGCGCTCATGCCCCTCGGTCGTGTGCGCCCAAATCTGGATGCGTTGGCCCGCGAGCGGTGCGCCGTCGCCCGCCCGACGCACCGTGCCGGTCATCCAGAACCCGCCGCCGCCGATCCGCTCGACGATGGGCGCGCCGGGAAGATAGTTGTTGGAGCCGCCCCGCATGGAGCGCGTCGGGGACAGCCCTTTCGCCTGGGCCGGAACACGGAACCCCGACGCCCCCGCGAGCGCGATGGCACCTGTTCCGGCAAGGACGGCACGGCGTGTGAGCTTAAGGCTGGACATGTCGAAACCTCCTGACGGGCGGAACGATGGCCCCTCAATATCCATGGGAAATAGCGGAAAGGGCCAGGTCCAGGCGCGCCATCCGCCCCCTATGATTTAGGAGAGCCCGCCCGGCCGATCATCCAACCTCACGGGTTCGTGATCGCATGCGACAGCGCACGCGCCATCCCGCCGTGACCCCGCGGGCGCCGGTTCGGTCCAGATTTCGAATGATGGGGGAATGGGGCGATAGAGGGGATTTGAACCCCCGACCTCACGGACCACAACCGTGCGCTCTAACCAACTGAGCTACTACCGCCGCCGCCTCGGTGTACCAAGGAGGAAGGAGTGCTATCGGAACAGGCGGGTAAGGTCAAGCGGGAACCTTGCGTTTAAGCCCCTCTTTCAGCGCATCGATTGCCCGGTCCAGCGTCTCGTCGCTCTTGGCGAAACAGAAACGGACGACCGATCGCCGATCGGACCCCAGATCGCCACCCTCGTCCTGATAGAAGACGCTGACCGGGATCGCGGCGACGCCGACCTCGTTGATCAGATGTTCGCAGAAGGCGACGTCCCCACCCTCGAAGCCAAGCGGCCGGATGTCGGCGTTGATGAAATAGGTGCCCTCGCAGGGGAGCACACGAAACCCGATGGCCTCCAGGCCTTTGGCCAACCGGTCCCGCTTCGCGCCCATCTCCGCCTCGAAGCCTTCGAAATAGGCCTTGTCTTGGCTGAGGCCGTAGGCGACCGCCCGCTGGAGATTGGGGGCGGTCGTGAAGACGAGATATTGATGGGCCTTGGCGATCATCTTCAGGATCGGGGCGGCGGCGGTGATGTATCCCACCTTCCAGCCGGTGGCGGAGAAGGTCTTTCCGGCCGATCCGATCTTCACCGTGCGGTCCCGCATGCCCGGAAAGCCGATCAGCGGTAGATGGGGCCGGCCGTCGAAGCAGAGATGCTCATAGGCCTCGTCACAGACCGCGTAGAGATCGTGCGCCACACAGAGATCGGCGATCGCCTGCAGTTCGGACCGGCTGTAGACCTTGGCGGCCGGGTTCTGCGGCGAGTTCACCAGGATGAACTTGGTCTTCTCGGTGATCGCCGCCTCCAGGTCCGCGACCGGCAGGTCCCAATGGGGCGGACTCACCTGAACCAGCTTCGGGATGGCGCCCGCCCGCCGCAGCATCGGGATGTAACAGTCATAGAGCGGTTCGATCAGCACCACCTCGTCGCCCGGCTCGATCAGACCGAGCATGGTCGCGGCCAGAGCCTCGGTGGCGCCGGTCGTCACCATCGTCTCGGTCTGCCAGTCAATATCGAGGCCATAGAAACGCTTGCCGTGATCGGCCACCGCCTGGCGCAGCTCCGGCACGCCCAGCATCGGCGGATACTGGTTCGACTCCTCGGTCAGCATCGCCCGGGCCCGCTCGACCACCGCGTCGGGGCCGTTCCCCTCCGGAAAGCCCTGGCCGAGATTGATCGCGCCCTTCTCGACGGCAAGCCGGGACATGGTCTCGAACACCGTGACCCCGAAGCTGGAAAGGATCGAATTCCCGGATTTCATCGGCCCGCGCGCCCCTCTTCATTGGAAAGACGCGCGGTTTAGCATTCCTGTCCGGCGAGGGCAATTTGCCCCCGACTCGGCCCACTCCGCCGAGTCGCCTCAGACGTCCTCGTCGACCCAGCCGTCGGCCTCGACCTGCAGCCACTGATGCTGGTCCTCGACCGTAAAGTCCATGCTGTGCACCACTACGTGATCGTCGTGGATGAGCGCCACGTCATAGGTCGGCGTCATGCCGCCATAGCCCATCGCCTGCTTTCGCATGTCCGGCGTACAGGGATGGTTGGTCGAGCGCGGGGCGGACATCGGGATGCCCGCGACCGAGCCCGAGAGCGGGAAATGACAATGGCCGAAGAAGATGTGCCGAACATGGTCCTTGTATTCGGCCAGGATCTTGCCGAATTCGCGGTAGTCCATGAGCCCGATGACATCCGCCGACGGAACCCCGACCGGACAGGGGTTGTGGTGGAGGAAGATGAAGGCCGGGATGTTCTCGTTCTTCACCTTGTCCAGCTCTGCGCGCAGCCACTCCTGACGGTCGGCCCCGAAATGGCCCTCATGGGTGCCGTTCTCCACGCTGTCGAGATAAAGGAACCGGCCGGCCGAGGTGTCGTCGGTGTACTGGACATAGCCGTTCGGATCCTTCGGCACGTCGGCGAACACGGACTGGAAATGCTCCCGGTTGTCGTGATTGCCGATCAGCAGCTTGGCGTCGATCGCCGCCGCGTCCAGCATCTCCCGCAGGGTCTCGTAGTTGTGGCGGTAGCCGTGATGGGTCAGATCGCCCGTGATCACGATGCGCTCGGCATCGTCGTGGTGACGTTTCACATGGTCGAGACACCAGTCGAAATGCTCGACCGGCTCGGAGCCGAGGATCGCCTCGTCATTGATGTGAATGTCGGAGATGTGGACCAGTTTCACCGGGGCGTCCTCCCGTCGGGACAAGTGGAAAGAGCGCCCTGGTTATCGGATTTACGTTACGGTTTTATGGAAATAGCGGGCCTAAAAGTCGGATCTGACCGTTTACCGCCCGGTGCGCGCGGTTTCCTTGCGCAGCAGGGCGGGCGCTTCGATTTTCGACGCCTCATGGGTTCGGGAAACCGCCGGCATGGCGAAGCCGGCTGCACTCATGGTGACAACGCGCGGCACGGCGAAGGGCGCTTGCTTGGTGTCGTTCATCTTTGTCATCCTTCATCTCCATCTCAAATTCGACATGAGGTTTTTCTGTAAAACAGTGTGTGTAATGAAAAGGCTGTTAGATATACGCTTGATGTCCAACATGGATCACCGCCGTTAGAGCGGACGCCGTGTATGATCTATTCTAGAGTATAAATCAAGACGAATAAGTGTGGCTCTTCAGCGTTGCTTACCGTATCCGCCGCCTAAATCGGAGAAAGGTGAACTATTCATGACAATAAATACCCAGATTTCCGCGAAACAACGGGCTACGCAACTTATTCATGCGTTTGACGCAAGGCAGCCCCTCACTCCCTTCTCCATCGAGGATCCGGATTTCGATCTGGCGGAGGGATATCGCACCGCCGCCGCTCTGCGGGACCTGCGCGGCCGCGCCGTCGCCGGGCGCAAGATCGGCTTCTCCAATACGGCGATCTGGCCTCTCTACGGTGTCAGCGCGCCCATGTGGGGCTGGATGTACCAGGACAGCGTCCACCTTGACGGTGACCCCGCCGTGATTGACGCCGCCGACCATCCGGAACCGCGCATCGAGCCGGAGATCTTGCTGCATCTCGCCAAAGCCCCCCGGTCCGACATGGACGAGGCCGCCCTCCTGGACTGTATCGACTGGATCGGCACCGGCTTCGAGATCGTCACCTCGCCCTATGCCGGCTGGTCCTTCAAGCTTGCCGACGCGGTCGCGGCCGGCGCGCTCCACGGCGGTTTCGTTCTCGGCGACCTGGTCGCGACGGCGGCCTTCGACGGCTGGATCGAGGGCCTCAAATCGGCGACACTGACCTTGAGCTGCAACGGCGAGGAGAAAGCCACCGGCCGGATGAACACCGTCCTGGGGAGCCCACTTCTTGCCCTTAAGGAGATTTTGGCGGTTATCGAGGCGGACCCGGAAGCGCCGCTGGTCGAGGTGGGCGAAGTCATCGCGACCGGCACGGTTACAGACGCTTTTCCGATTTTGGCGGGCCAGCATTGGGCCAGCCGCATAGAGGGGTTGCCGTTGAAGGGTGCTGACGTCAGCGTCAGGTAACGACATAATGTTGCGCATGTCGGCAGGATCTGAACAAGCGGCCGACGGTTCATTCCACCAGGAGCCCGCGGCACACCGCCCCGGGGCCGGAAGAGAGGACATCATGGACTTCGCCCTCACCGACGAACAGACCGCGATCTTCGACATGGCCCGTGGCTTCGCCATCGAACGGATGGCCCCGAACGCCGAGGCCTGGGAGGAGGATGGCACCCTGCCCCGCGACGTGCTCAACGATCTGGGCGAACTCGGGATGGCCTCGATCTATGTCGGTGAGGACTACGGCACCGGCCTCGGGCGGCTCGACGCGGCCCTGATCTTCGAGGCGCTGTCCTATGGCTGCCCCTCCGTCGCCGCCTATGTCTCGATCCACAATATGTGCGGCTGGATGATCGACAGCTTCGGCAGCGACGATCTGAAGGCCAAATGGTTGCCGAAACTCGCCAGTTTCGAAACAGTCGCCTCCTATTGCCTGACCGAGCCGGGCTCCGGCTCCGACGCCGCCGCCCTTAGGACCACGGCGAAGAAGGACAATGAGAATTACACCCTCAACGGGGCGAAGGCGTTCATCTCCGGCGGCGGCTTCTCCGACCTCTATGTCGTGATGGTCCGCACCGGCGGCGAGGGCCCCGGTGGGGTGTCGACGGTCCTGGTCGAAAAGGGGACCGAGGGCCTCAGCTTCGGGGCCCTGGAAAAGAAGATGGGCTGGAAGGCGCAGCCGACCTCCCAGGTGCAGTTCGACGACTGCGTGATCCCGCTCGACAATCTGCTGGGCGTCGAAGGCGACGGCTTCAAATACGCCATGAAGGGCCTCGATGGCGGCCGGCTCAACATCGCCGCGTGCTCGCTGGGGGCCGCCCAGGCCGCGCTCGACAAGGCCCTGACCTATGCCGGTGAGCGCAAGGCCTTCGGCAAGTCGATCGACCAATTTCAGGGCATCCAGTTCAAACTGGCGGAGATGGAGGTCAAGCTCCAGGCGGCCCGGGTCTTCCTGCGCCAGGCGGCGTGGAAACTGGACAACAAGACGCCCGACGCCACGAAATTCTGCGCCATGGCCAAGAAGTTCGTCACCGACGCCTGTTTCGAGGTCGCGAACGAGGCGCTGCAAATCCATGGCGGCTACGGCTATCTGGCCGACTACGGGATCGAAAAGATTGTACGCGACCTTCGGGTTCACCAAATCCTGGAGGGAACGAACGAGATCATGAGTGTGATCATTTCCCGGTCCCTGCTTGCGGCACGCGGATAACATCCCCGCAAGGACGGGTGCCGGGGCTGGTGGTCGCACCTTTGCGACAGGTTGAATGAAGCTGTTCAGAAAACCTAATAAACGCTTATACTCGCTCCGGAAACTGTCCTTGGAGCCTATCGCGATGACCCGGCCGTCCCCGTCCCGGCGCATCTTCTCCGGCCGCCTCGCGCGCCGACTGCGGTTGACCCTGGCCGTCATTGGGATCGGCCTGGTGAGCGCGTGCGGCACGGTCGATCATGCGGGACTGTTTTCCAATGACGACCGCTCGGAAGCCGCCGCCCGCACCTTCCAGAGGGCCTACGGCAATGTTCAGCGCTACTATGTCGACGACGTCGCCGTCCGAAACCTCGCGCTCAGTTCCCTCAAGGTCCTCCACGAAGTCGACGAGACGGTCGATGTTCACGACAGCGGCGGCAAACTGGTCGTCACCGTCGCCGAGAAAGAGATCGCGAATTTCAGCGAACCGGCCAGCGACGACCCCACCTATTGGGGCGTTCTGACCTCCGCCGCGGCCTCGGTCGCGTTCGAGGCGGCGCCGGCCCTCAAGCAAACCGGCTGGCGGACGGTCACCGACCGCATGCTCTCGGCCTCCTTCGACACCCTTGACGCCTATTCCCGCTATTCCACGCCAGAGGAGGCGGCCCGCGAAAAAGCGGCCCGCGACGGCTTTGGCGGCATCGGCGTCACCTTGATGGATGTCGAGGGGGAGATCGTGATCCGGGAGGTCATCGAGGATAGCCCCGCGAAGGGTGCGGGACTGTTGGCGGGCGACCGGCTGCGGGCCGCCGGCGGCACGGCGACGGCGGGCATGACCATCGAGGATGTGGTGATCCTGGTGCGTGGGCCGGTCGACGCGCCCATCGATCTCTCGATCGACCGGGACGGCCAGGTCTTCGAAGCCACCCTGGTGCGCCAACACATCATCCCGCCGACCGTCTACTGGCACCGGGACGGGGATGTCGGTGTCATCCGCATCACCTGGTTCAACCGCGGCACCCAGGAAGGCGTCGAGACGGCGATCCTGGACCTCTATGACGATGTCGGGCAGGACAAGCTGAAGGGCGTCATCCTCGACCTGCGGGGCAATCCGGGCGGCTTCCTGCATCATGCGGTCAACATCGCCGACATGTTCATCCGCAGCGGCGAGATCGTTTCGGTCCGCGGCCGCCATCCCGCCGCCCAGGAGGTGTTCCGGGCCCATGCGGACGATCTGCTGGACGGCCGCCCCATCGTCGTGCTGATCGACGGCAACACCGCGTCGGCCAGCGAGATCCTCGCCTCCGCGCTGCAGGACAGCGGCCGCGCCGTCCTGGTCGGCTCCTCGACCTATGGCAAGGGCTCGGTCCAGCAAATCTTCGAACTGCCCAACGCGGGTGAGGTCAAGGTCACCTGGGCCCGCTATTACGCGCCGTCCGGCTATTCGCTGACCAAATACGGCGTCTATCCCACGCTCTGCACGGCGACGGGCGAAAGCGATGCGGAGACGATTCTTGCGAACGTCACCGGCCGGGGGGCGGAAGCGGCCCGCAATCTGCGCCTGCGCCGCGATATCGACCGGCTCTCGCCGGCCGAGCGCAAACGTCTTTCGGAGGCGTGCTCCTGGAAGAAGTCCGAGAACCAGTCCCTGGATCTGGACGTCGCCCGGGGGCTTTTCGAACGTCCCGGTCTCTTCGACATGACCCAGGCGGCCACACGCTCCGGCGCGCCGGCCAGCTAGAGTGCTTTCCGACCAGACCGAAAGCCCCTCATAAGGCGGTTGACATCGGGCAGCCGATGGGTATTGTCCGCGTCTCGAATTTTGACCCCGACCGGGTGGAGTGTCCCATGGCGAAGCCGAATACCGTTCTCGTGAAGCTGGTTAGCACCGCTGACACCGGCTATTTCTATGTCCGTAAGAAGAACCCGCGGACCCAGACCGAAAAAATGGAATTCAAGAAGTACGACCCGGTCGCGCGCAAGCATGTCCTCTTCAAAGAGGCCAAAATGAAGTGATCGCGCCCTGACAGCGCGCGTATGCATAAGGCCGCCTCTTCGGGCGGCCTTTTTTGTTGCTCGGGTGTCCTGAAAGACGTTCTAGTTCAGCCCGCCGGCGGCCAGTTTCTCTTCATCGGAATATACCTTGACCTGATCACGGCCGGCGCGCTTCGCCTGATACATCGCCAAATCCGCCCGGTGCAGGGCTTCGCGCGGGCTGTCACTGGCCTCGATTTCCGTGACCCCCAGGCTGGCAGAGATCGTCAGGTTGAGCGTGTCGTTGATCCGGTACGGGTCGGAAGCGATTCGGGCCCGCAGCCGCTCGGCGACCATCTCCGCGGTTTCCAACCCGGTCTCCGGCATCAACACCACGAACTCCTCGCCGCCGAGGCGCGCCACGAGATCGAAGTTGCGGACACTGTTGGAGATTCGGGTCGCCACCTCCTTCAGAACCTCGTCGCCCACATTGTGGCCATGGGTGTCGTTGACGTCCTTGAAGCGATCGAGATCGAGCATCACCAGGGACGCCTTCGCCTCGTCCTCCGCCTTACGCCGCATCATGGAGGCGAGATGGCCTTCGAGATAGCGCCGGTTATAGAGCTTCGTCAGCTCATCGGTGAGCGCGAGGGACAGATTGCGCTCGTAATTCATCCGCAGCCGGTCCTGATAGCGCCGGCGGCGGATCTGCGTCCGGACCCGGGCCATCAACTCGTTCTGGTCGATCGGCTTCACGATGTAATCGTTCATGCCGAGATCGAGGCCCTTGGCGACCCGCTCCATCTCGTCGTCTTCGCTGACCATCAGGATCGGCGTGTGCCGGACCCGATCGTCGGCCCTGAGGGTGGAGGCAAGCCGCAGAGCGTCGACATCCTTCAGATTGAGGCTGACGACGATCAAATCATAGGCCTTGGCGAACGCCATTTTCTGACCGGTCTCACCCGAGTCCGCGAACTCCACATGGTGTTCGTCCGCCGCCAGCACGTCGGAGATATTGAAACTGTCGATCCGGTTGTCCTCGATCACAAGGATTTGCGCCTGACAGGTATCGACGTCGATCAGGCGCTGCGGCTCGTTCGGCATCCCGAAATTGTCGGATGTCTCCTCCCGAAGCCGCCATTCGTCCATCATCATCTTGAGACGAATGAAAGACCTTACCCGCGCGAACAGCGACACGTCACTGAGCGGTTTGGTCAGAAAGTCGTCGGCCCCGGCCTCAAGCCCGCGCACACGGTCGGAGATATCCGATAGCGCCGTCACCATGACCACGGGAATGTGCTGGGTCGAGGGGTCCGTCTTGATCCTCTCGCAGGCCTCATAGCCGTCCATCACCGGCATCATCACATCGAGCAGGATCAGATCGGGCTTTTCCTGGCGGGCGACATCCACGGCTTCGACACCGTTGGTCGCGGTCAGCACGTCGAAATACTCCGCCCCGAGCTTCGCTTCGAGCAGCTTTACATTTGGGAGGACGTCATCGACGACAAGTACGCGACCGGGCATGAGCAACCTGTGTTGGGGGACCAAAACACGCTTGCGGTTTTGCCAAACCGTTATAGGGGGTCGTCCCGCCTTTGGCGAGACCGCGCATTATTGCGTGAACTTCTGGATAGTCTCCATGAACTTAACGACGGAGATCGGCTTGGCGATGTACGCCTCGCAGCCGCCCTCGCGGATTTTCTCTTCGTCGCCTTTCATCGCGAAAGCGGTGACGGCGATGACGGGAATATGCCGGAGTCTGTCGTCTTCCTTGATCCACTTGGTGACTTCGAGGCCCGAGACCTCCGGCAACTGAATATCCATCAGGATCAGATCCGGCATGTCGTCCCGGGCGATTCTCAGCGCCTCCATCCCGTCCCTGGTTTGGATCGTCTCGAACCCATGGGCCTCCAGAAGGTCATGGAAGAGCTTCATGTTAAGCTCGTTGTCCTCGACGATGAGCACGCGTTTTGCCATTCGCTCGCATTCCCCTTTGTGGCAGCCCAATCGTTATGGCCTTTTTGCCGGCTGTTGGCCATATTTTAAGTGATGTCTCCGCGAACGGCCATAAAGCGGTGCGCGAATTCGGAAAAACCTTCTCTATGAAACAGGTCTATCGGATCGGGATCGACTTCGGCGGCACCAAGATCGCCGGAATATTGCTTGACCCGTCGGGAACGGTCCTTGGCGAAATCCGTAAAGACACCCCGCGCGACGATTACCGGGGCTCCGTCGCGATGGTCGGGGACATCTGTAATGCCCTGAAATCCCTGGCGAATGTCGGAGATGCGACCGTCGGGGTCGGCATTCCCGGCTCGATCTCCCCACGGGCCGGGCTGATCCGCAACGCGAACTCCACCTGGCTCAACGGCCGTGCGTTCAAGGAGGATCTGGAAGCCGAGCTCGGTCAGCCCGTCCGGCTGGAGAACGACGCCAATTGTTTGGTTTTGTCGGAAGCGACCGACGGGGCGGCCCGCGATCGTCACACCGTCTTCGGGGTCATTCTCGGCACCGGCGTCGGCGGTGGCCTTGTGTTCGGAGGTCGTGTCTGGCCCGGCCGCAACCTGATCGCCGGCGAGTGGGGCCATAACCCCCTGCCCCAGCCGGAAGGCCTGGAGGACGACAATCCTCCCGCCTGCTATTGCGGTCGCAAGGGCTGCCTTGAGGTCTATCTGTCAGGCCCGGGCCTCGCCCTGGATCATCGCCGACGCACCGGCGAGGGACTATCGGCCCCAGAGATCGTCGCCGCGGCGGACCGCGGCGACCGCGGCGCCGAAGAGACCTTCGCCCGCTATTGCGCCCGACTCGGCTCGGCGCTTGCCCGGCTGGTCAATATCGTCGACCCGGACATCGTGGTCCTGGGCGGTGGCCTGTCCCGCGTGACCGCCCTCTACGACCGGATTCCGGCGGCGATGGCCCCCCATATGTTCACCGACGTCTGGGATACGCCCGTCGTTCCGGCGATCCATGGCGACGCCAGCGGGGTCCGGGGCGCCGCCTGGCTGTGGCCCCAAGAGGGGGCGGGCGACGAAGCGGACGACGAAGCGGACGACGAAGCGGACGGGCAGCCATGACGGCCGTTTGCCGGGAATGCGCCGAGGCGGTCCCAGAAGACTGGCCGGAAGCGGCAGGCGAAGACTCGGGTCGCTGCCCGGCCTGCCAGTCTCCCCGGATCGCCCGCCACCCGGAACTGGACCGGCTGACCATTGCCCATATCGACTGCGACGCCTTCTACGCCTCGGTCGAGAAACGCGACAATCCGGATCTGGCCGACAAGCCGGTGATCGTCGGCGGCGGCCGGCGCGGGGTCGTGTCGGCCTGCTGTTATGTCGCCCGGCTATACGGGGTCCGGTCGGCCATGCCGATGTTCAAGGCGCTGACGGTCTGCCCGGACGCCGTGGTGATAAGGCCGGATATGGAGAAATACAGCCGCGTCGGTCGCGAGGTCCGAGAGCGGATGCTGACCCTGACGCCGCTGGTCGAACCGCTGTCGATCGACGAGGCCTTCCTCGATCTCACCGGCACGGAGCGTCTACACGGCCGCAGCCCCGCCCAAAGCCTGATCCGACTGGTGCTGGACATTGAGCGGGAGATCGGTGTCACCGCCTCGATCGGCCTCAGCTTCAACAAATTCCTCGCCAAGATCGCCTCCGACCTGGACAAGCCGAAGGGGTTCTCGGCGATCGGTCGGGACGAGGCCCTGGACTTCCTGGGCGAAAAACCGGTCGGCCTGCTCTGGGGGGTCGGCAAGAGCCTGAAGCAAAAGCTGGTCAAGGACGGCATCGAGACCATCGGGGATCTCAGGGCCTACGACCAGGCGACGCTGATGGCCCGATACGGCGCCATCGGCAGCCGGCTTTACCGCTTCAGCCGGGCCGAGGACGACCGCGAGGTCGATCCGACCTCGGAGGCGAAGAGCATCTCCTCCGAGACGACGTTCAACCAAGATCTTTCGAGCCTCGGCGATCTCAACCCTGTGCTCTGGCGGCTCTGCGAAAAGGTGATTCGGCGCTTGAAGCGGGCCGAACTGGCCGGTTGCACGGTCCAGCTCAAACTAAAAACGGACAAGTTCCAGACCCTCACCCGCTCCCGCGCGCTCGAAGACCCGACCCAGCTTGCCGAACGGCTCTACCGGACCGCGGCGGCGATGCTGGAGAAGGAGGCGGACGGTCGCAAGTTCCGCCTCCTCGGCGTCGGCCTGTCGGATTTCGCCCAGCCGGAATTCGCCGATCCGCCCGATCTCGTGGACACCGACCGGGACCGCAGCAAGAAGGTTGAGGCGGCGATGGACGCGGTCCGCGCCAAACTCGGGGAGACCGCGATCATCAAAGGGCGAGGCCTAGATCAGCGACAGGACGCGGCGGGCCTTTCCTCCAGCACGTCGAGCCGCCCCCGCAGGACGAAGTCCCCATAATCCAGCCGGAGGTCCGAGGCGACCCCGTTTTCCCTGAGGATCATCTCGAGCTGGTAGGACGGCGTCTGCTCGATACTGCCGAAAGAAAAGAAGGACAGGGTGACCGGCCAACCGCGTCCCGAGCCGAGTTCGGCCTGGACCGCTCGCGGGGTTCCGATCACGGCTGTGATTTGGGTCGGCCCCTCGATATCACTGCCGTCGAAGACCTGATGGGAGAGGAATTTCTCCCCCGCCAGCGCCGCCTCGAGAAGCGCCTGGCCGTGGCCCGCGGGAAAGAGCACGCCGGCTGGAAGGGTCCGGTTCAACGACCCGTTGGGCCTGAGCTTGAGCGCGAAGCCGTCCCGCGCCCGTTCCGCGCTGCCCTCGACGAACAGGGTTTCGCCGGCCCCGGTCTGCTCGAAACGGAAATCGAAGCTGGATCCGTCGCGCCGCTCCCGTCCCACGAAATTGGCGCCAAACTCGTTCACCTGCCCCCCATCGGCGTAGATCAGGATGGAATAGGCCTCGTTGATCTCGACGCTCTCACAGGTCTCGGTCCACTGAAAGGCGATCAGCCCGCCGGCATCCTCGATCGACTGCGCCCCGGTCGCCGAATCGAGGGTCAGCCGGTAAAGCGCCCGATGTGGCACGATGTTCGCGGCCATGGCCAGCGCCGGCGCAACCAGGACGCTCAACATCACGAGCGCTGAGGCGATTTGCGAAACGCCGGTCATTTTCGACAACACCAAATGCCCGTTCCCTTATCCCTGCGGATCTCTCGGTGCCGTTACTTGGCACGAGGGTTGCTTCTTTGACAAGCGACGACGCGGGCAAGGCCGTCTTGGCCGTGCTCCGCGAGCATAAAGAGGCAGACCAAAATGACGGTTGAAACGCTGAACAAACAGCCTGCGACGCAGCAAAGCGAGGCGGGCGTTCTGAGCCCCGAAATCCGCTCCTGGCTTGAGGAAGCGTCGACGCTGCTGCATGCCGCGAACCGTGAGGACGGCGACGGCAACGCCGCGGTCGCCCTGTCGCTGGCGATTGCCGAGGCCCAGAAGATCATCAACGATCAACAGGAAAGAATTGCCGCCCTGGAGGAACTTTCCCACACCGACGAGTTGACGGGTGTCCAAAACCGCCGCGGCTTTGCCCTGGAAATCGACCGACAGATCATGGACGCCGCCCGCCGTGGCCGGTCCGGAGCGATCATCTTCGTCGACTTGGATGGCTTCAAGGGGATCAACGACACCCATGGGCATGCCGCCGGGGACGCCGTTCTGAAGTCCGTCGCGGAGTTCCTGATGGATATGGTGCGCGGCGGCGATGCCGTGGGCCGGCTGGGGGGTGACGAGTTCGCCGTCATGCTGGCCGGTGTCGACCCGAAGAAGGCCGTGCGACGCGCCCATCAGATCCACCGGAAACTGGAAGCGATCGACGTTACCTGGAACGGCGCCACGCTGCCGGTAAGGGCCAGCATGGGAACGGTCAGTTTCGACGGCTCATCCGTCGCCGCCGACATCATGAACGCCGCCGATCAGGCGATGTACGACGCCAAGCGGAGCCGCAAAAGCGCCGCCTGAACCAGAAATCTCAGAGTGGGTGATTAGCGATCGCTACCGAATGAGGCAAAGGCGATCCCGCCGGACCGAACGTCGGGCTCGGGCTCCCGATCCACCGGGTTGCCATGCTCGCCGCCGCACACTTCCGAGCTACAGAACCGCGCGATGGAGGTCTGGGACCGTGGCAGCGCGGATGCACCGAACCTGTCGGCAGACCGGTCGACGGCCGCGATGACGCCCTGCGACTGCACGAGCGGATCGACCGTTAACGGATCCTCGCCATAGCGACCGACATCGGAATGTGTCACCCGGAAGACACTGACGCCGGCAACCTGCGCCTCGACAACGGCCGCCGTCGCCCCTTGGGTGCCCGCCACAAGCCGCGCCGTTTCCTGATCCGGCAGCGTCGCCGTCACCAGGTGGGTGCGTCGTTCGAAGACCACTGGGCGATCGTCACGCGGCGCCGGTCCGCCTTCAAACGCAAAGGATACGGGCTGCGCCTCGACGGCGCGGTAGTCCAGGCTCAGACGTTCGAAGGAGATCCGCGCCGACGCGAGGCTGCCCTCACCGGGCAGATCGGCGGCAAGGAGCCGCTCGGCTTCCTGGGCGGCGACATAGGCGTCGACCTGCTGACGCCAATCCTCCGCGATGCCGCCCACTTCCCCGGAGCCCGCAACGGCGGGGACGGGAGCCGGTTGGTCGCCAAGCTTCGCGATCAGGCTCTTCTCGCCCTCCGCAAAGGGCGTGCAGATCGGATCGCCGACCCAGAAATTCAGCAGACGGCAGTCTTTTTCGACCATCGCCGACAAAACGTGATCCGTTGTCGTCTGTCCCGTCGCGACGAAGGAGACCCCGTCGAGCGCCAGGGAAAAGACAGACATGGGAGAAACCCCTGAACAGCCCCCCACAAGAATGGGGAGGGCCACGGCGACGGCTATGCGTTTCATGATGAGGCTCCCGAACTCGCTCCCGGTGTTAAGATTCTGACAAATTCGGGATTCGAGGGCAACAGCAATTCCCTAAATTTGCCCTATTTTTGGAGTTTCGGGCCGATTTCACCCCTAAATCTTGTGTATAGAGACTCTCGATTCTGGAGAACGAGACGAAAACAAGGTTAACAAATCAACCGCCATGGCCGTTGTCGGACGCCGGCACTATCGCTATACCGAGCCCTATATTGGGCGCTATACCGGCATGCCACCCGCCGCCATCACGCCCGACTTTCAAACGCTCGCCCTTCGGAAAGACCATAGGAAGTATATGACTGTTCTCACCGACACCCAGGCGCTTGCCGAAACCTGCGAGCGGCTGAGCCGGGAACGCTATGTGACCGTCGACACCGAGTTTCTCCGCGACCGGACCTACTATCCGCAGCTCTGCCTCGTTCAGTTGGGCGGTCAGGAGGAGACCGTGGCGGTGGATACCTTGGCGCCGGAACTGGACCTCGCGCCGCTGTTCGATCTGATGGCGGCCCCGGATATCCTCAAGGTCTTTCACGCGGCCCGGCAGGACATCGAGATATTCGTCAACCTGATGGGCGCCGTCCCGGCCCCGCTGTTCGACACCCAGATCGCCGCCATGGTCTGCGGCTTTGGCGACCAGATCGGCTACGAGCCCCTGGTGGTCGCCATCACCGGTGCCCAGGTCGACAAATCATCGCGCTTCACAGACTGGTCCCATCGGCCGCTGAGCCAGCGGCAGATCGACTATGCGCTTTCCGACGTGACCCATCTGCGCAAGGTCTTCGAGCATCTCGAAGCGCGACTCGACGAGACCGGACGGGGCCATTGGCTGGAGGACGAGATCGCCGCCCTCACCGACCAGGAGAGCTATGGCGTCGATCCGGAGGAAAGCTGGCGGCGGCTCAAGCCGCGCACCGACAAGCCGAAATTCCTCAGCATCCTGAAGTCCCTGGCCGCCTGGCGCGAAAAGGAGGCGCAACGGCGCAACCAACCCCGCAACCGAATCCTGCGCGACGAAGCCCTGATGGAGATCGCCTCCTCCGACCCGGCCGACGCCGACGCCCTCGGCCGGCTTCGGTCAATGGGTGAGAAGCAGGCCCACGGCCCGGTCGGCACTGCGATTCTGGCCGCGGTGGAGGAGGGACGGAACCGGCCTAAGGCGGAACGGCCGAGCCTGCCGAAATCGTCACGCCAGGCCGGCCCCAAAGGCCCCCTGATCGAGCTGTTGCGGGTGCTCCTGAAACATAAATGCGAGACCCATCAGGTCGCCCAGAAACTCCTCGCCTCGGCCGCCGATCTGGAGGCCATCGCTCTGGGGAGCGACGACGTGCCCGCGTTCAAGGGGTGGCGCCGGGAAGTCTTCGGCGCGGATGCCGAACGGCTGCGGCGAGGCCAGCTCGCCATCGGCTGCGACCAGGAAACCCTGGTGCTGTTCGACCGGGATTGATCCCATCGCAACGCGACCGGGTGCCCCCCCGGATCAGTTGCCTATCAGCCCTGAGGGACGATCCGCGGCTTGAGCCCGACATTGGCCGCCAGCGCCTGTAGGCGCCGCTGCACCGTATCGCCCGTCACCGATCCATGCCGCGCCGGCGGAATGAGGCAAAGGGCGCCGCGATCGATCTCCAAGCGGCTTTCCTCGAGCAGCGACGCCGTCCCGCCCGACAGGGTATGGGCGAGCCGCAGGGCCAGCCCCAGCCTTTCCGCCCGCTTCGTCAGATCGGGTCCGGCCAATCCCATGGCGACCGACGCGGCCTCCGGCAGGATCTTGCCGACATACCGGGCCATGACGGACAGCGCCATATAGGCGCGGCCGATGTGATCGACCCCCAGCACGGGCAGGTGCAGGACTTTCTGATGGGCGAATTCCGCCCGGTAGTCGGGATGCATGGCCCAGCCGATATCCGAGAGGGTACAAGCGGCGAGCCGCAACCGGCGCTCCGCCGCACTGTCGCCACGGAACAGCGGATCCGTCCATGCGGCCAGGGCGTCGCCATGGGGCTCGAAGCGGCCATTCGCCGTCGCCAGCGACCGGGAGAACAGCAACAGCGGGTCGTCGGCCCGCTCCTCGTCCTCCAGCCGGTCATAGACACAGCCCTCCCGCAGGCCGGTGCCCGAGAACACGATCTGATCCGGCTCGGCTGTCTCGATAAGCTGCTTGAGCAACAAGGCCGCATGGGGGACCGTT
The DNA here is from genome assembly GCA_024743275.1 of Alphaproteobacteria bacterium. GTDB lineage: Bacteria > Pseudomonadota > Alphaproteobacteria > JANSWW01 > JANSWW01 > JANSWW01. The sequence continues at coordinate 528,679 of JANSWW010000001.1, forward strand.
TCCTGCCGCCGCTTGCTCACCGCGGGGACCGGTTTCGGATCGGACGCACCGATCCGGCCCGCCAGCTGGCCGAGAAAGCCGATCAGGTCCTTTGCCGGCACCCGATAGCCGTGAATGATGTGCAGGGGATAACCGCTCTCGGCCATATAGGACTTGGCCACCGAACGCCAGGCCCCGCCCACCGCGTAGAAGGCCTGCCCCTTGAGGGCGCCCTTGAGCCAGGGCACCTCGGCCAGATGGCCTTCGATATGGCTTGCGAGCTTGCGCGTGCCCCCGATGCCGGTCTGGGCCAGGCGCAGCGGCCCAAGCGGCAGGGAGGTCATCTCTTTGGTCTCACCCTTGTCGCAGACGATCAGTTCCAGGCTCCCGCCGCCGAGGTCGCCGACCACGCCATCCGCCTGCGGGAAGCCCGCGATCACGCCCATCGCCGACAGACGCGCCTCCTCGAAGCCGGAAACGGTCCGGATATGAATGCCGATGCGCCGTGCCACTTCGTTGACGAAGTCCGGCCCGTTCTCCGCCTCGCGAACCGCCGCCGTGGCGACGATGTCGAGGTTTTCCCGCCGCACGCCCATCGCCTCGGCGATGGACACGAAGCGGCCGAGATTGGCGAAGGCGCTGGCCACGCCTTCCTCCGCCAACCGGCCGGTCTGGGCGATGTTGCGGCCGAGCCCGGACAACGCCTTCTCGTTGAACAACGGGATAGGCATCCGGCTGATCGAATCGAAGACAACCAGGCGAATCGAGTTGGACCCGATATCGAGAACGCCCATCGGCGTCGGATGCGATATGGGGGCGCCGTCGAGCCGCGCCATCGCTGCACCATCTGGAGACATGAGGGGTAAGATGCGGAACCGAGCGGCCGCGTCAATAACCCACTTTGAGTTTTTCTAAACTAGGTAAACGAACGGCCAACAGGACTGCCGTTAACTGCCGCCGAGTTCGAGCCGGGGCAACGGTTTCGATGCGTCCAGCGCCTTGCCGCGACCCGACAGACTGGGATTGGTCATGAAGTAGTGATGCACCGAGAAGGGCTGATCGCCCGGCTCGAGACGGCTATACCCGCCCTCCGCATCCAGCTCCCAACTATGCAGAGTGTCCTTGAGATTGGCGACCATGATCTGGTCGAGGATCTGGGCATGGACCGTTGGGTTCTCGATCGGCACCAGCAATTCGACCCGCCGGTTGAGATTGCGCTGCATCAGATCCGCCGACGAGATGAAGATATGGGCGCCCGGATTGGGCAGATCGGACCCGTTGCCGAAGACATAGATCCGGCTGTGCTCGAGGAACCGCCCGACAATCGATTTGACGCGGATGTTCTCGGACAGTCCCGGCACGCCGGGCCGGAGGCTACAGATCCCGCGGCACACCACCTCGACCGGCACCCCGGCCTGGGACGCCCGGTAGAGGGCGTCGATAATCCTGGGATCGACCAACTGGTTCATCTTGAGCCAGATGCCCGACGGCTTGCCGGCCTTGCAGTTGGCGATCTCCGCGTCGATGTGGTCCTCGATCACCTTCCGGAGGGTGTGAGGGGCGCAGGACAGCTTTTTGAGCCCCTCCGGCTTGGCGTATCCCGTCATGAAATTGAAGATCTTCGCCGCGTCCTGACAGATGTCCCGATCGCAGGTGAAGAAAGAGAGGTCGGTATAGATCTTCGCCGTGATGGGATGATAGTTCCCGGTCCCGAGATGGCAGTAGGACTTGAGGCCGCCGGACTCGCGCCGCACGACCAGCGAGATCTTGGCGTGCGTCTTAAGATCGATGAAGCCGAAAACGACCTGCGCACCCGCCCGCTCGAGATCGCGGGCCCAGCGGATGTTCGCCTCCTCGTCGAAGCGCGCCTTCAATTCGACCATCGCGGTCACCGACTTGCCGGCCTCCGCCGCTTCCATCAGGGCGGCGACGATGGGCGAGTCCTTGGACGTCCGGTAGAGCGTCTGCTTGATCGAGATAACATTCGGATCCCGGGCCGCCTGGCGAATGAACTGGACCACCACGTCGAAGCTCTCGAAGGGATGATGAACGACAAAGTCCTTGTGGCTGATCGCGGCGAAGCAATCGCCGGCGAAGTCCCGGACACGCTCCGGGAAACGGGCGGCATAGGGGTCGAAGGTCAGTTCCGGCCGGTCGACGATGAGCTGCTTCACATCCTCCAGACCGATGATCTCCTCGACCGAAATCATGTCGTTCGGATCCGCGTCGACCTGTTCGCGGACGAAATCGACCAAGTCGTGCGGCATCGCACCGGTCGTGGTCAGCCGGATGACGTGGCCGCGCCGGCGGCGGCGCAACGCCGATTCGAACTGGCGCACCAGGTCCTCCGCCTCCTCCTCGATCTCCATTTCGGAATCGCGGATGATCCGGAACATGCCGTGGCTTTCCAATTCGAAGGTCGGAAAGAGATCCTGGTAGTGGGCCATCACCAGGTCCTCGATCATGACGAAGCGCACCGGTGTTCCCGGCAGCCGCACGAAGCGGCCGATCTGGGCCGGCAAGGGAATCAAGGCCTCGATACGCTCGTCATCCCCCTGCTGCACCAGTTTGAGAACCAGGGCGACACCCTTGTTGGGGATGAAGGGGGTCGGATGGGCGGGGTCGATCGCCAGCGGGGTCAGCACCGGGAACACGTGACCGGTGAAGAAATCGGTCGCCCATTTCCGGTCCTCGCCGTCGAGGTCAGCGACCTTGACGACGGAGATCCCCTCGCCTTCCATCAGCACCCGCAGTTCTTTCCAGACACGCTGCTGATTGGACATGATCCGGCGCACCACATCGCCGATGGCGACCAATTGCTGTTCGGCGGTCAAACCATCCTCCGACAGCGTTTTCACACCGGCGGTCACCTGGCCTTTGAGGCCGGCGACCCGGACCATGTAGAACTCATCGAGAATGGCGGCACTGATCGACAGGAAGCGGAGCCGTTCGAGCAGCGGATTGCGCGGGTTCATCGACTCTTCGAGCACCCGCTCGTTGAAGGACAGCCAGGAGAGTTCGCGATTGATGAAGCGATTGGGGTCGCTCAACGTGATCCGGTCCGGAGCGATTTCCGTTTCCTGGATATCCACTGCGCTCATTTCCACTCCCCTTGGCTGCCGCGTCGGCCTTGTCCGGCCGCCGTCCCCGGCGTTCCTGTTTCCCGTCGGGGCGGCCGCGCGTCGTTTCCGACGCCCCCGTTCTAACACCTTGTCGATGACCCTTTCATGACATGATGCCGCCATCGCGCGGGTTGAAGGGGCGCGCCGTCGCATTTCGTCCTCCCGCCCGGCGGTCAGAGCGTTCCCGGATAGGCGCCGCCGTCCATCACGATGTTCTGCCCGGTGACATAGCCGGCGTGATCGGAACACAGGAAGGCGCAGAACGCCCCGAACTCCTCGGCCGTGCCGAACCGCCCCGCAGGGTTCTCGGCCGCCCGCACCGCTCGGATCTCCTCGACCGGCTTGCCGGTCTTTTCGGCGACGCTGCCCATGGTCTGGGCCAAACGGTCGGTGTCGAAGGGTCCGGGCAGCAGACCGTTGATGGTCACATTGTTCGCCACCGTCTTGCGGGAGAGGCCGGCGACAAAGCCGGTGAGGCCCGCGCGCGCGCCATTGGACAGGCCGAGGATCTCGATGGGCGCCTTAACGGCGGCGCTGGTGATGTTGACGATGCGGCCCCATTTGCGGTCCATCATCCCGTCGACCACGGAGCGGATCAGCAGGATCGGGGTGATCATGTTGTTGTTGACCGCCTCCTGCCAATGCTCCGCATCCCAATCGCGGAAGTCCCCGGGCGGCGGCCCGCCGGCGTTGTTCACCAGGATATCGGGCTCCGGGCAGAGGGCGAGAAGCTTGTCTCGGCCCTCTTGCGTGGTCACATCGGCGACACAGGCGTGGACGGTGGCACCGGTCTTCGCGCGGATCTCGGCGACGGCGGCATTGACCGTCTCCTCATTGCGCCCGTTGACGACGACCTCCGCGCCGTCCGCCGCGAGCGCCATGGCACAGGCCTTGCCCAGCCCCTTGGACGAGGCGCAGACGATCGCCTTTTTGCCCTTGATTCCCAAATCCATCCGTTCTCTCCCGGTTCCGTGCGGTCGTACTCTTCAAGCGGTGTGTCGACTAATGATCGGCCCTATCAAGCCGGTCCAATATCTGCTTGGCAAGGGCGATGGTCACCTTGCTGCGGGACGCCAGGGCCTCCCGGTCGAGCCCCTCCGCGATCCTCTCCATCGCGGCGAAGGAGCGCTCGCATCGGCGCAGAACGAAGTCGAGGACATGATGGGCGACGACCAGTTGCCGGTCCCGGAAGTGCTTCTCCAGGACGGCGGTCAGCATCGCCTCGTCCGGCGCGCCGATCTTCACCACCGGCACGGTGGCGAGGCGGGAGACGAGATCCGGCAGGCCCAGCGGGAGCCGGGCCGGGGCCGTCCGCGTGGTCAGCAGCAGCCAGCCCCCCTGTTCGCGGGTCCAGTTGTAGAGATGGAACAGGGCCTTTTCGGCAAGCGCCTCGGCATCGATCCGCTCGACCAGGACGGGCCGCCCCGCCCCCAAGGCACCGATGTCGAGCCCGCCCAGATCCGCCGCTTCGACGCAAAGGGCGCCGGCCCGTCTTGCCCAAATGTGGCCGAGATGGGTCTTGCCCGAGCCGGCCGGTCCCTCGATGGCCAGGGCATGACCGGGCCAGTCCGGCCACAGATCGATATAAGCCAAGGCGTCGCGATTGGCGTCGCCGACCATCAGGCCGTCGCGGGAATAGGACGGGCTGTGCACCCTGAGATCCATCGTGGTTTGTCCCAGAGCGGCTTTTTTCATCGACCGGATCACTTCTTTTCAGCCCCCTCGGCGGACTGGGCCTCGGATTGTGTCTCGGACTGGGTCCCTTGATCCTTCTCAACGTCCAGGTCGATATCGGGGAAAGGATGGCCATGCCGGTAGAAGGCGCTCTTTTCGTAGGTGAGAAGGCCATAGCGCACCAGGACGCCGACGACGGCGCCGACCGGCACCGCCAGCAGGACCCCGAGGAAGCCGAACAGGCTACCCCCGGCCAGAAGCGCGAAGATCACCCAAACCGGGTGCAGGCCGACCCGGTCGCCAACCAGCTTCGGTGTCAGGAAATTCCCTTCCACCATCTGCCCGACCACGAAAACGGCCAGGACCGGCAGGACGTCGACCAGCGTGTCGAACTGCACCAGGCCCAGACCGACGCTCAATAAGCCGCCGATGCCGGCCCCGATGAATGGAATGAACGAGATGAGGCCGGCCAGAAGCCCGATAACGAGACCGAACTCCAAGCCGGTGAGCGCGAGCCCGGCCGAATAGAAGACCGCCAGGATCAGGCAGACCATGGTCTGGCCGCGCACGAAACCGGCGAGCGTCCTGTCCACATCCCGCATCATCAGGACGATCATGTCGCGCTGCACCAGGGGCAGGCGCTTTTCGATTCCGGCGACCAGTTTGTCCCAATCCCGCAGCAGGTAGAACGCGACGATCGGGGTGATCAGCATCAGCGAGACGAGATTGGCGATCGCCGCCGACTCGGTGACGATCCGCTTCACCACGCCGATGATCCAGGCGACCACATTGGTGCTGCCCTGGACCAGTTCCTTCAGTTGCGGGCCGCCGCCCTCGGCGATCCGCGCCCGCAGATCGGCGAGATAGGGTTCGATCCGGTCGGCGATCAGCGTGAGGACCTGGGGCAGAACCTCGGCAAGCCGGGAGACCTGAGCCTGGATCAGCGGCAGGAAGGTGAACAGGATGCTGAGGATGACGACGATGAAGCCCAGCAGCACCACCACCGTGCCCGCCGTGCGACCGATGCGGTGCTCCAGCCGGTCGACCAGCGGATCGAGCAGATAGGCGACCGCCATACCGGCCACAAAGGGCAGCAGGATGTCGTTGAGCAGCCAGATCAGGGCGCCGAAGACCGCAAGCCCGATGCCCCACCACACGGTCCGTTCCTGGCCGGTCATCCCCTATTCACTCCCGTCCGCGGGCAACAACCGGAAGGCGGGCGCCGCTTCGGCTCCGACACCGCCCTGCGGCGCCGGAAAGGCCGACCCGATCGCAAGGTCCGGCGCGCTATCTTCCATCGGCGCCAGGGCGAGGCCCGCATCGCCGAGGAACCGCTCGACCTGCCGCAGGCCACCGACATAGACGATGTCCAGTTCCGCCTCCGTACGGGTCAGCCGGACAAGCCGCCGGGAGGTTAGCATCGGAACCGCCTGCAAAATCCGGCGGGTCTCCAGCCAGGCGTCCAGACCGTCGACGGGAATGGTGAGCAAGAAGCTGCCCCCCTCGTCCACCGAAATGAGGTTTTCGCGCTTCCAGGCGGCGGCGAGTTGCCGGGCGACCAGGCCGGCAGCCCGGGCGTAGAGGGCGGCCGGCGCCTCCTCCACCTCGCCGTAGACGGTTTCGATGAAGGCGCCCTGGGTTACTCTCTCGCCAATGCGGGTCACGGCGATGTCGACCCGGGCGACGCCGAGACGGTCGTCGAAGCCGCCCCGCGCGACGGCCACGATGGCGCTTTCCGTCCCGTAACGGTTGGACAGGGATGTCAGGCCCTCTTCGTTGTGGGTGGCCGCCGCCTCGGCGCTCAGGATCGCCTGATCCACCGCATCGCCCTCCGGCACGATCAACGGCTGCAGAACCATCTTCTCCGCCTGCCGGCGCCAGGCGTCGGCCCAGAGATTGACACCCTGCCAGAGGACCGGGGCGTCCCCGATCTCCTTCACGGGAAGCAAAAGGGCCGCCGGAGCCATGGACTGCACAAAGGCGACATTCCGGGCGATCAGGAGGTCGCGGACCGCCTGCTCGTCGAAGCCGACGGTGAGATCGGCGACATAGCGCACATCGCTGGTCCGCTCATTGGCGATACCCAGATTGGAAATCACCCCGGACATGTCGGCCTCGCCGTCGTCCAGAGGCAGAAAGCGCGGGTCCGCATCGGTCAGCCGGGACAGGAGAAGGGCCCAGGCGCGGTCCTGCCCCTCCCGCAAGGCCTGATCCCGGGCCGACGCCGCCGACGCGGCGGTGACATCGACCGCGACATCCCTCACGGTGAAGAGGGGGTTGGCAAATCCGGCCGCCGGCATCGCGGCCAACACCGCAAAAGCCACGAAAAGCCGTTTCATCCACTCCCGCATTCGACGCCTCGTCCCATGATCGTTCCCAATTCGTCGTGCCGGCTTATCCGAACAAAGTCTTTGACAGGACCCGTCCGGAACAGGAAAACCCGCCGGTGCTCCCACACGGCCAGTCCCGGTTGACCGGTGCGAATAGACGGGCACAGTGCCGAATCGATGGCAAGAAAAACACCCCTTGGGCTATAGATCGTCCGAGTTTTTCCGTTCCCGCCCCCGCGACCCTTCTGCCGGGCCGCACCGGGGCCTTGTCCAAGCGCCGTCTCCCGAGGACCGACATGACCGATACCAAAAGCGCCCATAACGGCCCGCCGCGCACCTATCGCGAGGCCGGCGTCGACATCGATGCCGGGGACGACCTCGTCAAGCGCATCGCTCCGCTGGTGAAGGCCACCGCCCGCCCGGGCGCCGGTGCGGTGATCGGCGGCTTCGGCGGGGTTTTCGACCCCAAGGCCGCCGGCTACGAGGATCCGCTGTTCGTCGCCGCGACCGACGGCGTCGGCACCAAGCTGAAACTGGCCCAGGCGACCGGCAAGCATGACAGCATCGGCATCGACCTCGTCGCCATGTGCGTCAACGATCTCGTTGTTCAGGGTGCGGAACCGCTGGTCTTCCTCGACTACTACGCCACCAGCGCCCTCGACGTTCCGGTGGCGGGCGATGTCGTCGCGGGAATCACCGAGGGCTGCCGCCAGGCGGGCTGCGCCCTGATCGGCGGCGAAACCGCGGAGATGCCGGGGCTCTATCAGCCAGGCGACTACGATCTCGCGGGCTTCTCCGTCGGCGCGGTCGAACGCGGCCAGCTTCTGACCGGCGAGGACGCGGCCCCGGGTGACGTGCTGATCGGGCTCGCCTCCTCCGGCGTTCACTCCAACGGCTTTTCCCTGGTCCGCCGCGTGGTCGAGGAAGAGGGCCTGTCCTATGATCAGGACGCCCCTTTCCAGCCCGGCATCGGCCTCGGCGAGGCGCTGCTCGCCCCGACCCGGATCTATGTCAAGCCGCTGTTGGCCGCCCTGAAGGCGGGCGGCGTCACGGGCCTGACCCATGTCACCGGCGGCGGCCTGATCGAAAACCCGCCGCGCAGCTATCCCGAGACCGTGGCGGCCCGGCTGGACTGCCGGACCTGGCCGATGCCGCCGGTCTTCGGCTGGCTCCACAAGGCGGGCCGGGTCGAGGCGATGGAAATGGCCCGCACCTTCAATTGCGGGATCGGCATGATCCTCAGCGTCCGCCCGGACAGCGTCGACGCGGCGGTCGCCGCGCTTCAGGGTGCCGGCGAGTATCCGATGAAGATCGGCGTCCTCGAGGACCGGGGCGACGGACCGTCCGTCCATCTCGATCATCTCGACGAGGCCTTCGCGGGATGACGGTCAAAACGGCGATCCTGATTTCCGGCCGTGGCTCGAACATGACCGCCCTGTTGGACGCGGCGGCGCAGCCGGGTTTTCCCGCCGAGATCGTGGCGGTGATCTCCAACCGGCCGGACGCCAAGGGCCTGGAGAAAGCGGCTGAGGCCGGCATCCCCACGGCGGTGGTCGATCACAAGGCCTATCCGGACAAGGTCCACTTCGAGTTGGCGTTGGAGGACGCGCTGGCCGCGAGCGGCGCCGAGCTCGTCTGCCTCGCCGGGTTCATGCGGCTCCTCTCCGCGGAGTTCGTCAACCGCAGGCTCGGCCGGATCGTCAACATCCACCCGTCCCTGTTGCCGTCCTTCAAGGGGCTGGAACCGCAAAAACAGGCCCTGGACGCGGGGGTAAGGGTCTCGGGCTGCACGGTCCATTTCGTCACCCCCGGCATGGACGAGGGCCCGTCCCTTCTGCAGGCGGTGGTGCCGGTCCAGCCGGGCGACGACGCGGCGGCGTTGAGCGCCCGCATCCTGGCCGCCGAGCACAAGGCCTATCCGGCGGCGCTCAGGATCTTGGCCGATGGCGGCGTGCGCTTCGAGGACGGCCGGGCGGTGTTCGCCGATCCCGGTGCCGAGACCGCGCTGTTTCCGTAACGCCCCCTCACCCCAGGGCCGCGCTTCCCATCCCTCTTGACGCCATGGGCCGGGAACAGACATCTAGGGCACGACCCAGACCGTCCCATCCGTCATCAGGAGCGCTTCCTCCATGAAGATCAACTTCGCCGCCCAATCCATGCCGACAACGGGCGCCCTCGTCTTCGGCGTCGCCCAGGACGCCGGCCTCACCGGAGCCGCGGCCGATGCCGACAAGGCCGCCGGCGGCGCCATTGCCAAGGCGCTCTCCGCGAGCCGGTTCACGGGCAAGGCGCACCAGACCCTGACCCTGCTGGCCCCGGCCGGCGTCGAGGCGAGCCGCATCATGCTCTACGGCCTCGGCAAGCCCGACGAGATCAGCCCGCGCTTCATCGAAGAGGCCGGCGGCAAGATCTACGCGGCCCTGGCCCAGAGCGGCGAGACCGATGTCGCCGTTTGGATGGACAAGACCGAGGGCTCGCCGGTCGATCCGGCAACCGGGGCGGCCCATCTTGGCCTCGGTGCGCTGCTGCGCGGCTATCGCTTCGACAAATACAAGACGACGCTCACCGACGACGACAAGCCCAGCCTCGGCAGCGTGACCCTGCTGGTCGAGGATGTCGACGGCGCCGAGCAGGCCTTCGAGCCGCTCAACGCCATCGCCGGCGGCGTGTTCCTGAGCCGCGACGTGGTCTCCGAGCCGCCGAATGTGCTCTACCCGGCCTCCATGGCGGAGCGCGCCCAGTCGCTCACCGCGCTCGGCGTCGAGGTCGAGGTCCTGGGCGAGAAAGAAATGGAGGAGCTCGGTTTCGGCGCCCTGCTCGGCGTCGGCCAGGGCTCCCGCCGCGAAAGCAAGACCATCGTCATGCGCTGGAACGGCGGCAACACCGGCGACGCGCCGATCTGCTTCGTCGGCAAGGGTGTGACCTTCGATACCGGTGGGATCAGCATCAAGCCGGCCGCCGGCATGGAGGACATGAAGTGGGACATGGGCGGGTCCGGCACCGTCCTCGGCCTGATGCACGCCGTCGCCGCCCGCAAAGCGAAGGCCAATGTGGTCGGCCTGATCGGCATGGCCGAGAACATGCCCGACGGCAACGCCCAGCGCCCGGGCGACGTTGTCACCTCCTATTCCGGCCAGACCATCGAGATCATCAACACCGACGCGGAAGGCCGTCTGGTGCTGGCCGATGTGCTCTGGTACGCCCAGGAGAAATACAAGCCCAAGGCGATGATCGATCTCGCCACGTTGACCGGCGCCATCATCATCGGCCTCGGCCATGAATATGCGGGCCTTTACGGCACCGACGACGATCTCGTCGCCAACATCATCAGCGCCGGGGAGGAGACCGGCGAGAAGATGTGGCGGATGCCGCTGGACAAGGGCTATGACAAGCAGATCGACAGCGATATCGCCGATGTGAAGAACACCGGCGGCCGGCCCGGCGGCTCGATCACCGCGGCCATGTTCCTGAAGCGCTTCACCAACGACACGCCCTGGGCCCATATCGACATCGCCGGCATGGCCTGGTCGACCAAGGACCAGGCGACCACGCCGAAGGGGGCGACCGCCTTCGCCGTCCGTGCCCTCGACCGTCTGGTGGCGAACCACTACGAGGACTGATCCGCCTAGCGCCTCACGACACCGCTCTATCGAAACCCCCGTGGTCCCGCCACGGGGGTTTTTTCGTTAGCCGCCAGCTTCCCAGGGCGGGGCGACCGACGGGTCGAGCGTCGCCCGGACCATGTAGTCGGCCACACGGTCGGAGGCGAAGAGCCGGTAGCTCTCCCGATATCCGCCCTCGGCGATCCGGCGCCTGAGGGCATCGTCCCCGGCGAGCCGGCGGACGGTTTCGATGAGGCTTTCGGTATCGTCGTAATAGGCCGCCGCCTCGTCCTCGGCGAAGAAACGCTGATAGCCCGACGCCCGGTCTATCAAGGTGGCGATCCCGTTGCCCATGAGCTGCGCCATCCGGTCGGAAGCGTAGAGGGGATGCTCTTCCTTGTTCATCGAGATGGATATCTTGGTTTGCCCGAGGACATCCAGATAGTCCGCCCCCTCGACCGGCCCCTTGCCGTGAAGCCCGCGCAGATCGATCCGCAGGTCCGGCAGGGCGTCCACCAGCGCGCCGATGCGGTGCCAGCGCTCTTCGTCCGGCGTGCTGTTGGCGCAATACAACAGATCGACCGGCAGATCCTCGGCCGCCCGCAGGCCGTTGCGATGGGGCGCGAACGCCGGATCGACCGGATTCGGCATCCAGCAGGCCGCCGCGCGCGCGCCGTCCAGGGCCGTCAGCATCGGCCCGGCCTGGGTCGCGAAGGTGACGTCGCAGACGGCGGCCCGGCTGCGCTGATGGGCGGCGTTCTTCTCGAGGAAAAGCGGGTCGAGGGTATAGTTCCCGATCCGGATCCCCGGGACGGTCTCCCGCAGCGCGTCGAGCGTCGCTGTCGTGATCGACCGGCAATTGGAGATCAGCACCACCTCCGGCCGGATCGTCCGAGCGACGTCCAGGACCATCTCGTTGACCCTTTTCTCGCCGAGACGACGCAAGGGTCCGCCGAGATATTTGACCATGTCCCGGTCGGAGACCTCATAGGCGAGGTGGCCGCCGCGCCAAAGGCCGGAGAGCAGCACGCGGTCGGTCGAGATCAGGCGCCCGCCAAGGCGCTTCCAGGACATGTCGGCGATGAAGAGGACCCGCCGCTTGCCGTTTTGCGTATGTGTCATTCGACCCCCTGTGCGGAACCGGACCTGGCGAGAAGGTCGGTCGCGGCGGCGACCACCCGATCGACATCGACGCCCAACATGATCTGATCGGCGGGCTTGTTGTGAACGAAGAAATCCTGCCACACCGCGACCCAGGGCCGGTCGGGCAGCACCGCCGCCGCCCGGTCGCCATAGGGGCCGTATCGCGCCGGGTCGGAGGGGCCGAAGATCCCAAGGGTGGGGCAGCCCGCTGCGGCGGCCATGTGCATCAAACCGGAGTCGTTGCCGACGAAAAGGTCCGCCCGCTGCATCAGAGCGCCCGCCTCGCCCAACGATACGCTTCCCACCAGATCCAGGACCGCTAGCGACCCGTCTTCGAGAAGTGGGCGCACCTGCTCGCGTTCCGACGGCGCGCCGAGCACGGCGATCCGCGCGCCCTCCAGGACCCCACCGGATGCCGTCAGCCGCCGGGCGGTCTCCTGGAAGCGCTCGATCGGCCATTGCTTGCCCGGGAAATTCGCGGTCGGCCCGAGCAGAAGCAGGGGCCGCGCCGGATCGATCCGCCTTTCGGCGGCCCGCCTGTCCGCCTCCGTCACCCAGAGACGCGGCGCCGGCGCGGGATCGAGCCCGAGGATGCTGGCCGCCTCGTCGACCGCGTGCTGGCCTTCGCGGACGGTGAAGGAACGTTTGACCCGCGGGCAGCCGAGGAAATAGCCGAGCATCGATTGCCGCAGATCGACGACAAGCGCGAAGCGGGTGCCGACAAGCTCTCGCCAGGCCTTCAGCCAATGGCCGGCCCGTTTGCGTTTTTCCATCCGCAGAACCCGCGACACGCCGGGCACGTTCTCGAACAGGGGTGCGGGAACGGGACCGCAGACGACCGTGACGGCCGCCTCGGGATAGCGGTCGAGGAGTGCGGCGAGCACCCCGGTGGAGAGCACGGCGTCGCCCAATCGGTTCGATGTGACGAAAAGGAGGTTCACGTCTCCCCCCAAATCCGCGGGGTTATCGTCCGAGGCCGCACGGCCCCGGTCTCGGTCGCTCAAGGAACAAGGGGTGTACGCCGTCGCCCCGAAAAGCGCAATCGGCCCGTCTCGACCGGTCGCGGCGGCGGGCAGATAGGCCCGGCAACATGGTGTTCGAAATGGACCGCGACGGTTCTTCACTTATCATCAAAATGAAAATGATCGTCCCGGTTAGCGTGGTATAACCATGGGACCATAAGAGACTGAATGGAGAAACCGGATCATGTCGCTGACCGTCACCCCGACCATCGCCATCCCGGTTTCGGACCCCAACGACACCCGTTATGTCGTGCAGGCCGGACAGGGCTATGACGGTGTCGTCGACATCCGCTTCGACGGCCAACCGACCGGAACCGGGGCGCTGCTCTCCGACGGCCTCCATATCCTGACCGCCGCCCATCTCTGGGACAGCAATCAGAGCCTTGCCGCATCGTCCGTCACAATCCGCTTTTCGATAATGGGCGATACGACCGACTACACGGTGGACTCCTACACACTCCACCCGAGTTATGTCGTGAACGATACCGACCTCGACAACGACGTGGCGCTGATCAAGCTGTCCGCGGCGGCCCCGGCCAACGCCAACCGCTATGAGCTCTACACCGCGTCGGACGAGGTCGGGAAGACCTTCACCGTGGTCGGCTTCGGCCTGCGCGGGACCGGGACGGCGGGTCAGGATTCGAGCGAGACGGAAGCCGTTCCGCGCATCGGCCAGAACCGGGTCGACGCCCTGGTCGAGGCGGTGTCGTCCAGCGCCGTTCCGGGAAGCCAACTGATTTTCGATTTCGACAACGGCACCACGGCCAACGATGCCGGCACCTTGATCGGTGTCCCGGATACGGGCCTCGGCAGTCAAGAGGTGAACACCACCCAGGGCGATTCCGGGGGGCCCAGTTTCATCGACGGCAAGATCGCAGGCATCACCAGCTATGGCGGCACCCCGTCCACCTTCGGGTTCACCACCAACACCGATGTGGATACGACGACCAACTCCACCTATGGCGAGTTCTCGTCCAATGTGCGGGTGTCCTACTACGCCGACTGGATCACCAGCACGATCAGCGGCAGCAGCACCGGTGGCGATTCGGGGACCCCCTCCGACGACTATTCGGGCGACACGAGCACCACGGGGACGGTCACCGTCGGCGGCACCGCCACGGGCAGCTTGGAGAGTGCGGGCGACCGGGATTGGTTCGCGGTCGGTCTGACGGCCGGGACCGGATATACGCTTGAGGTGAAGGGGTCGCCGAGCGGCTCCGGAACACTGAGCGATCCGTATCTGAGGCTCTATGACTCGACGGGCACCCTGCGGGATTTCGCGGATGACGGCGGGACCGGGTTCGATTCCTTACTGTCCTTCACGCCGACCACGACAGGGACCTATTACATCGGTGCCGGCGGGCTCAACGACACGCTGACCGGAACCTATTCGGTCAGCGTCGCCACGGCGGCGGCACAGCCGACACTGACCGTGGCGGCGGCCAGCGTCACGGAAGGCGACAGCGGCACGACCAACTTGACCTTCACCGCCACCCTGTCGGCGGCGGCGTCGAGTACGGTATCCTTCACCTATACGACGGTGGAAAGCCTCGGTTCCAGCACCGAGGCGGCTACGAGCCTGGTCGGGGACGGTCAGGATGTGGAGCCGACCTCCAACACGGCGACCATCGCGGCCGGCCAGACCAGCACCACCTTTACCGTTCCAGTCCTCGGGGATACCCGGGACGAGAACAACGAGACCTTCACTGTCACGCTGAACAGCCTGGAGAACGCCCAGTTCCAGAGCGGGGCATCCTCCCTCGATGCCGTAGGCACCATCATCGACGACGACGGCGCTCCCACTCTTTCCATCTCCGATGCCTCGGTGACGGAGGCGGACAGTTTCGCCCGGACGATGACGTTCACGGTGAGCCTGTCGGAGGCGGCGACCTCCGAGGTGACGGTCCAATACGCAACGTCGGACGGCACGGCGACGGCGGGGGCCGGGGCGAGCGGGACGGCTGCGGGGACCAGCGACTATACCGCCACCTCCGGCACGCTCACCTTCGCCGCCGGCGAGACGTCCAAGACCGTCTCGGTCTCGGTCACCGGCGACATCGCCATCGAGAGCGACGAGACCTTCACGGTCACGCTCTCCAATGCCTCCGGCGCCACGCTGTCGGACGCGACGGCGACGGGC
>JANSWW010000020.1 GCA_024743275.1 Alphaproteobacteria bacterium
AAGATCATCGATTACCTCGCCGACGAGTTCAAGAAAGAGAACCAGATCGACCTGCGCAGCGACCGGATGGCCTTGCAGCGCCTCAAGGAAGCGGCGGAAAAGGCCAAGATCGAGCTTTCCAGCGCGACCCAGACCGAGGTCAATCTGCCGTTCATCACGGCCGACCAGTCCGGTCCGAAGCACCTGACCATGACCCTGACCCGCGCCAAGCTGGAAAGCCTGGTGGACGAACTGGTCAAGCGGACGGTCGAGCCGTGCAAGGCCGCCCTCAAGGACGCCGGCCTCAAGGCCAGCGAAATCGACGAGGTGATCCTGGTCGGCGGCATGACCCGCATGCCGAAGATCATGGAGACGGTGAAGGAGTTCTTCGGCCGCGAGCCCCATCGCGGCGTCAACCCGGACGAGGTCGTTGCCCTCGGGGCGGCGATCCAGGCCGGTGTGCTGCAGGGCGACGTCAAGGACGTGCTGCTGCTCGACGTGACCCCGCTGTCGCTGGGCATCGAGACCCTGGGCGGTGTGTTCACCCGACTGATCGACCGCAACACGACCATCCCGACGAAGAAGAGCCAGACCTTCTCGACCGCCGAGGACAACCAGACCGCGGTGACGATCCGCGTCTTCCAGGGCGAGCGGGAAATGGCGGCGGACAACAAGATGCTGGGTCAGTTCGACCTGGTCGGCATTCCGTCTGCCCCGCGTGGCGTGCCGCAGATCGAGGTCACCTTCGACATCGACGCCAACGGTATCGTCAACGTCTCGGCCAAGGACAAGGCCACGAGCAAGGAACAGCAGATCCGTATCCAGGCGTCCGGTGGCCTCAACGACGATGACATCGAGCAGATGATCAAGGACGCCGAGGCGCACTCCGCCGAGGACAAGAAGCGCCGTGAAGAGGTCGAAGTGAAGAACCAGGCGGAATCCCTGGTCCACAGCACGGAAAAGACCCTCGAGGAAGCCGGCGACAAGGTGCCGGCCGATGTGAAGGGCGAGGTCGAGACCGCTCTGCAGAACGCCAAGGCCGCGCTGGAGGCCGATCCGATGGACGCGGACGACCTCAAAGCCAAGTCGGAAGCCCTGCAGCAGGCCGCCATGAAGCTCGGTGAGGCGGTCTATAAGGCCGCCCAGGCCGAAGGCGGTGCGGCGGAAGGTGCGGCGGCCGGCGACGGCGGCGAGACCAAGGCCGATGACGGGGTTGTCGATGCCGACTTCGAGGAAGTCGACGACGACGACAAGAAGAAGTCGGCCTAAGGCCTCTTTCCAACCGTGTTCGTGAACGCCCCGCGCGCTCTGGATTTCCGAAGAATTCCGAGCCCGGGGCGGACGCGTTTTAACCACCGGGATTGCCGAACATGGCACGAGACTATTACGAGGTCTTAGGGGTCGAGCGCGGGGCGGACGAGGCCGACCTCAAAAAAGCCTACCGCAAACTCGCGATGCAATATCATCCGGACCGCAATCCGGACGATGAAGAGGCGGAAGCAAAGTTCAAGGAAGTCAACGAGGCCTATGACGTCCTGAAGGACGCCGACAAGCGGGCCGCCTACGACCGCTTCGGTCACGAAGCCTTCACCCAGGGCGCCGGTGCGGGCGGTCCCGGAGGCGGTGCGGGTTTCGGAGGCGGCGGATTCAGCGACATCTTCGAAGAGATGTTCGGCGAGTTCATGGGCCGGGGCCGGGCCGGCGGCCCGGGCCGCGGCCGGGGCTCGGACCTGCGCTACAACCTCGAGATCTCGCTCGACGACGCCTATCGCGGGGCCAAGACGGAGATCCGGGTCCCGACCAGCGATACCTGCGAACGCTGTGAGGGCACCGGGGCCAAGCCGGGCTCCAAGCCGACCACCTGCGGCACCTGCGGCGGTGCCGGCAAGATCCGCGCCCAGCAGGGCTTCTTCACCATCGAACGGACCTGCCCCGCCTGTGGCGGCCAGGGGCGCGTGATCGACGATCCCTGCGGCGCCTGCGCCGGTCAGGGGCGGGTGCAGAAGGAAAAGACGCTGGCGGTGAACATTCCCGCCGGTGTCGAGGAAGGTACCCGGATCCGGCTTTCCGGCGAGGGCGAAGCGGGCGTGCGCGGCGCGCCGTCCGGCGATCTCTATGTCTTTCTGTCGATCGCGCCGCACCGGTTTTTCCGGCGCGAGGGCGCCGATCTCCATTGCAAGGTCCCGATCCCCATGGTGAAGGCCGCCCTGGGCGGTACTCTGGAAGTACCGACCATGGACGGTAAGCGCGCGCGCCTGAGCTTGCCCCAGGGCGTTCAGACCGGACATCAGTTCCGGCTCAAAGCGAAGGGCATGCCGGTATTACGTTCGCCGAATAAGGGTGACCTGTATGTCGAGATCGTGGTCGAGACACCGGTTCATCTGACCAAGAGGCAGCGCGAACTGCTCGAGGAATTCGACACGGCGGGTGAAAGCGGCGAGAAGCACAGCCCCGCGTCCGCCGGATTCTTCGCCAAGGTCAAAGAGCTTTGGGACGACCTGACCGACTGAGGAAGACGTGGTAGTTCTTTTCGTCCGATAGTATCGTAACTTCCTGAAAATTAAGGGTATGTCCAATGTTTTCAGGAAGTGCGATCCCGGAGTGCCGCCCTTAGGATCGCCTGCCCCTCTCCCTTCAGGAATTCGATCGCCGCGCGGGAAACAGCCTGCTGGTAGCGCCGGACGAACTGGGATCCGGCGCTTGTAGTACCTTGGGCCGACCGAGTACTCCCATGGAGTTCGGCGACCCTTTCGTCGACAAGGCGCAGGATTTCCTCCTCGGTAAGATAATCCGCCATGGTCATCGCCATGAGGAAGTCGGAGCGGACTGTCTCGGTGCCGGTGAGCATTGCCAGGCGTGATCTCAACTCCCGCGCGCCTTTCTCGGTGAGTTGGAACACGCGTTTGTCGAGTCCACTTGCGGCGCGCCCGGGTGTTGCGCCTGAAATCTCCCGGATTTCCTCGGCTGCAAGGCATTTTGCGACGGCGGGATAGAGTGCGCCCTGGCTCGCCCCGAAGAAGGGGCCGAACATCTCGGCGATCTTCCGGCGCAGGCCATACCCGTTTTGCTGTCCCTGGCTCAGGGCGGCAATGATCGCGAGGCGGATATCGGCTGGCATTTTCCCTAGTTCCAACTGTTATATCGATCCGAAAGAGGTAGGGAAAATAATATGATAATTTGGACTTCTGACAATGGCTGAAACCCGAAACCGGGATTGCATTCGGCGGCGATCCGGCTAGGGTTGGCGCAGGGTAGTCCCATGATCGGGACCCTTCGCGGGAATGGACGAAATATCGGGGCTGCGGACAGATAAAACCCGCAGGAATCAGCATGGTTGCGAGCATTGGAGTGATCGGGGCGGCGGGTCGTATGGGTCGTTTGTTGGCGGAAGCCGCGTCGCGGGACGACGAAGCGCGTCTGGGGGCTGCCTTGCTGCGGGCGGGTGATCCACGGGTCGGACAGGATGTTTCGGCACTGATCGGCGGCGACGCCCGCGGCGTGGCCTGTTCGGACGCTCTGGACGCCCTGGCCGGCTGCGATGTTGTGATCGACTTCACCACGGCGGCCACCACGGAAGCGATGATCGGCGACATCGCCGCCAAGGGCCTGCCCATCGTGGTCGGCACCACAGGCCTTTCGGCGTCGGGTCAATCCGCCTTGGAAAGGGCCGCGCAAACCGTTCCGGTTCTGCAAGCCTCCAACACGAGCCTCGGGGTCACGATCTTGAAGAACATCGTCGAGAAAGTGGCCGCCGCCCTGCCGGTTCAATACGATATCGAAATTGTCGAGATGCATCATAACCGCAAGGTGGACGCACCCTCGGGGACGGCGCTGACCCTCGGACAGGCGGCCGCTGCCGGTCGGGGGGTGGACCACGACGCGGTCGCCGATCGGGGCCGGGACGGCCACACGGGTCCGCGCCGGGAAGGCGATATCGGCTATGCGGTTCTGCGGGGCGGCGACGTGGTCGGCGAACATCAGGTGATCTTCGCCGGGCAGGGCGAACGGATCGAGATTGGCCACCGTGTCACGGACCGCTCGATCTTCGCCCGGGGCGCGATCACGGGGGCCAAATGGCTGGTTGGCCGGGCGCCGGGCCTCTATGGCATGGAGGATGTGCTGGGCCTTTGAGAGTCCTGGGCCTATGAGTCCTGGGCCTATGAGGTGCCCTGGGGTGAGGGATGGGGTGCGCGCCAGCGCAGGACCGCGTCCCGGACCACGGCGGCGACTTCCCGTCTTTCCTGCTGATTGAGGAAGGAGGCGATCTCAACACGGTTGTTGCGGCTGCGCAGCAGTAGGGGCCGGGCGAAATCGCTATCCGAATCATGCTCGACCCGTATCCAGGCCGGATCCATCGTCACCCGAACCGCATGGCCCGAAGGCGAGATCCGCTCCACCACCATGCCCCTTTCGTCGAGCTGGACGATTTCGCGGGCGAGTCCGTGGCGGTAGCTCAACCGCATGGCCCACCACAGCGCCAGAACGTCGAGGCCCATGAAGCCGAAGACCGGCCAGGCGCCGACGACGAGAAAAAGGATGCCGGTCACCAATGCGACCGCAACGACGAAGCCCATGACAATATAGAAGCCGGTCGGCGGCAGGCTTCGATGTGGCGCCAAGGTCAGGTCGAGCAGCCTGCCGGCACCCGATGCGTCGATCATGCTGTCCTTGTCCTCTGTCATGGGGTTTAGGATAAAGGGGCATACACTTGGCCGAATGGGACAAAACGCCCCGATCTTCGGCCTTTCACGAGTCCAGGATTTACCGCCCGATGACCGAAAAGCAAGCGGCCCGGAAGCCGGCCAAGAAGCCCGCGAGCCCGAAGAAAAGGGCGTCCCGCCTGACCAAGGCGGAGATCCGCACCATGTTCGAGGCGTTCCAGCGGGTCATGCCGGAGCCGAAAGGCGAGCTCGAGTATGTCAATGCCTACACGCTGTTGGTGGCCGTGGTGCTATCGGCCCAGGCGACCGATGTCGGCGTCAACAAGGCGACAAGGGGGCTTTTCGCCGAGGCCGACACGCCGGAGAAAATGCTGGCGCTGGGGCTGGACCGGGTGAAGGAGCACATCAAGACGATCGGCCTGTTCAATTCCAAGGCAAAGAACGTCATCGCGCTTAGCCGGATCCTGATCGACGAACATGGTGGCGCGGTACCCCAGGACCGCGATTCCCTCGAGAAACTACCCGGTGTCGGCCGCAAGACGGCGAATGTGGTGCTCAATATCTTTTTCGGCCAGCCGACCATCGCGGTCGATACCCATCTCTTCCGGGTCTCGAACCGCACCGGCCTGGCCCCCGGCAAGACGCCGCTCGCCGTCGAATTGGCCCTGGAAAAGGTGATTCCGGCGGAGTTCCTGCTGCACGCCCATCACTGGCTCATCCTGCACGGCCGCTATACCTGCAAGGCACGCAAGCCGCTCTGCCCGACCTGTGCGGTCCGGGAGGTGTGCAAGTTCAAGGAAAAGACGGTCGAACCCGCCTGAGGATATCCGCTATCCCTGGGTCATCAAGGCCGACACCTGGGTTTGTACCAGGCCGCCGAAACAATCCTGCAGCGAGACCGGCGCGATGATCTTGCGGTGCCGCGCCTCGACATGGACCACCTCGTAATCGGCGGGTGTCGTGATCGCCGGATAGAGGAAGAGATCGAGAACGCATTCCCCGGCGTTATACTGCCAGACCCGGGCCAGCGCCTCCTCACGGACGAAGCGGGGATAGCCCAAAAGCGCGGCCACCGCCGGCTCCTGCATCCCGACCAGAGCCTCGGTCGTCGTCGCTTTCAGCCGTGCGATGCGGCTGTTCCGTTCGGCCAGTTCAGCATCTTTCGGTTTCACCGCCGGGGCGGCCTCAAGCGGAGCGGCGGGCTTGCTCGTCGCTTCGGGCACGGCGTGCCCGGAGGCCGAAATCTGACCCGCGGGCTGCTGCGTCGTCACACAGCCGGCGAGGAACAGCGCGGTCAGGAGAGCGGGAAGAGCGCGCAGGCGAATCATTCCGACTGATCCTCCGCCGCCGGCGTGTCCTCCTGGTCGGCGGGGACGTCCGCCGGCGGTTCCTCGTCGTCCAGGGACCCGATGTCGCCGCCGAGCCGGCCGCCCGCCGAAACCTCGAGGGTCTTGTAGCGGATCTTGCCGTAGATCCGGCCCGTCTGATGGATGACCAGGGACCGGCGGACGGTGAGGTCGCCCTCGAACCGGCCGCTTACTTCCGCATCCTGAACGTCCGCATCGCCCTTGAGCACGCCGGTCGCGGCGATCTCGATGGCCCGGCACTTGTGCAGTTTGCCGTTGAACGATCCCTCGACGATCAGCCGTTCGCAGGATTCTATGTCGCCCGCCAGGACGATGTCCCGGCCGATGATCATCTGTTTCGGGCTTTCCTCGCGCGCGGCCCGGTCGCCCGGTCGTTTCTGACTGCCCGAGTCAAGCGGACGGCGGGACGCGATATCGGGAACGAAACCGGTGGGCGATTTGGGGGCGTTCATTGACGGCTGTCCTTGGATCCGGGTCTTAAGGCGAAAGAATCACATCGGGTGTTTGCGCCGGTGGGACTGCCGCGATCTCGGAACGCAAACGAATCTCGACCGGCGTCCAGACCGGCCAGGTTGATATATTAACCAAATTCGGAGCCTAAAAATCGCTGCCAACCACCACCATTACTTTATCGACGAAATAGAAGCCGGCTTCAAGGAAGATTCGGACTCAAAGCGGACAAAAGAGGCGGTTTCGCCGTTCTAGACCTCCGTCTCCTCCAAATCGGCGGCGAGAAGGTGAACAAAGGCCGCCGCTCCAAGGACCGGCGCCAACAGATTCACAATCGGAACGGTTAGCAGAAAGGTAATCGCCGCGCCGCCGGCCCAAAGACGGCCCGCGCGGCTTTTCCTGAGCCGCTTCAACGTCGCCGATTTTTTACGGCGGGTGGCGACCATCTCCAAGTATTCGCGGCCGGCAAGATAGCCGTTTACTACGTAGAAAAGCACTACATTCACGCCGGGGATCAGATAGAGGGGTAATACCAGAATGTTCACCGCCAAGGAAACACCAAGAAATCCAATGGCTTGGCTGATTGATTCGCCAAGCGGCACCTTTCGGGGCGCTGGCAGGTTCGGGTAGTACCTTGCCTCGACCGCATCGATCACCGGGTCGAGGAACAGGCTGGTCGCGGAGATGGCGATCACGGGAAACAGAAAGAAGATCAACAAGATCACCGTCGCCCCGCCGGCAAGCGACAGCACGGCGTCCATCAGGCCCGCGATCCACCCCTCGGAAACCATTACGAAAGCGGAAAGTTCTCCGACCCCCCAGATGACACCGACCGTCAACAGGGCGAAGAAGCCGAGCGCGCCCAGGACCCCCTTGATCACCGCGCCGCGCAGGGCCGGCTCGGGCATTTGGCGGGCCGCCAACAGGAAGGCATTGATCATCGGACGTCATCCCTCAGCGTGGGCCGGGTTCTTGTGCCGCACTCTTGGGCCGGGTTCTTGGGCCGCTTTCTTGAGCCGGCGGGAAGAGAAGGGTTAAGCGGTCCCGGGCCCGTCATGCAAGACCCAACTGGCCGGTAATATCAAACAGGCCGGCAAGATCAAACAGGCCGGTAAGATCAAACGGCGCTCCTTCTCGCCGGACACGGTTTTGTTTCGCCATGACGCAAAGCACCGTGCGTGATAGAGACGACACGACATGTCCACCCACCCGGATATCCGCCCACCCAGGCGCCGGGTTCCGTGCCGAGGAGAGATTGATGAGCGCGCCCCTTCAGGTGATTGGCATCGGCAATGCCATCGTCGATGTGATCGCCCGAGCCGAAGACGATTTCGTGACCGCCGAGTCCCTGCCGAAGGGCGGCATGACCCTGATCGACTCCGACCGGGCCGAGCAGATCTACAGCCGGATGGGTCCGGCGCTGGAGATGTCCGGTGGCTCGGCCGGCAACACGATCCACGGGATTGCGGCGCTGGGCGGCAAGGCGGGCTATATCGGCAAGGTGCGCAACGATCAGCTCGGCAAGGTGTTCCGCCACGACATCAACGCCGCCGGGGTCGACTTTCCGACCGAGCCGGCGGTCGACGGCGGCACCACGGCACGCTGTCTCGTCATGGTGACCCCGGACGCCCAGCGCACCATGGCGACCTATCTCGGCGCCTGTGTGGACCTCGGACCCGATGACATCGACCCGGGCTTCATCGCGCGGGCGGACGTCACCTATCTCGAGGGCTACCTCTGGGACCCGCCGGAGGCAAAGTCCGCCTTCATCAAGGCGGCCAAGGCGGCCCACGCGGCGGGCAAACGTGTGGCGCTCAGCCTGTCGGATCCGTTCTGCGTCGACCGTCACCGGGCCGAGTTTCGCGAGCTGGTCGAGCACCATGTGGACATCCTGTTCGCGAACGAGGCGGAGATCACCGCGCTCTATGAGAAGCAGGATTTCGACGCCGCGGTTCAGACCGTCTCCCACTATGTCGACATCGCTGCCCTGACCCAGAGCGAGAAGGGGGCCACCTTGCTCGAGCGGGGCGAGGTGGTGCGTATTCCCGCGGCGCCGGTCGAGCATGTGGTGGACACCACAGGGGCCGGCGATCTGTTCGCCGCCGGCATGTTGTTCGGCCTGACCAACGGCATGGGCATTGCCGAGAGCGGCAGTCTGGGGGCGCTCTGCGCCGCCGAGGTCATCGGCCACTACGGTGCCCGGCCCGAGACCGACCTGAAGGCGCTGGCGGGCGTCTAGGTCCATGGCCTGGACCCGTCTGCCGGACGCCACCGCATGAGTTCTTCCGCCGCCGCCCGTGTCCGGAGCTGGTTCGCCGCGTCGGCGGTCTACGCCGATCGTCCGGTCCTGGTGCTGCTGTTTTTCGGGTTCTCGAGCGGCCTTCCCTTGCTGCTCGTCTTCTCGACGCTGAGCGTTCGGTTGGTCGAGGAGGGCGTCAGCCTCACCAATATCGGGCTCTTTTCCCTGGTCGGGCAGCCCTATGTGCTGAAATTCCTTTGGGCGCCCGCCGTAGACCGGCTGCCGCTGCCCGTGCTGACCCGCCTGTTCGGCCGGCGCAAGGCCTGGATGCTGCTCACCCAGTCCGCGACCGCCGCCGCCATTCTATGGCTCGGGGTCATCGATCCCGTCGCCGACCCGTGGCTGACGGCGCTGGCCGCCTTCATCGTCGCCACCGCGTCCGCGACCCAGGACATCGTGCTCGACGCCTACCGGGTCGAGAGCCTGGAGGAAAGGCAGCTTGGCGCCGGGGCGGCGATCTTCGTGTTCGGCTATCGGATCGGCATGCTGGCCGCTGGGGCGGGGGCGCTCTACGCCGCCGAATTCAGCGGCTGGGAGGGGGCCTATACCGTGATGGCCGGCCTTATGGCCATCGGCATTCTGGCGACCCTGATCTCGCCTGAGCCGAAACGGCCCGAGGAGGTGCGCAAGCCCGGTATCGCCGCAGCCCTCAAGGTCGCCGTGATCGATCCTTTCCGGGAGTTCGTCGGGCGTAGCGGATGGGTCACCATCCTGGCCTTTATCCTGTTCTACAAGTTCGGCGATGCCTTTGCCGGAACCCTGGCGAACGCGTTCTATGTCGATATCGGCTTCACCAAGGTGGAGATCGCCAATGTCTCGAAGCTGTTCGGCCTGGCGGCCACCCTGGTCGGCGGCTTCGTCGGCGGGGTGATGGTGACCCGGATGGGGCTGCTGCCGTCGCTGATGGTATGCGGGATTCTGCAGATGGTCTCCAATCTGCTGTTCGCCGCTCAGGCGGCGATCGGCCCCGATGTCGCCTTCCTGACCCTCACCATCGGGGTCGAGAATCTCGCCGGCGGTATGGGGACGGCCGCCTTCATCGCCTACCTCTCCAGCCTTTGCGACATCCGGTTCACGGCGACCCAATACGCCCTTCTGTCCTCGGTCATGGCGCTCGCCCGGACCTATCTGGCGGCCAGCGGCGGTTTCCTTGCCGAGGAGATGGGCTGGGTCACCTTTTTCATCATCTCGACCGTGGCGGCCGTGCCCGGTCTTCTGCTGTTGCTCAAGCTGATGCGGGACCCGGTTGCAAGCCCTGCCCGCTTGGGGTAGGGAAGCCGCCGAAACAGCCCTGCGACGAGGAACCATGCCATGAACATCGATAAGCTGCCGATCGGCGATAATCCGCCGGAAGAGGTCAATGTCATCATCGAGATCCCGTCGGGGGTCACCGGGGTCAAATACGAGATCGACAAGGACAGCGGGGCGATTCTGGTCGACCGGTTCATGACCGCCGCCATGTATTATCCGGCCCACTACGGCTTCATTCCGCACACGCTGGCCGAGGACGGCGACCCGCTGGACGCCCTGGTCGTCTGCGAATGGCAGGTCGTTCCGGGGGCGGTTCTTCCCGCCCGCCCGATCGGCGTTCTGATCATGGAAGACGAAAAGGGGATGGACGAAAAGCTGGTCATGGTCCCTGCCGACGGCCTTCACCCGCAATATCGCGACATCAAAACGACCGCCGATCTGCCGCAGATCCTGCTGGACCAGATCAACCACTTCTTCGAGCACTACAAGGATCTCGAGAAGAACAAATGGGTGAAGATCAAGGACTGGGCCGATGTCGACACGGCCAAGCGGTTGATCGGCGAGTGCATTGAGCGCGCGAAAAAATAAATCGCCGGTACACAATTTGTTCATGAATAGCGGGCTTCGGCCCGCTATTTTTTTCCGCGTCGCAGAACCGGATTCCAGTCATCAAATGTTCGGTTAACTCGGGAAACCGACTTGGCCCGGACGCCATTCTCTGGTGTCATGGAGACAGCGAGCATGGACGGACCATGCGCCGCGATGCGCCATCGTCCGTCGAATACGGGGCATGTCATGGCGCGGGAGGACAGAACGCGGGTTTCCCACACCGCCTTGTCGACGATCTTGGCGCAGCATCGCGCCTTCCGTCTCGACATGCCGGGCGGTGAATGCGCGAATTTGGCGAATTTCGACCTGTCCGGTGTCCTGATCGCCGGGGCGGATTTGTCCCGGGCCAATCTGATCGGCGCCGATTTGCGGCATGCGGATCTGTCCGAATGCACCCTCCATGAAACCCAGTTGTTGGGCGCCGATCTGTCGGAAGCCAATCTCCAGGGGGCCGATCTCTCCGGGGCGGTGCTGTGCGGTGCCAAATTGGCGCGGGCCAATCTTCAGGGCGCCAGTCTCCACAATGCCGATCTGCGTCATGGCGCGATGATCGACCCACGGGATGCCGCGGCGAAGGGGCTCGTCGAGATCGAACTGGGGGCGACCAGCCTCAAGGGCGCGACGATGGTTTGCGCCAGTCTCGAAGGGGCCGATCTCAGCCGGGTCGACGCGATGATGACCGATTTCACCGACGCGGATCTGTCGCGCTGCGATTTGACCGGGTCGGTGCTTTCAGGCGCGTCGCTGACCGGGGCCGTGCTCAACGGCGCCAATCTGAGCGACGCGGATCTCCGCGATGCAGATCTGACCGACGCCATCCTGTCCAACGCCAAGGTGGAGAACGTCCAGTGGGCGGGCGCCATCCGCGAAGGCGTGCTGTCCGAGGAGACCGCGGGACGTAGCATCCGCGACCTCGGCAATTCCCTGTCGCAGATCATCGATCAGCATGAGGCCTGGATCCTATCCCAGGGGCGGAAGGGCAGCCCCGCCAATCTCGACGAGGTCGATCTGAGGGGCGTCCGCTTCTTCGAGAACCGCTATCTCGCCGGTATATCCCTGCGTCTCGCGGTGTTGTGCGGTGTTTCCATGCGGGGGGCCAATATGATCGGCGCCCGGCTTCAGGGGGCGGATCTTAGGAACTGCAACCTGTCGGAGGCCGATCTGCGGGGCGCCAATATGCGGAAGGCGAAGTTGAGCAACGCCGACCTCAGGAAGGCCGACATGAGCCCTTTGGATGTGAGCACCACCAAGGCCTTCCCGACCAATCTCGCCAAGAGCAAGATGCGCCGGGCGGACCTGCGCGGGGCGGATCTCAGCGCCGCCAATCTCGGCGGCAGTGATCTGCGCTTTGCCCAGACCCACAAGACCATCCTCGACGGGGCCGATCTGGAAGGCGCGCTCCATGATCTCAAAGTAGAGGAAGCCGCCACCCCGGGAGAGGCCACCCCGGGAAAGGCCGGTCCGGGGGAGCCCGCACCGGACGATAAAAACGTGACCGGGATCAAATGGGATCTTCTGTCGTCCTGACCCGGAGCGCCCGCGTCCCCCGCCCCATGCCTCAGTGAACCGTCGTCGGCTTGATGGCGGCGAAGAGCAGCCGGGTTCTGAGATCCCGGCTCCGCTTCAGGGCCGATTTCACGGTCCGTTCGACGGCCGTCAGGTTCAGGGGTTTTACCAGATAACCGTCGAGATCGGCCTGCCGGCAGCGCTTGTCGAGTTCGTCCACGGGATAGACGCTGTGGAGAATGATCGGCGCGTGCCAGCCGAGCCGGGTTTCCCCCCGGCGGATGTTGTTTGTGGCGTCGATGCCGTTCATCGCCGGCATCATATAGTCCATCAGGATGAGATCGAAGGCGGTGGTGGTCGCCTTTTCGACAGCTACCGCCCCATTGTCCGCGGTCTCGCAATCGCATCCCCAAGACGCCAGCAGCGCTTCGAACAACGCGACGGTGTTCTCATTGTCGTCGACAATCAGCGCGCGTGGCCTTTGGCAGGAAGGGTCGGTCAGGGTTTGCATGAGGCGTCCATCGTTAACACTTTATTAACGATATCGTGCTAACGGCCCGCCGCCAACTGGCCAAGAGTCTAGGTTGTTCCGTCCTTTGGGATGCAATCTCGCTGCGGCTGTACTGGCCGGCCTCGGACTCAACAGTGGCGTCACCGGCAGCTATATTCCCGTTTGAACGGCTTTTCCTGATGGACATAGCCCGGCGCGCAGGCCGCCCATTCGATTTTTTTGTCGTGATCGCCGATCACGAACCGGGCGAAGGGCGAAATCGACGCCGCGCAGGGATAGTAATCCCGCGACTGCTTGCGGCAGACCCGGTCCGGGCTCAGATTGTAGACCACATTCACCACGACATTGCAGTGATTGCGGAAGGCCATGGTACCGGCCCCCCGCTCGATCATGAGACAGCCGCGCGCAGTCTGTCCGGCCTCGGCGTCCGGCGCGGAAATCAACGAGATGAACAACGCAAAAGCGGCAACGCACAGATACTGCATTGTTGGGTCCTCGGCCTCGGTCTCAGGATCGCGGTCTGCCGACCGCGTCCTTTTTTGAGATCGCCGGCCAAGGAAAACAAGTTGAAAAACCTTGGATTTAGGGGGATCGAAAGGCGATCCGAGGCCGGAGGAGGTCCGTCAGGAGCTTTCCTCTTCGGACGCCCGATAGCGCACGCCCATCGCGACGAAACCGACCAGGAACGCGCCGACCGCCAGCACGATCACCGGAGCAATGCCGCCTTCGCGGTAGAGAATAACGGCCAGGAAAAGGGCCACGAAGAACCAGGCTGTCTTGACGAAATAGTCCATTGTTCCTCCGGAAGTGTCAGCGTTGCCGGGCCAAGGTTGAGGACCTGTGGCTTCTCGAGACGTTGAGTTAGGACTAATGGCAGGAAAAGGAAGCGTTTTTCCTGTCGCATCGGGGTCCGCGTTGACGGTTTCCCGTCCCGGACGGATAGTGGAGGACCTCAACAACCGAGCGAGCGATGAGCCTCTCCCCCAGCAATTTCAACGCCCAGCGCTATTATCTTTCCGATCCGGAGCGGCTGAAAAAAGCCATTCTGCGGGCCTGTCTGAGCGATGAGGCGCGGGCCGACGCCATCTACATGTCGAATGTGAAGCCGATCAATCTGGAAACGGTGAAGGCGCATTTCGGAGCCCATTGGCAGAAGGTCTCGGCCCGGGTCATGGCGCTGATCGAGGAGTCGGTTCAGGCACATATCGACGATGGGGATTTCTTCGTGCTGCTCGGGGACGGCCGAATCGCCGTCATTTTCGGGGCCAAGGATCCCATCCGGATACAGCAGCAGACCGCCCGGATCGCCGCCCAGGTCAATCAGACCATCAAGAATTCGTCCGTCCTCAAGGGCGTGACGGTCGGGGCGACCGCGGTCGGCCTGTCCGAGGAGCAGGCGCTCAAGGCCGGCGACGCGCCGGAAACGCTGCGGAAGGTGCTCGACACCACCCAGGCCCGGCAGGAGAAGGCGGAGGCGGCCGCCGCGAAAGCGGTCGAGGAGACGGGAAGGGCCCGCTTCTGGCCGGTCTTCGAGTTCGCGCGCAAACGGGTGCCGCTCTATCTGGCGGAACTCGATCCGTCCTCTGTCGGGAGCGGCCCGCAAAGCGATCTCGGCGGGCGCTACGGGCTCGACGTCGATCAATTCGTCATCAAGACGGCCTCCCACGCGCTGGTGCGCGGGGCCAGCGACGCCGATCTGATTGTGCCGGTCGGCTACTTCTCCGTGGTCAAGGAGGAGCATTTCCAGAAGCTCCTGGACATGCTGCGGGTCCTGCCGGACCAGGATCGGCGGCGCCTGACGGCGATGGTCACCGGCCTCGATCCCGAGGCGGACAAGGAGCTCTTGGAATCGCTCCCCACCCGGTTCCGGGAGGTCGGTGTCGAAACCGCGCTTGAGGTGGATGCGAAGACCGCCGGCCTGATGGCCAAGACGGCCCATCTCGATCTCAGGCTCGTCGCCTGTCGCAGCGATACCGCCGGCGTCGCGGCCGAGGACATCGACGCCGTGTTGGAGCGCTGCCAGCGCTATGAGGTGCCGACATTCGCGAGCCGGGTGCGCCGGGTCGGCGACTCCCGCGACGCCAAGAAGCGGGGCTTCCACTTCGCGGCCGGGCCGGGCGTGGCGCCCGCCCTCCAGACCATCGGCGAGACCCTGATCGTCGAGGATTAGGGATACGCAGAAGGGCGCCCGCTATGGCGTTTGCGCCGGTCGACGGTGACCGGGAAATCCGGCTTTCGGCGGACTCCACGCCACTATTCCATTGATTGGATCGTCATGGGTTCGGTAGTCGTCTGTCCCGGCGGCGTTCCGAGAGGATCCGCGTCTTTTTCAACCGACCGGCGGGCCGCGCGTCATGGATCTCCTATTCGATTTCGCCATCACCTTAGTCTCGCAGTTTCAGAAACCGACCTTGGCCTTTCTGATCGGCGGCATGGTCCTCGCCGCGCTCGGCAGCTTGCCGAGATCCCCTCGATGAGGGAGAGGCCACCGCCGTCCCGCCTAAGGTCCGACGGTCAGGGGGCGCCCCACGAACTCGATGAAGATCAGCAGATGAGACACCTCTCCCCCTGCTCCGAGAAGGGGAAGGATCACCTCGTCGTTTTTTCGGATGTCCTTCATGGGGCCGACATAGGCGATGGGCCGGTCTATCGGGATCTTTGTCTCCACCACGGAGCGAAAGTTCCGGAGAAGCTGTCCGTCGGGTTCGACATGGGGGAGCGACGAGACCAGCCGGCCAGTCCAGTTTTGGAGGAAGTATTGGCGGATATGCCCGCCGATCACGGCGTATCTGAAGTCTCTGCCACCCTCGATCACATCGACGAGCAGGACATGGGGCAGGAGGCGCGGTATCGCCATGGGATCGAAGTCCGCCTTCAGGGGCGCATCCCGCTCGCCCCTGAGCAGTTCCCAGTGATCACGCCCCTGCTGGCAGATGCTCTTGGCCAAAGTTGCCCCCATGGGATCGGTTTCGGGACCGGTTTCGGACTTTGTATTCTTCACCCTATATACGGCATATACGACCCATATGACGTGTGGATTGTTATCGCGGCCCCGGACGACAAGAGCACAAGACGGCAAGACCACAAGACGACAGCGCCTGTGACGGTCACAGGGCCGGACCGGGTCTGATGCTGGGCGGTTTTTCTGAAGGCTTCCTGGAGGGGTGCGGTGTCGTCCCTTGGGAGGGTAGACTAAAGGGTAGACCGCCCGCCCCCCTCTTCCAGGGCAACCTGAGGTGAGCTAAGGTGTTGGAAAGCAAGGGCCTTGGGTCTCCGCTGATATGTTGGTCAGGAACCAATCACCACTTCGAAGGTCTCCTGGGCACCATTTCCCCAGTAAATCAGCAGTCAACCCATTGAAGTCCTTGCGATGTTCTCAAGACGTCGGAGGGACGATATTTGGACACAAGAGCGCATCAAGACCTCACCTGGATTTCGGTCCAACAGGGGCTTGAGTACCTCAAAGACAAGCCGGGTCCGCAAAGACTGCTGGAGGCATGGCTGGATTGGTCAAGCGAGGGCGAATTGCCCAGCATGTACGATGTCCGCCCCGAAATGATCGGGCGACATCTTCCTAGTGTTTCGTTGTTCGACTTGTCTTCCGACACTCCCCTCGAATACCGATTGACGGGAGGGCTGCACCGAGGCCTTGCTGACAAAGAGCTACGTTCCAGTAGCCTTCTCGATCTTACCCCACCACAGGATCATCCCGAGCTGTTGAAGCGAGCGAGGTTAGTCTGTGGTGTTCCCTGCGGGATCATCTCGACAGGTCATTTCGTCCATGCCAGTGGAACCACATCAGGGGTCGTAAGCGTTGGTTTTCCTCTGTGTAGCCAGCGGAATGGGACGGTGGATAGGGCCATCCTTTCGATACATTCCGAGTATCAACCGGAAGAGTTCAGCCCTGACCCCGTTGTGAGCATACCTGTTCCGACCGACCCGATGTTCATTGATCTACAGCCCATTCTTTCTCCGTGACATGTCGGTCATCGGTGCGGGTGGGGTGTGGCGCAGCGGCTTCTATGCGTGGAGCAGCCTATCACCATCGGCCCGTTCGATGGCCGATGGCGATCTGACCGGACGGATCAAGACCATCCATCAAGCGTGCAGGCAAATCTGCGGGGCTCCGCGCGTTCACGCTGAACTGGCTGATGCCTATAACAATGCGATGTGCGCGAGCTTCTTCGCCACGTTGGAGCGCGAGTTGCTCGACCGGCGCAAGGTCCAGGCCAAGGCGGAAGCCCATATGGCCGTCTTCGCGTTCATCGAGGGCTGGTACAACCCGGCCAGGCGACATTCCGCTCTTGGATATAAAGCCCCCATAACCTTCGAAAGGAGCCACCGCGAGACGCTAGAAACCCAAAGCCCCTCCCTGTCCACATAACCGGGGGAACTCCAGAACTCCAGTGTTACCAACGTGGATAGCCAGCGTTGATCCTCTGGCCCGGCAGAGGAGGCGCTTCGGGATACGCTGCCGGAAATACTCGTTCCGGGAGCCGTCACGTCGCATGGGTCTTACAAGCCGTGTTCGCATCGCTCTATGCCCTCGGTTTGTGTACCAGTCGGAGCAAGAGCAAACCCTTGATACGCAAGGGCGGCAGGAAATTCAACGGCTTGCGGAGGAGCATGGTGCCCAGGAGACCAGTCAGTTTTGGTTGGCTCCTGACCCAGGCGTCAGCGGAGACCCAAGGTCCTTGCTTCTCAAGACCTTAGCTGATCCCAGGTTCGCCTGGAAGAGGCACTCTTGGTCTACCCTTTGGTCTACCCT
>JANSWW010000009.1 GCA_024743275.1 Alphaproteobacteria bacterium
ATAGGCGCTGGCCCCGGCGGTGGCGACATCGGTGTTGGCGGCGAAATACTGCCCCGGATCGAAGACCTTTCGGCCCTCGGTCTGGCCGAAATTCGTCCAATGCTCGATGAACTGCGAGACCGTGAAGCCGGCGGTCACCAGATCCTGGTTCAACAACGCGTAGCCCGCCGCGTCGAAGCCGGGCGAGCGGCTCTCGTTCTTGCCGAAATTGGCGTAGTGGGCGCCGGCGCCCGCCGCGTCCAGACCCGCCGCCACCAGATCCGGATTGGCGTTGAGATAGGCGTCCGCCGTGAACGGCCGGTTCTCGTTCTTGCCGAAGTTGATGTAGTGGGTGATGGCGTTCGCGGTCGTGATGCCCGCCGCCGCGACATCCGGGTTCACCTCCAGATAGGCCGCCGCGTCGAAGCTGATCAGCCGGTTCTCGGCATAGCCGAAGGCGGTGTAGTGTTCCAAAGCGGTCGCCGCCGTCACACCCGCCGCCGCCAAATCCGGATTGGCGTCCACATAGGCCTGGCCGGACCAGACGGAGACCTCGTTCTCGGTGATCGTCCCGGTGGCGGTGGCGTCCGCTATCGTTGCCCCCGAGGCCCCTGACAGGGTGACCGTAAAGGCCTCGTCGCTCTCGATGGCGATGTCGCCGGTGACCGAGACCGAGACGGTCTTGGACGTCTCGCCGGCGGCGAAGGTCAGGGTGCCTGAGGTCGCTGTATAGTCGCTGCTCCCCGATGCCGTTCCATTGGCCCCGGCGCCCGCCGTCGCCGTGCCGTTGGAGGTGGCATAGGCGACCGTGACCTCGGACGTCGATGCCTCACTGAGCGTCACCGTGAACGTCAACGTCCGCGCGAAGCTGTCCGCCTCTGTTATCGAGGCGTCTGCGATGGAAAGCGTGGGGGTGGTCG
Source organism: Alphaproteobacteria bacterium (assembly GCA_024743275.1). GTDB lineage: Bacteria > Pseudomonadota > Alphaproteobacteria > JANSWW01 > JANSWW01 > JANSWW01. The sequence goes on from JANSWW010000009.1 coordinate 900, forward strand.
TGGTCGTTATTGCAACCGTCCGATCGGAAAAGATCAGGTTCTCGATATTGGTCAGCGTATCCGTCCCGTCGCCACCGGTTGTCGCTGTGACCGTGGTGACGCCATTCGACGTTTCCACCGTGTAACCACTCGAAGGTCCGTTGTAGCTCGCATAGTCGGCTCCCTCGCCCCCGTCCAAGGTGTCGTTGCCGCTGGATCCGGTGAGCGTGTCCTGACCCGCTCCGCCGAGAATCGAGTCCGCGTCACCCTCGCCGTCGATCGTGTCGTTCCCGTCGGAGCCGATCAGCGTATCCGCGCCCACGCCGCCCATCAGCGTATCGTTGCCGTCGCCGCCGGTGATCGAATCGGTGCCGGACCCTGCGGTGATGCTGTCGTCTCCCGCTCCGGCGGTAAGCGTGTCCGTTCCGCTACCGCCGATGAGGGTGCGATTCACCGTCCCGTTGGTGAAGGTTAGGTCCAGGGCGTTCGAGGAGTTCGTGCCGTCGAAGCTCCGTGTCACCGCCGGGAAGGAGTTGATGACGGTGATTTTGCCGCCACCGCTGTTGTTGTCGCTGGTGATGGAATAGGCGGTCGCATCGGTGTCGAGGGTTTTCACCGTGTTGTCGAGCAGCCCCAGAGTCGTGAGCGTGATCGTCTCCACATTTCGGATCGTTACCGTGTCGATGCCGGCGGTACTCAGGTTGAGGTTGATCGTATCGCTGTCGCCGGAAACGTTATCGTAGACAATCTCGAGATTGCCGGCCCCATTGCCGTTCTCGATCTCTACTTCGAATGGCGGAGAAACACTGATGATCTGAAGCTTGTCCTGGTCGCCGCCGGCCTGACCGCTGTCGAAGTCCGCCAGAACCACCTTTTCGAACCCTGCCGTCTCGGACGCGTCGAAGATGTAAGTGCTGGCGGCGATCTCCGAATTGGCCGCGTCCGCGCTGTGCACATTGTCCGAGAGTATGAGCTTGAAGATTTCCACATTCGAGAAGATCGGCGAGATCTGATAGCTGACCCCATAGCCGCCGGTTGCCCGTGTCTCGTTGAATTGAAACAAGGCTGCAACGTTATCCTCGTCCCCGCCTCCGAGGTCGATGTTGTCGGTCTCGCTCAGCAGGGGCGAGGTAACGACGTTCGTCTCGGCGGCGTTGGTGTTGGTGGTGGGCGTGCGGACGAAATCGTCCTCACCTGTTGATTGGTTGATGGATTGCGTCGCCGTTGGCGAAATAACGTCGTCGTTTGTCGTGAGTTGGAAATTCGCCATGACCATCCCCCTGAATTCCACCGACTAAAAAGGACAACAGATTCGGGGTTTCGACAATCAACAATTTTTATTAATTTTTAGGAACCCGCGCCGCTATCCCTTTATCGGAGAAAGGACTCTTGCTTTTTTTTGGGCGGACAGGCGCCGAAGTGTTCACGCGTCCTTGCGGGCGACGATGAAGACGGCCTTGCCGGGCGCGGACTGCCAGACATGGTCGAGCGTGAAGCCCGCGCCGGTGATCTTGTCCTTGAGCGTTTCTTGGCTGAACGCCTTGACCCGTGGGGCGACCCCGAGGGCCTTGCCGATCGGCAGCAGCAGTCTGACGAAGAGCTTCATATCGGCGATGCAGGCGGTGTTGCTGATGAACACCCCGCCCGGCTTGAGCAGACGGTGAATCCCCCGGATCGTCGCGTCGATATCGTCGAGCAGGTGCAGCAGGCTGAGCGCCAGCACCGCATCGTAACGCTCCGCGCCGGTTGGCAACTCGTCCGGCCCGACACGCTCGAACTCGACATTGTCGACCTCGGCCTCCTCGGCCCGGTCACGGGCGATGCGGATCATCTTCGACGAGAAATCCGTCGCGTGGATCGTGCCGACATGGGGCGCGTGCGCGATCGCCGTGGATCCGGTGCCGCAGCCGATTTCCAAGACGTCCATGTCCTCGCTGAAATAGCGCCGCGAGACATCGAGTTTGTGCCGATAGGCGGCCTCGTCGGCCACCGGTTTCTTGGCGTAATGCTCCGCGATCCGGTCCCAGAAGGCGCTTGGGTCTCGCATGTCTCTCGGTCCTGCATGTCTCTTCGGGCGGGGCGTGTCGGTAGCCCCGGAAGATCCACATATAAACCGCGCGGCGCTGTTTTTGAGAGGCGGCGGGTCAGCCCTTGCGGGGCGGCAGCCGGGTCATATGCCCGGCCGGGCTCTTGACCATCGCCCGGTGAAAGATATCCGCGACGATTTCGCGGGCGCGGGCCTCGACCTCGAGGGGTTTGTTGGGCAGGAAGGACGCCTCCTCCGCCGGGACGCCGGGAATGATCTCCGCATCCGTTTGGGGGGGCGCCGTCGGCCGGGCCGTTTCCGATGCCGCTTGACCGTCCTTGGTGTTCCGCCGTTTGTCCACTTCAGCCTGCCAGTCGATTACAGTCATCTCTGCACGCCCATCTCCGCAAGTCTCGCCGATCCGTGATGCCGGGCTCGAATCCGGGACGACTAAAACACGACGGGCGACGATGAGATCATCGCCGCCCGTCGAAAACTAGCTTGGAAGCACCGATCCGCCAGTCCGAGGACCGACCGACGGCACCCAAGCGATCCGCTGGAGCACAGATCAGATGAGGTCGACCCTGGAGGCCATCGGCCCCTTGTCGCCGATCTGGGTTTCCACCCGGACCCGCATCTCGGGCTGAAGATCGTTGATCCCGAAGCGCTGCAGCGTGCGGGCGGAAACGAACACGTCGCGGCTGCCGTCGTCGGGCTGCACGAAGCCGAAGCCCTTCTCGGTGTTGAAGAACTTCACCGTCCCCTCGACCGTCGGGCCAGATTCCGGCCGCGGACGGTCGAAACCGCCGCCACCGCGCGGGCCGCGGTCGTCGAAGCCACCGCGCGGACCACGGTCGTCGAAGCCACCGCGCGGACCCCGGTCGTCGAAACCGCCGGGACGCGGGCTTCGGGCGGGGGCGTCCGCCAGATGCTTGATTTCCTTCAGGGTCTGGACCTGTGGTCCGCGCCGACCCTGGCCGATGTCGACGACCACGATGCTGCCCTCAGTGATGGACTGGTGGCCGGTCGCGCTCAGGACGGAGATGTGGAGGAAGGCGTCGGGAGAACCGTCGTCGGGCTTTACGAAGCCGAAGCCCTTGCCCGGGTCGAACCATTTCACTGTGGCTGTCACGTCGAAAGCCTCGGGGCCGGACCGGTCGGCGCCGCGGGGGAAAGTCATATCTTTATGCTCCAGGATGTCTTGATTGCTAACTCTTTGTCGTCGTGGCGCGCGAATGATATCGGGTTGTCTCCCGACCTATCGTGCGTTGACTATGGTGCGATATCGGGTACCCCCGCCTCGAAACCAACGTCACAGGATCGCTTTCGTCTCCATGCGTCACCGCGTGCAGTCCCGGAATGGACTTTCCATCCCAATACTCAAGGCCTGCCCGCCACTCCTGATGGTTAAGCTAATCATGAACAGCGGCTCTGTCACTTAATTCCTTGCCGTCCAAACTTCCGAATGCCAATCAGAGACAGGCGATCCGGTGGCCACCCACGGAATCAGCGACGAAATGACCCTTCCGCGGCTACAAGATGTTGTATGGTCGTCGAAAAGAACCCCTGAGTCATGAAGGACGGTGGGTGTTTTGAGTGTGCAGTGGCGGAATCTTAACAGTTTCATGAAATTTGACCTCGGCCACCGCCGGGCCGTTCCGGCGGCGCTTTTCGCGGTTCTGTCCCTGATCGTGCTCGCCATCGCGGCTCCGGCCCACGCGCAGACCACCAATCCGGAAGAGGACTTCCGGTTCACCCTGTCCGACTGGAACCGCGCCATCGACGCGGCGCGCGACTATCTCGCGGGGCCGGTGAAGGCGCCGGGGCGCACCGACGAACTTCGGACCCTGCTGTCGGAGACGGCGGTCGAGGCGGCGTCCAAGGCCGAGGAGTTCCGGGGGGATCTCGCGGCCGAGGAGCGGAAACGGGAGGCGTTGGGTCCGCCGCCGGCCGAGGACGAGGCCGAGGAAAGTCTGGATATCCGGGAACAGCGGGCCGTCATCGCCGAACGGATCACCTTGCTCAGGGGCAGGATCGCCCAGGCGGAATTGGCGCGGCTGACGGCCCTCGATCTGGACGGCGCCCTGTCGCAGAGCACGAGGGCGCGGCTCGTGGAAAGGATAAAGGCGCGCGGCCCCCTGCCGCTCGATCCCGCGGTCCTGGGACGCGCCGCGGTGCAGGCCTATGGGGTCTTGGATGCCATCCTCGCCGCCCCGTTCGTTTGGTATGAGAGCCTGCCGGCGGGGGAACGCAATCTGAACGCCATCCTGGCGCCCCTTGTCTTCATTCCGGTGGCGCTGTTTCTCGCGGTGGTGGTCCGCCGGGTGTTGTTGCGACGCTTCGGGCGGGTCCCGCGGGCGGAGGCGCCGAGCTATACGCGGCGAATTGTCGCTGCTTTGGCGGAGGGGATCGCGAACGGCCTGGTGCCGGCCTCCGTCTTTCTGGTGATTTTGCTGCGTGTCGAAAGCGATCAGACCCTCACCGCCGGCCTGTTCGGGGTCATGTTGTCGGCGGCCATGGAGCAGGCGATCTTCTTCGTGCTGGTTGTGGCGCTGACCCATGCCGCCCTGTCGCCGGGGCGGCCGGACTGGCAATTGACCGATATTCAACCGGCGAAGACGGCGATCCTATCCCGCCGGATCGCTTTTTTCGCGGCGATCCTGGCCTTTGTGGCGTTCCTGCGCGCCGTCAACGACCATGTCGGCGTTCCCTCCCAGTTGGGGGCGGTCTTCGGCTTCACGTCGACGGTGGCGCTCTCGGTGATGATCCTCTTGTTGGCCAGCCCGTCCCTGTGGGCCCGGATGCCCCATGGGGACGGCGCCGATATGCCGGAGAGCGAGGGCGAGGATACGGAACGGGAGACCGACGACGACCGCGATACCGGGTTCTGGGGACTGGCCCGGCGGGTGGTGGTCGCGCTGCCGCTCCTGGCCAGCCTCGCCGCCGCCGTCGGCTTCGTCAGTTTCGGCACCTATGTGATCTCCAACCTCATCGACAGCCTGTTCATCGCCGCCGGGGCCTATCTGCTGCGCGATCTTTTGCGCGAGACCGTCGGCTTCGGTCTGAGTTCCGGTCTTGTCCGCGACCGGATGGCCGTGCCCCACGAGACCCGGCGCAAGATCAAGTTTTGGGTCCGGGCCGTGCTGGACCCGGCGGTCGTGATCGCGGCGGTGCTGCTGATCCTGCCGATCTGGGGCGTGCCGTGGATCGAGGTCACCTCGTTCGTCCGCGACGCGCTGTTCGGATTCGAGATCGGCCAGGTCCGGATTTCGCTGATCGATATCGCCGCCGCGATCCTGGTGTTCGTGGTCGCCATGGGGATGACCCGCCTGTTGCAGCGAACGTTGCGCGACCGGGTTCTTCCGCAAACCCGCCTGGACCAGGGCATCCGCCACTCCGTGACCGCCGGCGTCGGCTATGTCGGCGCGATTCTCGGCGGGCTGATCGCCGTGACCGTCGTCGGGGTCGATCTCTCCAATATCGCGCTGATCGCCGGCGCGCTGTCGGTGGGGATCGGCTTCGGACTGCAGAACATCGTCAATAATTTCGTTTCCGGATTGATCCTGCTTGTGGAGCGGCCCATCAAGGTCGGCGACTGGGTCAATGTCGGCGGCAATGAAGGCTTTGTGAAACAGATCAATGTGCGGGCGACCGAGATCGAGACCTTCCAGAAGGCCTCGGTGATCATCCCGAACGCCGATCTGTTGTCGAGCGCGGTCACCAACTGGACCCATAAGGACCGATACGGCCGGATCGAGGTTGGCGTCGGCGTCGCCTATGGCACGGATACCCGTAAGGTCGAGCGCATCCTGATCGAGACCGCCCGGCAACATCCGCTGGTCTCGGTCCGGCCCGAGCCCTTCGTCGTCTTCGTCAATTTCGGCGACAGCAGCCTCGACTTCGAACTGCGCTGCTATACCAGCGACGTGATCATGAAGCTCATTATCGGCAGCGACATCCGTCATGAGATCGACCGCAAATTCCGGGTCGAGGGGATCGAGATTCCCTTCCCGCAGCGGGTCGTGCACATGGCCGCCGCGCCGCAGGACCCGGAGCCGGTGCGCAAGCGCAAGCCGGGTCAGGGCGAGGCCGAAATCGACGGCGACGGTGATGGACCAGAATAAGGAGGACCGGAATAAGGGGCACCAGAGCAATCAGCCCTTCGGGAAGCCGCCGGCCTGGAACCGCTATCTGGCACGGGTCGGCGACCGCCCGCCCACCCCGCTGGCCCACGCCGCGCTCGCGGCCTTGCGCGCGCGGCATGCACCCTCCAGAGAGGCCGTTATTCTCGATCTCGGCTGTGGCAACGGTCGGGACAGCCAGCTTTTCATCGATGCCGGTTACACCGTCGTCGGGATCGACAAGACCCGCGAGGCGATCGACGCCGCATGCTCGGCGCTTCCCGAGCATTTTCGCGGAATTGTGACCGCCATCGAGGACAGCTTGGCGCAGCCGGAATGGCGGCAACCGGTCCTTGTGCATGCGTCCTTCGTCCTGCCTTTTCTGATGGAAGCCGATTTCCGCCAGGTGTTCGACGCCATGCGCGGGGCCGCGGGCCGGGGTGCCCTCCTTTCCTATCATCTGCTGGGGCCACGAGACGATTGGGCGGCCCGCGATGTGAGGGTATGGAGCCGTGAAGAGGTGAAAAGGCTCAATTCAGGATTGAAATTTCATTCCCATGACGAGACGGAAAACGATTCGGAGACGGTCGTCGGGGCGCTGAAGCACTGGCATGTGCATGAAATCGTGGCATTTGACGCCCGACCCATGGCAAGCTTATGACCAAATTGGGCGTGCAATATAATCCTCCGGTTAAAGACGCATTAAGGTTTGAGCGATAGGGTCGGCGCATGTCGCAGTCACAGAGAATCGATTTCGCGAAGATCAGTTTCCTCATCGTCGACACCAATCCCTTGGCCATCGACATGATGAACGACATCCTGCGCATGTTGGGCGCGATGCGGATCTTTCGCGCGACCCATGTCGACCGGGCGATCGACCTCCTGGGCAATGAGGAGATCGATATCGTGATCACCGAGCGGGAGCTCGGCGATCAGTCGGGCCTGGAATTGCTAGACCTGGTGCGCAACTCGTCCGTTTCGCCGAACCGGATGTTGCCGGTGATCATGCTGACGGCCAACTCCGAGCCCGAGCATGTGATCGAGGCCCGGGATTCCGGGGTGACCGAGTTCGTCGCCAAGCCCTTCACCGTCGAATCGCTCTATCGCCGTCTCGTCTCGGTGATCGCCCGCCCGCGATCCTTCGTCAACGCGGAGAGCTATTTCGGCCCGGATCGTCGCCGCAAACAAATCGCCTTTTCCGGCCCCGACCGACGGGCCGAGTGACCGGCGTGCCGCATATCGTCAGCCCACAGCCGAGGAGCCGGTGAACCGCCATGGCGCGTAAGGCCCAAATCATCCCGCCGCAGACAGATCTGAAACGGCGGGCTGTCAATTCCAAGGTTGGTTTCGCCATCAATCCGACGCCCGAGGATCTCAAGAAAATCGAGGCGGTGGTCCATAAATCCACGGACAAGTTCATCACCCAGGCGGCGGACAAGCTGAAGCGTCTGCGCGAAGGCTATCGGGCGGCGACGCCGAACAAATCCCTGCGCCCCGCCTTTTTGAAGCAGGTCCGCGAGGAGAGCCTGTCGATCAAGGGCCTCGGTGGGATGTTCAATTTTCCTCTGATGACGGCGATCGCGAAGTCCCTCAACGACTTCACGCAAGGCCGCTCGGATGTCGACGACAAGCAAATGAGCCTTGTGAGCCTGCATATCGACGCGCTCTATGTGGTTCTCGCACAGCGAATCGAGGGCGAGGGGTCGATGCAGGAAAGCCAGGTCCTAGACGCCTTTCAGGAAGCGGTCGCCAAGATCGGCTGACGGGCGGATAAAAGAGTCGCTTTCCCCGGCCAATGCGGGTCAGAATGGGGGCGAAACAAGATGACGACGGGAGGTCGTCCATGGCGGACGCGGTACAACAGGAAGCGTTGGGCATTCTCGCCGACACCGTCCAGGTGAAGCTCGGGCGGGCGAATATCGTCGCCCGCGAGGTCCGCCGCGCCTATGAGACCGGCAAGTCCGTCGACCTTTTCACCGCGAAAGCCGCCTTCAACGCGCTGCCCGGCTGGCAGCGGCGTGAAATCGATGGCGCGGCGCGGGAGCGGGCTCTTCTCGTCGTCCAACAACGCCGCAGCACATCGCGCGATTGGCGCAGTCTGGGTGGGGCCCGGCGTCAGGGCGACGTCATCTTTCCCGCCTTTTCAAAACGGGTGAAATAAAATCTTTGAAACTTCTCAAAGGCTTGGGGCTTTCCTTTTTATCGCCTCTTTCCCATCTTATAGTAAGATGGCAATGAAGCCGGGGAGCTGAGGTCCGCCTCACGAACGCGTGACGGCGACTGTTTTGTATGGAGTGGGTTCACGTAATGCGTGGAATGCGGCAAGAACAGCCAACGATGGTTCAGCAAATGGCGAAGCAGTTTGCCAAGTTCCTGAACAATGTTCAGGGCAGCAGCAACGATTTGCTGGGCTCCTTCCTGGTTGAAAACGAGTGGGACCGGTACGAGGAAGACGCCAAGGACACGACGCGGTCCCTGGAGCTCGCGGGTTTCGTGCTCGGCCCGATGGTGCCGACCGACAAGATGATCGCCAACGCCGACCGCGACATCTCCAGCGCCTCCAGTCTGATGGGCCAGAAGGGCGTTCGCACCTATATCACCGCCGTTTACACCGCGATGATCGAGGATTGGCAGCGCCGCCGCGATCCAAACCTCATCCTGGATATTTTTGCCCTCGCGCTCGCCCGCGCCTCCGCACCCGGCGGTCGATCCTCAAACAGTTTCGACAGTTCCTATCGCCGGTTCATGAAGAGCGCGGACGAGATCCTGAAAGAGATCGAAAAGACCGGCTATATCATTCTGCCGGACGAGCCGACCTCGGAAATGGTCTCGGCGGGGGTTTCGGAAACCGCCAATCACGTGTCGAAGACTCAGATCGGTGCCGATCCGAAATATGTCGAAAAGCTCTTCGTCAACGTGATCGATAACCGCCCGGACGATTGCCGCGCGCCCAATTGACGCCAGCCTTATCGGGTCTTAATCCGGCGGCTAGCTTTTCTTTTTCGCCTTGAACGATGAAACAAGCGCTTCCATCGAGCGTTCATGCCGCTTGCTGCCCTGCTTGGGGCGTTTCGCCGGTGTGCGCGACGAGGTCATGCTGTATTGGCTCCGCCCGGTCAGGGCCTCGACCGCGGCCTCCTCGCCGGACGACAGATCGGTCGGCAGTTCGGACGGCTCGACCTTTTGCCGCGCCCGGCGCTGGCGACTGATATAGCGGTCGATCGCCAGCATGCAGAGCGTCCGCAGGATCGGCCGGATCAACGCGCCCAGAAGCTGCGGGTCGCTCTCCGCCCAATGCTGCAGCAGATGGGTGGCGAGCTGGCGGTTGCCCTTGGTGGATTGAATGGCCTCCCGGGCCTTTTTCTCCAGATAGCTGCTGCTCATGGACCGTTCTGCCGTCGTCTCGTTGTCCCGCAAGCGGTATCACGAAGTGGGCGATTCGTCATCAACCGGCCGCCGTCCCCGCCGCTTATCTTTCGGCACGCCGTTCGAGTGTTTCCAGAAGCGCGTCGCCGATCTCGACGCCTTGCGCTTCGGCCAGGCGCCTGTTTTCGATCCGCCGGCTGCCCGGTAGCCGCGTGCCCTCCTGGTCCAGGACCTGGGCGAACATCTCCTCCGCCCGGTCGGCGAAGCCGGGGGCCGTGGGGCCGGCGGTCGCGGCCGGGTCGATGAGAAAGAGGAAGTGGCCGACCCGAGGCTGTTTGCCGTCGCTTTCGAAGAAGGACGTGCCCTGGTAGCCGAACTCGGAGCCGGTCAGGGCGCCGCAGAGGAGCTCCACCATAAGACCCAGCGCGGCCCCCTTCGCGCCGCCGATCGCCACCATGGTGCCGTCGGCCGCGGCGGTGGCGTCGGTCGTCGGGTTGCCGTCCCTGTCGAGCGCCCAGCCCTCGGGAATCGGCCGGCCCGCCTTACGGGCGAGGACGACCTTGCCCCGCGCGGCGACGCTGATCGAACTGTCGATGACCAGCGGCGGGTTGTCTCCGGCCCGGGGGCAGGCAAACGCGATGGGGTTGGTGCCGTAAAGCGCCTTGCGCCCGCCCCAGGGCGCCACCGCGGCCGGCGTGTTGGCGAAGGCGAGCGCGACATAGCCCCGTTCGGCCGCCCGTTCGACCGGATGGCCGGCAACGCCGAAATGGTGCGAGTTACCGATGGAAAAGGCGACGGCACCGGTTTCCGGCAGGATCTCGAACGCCGCCTCCAGGCCCGCATCCAGGGCCGGGGGGGCAAAGCCAGAGCGCGCATCGGCCCGAATCACCGCCGCCCGCGGCCGCTCGACGGTGGGGACCGCGCGCGGATCGACCCGGCCGGCGGCGACCTGGTCGGCGTAGATCGGACAGCGGGCCGCCCCATGGCTTGGAATGCCGTCGGCCTCGGCCAGGGTCAGGGCCTTGGCGGTGGCGGTGGCCTGTAGGTCGCTGGCGCCCTCCGCCTTGAAGACGCGGGCCATGAGGGCTTCGAGATCCGGGAGAAGCAGTGTTGTCGGCATTTGGATTGGTCGCTCGTACGGGAATGGGGTAAGGGAAGGACTTCGATTCGGGGGCACTCTAGCGTGCGCGCCCCGCCGACAGTAGACGAGCCCGGAGGAAATAATGAACCGTGATCTGCTGAACATGCCCGCGACCAAGGTGGTCGATCTGCTCAAACGGGGTGAGGTCGCGCCGGCGGAGCTGATCGATCTTGCCGAAAAGCGGATCGCGGAAGTGGACGGCACGATCAACGCCACGGTGACCAAGTGCTTCGACCGCGCCCGCGCCAAGGCCGCCGACATCGACAAGGCGATGGACATCCAGACCAGCCATGCCGGGTGGCTCGCCGGGCTGCCGGTCCTGGTCAAGGACCTGAACGAGGTCGAGGGCGTGCGAACGACCTATGGGTCGACGATCTTCGCCGATTTCATTCCGAAGCGGTCGGACGCGATGGTCGAGTTGCTGGAGCGGCGTGGCGCCATCGTCATCGGCAAGTCGAACACGCCGGAATTCGGGGCGGGGGCCAACACCTTCAACGATGTGTTCGGCGCGACGGTCAATCCCTGGAACACGAAGATGAGCGTCGGCGGATCCTCCGGCGGGTCGGCGGCGGCGCTCGCCACCGGCCAGTGCTGGCTGGCGACCGGGTCCGACTTTGGCGGCAGCCTTAGAACGCCGGCGGCGTTCTGCGGCATTGTCGGAATGCGGCCCGGGCCGGGCCGGGTTCCCCGCGCGCCGACGACGCTGCCCTTCGCGGATCTCGGTGTCGAGGGGCCGATGGCCCGGACCGTGAGCGATCTCGCGTTGATGATGGACGCGATGGTCGGTCCCGACGGCGAGGATCCGATCAGCCGGGAGGCGCCGGGCTACAGCTTTCAATCGGGCATCAAACAGGGGCTGTCCCCGAAACGGATCGCGTTCACGCCGGACCTCGGGGGGCTTGGCCCGGTCGATCCCGAGGTCGCGAGCATTTGTGCCAACGCCATGCGGCTTTTCGAGGGCGACGGGGTCGGCGTCGATCTAGCCTGCCCGGATCTTTCCGGCCTGATCGAGTGTTTCAAGGACCATCGCGCCGTCTACTACGCCGGTGCTCTGAAGCCGTTGCTCGAACAGCATCGGGACAAGCTGAAGCCCGAAGTGATCTGGAATATCGAATCCGGATACACGATGACCGGGGAATCCTATGGCGACGCCATGCGGGAGCGGGCGCGGCTCTTCAACGCGATGGCCCATTTCTTCGAGACCTACGATCTTCTCGCCCTGCCCACGGCGATCGTGCCGCCCTATCCGGTCGAGCAACGCTATGTCGAGGAAGTCAACGGTCACGTCTTCGACAGCTATATCGACTGGGTCTACCCGGCCTTCCTGGCCACCATGTGCTCGCTGCCGGCCATCTCGGTTCCCTGCGGCATGACGGAAAGCGGTCTGCCGGTCGGGCTGCAGCTCGTCGGCAAGCCGCGCGGGGAGCGGGCGCTTCTGGCCGCCGCCCGTCGGTTCGAGGAGGCGGCCGGCCTGCTCGGCGACGTCCCGCTCGACCCGAAAACCGTGTAAAGACTTGCGCTATTCCGTGCCGGGCCTCTATCGTCCGGGACTTTTTTGAATGTCGAAGCAGAGCCGGGGGGATACCGTAGGATGAGCGTCACGAACCTTCACGGGTATTATTTGGAAGATATTTCGGTCGGGATGAGCGATAGCTACGCCAAGACCGTCACCGACGCGGACGTCGTCATGATGGCGGCGATTTCCGGCGACACCAATCCCGTCCACCTCAACGAGGAATTCGCCCAGGAGACGATGTTCAAGGGCCGCATCGCCCATGGCATGCTGTCGGCGGCCTTCATCTCCACGGTGTTCGGGACAAAGCTGCCGGGGCCGGGCTGCGTCTATGTCAAGCAGTCCTTGAACTTCAAGGCGCCGGTCCGGGTCGGCGACACGGTCTGGGCGACCGTGACCTGCAAGGACATCGTGCCGGAGAAGGGGCGGGTGGTCTTCGACACCGTCTGTACGGTGAAGGGCAAGGTGGTGGTCGACGGCGAGGCCGTTTTGATGGTCTCCCGCCGCCCCGACTGAGGCTTTCTGGGACAAGGTTTTCCGGGGCCAGGTTTTCCGGGGCAGGGCTTTCCCGAACGGGGATACTTCGGACGTCATGGACGTTTTTCATCCTTTGGAGCAGGTGCCGGACAGGCATCGTGGCGGCGCGGTGGCGATCGGCAATTTCGACGGTGTCCATCTCGGCCATCTGGCGCTGATCGACGCCGCGAAGGCCGTCACGGCAAATCCGGACGTGTCGGGGCCGGCGGGGGTGCTCACCTTCGAGCCCCATCCGCGTAGCCTGTTCCGGCCCGGGGAGACGGCGTTCCGACTGACCACGGTCGAGAGCAAGATGGCGGCCCTGGCGCGCACCGGGATCGCCTTTACGGCGATTGCCGATTTCGACCGTGAGTTCGCGGATCTGAGCGCCAACGCCTTCATCGAACGGGTGCTGGTCGAGGCCCTGGTCGCCAAACATGTGATCGTCGGATCGGATTTCCGCTTCGGCCGCCAGCGGGCCGGTGACATTCCCGCCCTCGAGGCGGCGGGGCGTACCTTCGGTTTCGGCGTGACGGCGCTCGACCAGGTGAGTGACGAGGACGGCTTTTATTCCTCCAGCCGGGTCCGCCAGCATGTCGCCGCGGGGGAAATGCGCGAGGCGGCCACGATCCTGGGACAGCCCTGGGAAATCCAGGCGGTCGTGGAGGACGGCGACAAGCGGGGCCGGACCATCGGCTTTCCCACCGCCAATTTGCGGCTCGGCGAGCTGATCGAACCTCTGAACGGGGTCTATGCGGTGGGCGTCAAGGTCGACGACCCCGACGGTCCCGTGATTGGCGGGGTCGCCAATTTCGGCCGCCGTCCCACCGTGAATGACAGGGGTGCGCTTCTTGAAGTGCATCTCTTTGACATCGACCGGGATTTATATGGCAAAACCCTTTGGGTTTCGTTCATTGACTTCATCCGCGGCGAGACGAAATTTGACGGCTTGGACCAGTTGAAGGCACAAATCGCCGCCGACTGCGAAACCGCCCGGACAATACTCGCCCGTTAGTGACCCGATTGGCGAACCCTGTTTAAAAGACCATGGCCCGATAGGACCTGACATCATGGACTATAAAGAGACGGTCTTCCTGCCGAAGACGGACTTCCCGATGCGTGCCGGCCTGCCCAAGCGCGAGCCGGAGATTCTTGCCAAATGGGCCGACATGGACCTGTTCGGGAAGATTCGGGCCGCCTCCAAAGGCCGTCGGAAGTTCACGCTCCATGACGGACCGCCCTATGCCAACGGCCATCTCCACATGGGCCACGCGCTCAACAAGATCCTCAAGGACCTGATCAACCGGTCCCATCAGATGCTGGGCAAGGACGCCGTCTATGTTCCCGGCTGGGATTGCCACGGCCTGCCGATCGAATGGAAGGTCGAGGAGGAGTACCGCAAGAAGGGCAAGAACAAGGACGAGATCCCCGCGGTCGAGTTCCGCCGGGTCTGCCGCGACTTCGCCCAGGAGTGGATCGGCACCCAGGTGACCGAGTTCAAGCGGCTCGGCGTCGAGGGCGATTTCGACCACCATTACCGCACCATGAATTTCGCCGCCGAGGCGGACATCTTCCGGGAGATGTCCAAGTTCCTGATGTCCGGTCAGCTCTATCGTGGCTCCCGTCCGGTTCTCTGGTCGGTGCCGGAGCGGACCGCGCTCGCCGATGCGGAGGTCGAGTATTACGACCACACCTCGGTCACGATCTTCGTCAAATTCCCGGTGGTGAAGGCCACCGATCCGGCTCTTGACGGCACGTCCATCGTGATCTGGACCACCACCCCCTGGACCATGCCGGGCAACCTCGCCATCGGGGCCGGCGCCGAGGTCGACTATCAGGTGATCAAGGTGACGGAGGTCGCCGAGGATAGCCTGGCCGAGGTCGGCGCGCGCCTGGCGGTGGCGAAAGCCTTGTTGCAAGATATGGCCGAGCAATGCGGCATCGTCGGTCATGAGGTCGAGGCGACCCTCAATGGGGCCGCGGTCGCCGGCACCATCGCCGCCCATCCGCTGCGGGCCGACGGTTTCGACCACGACGTGCCGGTCCTGCTTGGCGATTTCGTCACGGTCGACCAGGGCACCGGCTTCGTCCACCTGGCGCCGGGTCACGGCACCGACGACTATGAGCTTGGCAAGAAGCACGGTCTGGAGCCGCTCTTCACCGTCGGCGACGACGGCCGGTTCTACGACCATGTGCCGCTTTTCGCCGGCATGCAGGTGCTCAAGGACAACGGCAAGATCGCCGACATGATGGCCGGGAAGGGCGCCCTGATCGGTCGCGGCAGCCTACGCCACAGCTACCCCCATTCCTGGCGGTCGAAGGCGCCGCTGATCTTCCGCAACACCCCGCAATGGTTCATCTCCATGGAGAGCCACGGGTTGCGGGACAAGGCGCTGAAGGCGATCGACGATACCCGTTGGATTCCGAAACAGGGCAAGAACCGGATCCGCTCGATGATCGAGACACGGCCGGACTGGTGCATCAGCCGCCAGCGCCAATGGGGTGTGCCCCTGGCCCTGTTCTTGAACAAGAACACCGGCGAGGTTCTGAAAGACGAGACGGTCAACGACCGCATCGCGGCGGCCTTCGAGGAGGAGGGCGGCGACGCCTGGTTCGACGGCGATCCGCGCCGTTTCCTCACCAACCAATACGATCCGGCGGAATGGGATCCTGTGGTCGACGTGATCGAGGTTTGGTTCGATTCCGGATCGACCCACGCCTTCTGCCTGGAGCGTCGCGAGGATCTCAAATGGCCGGCCGATCTCTATCTCGAAGGCTCCGACCAGCATCGCGGCTGGTTCCACACCTCGCTTCTGGAGAGCTGCGGCACGCGCGGCCGGGCCCCCTATGACGCGGTGCTGACCCATGGCTTCGTCCTCGACGAAAAGGGTCATAAGATGTCGAAGTCGCTGGGCAATGTGATCACCCCGGCCGACATCATGAAGGAATATGGCGCCGACATTCTGCGGCTTTGGGTCGTCGACAGCGACTATTCCGTCGACCTCAGGATCGGCAAGGAAATTCTCAAGCGGAACGCCGACCACTATCGCCGGATCCGCAACACGTTGCGCTATATCCTCGGCAATCTCGCCGGCTTCGACCCGGCGGAACGGCTCGATCCCGCCGACATGCCGGAACTGGATCGCTGGGTCCTGCACCGTCTGGCGGTGCTCGACGGGAAGGTCCGGCAGGCGATCGAGGACTACGACTATCACCGCTATTTCACGGAACTGCACAATTTCTGCGCCGTGGACCTGTCGGCCTTCTATTTCGACATCCGCAAGGACGCGCTCTATTGCGACCACCCGTCGGACATTCGGCGGCGGGCCGCGCGGACGGTTCTGGACGAGCTGTTCAACTGCCTGACCGCCTGGCTGGCCCCGATCCTCTGTTTCACGGCCGAGGAGGCCTGGCTCGCCCGGCCCGGGAAGGCGGAAGAGGCGGGAAGCGTCCATCTGCGGACCTTCCCCGATCTTCCGGCCACCTGGCGCGACGACGCCCTGGCCGACAAGTGGCAGACCATTCGCCTGATTCGCCGGGCGGTGACCGGCGCCTTGGAGATCGCACGGGGCGACAAGGTCATCGGCGCGTCCCTGCAGGCGAGCCCCGTGGTCCATGTCACCGAGGCCATGGCCAAGACGCTGCAGGGGCTGGACCTTGCCGAGCTCTCCATCACGTCCGGCATTTCGGTGACCACGGCCCCGGCGCCGGACGATGCCTATCGGCTGGAGGACGCCGCGGATGTCGCCGTGGTCATGGCCATGGCGGAGGGCTGCAAATGCGAGCGCTGCTGGCAGGTCAAGCCGGAGGTCAAACCCGACACCCATCCCGTGTGCGACCGCTGCGCCGACGTTCTGGAGCGGTCCGCGGCCAAGGTCGCGTGAGGCAGGCCGTTCGACATGACCGACCGGCTTGAAGGACCCATGGCGGCGGGAAAACGGCTTTCCCCGGGATGGCCCGCCCTGATCGCGCTGATCTCAGGCATCATGGCGTTGGACCAGGCGTTGAAGGTCGTGATGCTCGATCTGATCTTCGACCCGCCGCGCCGGCTGGCGGTGACGGACTTCTTCTGGCTATCCCCGGTCTGGACCCGCGGGGTCAGTTTCGGCCTGTTGTCCTCGGACAGTCCGATGGCTCCCTATCTGTTGTCCGGGTTCGCGGTGGCGGTGTCGATCGCCTTTCTGGTCTGGCTGTCCAAGGCGCAGGGTCGGCTGTTGCGCTTGGCGCTCGCCCTGGTGATCGCGGGCGCGCTCGGTAACGCCATCGACCGGCTGCTCTATGGCGCCGTGGTGGATTTCCTGGACTTTCATTATGCGGGCGCCCATTTTCCTGCTTTCAACGTCGCCGATTCGGCGATCACCATCGGTGTGTGTTTTTTGTTGGCGGATTCCTTCCTGACGAAGGATGGAAAATCCGATGGCGACGAGCGGGCTGGGTAAGGGTTAGGGACGATTAGGATGCGGACGGTAAAGCAAATGGCGGCGGTGGCGCTGGTCTCGCTCGGCGTGACTGCCTGTGGCGGCGATGTCGCCAAGAATCTCGGCCTCACCCCCACGCCGCCGGACGAGTTTCAGGTCGTCCGCAAGGCGCCCCTGTCGCTGCCGCCGAGCTATGCCCTGCGGCCACCGGCCCCCGGTAGCCAGCGTCCCCAGGAACTGGTGCCGACCGAATCGGCAAAGAAGACCGTGTTCCGGCTGTCCGATCGCACGCAAAGCGCCGTCGGCCCGCTGCCGGAGGGGGCGGATCGCGGCAAGGCGGCCTTCCTCGCCCGGGCGGGTGCCGCGGAGGCGAACCCGAATATCCGCACCGTCCTCCAGGAGGACGATGTCCAGATCGCGACGGCCAACCGGACTTTCCTGGATACGCTCCTGTTCTGGCGCGATGAGGAAATCACGGACCGTACCCTGCTGGACGCCGACGCCGAACAGCGCCGCCTGAAGGAGAACGCCGCCGCCGGTCGGGGCGCCGACGAGGGCGATAACCCGATCATCATCGAGCGCAGTTCGACCTCTATCTTCAACTTCTAGAGCGGTCTTCCGCCGCGACGCGTCGGTTGGACGCGCCGTGTCCACCTATTCGTGAGGCCGGGACGCTGGCAGTCCGCCTTCGGAACGCCATATCTACACGCAATGTTGTCGCCCATGTCGACCATTGCCTCGATATGGCCGACCGATATGGTCCTTTTGGAGGTTCCCAAGTGTTCCAGTCCCTCAAGCGCTTGGCGCTGGCCCTACCGCTCGCCGCGCTCTCTCTCGGCGCGGTAGCCGTCGCCGCGTCCCCGGCCGCCGCTCAGCTCTTCGACCCCGAAACCGCGACCCTCGACAACGGGATGGAGGTCGTGGTGATCACCAACGACCGCCTGCCGGTGGTGACCCATATGGTCTGGTATCGGGTGGGAGGCGCCGACGAGCCGCGCGGCAAGTCCGGGATCGCCCACTTCCTCGAACATCTTCTGTTCAAGGGCACGACCAATGCGCCGGAAGGCGAGTTCTCCGACGCGATCCGCCGGGTCGGCGGCAGCGAGAACGCCTTCACCTCCTATGACTACACCGCCTATTTCCAGAATGTGCCGGTCTCCGCGCTGGAGGAGATGATGCGGTATGAGGCCGACCGCATGGTCAATCTCGATATCGACGAGAGCGATATCGGCCCCGAGCGCGATGTGATCCTGGAAGAGCGCCGCAGCCGGGTCGACAACAATCCGGCCGCCCTGTTCCGGGAGCAGGTTCAGGCGGCGACCTATCTCCATTACCCCTACCGTATCCCGCTGATCGGCTGGAAGCATGAGATGGAACGGCTCGGGCTGCGGGACGCGCTCGACTTCTATGATCGCTGGTATACGCCGTCCAACGCCATCCTGGTGGTCGCCGGCGATGTGACCCTGGCCGATGTGCTGCCGCTGGCGGAAAAGACCTATGGCCAAATCCCGGCCCGCGCGGTGCCGCCGCGCGAGCGGTCCGTCGAGCCGCCGCAACTGGCCGAGCGGCGCCTTGAGATGACCTCCGATCAGGTGGCCCAGCCAAGCTTTTCCCGCCGCTATCTCGCCCCCGGCTACAATTGGGGCGACACGGAGCATGCCTACCCCCTGCAGATTCTCGCCGAGGTCCTGAGCGGCGGGGCCACCGGCCGGCTCTACCGGTCCCTGGTGGTCGAGCAGAAGATCGCCGCCTCCGCAGGGGCCTGGTACAGCCCGGACGGGGTCGGCCCCTCCGGTTTCGGTTTCTACGGCTCGCCCCGGCCCGGCGGCGACATCGGCGCGGTCGAGGCCGCCATCGATGCCGAAATCGCCACGCTTCTGGCCGACGGGGTGACCCAGGAGGAGGTCGACCGGGCCATCGCCCGGGTGACCGCCGCCGCGGTCTACGCTCGGGACGGGGTCAGCGGCCCTGCCCGGATCTTCGGCCTGGCGCTGGCGACCGGCCAGACCGTCGAGGATGTCGAGGCCTGGCCGGCGCGGATCGCCGAGGTGACCGCCGAGCAGGTCAACGCGGCCGCCCGCGCGGTCTTCAGGCAGGATCAGTCGGTTACCGGCATCCTACGCCCGGCGCCCGTCACCGACCGGCAGGAGGGGTGAGCATGACCCGCATTATCGCCTTCTTCGCCCTGTTTCTGACGGCGCTGCCGGCCTGGGCCATCGAGATTCAGGAAGTGAAAAGTCCGGGCGGCATCACCGCCTGGCTCGTCGAGGATCACAGCAATCCCATCGTCGCGGTGTCGTTCTCCTTTCTGGGCGGGTCGACCAGCGATCCGGCGGGCAAGGAAGGCCGCGCCAGCCTGCTCGCCGCCACCATGGACGAGGGCGCCGGCGATCTCGATTCCCAGGCCTTCCAGGGCAAGCTGGAGGATCTCGCCATCCGGCTCAGCTTCTCCGCCGGGCGCGATACCTTCTCCGGCACCATGCGGACCCTGACCCGCAACGCCGACGACGCCTTCGATCTGCTGCGTCTCGCCCTGACCGAGCCGCGTTTCGACGCGGAGCCGGTGGAGCGCATCCGGGACAAGATGCTGATCGACGCCAGCAGGGCTCTGGAACGGCCGCGCAGCCTCCTCGGCGGCGCCTTCTACAAGGGCCTGTTCCCGAACGATCCCTACGGCAATCCGGCGGACGGCACCCGGGCCAGCCTGGCCGCCATCACGGTCGACGATCTGCGCGCCTTTATGGCCGAACGCCTGGCCAAGGACACTCTGCGGATCGGGGTGGTCGGTGACATCACGCCGAAGCAACTCGCCACCCGTCTCGACACCGTCTTCGGCGGCCTACCGGAGACCAGCGCGCCCCTCGGTCTGCCGGAAGTGCTGGCGGAGGCCCCGGGTGGAATCTTCGTCATCGATCGGGATATCCCCCAGAGCAACGTGTTCTTCGGCCATCGCGGCATCAAGCGGGACGATCCGGACTATTTCGTCGCCGCGGTCCTCTCCGAGATCATGGGCGGCGGCTTCGGGTCCCGTCTCAATGAGGAGGTGCGCGAGAAGCGCGGCCTCGCCTATGGGGTCTACACCTATCTCAATCCCTTCGACCGCTCAGGCCTGTTCCTCGGCGGGGTCGCGACCGACAACGCCCGGGTCAGCGAGAGCCTGGCGATCATCAAGTCGGAATGGGAGAAGATGGCCGCCGAAGGCCCGACCCAGGAGGAACTCGACCTCGCCAAGAGCCAGGTCAAGGGCGGCTTCTGGCTGCGGCTGGAGAACTCCGGCAGCATCGCCGGCACCCTGGTGGCGATCCAGCGGCTCGACCTCGGGAAAAACTATCTGGAGAACCGCGACGGCCTCGTCGAGGCGGTGACCCTGGAACGGGCGAAGGCCATGGCCAAGACCCTGTTCCAGCCGGAAAACCTCACCATCGGCGTGATCGGGAAGCCCGCAAACGTGGAGGCGACGCTACCGACGCCACCGATCCCCGGCCGCGAGGAGGGGTAACGCCCCTCCCGCCCGCTTCTCCGATACAAGAGGCCGGGAGACTCCGCTTGAGTTCACCCTTGGGGCTGCTATTGTCGTCGCTGATATAGGGTGACGACGTGATACTCACACAAGATATAGAGATCGCATGGGCCGCCGCCGGGCTCGATGGAGCGGCGGTGCGGGAACGGGCGCGCGCTTTCGGACCGGTTCTGAACGACCTGCGGACCAAGCGGGATGCCGGCGACCTGCCGTTGTTCGGCCGTCTCGCCGAGACCGCGGATCTGGAACGGGCCGCCCCGGCCATCGACCGGCTGAAGCGCTTCCCGACCCTGCTGGTGCTTGGGACCGGTGGCTCCAGCCTGGGCGGCGAGACCCTTTGTCGGCTCGAGCCGGTGGACGGGGTAAGGGTGCGCTTCCTCGACAATGTCGATCCGGATCAGTTCGCCCACATCACGGCGGTTATCGATCCGGCGGAAACCGGGGTCCTCGCGATCTCGAAATCCGGCGGCACCATCGAGACCCTGATGCAATTGGCGCTGATCGCCGACCATTTCACCAAGGCGGTCGGATTGGACGGCTGGCGCGACCGGCTGGTCGTGCTGACCCAGCCGGGGCCACGTCCCCTGAGGGATATGGCCGAGGCCTGGGGCGTTCCGGTCCTCGACCACGAGACCACGGTGGACGGCCGGTTCTCGGCCCTGACCCTGACCGGCCTCATTCCGGCGGCGGTCGGCGGCGTCGATATCCACGCGGCAAGGCGCGGTGGGCACGCGGTCGCCGAGCAGGCCCTGACCGCCGAGGATCCGGCGGAGGTGCCGGCGGCGCTCGCCGCGGCGACGGTGATCGAGCTTGAGAGGCGCGGTGTCACCCAATCGGTCTTCATGCCCTATTCGGACCTGCTCGACCGCATGAGCTGGTGGTACCGGCAGATCTGGGGCGAGAGCCTGGGCAAGGCCTCCAAGGGCACGACGCCGATCGCCGGTCTCGGCACCGTCGACCAGCACAGCCAGCTCCAGCTCTATCTCGACGGGCCGAAGGACAAAATGGTGACGGTGGTCGGGTACAGGTCCACCGATCTCGGCCCCGCCGTGCCCGCGTCCATCGGCGGCGTGGCGATGCCGGATATCCTGGTCGGGCACACGGTCGGCGACCTGATGGACGCCGAGATGCGGGCGACGGTCGACACGCTGAACGCCAACGGGGTCCCGACCCGTCTATGGTGGGTGCCGCGGATCGATGCGGAGGCCGTCGGCTCGATGATGGTCGAGACCATTCTTGAAACCCTGCTGGTCGCCGACAGCTATGGCATCAATCCCTATGGCCAGCCGGCGGTGGAGGAGGGCAAGATGCTCGCCAAGCGCTATCTTTCGGCCCTGCGCGAAGGGGACGGCAAAGGGCGGATCGCCTGATGTTGCGCCGTCTCCCGGATACGCTGGTCAATCAGATCGCCGCCGGGGAGGTCGTCGAGCGGCCGGCGAGCGCGGTCAAGGAGCTGGTCGAGAATGCCATCGACGCCGGTGCCACCCGCATTGATGTGACCATGCGCGAAGGGGGGCGGACCCTTCTGCAGGTCATCGACAACGGCAAGGGCATGACCGGCGAGGAGTTGGCGCTCGCCGTCGAGCGGCACGCGACCTCGAAGCTGCCCGACGACGATCTGGTGGCGATCCGTCATCTCGGCTTTCGGGGTGAGGCGCTGCCCTCCATCGGAGCGGTCAGCCGGCTGACCCTGCAGAGCCGGGCGCGGGATGGGGAGGGCTGGCAGCTCACGGTCGAGGGCGGGGCCAAGGGGCCGGTCCAACCGGCCGCGATCCAGGTCGGCACCCGGGTCGATGTCCGCGATCTTTTCTATGCGACGCCGGCACGGCTCAAATTCCTCAAGGCGGTGCGCACCGAGGTCGGCTACGCCTCCGACATCCTGAAGCGTCTCGCCATGGCCCGGCCGGATATCGGCTTCACGCTGAAGGACGGCGACCGCAAGGTCCTAGATTATCCCGCCCGGACCGGCGATCTGTTCGAGGCAAGGCTCGGCCGGCTCGGCCAGGTGATGGGGCGCGACTTCCACGAGAACGCGCTGCCGGTGGATGCCGAGCGGGAAGGGGTGCGGCTCACCGGCTATGCCGGGGTGCCGACGCTGAACCGGGGCAATGCCCAGCTCCAATTCCTGTTCGTCAATGGCCGCCCGGTGCGCGACCGGTTGCTGCTGGGGGCGGTACGGGGCGCCTATCAGGATTTCCTGGCCCATGACCGGCATCCGCTGCTGGCCCTCTATCTCGACATCGAGGACAGCGCGGTCGACGTGAATGTGCATCCGGCCAAGACCGAGGTGCGGTTCCGCGAACAGGGCTTGGTGCGCGGCCTGATCGTCGGGGCGCTGAAACATGCCCTGGCAGAGGCGGGCCATCGGACGTCGACAACGGTTTCAGGGGCCGCCCTCGGCGCCTTCCGACCGGGTGCGCCGTCCGGACGGTATGGTAGCGGCCATGGCGGGGGGTGGGTAAGCCGGGGCGACAGTCGGGCGGCCTATGCCTTACAGGCGCCCGCCGAGGCGGCGCTGGCCGAGCGTCCGCTGCCCGCCTTCGACGCGCCGCCTTCCGCCCGGACGCATGGGAACACCGCTGAAATGCGGGCCGTGCCGGAGGTGGTGGGCGACGCGGTGCCGCTCGACGATTACCCCCTCGGGGCGGCGAAAGCACAGCTCCACGGCACCTATATCGTTGCCGAGACGAAAACCGGGATCGTTATCGTCGACCAGCACGCGGCCCATGAACGTCTGGTCTATGAGCGGATGAAGCAGGCCCTGGCCGAGGGCGGGGTGAGGCGCCAGGCCCTGCTATTGCCGGAGGTGATCGACCTCGACGAGCCGCATGTCGACCGGCTGGCCCGGCGGGCGGACGATCTCGCCGGCCTGGGCCTGGTGCTGGAGCCGTTCGGACCCGGCGCGGTGGTCGTGCGGGAGATCCCGGCGCTGTTCGGCGACGGCGATGTGGCCGGGCTGGTGCGGGACATCGCCGACGATCTCGAGGAATGGGACGAGGCGATCGCGCTGCAGGATAAACTGACCGAGATCTGCGGCAACATCGCCTGCCGCGGCTCGGTCCGGGCCGGGCGCCGGCTCAATGCCGACGAGATGAACGCCCTGTTGCGCCAGATGGAGGCGACCCCCCATTCGGGCCAGTGCAATCACGGCCGTCCGACCTGGATCGAACTCAATCTGCCGGAAATCGAAAAGCTGTTCGGCCGCCGGTAGCCACCCCTTTCGCCTCAATCCCCTCTTTCAGGTGGAACCTTTATGTGAGGGGTGAGGGGATCAACCCTTCAGCTTCCAGCCGGTCTTGAGGATCCGGATCACGATGGCGACGCACAATAGGTTGGCCGCCAGCATGACGAAGATCCCGGCCGTGAGACTGCCGTCGGACACCCCGAGGAAGCCGGCCCGGAACCCGTCGATCATGTAGAAGAACGGGTTGAGATGGGCGATGTCCTGCCAGACGCCCGGCAGCCGGGACGTCGAGTAGAAGGTCCCGGACAGGAAGGACAGCGGCGTGATGATGAAATTCGTCACCGCGGAGATATGGTCGAATTTCTCCGCCCAGATCCCGCCGATCAGGCCGATCAGGCCGAGGAGGGAGCCGGCGGCCAGGGTATGAAACAGGATCAGGGCCGGATCGTGAATGGGGAAGCCCACGAAGACCATCATCACCACTCCGGTGGTGACGCCAACGAAGACGCCGCGTGTGATCGCCCCGCCGATATAACCGACGATCATCTCGAACGGGCCGAGGGGCGGCATCAGCGTGTCGACGATATTGCCCTGGATCTTGGCCGACGCGACGGAACTCGATGTGTTCTGAAAGGCGTTCTGGGCGATCGCCATGATCACCAGGCCGGGGGCGAGGAATTCCGGGAAGGGAATGCCCTGGACCATGAAGTCGCCCCGGCCCAGCGCCAGCATGAAGACGGCGAGGAACAGCAACTGGGTCACGGCCGGGGACGCGATGGTCTGAATCCAGACCTTCATGAAGCGCCGGACCTCCCGCATATACAGCGCCTGCAGTCCGCCCCAGTTGACCCGGCCGATGACCCGTGGCGCGGGCGGCATGGCGGAGTGGTTTCGGGTCGCTTGCTGGCGTTCGAAGGTCATAGGGGTCCGTTTCGTTGATTTCGAAAGGATAAGTCGGACTGTGACGGGCAAAGGCAACCCGCAAACATGCATGCCTCGTCTACCATGCCTCGTCTACTATGCCCCACCTGCCATGCCTCGTCGAAGGGGCCGCTTCCGGTTAGGATCGTCCCATGTCTTTGCCTCCCTCCCGGAACGCCAAGAAACCGGCCTCCGACATGCGGTCTCGGAAGACCCGGACGAAACGCCCGCCCAAGCTCGACGAGGGGCCGGTGAAGCGGGCGGCGCTCGCCTATCTCGAACGCTATGCAGCGTCCTCCGAAATGCTGACCCGGGTGCTGATGCGCCGGATCGAGCGGGCCGAACGGCGGGGCGCCAAGGTCGACCGGGAGGCGGCCGAGGAGACCGTGCGGCAGGTGGTGGAGCGGTTTCGCGAGGCGGGCCTCATCGACGACAAGGCGTTCGCCGAGGCGAAGGCCGACAGCCTCAGACGGCGCGGCGAGTCGGCCCGCGCGATCCGGCTGAAGCTCGGCCAGAAGGGACTCGGGCGCGATCTGGTCGACGAGGCCCTGGAGTCCGCCGACCGGGACGCCGGCGCCGATGCGGAACGGGAGGCCGCCTTCGCCTATGCCCGACGGCGGCGGATCGGCCCCTATCGCCCGGCGGCGGCCCGCGCGGACAACCGCGATCGGGACCTGGCGGCCCTCGCCCGGCGGGGCTTCGGCTATGACATCGCTAAAACGGTGATTGATGGCGACGACGAATTGGTCTAATAAAAATACCAATTGGGGGGAGTAGAGGAAACCGGCTGTGCCGAGTTCGCGCATGGCGATCGGTTTCAGGGGTTGTCGCGTTCAATCGAAAGCCGGATACTCCCGAAAAATCTTAAGTTAGGACTCTCTAACAAAAGGGTCCCGACAAACAGAATGCTGGGCCGGTCCGTGGGGGATCCGGACACCGGCGGCAGAGGAGGAGCCGAAGATGAGTGACGTCTATCCCGTCTCACCGGAACTTGCGCAATCCGCCCATGTGGACAACGACCGCTATCTCGAAATGTATGAGCGGTCGGTCAAGGACCCGGAGGGGTTCTGGGGCGAACACGGCAAGCGGATCGACTGGATCAAGCCCTTCACCAAGGTGAAGAATGTCAGCTACGCGCCGGGCGACGTCTCGATCAAATGGTTCGAGGACGGCACGCTCAACGTGTCGGCCAACTGCATCGACCGGCATCTGGCGACCCGTGGCACCCAGGCGGCGATCATCTGGGAGGGCGACGAGCCGGACCAGCACAAGACGATCACCTATAACGAGCTCCATAAGGAAGTCTGCAAACTCTCGAACGCGATGAAGGATCTCGGCGTCAAGAAGGGCGACCGGGTGACGATCTATATGCCGATGATCGTCGAGGCGGCCTATGCCATGCTGGCCTGTAACCGGATCGGCGCCGTCCACTCCATCGTCTTCGGCGGGTTTTCGCCGGAAGCGCTGGCCAATCGGATCGAGGACTGCGAAAGCCATTTCGTGATCACCGCCGACGAGGGCCTGCGCGGTTCCCGGAAGGTGCCGCTCAAGGCCAATACCGACGAGGCGATCGAGACCCACACCACGTCCGTGGACGTCAAGAAGGTGCTGGTGGTCAAGCATACCGGTGCCGACGTCACCCTGAAGAAGGGCCGGGACGTCTGGTATCACGAGGCGGTCGCCGACGCGTCGGACGAGTGCGAACCGGAGGAGATGAACGCCGAGGATCCGCTGTTCATCCTCTATACCTCGGGCTCCACCGGGCAGCCGAAGGGGGTGATGCACACCACGGGCGGCTATCTCGTCTATGCCTCGATGACCCACAAATACGTCTTCGACTACCGCGACGGCGAGGTCTATTGGTGCACCGCCGATGTCGGCTGGGTCACCGGCCACAGCTATATCGTCTACGGTCCGCTGGCGAATGGGGCCACGACCCTGATGTTCGAGGGCGTGCCGAACTATCCGGACGATTCCCGCTTCTGGCAGGTCTGCGACAAGCACAAGGTGTCGATCTTCTATACGGCACCGACGGCGCTGCGGGCGCTGATGCGCCATGGCGACGATCCGGTGACCCGGACCAGCCGGAAGAGCCTGCGGATCCTCGGTTCGGTCGGCGAGCCGATCAATCCCGAGGCCTGGAACTGGTATTACAAGGTGGTCGGCGACAGCCGCTGCCCGATCGTCGACACCTGGTGGCAGACCGAGACCGGCGGCGTTCTGATCACCCCGCTGCCCGGCGCCACGGACCTGAAGCCCGGCTCGGCGACCCGGCCCTTCTTCGGGGTGCATCCGGTGATCGTCGACAACGACGGCAACATCCAGGAAGGGGCCTGCGACGGTCCGCTCTGCATCGCCGACAGCTGGCCCGGCCAGATGCGGACGGTCTATGGCGACCACAAGCGCTTTATGGACACCTATTTCTCCACCTTCCCCGGCAAGTATTTCACCGGCGACGGGGCCCGGCGGGACGAGGACGGCTATTACTGGATCACCGGGCGGATCGACGACGTGATCAACGTCTCCGGACACCGGATGGGCACGGCGGAGGTCGAATCGGCCCTGGTCGCCCATGCGAAGGTCGCCGAGTCGGCGGTGGTCGGCTTCCCGCACGACATCAAGGGCCAGGGCATCTACGCCTATGTGACCCTGGTCAACGGGATCGAGCCGAGCGACGCGCTCCGCAAGGAGCTTGTCCAGTGGGTCAGGAAGGAGATCGGCCCGATCGCCTCGCCAGACCATATCCAGTGGGCGCCGGGCCTGCCGAAGACCCGGTCCGGCAAGATCATGCGTCGCATCCTGCGCAAGATCGCCGAGGACGATTACGGCAGCCTGGGCGATACCTCGACGCTCGCCGATCCGTCGGTGGTCGATGATCTGATCGACAACCGCCTCAACCGGACGGACGCTTAACCCCCCGCCTCGGTCCGCCCTTCACAGGGGAAGACCTGTAGCCTCCCCCTGTGAAGGGGGAGGTTGGGCCGATCACGCGAGGGCGATGATCTCGGCCTTGAGATAGGCGCTTTCACGCAGGAAGGGGTGGACCGGATGGTCCGGGCCGGCGCCGCCGGACTGGAGAATGCGGCCCGACCGCCCGGCCTTGGACAGGCCCAGGCTGACCTCCCGCTGAAACGCCTCCCGGTCCACATTGTGGGAGCAGGAGGCGGCGACGAAAATGCCTTCGTCCGCGACCAGGGCGGCGCCCAACCGGGTCATCTTCTGATAGCCCCGCAGGCCCGCCTTGAGGTCCTTCTTGGATTTGACGAAGGCCGGCGGGTCGACGATGACGATATCGAATCGGTCCCCGGCCTGTGCCAGTTTCTCCATCACCGAAAACGCGTCCCCGGCCTCGGTCCGTACCCGGTCGGCCACGCCGTTCAGGGCGGCGGAGGCCTGGGCATGGTCGAGGGCATGCTGCGAGCGGTCGACGCAGAGGACCTCGGCCGCCCCGGCGTTGGCCGCCGTGATCCCGAAGGCGCCGATATAGGAGAACATGTCCAACACCCGTTTCCCGCGGGCGAGCGACGCGGCGAAGGCCCGGGTCGGCCGGTGGTCGTAGAACCAGCCGGTCTTCTGGCCGTCCAGGGGATCGCATTGGAAGCGGGTCCCGTTCTCCTCCAGCGGGACCGGGCCGGACCAGGTGCCGATCACTTCCGGCTCCGAGAGCGCCAGCCCCTCCAGGGTCCGGGCCGGGCTGTCCAGTCGGACGATGACCGCTGTCGGGGCCAGGACGGCGTCGAGGGCGGCGAGCAGAGGCGCCCGGTGGAGATCGGCGAAGGCGGAGTTGAGCTGTACCGTCGCCAACTCGCCGAAGCGGTCGATCACCAGGCCGGGCAGCCCGTCCGCCTCGGCATGGATCAGCCGGTAGTAGGGGGTGCCGAACAACCGCTCCCGCAACCGCAGCGCCTGCCGCAGCCGCGCCTCGAAGAAGGCGGCATCCGGCTGCACCGCCTCCCGGCTCAACAGGCGGCCGACGACCAGGGGCTTGGGGTTCCAGGCGACGGTGCCCAGGGGATCGCCCCGGTCGGTGGTGAGCCGCACCGGGCTTCCCGCCGGCAATCCCGCCAGATCCGGGTTCTTTTGGATCTCGTTGCCGTAGACCCAGGGGTGGCCGCCGCGCACCCGGCCGCTGGCCTTGGGCCGCATGGCGAGAATGGGCAAAGTGGAAATGGTCATTCGCCGAGAACGATCCCTTCGCGACGGGGGTCGGCGCCGCCGACAAGACGGCCGTCGGGCAGCCGCTGGATGATGTGAAGGCCACTGGTCTGGGCCCGCTCGTCGAGAACATGGCCGAGATCCTCGAGAGCCGATTTGATCGGCCCCGCCAACTCGGGCTCAACGGCGGTTTTCGACCCGTTGCGGTTGGTGACGTTGGGCAGCGCCGCGGCCGCCGCGGGGGTCAGGCCGTCGTCGATCAGGGCCGTGACCGATTTCACCACATAGCCGATGATCCGGCTGCCCCCGGGCGATCCGGTGACGATCTCCAGGCCGTCCGGTCCCAGAACGATGGTCGGGGCCATGGAGCTGCGGGGCCGCTTCCCGGCCTCGACCCGGTTGGCGATGGGCTCACCGTCCCGGCTGTCCCGGAAGGAGAAATCGGTCAGCTGATTGTTCAACAGGAATCCCCGTACCATCAGGCGTGATCCGAAAGCGCTTTCGATGGACGAGGTCAGCGCGACCGCCCGGCCTTCGGCGTCGACGATGGAGAGATGAGTGGTGCCCGGCGTCTCGGCGGACGCGTCCAGGGGGCGGAGCGCGATCGCGCCCGGCGGAGTGCCCGGCTCCGCCGGCGGCTTGGCCTTCCGATCGTCGATCATCATGGATCGGCCGGCGAGGTAGGCCGGGTCGGTGAGACCGAGGCTCGGGACCCAGACAAAATCCTCGTCGGCCATATAGCGGCCCCGGTCGGCATAGGCGAGCTTCTCCGCCTCGATCCGCCGGTGGAGCGCCAGCGCGGGATCGTCGGTCGGCGGGAACCTGTCGAGCAGGCCCAGGATCATGCCGACCGTAAGGCCGCCAGAGCTGGGCGGACCCATCCCGCACACCTGTCGGCCACGGAAGGCGCTGCAGGCGGCGGGACGCCTTTTGGCTTCGTAGCCCGCTAGGTCGGCCAGGGTCATGTCGCCCGGATTGACCCGGGCCGCCTTGACCGCGAGCACGATATCCTGGGCGATCCCGCCCTCCCGCATCGCCTTCCCACCGCTCAGCGCGATGCTGCGGAGCGTGTTGGCGAGGTCCGGGTTCTTCAGGATATGGCCCACCGGACGCGGCGCGCCGTCCGCGTCGAAGAAATAGGCCCGCGCCTTGGGCAGGAAGAAATCCGGACCGAGCCGGGTCAGCAGACCGTTGAGGCGCGGACTGACCGGAAAGCCCGCATCGGCGAGCGTGATGGCCGGCTTGACCAGCTCGACCCAGGGCAGCACGCCATGGTCCGCGTGGGCCAGCGCCAGCATCGGCACCAGGCCGGGCACACCGACGGAAAGGCCGCCCGGTACGACCTCGGGCCAGGGCCTCGGATTGCCGTCCGCATCCTGGAAACGCTGTGGCGTGGCGGTCCCCGGCGCGGTCTCCCGACCGTCATACGTGGCAATGTCCCGCGCCGCCGGATCCCAATGGACCAGGAAGCCGCCGCCGCCGATCCCGGAGCTCTGGGGCTCGACCAGGGTCAGGATCATCTGGGCGGCGATGGCCGCGTCGATCGCCGAACCGCCACGGGCCAGGATATCTTCGGCGGCCTCGGCCGCCGCCGGATGGGCCGCCACGGCCATAAACCTCTCGGCGGTGCCGGCCTTGCGGTCGGCGGCCCCGGTCTCGACCGCCGCCTCCGGGTCCGCTTGGGTGACGGTTTGCGCCTGCGCAGTGGGGAAAAAGCTTGCGCTCAGCAGCAGAATACCCACACTGAATCTAAGGGTGCGCTGCGGCAAATCAGCCCAAACACGCTTTGGCATGGCCGCTCCTTTCGATGGTGAGATCGGGGATGAGGTCTGGCGTTTGCCTAGACATACCGCATTTTCGACCGGCTTGCCGAGGTCTGCTTTCAGGCCCATCCTTTTTAGGGGTATGTCCGATTAATTTGACAAATCAGTGTGTCAGTCTAAATTGACAAAATCCGATTGTGGGAGGTCGGGATGACGGATTTATGGTCCGACGAACGGAAGGCCCGTTCGCCGACCGGACAGCACACACCGCTTGGCTGTGGCGATTGTCCGGCCTGGGGCAACGGGATCTGCGGGAAGCATGCGGCCTTTGCGCAGGATCGGCTCGCCGATCTGGCCCATCCGGAGACGGTTGGCCGGGGCAGCCTGATCATTGAGGAAGGGGCGCTCGCCGCCGATGTGTTCACCCTGCGACAGGGGTGCGTACGGCTGTTCAATCTGCTGCCGGACGGCCGGCGTCACGTGCTCGGCTTCTTGTTTCCCGGTGATTTTATCGGACTCGGTCTCGGGGAGACCTATGCGTTTTCGGCCCAGGCGATCCGGAAGGTCACCTTTTGCCGGTTCCACCGTTCGAGCTTCGATCGCGTGGTGCGGGAGCAGGCGGATCTCGCCGCGGCGCTGGCCGGCCGGGTCGCCGAGGACCTCAACCAGACCCGCGCCCAATTGATGGTACTGGGCCGCAAGACCGCCGAGGAGCGGTTGGCGTCGCTGTTGATCTGGCTCGCGGCCAAGACCCATGGCGGTTGCGCCTTGCATACGGCAAAGGGCAAGGAGATCGTCAAACTGCCTATGAGCCGGGCCGACATCGCCGATTATCTTGGCATCACGACGGAGACGGTCAGCCGACTGTTCACCCGTTTCCGCAGCCGCAATCTTCTGACCAGCCAGGGGCCGTCCCAGGTCACTCTGGTCGATCCCGTCGGTATGCGGGCGCTCGCGGCCGGCTATGCCGCCGGCGACAACGACTAGAAATCTCTCCAGGGGGCGGATTTAGGGGATGACCTATAGCGCCTTGTCGCCGGCGATCGGCGGCAGCGGCTGCATCGCCAAATCCCAGGGAAAGTGGATCCAGGTATCCTGGCTCACCTCGGTGACGTAGGTGTCGACCTGGGGTTTGCCCTTGGGCTTGGCGTAGACCGTCGCGAAATGCGCCTTCGGCAGGCGTTCGCGGATCGCCGCGGCGGTGACGCCGGAATCGACCAGATCATCGACCACCAGCCAGCCGGACCCGTCGCCCATGGGCTCTTTCAGGAAATTCAGGCCGCCCTGGGTCTTGTCCGCATAGGAATGAACGCAGATCGTCTCCACGAGGCGGATGCCCAGTTCCCGCGCGATGATGGCGGCGGGGACGAGGCCGCCCCGGGCGACCGCATACAGACCGTCGAAGGGGCCGATCTCGTGCAGCCGCCACGCCAGCGCCCGGGCATTGCGATGGAGTTCGTCCCAGGTCACCGGGAAATTGCGGTCATAGGGCATGTGCGCCATGAAGGACCCTCATTCACGAAACGAAATCAGGACTTTGCTGTAGGCGACTGTGCCGCTCTCCGCAACAAAAAGGGTCGGGGGACGCCCTCCTTGAGCGGTTTGCCCCGCCTTACGCGTTTTGGCCTTCCGGCTGGTGCAGGCGGACGGCGCTGATCCGCCAGTCGCCTTCCGGCTGCTTCTGCATGGTGTAGAGCGCGATGGTCGGAACGCCCTTGCGGTCGGTCAGAAAGACCTCCTGAATCAGCATTCCGTGCACCTTCACAAGCTTACCGAAGTCATAGGCCGTCGGGCGGTAGACCGGATCATAGCCCCGGCGGACCATGGACATGAACATGTCGGGAGAGGTGAATTTCTGCTTGATGCTGGGTGCGGCATAGCTGAACGCCTTGGTGGCGTCATCCTGCCGGAAGGCTTCGATCTGGTCGGTGATCACCTGTTTGATGGCCCGTTCATCCTGGGAATCCAGCGCCTTGGCCGGGTTCAACGCCAGGCCGAAAACCATGATGAAGAGGGCAAAAATCCGAAAGGTCCGCATGGGCAACCTCCTTGTCGCGACGGTTCCATCCCCCGTTCCGCCTTAAGGAAGCTTGAATGATGTGCCCGGAAGGCAAGGCCCAAAATGATCCGGATTGTCGCATGCGGCTCCGCCGGCGATCCGTTTCGGATCGAATCGACCGGCCAGCGGACCCGATTAGTGGACCCGGCCAGTGGGCCAGATCAGTGGGTCCGATCAGCGGGCGTAGAGCCGGACCTCGTTGGACGAGACCTGCGGGCTCGACGTGGTCGAGAGAATGACCCGGTCCGACGGCAGACCGAGATCGACCAGGCTGCGCAGGACCCGCTCGGCGTTGCGCCGGGCGGTCGAGGTGTTGAGCGTCGCTCCGCTGACCCCGCCGGTTTGCGCCCCGACGGCCACGAGATCGAACAAGGCGGCCGGATTGCGCTCAAGCGCCCGGTTCACGACGGTGTAGAGCGCCTGCTCGTATTCCACATCCGCCCGGTCGAAGCGGATCACCACCAGAGGACGTCGGTTGGCCAGCGCGGTGGTGCCTGCGGCGACCCGGCCCCCGGTCACACCGCCGGCGGCGGCCGTCTGGCGGGTCGGCAGGAAGGCCCGGTTGGCGAGGCTGGCGCCATAGAGCTGCCCATTTTTGATGCCGATGGCGAGCGTCTGCAGATTGCGCCGCTCATTGTTGAGATAGGTCGTCTGACGCTCGATATCCTCCGACAGCTCATTGAGCAGCCGGTCGACCAGGACCACGGTCTGATTGACCTCGTCCTCGAGAATGGCGAGCTGGCGGTGGTCCTCGTCGACCGCGCCGGAGAGGCCATAGGTCGCCCGGACGCTTTCGAGGAGATAGGCGGTCAGCGCGCTGTCCGACGCGACACGGTTGGACAACTCGTTGAGCTCGACGATGTCCTCGTTCAGGGTTTCGAGCTGGCGCTGCGACTGGTCCCATTGCTGGGCCAGGAGCGGGTTGCCCGGGGTCGTCCCGATCTGAAGCTTCGCGTTGATGGCGGCGACGAGCTGGTGATATTGCGCCGCGCTCTGCTCGGTGTCGGCCCTGCTCGCCTGCAGGGTGCCGTTATGCTGCGAGATCTTCTGCTGCAGACCGCCCAAATCGCCGCGCAGGCCGACGATCTTGGTGCCGACGAAGGTGCCTGTCGGGTTGGCGGCGGTCGGCGGCTGGGGCTGGAAGGTACCGGTGTTGAGCCGGGGCGGGGCGGCCGCGATCAGCGGGGCTCCGGTCCGTTCACCCGCCGAGGGCGCGATGGCTTGCGCGGAGGCGGGCGCCGGGTCCTCCCCGGTCAGCGACGGAAGAAGAGAATCAGAAGCGAAAGAACATCCCGTTAGGAGAACTGCCGCACCAATCGTGAGAACCCAAGAATTGGATTTTGCCATCGAGATCCGCCGATTTGTTTTTTTAACCCCCAAGGGCGCCACTTTCGCCGCCGAAAGCATCGCGGGATTGACGTAGCGCACAAACCCTTGATGGACAACGACTAAAAACGCGCGTGCACACCAACGGATAGTACAGAATGGGCAAAGCGGTCACAAGGGTTTAAGCGGGTTTCTTCTTCCGGCCTTGCAGCAAACGCCCCTATATCCCGGGCGAACGCGTCGCGGGAGCGGGCGATTTTCCCGGGAAAACGAGCGGCAGGCTGTTTTCGCGGCGGTTTCCACTTGACTCGCGCCCGCCATCGATTAGGTTCCCGGCCTCTGCCGGTCCTCCACCGCCCGCGGGCGGTGTGTCTACGATCCGGCGGCTGCGCTCGTAGCTCAACTGGATAGAGCATCTGACTACGGATCAGAAGGTTGGGGGTTCGAATCCTCCCGAGCGCGCCACCCCGTCTCGAAGCGCTTCAGCGCGTGAGACCAAATCCAAACCGTCTCGAAGCGCGTCAGCGCGTGAGACCAAATCAAAAATCCGGTTAGAACTCTCTCCCCCTTGGGCCGCCACCCCGTCTCGAAGCGCGTCGGCGCGTGAGACCAAATCCAAACCGTCTCGAAGCGCGTCGGCGCGTGAGACCAAATCAAAAATCCGGTTAGAACTTTCTCCGTCCAGGCGCCACCCCGTCTCGAAGCGCGTCAGCGCGTGAGACCAAATCCAAACCGTCTCGAAGCGCGATAGCGCGTGAGACCAAATCAAGAATCCGGTCGCCCCCAGGTTTGTTTTGACGGCCGAAAAAGAACCCGCCAACTCGATGAGTGGCGGGGGCAAAGGCAAGTCGAATAGGGAGACGTCGCGATCTGCTGATGCGCAACGCGTTGGAGATTACTCCGCTGCGCCGACATCAACCTTGACTCAAATCAATAATTTCTGACGAAGAACGCCTATCCTCAAACCGTGTTGGAGGTCTCGCAACGGTCATGTGGCGCCGTTCTCAGGAGGGTGTTATGAGGATTCTTCGGTTGGATGCGGGTCAGCGGACAGGTCCCCGTTCGGACGATGAGGATGTTCTGGAAGCCGAGACGCGGCGGCGCGACGCGGTGCTTGCCAGGGACGATGGCCACGCGGCCGCCTGCGAACAGATATCCGAGGCTTTGGAGCAGCTTGAAATGGAGTTCGGTCCGAGCCCGGTAGAAGACGAGGCATGGATTCTGGGCCTTTTGAATGCGGCGCTTTCCAACCTCGGGCGTGCGGCGGGACCGGCTCAAGACGGTTCGGGCGTCGTTGTCCGGATGCCCAACAAACGGGATTAGGCCGGAGGCATAGAGCGCCCGGTCGATATCGGGGCAGAGGAGGGTGTGCTTTAGCTTTCGATGCGACGCCAGGTCGTGCCGTCGAAATAGCTGTTGAGAAGAATTCCCCTGTACCCCTCCTCGACCGCCTTCTTTTCCTCGGGAGGAAGGGCCGCGTTGCCAAAGAAAACC
This sequence comes from Alphaproteobacteria bacterium, assembly GCA_024743275.1. Lineage (GTDB taxonomy): Bacteria > Pseudomonadota > Alphaproteobacteria > JANSWW01 > JANSWW01 > JANSWW01. Next base: position 36,402 of record JANSWW010000009.1, read on the forward strand.
ATGGTGCCGCAGACCAGATCCACCGCGCTCTCCTGATCGGACGCGGCCGGGAACAGGATCCGGCTGAAGCCCACATGCTCCCGGTCCGCTGCGGCCAGCGTCGCGCGGTAGTGGACGCAAACCGCTTGCTCCGCGCAACGATCGAGCAGGGCTTTGCGTTCCGGATACAAGGCCGGGGCCATCATCTCGTCGAGATAGCGTCCCCGGGTTTCGAAGCCGATGGCCTCGACCATCGCGGTGCCCGCGAGGCGGTTGAGATAGCGGTCCCCTTCCCGCTGATGGATGAAGAACCAGGGCAGCGTCTCCCTGGGCAGGGTCAGCATGTCGATCTGGTCGCGGGTCGGCAGCCGGTCGGGTCTCGCGGACTCCGCGCGGAGCTTCAACCAATGCTCGAAAACCGAAAGACAAACGCCGAAAGGCGGACTTTCCTCCGGGGGGGCTGTCTCACTCATCCTACCGCCATGTCGTGCCTCTGGGGGGGACCAACGCCTCTTGATTGTAGTTGGCAATCCGTTGAGATCACTCCGACCTTAGGGGTGGGCTGATATGCTAAGGGATATGAGATCGGGATGCCGGACCCTTCAGGCGGTGCCGTCAAGCTTCCGGGCCAACATCCTGGCCCACGTCCTGGCCAACGTCCTGGCCAACGTCCCGACGATCTTGCGGCGAAGACCGTGGGAAGGATCAGCTCCGCATTTCCTCGACGAAGCCGCGCAGCTCGTGGGACAGGTCGGCCGACCGTCGGGCGATTTCCTCCGACGCCCCGGAGACCTCGTCCGCGACCTCGCCGGTCTCCCCCGTGGCCGTCACCACCAGATCGATGTTCTCGGTGACGTCCTGGACCGCCGTACTGACCTGCTCGATGTTCCGCGCGATATCCGCAGTCGCGGCCGATTGCTCCTCCGCCGCCGCGGCGATCCCGGCGGCGACCTCGTCGATCTGCGAGACGATGGCCGCCAGATCCTCGATCGCGCGCACCGTCGCCTCGACGGAGCTCTGGACACCGGAGATCTGCCCGCCGATTTCGTCGGTCGCCCGGGCCGTCTGTTCGGCCAGCGATTTGACCTCGGACGCGACGACCGCGAAGCCCTTTCCGGCCTCTCCGGCGCGCGCCGCCTCGATGGTGGCGTTCAGCGCCAGAAGGTTGGTCTGATCGGCGATATCGGAGATCAGACTCACGACCTCGCCGATTTTCCCGGTGGCGTCCGAGAGATCGCGGACCTGGGTCGACGTGGTGGTGGCCGAGGCCGCACCGTCGCGGGCGAGTTGGGCCGTATCGCTGATCCGGGCGGTGATCTCCTGGATCGAGACGGTCAGTTCCGTCGTCGCGGCGCTCACCGTTTGCAGGGAGAAGGCCGATGCCTGCGCCGAATTGCTGACCCGGTTGGCCTTGTCGCCGGAACTTGCCGCCGCCTCTGTCAGGCGGGCGGCCGCTAATTCCAGGGCGTTGGCCGCCCCGCTCATCGCGGAGACCATGCCGCCGGTCCGTTGCTCGAACTGGGCGGCGAGGGTCCGCCTGGCCTCGCGTCTTTCTTGGGCCGCCTGTTCCTCTTGGGCGTTGCGTTCCGCCTCCATGGCCCTGACCTTCCGGGCGTTCTCCCGGAACACCTCGACGGCACGCGCCATGTCGCCGACCTCGTCGCCGCGACCGGTTCCGTGGATCGGCACGTCAAGATCCCCGCTGGACAGTCCCGCCATGCAGTGGCGCAAGTCCTCCATCGGACGGGTGACCGAGCGGCTGACCAGCAGTGCCACACCGGAGCCCGCCAGGACCAGGATCAGGGCGATCATGCCATAGTCCAGGGTGAAATCGGCGACGGCGGCATCGAGATCGTCGACATAGGCGCCGGCACCGATCGACCACTGCCAGGGTCGGAAGCCCTTGATATAGGCGATCTTCTCCAGGGGAATGTCGGTGCCGGCCTTGGGCCAGCGATAGCTGATGAGGCCTTCGCCGTTTCTGCCGGTCGAGGAGATGTCCCGATAAAGGAGATTACCGTCCGAATCCTTGAAGTCGGTCCCGTCATAGCCTTCCCCCGACGGATCGGGGGGATAGACGATGTCGATATTGTCGAAGTCGGTAATGAAGACATAGTTGCCGTTGTCGAAGCGCATGGCGTAGAACGCCCGCTTGATGGCCTCCAGCGCACCGTCCCGGTCGATCTCGCCGCGCTGGACCCGCGCATGTTCCGCGGCGACGACCCCATGCGCCATCTCGACGATGTTCTTGAGGGCCGCCTCCCGTTCGGCCCGCATCAGGCTTCGGACCTCCTGGACGGTTACCAGTCCCAGGACGAGGACCGCGGCGACAAGACTGGCGATGACCAACAGCTGTTTCGTGATCAGTCGGACGTTCGAGAGCATCGATCCCTCCGCGCGGAGTGTTGCACGTTTCGAGGGTTGGAAGCGCCATATGAATCGCGGCGGCTCAAGTGAAGTTTCGATGACCTTTTGGATGGGTTTTTATGACGTTCTCCTTATCCAACCGGATCGGATTGCGCCCCATCCAGCTTCCGGTCGGTCCCGTCTCGGGGCGTCCCAGCATCCGCCACCGTGCGGCATTGGCGCGCCGTCAGCGAGCGTCGTTCTTCGCCTCTTGTGAAGCCGCCTGCTGGGCATCCGCCTCATCAAGAACCGGGGCGACCGCGCCGGCGATCGCTTCCTTGTTCTCTTTGGAGAGGTTCTGCGCCGTCTCGTCGGCGAGACGCACCGTCACTTCGCGGTTCGCGAATCTGATCCCGTTTTCTTCGAACAGTTTGCGGATCTCGGCGAAGATCACCTTCCGCGCCGTAAACTGATCCCCCGGTTTCGTCATGAACTTGACCGAGAAGATCATCGCGGAATCCTCCATTTGGCGAACCCCTTGCGCCTTCAGCGGTTCGATGAAGTTTTGGCCGATATCGGGATGCTCCAGGAGCTGCTGGCCCAGCTTTTTGATGAGCTTTCGCACTTTCTCCGGGTCCGTGTCATATGTCAGCCGCAGCGGCAGCTTCATGATCACCCAGTCGCGCGAGTAATTCGTCAACGACGTGATCTCGCCGAACGGGATCGTATGCAACGGACCGAGATGATGGCGCAGCTGCATGGATCGGACCGAGATCTTTTCGACCGTCCCGCGGGTCCCGTTGGTCTCGATGTACTCGCCTTTCCGGAACGCGTCGTCCACGAGGAAGAACGCGCCGGAGAAGATGTCCCGGATCAGGGTCTGGGCCCCGAAACCGACCGCCAATCCGACGACACCGGCCCCGGCGAAGAGCGGCGCGATGTCCAGCCCCATCTCCGACAGGATGACCATCCCTGCAATCGTGACGATCACCGCCAGAATGAAGTTCCGGAGAATCGGAAGCAGCGTGGCGATTCGCGACGCGCCGCCGTGTCCTCCTTCGTCGCCCGGCAAGGCGGCCTCGTCTCCGCCTTCTTCGCGGATCATCGAATCGATCTTCAGTTTCGCCGCTTTGAACGCGACGTACCCCAGAAGCCCGATGACTGCGATTTCGACCATGGAATCGTAGATTGGATGGTCGTCCAATTTGACGGCAAACCAATCCTGGACGATCAGCGCCAGGGTTCCGATCAGCAGGGTGATCCTGAAGACATCCTCGAGCAGCGACTTGAGGGTCTGGCCTTGAACCTGCTCCCCGTCGTCGGTACGTGGGTCGTCGACGAACCGATCGAGCAGGATTAGGCCGATGCCGTAGATGTAGAAGGCCAAGACCCCGAACTGGATCGGCGACATGATGAGGCCCAACGCCCCGGGTTGTTCGAGCAGCAGACGGATGGCGGTGGTGAACCAGGCCCCCATGAAATAGACGACCGCCAGGCCATGCCACGAGGAGGCGAAGATCTTGAGCCAGGCACTGGCTTCATCCGGTCGATGTCCGACGATCGCCTCGGCCACGGCGGACCGGTAGCGGATGGCGAGCCCGGAGAACAGCAAGGCGGAGACGAGGGTCGAGACAATCAGCATTAGGACATGACCGTCGCGGTCGATCCCCATGAGATCCATCAACACGCAAAGGCCGCCTACCGGCGCGGCGATGTAGGCGGCGGCCTTGAATCCTCCGTAGAGTCCCCGCGCGTCGGCGTCGGACATCTGGATTAGGCGATGGTTTGGGGCCTCGGGATTGATCATGCCCTCGAAGACCACCACCGCCAGACGCGCGACACCGAAGAAGACCACCGTCAGCATCATGGTCGTACGCCATGGCGGCGAGGGGTCACCGAATGCCACCACGAGCACCGCCGCGATCCCGCATTGGACGAGGACATTCAACCCCCGCAACAGAACGCGCTGGATCGGGTAGACGAGCTTCTCGGTGCGGGTTTCCGGCTCCGGATGATAGAGATTGGCAAAGCGCAGCCGCATCCATCGATAAAACGGGATGCCGACCAAGTGGCCGATGGTGAGGAACAGGGCCGCCAATCCGAAAGCGTAGAGGATCCAGAGTGGATCCCCGTCGGGGCCGGCACGCTTCTCCAAGACATCGAGCATATGGGCGCCGAACTTGTCGGTTTCGCCGATGATCGTATCCAGTCTCTCGCGAGCCTGCCGCGCGCGCCGCTCGAACGCCGCAGTCGCGGTAATGATGTCGCCGCCCGATGCCGCTTCAGCTTCCTCGGTTGGCTGGGGGACCAGAACGATCTGGTAGCCGTCCGCTTGTGCCCGTTCGACGATTTCCTGAAGCGTGCTCTCGGTCTCGGATGTGTCTTGCGCGACCGTCGGGTTGGACAGGACTGTGAGCAATCCCATCGCCAATGCCAGAAACCAGCCCCTCATCAAATCCCCCTGTCAGACGACGTGCGCTGAAGGTCCAATCTGCCGTTAAGCCAACGCCATATGCCAGCCAAATCCTTCATAGCTGTCCGAAAGGTCACTGGCCCGCAAGGAGCGGGGCGGCCGGATGCGGCGACTGGAGGAGAAGCACGATATCATCCAGATCGTCCCGCTACCGGACCGCGTCTGATCCGGCGGTTCACGTCAGACGCTTTGACGCATCGCTAGAGAAGGGTCCGCACCGGACATCCCATCCGATCAGGCCCCGTCCAGCTTCCGGTCGAGCCAGTCGCGGAGCGCGTACCAGCGGCCGATGGACGGCAGGAACCAGGGCGTGCCGTAATAGAGCGGTCGGGTCGTGAACGCGTGGCCGAGGGCGGCGCTGTCGAAGGCGCTGGGCGTGTTGTTCCCGCCGATGATCTTGCGGGCGACCTGGCGGCCGAGATGGCTCATCATCACGACCCCGCTGCCATTGCAGCCGAGGGCGTAGTGTATCCCCTCGCGCTCCCCCAGATGGGGCGTGAAGTCGAAGGTGAAGCCGACATTTCCGGTCCAGGCATGGGTCAATTGACAGCCCATGACCTGGGGGAAGATCGACGTCATGCGCCGATAAAGGATCGCGGCACACTCTTCCATCTGTATCCCGGCCCGGAAGCTCGCCCGGCCGCCAAAGATGATCCGTTTGCGACAGGGCGACGGTCGGTAATAGTTCAACAGCCGGTTGGTGTCGCCGGTCATCCGCAGGGTCGGGAAGCAGTCCTTGACCACGTCCTCCCCCAGTTCCTCCGTCGCGATGATGTGGCTGGCGACCGGGATCACCCGGCGTTGCAGGGCCGGCGTGGCCCCGCCGGTATAGCCGTTGGTGGCGGCCAATACCTCCGTGGCCTTGATGTCGCCGCGCTCCGTGTGGACGGTGAAGGCGCCGCGCTTGCCGCTGACCCCGGTGACCCGGATCCCGTCTCGGGTCGCGGCCCCCGCCGCGCGGGTCGCCTTGGCAAGCCCCTGATGATAGCGCGCCGGATGGACGCCGCCGGACACGGTGGTGGTGAATCCGCCCCGGTAGTGGTCCGAATGGATCTCGTTCCGCATCTCGGCTTCCGGCACCAGCCAGGCGCTGCCCGGGCTTTGCGCGTTCAGAGTATCGATCCGGGCCTGGAGCCCGCCATAGGCCTTGCGGCAATGGGCGCCGACGAACCGGCCGGTCTTCTGATAGTCGCAGTCGATCCGTTCCCGCTCGATGATGGCCTCCCAGTTGCGGTAGCTCTCCTTCGCCTCCTCCATCATCGCCCGGGCCTGGCTTTCCGGCAGGCTCTTGCCCTTGTTGCCGAGATTGACGCCGCCGGAGACCATGCCGCCGCTGCGGGTCGAGGCGCCGAAGCCGATCCGGTCGGCATCGAGCACCAGGGCGTCGACTCCGGCCCGGGCCAGCTCCAGAGCCGCGTTGAGCCCGGTATAGCCGCCGCCGATGATCACCACATCGGCCGACTCCGGCGGGTCTTCCGCGGAAATCGGGTCCGGCTCGGCCGCTTCCCACCAGAACGGGGCGAGCTTCACGCTCTCGCGGATCTTCGCGGGCGGCAGGGGATAGTCGGCCATCCGGCCCTCCTCGGGGTTGGGGTCAGCTTTGGGCGACCTGCTCCTCGAAAGCGGCCAGCGTCGCCTCGAAGCGGGTCAGCAGATCGTCGCATTCGGCCCGTGTGATGGTGAGCGGCGGGGAGATCATCATCCAGTCGCCATTGGCGCCGCCGGAGGTGCGCCGCGCATAGAGGATCAGGCCCTCCTTGAGGCCGAGGATCCGCATCTCGTCGGTCGGCGAGACGGAGGCCGGGAACATCGTCCTGTTCTCCCGGTCGGCGACCAGTTCCACACCGATCAGCAGGCCCCGGCCGCGCACATCGCCGATGGCCGGGTGACGGTCCTTCATCGCCTCCAGCCTCTCCTTGAGATAGGCGCCCTGGGCGGCCGCGTTGGCGAAAAGGTCCTGCCGTTCGCATTCGTCGAGCACGGCGAGACCGACGGCGCAGGAGACCGGATTGGCGGCATAGGTGTGGGAGAGGCCGAACCCGGTCAGGCTGGCGAGATGGTCGGCCATCTCCGCCGGGATCAGCGTCGCGGCGAGCGGCGCGTAGCCGGAGGCGAGACCCTTGGCGAGAACCACGATGTCCGCCCGGGCATTCGGCCAGGCATGGCTCGCCAGAAAGGTCCCGGTACGGCCGCTGCCGCAAAGGATTTCGTCATAGACCATGTGGACGCCATGGACGGTGCAGATCTCCCGGACCCGGTTGGCATAGTCCTCCATCAGCGGCTGGGCGCCGGTGGCGAGGCCGCCGACCGGTTCCGCGACGAAGGCCAGGACATTCTCCGGCCCGAGCTCCCGGATCTTGGCGTCGAGCGCCTCGGCACAGGCCATGCGGAAGCTCTCCGCCGTGTGGTTCGGCGGAATGCGGTACTGGAACGGGGCCGGCACATGCTCCGCCGGCGTGACCATGCCGTCGATGAAGCTGTCCATCGCCGAATCGCCGCTGAGCGCCAAGCCCAGCACCGTGCCGCCGTGATAGGAGGGGAACAGGGTGATGATCTTTCGCTTTTCGGGCCGCCCGGTGGCGAGCGCGTATTGGCGGAGGAATTTGATGGCGATTTCCATCGCCTCCGAGCCGCCGGAGGAAAAACAGACCCTTTCGTAGCCGGGACCCGCCAAGGCCGCGATCCGGGCGCTCAGATCGATATTGGGCTGATGGCGCGCGACCCTGGAATAGGCGAAATCCATCTGTTCCGCCTGTTTCGCCATGGCGGCGGCGACCCGTTTGTTGCCATGGCCGATATTGCTGACCACCGGGCCGGAGGAGGCGTCGATATAGGCGTTGCCGTCCTCATCCCACATCCAGATGCCGTCGGCACGCGTGATCAGCGGCAGCGGGACAGGGTTGGAGCGGGGAAAGAAGATATCCTGGGGACCGCCTGCGGGGAGATGGTTGGCGGGGAGATGGTTGGCGGGGAGCTGGCTGGCAGCGAGCTGGTTCATGGCCTGTCATCCGTTCGAAGAGGGAACGGATCGACTTTTCCACCGTTTGGCTGCGCAAGCAATCGAGGACGCGGTTTTGGGAGAGCGGTTCAGCCATGCTACTCTTGAAGTAGATTGACCCCTGCGCCTTGGGGGTGGGGGAGGTCGGGCTTCCAGGGCACAGGGGTCAGTGGCTTCAACCATACCCTTATTCGCCGGTTCGAACCGGGTGGATCATCCCACCCGTATTTTTTTGTGGTCATTTCCCGAAAAAAGAATCGATGCGCGCAAACCAACGGCGATGCTCAGGCCGCTTCGCTGAGGATTTCCGCGGTCTGCGCCTCTTCCTTGCGCTCGAACCAGGATTGTTTGATCCGGACCCGGGCCAGCGCCTCGGAGACCACTTCCTGGCCGGCTTCCAGCAGCGCGCCCTCCATTTGGACCTGCGGGACCTGGACCACGGCCTGGGCGTTGAGCCGCTCCAGTTCCTCGGTAAAGGCGAGGCGGAGCGCATCCTGGTTGGACGACAGCGCCAGCAGCTCGCCGCGACTGCGGGTCAGCAATTCGATCCGGACCGCGTAGACCATCGGCAACCCTGTCGTCGGGTCGGCCGTGGTGACACGGAGCGGCTTGCGCACGTTGTAAACGAAGAAGCTGTTCTTGGGCGCGGGCACCCGGACGCTGTCGAGCCGGCGGACGACCGCCGCCGCGTAGAGGCCCAGCATGAGGGTCAGGGGCAGGATCACCGATCCGATGATGATCCCCGCCTTCAACGCTTCGAAGTCGACGACCAGCGCTTCCCGGATCAAATCCCGCGCCTGGTCGCCGGTGAGGCCGATTCCCGTCAGGGTTTCAAATATGAACTGTAGGTCCTCGACTTCCAGCACGGTGCTGGAAATGACGAAGTTCCAGACAATGGCCGCGAAAAACCCGCAATAGACCAGCAAGATACCGGCGATGGTCAGTCTCTTTGCCAAGGTCGATGGGCTCCATCCGGGCGATGCGGAGCCGGAACGGGATCGTATCGGCTGCCTGCGGATACGCCAGTATACCGCATGAATCCTGGGGTATTGAAGGAAAGTCTGAAAAAAGAAGGTTTGACTTATTCGATAAAACTGTTCCGGGGCGCCGTCAGCCGGTCATGCGTGGGCTCGCCCAGGTCGTAGAGCCAGCCCTCGGTCTTGGCTGCAATTTCATCCGCGTGCTCGGATTGCCCGCCCACATTGAATCGAACCCAAATACGATTGTCTCCGTCCCGGGTCAGCTCCACGGCGATCTCGCCGTTTTCCAGGGTGAAACGCACGGTCCCGATCACCGGCAGGCCGCGGTCGTCGGGCCGGACATCGTCGTGGATCAGCCGCGAGAGGGTGCCCGCCAGCGCGTTGACCTCGGAAGGGCGGGCGACTGTCTCTCCCTCGGCCAAGTCGGCGAGTGTGAAGTCATCGCCGGACGACCGGACCAGGCCGTAGGACGGACCCTGGGGCGGGGTCACCGTCACCGACAGGATGTCGGCGCGGGGGATGTTCGCCACCCCCCGGTCGATCCACTCGCCGATCGTCGGGCGGATTCGCAGATCCGCCTGGGCGAGCCAGGTCTGATCCTCGCCCGCCCGCCGGACATAATGATAGGGCGCCTGATCGCCGGCTCCCGGCTTGCCGGCCCCGAACAGCACGTCCGCCACCACGTTGCCCTCCGGGTCGGTCAGGGTGATCCGTGTCGCTTGGCTGCCGGGGATGTCCCGGTCGCGCAGGTCGAGCCGGCGGTGCCGTTCCGGATCGGCGGTCTTCCGTTCCCGGACCGTCATATCGCGGAGCGCGATGAGGAACGGCCGGGTCAGGGTGTCGAGCACCGGATAGCCGGCTTTCTCCGGGATCACCCAGCCGCCGTCGGTCTTTTCCAGCGAGAAGGTCTCGTCCGGCGAGTCGATCCCGATGGCCGCCACGTCGTTGAGCCGGTCCGAAAGGCCCGGCAGCAGCGCTTCGTCGAGAAAGGCGCCCTGGAGGCCCGCCGCCCGGTCGAGATAGGCCCACACCGCGCCAGCCGTGACGGCGGCGGTGACGCCTGCGAGGATCAGAAAGCGATTTGGCTTCATCTCTCCCCCCCTACCCGCGCGCACCGGCCCGGCGCCGGCCGGTGCGGACGAAGGCGACAACCAAGGCGGCGACGATAACCAGCGCCGGGACGAGCCCGATATTGAAGAACAGCAACTTCGTCCGCTCCGCCTCGACGCTCTCCCGCAGCGACCGTTGGACGTCCCTCAGGCTCGCCCGGATCGCCAGCAGTTCGCGTTCGAAGGCGAGGATTTCCGCCTCCTGCTCCGGCGTCAGGATCGCCTCGCCGCCGGTGGGTCCGCCCTGCAATTCCTCCAGCTTCCGATTGATCTTGGAAAGCTCGTCGGTCAGGGCTTCTTCCTGGGCCTGGAACTGGCGGGCGGCCTCGGCCTCCAAATCGTCGAAGACGGTGAAGGGCCGTTGGCTCACCCCCCGGCCGCGCAGCCCGATCAGACCTTCGCCACCACTGAGATTCTCCAGCGCGTTCAGGACGAGATTTCCGTTGTCGGCGAAGGGCGTGTTGACCGCGCGGTCGAAGAAGGCGGCGCGGTTGACCCAGAACCGGTCCTCCAGCAGGTCGGAGTCGGCGATGACGATGATGCTGCCTGTCCCGTCCGATTGGACCCGGTGGGTCGCGGTCCCGACCCCTTCCGGCGGGCCGTCGGGGAAGGCCGTCGCGAAACGGCCGGTCAGCCGGGCGGCCAGCGTATAGGTCTCCGGCGTCGCCTCGAAGTCTTCCAGCAGTTGGTCCGGACGGGGGCCGAAGCGGATCTCCTCGATCTCGACCGCCATGGAGTCGGGCGTGGACCGGATCAGCGGGGTCACGGTCACGCCGCCGCCCTCGATCGGCTCCAGGATGCCGGCGGTCCCGAGGGACACGATCTCGAGATCGCCCGTCACCACATCGTCCGCCGCCATCTCGCTCGCCCGCGGCTGGATCCAGGCGATGTATTGAACGGGACGGGGGCCGCCGGCGTTGACCTGCATGCCGAGCGTCAGGTCGCCGACGAAGACGTCCTGCTTCAGCGTAATTCCCCAGCTCTCCAGCAGGGGACCGAGATCGGCCGCGGCATTGGCGCCGGGCAGGCCGCCCTGCTGGCGCCCTTCGACGGCGGCGACCTCGGAATAGGGGTCGACGAAGGCGAGCATGCTGCCCCCGCCCATGACGAACTGGTCGATGGCGTAGAGGGCGGCAGGCGACAGTTCACGGGGCTGGACCAGCATCAGAAGGTCGATGTCGTCGTCGATCTCCGTCAGGTCTTGGCGCAGCATGCGCGTATCGAAATTCGCCCGGATCTGTTCCAGCACCTGCCAGGGCGGCAGCGAGCCCTGGGCGCCGCGGAACATGCCCTGGATCGGCAGGGTGGACAGAACGCCGACCAGGGGGCGTTCCGGATTGGCGAGCGCCTGGACCATGCGGGTCAGGTCGTATTCCAGGAAGCGTTCCCGCTCCGGCTGGAAAAACGGGACGATCTCCACATCGTCTGTGGCGTTGGAGCCCGCGAGGCCGAAATAGACATTGGCCCCGGACTCGTCGAGCGGCACGCCCTGCAGGCCGAAGCGGACAGCCTCGTCCTCCAGTTCGGAGAAGGGGGCGGGATTGAATATCTCGAGCTTGAGTCCGCCGCCGGAGCGCTGGGCGTATTCCTCCAAAAGGTTCACCACCCGCTTCTGATAGGCGGCATAGGCCGGCGCGGCACGGCCCAGTTCCTCGGAATAGAACAGGCGGAAGGTGACCGGCTCGTCGATCGCCTCCAGCACGGTCAGCGTCCCGTCGGAGAGCGAGAACAGCTTGTTCTCCGTCAGATCGACCCGGACATGGGGCAGCAGCAGCCCGACCAGCACATTGATCGACAGGAACAGCACTGCCAAGAGCGGAAGGGCCAGAAGGGTGAGACCGCGTTTGCTGCGCATCGCCTCAGCGTCCCCTGTTGAGATCGACGATCAGCGTGTTGGCGGTGAGGAACACCCCGATCACGCTGAGAAAGAAGACGAGGTCGGTCGCGTCGATGACGCCGCGCACGATGCTCTCGAAGCGGACGACGAAGGACAGCCCGCTCAGAATCTCGATCAGCGCGCTGCCCGCCCAGCCGGACACGAAGTCGAGGATCACCGGGGTCGCCGCCGTCACGAAGCAGAAGCCGATCGCCGCCGTCATCACGAAGGCGATGACCTGATTGCGGGTCGCCGCGCTGACCGCCGTCCCGATGGCGAGATAGGCGCCGGCGAGCAGCAGGCTGCCGATATAGCTCGCCAGGATGACCCCGTGATCCGGATCGCCGAGATAGTCGACGGTGATCCACAGTGGGAAGGTCAGCGCCAGGGCGATCCCGATGAAGCTCCAGGCGGCGAGGAATTTGCCGAGCACGGCCGCCGTCGTCGGGACCGGCAGGGTCAGCAGCAACTCGATGGAGCCGGTCTTGCGCTCCTCCGACCACAGCCGCATGGCGACCGCCGGGACGAGGAAGAGATAGACCCACGGATGCAGGCTGAAGAAGGGCTGCAGATCCGCCTGGCCGCGCTCCAGGAAGCCGCCCATGAAGAAGGTGAGCGATCCGGTCAGCAGCAGGAAGACGACGATGAACAGATAGGCGAGCGGCGTGATGAAATAGCTGGCGAGCTCGCGTTTGTAGACGGCAAGGGCGGCGCGCATCCCGGTATCCTCAGGCGGCCGGATTGGTGATGCGGCGGAACACGTCGTCGAGCGGTCCTTCCGCCAGAAGTTCCCGCGGTGTGGCGTCGCGCCGGACCTTGCCGGCGGCGATGATCACCACACGGGTGCACAGCGCCTCCACCTCTTCCAGGATATGGGTCGAGATGATGATCGCCTTGTCCCGGGCCATGGAGCGGATCAGGGTCCGGACTTCGTGCTTCTGGTTGGGGTCGAGGCCGTCGGTCGGCTCGTCGAGGATCAGGATCTCCGGGTCGTGGAGCAGCGCCTGGGCGAGACCCACCCGGCGTTTGAAGCCTTTGGAGAGGGTTTCGATCGGCTGATGGATCACGCCGAAAAGCTGCGTCTTGTCGAGAACGTCGCGGATCCGGTCCCGGGCATACTCGCCTGTCAGGCCACGCACGTCGGCGCAAAAGCGAAGAAAACCGGAGACCGTCATATCGCCATAGGCGGGCGCGCCCTCGGGCAGGTAGCCGATGCGCCGCTTGGCGGCGAGCGGGGCGGTCTCGATGTCCTGCCCGGCGATCTCGATGGTCCCGCCATCGGGTGCCAGGAAGCCGGTGATCATCTTCATGGTCGTCGACTTGCCGGCACCGTTCGGGCCGAGAAAACCCAAGACCTCGCCCCGGTCGACGCTGAGGGAAATCCCGTCCACGGCGCGGATCGGACCGAAGTTCTTTTCAAGATCGGTGACCGAAATCAGCGTTGTCATTTTTCTCGCCTGTTTTGGGTCATCGGATAGGAGGCAAAGACCACGCGCGGGTCATATGGGAAAAGCACCGTCGGACGCAAGGGGGACGGTTTTCAAACGATGCGATATCCTAAACCTCCCTTCGGCTCTTGAGCGCGGTGGTGAGGGGGCCGTCGTCGAGATAGTCGAGCGCGCCGCCGACCGAGGTGCCCTTTGCGCGGCGGTTGGCCCTCAATGCCCAATCGGCTACTATCCAACAACCATTTGTGGTCATCGATAGGCTGGGGTCGCCAGTCCCAACGCAGGAGCCAGTCTAATGGCGTGGCAAGGTGAATTGGCGGATAAGATCGCGTCGGCGTTGTCCGACCGACTGCCGAATGTCGAGATCGTCGCGGTGAATGTTCGGCCGGAACTCGACGAGAGTGGCGACGAGGTTCTTTTCATCAACGTGGTGTTTGACGGCAAGACAGAGCAGCTCGACGCAGCGAGGACGTCCAAGATCGTTCGACATATAAGGCCGATGATTCAGGAGGCTGGGATTTCCGCCTTTCCGGTGTTCTCCTTTATCGCCAAGTCCGAATTGGGGAAGTTGAAACCTGAAGCCGCTTGATCTGAGCCTGATCGAAACCGCTAAGACTCTGGTTTCTTCGACGCGTGGAAAACCGACACAGGCAAATCTGCGGCGCGCGGTCAGCACGGCCTATTATGCGTTGTTCCATTGCTTGGCGCGATGCACGGCCGATCTCCTGGTGGGAGGGACCGGCGCGAAACGAAGCGACCCCGCCGGGCAGCAGGCCTACCGGGCCCTCGATCACGGCTACGCGAAGGGCCAGTGCTCCAAGTCAGCTACGATGAAGCGATTTCCAAAGGAAGTTCAGGATTTCGCAAACATGGTCGTCGCAATGCAGATCAAAAGGCATGCGGCGGACTACAGTCCCGGCGGATTACAGTCCCGAAGGTCGGTATTATAAGTCGGCTGTCATGCAGGACATCATCGATGTGGAGGATGTCATTGCGAGATTTAAAAAAGCGCCGGTGGCGGATCGCCGAGCGTTCTCCGCCTGGGTCGTTCTCAAGACGAGATAGCGCCGAGATAGGGAACCCTAGACCTCCCTTCGGCTTTTGAGCGCCGTGGTCAGCGTCCCGTCGTCGAGATAGTCGAGCTCGCCGCCGACCGGCACGCCCTGGGCCAGGCGGGTGACCTTGATCCCGAGGGGCTGCAGCCGGTCCGAGACGTAATGGGCGGTGGTCTGGCCGTCGACCGTGGCGTCGAGCGCCAGGATGACCTCGGTCACCGACCCCTCGTCGCCGACCTTGGGCCGGCAGCGTTCGACCAGTTTGTCGAGGGTGAGGTCCTCCGGCCCGCGGCCGTCCAGCGCGCTCAAGGTCCCGCCCAGCACGTGATAGAGCCCGCGATAGGCGCCGGAACGCTCGAAGGCCCAGACGTCGCCAACCTCCTCGACGACGCACATCACGGTCTTGTCGCGGCGCGCGTCGGTACAGATCGGACAGGGGTCCTCGGTCGCGTAATTACCGCACTCGCGGCAGGCCTTCATCGCCTTGGCGGCGGCGTGCATCGCCTCGGCCAGCGGCAGCATCAACTGTTCCCGGCGTTTCAGCAGGAACAGCACCGCCCGCCGCGCCGAGCGCGGACCGAGCCCCGGCAGCCGCGCCAACAGCTTCGTCAGGGTTTCGATTTCACCGGACATGCGACAGGGTTTGATCCTTGAAATCCCTTCACCCTGTCCCTCTCCCAAGGGAGAGGGGACGCGCGGCGCCACCGAACCTCTCCCCGGGGAGAGGTCGGCGCGTCAGCGCCGGGTGAGGGGAGGGCATTGCTCAAAACGGCAGTTTAAAGCCGGGGGGCAGGGGCAGGCCGCCGGTTAGGTCCGACATCTGTTCCTGCATCGACTGTTCGACCTTGGCGCGGGCGTCGTTGAAGGCCGCGACGATCAGGTCCTCCAGCACCTCCTGCTCGCCCGGCGTCATCAGGCTCGGGTCGATCTTGACCGCCCGGACCTCGCTCTTGCCGGACAGCGTGACGGAGACCATGCCGCCACCGGCCTCGCCGGTGTGCTCCGCCTCGGCCAGCTTGGCCTGCATCTCTTCCATCTTGCTCTGCATCTGCTGAGCCTGCTTCAGCATGTTGCCGAAATTCTTCATGGTTCAGTCCGTTTCCCTGTCGTCTTGCGGGTCGTCTTGTGGGTCGTCCTCTGGATCCAGCGGATCGCCGCCCACCGGCTCGCCGCTCACATCCTCGGGCACTGTTTCCGTCAACTCGCGGATCGATTCAAGGGAGGCGTCGGGAAAGTGCGACAACACCGCCTTGACCAGCGGATGGGACAACGCCTCGTCCTCCCGACGGACCCGTTCCCGCTCCTCCTGTTCGGCGAGGCTGGGCTGTCCCGCCTCGTTGGTCAGGCTGACCATCCAGCGTCGACCGGTCCAATCGCTGAGACATTTGCCGATCCGGCCGAGGGTGCCGTCGTCCACCGTGTCGACCGGTTGCAGTTCCAGAAGGCCCGGTTCCATGCGGACCAGCCGGACCTGGCGCCGCAGCACGGTGCGGAGCTGCATTTCCCGGTGTTTCGCGAACAGCTCGACGACCTCGAGAAAACCGGTCGGACCCGGTGTGGTCTCGGGCGCGGGATGGGGATTTTCCTGGGGAACGGTTCGCGGTTGGGCGTAGGCCTGGGCGGTTTGACCCCCACCACCATTGCCGCCACCATTGCCACCGCCACTCCCGGCCGGATGAGTAGTCGGCGTGGCGGGTGTGGACGGCGCGGGTGCGGACGGCGCGGAGGCCGGAACGCCCTGTTCGGTGATCTGTTTGATGAGATCGCCCGGCGTCGGCATATCGGCCATATGGGCGAGACGGATCAGGATCATCTCCGCCGCCGCCCTGGCGTCGGGCGCACGCTGGACCTCCTCCAGGCCCTTCAGCAGCACCTGCCAGGCGCGGGTCAGCACCGGAACGGAGAGCTGTTCGGCCCAGCCGCCGATCCGCGCGGTCTCCTCCGAGCCGAGGCCCAGCTCCGTCGACGTGCGCGGCGCGGCCTTATGGCGGGTGACCGCGTGGGAGAGCTCCAGAAGATCGCCGATCACCACGGTGGGATCGGCCCCGCGCTCGTCCAGATGGGTGAAGGCGCCCAGCGCCTCAGCGGTCTTGCCGGCCATCAGCATCTCATAGAGGTCGAGGATCTGGCCGCGGTCGGCGAGACCGAGCATGTCCTTGACCTGTTCCGTCTCCAGCTTGTTGTCGATGGACAGTGCGATCGCCTGATCGAGGATCGACAGCCCGTCGCGGACCGAGCCGTCGGCGGCGCGGGCGACAAGGCGGATGGCGTCCTCCTCGACGGCGACCCCCTCTTTTTCGGCGATCTTGGTGAAATGATCCGTGAGCAGCGTTACCGGCACCCGCCGTAGATCGAAGCGTTGGCAGCGGGATAGGATGGTGACCGGCACCTTGCGGATCTCGGTCGTCGCGAAGATGAAACGCACATCCGGCGGCGGTTCCTCCAGCGTCTTCAACAGCGCGTTGAAGGCGTTGTTGGACAGCATGTGGACTTCGTCGATGACGTAGATCTTGTTGCGGGCCGAGACCGGGCGGTAGCGCACGCCCTCGATCAGTTCACGGATGTCGTCGACGCCGGTGCGGCTGGCGGCGTCCATCTCCATAACATCCGGATGGCGGTCGGCGGCGATGGCGACACAGTTGTCGCAGACCCCGCAGGGCTCGGTGGTGGGCCCGCCGGTGCCGTCCGGCCCGACGCAGTTGAGCGCCCGGGCGACGATCCGCGCCGTCGTCGTTTTGCCCACCCCGCGCACACCCGTCAGCATGAAGGCATGGGCGATCCGGTTGCGGTCGATGGCGTTTTTAAGGGTTCGGACCAGGGCGTCCTGGCCGATCAGCTCGGAAAAGGTCGAGGGCCGGTATTTGCGGGCGAGAACACGGTAGTGCTGGTCTTGTGTCTCGCTGATCTCCATGCCGGCGTGCACCTGAGGGGGCTGTGAGAGAGGCAGGAGACTGGTCAGCGACCCGGGCGAAAACTCGTTACGGCTGCTTCCTCTCGGACCTGACCGGGTTGGCGAGGAGCCACGTCCGCGACCAGCCTCCCGACGCCACTATATCAAGGGCCGGGCGGCCGGATGCAAGAGGCGATTTCAAAGGCCCTCTTTCAAGACCCTCTTTCAAGGGCCTTTAGAACATCACCGACCAGGGGCAATCGGCGCTCGCCCGGCAGGCATGCCGCGAGCCCCACAGCATCAGGCCCAGCAGGGCGAATCCGATGAGAAAGACGATGAGCGTGCGGTTCATGAGTCACCCCGGTATGGCCGCTTAGCCCGATGGCTACCTTGGGCTCTGCGGGAAAAGCGGTATAGTGAACGGATCGCCCGCAGCCCCGCCGATGGTCTCCCATGCGAAAGCCCAATGTCTATGCCTTTGGCGGCCTCGACCGTGCCGCCCATCTGCGTCTGCTCCCGGATTGGTATGAGCGGCATGTGATGCTTGAGACCACGCGGATCGTGCCGCTGTTTCAGGACCGCAACCTGGTCGCGGGCGTCGGCGTGCCGCCGGAGAACCCCTGGGATCTGCTGCCTGGCGATCCGGAGGCGATCCTGCTGACCCCGGAGGAGGCGGAACACCTGCTGCCCCACGCCGCGGACCCGGTGCTGCTCGGGACGATGAACGGCACGGCCTATATCGCGCTCGATCTCTCCGGCTTGGAGAAGGAGCACGCGGAGGCGGCCGTCGAGCGCCATGGCGTGTTCCGGGACCTGCGCCGCTTCGGTCCAAACCTGCCGGCCTTCGAGGGCTCGGTCCTGGCCTATGCGCGGGGCCTCGCCTATTGGCATCGCCGGCACCGTTTCTGCGGCATCTGCGGGTCGCCGACCGAGAGCCGGCGCGGCGGACATCAGCGCACCTGTCTCAATCCCGACTGCGGCGCGCCCCATTTCCCGCGGACCGATCCCGCCGTCATCATGCTGATCGAGCATGGCGACAGGCTGTTGCTCGGCCGTCAGCAGACGTGGCCCGAAGGCCAGTATTCCGTTCTCGCCGGCTTCGTCGAACCGGGCGAAAGCCTGGAGGAGGCGGTGATCCGCGAGGTGTTCGAGGAATCCGGCGTGCGTGTCGGACAGGTGAGATATCACTCGTCCCAACCCTGGCCGTTCCCCTGTTCCATCATGCTCGGCTTCTGGGGGGTGGCGGAGACGACGGAGATCGTCCGCAAGGACGACGAACTGGCCGATGCCCGCTGGGTCTCGCTCGCCGATCTGAGGCGGGTCGACGAGATCGGTCTGCGACTGCCGCGCCGCGACTCCATCGCCCGCCGCATGATCGAGGACTGGATGGCCGACCGCGGCTAGCTCGAAATCACCTCCGCGACGGTGCGAATCGCCTTCTCCAGGGTCGCCTCATCGGAATTGGCGAAGCCGCAGACCAGACCGGGGCGCACCGGCCCCGCGAGATGGTACCGGCTCAACGCGGACGGCGTGATGCCGCGTTCCGCGAGATGGCGGGCCAGGGCCTTGTCGTCGGCTCCCTCGGGCAGCAGCAGGGTCACATGCAGGCCCGCATCGGTGCCGACCACCCGGCAGTTCTTTGGCAGATGACGGTCGCAGGCGCCGATGACCGCCTCGCGCCGCTTTGCGTAGAGCTGGCGCATCCGCCGGATATGGCGGCTGAAATGGCCCGTGGCCATGAAATGGGCGAGGGTCCGCTGATCGATCGGATTGCAGAATCCGTCGAAGGCGGTCTTGGCCCGGGTCAATGCCCGGGCGACAGGTTCCGGCGCGATGACATAGGCGAGCCGCAGGGCCGGGAACAGGCTCTTGGAGAAGGTCCCGACATAGAGCACGTGATCGCCGCCCAGGCCGTAGAGGGCGGAGATCGGTTTGCCCTCATAGCGGAACTCCCCGTCATAATCGTCCTCGACGATCCAGGCGCCCCGCCGCCGGGCCCAGTCGACCAGGGCGAGGCGCCGGTCCAGCGGCATCACCGTGCCCATGGGATATTGGTGGGACGGGGTGATGTAGATCAGCCGGACACCCTCCGGAATCGCCTCCGGAACCATGCCCGAGCCGTCGAGCGGGACCGGGGTGGGCACGGCGCCGGCCAGCATCAGGCCGCCGGTGGCCCCGGGGAAGCCGGGATTCTCGACCCCGACGCGCTGCCCCGGATCCGTCAGCGCGATGCCGGCCAGGGTGGCGGCGGCCCGGGCGCTCGGCACGATGACGACCTGGCCAGCGTCGCAGGACACCCCGCGCATGCTGCTCACATGCCGGGCGATGGCGGTCCTCAACGCCGGGTCGCCCTGGGGGTCGGCCGGGCCGAGCAAACGGTTGCCGCACTCGGAATGGGCGCGGCGGCGGTGGGCCGACCAGGTTTTCCAGGGAAAGGCGTCCAGGGCCGTGATGCCGGGGGTGAGCGGTTTGACCTCTCCGTCGCCCCGGATCATCTCCGCGCCGGCCAGGGCGTCGCCGCGGGCGGATAGGCCGGGGCCGCGACGGGCCGTGCCGGTACGCGGGGCCGCTTGCGGACAGGCCGGGGCGGTTTGGACGAAGGTCCCGGCGCCATGGCGGGTCGTGACATAGCCCTCGTCCAGCAGCCGTTCCAGGGCTTCCGAGACGACCCCTCTGGACAAGCCGAGCTGCCGCGAGAGTTGGCGTTGGGAGGGCAGTTTGCTGCCGGGCGTCAGAAGGCCGTCCAAACATGCCGAACGGAGCGTTTCGAAAACATCCTCGGCCGCCGTGCGGGCGGGGTCGCGGTCCAAGACGACATGATCGAGAAGCGTTTCCATAAAGTGGCCTATCGAATTTGCGATAAGTGGCTCTTAACACTAGGCCACTGTAGGTCTAGGCAGACCGTATGACCACTGAAACTTCTACGAATTCTCCCCTTGGGACTTCTGGTGGGGCCGACGACGCGAGAGGCGTTCTCGGCCCCACCGATCGGACCCGGCTGCGCCGGTTGAACCAACGCGGCCGCTATGACCGGGCGGCGATCGACGCGGTCCTCGACGGCACGCTGATGTGCAGTGTCGGCTATATCCTGGACGGCAAACCTTATGTAACGCCGACGGCCCACTGGCGCGAAGGCGATCATGTCTACTGGCATGGATCGTCGGCCAGCCGGATGCTGAAATTCCTCAGGACGGGCCCGGAGATCTGCTTCAACGCCGCCGCCATGGACGGTCTGGTTCTGGCGCGCTCCGGCATGCATTCCTCGATCAACTACCGCTCGGTCACACTGTACGGCCAGGTGGAAATCGTCGAGGGACGCGACCAGAAGCTCGCCAGCCTGGAGGCCTTCGTCGAGAAAATCACCCCTGGCCGCTGGGCGCAGCTCCGGTTCCCGACCGACCAGGAGCTGAAGGCGACCACCGTCTGCCGCCTCCCCATCACCGAGGGCGCCGCGAAAATCCGGACCGGTCCGCCCCATGACGACGCCGAGGACATGGACTTGGATGTCTGGGCGGGCGTGCTGCACTACCGCACGGTTTTCGACGGGCTTGAGGCGGACCCGGACCTGAAGGCTGGCGTCGAGCCCGATCCGGCCCTCGAACTGGCCCCGACCTGGCCGGAGCCCTGGCAGGACACCGTCAAGCGGGCGGGCGCGGCCGACTAAGCCGAATCGCTAGTCCGGGAACCCGTTATCGCTAGTCCGGGAACCCGTGGGTGTGGCGCAGGAACACAACCTTCGTGCGCCCCCACCGGCGTTCGTCCTCCTGCTCGAAACCCGCCGGCGCGGCGAGCGTCTCGCTCTTCTCCATTTCGACGAGGACGAGCGCGTCCGGGGCGAGCCAGCCCTGGGCGGACAACGCCTCCAGCGCCGGGGCCGCCAGATCCTTCCTATAGGGCGGATCGAGGAAGGCGAGGTCGGCCGCATAGGGTGGTATTGGCGGGCGGACGGCGTCGGCGCCGATCACCCGGGCGATGTCCCCGAGGCGCAGCCGGTCAACCGTCGCTTCCAGACTGCGCACGACTTTCGGATTGAGTTCCAGGAAAGTGGCCCGCCCGGCGCCGCGCGACAGCGCCTCGAGCCCCATGGCGCCCGATCCCGCGAACACGTCGATCACCCGGCGCCCACGGACGCCGGCGATGAAGCGACCGGCCTCCAGCATGTTGAACAGGGCCTCGCGGACCCGGTCGGCGGTGGGGCGGATATCGGTGCCGGGGGTGACCTGAAGCTGTGCGCCTTTCAGTCTGCCGCCGACGATTCTCATGGCCCTACGCCCCCCGACGGCTCTTCGGCTTCTTGCCCGGCGCGGTCAGCGTCGGCCGGCGTGGCTTTCTCGGGGCGGACTTCTTGCCCTCGCCCATCAGATGGCCGAGTTGGTCCTTCAGCACCCGCTGGGGGATCTCTGCGACCTCCCCACGGTCGAGTTGGCCGAGTTGGAACGGGCCGAAGCTGACCCGGATCAGGCGGGTGACGTGGAGACTCAGGGCCTGCATCACTTTTCGGATCTCCCGGTTTTTGCCTTCCCGCAGCGTGACGGAAATCCAGGAGTTCGCCTTCTCCTGATCCCGCTCCAGGACCGCGTCGATCGATCCGTATTTCACGCCGTCGATCTCGATCCCGTTCTTAAGGGCGGCGAGCCGCTCCGGCTCAACCTTGCCGTAGACCCGGACCCGGTATTTCCGGGCGAAGCCGCTGGACGGCAACTCCATTTCGCGGGCGAGCGCCCCGTCGGTGGTGAGCAGCAGCAGGCCTTCCGTGGTCAGGTCCAGGCGTCCGACGGTAACGACCCGGGGCATGTCGTCCGGCAGGATCGAGAATAGCGTCGGGCGGCCCTCGGGATCGCGTTCCGCCGTCAGCAGGCCGGCCGGTTTGTGGAACCGGAACAGGCGGGTCGGCGTCTTGGCCGGGATCGGTTTGCCGTCGACCTCAATGCGGCTCGTTTCATCCACCAGGGTCGCGGGCGTTTCGACCAGGGCGCCGTCGACCCGGACGCGGCCCGCCGCGATCCAGGCCTCCGCTTCACGCCGCGAGCACAGGCCCGCGCCGGCCATCCGTTTGGCGAGCCGTTCCCCTTTGGGTGCCGCGTCTTTCGTCACGTCCTGGTCCAATCTCTTCCCCTCGGGTCCCCACGCTTCATCGGCTGTCGCCGTGAATAGGGGCGCCCGGGCGGATTCACAAGCCTTTCGGGGCGGGCAGGTGGCCCGCGCTCAGCGTAGCAGATTTGAACTGCCCGTGAGTGGACGCCCCGGAGCGCCCGGCGCGCGGCGGATCAACCGGCGTAGAGCGCGCGGCGGTTCACGGCGGATTTCGCCTGTTTCTTGAGCGTGCCGACGATTTGGAACAGGGCGTCGACGGTGTTTTCCTTGCGCCGGTCGGTCAGATGGAGGACCGCCGCCGAGACGGTCATCAGCGCGAAACGCCGGTCGATGCCGAAGCGGTCCTTCGCCGTCAGGAAACCCTTGTCCCGGTCGGAGTCGGAGTAGAAGGACTGCACCTGATCCTTGAACGCGGTCTGCACGGCGTCGACGACGGCGGTCGCCTCCTCGACGTCGAGGTCGCGCAGGCCAAGGAAGAAATCGTCGCCGCCGATATGGCCGATGAAAGTGCCGGGCGGCGCGTTCTTCTTCAGGATCTCCGAGATCAGCACGAGCACCCGGTCGCCCTGACGGAATCCGTAAACATCGTTGAAGGGTTTGAAATCGTCGATGTCGAAATAGACGAGCGTGGAGCGGCGCTTGGCCGCCGCCGTGGCGTCGTCGATGAACCGCTCGATCGCCTTGTTGCCGGGCAGGCGGGTCAACGGGTTCTGGTCCCGGGCGAACTGTAGGTTCTTTTCGTTGATGATATGCAGCAGGGCGGCCGCCGACAGGAACCCGAAATAGCGCCCGTTCTGGGTGATCAAGACCCCGTCCGCCACGTCCATCCGGGAATAGGCGTCGAGCACCTTCTCCGCCGTCGAATTCAGCGGCACGGCCGGACAGGGCGACATGAAATTCGCGATGGTCTTCTGATAGGAACTGTTGGACAGGAGATCCCGGCCGAATTGGGAGTAGATATAGTCCTTGATGGTCGATTCGCGGACGATCCCGAGGGGCGTTCCCTCGGCATCGACGATCGGGACCACGCCCTTGTCCTTGTGCCGCCGGAAAATCTCGAAGAGCCCCTGGACCGGTTGGGTGATCTCCAGCGCGTCGATCTTGAAGATCTCCTTGCGAATCATGTCGGCGTCGTCGATCTCGCTTTTCCGCAACGCCTTGCGGGTGAGAATGTCGAACGCCGCCTCGTCGACCCGGCCCTGATTGTCGCGGTCGGGCATCCCGATCATGTCACCGACGGCGAATTCGATCCCGAGATCGCGGGCGGTATAGAGGGCTGCCGGCGTATCGACGCCGGCGACGATGATCCGGCTGTCGACGGCGAGGCCGACCTCCATGATCGCCCGCAGCAGCTTCTTGTCGGTGGCGCTGTGATGCGCCTTCTGGATCAGCGACGGGTTGAGGCAAACATAGCGGGGTTTAAGCGTCTTGAGGATATCGGCGTTGGCGGCCCCCTCCCCGAACCGCACGAGGGCGGTCCGCATGCCGAGCCGGTCGGCGTCCGACCGCACCATCTCGAGGTCTTCCCCGGTCCCGGCGGGATCGGTCACATAAAGGGCCAGAACGAGATTGTCGCCGTTGATATCCCGTGACTGGGCCAGGGCGTGGAGCGCCTTCGGGGTGGTCTCGGGCGCATGGAGGAATTTCAACTCGTAGGGCAGGACCAAACGGGTCGTCCGCGGAAACTTGCCGTCGGCGTAGAGCGATACGGCCTCTTCTAGAAGCCTCCGGAGCCGGGCGGCGCGCCAGTCCAAGGGACGGCCATCGAAGAGCAGGGAATCGACCGTTTCGAATTCCGAGGTCAGAGGATCGGCGATCTGGGGCGCGACGGCGAACAGGCCCCCATTCGAGACCCGGGCGATCGGACGCAGCGCGATCGGGTCGGGGACTCCCCGATCCTGCCCACGGGAGGCACCGGCCGGCATGTCTGCGCCAGCGGCAGGATCAAGGCCATCGCTGCAATCGGACATCTGTCACATCCAATCGGCCGCGCGTCTGCGTCGGTGGTTGCTGAATGCGTGATCGTATAAAGGTAAAGGTGTTTACGGATTCTTAACGTCACATAAGATTCATGGCACGCAAAGCAATGACCGACTGCAAGGAAATGAAGGCCGCGTTGGCCCATGCCCGGGAGGCGGGCGCGCGCGGGGACGTGCCGGTCGGCGCGGTGATCGTGAAGAACGGGGCGGTCCTGGCCGGGGCCGGCAACCGGGTCGAGGCCGACCGGGATCCGACCGCCCACGCGGAGATCCTGGCGATCCGGGAGGCGGCGCGGGTTCTGGGCGATGTCCGGCTCACCGGCTGCGATCTTTATGTCACGCTCGAACCCTGCGCGATGTGTGCCCAGGCCATCGCCCATGCCCGCCTGCGTCGTGTCTATTACGGCGCACCGGACCCGAAAGGCGGCGGCGTGGACCACGGACCGCGCATCTTCACCCAGCCGACCTGCCATCACCGGCCCGAGGTCTATGACGGGATCGGCGCCCGGGAGTCGGTCGGGCTTCTGAAGGCCTTTTTCGAAACGCTGCGATAGTCCGCCGGTTAGGCCGCGAGGACCTTCCAGACGACGGTCTCGAGGGTTTCTTCCTTCTCGACGTCCTTCGAGACCCGGATCGGGTATTTGGCGATCTCGACCACGCCCTGTTCCGGGGCATAGGAACGGCCGGGGTCGCCCATCAGCACCGTCGCGCCCGCGCCGGCCTGGCGGCGCAGCCAGGTGAGCATGCGGCTGGACATGACATCCTCATAACAGACGTCGCCGGCCAGGATCACGTCGGCGTCCCCCGGAAGGTCGTCCAGCAGGTCGCGGCCGTCGACCGCGACGGTGACGGCGTTCTCCTCGGCGTTCACCGCCATCGCCGCGCAGGCAAAGGGGTCGATGTCGTTCAGCGTCACGCGCTGGGCCCCGGCGATGGCCGCCGCGATACCGGCGATCCCGCAGCCTCCGGCGAGGTCGATCACCCTGCGTCCCCGGACAGTCTCCGGATTGTCGAGGATATGGCGGGCAAGGGCCTGGCCGCCCGGCCAGCAGATCGCCCAGAAGGGCGGACCCAGCCCCTCGGTCTCGAGTTCGGCCTCGGTCGCCTCCCAGAGCGGCATCACCTCGGTCACCAGCCTGAGACCGATTTCCGGCACGATGGCGCCATGGCCCCGGATGGTATGCTCGCGAATGAAGGCCGTGCGGCTTTCCTCGCCATGTTCCTTAGCCAAGGGCCAATCCTCCATCCGCGATCAGCCCGGCCACCAGGATGAGGCCGAAGACCCGGTTCGACCGGAACGCGGTCATGCATCTCGTCGGATCGTCGATGTCGACATATCGGATCTGCCAGGCGAGCTGCACCGCGCCGGCGGCGAGCGCCGCATAGGCCAGAACGCCGGTGCCGACCTGTTCGAAGGCGAGCCCGGTCAGCAGGACCGCGCCGGCGTAGAAGACCGTAACCGCCGGCTTGGTCCGGTCGCCGAGCGCGATGGCCGAGCTCTTGACGCCGGCGATCAGATCGTCGGCCTTGTCCTGATGGGCGTAAAGCGTGTCGTAGCCAAGGGTCCAGAAGATCCCGGCGGCGTAGAGCAGGACGGCCGGCCAGCCGATCTCGCCGGTCACCGCCGCCCAGCCGACCAGTGCCCCCCAATTGAAGGTGAGCCCGAGCCAGGCCTGGGGCCAATAGGTGATCCGCTTCATGAACGGGTAGGCGGCGACCAGGGTAAGGGATGCGATGGCGATCAGCCAGGTTGCCGGGGGCAGGCTCAACAGCACCAACAATCCGATGAGAAGCTGTGCCGCCAGAAAGACAAGCGCCTGTTTCGGCGTGATCGCGCCGGAGGGGAGCGGCCGGTCGGCGGTCCGGGCCACCTTACCGTCGATGTCGCGGTCGGCGAGATCGTTGACGGTGCAGCCGGCCCCCCGCATCACGAAAGCCCCGACCGCGAACAAGCCGAGGATCGCCGGGTCGGGCCACACACCGATAGGGTCGCCGACGGCGCCGTCGGGGGAGACGGCCTGTGTCGCCAGAGCCGCCGAGATCCAGCAGGGGAGGAGCAGGAGCCAGGTTCCGATGGGCCGGTCGGCCCGCGCGATGACGAGATAGGGATGCCAGGCGCGCGGACTTAACCGGAGCGTCCAATGACGTCTTGCGATATCGCTCTCGGAGGGTGACAAAAAGTTTGACATGGACCGGGATACTGCTTTTTTCGGCGCAACTCCGGAAAGAGGTACGCTACGGCGGTCGTTAGGAAAAGGGGGCGTGGCGGAATATGGCGAAGGAGCCGATCCCGACACCAGTGACGCGACTTTATGTCGAAGGGGACTTCACGGCGGGGCTCAGCGTCCTCCTGGATGCGGAGCGTGCCCATTATCTGCGCTCGGTGCTGCGGCTGAAGCCCGGCGAGGCGATTTCGCTGTTCAACGGCTCGGCCGGGGAGTGGTGCGGGGAAATCACCTCGCTCGCCAAGTCGGCGGCCGCCGTCACCTTGACCAAGCGGAACCGGGCGCCCGCCGCCGAGCCCGATCTGTGGCTCTGTTTCGCGCCGGTCAAGCGGGCCCGCATCGACTTCATCGCCGAAAAGGCCGCCGAGCTTGGGGTCTCCCGCCTTGTGCCGGTCATGACCCGCTATACCCAAATGAGCCGAGTCAACACCGACAGGCTCGCCGCCAACGCCATGGAGGCGGCGGAGCAATGCGAAAGGCTGACCGTGCCCGAGGTCGCCGAACCGGTCGCCTTCGACCGGCTGCTCGCCGATTGGGATTCGGAAAGGCAGCTTATCCTGGGAGACGAAACTGGCGCCGGGCCGCCGATTGCCGAGGCTTTGAGCGCTTTGTCGGCCGACCGGCTGGCGGTTCTCGTGGGTCCCGAGGGCGGCTTTGCGCCCGACGAGCTTGACGCCTTGCATGGGAAGGCATTTGTTACGCCTGTCAGCCTGGGGCCGCGTGTCCTCAGAGCGGATACCGCCGCCTTGGCCGCGCTTGCTTGCGTCCAGGCGTGGAGCGGGGATTGGCGTCATGGCCGCCCCGATTTCCGCGCCGGTCTCAAGCGGGGGTGAGCCCCCACCCAGTTGATTAGCCCCACAGGTGAACCGAGATGTCCCGTCCCCCCGAGAGCCGTGGTGAGCCGATCACCTCGAAGCAGCAGCTCGTGGACCATCTGGCCCAGGCGGTGACCCCGCGGCAGGGCTGGCTGATCGGTACCGAGCATGAGAAGTTCGCCTTCCGGGCCGACGACCACCGCCGGCTGCCCTATGACGGCGCGACCTCCATCGAGGCGTTGCTGAAAGGCTTCGTGCGGTTCGGGTGGCAGCCGATCGAGGAGGAGGGCAAGGTCATCGCGCTATCGCGTGACGGCTGTGCGATCACCCTGGAGCCGGGCGGACAGTTCGAGCTGTCGGGCGCGCCTCTGGAAACGCTGCATCAGACCTGCGACGAGGCCTATACCCATCTGGCCGAGGTCAAGCAGGTCGCCGACGAGATCGGCGCCAAGCTGGTCGGCCTCGGCTTCGATCCGGAATGGCGCCGCGAGGACATCGGCTGGATGCCCAAGGGCCGCTACGGGATCATGAGCCGCTATATGCCCACCGTCGGCACCCTCGGGCTCGACATGATGCTCCGGACCTCGACCATCCAGGTCAATCTCGACTTCGAGTCGGAAGCCGACATGGTCGAGAAGTTCCGCATCGGGATCGCGCTGCAGCCGATCGCGACCGCGCTGTTCGCCAATTCGCCCTTCCATGAGGGCAAGGATTCGGGCTTCCTGTCCTATCGCTCCCATGTCTGGACGGACACCGATCCCGACCGGTGCGGCATCCTGCCCTTCGTGTTCGAGGATGGCATGGGCTTCGAGCGCTATGTCGACTATCTGCTCGATGTGCCGATGTATTTCATCTACCGCGACGGCGTGTATCACGACTTCGCCGGCAAGAGTTTCCGCAAGTTCCTCGACGGCACCCTGGACGGGGCCGAGGGCGTCGTCCCGGACATGGGCGACTGGACCGATCATATGACGACGGTCTTCCCGGAGGTGCGGCTCAAGCAATATCTCGAAATGCGCGGCGCCGACGGTGGCCCGTGGGGGCGGATCTGCGCCTTGCCCGCGTTGTGGGTCGGTCTGCTGTACGATTCCGACGCCCAGACCGCGGCCTGGGATCTGTGCAAGGACTGGACCCTGGAGGAGCACGAATACCTCCGGGCTGAAGTGCCCCGGCGCGGTCTCAAGACGCCGTTCCGCGGTCGCACGGTGCAGGATCTCGCCAAGGAGGTTCTCGCCATCGCGGAGAAGGGGCTCACCGCCCGCAACAAGGTCTCGCCGAAATCCGGCATCATCGAGACCCACTATCTCAAGCCGCTGCACGAGATCGCCGAGAGCGGCATCACCCCGGCCGAACGCCTGCTGGAGCGGTTCGAAAAGGACTGGAACGGCTCCGTCGCCCCGGTCTGGGACGCAGAAGCGTACTAAGGCCGAGTAGGAGGCCTCCCCTTCGCAAGGGGAGGGTGGAGCGGTTTCCGCCTACGCCTCGGTGCCGCCCACGGTGAGGCCGGCCATCTTCAGGGTCGGCTGGCCGACGCCGACCGGCACACCCTGGCCGTTCTTGCCGCAGGTGCCGATCCCGTCGTCGAGTTTCATGTCGTTGCCGAGCATGGTGATCTGGGTCATGGCGTCCGCGCCGGTACCGATCAGCGTAGCCCCCTTGACCGCCGGCCCGATCTTGCCGTCCTCGATCATATAGGCCTCGGAGGCGAAGAAATTGAACTTGCCCGAGGTGATGTCGACCGACCCGCCGCCGAAGTTGACCGCATAGAGGCCCTTCTTGACGCTGGCGATGATCTCCTCAGGCTCCTTGTCGCCGCCGAGCATGTAGGTGTTGGTCATCCGCGGCATCGGATGATGGGCATAGGACTGGCGGCGGCCGTTCCCGGTCGGGGCCACGCCCATGAGCCGGGCGTTCTGGCGGTCCTGCATGAAACCGACGAGAACGCCGTCCTCGATCAGGGTGTTGTAGGCCGACGGCGTGCCCTCGTCGTCGATGGTGAGGCTGCCGCGCCGATCCGGCAGGGTGCCGTCGTCGACGACGGTGACCCCCTTGGCCGCCACCTGTTGTCCCATATGGCCCGAGAAGACGCTGGTCTTCTTTCGGTTGAAGTCCCCTTCCAGGCCATGACCGACCGCCTCGTGCAGCATGACCCCGGGCCATCCGGCCCCGAGGACGACCTCCATTTCGCCGGCCGGGGCCGCGACGGCGTCGAGGTTGACCAGCGCCTGACGCAGCGCCTCGTCCACATTGGCCTGCCAGGCCGCCGGATCGAGATAGCGGTCGAAGGCGAAGCGGCCGCCGGCGCCGTAACTGCCGGTCTCCATCTTGTCGCCGTCGCCGACCACGACCGACACGTTGATCCGGACCAGCGGCCGGATATCGGCGGTCTTGGAGCCGTCCGGGCGGAGAATCTGGACCGCCTTCCAGGACCCGGCGAGGGAGCAACTCACCTGCCGCACCCGCGGGTCCTTCGCCCGTGCATAGGCGTCGATATCCTCCAACAGCTTCACCTTCTGCTCGAAGGGGATGCCGGAGAGCGGGTTGTCGTCGGTGTAGAGATGCCGGTTGGTCGGCGCCGGCGGCTCCGCATAGGTCCCGCCATAGCCCGCCGAGACCGCGCGGACCGTGGCCGCGGCCCGTTTCAGGGCGTCTTCCGAGAGGTCGGCCGCATGGGCGTAGCCGGTCGCCTCGCCCGCGATCGAGCGGAGGCCGAAACCATGGGACGTGTCATAGCTGGCATTCTTCAAGCGGCCATCGTCCCACGAAAGACTCTCCGATTGGGCGTACTCCAAATAGAGCTCCCCGTCGTCGGCGCCGGCAAGGGCGTCGGAGACGATGCCCTCCACGCGTACCGGGTCGAGGCCCGTCCGATCGAAGAACAGGCGGTTGGTCTCGTCGATGAAGCGGGCCATGGGGCGTCCTTTTCGGCGGTTTCGCTCGGGTTGTCGCAATGATATGGCCATCCTGCCGCCATTCGCCAGGGCTTGTGAAGGGCGTCGAGACCTCTTGACGCCGGCGCAATGTCATTTCACAAAGCCATAAAAATTTTGCGCCTTTGTGCGGCAACGGGTCTTAATGACCGCCGCATTGGACCTGCTAGACTCCAGCCGGTTAAAATAAAACGGCCGTTTGGGAGTTCATAAGGGTTTGCGGCGCGGCAAAGCTTGTGCTTATTTCCGCGCCAGCCATCCCTCGGACGGACCTGGCGGGGTGGGAACAAGACAAAAGTGGGTGAGGTCGGACACATGAATTTGATTACCGGTCGTAGGGCTCTCATGGGCCTGATGGGCGTTGGCGCACTGGCGCTGCTCGCCGTCTTCGGGGCGACGAGCGTCATGGCGGCGCAGCCGCAGGACTGGCAGCTGGGCTTCCAGCCGTCGGCGACTCCGGTCAAGGAGGTCATGACCTCCTTTCACAACATGCTGCTGTGGGTCATCACCTTCATCACGCTCTTCGTGCTGGCGCTGCTGATCTATGTCTGCGTCAAGTTCAACAAGAACGCCAACCCGACGCCGTCGAAGACCTCTCACAACACGCTGATCGAGGTCATCTGGACGGTCGTGCCGGTCATCATCCTGGTGGTGATCGCGGTGCCGTCCTTCCGCCTCCTCTATTACACGGACCGGGTCGAGCAGGCCGACATGACCGTCAAGGTCACCGGGCGCCAGTGGTACTGGGACTACCAGTATCCCGACCATGGCGGGTTCGAGTTCTCGAGCTATCCCAAGGAAGAGGAAGATCTCGAGGACGGCGAGCAGCTTTACCTGGCCGTGGACAACGAGATGGTGATCCCGGCCGGCGCGACCGTGCGGGTGCTGGTCGCCGGCGCCGATGTGCTCCACTCCTTCTTCATCCCGTCCGCCGGGGTCCAGGTCTACACCGTCCCGGGCCGGATCAACGAAACCTGGATGCGCTTCGACGAGCCGGGAACCTATTACGGCCAGTGCAACCAGATCTGCGGCATCAACCACTACAACATGCCGATCGCGGTGAAGGTCGTGCCGGCGGAAGAGTTCGAAAGCTGGGTCGAGTTCGCCCAGGACGAATTCGCCGACGCCGACACCTTCAAGGTCGCGGGCAAGGTCGCGGGTCAGGTCACCGGTCAAATCGCGGGCCAGACCGCGGGCATGCAACAATAACCGCTCGATTGGCGGCATCGGATTTGAGAGAAAGAAGGGGGTCTTCCCATGGCGAGTGTTGATACGGCCCACGGCCACGACCATCACGACGAACATCCCTATGGATGGCGCCGGTGGGTCTATTCGACCAACCACAAGGACATCGGCACGATGTATCTGATCTTCGCCATTTTGGCGGGGATCGTCGGATCGGCGCTGTCCGGTCTGATGCGGCTCGAGCTGCAGGACCCGGGGCTCGCCTATGTCGCCGACGGCCACGAGTGGAACGTCATTATCACCGCCCACGGTCTTATCATGATCTTCTTCATGGTCATGCCGGCCCTGATCGGCGGTTTCGGGAACTGGTTCGTGCCGCTGATGATCGGCGCGCCGGACATGGCCTTCCCGCGGATGAACAACATTTCCTTCTGGCTCCTGGTCCCGGCCTTCGCGCTGCTGTTCGCCAGCATGTATGTGGACGGCGGCGCGGGTGTCGGTTGGACGCTCTATCCGCCACTCAGCAACGCGCAAGGCACGCCGGGCATGTCGGTCGACCTGGTGATCCTGTCGCTGCACATCGCCGGTGTCTCGTCGATCCTGGGCGCGATCAACTTCATCACCACGATCTTCAACATGCGTGCGCCGGGCATGACCATCCACAAGATGCCGCTCTTCGTCTGGTCCATGCTGATCACCGCCTTCCTGCTCGTGCTCTCCCTGCCGGTTCTCGCCGGGGCGATCACCATGCTGCTGACCGACCGTAACTTCGGCACCAGCTTCTTCGATCCGGCCGGCGGCGGCGATCCGATCCTGTTCATGCACCTCTTCTGGTTCTTCGGCCATCCCGAGGTGTACATCATGATCCTGCCGGCCTTCGGCATCATCAGCCACATCATTTCGACCTTCTCCAACAAGCCGGTCTTCGGCTATCTCGGCATGGCCTACGCCATGCTCGCCATCGGCTTCGTCGGCTTCATCGTGTGGGCCCACCACATGTACACCGTCGGTCTGGATGTCGACACGCGGGCCTACTTCACGGCGGCGACAATGGTGATCGCGGTGCCCACCGGGGTGAAGATCTTCTCGTGGATCGCCACCATGTGGGGCGGATCCATCGAGTTCCGGACCCCGATGCTCTGGGCGATCGGCTTCATCTTCCTGTTCACCGTGGGCGGCGTGACCGGCGTGGTTCTGGCCAATGCCGGCATGGATCTGGCGCTCCACAACACCTACTACGTGATCGCGCACTTCCACTATGTGCTCTCGCTGGGGGCGGTGTTCGCCATCTTCGCTGGGATCTACTACTGGATCGGCAAAATGTCCGGCCGTCAGTATCCGGAGTTCTGGGGCAAGGTTCACTTCTGGGTCACCTTTGTCGGCGTGAACCTGACCTTCTTCCCGCAGCACTTCCTGGGCCTGGCCGGCATGCCGCGCCGCTATCCGGACTATCCGGAGGCCTTCCACGGCTGGAACTACGTCTCCTCAATCGGTTCCTACATCGCGCTCTTCTCCGTCGTCATCTTCCTCTACGTTCTGTGGAAGACCTTCGCCTCCGGCGAGAAGGTGGGTGAGAACCCGTGGGGCGAGGGTGCGACCACCCTGGAGTGGACCCTGCCGTCCCCGCCGGCCTTCCACTCGTTCGACGAGATTCCGCGGATCAAGTAACCGATCCCGGACTTGACAGGCAGCAAGTAAGGACGGGGTCTCGGTCACGCATCGGGACCCCTTCCGGTATCAGGATCCGAGAAGCAGATGCGTACGACTTTGGAAACCAACCCGCTGACCGCGACCGCCGGCATGGACGGAAACGGTATGGCGGCCCTCAAACCGGGCATGATCCCGGCCTATGACGGCTCGGTGAAGGATTGGTTCCAACTGCTCAAACCGCGGGTGATGTATCTCGTGATCTTCACCGCGTTCACCGGCATGGTGATGGCGCCGGGCGACCTTCATCCGGTCCTCGCCGCGATCGCGATCCTGGCCATCTCGGTCGGGGCGGGTGCCTCCGGCGCGATCAACATGTGGTACGACCGCGATATCGACGCGGTGATGCGCCGGACCAAGGGCCGTCCGCTGCCGGCGGGCAAGATCTCGCACGAGGACGCTCTGATCTTCGGCGTGGTGCTGTCCCTTCTGTCGGTGATGGTGATGGGGCTGGCGATCAACTGGACCGCCGCCCTGCTGCTCGCCGGGACCATCGGTTTCTATGTCTTCATCTACACCATGTGGCTGAAGCGCCGGACGCCGCAGAACATCGTCATCGGCGGGGCCGCCGGCGCCTTTCCCCCGATGATCGGCTGGGCCGCCGTCACCGGCGATGTCAGCCTCGTCTCGGTGGTGCTTTTCCTGATCATCTTCATGTGGACCCCGCCCCATTTCTGGGCGCTGTCGCTCTACACCAACACCGACTACACAACCGCGAAGATCCCGATGCTCCCCGTGGTGGCGGGCGAGACCGAGACCAAGCGGCAGATGATGATCTATTCGGTGTTGCTCGCCCCTCTCGGCGCGGCGCCGTGGCTGCTCGGCGCCACCACTGCGTTTTATGGTGTGGCCGCGAGTGTCCTTGGCGCGCTGTTCCTGCTCTCGACGGTGCATGTCTGGCGGTCGGCGAACGGCTCGACCGAGCAGACCCGCCGGGCCAAGCAGCTCTTCGCCTATTCGATCCTCTATCTCTTCCTGATCTTCACCTTCCTCCTCCTGGATGTCTGGGTCGGGGAGGGCGTGATCGCGGCCATCACGGGGGTGCTATGACCATGACCGACGAGAAGCGGCCGCAGGACGGCATGCACCCGGAAATCGACCCGGCGGCGGGCGAAAAGGCGGATCTGTTCCGAAGCCGGAAGAAGTCCCGGAACAAGGCCCTGTTGGCCGTTCTTCTAGGGCTCGCGGTGATCTTCTACGCGGTGACGATTCTCAAGATGGGAGCGGAGTGATGGCGCGGGCGTTGGACAAGGGTCAGGTCAAGACGGTTGCCGGGGTTCTCGGGGTCATCGGGTTTATGACCGGCCTGACGATCGCGGCCGTTCCGCTCTACGAACTCTTCTGCCAGGTGACCGGCTTCGGCGGCACGACGCAGCGGGCCGACGCGGCGCCGGAAGAGGCGGGGGCCCGCGAGATCACCGTGCGCTTCGATTCCAATACCTCCGGCATCGATTGGAAATTCATTCCGGTCCAGACCGAGATCGATCTGAAGGTCGGCGAGGAACGGCTCGGCTTCTATCAGGCGACCAACACGTCGGACACGCCGCTGGTGGGCACGTCGACCTATTCGGTCACGCCGCACAAGGCCGGCCCGTATTTCTCGAAGATCCAGTGCTTCTGTTTCACGGAGCAGGTTCTCCTGCCGGGCGAGACCGTCGACATGCCGGTCACCTTCTTCATCGAGCCGGATATCGTCGAAGACGAGAACCTGGCCGACGTCGATACCATCACCTTGAGTTACACCTTCTTCCAGGCGAAGGGGGAGTCCGCCGACGAGGCGCTGGCCGAACGGGTCAGCGCGGTTGAAACCGAAACAGAGAACACGCTTAACTAGACGCCGAACGGGCGATAACGAAAGCTCGCAGACCTAAGGGTATTTGGGGGAGAGGACCAACAAATGAGCACGCACGAGCAAAAGCATCCCTACCATCTCGTCGATCCGAGCCCCTGGCCGGCCGTCGGCGCCCTGTCCGCCTTCACCATGGCGGTCGGCCTGCTGATGTGGATGCACGACAAGGGGATCCTGGTCCTGCTGCTGGGCACCGCCGCGGTTCTGGGGACCATGTTCTTCTGGTTCCGCGACGTGGTGCGGGAGAGCGAGAGCGGCCTCTATCACACGCCGGTGGTCAACCTCGGCATCCGCTATGGCATGGTGCTGTTCATCGCCTCCGAGGTGATGTTCTTCGTCGCCTTCTTCTGGGCCTATTTCAACGCCGCCCTGTTCCCGACGGAAGCGATCGGCGGGGTCTGGCCGCCGGAAGATATTCTGACCTTCGCGGCCTTCGATCTGCCCTTCGTCAACACGCTGATCCTGCTGCTGAGCGGCTGCACCGTGACCTGGGCGCACCATGCCCTGCGGGTCGGCAACCGCCGCGACCTGATCCGGGGCCTGGCGCTCACCGTCGCCCTCGGCCTGCTGTTCACCTCGATCCAGGCCTATGAATACAGCATCGCCGCGTTCTCCTTCGACCAGAACGTCTATACCAGCACCTTCTACATGGCGACCGGCTTCCACGGCTTCCATGTGATCGTCGGGACCATCATGCTGATCATCTGCCTGATCCGGGCGATGAAGGGCCACTTCACCAACGAGGAGCATTTCGGTTTCGAGGCGACCGCCTGGTACTGGCATTTCGTCGATGTGGTGTGGCTGTTCCTGTTCGTCTGCGTCTATTGGTGGGGCGAAGGCAACGTCGCGCCGCACTGATCCGTCGACCACCGATTAGAGTGTGACTCGGGGGCGCCCCGGTTCGGTCTCAGTGACCGGCCGGGGCGTTCGCATATGGGGAGTGCGTGATGACCCAGGACTATTATCCGGCCCCGAGACCCTTCTCGACGGGTCTGGCGTGCAAATGCCCGCGCTGCGGGGCCGGCCCATTGTTCGACGGCTTCCTTCAGGTCAAGGACCGCTGCGACGTCTGCGGCCTCGATCTCTCCCAGCATGATTCCGGCGACGGCCCTGCGGTCTTCGTGATCTTCATCCTCGGTTTTCTGGTCGTGCCCTTGGCGATCTGGCTGGAATTCGCCGTTCAACCGCCCCTGTGGCTTCATGCGGTCCTGTGGTCCGCGGTGATCCTCGGCGGGGCCTTGCTTCTGCTGCGACCGTTGAAAGCGGTCATGGTGGGCTTGCAATACAAGCACCGGTCAACAAGTACTGACCCAAGAGATATCTGACCGTCCGTCCTTCAGGAGAAACCCGATGCGGTTCCGTCCGGCCCTT
Organism: Alphaproteobacteria bacterium; assembly: GCA_024743275.1. Taxonomy (GTDB): domain Bacteria; phylum Pseudomonadota; class Alphaproteobacteria; order JANSWW01; family JANSWW01; genus JANSWW01. The sequence continues at coordinate 72,711 of JANSWW010000009.1, forward strand.
TGGCCCACGGTGATTTCGTTGCCCATGCTGGCCGTGATGCTGGCGCTGGGTGTTTGGCAGTTGCAGCGGCTCGCCTGGAAGACCGACGTCATCGACACCCTGACCGCCCGCCTCGCGGAGCCCGCCGTCCAGGCCCCGGAGGAGATCGACCCGCAGGGCATGGAGTTCCTCAAGGTCGAATTGACCGGCGAATGGGTCCATGAGAGCGAAATGCTGATCCTCGGCCGTCCGGAGAAGGGTACGCCGGGTTTCCACATCGTCACGCCGTTGCGGACCGCCGACGGCCGGCATTTCATCGTCAATCGGGGCTGGATCCCCGACAAGCGGGTGGATATCCGCGCCCGGCCCGAAAGCCGGCCGGAGGGCACGGTGACGCTCGAAGGGCTGATTCGGACCCAGGAACGGCGCGGCTGGTTCCGGCCGGACAACGAGCCCGAGCGCGATATCTGGATGTGGGAGGACCCAAGGGCGATGGCGGCCCGCCACGACTTGGCAGATCCGGTTCCCTATCTGGTCGTGGCGATCCAGGGCGACGAGGATCCGCGTCTGCCGATCGCCGCCAGCCCGGAGGATGTGCTGTCGATCCGCAACGAACACCTCAATTACGCGCTGACCTGGTTCGGGATGTCGCTCGGCCTGATCGTCGTCTACCTGATGTGGCATCGCCAGAACGGGCGGCTCTAAGGCGATGACCATGAGCATGCACGGGAACTTGTCCTATCAGGAGTTGATGCGCCGCTATCGCCGGATCGGGATCCTCGGTGAGGTTTCTTCCATGCTCCATTGGGACGGGGCGGTGATGATGCCCGAGGCCTCGGCCGCCGCCCGCGCGGAACAGCATGCGGAACTCGCCATCCTCAAACGCGAACTGCTGGTGGATTCGAGGATGGGCGCCCTGATCGAGGGGGCCTGGGACGAGGATCTCGACGACGCCCAGCAGCGCGATGTCGCCCTTCTCGAGCGTCAACGCCTCAGGATGATGGCGATCCCCTCGGACCTGCTGACAGCGCTCACCCGGCAGAAGAGCAAGACCGAGATCGAGTGGCGGGCGGCCCGCGCGGCGAAGGACTACAAGGCCGTCGCCCCCGCACTCGCCCGGCTGCTCGCCCTGGTGAAGGAACAGGCCGCGGCCCTCTCCGACTCCCTGGGCCTCGATCCCTATGACGCGCTGCTCGACGGGTTCGATCCCGAGATGACGGCGGAGCGGGTCGACGCGCTGTTCCTCGATCTGTCGACCTGGCTCCCGGAATTGATCCAGGCGGCGATCGACCGCCAGAGCACGGACCCGGCTCCGCCGCCCTTCGACGGAAGCTTCGCGGCGGCAACCCAACACCGGCTCGGCGAACAGGCCATGGCGGCGCTCGGCTTCCCCTTCGACAAGGGCCGTCTCGACCTCTCGACCCATCCGTTCACCGGCGGGATCCCCCAGGACATCCGGATGACCACCCGCTGGGACGAGGCCGACCCGGTCTCCGGCCTGCTGGCGGTGCTGCACGAGACCGGCCACGCCCTCTACGAAGCCGGGTTGCCGGCGTCGCGCATTCATCGGCCGAGCGGCCGGTCGGTCGGCATGACCCTCCATGAGAGCCAGTCGCTTTTCATCGAGATGCAGATGGCCCGCTCGCCCGCCGGGGCCGTTTGGCTCAGCGGCTTGATGACCGAGCATTTCGGGCCTCAGCCGGCTTTCGAGCCGGAGGCCCTGGGACGCCGCCTGCGCCGGGTCGAGCGCGGCTTCATCCGGGTGGAGGCGGACGAGGTCACCTATCCGGCCCATGTCATGCTGCGCTACCGCCTGGAGCGCGGCTTGCTGGCGGACGATCTTTCCGTTCACGACCTGCCCGAGGCCTGGGCCGCCGGCATGGAGGACCTGCTGGGCGTCACGCCGCCGGACGACGCGCTCGGCTGCCTTCAGGACATTCACTGGTATGACGGCGCCATCGGCTATTTCCCGACCTATACGCTGGGCGCCATGGCGGCGGCGCAGCTCGCGGAGACCGCCCGGATGGAGATGGCCGATCTGGACGCCCGGGTCGCGGCGGGCGAGGTCGAGGCGGCGGTCGCCTGGATGCGCGAGAAGGTGCATGCGGAGGGCAGCCTCCACGGCACCGACGATCTGCTGACCCGGGTCACCGGCCGGCCCCTGGAGACCGGGGCCTTCCGCCGTCATCTCGAAGGGCGGTATCTCGACGGTTAGGGTTATTCGGCCGGGACGGAGGCTTCGGTGGCCTCCCTGCGCTCCGCCAAGGCCTGCTTGATGATCTGCAGCGACGACCACAGGAACAGGCCGGCCATCAGGGCGGCGACGACCAGGTCCGGCCAGGCGCTTGCGGTCAGATAGACCCCGCCGGCCGCTCCCATCACCGCGACATTGCCGATGGCGTCGTTGCGGCTGCACAGCCAGACCGACCGGACATTGGCGTCTCCGTCCTTGTAGCGCATCAGGACCAGAACGCTGGCGAGGTTGGCGGCCAGCGCCAGGAGGCCGACCCAGCCCATCACGGTCGCGTTCGGCAGGCCGAGGACCAGCACCTGATAGGCGGTGGACCCGAACACCCAAAGGCCCATCAGCGCGAGGCTGATTCCCTTGACGAGAGCCGCCGTCGACCGGACCCGGAGCGACATGCCCAGCACCATCAGGCTGATCCCGTAGGTCAGGGTATCGCCGAGGAAGTCGAGGGCGTCCGCCTTCAGCGCCTGGGACCCGGCGAGCGACCCCGCGGTCATTTCGATGGCGAACATGACCGCGTTGATGGCGATCACGATCCACAGCGCCCGGCGAAAGCCTTGCGACATGCCGTCGAATTTCGGTGTGTTGGTACAGCAGCTTCCGACCATGGCGGTCCTGGATCCTCTTGCAAACGGATGCGATCCGATAAATCTAAGAGCTACAGTCGCTGTAGCATCAAGGGGAGATTCGACGTGCCCTCCGAAATGACGATCGGTCGGGTCGCCAAGGCGGCCGGCTGCAAGGTGCAGACGGTGCGATACTACGAGCAGATCGGCCTGGTCCCCGCGCCCCCCCGCTCCGAGGGCAACCAGCGGCTCTACGGCCAGGCGGCGGTGGACCGCCTTCTGTTCATCCGCCACGCCCGGGAGCTCGGCTTCTCCCTGCCGGCGATCCGTGACCTCATCGGCCTGTCGGACAATCCGGACCGGCCCTGCGATGCGGTGGACGCCATCGCCAAGGCGCAATTGGCCGAGGTCGACCTGCGACTCCAGCGGCTTCAGGCGCTGCGCGGGGAACTTGAGCGGATGATCGCGCAATGCCGCGGCGGACGGATCGCCGAGTGCCGGGTGATCGAGGTTTTGGGCGACCACAGCCTTTGTGCCGCCGAAAGCCACGATCCGGCGTCGCCTTCGCTTTAGGGCCAGAGTCCCAGGTCCCCTTGGCATCCGGCCCGCGAGGGCGCAACTATTGGGAATGGTGTATTCACTTCCCACCGACGAGATCGGGGCGGCGCCCAGGATCGGGTTGGCGCTGGGCGGCGGCGTGGCGCGGGGCTGGGCCCATATCGGGGTCGTCCAGGCGCTCCATGAGATTGGACTTCGGCCGGACATCGTCTGCGGCACCTCGATCGGGGCTCTGGTCGGCGGTTGCGAGTTGGCGGGGCATCTCGGGGCTCTCGAGGACTGGGCCCGGTCACTGACCAAACGCAAGATGCTGGGCTATCTCGACCTGTCCTTTTCCGGGGGGCTTCTGGGCGGCGACAGGCTGGTGGAGGAAATGCTGGCCCATATCGGGCCGGTGAACATCGAGGAGCTCGAGCGCAGCTTCGCCGCCATCGCCACCGATCTCGGCACCGGGCACGAGGTCTGGCTCACCTCCGGACCTTTGCACGAGGCCATGCGGGCGAGCTTCGGGCTGCCGGGTGTCTTCGAACCGGTGAAGCTCAACGGCCGCTGGCTGATCGACGGGGCGCTGACCAATCCGGTGCCGGTGACCGCCTGCCGGGCGCTGGGGGCCAATGTGGTGATCGCCGTCACGCTCGCCGGTGACTGGGTCGGTAAGGTCGAGATGTTCGAGGGCGACGTGCCCCGGGCCATCGGCCACGATGTCGACCTGGAGATCGAGGAGGAGGCCCGCCGACGCTGGTTCAATCCGGCGGCTTGGGTCTTCCAGCGGCTGTTCGCCCGCAAGGCACATAGCCCCAGCCTGTTCGGCACCATGAGCAATTCGCTGGGGATCGTGCTCGACCGGATTTCCCGCTCGCGTCTGGCCGGCGATCCGCCGGATGTGCTGCTGACGCCGCGGCTCGGCCATATGGGGCTTTTCGAGTTCGACCGGCCGGAGGAAGCCATCCGACTGGGCCATGAGGCGGTGATGCGTATGGACCGGGAGATCCTGGCGGCGGTCGCGGCGGCACAGCGGCAAGGATTGTAGGTCAGCCATTCCGCCACCGGCTTTCGGGCCGCGTCCAACGGTGCTACATGATCCGTCGTTCCACGCGCTCCGCCCAGTTCAGAGGTCCCCATGCGCTATATCTCCACCCGGGGGCAGGCCCCGGTGCTGCCCTTCGACGACGCCGTTCTGGCCGGGCTCGCCACCGATGGCGGGCTCTATGTCCCGGAGACCTGGCCGACGCTCTCCGCCGCCGATCTGCGGGCGATGCGGGGGCTGAGCTACGCGGAGATCGCCAAACGGGTGATCCGTCCCTTTGTCGGCGAAACGGTGGCGCCGGCCGATCTCGACCGGATCATCGACGAGACCTATGGCACCTTCTCCCACCGGGCCGTCGTGCCAATGAAGGAGCTGGACCAGAATCTTTGGCTTCTGGAGCTGTTCCACGGCCCGACGCTGGCCTTCAAGGATGTCGCCCTGCAATTCCTCGGGCGCCTGTTCGATCATCTGCTGGCCCAGCGCGGCGAGCGGGTGACCATCGTCGGGGCGACCTCCGGCGATACCGGGTCGGCGGCCATGGAGGCCTGCCGCGACCGGTCGGCCATCGATATCTTCATCCTGTTCCCGGAGGGCCGGACTTCCGAGGTGCAGCGTCGCCAGATGACCACCATCGACGCGGCCAATGTCCACGCGCTCTCTCTGCAAGGGACCTTCGACGACTGCCAGGACATGGTGAAGGCCATGTTCAACGACGCCGATTTCCGCAAGCGGATGAATCTGTCGGCGGTCAACTCCATCAATTGGGCCCGGGTCGTCGCGCAGATCGTCTACTATGTCTCCAGCGCCGTCGCGCTCGGCGCGCCGGACCGGTCGGTCAGCTTCTCCGTCCCGACCGGCAATTTCGGCAATGTCTTCGCCGCCTATGGCGCCAAGCGCATGGGGGTTCCGATCGACAAGCTGTTCGTCGGCACCAACCGCAACGACATCCTGGCCCGCTTCTTCGAGAGCGGCGCGATGACCATGGCGGCGGTGGAGCCATCCTTGAGCCCGTCCATGGACATTCAGGTCTCGTCCAATTTCGAACGGCTGCTCTTCGACCTCTATGGCCGCGACGGCGCGGCGGTGGCCGACACCCTGACCCGCTTCCGGCAGGAGGGGACGTTCTCGGTCAGCGAAAACGCCCTGAACTCGGTCCGCGAGACCTTCGACGGGACGCGGGTGAGCGACGAGGAGACCCTGGCCGTGATCAAGAAGCTGCACGAGGGCACCGGCGAGATCCTCGACCCGCACAGCGCCATCGCGGTCGAGACGGCGGAGCGGCTGCGGCACCTGGCGGGAACCAGCCCCGTGGTCGCCCTGGCTTGCGCTCACCCGGCCAAATTCCCAGATGCGGTCGAACGGGCCGTCGGTCTGCGCCCGGCCCTGCCGGGGCGCCTCGCCGATCTTCTCGACCGCGCGGAGCGGCAGACCAGCTTGCCCAACGACCTGAAAACGGTTCAGGATCATATCGAAGAAACGCTGAAGCGGTGAGGTCGCCCCGCGTTGGGACGTCCGCCGCGTTAGGATGAAAGAGCATAAACCCTTTATGGCATCCGAGATCACCAAGCTTCCCAACGGCATCGTCGTCGCCACCGACGCCATGCCCCATGTCCATTCCGCCTCCCTCGGGGCCTGGATCGGCATCGGCGCGCGGCATGAGACGGCGGAGCTCAACGGCATCTCCCATCTTCTCGAACATATGGCCTTCAAGGGCACGGAACGCCGCTCGGCCCTTGGGATCGCCGAGGAGATCGAGGCCGTGGGCGGTCATATCAACGCCTACACAAGCCGGGAGAACACCGCCTATTACGCCAAGGTTCTGGACGAGCACGTGCCGCTGGCCGTCGACATCCTGGGCGACATCCTGACGCGTTCGGTCTTCGACGGGACCGAATTGCAACGCGAGCGCTCGGTGGTGCTGCAGGAGATCGGCCAGTCCCACGACACGCCGGACGACATCATCTTCGACCATGTCCAGGAAGCGGCCTTCCCCAACCAGCCGGTCGGCCGGCCGGTGCTGGGCACGGCGGAAACCGTTCAGGCGATCACCCGCGACCATCTGGTGGCCCATGTCGAGAGGGCTTACGGCGGCGATACCTTGCTGTTCGCCGCGTCCGGCAATGTCGAGCACGACCGGGTCGTCGATCTGGTCGGCACCCATTTCGGCGCTCTCGCCCCGACCGGCGCCGGCCAGACCGAGCCCGCCGCCTATAGCGGCGGCGATATCCGGGTCGAACGGGATCTCGAACAGCTCCACGTCATTCTCGGCACCGAGGGCATGGCGTTCGCCGATCCCGACTATCACGCCATGCAGGTGTTCTCGACCCTGTTCGGCGGCGGGATGTCCTCGCGCCTGTTCCAGGAGGTCCGGGAAAAGCGCGGGTTGGTCTATTCGGTATTCAGCTTCGCGTCGCCCTTCCTCGATTCGGGCTTCTTCGGCGTCTATGCCGGGACCGGACCGGACGAGGCCGCCGAGTTGATCCCGGTGGTCTGCGAGCAATACCACCACACCGCCGAGACTTTGAGCGAGGAGGAGATCGAGCGGGCCAAGGCGCAGCTCAAGGCTTCCATCCTGATGGGGCAGGAGAGCACCGGAAACCGGGCCGAGACCCTGGCCCAGCATCTTCTGATTCACGGCCGGGCGATCCCGATCGCCGAGCAGGTCGCCAAGATCGAGGCGGTCGACGCGGCGCAGATCCGGCGGGTCATCTCGAGGCTCACCGCCACCGCCCCGACCGTGAGCGCCATCGGCCCCTGCCGGACCCTGGAGCCGATCGAACGGATTCAGGAACGGCTTGCGGCGTAACGTCGCACCCTCCAAAATCGGGGATTGTTTCCATCAGGCGAAACGCCCGACACTCTAAAAGTGGTTGATGGGCCGTGGGGCATGGGGAGGCAGCCATGGTTTTCGAGATTTTCCAACAGGGTCGCTCGGAACCTCATCTCCGGGGCGATCGGGTCATGTTGCGACCGCCCCGGCGCAGCGATTGGCGCGAATGGGCGCAGCTTCGCGCGCTGTCCCGCGATCATCTTACGCCGTGGGAGCCGACCTGGAGCGCCGACACCCTGACCCGGGCGGCCTTCCGCCGGCGGCTCGACCGCTATGCCACCGATTGGGTGCAGGACCGCGGCTACGCGTTTTTCATTTTCCGGGAGACCGATCAGGCTTTGGTCGGCGGTTTGACCATTTCCAATGTCCGCCGGGGCGTGTCCCAATCCTGCGCGCTCGGCTATTGGATGGGCCTGCCCCATGTCGGCAAGGGCTATATGACCGAATCGGTCATCACCGCCTCGGGCTTCTGTTTCGAGCAGTTGTCGATGCACCGGATCGAGGCCGCCTGCCTGCCCCACAATGTCGCCAGCCGCACGGTGCTGGAGCGCAGCGGCTTCGTGCAGGAGGGCATTGCCCGCAAATACCTCCGGATCAACGGCCGCTGGCAGGACCACGTGCTGTTCTCCCGCCTCCGGGAGGACGCCGAGCGCGGGATGTAGGGCGGCGTTCGGCGTGTCCTTTTAGCGTGGTCCTTTAAGCGTGGCCCTCACGCATGTCCGGCGTCGCCGGACAGCAGATGGGCGGAGATGCCGAGCTTGGCCAGCGCCTGATCCCATTTGTCGTCGAGATCGTTGCCGAACAGGAGATCCATGTCCGGTTTGACCGAGAGCCAGGCGTTCTCCTGAATCTCCTTTTCGAGCTGGCCCGGTCCCCATCCGGCATAGCCGAGCGCCATGATCGACTGGCTCGGCCCCTCGCCCTCGGCGATCAGGCGCAGGATGTCCATGGTCGCGGTCAGCGCGATGCCCTGGTCCATCTCGACGCTTTCCTCCGAGACGAAGTCGCTCGAATGGAGGACGAAGCCCCTTGTGGTCTCCACCGGCCCGCCGAAATGGACCGGCTTCGTCGGCAGCACCAGATCGGCCTTCACGTTGAGCTGGTCCAACAGCTCGGTGAAGGTGAGCGAGCCGATCAGCCGGTTGATCACCAGACCCATCGCGCCCTCCTCGTTATGGGCGCACAGATAGATCACCGTGCGGGAGAAGCGCGGGTCGAGCATGGACGGCATCGCGATCAACAAATGGCCGGCGAGATAGCCGTCGTCGTCGCCATAAGGATCTTCCTGATTCGGGTCTTCCCGCTTCTGGTCTTCTGGGCGTGTGTCGTCTTCGGTCATGGTCTCTACACCCTTCGCTCCGACGGGGGCGGGTGGGCTGTCCTCCGGCCACGATACACATCTTGGGGCCTGTTCGCCCACAAGATCGGTGAGGCGGGGCGCCCGCTGTCGGCTTTGTGAGTGTTAGCCTGTTCTCTCCTCCCTATATTGGGCACAATTCGCGGCGATAAAACACTCGGAACCGGATTTGGATTCGCGAACTCACGATATGGTGGAAGATGGGCTTTTGATGGCGGGGCGGACAGCGATCGAGAATGACGGCCGAAAGCGGCGAACCCGGGGGCTTGTCCGAGCGCTGCGCCGGGTGAGCGCCGCCCTGGTGCTCGGGGCCGCCCTGGTCGGCACTGCGCTGGTCGGCGGCGCCCTGGCCCAGGAGACGTCCGCCGGCGGGGAGGTGGCGACCGGCTGGTCGGACAGCGACGTGGCGCCTGTCCGCCTGATTGCCGGGGCGGACGGTCCGATGGCCGGCGGGGCGCTGCCGCTGGCGCTGGAATTCGATCTCGCCGAGACCTGGAAGGTCTATTGGCGGTCCCCCGGGGACGCGGGCTATCCGCCCGAACTGACGGACCAGGGTTCCGAGAATCTGGCGAGCATCGCGCTGGAATGGCCGGCGCCAAAGCGGTTCTCGATCTTCGGGCTGGAGAGCTTCGGCTATGGCGGCAAGGCCGTGTTGCCGCTTACGGTTAGGATCGACGATCCGGATAAGCCGGTCACCGTCCGCCAGAAGGTCTCCTATCTCACCTGTTCCGATATCTGCGTGCCCTTCGAGGCGGAGCTTGCCTTGACCCTCGACGGGACCGGGGAGCCGACGGAGCATACCCAGGCCATCGGCAAGGCGCTCGGCAAGGTCCCGGTTCCCGCCGGCCTGTTCGGCGCCACCGTCGAGTCCGCCTTCGCCCCGGCCCCCTCCACGGGCAGTGCCGACACGGCGCCCGCGATCACCGTCGCCGTGGCCGGCCTTCCCCTGGCGGGGGCCGACGTGATCGTCGAGGGGCCGCTGGGTGTCGCCTTTTCGAAGCCCGAGATACGGCCGACGGCACAGGGCTTCGCCGCCCGTATGGACGTTCAGGGGGACACCGGTCTGGTCGCCGCCGACACGGCGCTCACGGTGACCGTGCTGTCGCCGGAGGGCGCGATCGAGCAGTCGGTCACCGCGGGGGGCGCCGGGACGGGGACGGAGGAATCGGTACCCTGGCTGAGCATGATCGGGTTCGCTCTGCTCGGCGGGCTGATCCTCAATCTGATGCCCTGCGTCCTGCCGGTGCTGTCCTTGAAGCTGATGAAGGTGATCGGCTTTGGCGGGCGGGAATTGCGGGAGATCCGGGCCGGCTTCCTCGCCTCCTCGGCCGGTATTCTGAGTTTCATGCTGGCGCTCGCCGGCGGCCTGATCGCGCTCAAGAGCGCCGGCGCCGTGGTCGGCTGGGGCATCCAGTTCCAGGAACCGCTGCTGCTCGGCTTCATGGTGGTGGTGTTGAGCCTGTTCGCCGCCAATCTCCTCGGCTTCTTCGAGTTCGCCCTGCCGCAGAAGGTCAGCGACGGCGCCCTCAAGGCGACCGGTGGGCAGGGATTAGTGGCCCAATACGGCCAGGGCGCCTTCGCGGCCCTGTTGGCCACGCCCTGTTCGGCGCCCTTTGTCGGGACGGCGGTCAGTTTCGCGCTGGGCCGGGGCGCGCTGGAGATCGTGGTGATCTTCGCGGCCCTGGGGGTCGGTCTCGCGGCACCCTTCCTGCTGGTCGCGGCGGTTCCCGCCCTGGCGCAGCGGCTGCCACGTCCCGGCCCGTGGATGGTCAAGCTGCGCTGGGTCCTGGCTTTCGCACTGGTCGCCACGGCCGTTTGGCTGCTCTCCATCGTCTGGGTCCAGGCCGGCGTCATGACGGCGGTCGCCCTGGGCATCGGCGCGGCGCTGCTTCTCGGCCTGCTGGCCCTGCGCGGTCAGGTGGGGCAGAGACGCGTGGCCGGTGTCTGGGCCGGCGCGGCCCTGACGGCGCTCGTCACGCTCTCCCTGCCGGCCTGGGTCGGGCAAGCGACGCCGGTGGAGACACCGGCCCCTGCCAGCGACGCGCTGTGGGCCGACTTCGACCCGGCGTTGATCCAGAGCCGGGTCAAGGCGGGCGAGGTGGTCCTGGTGGACGTCACCGCCGACTGGTGCCTGACCTGCAAGGTCAATAAGCGGCTGGTGCTGGACGCCGAGGCGATCACCGCCCTGATCGGGGGGGACGGGGTCACCGCGGTGCGGGCCGATTGGACCAATCCGGACGATCGGATCAGCCGTTATCTCGCCAGCTTCGGGCGCTACGGCATCCCGTTCAACGCGGTCTATGGGCCGGCCGCCCCGGACGGCATCGCGCTGCCGGAACTCCTGACCGTGGAGGCGGTGCTGGACGCGGTGGAGCAGGCGCGGGGCGGTTGAGAGAGGATTTAACCGCCTCTCCCACGCGCGCTCCCTTTGCCGCTCCGGGGTGGCGCCCTACATAGCGTGAGGGCCACCGACGCCGGGCCGGAAATCGGCGTTGTCAAAAACAGGGACTGAAAAGACCATGACGATTTCCGTGGGGGACAGCGTTCCCGCAGCCACCTTCCGCATGCTGACCGCCGACGGTCCGGCCGAGATGTCCAGCGACGAGTTGTTCAAGGGCAAGAAGGTCGTCGTCTTCGCCGTGCCGGGCGCCTTCACGCCGACCTGCTCGGCCAAACATCTGCCGGGCTTCATCGAGCACGCCGGTTCGATCAAGGGCAAGGGCGTCGACACCATCGCCTGCGTGTCGGTGAACGACATGTTCGTGATGCAAGAGTGGGGCAAGCAGCAGGGCGCGGGCGACGACATCCTGATGCTTTCCGACGGCAACGCCGAGTTCACCAAGGCCGCCGGCCTGGACTTCGACGGCAGCGGCTTCGGCCTCGGCACGCGCTCCAAGCGCTATGCGATGATCGTCGAGGACGGCAAGGTCACCCATCTCTCCGTCGAGAACGCACCGCCGGAAATGAACGTTTCCGGGGCCGAGCACGTCCTCGCCGCCCTCTAACGCCCTTCCTCAGGCCGGCGGCGACTGATTGAGATAGTCGCTGCCGTCCTTGAAGGTCCAATCGGTCAGGCGGGGCTTGCCGTCGATCAGCCCGATGGTGCCGACGAAGGCACCCATGGTGCTCTGCCGGTCGTCCTGGAAGGTGACGTCGCCGAACGGTCCGCCGACGGTGAGCCCGTTGAACGCCGCCGCGACCGCGTCCGCGTCGGTCGAGCCGGCCTTCTCGATGGCCTGGGCGATGGCCTTCAGTGAGACATAGCCGACGACCGAACCGAGACGCGGATAATCGTCGTGGGCCGCTTCATAGGCCTGCCTGAAGGCATCGTGGGCCGGGCTTTCATATTCGTGCCAGGGATAACCGGTGGCGATCCAGCCGACCGGCGCCTCGGCCCCCAGCGGGTCGAGCCATTCCGGTTCGCCGGTGAGCATCGACACGCCGGAGAATGTCTCCAGGAAGCCACGGACCCGGGCCTCGCGGACGAATTTCGCCAGATCCCCGCCAAACAGGACGTTGAATACCGCCTCGGGAGCCGCGCCTTGCAGGGCCGTGACGGAGGCGCCGGCGTCGATCTTGCCGAGACCGGGCCATTGCTCGGCGACGAATTCCACGTCCGGGCGGCGGGCTTTCAGGGCCTGTTGGAAGGCGGCGACGGCCGACTGGCCGTATTCATAGTTCGGCGCGATGGTCGCCCAGCGCTTCGCCGGCAGCTTGGACGCCGCCTCGGCCAGCATGTTGGCCTGGGTAAAGGTGCCCGGCCGCAGGCGGTAGGTCATGGCGTTGCCGCCATCGCCGATCAGCGCGTCGGTCAACGGTTCCGCGGCGAGATAGGGGACATTGCGGCGGGCGGCAAAGTCGCTCACCGCAAGGCCGACATGGGACAGCAGGGTGCCGAACAGAACCTCCGCGCCGGCCCGGGTGACCAGCTCGTTGGCGGTCCGCTGGGCATCCGCCGGAGTCGCGCCGTCGTCGCGGGTCTCGACCGCGAGCGGGCGCCCGAGCACGCCGCCGGCGGCGTTGATTTCCTCCAGGGCCAACTGCCAGCCCTTGCGATAGGGGATGGTGAAGGCGGCGAAGCGGCTATAGCTGTTGAGATCGCCGAGAATGATCGGATCGGCGGCATGGCCGAGCCGGATCGAGGCGGGCAGCGTCGCGAGCGCGCCCAGGGCTGCGGCGGATTTCAGAAAGACCCGGCGGGTCTTCCGGCGAGCGAAGGTCGTCTTGTCAGTCATCTTTCCCATCCTTGGGGTCGCCGTTCGGGCGGGGCCGGGCGTCAAGCGCCCTCATCAGCATATGGGTATAGCAGACCGATCGGACGATTCACCGTTTAAGACTGCGAAGGTTCTTTGACGATGGCCGAGAGCGCGTCCTCGATCGGGATGAAGAAGTTGAGGCCCTGCTGGCTGCCGAAGATCATCACCCCGCTCACGGCCACGCCGACCACATTGCCCTTGTTGTCGAGCAGCGGCCCGCCCGAGTTCCCGGGATTGAGGCCGACATCGGCCTGAAGGAAAGTCAGATTATCATAGCGGCGCTCGGCGCTGACGATCCCTCGGCGCAGGGTCCCGGCCAGCTTTTCGTCCAGCGGCGTGCCGATGGAAAAGACGTCGTCCCCCACCTTCGGCCGAGTTGTGGCGATGGAGAGGGGGCGCCCCTCGATCTCCACCTCGACCGTGGCGACGTCGCGGACGGGATTTCGTGACGTGACCCGGCCGTCGACCTCGAGGCCGCCCTCCAGGACCACCCGGACCTTCTTGGCGGTGCCGACCACATGCTCATTTGTCAGGAAGAGGTTCTTTTCGATCAGGAAGCCGGAGCCGATCCCGTTGGGGGAGCGGATGGTGGCCACCGAGTATTTGAGCGTGTCGTAGTCGACGCCGGGATTGGCGTCGAAGGTCAGGGCGAGGGCACCCTTCAGTCCTTCGGGAGCCGCGCCGGGTCCGGGGGTCCGAAGAAGGTCGTAGAACCGCCGGTCGGCCAGAAGATTGGCCACCGCGGCGGCGAATGCGGCGTCGGTTGCCTCCGCCATCGGCGCGCGAACGCCCTCGACCCGGCCGGAGCCCTGGGTGTCGAGTTCCAGCACCACCCGGCGGCGCAGGGTATCGTAGACCTGCCATTCGACCTCCAGGAAGGCGGTCCCGTCACCGCTGGAATAGATGCCGAAGCCTCCATAGGGAAAACAGCCCGTGGTCTCGGCGTCGACGACGAGGCCGGCGACGAAATACTCCGCCCGGTCGAGGTCAGGGTCGCCGAACAGACGGTCGGGATCCCCGACGACCTCGTAGTTCGCCTCGGTGAGCGAATCCCGGAAGATGTCGTTGAACCGGTCGTCGTCGAGCCTCTGCCGCCTGCCCGGGCCAAACAGGCTGGTTGACGGCACGCAAAGCACGCCGACGCCGATCGATCCGATCCGCTTGTCCCCTGGAATACGGCTGACGATCTTGCGGAAGGCGATCGGTTTGGTGGTCTCCTGCGCCTTGACCGGAATCGGGGTCAGGGTCTCCACCACCCTCCCCGTCGTCTGACAGGCCGACAGGCCCGCCAAGGCGATCGCCGCGGTCAGAACGATGATCGGTCTGCGCATGACAGCCTCCACACCCGATGGCACCCTCTTTGGATAATGCCATCTTAGGTGTTAAACAAGGCTCTCTTTGTTCCTTTTGCGTGCGCGAGGCCGCCGTGCCTGCTCAGTCCGTCTTGATCTTCGGGGCGAGGCGGATCGAGAGTTCGTCCAGGGCCGACTTGTCGACCTCGCCCGGCGCGCCCATCAGAAGGTCCTCGGAGCGCTGGTTCATCGGGAATAGGATGACCTCCCGGATGTTGGGCTCGCCGGACAGCAGCATGACCTTGCGGTCGATGCCGGTGGCGATCCCGCCGTGCGGCGGCGCCCCGTAATGGAAGGCCTGATAGAGGGCCGGGAATTTGGACTTCACCGCCTCGGCCGGATAGCCGGCGATCTCGAACGCTTTCACCATCACGTCGGGCTGGTGGTTCCGGATCGCGCCGGAGCCGAGTTCGACACCGTTCACCACCGCGTCGTATTGGTGGGCCATGACATCCAGCGGATCCTTGGTCTCCAGTGCCTCGAGCCCGCCCTGGGGCATGGAGAACGGGTTGTGGGAGAACTCGATCTTGCCGGTCGCCTCGTCCAACTCATACATCGGATAGTCGACGATCCAGCAGAACTTGAAGCAGTTCGGCTCGATCAGGTCGTGGTCGTGACCGATTTTGAGACGCGCCTTACCGGCGAGGTCGGCGGCCTGATTGGCCTTGTCGCAGGCGAAGAAGATCGCGTCCCCGTCGCCCATGCCGGTGCGGTCCTTGAGGGTCTGAAGCTGCTCGGCGGTCAGCTTGTTGGCGACCGGGCCTCGGCCTCCGCCCTCGGCCAGGATGATATAGCCCATCCCGGGGGCGCCTTCGCCCTGGGCCCAGGCGTTCATCCGGTCGCAGATCGCCCGGCTGCCCAGTTTCGGACCCGGGATGGCGCGCACGACGGCACCCTTTTCGATGTTGCGGGCGAAGATCGCGAAATCCGAGCCCTTGAACACGTCGGTGACGTCGCAGATCTCGAACGGAATCCGCAAATCGGGCTTGTCGTTGCCGTATTTCAGCATCGATTCGGCATAGGGAATCCGCGGGAACGGCATCGGCGTGACGTCCCAATCGGAAAACTCGGTGAACACCCCGTGCAACACCGGCTCCATCGCCGCGAACACGTCGTCCTGAGTGACGAAACTCATCTCCACGTCGAGCTGGTAGAACTCGTAGACCCGGTTGGCCCGCGTGTCCTCGTCCCGGAAGCAGGGGGCGATCTGGAAATAGCGGTCGAAGCCGGAGACCATGGTCAGCTGCTTGAACTGCTGTGGCGCCTGGGGAAGGGCGTAGAACTTGCCCGGATGCATCCGGCTCGGCACCAGGAAGTCCCGCGCGCCCTCGGGGCTGGAAGCGGTCAGGATCGGCGTCTGGAACTCCATGAAGGTCTGATCGTTCATCCGCCGGCGGATCGAGGAGACGATGTCGCTGCGCAGCTTGATCTTGCGCTGCATCTCTTCCCGGCGCAGGTCGAGGAAGCGGTATTTCAGGCGGGTTTCCTCGCCGGCCACCTCGTCGCCCATCACCGGCATCGGCAGCACCTCGGCGGCCGACTGGACCTCGTAATCGTCGATCAGCACCTCGATATGCCCGGTCGGCAGTTTCTCGTTCACCGTCTCCGCCGCCCGTTCGACGACCCGGCCGGTGACCGTCACAACGCTTTCGACACGGGTGTTCTCGACCTTCTCGAACAGCGCCATTTCCGTATCGATGACGCACTGGGTGGTGCCGTAATGGTCGCGCAGGTCGATGAAGACGAGCTGGCCGTGATCCCGCTTGCGGGCGATCCAGCCGGAGATGCGGACGGTTTCGCCGACATGCTCGGAACGGAGTTCGGCACAGGTATGGGTGCGATAGCGATGCATGGGTGGTTCACCGGGAATTGGATGCGGAATAAGCGCTGTTTTGAGGATGGCGGGACTATGCAGTCTTCGCCTTCAGTTGCAAGTGTCAGTTGGCGCGGATCAGGTGTTTTCTTCGGGTCTCTTCTTCAGGGCAGCAGCGTGACATCGGCGGTGCGGCTGCTTTCCCCGCCATCCCCCTCGGTCAGGACCGCCGTCGCGCGATAGGTCCCCGGGTCGAGGCCGGAGATATCGCGCAGCCCGATCCAGTTGGTTCTCAGGATCTGCGCCCGGTCGACGCTGATTTCGTCTCCGGCGAGGCGGCGTCCGTCCGGTCCGGTGATCGCGAGACTGAGGGTCTGGCCGGGGGCCGCGCCGAGAACCGTGACGTAGAACAGGAAATTACCGCCGTCCCGCGTCAGTTCGGCCGGCTCGTAGTCGCCGGCGATGATCCGCGTCTTCTCCGGCGCCTGTTTCGCGAAACCGACATGGAGCACGACCGGGCCATAGGCCCGCGCGATCTCGTCGGTCGCCCACAGGCCCGTGGCGTTGGGATCGACGACCTGGTTGTCCTTGCGGACCTGGAATTCGAGATGGGGAAACTCGGTCAGGCCGGAAAGGCCGAGAAAGCCGAGCGGGTCGCCGGTTCGGACACTGTCCCCTTCGGCCACCATGACGCTGCCCCGCTTCAAATGGCAGTAGATCGTCGTCCAGCCCCCGCCGTGCTCCAGCAGAACGGCGTTGCCGCAGCCGATCCTGCTGGTGGCCTCCCGGGTCTCGTCCGTGACGATCCGGTCGGGAACGCCGTCGCGCAGGCGGAAGACGGTCCCGTCGGCGGCGGCCAGCACCGGGATTCCGGTTTCGATGTCGTCGATGTCCTCGACGCCGATATCGGTGCCGTCATGGCCGTCATAGCTCATCTTGCCGCCGCGATAATCGCGCCAGCCGGGGCCGGGATCGGTGTCGGGGTATTGATAGACCCAGCAGGTCTCGCCCAGCGAGCAGGCAAGTGGGAAGGCCAGCGTCGGCGCTTCCTGCGCGGCCGCCGGCAGGGCGAACAAGACCGCGAAGAGGAGGCTAATGACCGGCCGCATCGTCGGCGATCCGGATCAGATAGTCGCCATATCCGCTCTTGGCGAGGCTTTCGCCGAGGACCCGCAGATGAGCGGCGTCGATATAGCCCATATTGTAGGCGACCTCCTCGACGCAGCCGATCTTGACGCCCTGCCGGTCCTCGACCGTACGGACGAATTCCGAGGCTTGCAGCAGGCTGTCATGGGTGCCGGTGTCGAGCCAGGCGAAGCCGCGGCCCAACTGCTCGACGTTGAGGTCGCCGCGCTCCAGATAGGCGTTGTTGACGTCGGTGATTTCCAACTCGCCCCGGTGCGACGGCTTCACATTGGCGGCGATGTCGACCACGTCGTTGTCGTAGAAATAGAGACCTGTCACCGCCCAGCGGCTCTTCGGCTCCTTGGGTTTTTCCTCGATCGACGTGGCGATCCCGCCGTCCTTGAAGGCGACCACGCCGTAGCGCTCCGGATCGCGGACCTCATAGGCGAACACCGTGGCGCCACGCTGCCGGTTCGCCGCGCGGTGCAGCATTTCGGTCAGGCCGTGGCCGAAGAAGATGTTGTCGCCGAGCACCAGGGCGCAGGAGTCGTCGCCGATGAAGTCCCGGCCGAGAATGAAGGCCTGGGCCAGACCGTCGGGGGAGGGCTGCGCGACATAGTCGATGTGGATACCCCACTGGCCGCCGTCGCCCAGCAGGCGCTGGTACATCGGCAGGTCCTGGGGCGTCGAGATCAACAGGATCTCCTTGATCCCCGCCAGCATGAGCGTGGAGAGCGGATAATGGATCATCGGCTTGTCGTAGACCGGCAGCATCTGCTTGGAGATGGCCAGGGTCAGCGGGTGAAGCCGGGTGCCGAGACCGCCGGCAAGAATGATACCTTTCATGGAACCTGCTCTCTTTCCTCTACGTCCCCTGGAACTCGGGGAGAACCTTGTCTCAGCCGGCCTTGCCCTCGCCGGCCGCGACCAACGCGTCGACGACGTCGGCCATGCCGTCCTGCCAGGGCCGCCGGGGCGGCGCCCAGATCCGGTCGATCTTCGCGCAGTCCAGGACCGAATTCTCAGGTCGTTTGGCGGGCGTCGGGTATTCCGAGGACGGAATGGCGGCGATCTCGGGTTTGCGGCCGGTCGCCGGGGCGGCGCGGTCGAAGATCGCACGGGCGAAGTCGTACCAGGTCGCGTTGCCCCGGGCCGTCAGGTGATAGGTGCCCCAGTCGGATTGCCTGTCGCCGATCTTCGCGAGAATATCGGCGATCGCCGCCGCGATGTCCTTGGCCGCCGTCGGCGTGCCATGCTGGTCTTTGACGACTTTGAGCGCGTCGCGGGTGGCCCCGACCCGCAGCATGGTGCGAACGAAATTCTTGCCATGGGCGGCATAGACCCAGGCGGTGCGCAGGATGAGATGCTTGGGATTGGCCGTCCGAACGGCCTGTTCTCCGGCCTCCTTGCTGGCGCCATACACGCCCAGCGGGGCGACCGGGTCGTCCTCGCCATAGGCGCCGGATTTCGTGCCGTCGAACACATAATCCGTGGAGATGTGGATCAGCGGGATGCCCCGTGCCGCCGTCGCCGCGGCCAGCAGGCCGGGGGCGGTGGCGTTGACGGCGAAGGCCCGGTCACGGTCCTCTTCGGCCTGGTCGACGGCCGTGTAGGCGGCGCAATTGACCACGGCATCGACATCGGCCACGGCGGCCCGGACGGCCTCCGCGTCGGTGATGTCGAGATCGGCCCGGGTCCGGCCGACGAAGCTCAGCCCCCGCTGTCCGTCGAGGGCCAGCAATTCCGTCCCCACCTGACCGGCGGCACCCGTCACCAGGACCTTCATGCGGCGGTTCCCCGCCGGTTGAGATAGCTGCCGTCGCGGATCGCCTCGATCCAGGCCGGATTGTCGAGATACCATCGGATGGTGCGTTCGAGTCCTTCCTCGAAGTCCACCGACGGCGCCCAGCCGAGCTCCGTCTTGATCTTCGTCGCGTCGATCGCATAGCGCTTGTCATGGCCCGGCCGGTCGGCGACGAAGGTTTTCAGCCGGTTATGGGGCCGGTGCGCGCTGTCGGGCAACATGTCGTCCAGCAGGGCGCAGATCCGGTCCACGACCGCGATATTGGTTCGTTCCGCGTCGCCGCCGACATTGTAGCTCTCGCCGACCCGCCCCTTGGCGAGGATCAGGCGGAGCGCCGCCGCATGATCCTCCACATAGAGCCAGTCGCGGACATTGTCGCCCTTGCCGTAGATCGGCAACGCCTCGCCGGCCACCGCCTTCAGGATCATCAGAGGGATGAGCTTTTCCGGGAATTGGCAGGGGCCGTAATTGTTCGAACAGTTCGACATCACCACCGGCAGGCCATAGGTGTGATGCCAGGCCCTGACCAGATGGTCCGACGACGCCTTGGACGCGGAATAGGGCGAGTTGGGCGCGTAGGGCGTGGTCTCGGTGAAGTAGCCCTCCGGGCCGAGCGAGCCGAACACCTCGTCGGTGGAGATGTGGTGGAAACGGAAATCCGCCTGTTTGCTATCGCCCAGCCCCCGCCAATAGCCAAGCGTGGCCTGCAGCAGCTGGAAGGTGCCGTCCACATTGGTACGGACGAAGTCGCCGGGGCCGTCGATCGAGCGGTCGACATGGCTTTCGGCGGCCAGATGCATGATCGCCCGGGGCTTGTGCGCCGCCAGGATCTCGGTCACCGCGTCCCGGTCGCAGATATCCGCCTCGACCAACGTGTGCCGGGCATCCTCCAGCGCGGGACCGAGGGAATGCGGGTTCGCCGCATAGGTCAGCTTGTCCAGCGTGACCACGGTCTCGTTGGTCTCGGCGATCAACTGCCGGACGACCGCCGAGCCGATGAAGCCGGCCCCGCCTGTCACCAGTATGCTCATCGGGCGGCCTCGTAGGCGAAGGGAGACACGAAGTCGGCGAAGGCGGGTTGCGTGCCGTCCTTCTCCGACAGGACCGGCGTCAGGCCGTCGAGGGGCCACGCGACCGCCAGGGTGGGATCGTCCCAGGCGAGGCCGGCATCGGCCTCCTTGTCGTAATAGCCGTCGACCTTGTAGCTCACGATCGTATCCGGTTCCAAAGTGATGAAGCCGTGGGCGAAGCCGCGCGGCACGAAGATCTGTTTGAAGTTCTCTTCGCTGAGTTCCAGGGCGACCCACTTCCCATAGGTCGGCGAGCCGTTGCGGATATCGACGGCAACGTCCCAGATCCGGCCACGCAGCACCCGGACAAGCTTCGCCTGTGGACTCGGCGGGGCCTGGAAATGCAGCCCCCGCAGGGTGCCCGGCGTCGCGGAGAGGGACTGATTGTCCTGTACCCAGTCGATGGCAAGCCCCGTCGCGTCGGCGAACTTCATCGCGTTGTAGGTCTCCGCGAAATAGCCGCGATGGTCGCCGAATTTAGGCGGACTGATCTCTAAAACGTCCGGGATTTCAAGCGCTGTCACCTGCATGGGCCGGGCGCGCTCCTCTCTTTGATCTGGCGGGGTTTTCCTAGGAACGGGGCGATAGCACGGGGGCGCCTTCGCTGCAACGGCGGGGAGTTGGGGTATAGTCGGAAAATAACTGTTGATCTTAGTGTGTAAGTTACTGTACTTTTCCAGTCAGCGAGAGGGCGGCAACCGTCCTGCACCATGATCGGGCCAAAGACAGATATCTCGTCGGAGCAGCCCCTCCAGGCTCGATCAACCCCCAGCCCCACCGCCGGTGTTTGGCGACGGCTTCCCTCTCGCGCCCCCCTCATTGGGCATTCGCTCATCTCTCAAAGATGGTTAGTGCTCCACTCCGCCCCGCTCCGCACCGCCGGATGCGGGGTTTTCTTTGGAGCGCCCGGGCGAGTGTCCATTTCTTGATAGCCCGAGATAAAGTGCGGGCTTGTACGAGGCGGCATATTGCGTTGAAAAACACCGCTTAATGCTATATCTTGTTTGTAGCCCTGCTGAGGTCGAAGCTTAACGTTCCACGTTTAGTATTAGTAGTCCTCGGTGGGGCTTAACTCTCATCCTCAGTTGACGTTTTAGCCTTGAAAAGCCAATGGCGGTATGGGTGTCGCCATCGATTTGAATAGTCTCCATCGTGCCCTGTAGTTGCGCCTATATTGAAGCGTGGATAAATTTTCTGGATTTCTTTGTTGATCGCTTTGTATACACGCTCTTTCGCGCGGGTTCTCTTGCCCCTCACTCTTTGCCCATTTGGCTTCTCAAGATTTAGCTTGTTTAGCCGAAAATACATTGACCCAAGGATAATATCTAATCCTTGTAGTATATTGTGACTCTTTGAATTAATGTTTGCAATTTCAGATTTAGGGATAGATATATTTTTTCCATAGAGGAGAGATGTGTTTTCGATATTTGAAATGTATCTGCGAAATTCATTCAGTTTTTTTGTTGAGTGTGGAACTTCATCGAGTAGTACGCTAAAGTACACTTTGTCTAAAGAATTTGGATTGGCATACCGTATCCCAAATGCATGTTTTATCATCTGGTAATAGAGTAAAAAGTATTGATTTTCAATTTGCTCTTCGGTCAGTGTTGGTTTCGTGTGAATGTTTTGAGTAAACATAATTCGAACTCGTAGGCGGTTTGTTCTAATGAAAGAAAAATAAAATTGGATAAATTCAATATATTTTTCTTCGTATTGTTCGGTAATTTTCGTCCATTTTAATTCTTTGAAAAAGTTCAGCTCTTCCTTTTTCTCTTTTAACAGGTGCTCAATCAATTCTCGATCTTCGGCTTTTAGCAATACGCCACCGTAAAAGTTCGAGAAAAGTGCCCC
Source organism: Alphaproteobacteria bacterium (assembly GCA_024743275.1). Taxonomy (GTDB): domain Bacteria; phylum Pseudomonadota; class Alphaproteobacteria; order JANSWW01; family JANSWW01; genus JANSWW01. Next base: position 94,547 of record JANSWW010000009.1, read on the forward strand.
TTTTTTTGAAGACTCATCACAGAAAATAACGTAACGCCGTTTTGCCATAGGTAGCTCGCAGAAGGCACAGTATGAACTGGGAAGAGTAGAGTGTCCGACGCAAACTGTGCAACCCATGGGGGTTCGTTCGTCTGCGCCTTTCTCCAGAATAGGTGGCCTACGCCTCCGGCAGGATGCCCTTGACCGCGTCGGTCGCCAGTTTGTCGACCCGCTCGTTCTCGGTGTGCCCGGCATGGCCCTTGACCCAGATCCATTCGATGTCGTGGCGCTTCGCGGCTTCGTCGAGTCGCTCCCACAGGTCCTGATTCTTCACCGGCTTCTTGGCCGCCGTCCGCCAGCCGTTCTTTTTCCAGCCATGGAGCCATTTGGTGATGCCGTCGCGGACATAGGTCGAATCCGTATGGAGCGCGATGCTGAGCGGCCGTTTAAGGCTTTCCAGCGCCATGATGGCGGCCATCAGCTCCATGCGGTTGTTGGTCGTGTCGTCCTCATGCCCGGCGAGTTCCTTCTCGACGCCGCGCCAGCGCAACAGCACGCCCCACCCGCCGGGACCCGGATTACCGGAGCACGCCCCGTCCGTGAAGGCTTCCACATCGGCCATGGAGGTGTCCTGGACTTCGTCAGGCGGTGACGATCTTCGGGAGTTTGAAGATGACGTTTTCCTCGGTCAGCGTGATTTCCTCGGCCTCCACCTCGAACCGCTCCCGGAGCTTGTCGAGAAGGTCGGTCACCAGGATTTCCGGCGCCGAGGCTCCGGCGCTGATCCCGAGGGTCCGCACGTCGTCGAGGAAATCCCAATCGAGGTCGGCCGCCTTTTGCAGCAGCATCGCCTTCTGCGCGCCCGCGGCGGACGCCACCTCCACCAGCCGGCGCGAGTTCGAGGAGTTGGGCGCCCCGATGACGATCACCGCGTCAGCGTCCTTGGCGACCGCCCGCATCGAGGCCTGGCGGTTGGTCGTCGCATAGCAGATGTCTTCCTTCTTCGGCGCGGCCACCTGGGGAAAGCGCACTCGCAGGGTGTCGATGATCTCCTGGGTGTCGTCGACGGATAGGGTCGTCTGCGTGACATAGGCGAGCGGCGCGTCGGCCGGAATATCCAGCTTCGCGACATCCTCTTTGGTCTCGACCAGCAGGATCGCCCCCGGCGGCAGCTGGCCCATGGTGCCGATCGCCTCCGGATGGCCGGCATGGCCGATGAACACGATCAGTCGGCCGTCGGCGTGGTGCCTTTCGGCCTCGCGATGGACTTTGGAGACCAGGGGGCAGGTGGCGTCGACATAGATCATCTGGCGGGCTTCCGCCTCGGCGGGCACGCTCTTCGGCACCCCGTGGGCGGAGAACACCACCGGCCGGTCGTCGGGGCATTCGTCGAGTTCCTCGACAAAGACGGCGCCCTTCGCCTCGAGGCTTTCGACGACATAGCGGTTATGGACGATCTCATGGCGCACATAGACCGGCGCCCCGAATTTCTGGATCGCTTGCTCGACGATCTGGATGGCGCGATCGACACCGGCGCAGAAACCGCGCGGCCCGGCGAGTTTCACCATCAGATGCGGCTTGGTCCTCGCGACATTCATCAAACGGTCCCTTCTCTCTTGCCCCGTTGCACGCCCCGGTTCATTTGGGCGCTCCGGGGCCGCAATACTAGCATTGGCGCCATCTTTCGGCGTCCCGATGGACGGGGCCGCCAAACGGTTGCCCGACACCGATGCCTGTGCGTATGGTCTAGCGGGCGCCTCGTCAATCGCCCAAATCTCACTATAGAGCCTAATCGACCGCGTGAAAGCAGAGGATATGACCCTTCGCCGCCTCTCCCTGGTTTTTGGTTTCGGCGCGATGGCCGCGCTTCTCGGCGCGTGCGAGAGCGCGCAGGAATCGATCGAATCGGTCTTCACCGAGGAAGAGCCGATCCGCCTTTTCTGCCCCGATGTGCGGGTGGTCGACAACCTGACCCGCTTCGTCAGCCACCGGGCCGGTGGACGCGACATGTCGGATGTCCTGGTCGAGGCGGAAATGCAGGGGATCTCGTCGACCTGCGTCTACAAGCGCGGCGGCCCGTCCGTCGAGGTCGAGGTCACGCTGACCATGGCGGTGACAAAGGGGCCGGCGAACCAGAGCGGACTGGCCGAGTTCGACTATTTCGTCGCCATCCTCGACGGCGGGAACGCCATCGTCGAGAAGAGGATATTCCCGACCCGCTTCGAATTCCCCCAGAGCCAGTTGGCCGTCCAGGTGGTCGAGCCCTTGAAGCAGATCATTCCGCTGCCGACGCTCGCCGCCGGGGAGGACTACCGCATCCTGATCGGCTATCAGCTCTCGCCCGAGCAGCTCGACGACAATCTCCGCCAGTCCGGGAGCTGAGACATGAACGCCAGCGATCTCCTGAAGACCCCGCTGCACGCGCTGCATGAGGAACTCGGCGCGCGGATGGTGCCGTTCGCCGGCTATGCGATGCCGGTGCAGTATCCGTCCGGGATCCTTCATGAGCATCATCATTGCCGCACCGCGGCCGGACTGTTCGACGTCTCCCATATGGGCCAGCTCACCCTGCGCGGGACCGGGGACAGCGCGGCCGAGGCGCTGGAAACGCTGGTGACCGCCGATCTTCTGTCCTTGAAACCCGGGCGTCAGCGCTACGCGTTGCTGACCAATGACGCGGGCGGCGTGCGCGACGACCTCATGGTTCTGCGGCGCGCGGATCACCTGGCGTTGGTGGTCAACGCCGCCTGCAAGGACGCGGATTTCGAGTATCTTAAGGAATCCCTCCCGAACGGGGTCGTGCTGACGGCCCTGTTCGACAGGGCGCTTCTCGCGCTGCAGGGGCCGGCCGCCGGCGCCGTCATGGAACGGCTCGATCCGAAAGCGGCCGAGATGATCTTCATGGACGGTGCCGATCTGTCGCTCGACGGAATCCCGGCTCAGGTGACCCGGTCGGGGTATACGGGCGAGGACGGCTTCGAAATCTCGGTCGAGTCGCGCGACGCCGAGAAACTCGCCCGACGGCTTCTGGCCGAGCAGGAGGTCGCCCCCATCGGTCTCGGCGCTCGGGACTCCCTCCGCCTCGAGGCGGGGCTCTGCCTCTACGGACACGACATCGATACCGGGACCTCGCCGGTCGAGGCCGACCTGGTCTGGGCGATCGGCAAGCGGCGGCGGCGGGAGGGTGGCTTCCCCGGGGCGGATCGCATCCTGCGTGAGTTAAAGGACGGTACCCAACGGGTCCGGGTCGGCCTGAAGATCCAGGGCCGTCAGCCCGCAAGGGAAGGCGCGGAGATCGCCGACAACGAGGGGCGCGTCATCGGCCGGATCACCTCCGGCGGGTTCGGACCGACGGTTGGCGCGCCGGTCGCAATGGGGTATGTCGACCGGGATTTCGCCGAAATCGGAACGGTGGTGCATCCGGTGGTGCGCGGGAAACCGCTGCAGGCCACGGTCTCCGCCTTTCCGATGGTCGAACAACGTTACCGAAGAAAAGGATAAGAGAACGTCATGCCGATCAAATTCACCGAAGATCATGAGTGGATCTCCGTCGACGGCGATATCGGGATGGTGGGCATCACCGATTACGCCCAGGAGCAGCTCGGCGACGTCGTCTTCGTCGAACTGCCGGATGTCGGCAAGAAAGTGGCAAAGGGCTACGATCTCGCGGTCGTCGAGTCCGTGAAGGCCGCGAGCGAGATCTACGCCCCGGTCGCCGGCGAGGTCGTCGAGGTGAACGAGGCCCTGCCCGACGCGCCGGAGACGGTGAACAGCGACCCGCGGGGCGGGGGCTGGTTCGTCAAGATCAAGATCAAGGATCCGTCGGACTTGGACGCCCTGATGGACGAGGACGCCTATAAGGCCTTCGCCGGCTGAACGGACCGGGGGCGGCACGCCCCTTGCCGAGGGAGGCACATCTAGGTGCAGTCATATATATCGCCGATAGTCACTGCTAACAGGCTGCCCCTCTTTAATATACTTCAACACTTCTCCAACTTTTCGTGCTGCCCGAATGGGTATCGGAAGTCGCTGATTCATCTGCGTGGAATTCCAATTTATCTTTGTTAGGGACAATACTTCCTCGGCGATTTGCGCGACCGTGCTGTCGCAACTTTCATGGGGGCAGAGCAGCAAAGGCCTTGGATCATAAAGACCTGGATAAGTCCCATAGTACGGGATGCTCCCATTCGTGTAGAGCATTCCCTTTCCTCCAAGGTTTACAAATGTTCCGCGCAATACGGGGTAATTTCCATCCCGCAAAATCTTGACAGAGTAAGATTCCTGAACCCAGACCAGATCCCGCATTTCTGTTCCGGATTCCTCAAGAGCCTTTAAGATTCCTTCTGCTTCCTCATCTCTAAATCGAGAGGTCTTCAATACGATCACGCGCGCAGGAAAATGCTTATGGTGGGTCTTGTACGCCGCTAGAACCTGGGTCATCAGTTCATAGGCGTCGTTGAAAGTCATGAATGGATGCCGACCACGAATTTCGGTCTGTGCACGCTTGCCTTTTAGAATGAACCCACGACCACGTTCGTCGAACATTTGGGCAGCACTCGTGAAGAGTTGTTGACCGCCAGCTTCCCGATAAAAACTGATCCCAACGTAACAGGCAGCATACTCATCCTCTCGCGGCAACCTTCTCCATGGAACGCGACCAGAGCCTTTGTAATAAAGGGTAGTTAGAAGATTCCAACTTCTATCGGCTATGTCTTGTATATCGCGATCGCGGCTCTCTTTTACCTTCTGGGGGATTGACGCTTTTTCATCAATCACATCTTCCCAAACGATTTGTATCGGGAAGCTAATGTCCATCGTTTTCGCTTTAAGAAGGCCGCGAAAATTTGGAGCATCGGACCCCGCACTATCTTCCTTCTCGGTCGTGCTCTTGGAATCGACCTTCGCGTTCCAAACCCGTTCAATTAGCGAACCGGGAAGCGCTACGATCGTTACCTGTGGCCGATCGCCGCTATCATCAAGCGATTGCAACAGTGCAACGATCTCATCGACAGCCATCTCGACCGCTTTTTCGTGATTAGGCTCCTTGATGATCTTATCGATCTTGCTTTGGGTCAGCGCACCGGTAGCGCCTTCCGAAATTTCAAACCGACAGCGAAACGGGTTTTGGTTGCCGAGCCCTGGAAAATCAGGGTGCAGATTAGGGTGCTTCTCGGTCTTGCCCTTAACGCCTGATGCAATCGCTGAAACGTAATTCTTGGTGCTTTCAACTGTCTTGGCGCTCCCAATGACACCAACCCGGATTACCTCCCCAAGAGGGGGTTGCAGGGGACCGGCCTCAACGAGACCAAGTCGAGGGTCTGGATGGTGATGCTGATCGCCAAATTCCAATTCCGGTTCTTCAAATATCTTGCTCTCGAACTCCATCAAACTGCGAGCCTTTCCTGAATTTCGGGATCCTCAGGCTGTTTCTTAGTTTCTCCCCAAACGTCTTCTGGGACGCGCGTATCGAGAGACACTTGAGGTGGGACCTCAAACCTCAGGCATGCTTCGAGTTCAGAATCTTGTGCAAACAGATCGTCCTTCGCGCGATCGCTCTGCGTCAGAAATCGGTGCCACATTATGACCTGCCCGCGCAGCGAAGCGCTGTTGTCCAAGCGCTTCTTGCCAGCGAGCAGTGCTTGAGGGTATGGATGTGGCGTGAAGCCGTTAGTCGTGAAAAAGTAGGTGGGTGTCACAACCAGAAACCATTGATCGTTCAGGAGTTCGAAACGCGGCACAAAGGCGTGGTGCCGTACAAAGTCAACTCGCCCTTCTTCTTTTTTGCTGTGTGTTACGTTTACGACGTCAGCGTGCGTCTTTTTGCGGGACGCCTCGTAGTGAAACCGACGAGGTGTGTTCTTCTCCTGAGCACGGAAATAAAGCAGCTTACGTTCTTTCTCCCAATTGAGATCCTGCTGAAACTGATGCCGTAGGGTTTGCCGCAGCAGGAAAGCGAAATTGTTTTGCTCGCTCAGGTCTTCATGAAATGCGAGATAGTCAGTCTCGACGGCTTCGACTTGGTCGAGATCAACAATTTCTCGGCAAGACGAGGTGCTCGGGTCATGAAATGACCAAAACGAACCTCCATTGATCACCCAATCGAAGCGAGCTGGTTCATCGGCATCAAGCAGAAACGCGGCAGCCTTACGTCCCGAATGCGGCGTTGACGCGACAAAAATCTCTTTAGGCATGATGATTGGCAGGATATTGACCAGTGCCTCCTCACCGCCGCCAAGAGAAGGTACGTAGTAACCGAATCCCGCCTTGGGAACAGTAAGGGCGGCCAGTCTATCAACGGAATTTCGATCAAGCACATCTCGTTGCTTGTCGAATTGGAGACGGCGATCTCCTTCGGAAATCCCTCTTGGCACTTCTTGCCAGAAGAATGTTTCGTCAGACTTTCGATATAGTACGATTATGACCGGCAGGTTTGATCCGCGCCAATAGTTGAGATCCTTGCGCCGGAGCAGATAGCTGAATCCGGTTTCATTTTCGCCCACATAGGTTCCGGACGCGGTCGCTTTCACTTGGACTGCAATCATCCGTGCCAGTGGGCTCCCGTCCTCGATCACTTCGGCAATACCGTCTATCCCGGCTTCGAGGCGCGAACGACCGTCAAATTGAAACCCGATATTGAGGAACCTACCTCGAACTGCGGCTTCGCCGATTTCACCTAGAAATTGATTTTGTGTGATTCTCTTGGGCATTATGGCAGTATAGAACAACTGCGGAACAGTTCCCACGGAATTATAGGTCAAAGGACGGTTATCCTGAGGAGAATTGGTCCGAAGTTATGGTCGAGGTTGAGCTAACAGAAAGCGCAACCCAACTGCACAGGCGTTTGTTGAGACGGAGCGCCGGAACGTTTCGATTGGCTCGTATGAGCTAACAAGCGGGGATTTGCACAAGGGGGCGGATATCCAACCCGGGCTGGCCTATTGCCCGGGCTGGCGCAAGGCCCGGACCTCGGCCCGCAGGGCCTTGACCTCCTCGAGGATCGCCTCCGCGTCCGCGTGGGCGGCATTCTTGATGTCCTTTCGGTCGGCGTCGGCCTCGGCCTCGTGCTCGCTCTGCATCGCGTTGACGATGATCGCGATGAACAGGTTCAAGACCGTGAAGCTGGTCGCGAGCACGAAGACGACGAAGAAGATCCAGGACAGCGGGAACAACTCCATGGTCGGCCGCGCGATGCCCATGGACCAGCTTTCCAGCGTCATGATCTGGAACAGGGTGAACAGGGACCGGCCAATGGTGCCGAACCATTCCTGCATCTGGGCGTCGGGGCTGCCGCCGAACAGCTTCGTCGCCAGAACCGAGAAGACATAGAAGGTGATCCCGAGGACGGCCGCGACGGACATGATGCCGGGCACCGCGCTGAGCAGGGCCGTCACCACCTTGCGCATCGACGGGACGATCGACATCAGGCGCAGCACCCGAAGGATCCTGAGCGCCCGCAGAACCGAGAGATTGGCCGCCAACGGCGCCAGCGAGATCGCGACGATCAGAAAGTCGAAGATGTTCCAGGACGACCGGAAGAAGTCCCTGCGATAGGCCAGCAGTTTGATCCCCAACTCGGCGACGAACAGGGTTAGCAGCATGCTGTCGAGGGTCAGCAGGATCGGCCCGATCTCGGCCATCACGGTCGGACTGGTCTCAAGGCCAAGGGTGACCGCATTCAAGAGGATCGCCCCGGTGATGACGTTCTGGACCCACTGGCGTTCGATAAAGGTGGTGAGCGTCGTCCGGTCGAGGATCATTTGTTCTGCAGCGCGTCGCGCTGCCTCCTGATATCGGCTGGCCATTGGGCCTCGATGAATGCCACCACGGCCCAGATCTCCCAGTCTTCCAACAAGGACGCGTAGGCGGGCATGGTGTTGCGGTATCCCTCCGGCGAGACCGATTGCCCGCCGTTCTTTATGATGCGGAATAGAAGATCGTCCGAATGCCCCGGCGCGGGGCCGGTCGCGTCGAGCGGGACCGGAGGACGGTTGCCTGTCGGATAGGCGAGATCCCAGTCCTCCTGACCTTCTAGATAGTCTCCGTGGCAGTAAGCGCAATTGGCATAGTAGATCTCGCGTCCGGCCTGGATCTGGGCCAGATCGCTCGGGTTCGCACCGGACAGGAACTGCGCGCTGTAGCGCTCGACATATTCCCAGCCGAAATAGCCGACGCCGATGAAAATGAACGCGGCGACGAAGAAGATCAGCTTATTCGCCCCTCGTCCCGGCGGGCCGTTGCCCATCGGACCGAATTCGTCATCGTCCTTCTTCGGCGCGGGCTTGCTGCCCCGAAGCCGGTCGAGTCTTTCCTGACGCCTGCGATGGGGATCCATGGCCATGGGGATCGCGGTCTCTTCCGTCTCTTCCTTGCGCGCCCTGCAGTGGGCGCTCTTCGGGGGGGGGCGCTCTTCGGGGGGCGCTCCAACGACAAAAGCCCATGGAGGGCTCTCCATGGGCTTTTGCGTACCGTTCCGTTTCCCCGAGGACAAGAGGGAAGAGCCCTCGGGGAAACGGCAAATTGTCGTGGTCAGTGCAGTTTGGCCGGAAGGTCCTTCACCGCGGTGTCGATCAGCGCGCCGGCCTGCTTGTCCGTCAGCTTGACGGCGAGCAGTTCGCGGGTCGCCGCAATGGCGATATCCGCCGCCTTGCCCCGGACGTCGGCGAGGGCCTGGGCCTCCGCCTGTCCAATACGGTCGGCGATCTGCTGCTCGCGGCGGGTCAGCTGAGCATCCAGGTCCTTGGCCGCCTGCTCCTGATTGATCTTCGACTGCTCGCGGGCGTGATTGAGGATTTCCTCGGCTTCCTTCAGAGCGTCCTTTTGCTTGCGCTTGTAGCTGGCCAGCATGGCCTGGGCTTCTTCACGCAGGCTCTCGGCCTCGTCCAGTTTCGCCTTGATCCCGGCGGACCGCTTGTCGAGGCCCTCCGTGATGAACGCGGAGCCCTTCTTCGCCACGAGGACGAAGAAGATGACGAAGGCGACCAGGACCCAGAATGTGGGATCGGAGAACATCAGGCCTGCTCCTTCATCGCTTTTTCGATGGCCGACTCGAGCTGCTTTTCCGTGGCGTCGAGCCCGGTCAGCTTCGTCAGGGCCGAGGCCGCCGCGTCGCTGGCGACCGACCGGAGGTTTTCGAGCGCCTCGGCCTTGGCGGCGGCGATGCGCTCCTCGGCCTCCTTGAGGCGCTTGTTGAGCTTGGCGTCGAGGTCGGCGGTCCGCTTGGCGGCATCCTGAGCCGCGGCGTCGGCGGCTTCGGACAGCACGGCGGACGCTTTCGCCCGGGCGTCTGCCACGGCCTTCTCATATTCGGCGAGAATACCCTCGGCCTCGGCCTTCAGCTGCCCAGCCTTTTCGAGATCGCTGGAGATCCGACGGTCCCGTTCCTCCAAGGCGGAACGGACCTTCGGCAGCGCCACCCGGCTCATCAGCAGGTAGAAGACGCCAAAGGACAGAAACAGCCAGAAGAGCTGAGACGCGAAGGTTTCGGGGTTGAGCTGCGGCAGCCCGCCCGAGGACTGGCCTTCCGCGGCGTAGGCCACGGAGGAGGCGGCAATCCCGACGGTCAACGCCGTTACCGGCGCGAGAAGCCGCGAGATGCCCCGAATGCGCAAGGAGCTGGTCATGTCCGTAACCCTTCCAAACCTAGAACCGTTCCAAAGCGGGCGCGGCGTGCGAACGACCCCGTGCCCGGCTGAAGGAAACGGCCGCTTAGGCGAAGAGGATCAGGAACGCGATCAGCAGCGCGAACAGCGCCACGGCTTCCGTCAGCGCGAAGCCGAGAATGGCGATCGGCTGGATTTCCGACTTGGAGGCCGGGTTGCGCGCAACGGAGGCAACGAAGGTGGAGAAGATGTTGCCGATCCCCACGCCGACGCCGAGGAGGGCGATCACGGCGATACCGGCACCGATCATCTTAGCTGCTTCGACTTCCATTTTACCTATCCTTCAGTCTTGGTGATTGAGATTTGGGTGTTTTGCGTCAGGGCCTTTTCTTCTGGCGACCCTTAGTGCAAGTGGATCGCGTCGTTGATGTAGAGGCACGTCAACAGCGCGAAAACATAGGCCTGGAGGAAAGCCACCAGGAATTCGAACCCGGTCAGGGCGACGTTGATCGCCAGCGGAGCGACCCCGAAGACGCCCATGGCGACCGTGAAGCCGGCGAACACCTTCAGCATGGTGTGGCCGGCCATCATGTTGGCGAAAAGACGGATCGAGAGGCTGACCGGCCGGGAGAGGTAGGAGATCACCTCGATCAGGATGATCAGGGGCAGCAGCACCTTGGGCGCGCCCTCCGGAACGAACAGCGAGAAGAAGTGGGTCCCGTGCTTGGCGAAGCCCAGAACGGTCACCCCGATGAACACCATCGCCGCCAGCCCGAAGGTGACGATGATGTGGCTCGTGAAGGTGAAGGAATAGGGGATCATGCCCAGCATGTTGCCGAACAGGATGAACATGAAGAGCGTGAACACGAACGGGAAGTAGGGACGCCCCTCCTGACCGACATTCTCCTTCACCATGTTCGCGACGAACTCGTACATCAACTCCGAGATCGACTGCATGCGGTTCGGCACCAGCATGTGGCCCCGCATGCTCAACGTGATCAGCAGGGTGACGATGGCGACCGAGGCCACCATGAAGAAGGCGGAGTTCGTGAAAGAAAGATCCAGCGCGCCGAATTCCAGCGCCACGATCGGCTTGATCTCGAACTGTTCGATGGGACCGGCCACGGTATCCTTACCCTTCCGTATGTTTCGATCCGCCGCTTCTAGGGGAATTTCCCGTCCGCGTCGGACCCGTCCTTTTTCGTTTCTGCCCGCCCGTCGTCCTTGCGGAAGCCGGGTGTCATGCTCATCCCGTTAATCGCGCGGTAGACATTGAAGACGCCCGCCGCCGCGCCGAGAAAAAAGAATACGATCAACAGCCAGGGCTTGGTGCCGAGCCACCGGTCGAGAAGCCATCCGACTCCGACACCGACCATGAGGGCGGAGACCAGCTCCGTCCCGACGCGAAACGCCATGCTGGAGGCCTTCTGATCCGATCCCGCGGGCTTGTGTGTCCGCCGTTTTTCGTCCTCGGGCGCGCGTGCCTTTTCCAGCCGTTTGCCCAAATCGTCCAACGGTGACTTGCCGTTAGGGTCGGAAATGATGTGCCCCCTTTGACCGTCTGTCGCGTCCGCCTATCGTCTAGGCCGGCATCGACGCCAGATCTCCCCGGGCGGAACCCCGCGGAACCCTGGACGCAAGGCACACCGAACCCGTCGAACGGCTCCGGCCCGCCAGCGCGCGCGGAACTTACGGAGACCCCCCATCCTCTGTCAAGCGTTACCGGTCGTGGCGCAGGGGTGCGGTGCGCTCAACCCGCCTCGGCGCGGACGATTTCGGGCTTCGAGTCCTTGGAATCCCGGATCTGGACGGCCCCGCCGAGATCGACGGAGACCAGGGTGCTGACCCCGCGTTCCGCCATGGTCACCCCGAACAGCCGGTCCATCCGGGCCATTGTCATGCGGTGGTGGGTGATCACCAGGAACCGCGTACCGGTGGTCCGGGCGATCTCCTCCAGAAGCGTGCAGAAACGGTCGACATTGCTGTCGTCGAGCGGCGCGTCGACCTCGTCGAGCACGCAGATCGGCGCGGGATTGGTAAGGAACACCGCGAAAATCAGCGCCAGCGCTGTCAACGCCTGCTCGCCGCCGGACAGCAGAGACAGGCTCTGCATCTTCTTGCCGGGCGGGCTCGCCAGGATCTCCAGCCCGGCATTGAGCGGGTCGTCGGTCTCGATCATCTCGAGCCGGGCCTGACCGCCGCCGAAAAGCCGGGTGAACAGGGTCCGGAAATGGGTGTCGACCTTGTTGAAGGAAAGATTGAGCCTTTCCCGGCCTTCCTTGTTCAAGGCGGAGATGCCCTGGCGTAGGCGGGCGATGGCCTGGATGAGGTCTTCGCGCTCGGTGGCCATCCCGGCGATCTGGGTTTCGACCTCCTCGACCTCCGCCTCGGCCCTGAGATTGACCGGCCCGATCGCATCCCGGGAGCGAACCAGCTTTTCCAGTTGTGCGGCGAGATCGGCCTCCCGGCCCAGCTCCTCTTCCCCATCGAGTTGGGCGGCCTGGCGGATCTCCCCTGGCCGGCAGTCGAGTTTTTCCTGGATGCGTTCGGCCAAAGAACGCCGGGCCTCGGCGGTTTGCTCGACCCGGGACTCGGCGCGCACCCGCGCTTCCCGCGCGGCCTGCATCCCGGCTTCAAGCTCCTTGAGGGCCTTGTCGGCCTCGGCCAGCAGGGTTTCCCCCTTGGCCAGCAGATCGGCGGCCTCCCACCTGGCGTCCTCGGCGTCCTTGATCTGGGTCGCGACCCGGCGACGCTTCTCGTCGATCTCCGCCGGCCGGCCCTCCAAACGCTCCAGATCGGCGTTTTCCTTGGCCCGCCGGCCTTCAAGGTCGGAAAGCCGCTCGCCGGCCCCGCCGGATCGGGTTCGCCAGGCCCGTTTCTCGTCCTCGATCTGGGCATGGCGCTGGGTTCGCGCCGCGATCTCGCGGGTCAGGTCGTCCAGGGCACGGCGCGCCTCCGCCGCTTTCTGACGGGCGGCGTCCCGGGCGTCCCGTCGACGATCCCGCTCTTCCTTAAGTCCGGCATCGCTGCCGAGATCCGCATGGTGCGCGGTCAGTCCGTCGAGGGTTGTTGCCGCCTCCTCCGCATCCGCCCGCGCCCGTCCGGCGGTCTCCTTGGCCTGCTCCAGACGCAGAAGCGCGTTCTCCTGATCGCGGCCCAGGCGGTCGAGTTGTTGCCGGGTGGCGGTGACATAGTCGGTTTTCCGCTTGAGGGCTTCCCGGGCCGCCTTGTGGGCCGAGACCGCCGCCTCCCGGTCGGCCTTGGCGTCGTCGAGGGCCGCCTGGGTGCGTTGCCGCTTCCCGGCCGCTTTCTCGAGGTCCTTCTCCAGAGCGTTGAGGCGGTTCCGCTGCTCGAGCCGGACGGCGCTTTCCGAAGGCGCGCCGGATTCGCGGATGAAGCCGTCCCAGCGAATCATATCGCCGTTGCGGGTCACCAGCCTTTGGCCCGGCCGCAGGCGGTCGACCAGGGCGAGACCCGCCGCGAGATCGATCACCAGACCGACCTGACCGAGGCGCCGGGCCAGTTCCGGCGGAGCCTGGATCGCGTCGTCGAGCCGGTCGACCCCCTCCGGCAGGGTCTGCTCGTCGTCGGGAGTTGTCACCCCCTGCCAGCGTTTCGCGCCGTTGTCGCCGGCGGGTGCGTTGAGATCGTCGCCCAGCGCGGCGGCCAGCGCATGCTCGTAGCCGAGTTCGACGGTGATGTAGTCGAGCACCGGCACCAGGCTCGCATCCTCGAAGGGGCGGCGGATCAGTTTGGTCAGCGCGTCGACCTCCGCCTTCACGCCGGTATGAAGTCCGACGGCCGCCTGATGGGCGGTGCGGGCTTTTTCCTCGGCCTCGTTGGCCATGGCGATCCCGGCCTCCGCCGCCTTGACTTCCTCCTCGCCGGTCTGGGCCTTCTCCTCCGCTTGGGCAAGGGCGCCCCGGGCCGCCTCCAGGGCCGCCGCGTCGGGCAGCGCGCTTTCGGCCGCCGCCAGCTTCGCCTGGCTTTCGGCGAGCAAGCGGCTCAGACGGTCGGCCCGTTGCCGGGCTTCCGCGATCTGCCGGTCGAGGGACCGTCGGGTGGCGTCCGCCGCGGCGATCCGGTTGTCGATCTCCGCATAGGCCCCGTCGGCGGTCGCCGCGGCCTCCTGCGCCTTGTCGGCGGCTTCCTGGCGGGCCTGACGATCCGCTTCCTCCCCGTCTTGGGCGGCGGCGATCTTCGCGGCCTCCTCGTCCAACCGACCGATCGCCTCCCGCGCGTCGTCGGCCAGACGGCTTTCCCGGTCGATATCCTTGGCAAGCTGGTCGAGACGCTGGCGGGCGTGATGTTGCGCGCCGGCGATCCGCTTCGCCTCGCTTTCGAGATCCCGTTGGGCGAGGGTGAGGCGTTGCAGCGCCGCCGCCGCGTCGGCCTCCGCCGCCCGTAATTGCGGCATGGCGTTGGCCCGGTCGGCCTGGTGGGTCGAGGCGGCGGTGACCTGGCGGGCAAAGTCCGCGACCTCCCGTTCGGCGACGCGCAGCGCCTCGGCGGCCTCCCCGGCCTCCTTGGCCGCCTCCTCCCAGCGGCGCAGGAAGAGCCGGGCCTCGACCTTGCGGATATCCTCGGAAAGCCGTCGGTAGCGGGACGCCTGCTGGGCCTGCTTCTTCAATCCGGCCAGTTGCTTGTCCATGGTCTCGACGACGTCTTCCAGCCGTTCGAGATTGCCCTCCGCCGCCTTGAGGCGCAGTTCGGCCTCGTGCCGGCGGCTGTGCAGGCCGGTGATCCCGGCGGCATCCTCCAGGACCTGGCGGCGTTCCTGGGGTTTGGCGTTGACGATGGCGCCGATCCGCCCCTGGCTGACGATGCCCGGCGAGCGGGCGCCGGTCGCGGCGTCGGCGAACAGCAGATGGACGTCCCGGGCCCGAACCGACTTGCCGTTGACCCGGTAGTCGGAGCCCTTGCCGCGTTCGATCCGCCGGCGGATGACGATGTCGTCATAGCCGTTGAAGGCCGCCGGCGCCGTTTTCCGGTCGTTGAGCAGTTCCAGGCTCACCTCGGCGAAATTGCGCGGCGCGCGCCGGTCGGTTCCGCCGAAAATGACGTCGTCCATCTCGCCGCCGCGCATCTGCCGGGCCGAGGTCTCGCCCATCACCCAGCGCAGGGCCTCGATGATGTTCGATTTGCCGCAGCCATTCGGCCCCACCACACCGCTCAAACCGGGCTCGATCGCGAGGTCCGTATTCTCGACGAAGGATTTGAAGCCGGTCAGTCTGAGGCGTGTGAACTGCAAGGGTGAGGATTACTCCGCCGGTTGTGCCCGGGGCGGGCTGTCAGACGTCGATGCGCGTGTCGATGACTTCCTTGAAGGCGTCGAAGGGTTGCGCGCCGCGGATCACTTCCGTGCCCCCTCCGCCGCCGGTGATGAAGAAGGTCGGGGTGGAGTTGACCCCCTTTTCCCGTTCGGCCTCGAAGCGCTGGGCGACCACGGCGTTCAGCAGGCCCTCGTCGTTCATGCAGGCGTCGAAGCTCTCGCCGCTGATCCCGCCGACCGCGCCGATCGCCCGGAGATTTTGCATATAGCCTTCGGTCGCCCAGGTCGCCTGCTGGTCGAACAGCACGTCGAGGAACTGGAAATAGCGTTGCGGCGGGGCGCAGCGTGCAAGCATCGCCGCCCGCAGGCCGGCCTGGTCGAAGGGGAAATCGTAATAGATCAGCTTCACCTTGCCGGTATCGATATACGCGGTCTTGAGGCGCGGCAGGGTGTCCTTGTGGAAGGAGCGGCAATGAGGGCAAGTCAGGGAGGAATGCTCCTCGATGGTGACCGGGGCCGCGGGGTCGCCGAGGACGCGGGGCTGGCCGCGCAGGTCGGTCGATTCCGCCAAGGCCGGCCGGTTGCCCGCGATGACGGCGCCGAGAGCGGTGGTAGCCACAAGACCTTGAAGAAAATAACGACGATCCATGGTTTATCCCCTACATCTGGTAGTTAATGACATCGCCAGGGCAAAGGCGAGTCCTTTTTTCGGTCGCTTGGATGCGCCCCTAATGTGGCAGCAAAGCGGAGAAATGGGACGAAAATTCGATGGCAGTCACCGCTTTCCGGACCCCATCCTCGGCGCTGTTTCGCTGACGGCGGCTCACATTCCCGTCAGGCCTCTTCAAGGTCGGGTCCGCGCGCCAATATCCGAGTTGGCAACAGACATCCATTGAATGAGGGAAGGTCAACATGCTCAAGCTCTCACGGCGCGCCCTTTTCGGTCTCGCGATCGCCGGCGCCCTTGCCGCCGGCCTGAACACCGGTCCGTCGGTTACCCCCGCCTTCGCCGCCGAGGACGCGGTCTATTCGGACTGGCGCGGTCGGGCCATCGGCGGCGCCGACCCTGTCGCATACTTCACCCAGGGCAAGCCGGCCAAGGGCGACAGCGACTTCACCCACGATTGGAACGGGACAACCTGGTATTTCGTATCCGCCGAAAACCGTGATCTCTTCGCCGCCGATCCGGAGAAATACGCTCCGCAATATGGCGGCTACTGCGCCTGGGCGGTCAGCCAGGGCTATACGGCCAGCGTCGACTACGAGGCCTGGAGGATCGTCGACGGCAAGCTCTATCTCAACTACAGCAGCTCGGTGCAGCAGACCTGGGAACAGGACATTCCCGGCCACATCCAAAAGGCCGACGCCAACTGGCCCAAGGTGCTGAACTAAGGCCTCTTTTTCCATGCCCCCCTTGGACAAGGGGAGGCTTGTCACTTCTCGGCGTTACCGCTCAACAGCCGCTCGCCGAGACGGGTTAGCGAGGCCTTGAGACCGTCCGAGGCGCCCTGTCCGGTCAGCTTGTCGAGCCGCCGCTCGACCTCTGGCGTCGGGACCGGGCGCTTTTTCCGTTCGGGTGCCCTCGCTGGGACATAGCCCTGCTGCAGCGAGATCCTGTCGATCACCCGATAGCCGAAATAGCTGTTCACCCGGTCGATCAGCAGGGCTGCCTGGTGGTTGACCTCCGAGGCCCAGGCGCCGTCGACCTTGAGAATCAGGGTCTGTGCCCGCCGTCCGCCCTCCGGGGTTCTGCCGCCCCCGGTCAGCTTGAGCGGGAGCGTGCGGGCGCCCAGCGTCTTACCGGCGATCCCGGGCCAACCGAAGGTCAGATCGGTCAGCAGCGGCGGGCGTTTTCCCGCCCCCTTACGGGCCACCGGGCGCAGCGACCGGGCGATCGCTTGCGGCCCGAAGCCGCGCTTCTTCTGCCGCGTTCCCTTCTTGTCATGACTTTGTGGGGCCATGGCGGTTATGGTCCTGCCTCAGCGTGTCCTATCCCGGTCGAGGATGTGAGCCGGTGTCCGAACAGGATATCCAAAGCCTGAAGTCAAGTCTCTTGGAATGGTATGACCGTCATCGCCGGGTCATGCCCTGGCGGGCCGAGGCCGGCATGCGGCCCGATCCCTATGCGGTCTGGCTCTCCGAGATCATGCTGCAGCAGACCACGGTGGTGACGGTCGGCCCCTATTTCCGCGACTTCATCGCCCGCTGGCCCACGGTGAGCGATCTGGCGGCAGCCGATCTCGACGCGGTGCTGCACGCCTGGGCCGGGCTCGGATATTACGCCCGGGCCCGCAATCTCCATAAATGCGCCCAGGCGGTGGCGGCGGAGCATGACGGCGTGTTCCCCGATACAAAGGAAGCGCTGGCCAAGCTGCCCGGCATCGGGGCTTACACCTCCTCCGCCATCGCTTCGATCGCCTTCGACCGGGCCGTCGTGCCGGTGGACGGCAATGTCGAGCGGGTGCTGAGCCGCCTGCGTCGGATCGAAACACCGCTGCCGCTGTCCAAGGACCTCATCAAGGCGGAGGCGGACCGGTTCGCCGCCTGCAACCGGTCCGGGGGCCACCGATCGGGCGACTTCGCCCAGGCGCTGATGGATCTGGGGGCCACCGTTTGCACCCCGAAGAAGCCGAAATGCCTGACCTGTCCCTGGCGGGCCTCCTGCAGCGCCCGGATCGCCGGCATCGCCGAGACCCTCCCGGCGAAGATGCCGAAGAAGGAAAAGCCGACCCGGCGGGCGGTCGCCTTCTGGGCGGTCGGCCCCAATGGCGAGGTGTTGTTGCGCCGCCGGCCCGAAAAGGGGCTGCTCGGCGGCATGATGGAGATCCCGTCCTCCGATTGGATGGAGGGGCCGCTGGACCGCGAGGCGGCACTGGCCAAGGCGCCGGTCACGCCCAAGAGCGATTGGGAGGAACTGCCCGGCATCGTCCGCCACACCTTCACCCATTTCCATTTCGAGATCACGGTGATGGCCGCCCGGACACCGCGGGCCAGTTGGGCCGGGGTCTGGGTGCCGGTCGACCGCCTCGACGAGCATGCGCTGCCGACGGTGATGAAGAAGATCGTCCGCCATGCCCTCAGCCGGGCCGGCCGTAAGGCCGCCTGACCGGAAACAAAGCCCCCATGGCCCTGCTGATCTCGGAACTCACGACTATTCTCGCCTCCGCGGCCGGCCTGTTCCTGGTCGCCAGCGGCCTTACCATCGTCTTCGGCGTGACCCGGATCGTGAACTTCGCCCATGGCAGCTTTTTCCTGATCGGGGCCTTCATGACGGCGGATCTCTCCCCGTCCATCGGCTTCTGGCCGGCCATGGTCACGGCCCTTGTGACAGCGGGGTTTTTGGGCGCCCTGCTGGAGATGGCCCTGATTCGCAGGCTCTACCGCGCGGGCGAGCTCTACAGCCTGTTGGCGACCTTCGCCGTGGTCCTGGCGGTGCAGGATCTCGCCCTGTGGATCTGGGGGCCGGAGGACATCATCGGACCGCTGGTTCCCGGTCTCGACGGGCGGATCGAGGCGGGCGGGACGATCATTCCGGTCTACGACCTCTTTCTCATCGGTTTGGCGGCGACGGTCTGGGTGCTGCTCTGGGCGGTCATCAATCGGACCCGGTTCGGGGCCTATGTGCGGGCGGCGACCGAGGACCCGGTGATGCTGAGCCTTCTCGGTGTCGACCGGCGGCCGATCCTCACCGGCGCCTTCATGCTCGGCGCCATGCTGGCGGCTCTTGGCGGGGCGGTGATCGTGCCGAAGGGGGCGGCGGCCCATGGTATGGATCTGGAGATCATCGCCGAGGTCTTCGTGGTGGTGGTCGTCGGCGGGCTGGGGTCGATCAGCGGGGCCGCGCTCGCCGCCATCCTGGTCGCCGCCGTGCGCACGCTCGCCATCGTCAACGCCGACGTCACGATCGCCGGGATCGAGGTGTGGCAGATCGAGCTGGTGGCGATCTTCGTGCTGATGGCCGGAATCCTGGCGGTGCGGCCCTACGGTCTTCTCGGCAGGCCCCCGGCCAAGGCGGAGGGGGAGAGCCACGGCCCGGCGGACCCGATTCGGCCCTTGAGCCGCAACGCGGCGTTTGTTTGCGCCGGTGCGGTCCTGGCCTTCGCCCTGTTGCCGATGGTGTTCGGCGACTATGTCCTGACCCTTGCGACGGAGGCGGCGATCCTGATGCTGTTCGCGGCCAGCCTGCATCTTCTGCTTGGCGTCGGCGGGCTCGTGACCTTCGGTCACGCCGCCTATTTCGCCCTCGGCGCCTATGGGGCGGGGCTGGCGACGGTCACTCTGGGCTGGCCGTTCGGCACGGCGCTGTTGGCCGGGATGGTGCTGGGCGGGGCGGGCGGACTACTCTTCGGATGGTTCTGCGTGCGGCTCTCCGGCGTCTATCTCGCCATGCTGACCCTCGCCTTCGCCCAGATCGCCTGGGCGGTGGCCTTCCAATGGGTCGCCGTCACCGGGGGCGACAACGGCCTCCTAGGCGTCTGGCCTCCGTTCTGGGCCGATCTGGAGGTCTTCCACGTTCTGACGGTCGCCCTCGTGACCATCGGCCTCGTCGCCATCCGCCAGACCGTGGTCGGGCCGTTCGGCCTGTTGCTGCGGGCGGGTCGGGACGCGTCGGGACGGGCGGTCGCCATCGGATTGAATGTCCGGCGAAGCCGCTGGGCCGCCTTTGCCATCGCCGGGGCCATGGCGGGGCTCGCGGGCGCGCTCTATGCCTTCCTGAAAGGGGTCGCGACACCGGATTTCGGCGCTATCCCCCAATCGGTCGACGGGCTGGTGATGGTGCTCCTCGGTGGGGTCGGCAGCCTGTTCGGGCCGATGATCGGAGCGCTCGGCTATACCGTCGCCAAGGCGGAGCTGTTGGCGATCACCGACCATTGGCGGCTGATCCTCGGGCTCGGCATTCTGGTGATCGTGATCGCGGTGCCGGACGGGTTGTTCGGCCTGTACCGCCGGGTGAGGAGGGCGCTGTGACGGCTCTGCTCGAAGCGCACGGGCTCAGCAAGGCCTTCGGCGGCGTTCAGGCCGTGCAGGATGTGTCGCTTACCGTCGGGGCGGGCGAGAAGGTCGCGCTGATCGGCCCCAACGGCGCCGGCAAGAGCACCTTGTTCGATATGCTGAGCGGCGCCTCCCGGCCCGATTCCGGGAAGGTCCTGTTCCAAGGCCGGGACGTGACCGGTCTCGGCGCCGACCGGCGCTGCCGCCTTGGGATCGGCCGGACCTTCCAGGTCGCTCCGGTATTCGCCTCGCTGACCGTCCGCGAGAATGTCGAGGCTGCCCTTCTAACCGCCCGCAACAAGGCGTTCTCGCCTTTCGGGCGTTTGGCGGCGGAAAGCGTGACGCCGGTCTTGGAGGAGGTCGGTCTCGCCGACCGGGCCGACCGGCCGGCCGCCGCCCTCGACTACGCGAACCGCAAACGGCTCGATTTCGCGCTTGCCGTGGCCCACCGCCCGGCCCTGTTGCTGATGGACGAGCCGACCGCCGGTACCGCCCGGGAGGATAGGGCCGAGATCATGGGTCTGGTCGACCGCCTGGTGGCCGAGACCGGGGCCGGGCTGCTGTTCACCGAACACGATATGGATGTGGTCTTCGGGCATGCCGAGCGGGTGCTGGTTCTCTCGCGCGGGCGTGTGATCTTCGACGGGGCGCCCGGCGCGGCCCGCGCCGATGCCGAGGTCCGGGCCGTCTATCTGGGGACGGGAGGGTTCCATGACCGGTAGGGCCTTGGAGGTGAACGGCCTCACCGCGGGCTATGGCGGCGGCGGACGGGCCATCGAGGAGGTGACCTTCTCGATTCCGGAAGGCGGGGCGCTGGCGCTGATCGGGCCGAACGGGTCCGGCAAGTCGACGACCATGAAGACCATCGCCGGATTGCTGGCGCCGCTCGCCGG
The DNA here is from genome assembly GCA_024743275.1 of Alphaproteobacteria bacterium. Classification (GTDB taxonomy): domain Bacteria; phylum Pseudomonadota; class Alphaproteobacteria; order JANSWW01; family JANSWW01; genus JANSWW01. Next base: position 115,282 of record JANSWW010000009.1, read on the forward strand.
CGACATCCGCTATGGCGGCCAGCCGATCGGCGGATTGGCGCCAGAGCGGATCGCCCGTCTCGGCGTCGCCTATGTGCCGGAGGACCGGAGGATGTTCGCCGACCTGACCGTGCGCGAGAATCTCGCCATCGCCCGGCGCGGGGACGGTGGGGGTCGGTGGCCCGAGGAGGCTCTGTTCGATCTCTTCCCCAATCTGGCGGAAATCGCCGGCCGCTCCGCCGGGGCGACCAGCGGTGGCGAGCAGCAGATGATCGCCATCGCCCGGGCGCTTGCCGGGGAGCCGGATCTGCTCATGCTCGACGAGCCGTCCGAGGGATTGGCGCCGAAGATCGTCGAAAACCTGGCGGCCGCGATGGAACGGCTGCGGCGCGACGGGATCACCTTGCTCATCTCGGAACAGAATCCGGCTCTCCTGGGCCGTGTCGTCGAGGACTGTGTCGTTTTGTCCGGCGGCACGATCCGCTGGACCGGCCCCCTGGCCGGCTTGAGGGAGTCATAGTGCTTGTGCGGGGCGGAAAACGCCCCACTTGAACCGGCATGACCCGTCTTCTCCTTCTGCGCATCGCCGCCTTCCTGTGGGTGGGCATTCTGTTCGCCGGCACACCGGCCAAGGCCGAGGATCTCCGCGTCGATCTCGAACTGGCGCTGGCCATCGACAGCTCGTCTTCCGTCGACTATGGCGAGTTCGACCTCCAGGTCCGGGGGCTTGCCGCCGCCTTCCGCGACCCACGGGTGATGGCCGCGATCGAGAGCGGACCCTTGGGCAAGATCGCGGTCACCGTGATCGAATGGTCGAGCCCGGAACCGCAGTTCCAGCGGGTCAACCTTCCCTGGACGCTGCTGGATGACGCCGAGAGCATTGAGGCCTTCGCCGAGGACCTGGATCAGATGCCGCGCCTCCAGCCCGGCGGCGGTACGGCGATCAGCCGGGCGCTCTATTTCGCGGTCCGGCAGTTCGAGAACAACGGCTTCGACGGCACGCGCAAGGTGATCGACGTGTCCGGCGACGGCGAAGACAACTGGCAGGAACCCCTGGAGGACGCCCGAAACCACGCGACCGCCTGGGGGATCACGATCAACGCGCTCGCCATCCTCAACGAGGCGCCGGATCTTGACGCCTATTTCCGCAAAAGGCTGATCGGCGGCCCCGGCGCCTTCGTGATCACGGCGGACGACTACGAGGATTTCGCCCGGGCGATCCGGGAAAAGCTCGTCCGCGAGATCGGCTCCCCGCCGATCGCCCTCGCCGATCGCCCTCTTAGTGCCGGAAATGCCGTAGGCCGGTGAACACCATGGCGAGGCCGGCCTTGTTGGCTGCCTCGATCACCTCGTCGTCGCGCATGGAGCCGCCCGGCTGGATCACCGCCGTCGCCCCGGCCTCGACCAGGGCCTCCAGCCCGTCGGCGAAGGGGAAGAAGGCGTCGGAGGCGGCGACCGATCCCTCGGTCCTCCGGCCGGTCTCGCCGGCGGCCTTGCCCATCTCGGCGGCCTTCAGGGCGGCGATCCGGGCGGAGTCGACCCGGCTCATCTGACCCGCGCCGACGCCGACGGTGGCGCGATCCTTCACATAGACGATGGTGTTCGACTTCACATGCTTGGCGACGGTGGTCGCGAACAGCATGTCGGCGATTTCCTTTTCCGTCGGGGCGCGTTCGGTCACGACCTTGATGTCCGTGGCGACCGCCTTGGTGTAGTCGCGGTCCTGCAGCAGGAGGCCGCCGGCGATCGACTTGGCGAGCAGGCGCCGGGCGGTCGGATCCGGCAGATCTCCGGTGGTCAGAACCCTCAGATTGCCTTTTTTCGCGAAGATCTCGCGGGCGGGTGCCTCGATGGACGGGGCGATCACCACCTCGGAGAAGATCTCGACGATGGCCTCGGCGGTGGCGGCGTCGATCGGCCGGTTGGCCGCGATGATGCCGCCGAAGGCGCTGACCGGATCACAGGCCTTGGCCCTGCGGTAGGCCTCCTCCAGCGTGTGGCCGGTGGCGACGCCGCAGGGATTGGCGTGCTTGATGATCGCCACCGTCGGCTCGCCGAACTCGGAGACCAGCTCATAGGCCGCGTCGGTATCGTTGAGATTGTTGTAGCTCAGCTCCTTGCCCTGGAGCTGCTCCGCCGTGCCGACGCCGACGGCGCCGTCGTTCACCCGATAGACGGCGGCCCGCTGGTGCGGGTTCTCGCCATAGCGCAGCACGTCGGCCCGCTCGGCCGCGATCACCACCCGCTCCGGGAAGGCCTCTTCGGCATGCTTGGCGAACCAACCGCCGATGGCCGCGTCATAGGCGGCGGTGCGGCGATAGGCCTTGCCGGCGAGATAGCGGCGGAAGGCCCGACCGGTCTTGCCGTTCTCGTCGTCCAGCGCCTCGATCAGCTTGTCGTAGTCCGAGGGATCGACGATCACGGCAACATCGCCGTGATTCTTCGCCGCCGCCCGGATCAGCGCGGGGCCGCCGATATCGATGTTCTCGATCGTCTCCTCGAGACCGGCGCCGCGGGCGACCGTCGCTTCGAACGGGTAGAGATTGACGATGACCAGGTCGATCGGCGCGATGCCGTGTTCCTCCATCTGGGCGACATGGTCGGGATCGCCGCGGCGCCCCAGGATGCCGCCATGGATCGACGGCTGCAGGGTCTTGACCCGGCCGTCGAGGATTTCCGGAAATCCGGTGTGATCGGCGACCTCGACCACGTCGCAGCCGGCATCTCTCAGGGCCTTGGCGGTCCCGCCGGTGGAGAGGATTTCGACGTGATGGCGGGCGAGCGCCTTGGCCAGGCCCTCCAGCCCGGTTTTGTCGGAAACGGAGATGAGGGCGCGGCGCACCGGCACGAGATCGGTCATGACAAGGTCCAAACGGGAGTTGAGATCAGGATGCAGGTTTTACTTCGGCGGCCTGCTTTTTCAAGCGCGCTTCCCGGACGCCGATATAGATCGCGCCGCCGGCGATCATCACCCCGCCGACGAGGGTCCACAGATCCGGCACCTCCATGAAGAAGAGATAGCCGATCAGGGAGGCCCAGATCAGTTTGGTGAAATCGAGCGGCAGAACCGCCGAGGCGTCGGCATGTTTGAAGCTCTCGGTCAGCGAGACGTGGGATATGGAGCCGAAAAGGCCGACCAGCAACAGCCAGAAGAGGTTTTCCCAAGTGGGCCAGGCCCAGAAGGGGATCGCCGCCAGCAAGGTGATCGGCATCAGGATGATGACCATATAGGCGGAGATTGCCAGGCTCGACTCGGTCTCCGACAGCCGCTTGACCATCAGCAGCGCGCAGGCCCACAGCATCGAGGAAATGACGGTGAGAAGGGCCCCGGTCGAAACATCGATGATGCCCGGGCGGATGATCACCAGCATACCGGTGAACCCGATGATCAGCGCCGTCCAGCGGCGTATGCGGACGACCTCGCCGAGGATCAGGGCGGCGCCCAGCGTGCCGAACAGCGGGGCGGTGAAGCTCAGTGCCGTGACCTGGGCCAGGGGAATGAGGCTGAGCGCCGTGAAGAACATCAGCATCGCCGCGGCGTTCAGGACCCCGCGCCCGATATAGAGCGGCATCTTTGTCGTCTTGAGAATGCCGAAGCCAGCCCGGTAGAGCACCGGCAGGAAAACGATGAAGCCGAAGAAATTCCGGAAGAAGGCGATCTCGAAGGGATGAAGGTCCCGGCTGACATGGCGGATGGTGCCGTGCATCGCCGCGAAGCCCAGGGCGGCGATCAACATCAGCAGGGGGCCGCGGACCGTTTTTGGCACACGTTCAATAGAAAGCGGGTAAGCGCTCGGAAACTTCACCATGGGGAAAGAATAGTCCCCGGGCATGTTTCTGGTAGCGCCGCCTCAGAGGGTCAGCCATGCGGTCGCCCGCCCGCGCTTCATCCAACTGATCAGGCTGTGCACCACGGCGGCGGCCAACAGGATGCAGAGAATTTCGAAACCGGGCGACACAAGAGCGAGGCCGAGAAGCAGGACGTTGGCGACCAGGACCCGTTTCGTCATCGCCCGCGGCTCGCCGAGCCGGTCGATGGCCTGCTGATAGGCATGCCTGCGGTGGCCCTGGGTCAGCTTTTCGCCTCGGCACCAGCGATGGAAGATCGTCAGCGTTGCATCCCAGCAGAAATAGGCCGGCAGGATCATCGCGGCTGCCCAGTCGGGGCCGTTGACGCCCGCGACGAGCCAGAAGGCGAGCAGATAGCCCAGCGGGACGCTGCCGCCGTCGCCGAGGAAGATGCGCGCCGGATGCCAGTTCAGGATCAGGAAGCCGAGCAGGGCGCCGATCAGAATGGCGCCGGTCCCGAGACCCAGGATGCCGACCGCGACCAGGCCGATCAGCACCATCACCGCTTCGCTCCCGGCCAGGCCGTCGGCTCCGTCCATGAAGTTGAAGCCGTTGATGAACCAGAGCCATCCGAGACCGAGAAAGAGGATCCAGCCATAGGCCATCGGACCGTCCGCCGGCAGCGTCCCGTCGGCGATCAGGACCCCGAGGCCGAGGACGACGGCCACCGCCTGGGCCCCGAGCCGGATCCAGATGGATTGGGGCCGGACATCGTCGACGCAGGAGACGACCGTGAGCAGGATGAGGCCCCCGACCACGGCGAGCGGCGGCGGATATCCCGTCACGGTCCAGATCAACAGGGCGACGGTCAGGAGAATTACGCCGCCGGCATTGGGAATCCTTCCGCGATGGCCGGAGCGCCCATTGGCCTCGTCGACCGCGCCCACCCACTCGAGGTGCGGCAGAGCGATCCGGATCGCGGCCGCGGTCAGCGCGAAGGCGGCGAGGGTCGCCATGAAGATGGTGAACAGGGTCACCTTGCTCCCCTTCGAAACGCCCAATTGACGATCGTCTCCCCGCCCTCATGACTTCTGCTCAGAACGATCTGGCGGGTCTTCTGCATATGGCCCCGGTCGCCGAAATAGACGCTCTCCGCGATCTCCGGCGGCGCGCCCTTCGTCTCGAACCGCCACCCGCCGCCGCCGGGCAGGCGCAACAGCACGGCCCCGCCCTGGGTCGGCTGGGCGACGACCCTGGGGTGGAGATGAAACCGGATCTCGAAAGGATATCCACCGGCGCCGACCAGGCGATCCTCGCCGCGCAGGTCGTCCCCGTCCGCTCCGAGATAGAGGGAGCGGCTGTGCGACAGGCCCAGCAGATCGACATAGCCGTCATGGCGGGCCTCGACGAGGCTGCTTCCCTCGGCCTCTGTCCGGGTCCACTCGACCGAGGCGAGCCGGGTGCCGAGCGCACCGTCCGCATCGATCTCCGAGGTGTCACGCCCGTCGACGCAGAGCGCGGAATGCGCCGGTGTGCGGCGCAGGGCCGCGTTCCAGTCGGCGAGGCCGGAAGCGGCACCGCAATTGACCACGAGCCTTTCCCGGCCGACCGAGAACTCAAAGGCCAGCGCGCTGGCATGGGCATGGCCACCCGGGCGCGGCGGGCCGACATCGAAAATGACCGTCGACCGGCCGGCCTGCAGCCGCTCATAGGCCATCTCGGGGGCGACGGCGGGCGCCTTGGCCCGGCGGTCGGTCTGCGCCAGCACGGCTTCGATCAACGCCGCCTCTTCGAGATTGCTGTCCTGGAACAGGGTGAGATGCCCGTCCCCATGCCGGAGGAAGCGGACCATGCCGGCCAAGGGGGTCATGGCCGCCCGCGCCGATTCGGGAAGGGCCGCTCCGCAGGCCGTGAGGCCGGCACGCGCATCGATCAGATCGCGCAGAAACCGGATCTGGGCGGAGGGGCTGCGGGAGACGTGGCCTCCGTCCTCGCCGACCAGGCGCTGGGCCGCCTCGTCGATGATGGCGACCGCCTCATCCAGCCAGTCCGCGGCGTCCGTCAGCTCGTCGCCGAAGGCCGCCGCCGCCGCGCATAGGCCCCGCGCGGCCTGCATCCGGTCCGGCCAGTTCTCGAGATCGGCGAGCCTGGCCATGACGTGGCGGGTCTGTAGCGCCAAATGCGCCAGCACCCGCTGGCCGAGCGCCTCGTCGGCGGCGCCGCAGACGAAATCGAAGAGGGTGATCCAATTGGCGACCCGCCGCGCGGTGGTGGCCGGCCGCCAAGCGACCGCGTCATAGTGGCTATAGCGATCGAGCCAGCTCGACACCAAGTGCCGAGCGGTCTTGCGGGACGCATCGCCGCCGAGGGTCGCGAGATCCCGCAGCCAGTTGAAGGCGTGGAGCTCGTCCCGCCACGGATCGCCGGGCGCGTGTTCCTCGGCGAATTGCCATGGCGGCAATCCGGCCTCCAACGCCTTGCCAAAGAACTCGAACCGCCCGGCAACGATTTCTCTGCCACGATCCGCCGAGCCGGGCCAGGCGTCCGATGGCGCGCTGCGCAACGCGGTCGGCGTCTTGCCCCTGAGTGCCAGCCGGTAGAGCGGGCTCTTCAGATAGGCTGCGGTGACGAACCGGTCGGCGGCGGACATGGTCCCTGACCCCGCGCCCGAAATCAGCCGCGTAAGGTCTTGATGTTGTCGGCATAGGCGCCGGGGCCGCCGGTGAAGGTGGCCGTGCCGGCCACCAGCACATCGGCTCCGGCCGAGATCACCCGTGCGGCGGTCTCCCGGTTGACGCCGCCGTCGACCTCCAGATCGATGGCCTTGCCGGTCGCCTCGATCCGGGCGCGGATGGCCTCGATCTTCGGCAGCGCGCTTTCGATGAAGCTCTGGCCGCCGAAGCCCGGATTGACGCTCATGACCAGGACCAGGTCGAGCTCCTCGAGAACATGGTCGAGACAGGACAGCGGCGTCGCCGGATTGAGCACCAGACCGGCCTTCACGCCCCTTGCCTTGATCGCCTGGATCGTACGGTGCGGATGCGGGCCGGCTTCGGGGTGGAAGCTGATGATGTCCGCACCGGCATCGGCGAAGGCGTCGACATAGGGGTCGACCGGACCGATCATGAGATGGACGTCGAGCGGTTTTTTCGTGATCGGCCGGATCGCCTTCACCACCATCGGGCCGATGGTGATGTTGGGAACGAAATGGCCGTCCATCACGTCGACATGCACATAGTCGCAGCCCGCCTCGTCGATCGCCCGGATTTCCTCCCCCAGACGGCTGAAATCGGCGGACAGGATGGACGGGGCGATTTTGATCGGGCGCGTCGACATGGCGGTTCCTTCGTCGCGGGGGTGGGCCGGCATCGGGGCGGGGTGGCCGTGAGACACTGTTGCGGGTCTAACGCTGAAGGATTTACGCGGAACCGCCCACAAGCTGCAAGCGCGCGGCGTAGAATCCGTCCATTCCGCCCTGATCGCCGAGATGGAAGGGCAACGAGCGCAGATCGCCGTCGGCCGTGAGGACCTCGGTGATCCCGCCGAGCTCACTTGGATTGATCGGCGAGCGGCGGAACTCGGGATGATCCTCCAGGAATTCGGAAACGATCGCGGGGCCTTCGACCGCCTCGATAGAGCAGGTGCAATAGACGATCGTCCCGCCCGGTTTCAGCATCTTGGACGCGTTCTCCAGGATCGTGCCCTGGACTCGGCTCAAGGCCTCGATATCGGACGGGGTTTTGAGGTGCAGGATATCTGGATGACGGCGGATCGTCCCGGTCGCGGAGCAGGGGGCGTCCAGCAGGATGGCGTCGACCGGCTCCTCCGGCTGCCATTCATTGGCGTCGGCCCGGATCACGGTCGCCGGCATCCTGAGGCGCGTCAGGTTCTGAATAAGGGCTTTGAGCCGGCTTTTCGACCGGTCGACGGCGATTACCTTTGCGCCGGCCGCCGCGAGCTGAGCGGTCTTGCCGCCGGGCGCCGCGCAGAGGTCGATCACGGTCTTACCCTGGATATCGCCGAGAAGACGGGCCGGGATCGCCGCCGCCGCGTCCTGGATCCACCAGGCGCCCTCGTTGAAGCCGGGCATATCGGTGATCAGTCCACCAAACCGTTTCCTCAGCGAGCCCATGGGGAGCATGGTCGCTTCCAACTTCTCGGCCCAACCGTCCACGCCATTGCGCAGGGTGATGTCGAGCGGCGGCTCGCTCAGATTGGCGAGCGCGATCTGCCGGGCAACGTCTTCTCCGTAGGTTTCGATCCAGGATTTGAGTAGCCATTCCGGCGTATTGGCGAGAACCGGATCAATCCCGGCGAGGATCTCGGTCTGGCGTTCCGCCAGGCGCCGCAACACGGCGTTGACAAGGCCCTTGAGCCCCGGCGCGCCCAATTCGGCCGCCAATTGAACACAGCCATCGACCGCCGCATGGGGTTTGACGCCCAGATGCACGATTTGAACGACCCCGATCGCCATGAGCCGGAGAACCGCGCGGCCGGGTTTACCCTTGGGCGTCCGCTTTATGAGGGCTTGCAGGCAAGACGCCACTTCCCCCTGCCGCTTCAGAACAGTTCGCGCGATCAGTAGCGCGAACGCCCGGTCTCGGAGAGAGTCAAGCGTCGAAAACGTCTTGGCCATCTCGATCGCTTCGTCGAGAGGCCGGCGCTGCTCATGAACCAACGTCAGAATGTCATAGGCGGCGCGACGGTCGGAGTATTTATCCACCATGTGCGGCATGTACTAGCGTCGCCACCGTCCCAAGGAAAGGGGCCGTGGGTAAAAATTTTTTTCACGTTCTTCAGGGCGATACGGCCTTTGGGATGGGGCCGGACGCAGACTTTCCCGCGATGTCAGCCCCAGGGGCGCGCGGAAGGCGTTGCGCCGGCCAAGGCATAGAGCCGTTCCACACGGTTCCGGGTCGCCGGGTGGGTCGAAAACAAACTGTCGACCGTATGCGCGTGCAAAGGATTGATAATGAACAGATGGGCCGTTTCCGGATTGCGCTCCGCCCGGTGGTTGTCGGCGCGGGAGGCGACATGCTCGATCTTCTCCAGCGCGGTGGCGAGCCACAGGGGACGCCCACAGATCTCGGCGCCGATCCTGTCGGCCTCGTATTCACGGCTACGGCTGATCGCCATCTGCACGATCATCGCGGCAAGCGGGGCGAGGATGGCGACGAGCAGCACGCCGACGAAGCCGAGCGGCGAATTGCGGTTGCCGCCGAAGAACAGGCCGAAATTGGCGAGTAGGGAGACCGCCCCGGCGATCGTCGCGGTGATGGTCATGATCAGCGTGTCGCGGTTCTTGATATGCGCCAGTTCATGGGCGACGACCCCGGCGATCTCTTCATGGCTCAACTGCCGCATCAGGCCGGTGGTGACCGCGACCGCGGCGTTGTCCGGATTGCGGCCGGTGGCGAACGCGTTCGGTTGGTCCGTTTCCATCACATAGACGGCCGGGACCGGCAGGCCCGCCCGTTCGCTCATCTGCCGGACGATGCCCACGAGCCAGGGCGCCGAGGCGTCGTCGACCCGCCGCGCGCCGTGCATCCGCAGCACCATCTTGTCGGAATTCCAATAGGCGAACAGGTTCATGCCGGCGGCCACGACGAGCGCGATCAAAAGGCCGCCTTCCCCGGCGATCAGAAAGCCCGCGCCGACGAAAAGGGCGGTCATTCCGGCCATCAGGATGGTGGTTTTGAGATAGCTGCTGGTCATGTGGGGATCACGGTCCTCATTTGTTCTTCCTATGCAGCGATAGATGGGGTGCGGTGCCCGGCCCCTCAAGATGCGGCCGAATGGGCCTTGCCGTCGCTGGGTTTTCCCCACATATCCAGCGGATGAACGATCAAGAACCCCGCTTCAAGGACGTCTCCCCGCCCCGCAAAGAGCGGACGCCCGACGAGACAGTCGCCCAAGACTCCGGCCCGACAGACACGGCTTCCGCCGATAGCGAGGCGCCGCGACCGGTTCAGCCGACCGAAAAAGAAATCGGCGGCCCCGACGGGCCGGAGCCGACCCGGTTCGGCGACTGGTCCTTCAAGGGGCGGGTCACGGATTTTTGAGTTCCGCGCGCAAGCCACCGGTCTTTCCCGTCATGCCTGCGGCGCATGCGGCCTAGAACGTCATTTAACTTTCATTGACAGAACGGGGGCGCGTCCCGATACTCGCCGGCTTCCTTGGCGGGTCGCCCCTTCGGCGGCCGCCGGAACCACCTACCCGATGTTCGGGAAACCCTTTGTTTGGGAGGACTATCGACGTGTCAGCGGTCATGCCCACATACGCACGGGCCAATTTGGAATTCGACCGGGGTGAAGGTTGCTATCTCTACACCGCTGACAACCGACGATTCCTCGACTTCGCCGCCGGTATCGCCGTGACCTCGGTCGGCCACTCCCATCCCCATGTGGTCGATGCGCTGAAGTCCCAGGCCGAAAAGCTGTGGCATGTCTCCAATCTGTATACGATTCCGGGTCAGGAGAAGCTCGCCAAACGGCTTTGCGAGAACAGCTTCGCCGACGTCGTCTTCTTTTCCAACTCCGGGGCCGAGGCGTGCGAAGGGGCGATCAAGCTCGCCCGCAAATACCACAGCGCCGACGGGCGTCCGGAAAAGACCCGCATCATCACGGTGAAGGGCGCGTTCCACGGCCGCACCACGACGACCATCGCGGCGGCGGGCAACGAGAAGTACACGGAGGGTTTCGGCCCCCTGGCGCCCGGCTTCGACACCGTTGCCTGGGGCAATCTCAACGAGCTGCGTGGCGCGATCACGCACGAGACGGCGGCGATCATGGTGGAGCCGGTCCAGGGCGAGGGCGGGATTCGTCCGGCCAGCCTCGACTATCTGCGCGAACTGCGGAAGATCGCCGACGAATACGGCCTCTTGTTGATTTTCGACGAGGTGCAGATCGGCTTCGGGCGCAGCGGCAAGCTGTTCGGCCACGAGTGGGCCGGTATTGCGCCGGACGTCATGGCCATCGCGAAGGGTATGGGCGGCGGCTTCCCGGTCGGGGCCTTCCTGGCCACGGCCGAGGCGGCGAAGGGCATGACGGCGGGAACCCACGGGTCGACCTATGGCGGCAATCCGCTCGCCATGGCGGTCGGCAACGCGGTGCTCGACGTCGTCCTCGAGCCGGGCTTTCTCGAGCGGGTCGACATGGTCGGCCGCCGTTTCTGGAAACTTCTGCTCGATCTCGTCGCCAAACATCCGAGCGTTTTCGAGGAAGTCCGCGGCGCGGGCCTCATGCTCGGCCTCAAATGCGTCGTTCCCAACGGGGAGATGGTCGGCCGTCTGCGCGAGGAGGGCCTTCTGACCGTCCCCGCGGCGGAGAATGTCGTCCGGCTCCTGCCGCCGCTGACGGTGGAGGATCGGCAGATCGACGAGGCCATGGCCATTCTCGACCGGGTTGCCGCCAATTGGGCGGCTTCGTCGGCGGCATGAGCGGGCTGAACCACTTCCTCGATCTCAGCGAAATCCCGGCAGACGCCTTGCGGGGGATCGTTGAGCAGTCGAAGGATATGAAAAACGCGCGCGCCGACGGCGATACGGGTGACGAGCCGCTCGCGGGCAAGTCCCTGGCGATGATCTTCGAGAAGCCGTCGACCCGGACACGCGTCTCGTTCGAGGTGGCGATGCGCCAGCTCGGCGGCCACGCGGTCATGCTGACCGGCTCGGAGCTTCAGCTCAACCGGGGCGAGACGCCGGAAGACACGGCGCGGGTTCTGTCGCGCTATGTCGATGCGATCATGATCCGCACCTTCTCGTCGGATGTGGCCAAGCAGTTGGCCGCGGCGGCGACGGTGCCGGTGATCAACGGCCTGACCAATGACAGCCATCCCTGTCAGTTGATGGCGGACGTCATGACCTTCGAAGAGCACCGCGGCGACGTGCGCGGCAAGGTCTTCGCTTGGTCCGGCGACGGCAACAATGTGGCGGCGAGCTGGATCCACGCGGCCCAGCGCTTCGGTTTCGAACTGCGGATCGCGACTCCGGAAGAGCTGCGCCCGCCCCAGCACCTTCTGGATTGGGCCCAGGCAAACGGCGCCAACATCAAGCTGATGACCGATCCCCAGGTCGCGGCGACGGATGCCGATGCCGTCGTCACCGACTGCTGGGTGTCGATGGGGGATGACGACGTCGCCTCCCGGCACAACATGCTGGCGCCCTACAGGGTCGACGAGGCGTTGATGGCCAAGGCGAAGTCGGACGCGCTGTTCATGCACTGTCTGCCGGCCCATCGCGGCGAGGAAGTCACGGCGGAGGTGATCGACGGTCCCCAGTCGATCGTCTTCGACGAGGCGGAGAACCGACTGCACAGCCAGAAGGGCATTTTACGCTGGTGCCTCGGCCTTTAGGATGATCGCGCCCGAGTGGCCTTTGCCTCACTGCTCCCAGAACTAAGGTGAACCGATGAGTGTTGGACCCCGGATGGTCACGCCCGGCGATGACGATTTCGTCCTGCCGTTCCAGGTGGACGCGCCCGACCTGCGCGGCCGTCTCGTGCGGCTCGGGCCGGCTATGAACGAGATCCTCAACCGCCACAACTATCCGGACCCGGTGGCGACCGTGCTGGGGGAGGCGATGGCGCTCGCCAATTGCCTTTCCGACATGCTGAAATATGACGGAGTATTCTCCTTGCAGGCCAAGGGGGATGGGCCGATCAAGATGCTCGTGGCCGACGTCACGACCGACGGTAACATGCGTGCCTATGCAGACGTGAACGAGGAGGCCTATGCCGAGGCCCTGGAACGGGCCGGTGGGGACGAGCACGCCATGGACCGGTCGGTGCCGAAGTTGCTGGGTGGGGGATATCTTGCCTTCACCGTCGACCAGGGCGAATACGCTCAGCTCTACCAGGGCATCGTCGCGCTCGACGGACAAACCCTGTCCGAATGCGTCCATCACTACTTCCAGCAGTCGGAACAGCTTGAAACGGTGATCAAGGTCGCCTGCGCCAAGGACGAGCGGGTCGGCGATGTCGGCCCCTGGCGGGCCGGTGGTATCATGGTGCAGCGGGTGCCGGACAGCGATCGACGCGACGAGATGGAGGACGAGGAAGCGGACGACGCGTGGCGGCGGACGGCCGCCCTGCTGTCCACCGCGTCGGACGAGGAACTACTGTCGGCCACGCTGGCACCGGAAAGGCTGCTGTTCCGCCTGTTTCATGAGGACGGGGTTCGGGTCTATCCGATGCATCAGGTGCATGATGTCTGCCGCTGTTCCGCGGAGCGGGTCGGCAGGATGCTGGCCCATCAGGACCGGGCCGAACTGGACGATCTCAAGATCGACGGCGATGTGGTCGTCACCTGCCAGTTCTGCAGCCGGGAATACCGGTTCAACGACAACGATCTTGATAAATTGACGGCGTCATCCACACATTGAGGGGTCCCTTCCGCAAGCCGCAAAGAAGAGCCTCGATGTTGAAGACCGCCTTTCCCCTCCGCCTTGCCGTTCCCGCAACCCTCGCCGGGTCGCTTCTGCTCGCCGCCTGCGCCACGCCGGATCCGACGCCGCGCTATGCGGAGATCACCTTCGCCTCGCAGCCGACGATCCAGCTTTCGGTTTCCCGGATCGACGCCACGTCGCCTTATCAGGAACCGGGTCTCGAGCCGAATGTCGAGCATCTCGCCCCGGTCTCGTTCAAGGGCGAAGCGATGGAATGGGCGGCCGAGCGGCTGACGTCCGCCGGCGGTCTGGTCACCGCCACCCTGGTGATCGAGGATGCGTCGATCGTCAAAGAGGATCTCAAGACCGATCAGGGGCTGACCGGCGCGTTCAAGACCGAACAGGCGGAGCGCTATACCGCCAGCGTCCGGGCCCGGGTCGAGATCCGCGAGGCAAGCGGGGCGCAGCGCGGTGTCGCGAGCGCTTTCGCCCAACGGTCGAGCACCCTGCCGGAGGACCGGACCCTGCTCGACCAGGAGCGGCTGCTCCACGCGTTGATCGCCGATTCCCTCGCCGATCTGGATCTGCAGATGGAACAGGCGATCCGGGACAATCTCCCCCGCTATGTGGTCCGGCAATAGCGGGTAGGAGACAATGGAACTTAGCGCGCCGCCCACTCTCCCAAGGCGTCCAGGAAGGTGTCGCAGGCGGCGAGTTGATCCAGCGCGATGAACTCGTCCGGCTGATGGGCCTGTTCGATATCGCCGGGTCCGAAGATCACCGCGTCCATACCGGCGCGTTGGAACAGCCCGCCCTCGGTGGCGAAGGCGACGGCCAGGGTCTCGTTCGACCCGGTGAGCTCCCGGATAAGGGCCTCGGCCGCGCAATGGTCGCCGGGGGCGAGCGGCGGCACGTCGGCCCGTTCCTCGAGGGCGATCCCCGACTCCGGCATCACGGCCTTCATTTTCGGTTCCACCTCGTCGCGGATGAAGCTCTCGATCCGGTGCCGGATCGCCAGCGGATCGTCCTCCGGCACCGCCCGGATCTCGACCGGAAAGCGGCACCAGCCGGGGATGATGTTGTTGGCGGCGCCACCCTCGATCACGCCGACATTGAAGGTGGTGAAGGGTGGGTCGAAGGCGGTCCTCGAGGGGGCCGCGCGGCATTCCTCCTGCAGGCCCTGAACGAACCCGATGATCTCGGCGGCGGCGAAGATGGCGTTGACGCCCTTGTCCGGCTGGCTCGAATGGCCGGGCGCCCCGGTGACGTCGATCCAGAAGCTGTGATTGCCCTTGTGGGCGTTCACCAGCTTCATATTGGTGGGTTCGCCGATGATCACCGCCCGGGGCCGGGGCAGGTTCTCGACGATATCGGCGATGAGATGCCGGACGCCGAAGCAGCCGACCTCCTCGTCGAAAGAGAAGGCGAAATGCAGCGGGGTCTTCAGGTCCGCCTTGGCCCAGGCCGGCGCCTTGGCCAGCACGGCGGCGATGAAGCCCTTCATATCCGACGCCCCCCGGCCATAGAGCCTGCCGTCGCGAATTTCCGCCGTGAAAGGGTCACCGGTCCAATCCTGGCCGGTCACCGGGACCACGTCGGTATGGCCGGAGAGCACGATCCCGCCCTCCCGGTCCAACGGGCCGACGGTCGCCCAGAGATTGGCCTTGCTACTCCCGTCGCCGTCCCCAGTGCCGTCCCCGGCGTTGTGAGTCAGCCGGCTCTCGACGCCAAGATCGGCGAGATAACCCTCGATCCAGGAAATGAGATCGAGATTGCTGTCCGAGGAAACGGTCGGAAAGGCGATCAGGCGGTCGAGGATCTCGGCGGTGTTCATGGGCTCTGCTCTAGTTGCGCCAGAAGGACGGGAGGATCAGCACCAGGATGGTGAAGAGCTCCAGGCGACCGAGCAGCATGCCGGCGCAGAGCGCCCATTTGGCCGCGTCGGGCAGGGGCGCGAAGGTCCCCGACGGCCCGATGACGTCGCCGAGGCCCGGCCCGACATTGCTGATCGCCGTGGCCGCGCCCGAGGTGGCGGTAACGAAGTCGAGGCCGAGCGCGCTCAGGATCATCGCCAGAAAGACGAAGCACAGCGCATAGAGGAAGAAGAAGCCCATCACCGCCTCGGAGACGGATTCGGGAATTGGCTTGCCGTTGTAATAGGGGATGAACACGCCATGGGGCGCCAGCAGGCGTTCGATCTGCGCCCTGGCCGTGGCGTGCAGCACCTGGAAGCGGAAGATTTTGATCCCGCAGGTGGTCGACCCGGCGCAGCCGCCGACGAAGGACAGGGCGAACATGGTCGCCATGGCGAACCCGCCCCAGGCGCCATAGTCGGCCGTGGCATAGCCGGTCCCGGTCATCACCGAGATGCAGTTGAAGGCGGCATAGCGCAGCGCGTCGAGGATCCCCCGGTCGAGAGCATACATCTGCCACAGCGCCATCAGAGCGACGACGGAGACGACGATCCAGAAGAACCAGCGGACCTGGCTGTCATACCAAAGGGGGCGCAGGTCACCGCGCACCGCCTTCAGGTAGTGGACGAAGGGCAGGCTGCCGACCAGCATCCCGCCGATGATCAGATAGTCGATGGTCGCGCTGTCGAAATGGCCGATCGAGCCGTCCTTGGTCGAATAGCCGCCGGTGGCGATCGAGGTCATGGCGTGGGCGACGGCATCGAAACCGCTCATCCCCACGAAGTAGAGCGCGAAGGCCCAGATGACCGTGAGGCCGACATAGACGATACCGATGTTGGAGGCGAGTTCCGTCGCCCGCGGGACCACCTTGTCCGGGGCGTCGAAGGCCTCGGTCTTGAACAGCTGCATCCCGCCGACGGAGAGCATCGGCATGACGGCCAGCGCCATGATGATGATCCCGATGCCGCCGAGCCATTGCAAGAGGGCCCGCCACATCAGGATGCCCGGCGGGACGAAATCGAGACCGACGATGACGGTGGAGCCGGTGGTGGTGATGCCGGAGACCGATTCGAACACGGCATCGGTGAAGCTGAGATCGAGATCGGCGAAGGCGAAGGGCAGGGCGGCGAACAGACCGATGACCGCCCAGCTCAAGGTGGTGAGCAGGAAGGCCTGGCGCAGGGTGAGCGAGCTGGTGGCCTGACCCCTGGTGGTCAGGACCACCGCGACGCCGATGAAGAGCGTCACGGTGCTGGAGGCGACGAAGACCTGCCAGTCCGGGTTGCCCACGGCGAGATCGACGATCGCCGGGACCATCATGGCCACGGCCAGCATCGATATCAGCACACCAAGGATATGAAAAATGGGCGCTATCTTGATCAAGGGGCCCTCCCGACCCGTTCCGCAAGACAGCGGCACAGGAGCATGGAGGGCCGCAGAAGTCCAGTTGAAGCCGCCGGGGCGGAAACGGACACTTTACCCGACCCGCCGTCCGGTCCCGTCAGAGGCGATCAGACCGCGTCGCCCCACCGGTCGACACCGATCATCGCCATCAGTTCGCGGCGGGTCGAGGCGGATTTCCGGAACTCGCCGAGCATGCGGCTGGTCATCATGTCGACGCCCGACTTCTGAACGCCCCTTGTGGTCATGCACTGATGTTGCGCCTGGATCACCACGGCGACCCCCTTGGGCTGCAGAACGTCCTCGATCGTGTTGGCGATCTGGGCGGTCAGCTTTTCCTGGATCTGGAGCCGCTTGGCATAGGTCTCGACCACGCGGGCCAGTTTGGAGATGCCCACGACCCGGTGATGCGGCAAATAGCCGACATGGGCGACGCCGATGATCGGGGCGAGGTGATGTTCGCAGAAGCTGGAGAAGCGGATGCCGCGCAACAACACGATCTCGTCGTAGCCATCGGTCTCTTCAAAGGTCCGCTGCAGCAGTTCCACCGGATCCTCGTCATAGCCGGCGAACCATTCCTCATAGGCGCGCACCACCCGGGATGGGGTGTCCAGCAGGCCTTCCCGGGTCGGATCGTCCCCGGCCCAGGCGAGAAGCGTGCGGACGGCGGCCTCGGCGTCATCCCGCGAGGGCCGCGCCGGCGGCGGCAGTTCGAATCGCGGCGCGCCGGACCCGGTCGCTTGCGGGTCGCCGTCGGTTGCCGTTTCTGTCACTTGATTGGCCGCTTCTTCGTCGCGATGAGCATCCATGGTTCGGTCCTTTTCGGCCTGTCTTCTCCGTCCCCGACCAGGCTGTCAGCCCGGGCGGATGGCGGAGGCGTCACGTTCTGGTGGGCGCCAGGGGCAAGACTTGACCCCAAGGTTCGATTAATCAATCCCCTACCACCCGCTGATACAGTTATGTGAACCGCGGTCCCGGTTTTGTGATGAGAGATTTGGACGCACCCATTCAGTGCAAATGCTTTGGCGTGTACGGGCTGTCGAGAGAAAAGGCCGGTATGTCGACCTCCACACGGTCGCCATTCTTCATGACGAAAGTATAGGCCCCGACCATGAAACCGGAGGGGGTCGAGAGCGGAACGCCGCTTTGATATTCGAAGCGTTCGGAGGGGGAGAGCACCGGTTGCTCCCCGACCACCCCCGGCCCCCGCACCTCCTGGATGCGGCCGTGACCGTCGGTGATCTGCCAATAGCGGGATTCGAGCTGGACGACTTGGTTGCTGTGGTTCTCGAGGGTGATGTTGTAGGCCCAGACATAGTGGTTCTCGTCGGGCGCGGACTGGTCTTCGAGATAGATCGGCATGGCGACCACGCGGATGCCATGGGTGGTTTTTTCGTATGTCGCTTCTGGCATGCCTTTTCCCCGGCCCGTTCCATGTCGTCGGTGACCCTCGTTCTCTTGCGCCAATTAGGGTGATGCGGGCGTGCGGCTAGGCCGCAGGGGAAAAAATCGGCTCCACCGCGGGCCGTCGCCCGACCGATGCGGCAGGGGGAGGCAGGTAAAGAAAAACCCCGCCCGGCGAACCGGACGGGGCCTTTCCAACTGTCGAAGAACGCAGCTTAGCGGAACAGAACGCTCACCCGGCGGTTCTGGGCTTCCTTCATGCCGTCCGCGGTTCTGATCTGCGGGTTCGCCTCGCCGGACCCGGTGGCGGTGATGCGACCGGCGGCGACACCGCCGTCGACGAGCGCCGCTTTGACCGTTTCGGCCCGGCGCAGGGACAGGGCGTCGTTATAGGCCGGATCGCCGGCGAGGTCGGTGTGACCCACAACGGTGATCGGCAGCGTCGTCTTGCCGGCGGCCGTGACGATCGCCTCGACGATGACCTTGGACGTCGCCGTCAGCTCGGTGCTGTCGAAGTTGAAGAACAGCGTGTAAGGGCCGGGCACCTTCGGCGCAGGCGCCGGGGCCGCCGCCGCCGGCGCGGGCTTCGGCTTCGGCTTCAGCGCGGCTTCGGTCGCGGCGAGGAAGGCGTAGAAGTCGGTCTTACAGGCGTTGATGTCTTCGACCTGGAAGTTCTCTTCCTGCTGCTCGACCCAGCAGTCGAACTTGGCCTGGGCCACACCGGCCTGTGCCGGGGCCTTAAGGCGGCCCGAGGCGTTCAGGGCGACGACCAGCCTTTTCCGCGCCGTCGTCATTTCGTCGATCGCGCCTGCCGGCAGACCCCAATCGCCCAGATTCTCGGGTTCGACCACACTGCCAGACGCGGCGGAAAGGGCCTTGTCGGCGAAGTATTCAGCGTCCGGATGGTCGAACATTTCGTCCGACTCGAAGAGCGCGAATTTCTTGTACTCGGCGGCGAGCTGCTTGGTGAACGGCGTGCCCGCGGAGGCACCTTCCATATCCCGGACCATGTCGACGCTATTGGTACAGGCGGCCGCGAACAGCCCCAGGGCTGCGACGGTCGTAACGCGGAACAAATTCATGATGACCCCCTCTAGTCTATCTTTGTCTATTCTTCCTGTGGACCGCCGAGACGGCATCGGTTCGGATTTTCCGAACCGAGACCCGACCGACCGTTCACGCTGATGGCGTTCCCAGGCAGCATCTTGCAAGTTGTCGTCCGAGTCCGCAACAGCGATTAAGTATCGTTATCCGTTTGTCAGAATTAGGCAGTTTCGCTGACCTTTTTGTCGCAAAAATATTGCGTTTTTATGTCAATCAGGCTTCGCCGAATACTATGATGGGTCCCTCCGCCGCCTCCGCATCGGCCGGGTCGTGGGTGACCAAAAGGATGGGTAACCCTTTCGCCCGCCCCAGATCGAAGACCATTTTCCTCACCTGACCCCGCAGGGCTTGATCCAGCTTGGAGAACGGTTCGTCGAGCAACAGGGCGCGAGGCTCGGCCATCAAGGCGCGGGCCAGCGCCACCCGGGCCCGTTGACCGCCGGAAAGGGTGGCGGGATCCCGGTCCTCGAAGCCGTCGAGAGCGATATCCGTGAGAGCGGCGGATACCCGGCGCCGCCGCTCGGCCCTATCCCGGACCGACCGGGGCAGCGCGAATCCGAGGTTCTCGCCGACCGACATATGCGGGAACAGAAGATCGTCCTGGAACAGGATCCCGATCTCCCGACGCTCCGGGGGCAGGTGCGTGACCTCCCGGGCGCCGATCAGGACACGGCCGGTTCCGGTCAGTCCCGGGGCCAGCGTTCCGGTCACATAGGCGAGAATGCTGGATTTTCCGGACCCGCTGGGCCCCATGAGCGTTGTCGCCGTGCCGGGGACGACCGACAGGCCGACCGGACCGGCAAGACGGGTTTCGCCGTGATGGACGGCGACGTCCTCCAGGGTCAGGGCATCGGCGGGTGGGGGGCTTTCCGGGGCTGTCATCGGATCACAGTCCTCTCACGCCGGCCCGGTTCCGGTAAAGCAGCACGGGACCCCACTGCGCCGCGACGAAGGCGAGGAGCGGCAGCAGCATTTGCGCCAGGCCGAGGGCGCCGACCATGCGCCGGTCGCCGCCGGCCGCCAGGCTGACCGCCTCCGTCGTCAGGGTTTCCCAGCGCCCGGCGCCGGCGAACAGGGTGGCGAGATATTGGCCGATCGACACGGCGAACCCGACGGCCAGCGCCACCAGGATCGGGCGCAGCAGGATGGGCAGTTTGATCCGCACCAGGATGCCGAGCGGACCGGCGCCGAGACAGGCGGCACTGCGGGCATAGCGGTCGTCCCAGGCCCGATAGGGATCGGCGAGCGACAGAAAGACATAGGGAAGGACGAACACCAGATGGGCCCAGATCACCGCCAACAGGGTCCCATCGACGCCGGCGATGATGGTCAGGACCTGGGTGCCGAACAGAAAGGAGGCCTGCGGGACGATCAGCGGCAGATAGAGCAGGATCAGCGACCGCCGGTTGGCGGCGTCGAGCCGCGGCCGGTTGCCGGTCCGGTGCTTTTCCGCTTCCAGACAGCCGATCGACAGGACCCCGGCGATCAGGGCCGCCGTCACCCCGATGGAGATCGTCAGAAGCGCCGGCTCGATCAGACCCTCGAAGCGCCGCCACCAGGGT
Organism: Alphaproteobacteria bacterium; assembly: GCA_024743275.1. Lineage (GTDB taxonomy): Bacteria > Pseudomonadota > Alphaproteobacteria > JANSWW01 > JANSWW01 > JANSWW01. Next base: position 135,816 of record JANSWW010000009.1, read on the forward strand.
CCCGTGAACCAGCGGGCGGGCAGCGCGTCGGGAAAGCGCCAAGGGCCGGCCACGCTCCAGATCGCCAGCAGTCCGAGCCCGCCGGCGAGCAGGCCGGCCTGGACGGTGCAGAGCAGGGCGGAGACCGCCTGGATCGCCCGGTCGCGGTAGTCCCGCATGCCGTCCTGCAGCAGCGGCCGGGCGAGGCGTCCGAAAACCCGTTCGCCGGCGAGCCAGGCGAGGATCGCCCCCGCCGTCACCAGCAACAGCAGGACCGCGCCGGCCGAGGCGACGAAGCGGCGTTCCAGATCCGGTTCGGTGAACCAGCGGGTAAGCTGCACCGCGAGCGTTGGCGGCGTGGTCGGGCCGAGGACCAGGGCCATGTCGACGACCGACACGCCGAAGGCCAGCACCGCGAGCACCGGCAGCCGGATCTGCGGGTAGATCTGCGGGAAGATGCCCTTCAGCCAGGAAGCCGCCCGCCCGTAGCCCATGGACCGGGCGGCCAGCATCTGCCGCCGCCAATCCACCTGGCCGTGGGCCGTCAGCATCATCAGGAAGAGAAAGGGCACCTCCTTGACCACAAGGCCGAGGATAAGCGCCAGTCCTTCCGGGTCTTGCGGAAAGGCCATGTCCGGCGGCCGGTCGAAGCCGGTGAGCCAGGGCGAGAGCAGCCGCAGTATCCAGCCGCTCGGCGCCAGCAGGAAGGCGATGCCGAAGGCCGCGGTCACATGGGGAATCGAGAGCAGCGGCGAGATCGCGCGCTGAAAGCGGTCGAAGCCGGGCGTCCCGATCCAGCCGGCGAAGAACAGGGTGACGATGAGAAGGGAGAGCACCGTCGAGGTGCCGCCGGTCCACAGGGCGAGCCGGACGGACGGCCAGACCACCGGTTCGTCGAGCAGCGCGCGCACCGGGTCGAGCGAGAGCGCGTCACCGCCCAGGGCCGGCAGATATCCCATCGCCGGCATCAGTGTGCCGGCGAGCCCGGCCGCCACCGGCCCCAGCATCAGCAACAGGGTCAGTGGCGGAAACAGGCCCCATCCGGATCGCGGGGGGCCGGATCGCAGGGCGCGGGTCGGTTCAGCCACCGGTCGCGTAACGCTTGGTCCACCGGTCCTCGATCAGTTCCATCCAGCTCGGATGCGGTTCCGGCAGGGGCGTGCCCAGCTCCGTCGGGCTCAGCGTCGCGATCCCTAGGTCGAGGGCCGCGAACCGCGCCTGGTCGTCCTCCGGCAGTCCGGCGACGTCCAGGACGGTGAAATCGCCCCAGACGGCCGGGTCCTGTTTCTTCACCTGGGCGTCGACCGACATCAGGAAGTTGGCGACCACCTTCGCGGCGGCCATGGCGTTGGCGTTGTAGGGGATTGCGACGAAATGGGTGTTGCCGATGGTCCCTTTCTCGAAGACGAAGGTCCTGACCGTCTCGGGCAGCAGCCCCTGGGCGATCTGGCCCGAGGCCTCGGCCGGGTTGAACGCCATGGCCATGTCGACCTCGCCGTCGGCGAGCAACTGTCGGAGCGCCGGGCCGTTGGCCGGGAAGGTCTGGCCCCTGCGCCAGAGGGTCGGGTGAAGGGCGTCGAGATAGTCCCACAGCGGCAGCAGGGCGGCCTCCGCATCGATGGCCTCCGAGGCTGGCCGCTGGAGCTGGTCGGTATCCGCCAGCAACTCGTAAAGCGCCTGCTTCAGGAAGGTGGAGCCAAGGAAATCCGGCGGCTGGGGATAGGTGAAACGGCCCGGATTTTTGGCGGCGAAGGCCTTCAGTTCGGCGAAGTCCCGGGGTGGGGCGGCGACCGTCTCGGTCTCATACATCAAGACGTATTGGGCCATTCCCCAGGGCGCTTCGAGGCCGTCGGTCGGGATCGTGAAGTCGAGGACGGTGGTGGGTTTGCCCTCGGTGTCGATCAGGGCGAAATTCGGCAGGCTCTCGACCCAGGGTTCGGCCAGAAGGCCGTTCGCCTTCATGCGGGCGAAATTCTCGCCGTTGATCCAGATGAGATCGACGCTGCCGCCCGCATCGCGCCCGGCGGTCTTCTCGGCGAGCACCCGCGCCACCGCCTCGGCGGTGTCGGAGAGCTTCACATGGATGAGGTCGATGCCGTAGCGTTCCTCCACCGCGTCGCCGACCCAGTCGATATAGGCGTTGATCTGATCGTCCCCGCCCCAGGCGTTCCAATAGACGGTCTGGCCCTCGGCCTCGGCGAGGAGCTTGGCGAAGCCGGTTTCGGCGGCGGCGGACGGCACGACGGCGCCGGTCCAGACGCCGGTCAAAACGCCGGGCAAGACGCCGGTCAAGACGGTCGCGACAAGGCCGCCCGCGGCGAGCAGAGCTTTTGAAAAACAGCGCATCACGGTTCCCCGATCCGAAAACAAGACAGATGCAGAAGTCTCTTGCGAAGACCGCTTGTCAATCCACACCAACCCGTTCTATCACACTCGTGATATCGCGTTAGCCCCTCCCGGGGGGCGGTCTGGAAACGGACACGGCGCGCCGATGCGGGTGTAGCTCAATGGTAGAGCAGCAGCTTCCCAAGCTGACGACGAGAGTTCGATTCTCTTCACCCGCTCCAACCTCCCATTTTTGCTGTTTTTTGTTTTAGACGTCGAGAATTCGGATTGGCTTGCCGAGGGCTCGCGAAAAGCGCGAGACAAACCGCATCGTAGAGTCACTATTCCTGAATTAGTGAATTCGAGATTCGGGTGTAGAAAACCGGTTTTTCGGACCGCCGCGTCTTGCTGGTGTCAGCCGGCGGGGTATTTGGCATATTCGGAACGATCTTTCCGGATTTCCGGCATTCTCTTCGAGGCGTTATAGACCTGATGGCTTCAGATGACGGTGAGACCTCCGCCGCGGAGGTGTTTTCCAAGGCGGGGCAGGTCTCTCCGCCGGACCCCTTACAGGCCGAGACTTTGCTGGGCGCCGTCGAGGAGGTCAGTCCCGAATTCCTGCCGCTTCTCGATCATTGGTCGGCGGCCGGATCCGGGGGCGTCGTCCCGGAGTACCGGTCTTTCGACGCCAGTCTTTTCCCGGGTCTGTTGCCCCGCCTCTATGTGGTGGAGGAGCGGGGAGGCCGTTTTTTCTATCGACTGGCCGGAGAGGAAATCCGCTCCTACCGCCCGAAAAAAATGGTCGGTGCGACGCTCTTCGACATCTTCGATACCGAAACGGCCGAGAGGATCGAAGGACGATGGCGGAAGGTCCTCCATACGCCGGCGCTTTGTTTCGCGCGCACATGGCATGTCGGTGCGGGGAACGCCCTGGGATGGGGGGCGAGACTGCTCCTGCCCTATCGTATCGAGAGTGAGGCGCCCAACATCCTGCTCGGCGCCGTCACCTATTTCCATGACGAGGAAAGCGCGGTCAGAGGCGACTATCTCAATCGGGCGCTCAGTATCGAGGAGATCTTCAAGCCGGTCTGATGGCCCTGTCCGGGCGCGTTCCCTGTCGGCTTAGAACAACAGCGTGGCGTCGTCGATGCCCAGGCCCAGGGGGTCGCTGTAACCGAGGAGGGTGGCGTCGCTCAGAGTGCCGAAGCCGGCCAAGGCGTCTGGGTCGCCGTTGGTCACGGCGTAGGTGTAGCCGGTGGACTGGTCCCGGAACAGCAGGTCGGCGTCACCGTCCCCGCCCGCGTCGAAGATCGCCAGGAATTCCTCGCCGGCATGATTGCCGAGGCCGCTCACCGCTTGGACGTCGCCATTGTCGGCGAAGAAGGTGAAGCCGTTGTCGGTCTGGCGGAACACGATGTCGTCGCCGCCGTCGCCGGTCAGATCGCCGATCGCCAGCACCTCGCGGCCGGTTTGCTTGCCGAGACCGGTCAGGGCGGCCGGGTCGCTGCCGTCCATCCAGAAGGTGAAGTCGTTGCCGGTGTTGCGCCACAGGAGGTCATCGCCCCCGTCGCCGTCGAAGTCGCCGACGCCTTCCAGGGTGAAGCCGCTGCGCACACCAAGGCCCGTTGTGGTCGACATGTCGGCGTTCAAGGCGATAAAGCTGAAACCGGTCGACTGGTCCCGCAGCACCAGATCCTGACCGCCGTCACCGTCGAAATCGCCAACGGCCAGCACCTCGCGGTTCCCCTGATTGCCGAGGCCGGTGGTCTTGTTGAGCCGGCCGTCGTCGACCATGAAGGTGTAACCGTTGGAGAGATCGCGGAGGATGATCTCGTCGGAGCCGTCGCCGGTGAAATCGGCGATCGCCAAGACCTCGCGGCCGGTCTGGACACCAAGGCCCGTCGCGGCCGACGGATCGGCGTTGTCCAGAATGAAGGTGTAACCGGTGCCGGTGTCGCGGAACAGAAGGTCGTCCCCGCCGTCACCCGTGAAATCTCCGACGCCGAGCAGTTCGCGACCCTGCTGGCCGCCGGCGCCGACCGCGTTATTGATGTCGCCGGACAGCGCCACATAGGTGTAGGCATTGCCGGTGTTTTGGAACAGGAAATCGTCCGTCCCGTCACCGTTGAAGTCGCCGAAGGCGAGCAGGGACCGGGTCGGGTTGATGCCGACGCCGTAGGATTGCCCGCCATCGCTGCTGACGAACATGTAGCCGGTGGCCGGCTTGGACCAGAGTAGATCCGACGTCCGGTCGAAATCCGGCGTCACCGTCGTGTTCGCCAGGGACTGGGTCCCGTCGTCGAAGACAAGGGTTTCCACATTGTTCACGATATCGGTGCCGTCGATCCCGGCGACACGGTAGAGATTGCCGCCGAGGCTGGTGATCGTGTAGTCGGCCTGATTGCCGGACAGGATGACCCGGTCCGTGCCGTCGCCGCCCTCGATCAGATCGTCGCCGGCCCCGCCGGAAATGATGTCGTCGCCGGTCCCGCCGCCGATCGTATCGGCGCCGTCACCGCCGAACAGGCTGTCCGCGTCCTTGCCGCCCTCGATCACGTCGGCACCCGTGCCACCCAGAATGGTGTCCGCGCCGTCCCCGCCATAGAGGGCGTCGGCGTCGGCCCCGCCGTCCAGAGAGTCGGCCCCGCCGGAGGCTTGTATCGTGTCGGTGCCGTCGCCGCCGAGAAGGGTGTCGGCGCCGGTACCGGAGAGGATGCTGTCGTCGCCGCCGCCGAGATCGGCGCTGGTCGCGACCACATCGTCGCCTCGAATCACATCGTCGCCGGTCCCGCCGATGATCGAGATCTGTTCGAGATTGGTATAGCTGACGGTCCGGAAGTCGAAGGCGCCATCCACCGTCCGCTGATAGACGTCGATGCCCTGCTTTCCGTCGACGCTCGTTTCCGTCCCGGTGGACAGGAGGATGTCGTCGGCATTGGTTCCGGACAGCTTGGTGCTACCGCCGCCGCCGTTTCCGCCGCCGCCTTTGTCCTGATTTTTATCGGGCTTCGCCATCGCGTCTCACTTTCTTCCATTCCTGTATATGGGAAGTGAGGGTAAAAAATCAATAAAATTTTATGCAAATAAACGGTTAATGGTTAAGGTGTGGTTATACTTATTTTTTTTCAAGGACTTGGCGCGTCGCCAGCGCTAGCCCCCTGTGGCACGGCTGGCCTGGCGGAGGACTTCCATGGCGTCGAAGACCCGCGCGACATAGGGGCCGCGGCTGGTGAAGTCGCCCTCGCCGTCGAGCATCGCCTTTTCGATGGCATCGACCAGACGGTTGAGGCGTTTGCGGTGGACTCCGAGGCGTCGCTGGACCGGATCGGCGACGATCCCGGCGAAAGCGGCGAGGACCGCCGCGATCCCCAGGGTGGCGCCGGTGACGGTCGCCGTGAAGGCGGCCGAGACGCTCGCCGGAAACAGGCCGTACCAGACCCCGCCGAGGGAGGCGCCCAGGGGGAAGCTCGCGATGGCGAGATGATGGGCGAGTACGCCGGCCAAGAGTGGACCCAGGCTGATCATGCTGGGCGTGAAGCTCTGGAAGGCGGCGGCCCCGCCACCGACCGCGGCGAGCGCCGATACGATGTCCGAGGCCGCCGTCCGGCTGCCGGTGTATTGGGTAAAGAACGCCTCCAGCTTGGCTTTGCGATCCGGATCCCGGGCCATTTCGGCCAAGGCCCGCCAATCCGGCCCCAGGGCGGCGGCAATCGCCGGATCGCTCAAGACCGCCTCGGCCAGTCCGTCGCGGTCCGAGCGGCGGTCGCCCTGATCGATCGGCAGATGGAGAAGCTCCGTATGCAGAACCCAGGCGATTTCCCGGGCGACCTTCGTTTCGAGAAAAAGAGAGCGCTGGGTGAGACGGTCGGCCAGCTTCCCCCGGCCCGCGCGGCGCAGCAGAGAGGCCCCACCCACTTGCAGGAGGGCTGGGACCGCGAGCGCCAGATTGGCCGGTGCCCGCACCAGATCCCAACCCAGCGCGTGCCGGTGCAGCCGCAACGCGCCCTGCAGGGAAAAGGTCTCGTCGACGAAGGGATCGATGCGGTCCCGCACGCCGGCCGCCCACACCCGGACCGCCCGCTTGACGGCCGCGTCGGCCTGTTCGGCGGTCAGGGCCGGGGGCGGTGCGTCCTTGGCGGGAATGAGGACACCCTCGGACAACGGGTTAAATCTCCTTTAATTCCATCGTGACAGAAATGAGAACCAGCCATGCGCCGCGGATAGCCTCGAACCCGGCCTTATCGGGATTCTCCGGCTTGAATGCGAGTCGCCACAAGTCTATGTAACGCGGGACGTCGAAAACTGTAGCGCTTTCGAATGAGGCGGGGTCCCTGTTATGGATGGGGGCCGAACGGTTTCCCGACATTCTCGGCCTTGCGTCCCGTCCCCGGTCTTTCCGGGTCCGACGATAGAACAGCGACGCAGCGAAGGGCCATCGGGTGAATTTGTCGACCCGGTCGCATCGCGGGACAGCCCGCGGTGGGCCTCTTGGTCGTCTTAACGAAAAGGAGAATTCCACAATATGACCGCAACGCTTAACGGCCGCTCCATCGCCTACCTCGTTTTCTCCGGGTTCACCGAAGTTGAGATGACGGAAACCCAGAAGGCCCTCGTGGCCGAGGGCGCGAAGACCAAGATCATTTCCCGCGAGAACGGCTTGGTGAATGGCTGGCACGATAATTCCTGGGGCCATTTCTTCCCGACCGACGGCGACCTCGCCACGGCGCTGGCCGTCGACTTCGACGCGATCGTCGTGCCGGGTGGCAGCCGCTCGCTCGCCAAGCTGAAGGCGGAACCGCATGTGAAGCGTTTCCTGACCTCGGCGATGAACGGCGACCAGCCGGTCGTGCTCTTCGGCGAAGCCGTTTCCCTGCTGGCCGATCTCGAATTCGCCGCCGGCCGGACCGTGGCCGCCCATGAGGCCTCCGTCGAAGCTCTCACGGCCGCCGGTGCCACGGTGTCCGAGGATGCCCTGGTCGTCGACGGCAACCTGATCACCGTCCAGGACATCGAGCTCAAGGACGCCATGCTGGCTGCCCTGCGCGAGGCCATCGCCAAAGGGGCGCTCAACGAAGCGGCCTAAGCGCCCTTCCGCGAAGGATTATGGGGCGGCCCTCGGGCCGCCCTTTTTTTTTGCGCGAAGGTCTGTGATCGGGATGCCCGGCTCAGTCCTCCGTCGCGGCCCACTCGGCGAGCTGCCGGACGGCCACTGTGCGTTGCGACTCCTCTGGCCCTTGGAAGGGGCGGCGGTTTTCATGGTTGCAAAGATCCGAGATACCGTCATCGGCGAAGAGTGCGGCCATCCCCGAATTCATTGCCCTTTCCCGCGAATCACAACTGGCAAAACTCGAAAATCATTTTATCTAAAATTTTTACTATTTTTTAATTTAATTCGTCTTACACTTTTGATGTCCAGAAAGGATCGTCGAAGGAGACCCAATCATGCCGCGCTTGAAGACGCTTCCCATTGGTGGGGGTATCCGCCGTGAGGTTTACTTCCCCGCGGGCAGAAGGCCTGTCGGAGGATCCGACCCGGCGGTGGAGGCGGGTAGTCCGCTCATGGCCCGGCTGCTGCGCGAGGAGGAACGCAACCTCGCCATCGCCGATTGGCTGCGGGAAGAAGAGGCATCGCTAAACCGGCGGCCCATGCCCGATCCCGAATTCGTCCGTTTGTCGGAGACGGAGATCGCACGCTCGCTCGCGCAGCGGGCCTCCCATATCATGAAGGAACTCTAGAATCGGAGGTTTTGAGGGGCTGCGCGCCGCTCTGGGGATAGCCAGCCCCGGGGATCTGCGTTAGACGAGACCCTCGACCGAGGTTGGTTTTCCCTTCTGGACTTCGTGGACTTCCCAATGAGCTTCGACCCGCTTGCCGTCAGCCCATGTATCGGTGTGTGTACCCTCGGTGAGGATCAGGACACCTGCATCGGCTGTTTCCGGACCCGCGACGAGATCGGCCGCTGGCCGACCATGGACCGGGCGCAACGGGGCGATCTGCTGGAAGCGCTGAAGGCCCGCCGGGCCGAGTCCCGCGGCGAGGCGCCCCGGCCCCGGCGGCGCGGCCGCTCGTCCACCGCCCGGAACCAGTAGCGTCAGCGCTCCGCTCTTACGAAAACGCAGGAGTTGACGGCGTCCGCCCTTAAGGCGCAAGTCTTGGCCCATGACCATCAAACAGACCTACAAGCCGACCACGGACATTCACGATCTTCTCAAGACCAAGGGTTTCCTGCTGGCCGACGGAGCGACGGGAACGACTCTGTTCGCCATGGGCCTGGAGACCGGGGATTCGCCGGAACTGTGGAATGCCGACCACCCGGATCGGGTGCGCAAACTCCATGACGGCTTCATCGCGGCCGGCAGCGACATCGTCCTGACCAATACCTTCGGCGGGACGCGCCACCGTTTGAAGCTGCACCAGCTCGACGGCCGGGTCCACGAACTCAACAAGGCGGCCGCCCATATCGCCCGCGTCGCCGCCGACGAGGCCGGGCGGCCGGTTATTGTCGCGGGCTCCATGGGGCCCACCGGTGAACTGCTGGAACCGTTGGGCGCGTTGACCGAGAAGGATGCCGTCGCGGCCTTCACCGAACAGGCGGTGGCCCTGGCCGAGGGCGGGGTGGACGTGCTGTGGGTCGAGACCATGTCGGCCCCAGGCGAAGTGCGGGCGGCCTTCGAGGCGGCGCGGTCGACCGGGCTGCCGGTGGTGGCCACCATGACTTTCGATACGGCGGGTCGTACCATGATGGGCCTTGAGCCCGAAGCCTACGGCGCGTTCTGGAACGAGGGCGGAAGGCCTGTCGCCTTCGGCGCCAATTGCGGCATCGGACCGGCCGAACTGTTGCACTCGGTCCTCGGAATGAGGGCGACGGCGCCGGAGGAGGCCATCCTGGTCGCCAAGGGCAATTGCGGCATTCCCGAATATGTGGACGGCGGGATTCGCTATCGCGGGTCGCCGGAGATCATGGCCGCCTACGCGCTGCTGGCGCGAAACGCGGGGGCGCGGATTATCGGCGGGTGCTGCGGCACCACGGCCGAGCATGTCGCCGCGATGCGCAACGCTTTGGACTCGAACCCCTATCCCGATCCGGATGCGGCGGCGCCGAGCCTCGAGGAGATCACCGAGGCGTTCGGAAAGGCCCCTTGGGCGAGCCAGTCGGAGGACGACGGGGCCGATGGGGAAGGTCGTGGCGAGGACCGTGGCGGTGCGCGGCGGCGCAGACGCCGGCGCGGCGCCTGAGATCCATCGGGGTCAAGCCGCAGAATCGGTCTATTCGACGAAAAACTGTCGAAAAAGAACTTGCACGTCGTGCGCATAACCTTCATATACGCCGTTCCGCCAGCGGCCGTGGGGACACGGTACGGGACGCGGTTTCTGGGTCATCTACTGGAAGGAGGGAGCGATGAAAGCTCTTCACGATCTGGGGATGGACTTGGAAGCTACGGCTTGTCCAAGCGATATCCCCCACAACGCCGAACCGCAGGGCGGCGACAAGCCGTCGGCAGATATTGTGCCGTTCACCCAGTCGCACGAGAATCTCGACCATTTCATTCACAAGGATGGTGAGGTCTTCGCGGGCACCCATCTGATCATCGATCTGTGGGGCGCCGACCGGCTCGACGACATCGATCACATCTCGGCGGCACTCCGCGAGTGCGTCGAGAAGGCCAAGGCGACACTGCTGCATATCCACCTGCACCATTTCACGCCGAATGGCGGGGTGTCCGGGGTCGCGGTGCTGGCCGAAAGCCATATTTCGATCCACACCTGGCCGGAAAAGAACTACGCGGCCCTCGACGTGTTCATGTGCGGCGATTCCGAACCGCATCGGGCCATCGACGTCCTGAAGGAGGCCTTCGGCCCCGACAGCGTCGAGGTCGGCGAACATCGCCGCGGCAAGGTGCTGTAACCTCGCCGAGGTTACGCTTCAGACCAAATCCAGGTTACGACACGGTCCCGCCTCTTTCCTGGTGAAAGGGGCGGGAGCCGTTTTCGTGTGGCGTCATTTCAAGGTTGGGAGAAAATCGATGATCGGTGGCGATCTGTTCGCGGAAGAGGAAACCGTAACCGGCGTGATGCAGCGCCTCAAAGTGGGCCGCGTCCTGCATCATGAACGCACCGAGGTGCAGAACCTCGTGGTCTTCGAGCACGGCTTTCTCGGCCGGGTGATGACCCTCGACGGGGCCGTCCAGACCACCGAGTTCGACGAGTTCATCTATCACGAGATGCTCGCCCACACGTCGATCCTGGCCCATGGAGCGGCCAAGAAGGTGCTGATCATCGGGGGCGGCGACGGCGGCATGGCCGAGGAGGCGCTGAAGCACCCGATCGAGCGCTTGCTGCAGGTCGATATCGACCGCTCCGTCTGCGATATCGCCCAGGTGCACCTATCGTCGATCTGCAAGGGCGCTTTCGAAGACCCGCGCATGGAGCTGATGATCGCCGACGGCGTGGATTATGTTTCCAAGGCGCCGGAACAGTTCGACGTCATCATCGTCGATTCGACCGATCCGATCGGCCCGGGCGAGGTGCTGTTCACCGAGAGCTTCTACCGCGACTGCAAGAAGTGCCTGACCCCCGGCGGGATCATCGTGACCCAGAACGGCATCCCGATGCTCGAGGTCCATTCCCAGCAGCGCAGCTATATCCGGCTCGGCAAGTCCTTCGCCGACGTGACCTTCTTCCTGGCCCCGGTCCCGACCTATTACGGTGGCCATATGGCCTTCGGTTTCGCCTCCGACGATCCGGCGAAGAAGGACGTGCCGCTGGAGATTCTGGAAGAGCGTTTCGAAAAGTCCGGCATCGACACGCAATACTACAATCCGGAAATCCACCGCGGCGCCTTCGCCCATCCGCAGTTCTTCAAGAAGGCCCTGAAAGAGGCGCTCGGCGGGTAGGCCTCTTCAACCTCTCCTCCTTACCCGGCGCGGGCGTCCTCGAACCCTTCGACGAAGGCGCGCAGATTATCGCCGAGGATCGGGGAGGGATAGCCGCCCTCCTGCTCGATCATTATCGGATAGGGCAGGCCGGCGATGGCCGCCCCCATCCGCCGGAAGCCCTCCGTGGTGATCTGGAAGAACTGCAGCGGATCCTGTTCCGATCCGTCGAGCCCGAGGGCCACGATCACGGCGCCGGGATCGAAGGCGCGGATCTTGTCGAACGCGTCCGGCAGGGCGTCCAGGAACTCCTGATCGCCGGTGCCCCGGGGCAGAGGGATGTTCAGATTGCAGTCCGCCCCGGCCCCCTGGCCGGTCTCCTCGGCGTACCCCGCATACCACGGATAGAACACCGACGGATCCCCGTGCAGCGAGACGGTCAGCACGTCGCTCCGATCGTAGAAGATGCCCTGGGTGCCGTTCCCGTGATGGACGTCGACGTCGAGGATCGCCACCCGGTCATGGACCTGGCGCAGACGCTGGGCGGCGATGGCCGCGTTGTTCAGGAAGCAAAACCCGCCCGCCATGTCGTGATAGGCGTGATGTCCCGGCGGGCGGCAGAGCGCCAACGCCGTCTGCCCCGTTTCGACCAGATGATCGGCGGCCGACAGCGCGGTCTGTGCCGACCAATAGGCCCCCTCCCAGGTGTTGGCGCCGACCGGACAGGCGGTGTCGGCGGTGTACCAGCCGACCACGCCGATCATGCCGGACGGCTTGGTCGCCATATGGCGGTTGGGATGGATGTTGGGCGTGATCTCGGGGCTGGCGCCCGGCTCGGCGCTCCAGCTCCTGTGACCGGAGCGGAGGAAATGCAGATAGCCGGGATCGTGGACGGCGTGGATCGGATCCTCGCCGTGATCCGTGGGAGCGCTCACCGGATGCTTGCCCTGGGCGAGCGCGGCGAGAAAGGCCTCCGCCCGCTCGGGCCGTTCCGGGCTGTCGACCACTTTCCCACGGAGCAAGAAGGCCTTCGGGCTATGCTGTTGCTGGCGCTCGTCGAAATAGATCTGCATTGCTTCCTCCCTTGCCCTTATTGACCATAGGCCGCGCCGCTTGTCGACATGAAGGGGCCTCCGACGGGCTTCTCAAATGCTCGATTGGGCGGTATCAGTCCGCTATGACATCGCGGAAAGGGCGTGGGGTGCGAAGATGACCGAGGCGGTGCGGGAGGACTATCTGTCGCCGGAACTGGAAAAGGCCTGTGCGAGGGCGGGGGTCGGCTTGCGGCCGGAGACCGACGCCGATCTGCCCTTCCTTCGGAAATGCTACGCCCTGTCCCGGGATTGGGAGATGGCCAGGGCGCCGATGAGCCTGGAGGAGCAGAAGGCCTTCCTGATCCAGCAGTTCGAGTGGCAGCGCAAACACTACCGCGCCCATTATCCGGATGCCGACTGGTTGATCATCGAGCGGGACGGCCTGCCGATCGGCCGGGTCTACACCCACCGTCAGGCGCACGATATCCGCATCATGGATATCGCCATCCTGCCCAGTATGCGGGGCAACAAGATCGCCTTTCACCTGCTCGCGGGCTATCGCGACTGGGGCAAGCGGGTGAAGGCGCGCGTCAGCCTGAATGTGGAATTCGCCAACCCGGCCCGGCGGTTCTACGACCGGCTTGGCTTCAAATACGGCCACACGGAGAGCCACCACCATTATCTGGAGGTGGTGCCGCCGGGGGCGAAGAGCGGCGCCCAGCCCCTGGTCCACGGCACCCAGGCGGCGAACGAGCCGCTCTGGCCGCCGGCTCCGGTCGACGACGACCGCTACGGCGCGTTCGAATAGGGGCTTCCCCCTCACCCGGCTCATTTCATTCGCCGACCTCTCCCCCGGGGGAGAGGTTTAAGGGGGAGAGGTTTTGTTCGTTTGTTCCCTCTCCCTGGGGAGAGGGTGGCGACCGAAGGGAGCCGGGTGAGGGGCAGAGATTCGGCGGCCCGTCAGTTCAGAATGATCTCGAAATAGTGATAGCGGTGATGATCCTTGTCGGTCAGCGTCGGCTGGACATGGTTCATCAGCATGAAGGGCGTGTCCTCGCCATCGATGTCGAGCAGCGAGACATTGACCGACTGGCCGGGCGCGAAGGGCTTTTCGCGGCGGAACACCAGCTTGAACTGGTCCCGGTTGAAGCCGGTGACGGCGGACGCGCGCTGCGGGTTGGCCTCCACCCGGTGCAGGGTGAGGGGCACCCGCTCCCGGACCCCTTCCATGGCGGTGAGGACGGTGGCGCCGATATGGGGTTCGAAGAGCCGCGGCGTCAGCCTGGCCCATTCCGGCGGTAGCGGCCGGTGCAGCGGGCTCAGATCTTCCTCATCCTCCGGAAGGTCGTCGTCCACAAGATCCGGGTCATAGTTGGAATCGAGATCGGTCATGGTGCTCTACATCGGTCCATTCGGGCAAACGGGAGGGCCGGGAGGGTGCCCTCCCGGTCCGTCTTAACTCAAGAGAAGTAGAAATAGTAATATTGGAACTTGCCCCTGAGTTTTTCCCGCAGATGCTCCGGCTCCGACCGGCTGGCCGGCACCAGATCGTGCAGCGGCTTCTTCGCGCCCGGGAGGGTGATGTCCCAGGGCAGATCGCCGGGAAGCGCGTCCTCGTCCCGAATGCGCAGGGCCACCCGGAAGGGCTGGCGGGCGTCCTTCTCATAGGGCTCGCCAACGGCCACGACATTGTCGATCGTCGCCTCGGCCGTCTGTTTGTTCATGGCGCAGGTGATGACCTTGCCGGCATGTTTGTCGAAGTCCTTGAGCGTCAGGGCGCCGACCGCCTTGGCGTTCGCCTCCGCGTCATAGCGGGGCTTGCGTTCCAGCATCACCGGCTCTTCGACCGCCGTCCCCGATTCCTCGGCTGTTTCCTTGGGCTTCTTTGCCATATCGGATCCTCCTTTGGCTGGCCGTGGGATCAGTTGCGCGACGGATAGAGGCCGGTCAGCGAAATCTGGAAGGTGATCACCAGATAGGGATCGCGGATCGGGAAGGACTGGCTGCCCCCCGCGTCGTCGGTCGTGGTCGGCACGGTGCCGCCGCCGCCGGAGATGGTCAGGCCCTGGATTTCAGTCAAGGTGGGCGATCCGAACGGCGGTTTGAAGAAGTTCTGTGTGCCGCCCGAGGCCTGCGAGAGATAGGTATCCGTTGCCGGTGCCGGCTGGTTGCCGAGGTCTGTGGCGACCTGCAGCGTCCCGGTCGCCGGGCTACCGCTGCTGCCGCCGGTCAGCGTATGATGGTGGGTCGGCATGTGGGCGGTGCCCAGCGTGATGCGCTCCAGTCCCCCGAATAGGCCGACCTGATAGAAATTCGTCAGGCCGGGACCCGCACCGCGCCCGATCGGCGAGCGGCCGCGCAAATCCGGAATGCCGAAGGTCACCCGGCCGTCGCCGCCATAGAAGGTGCCGAGCAGGGAGTAGAGGGCGCTGTACTGGCTGATTTGGACGAGCTGCCCGCTGCAGAAGGTGAACCCCTGGATCGCGAAGGTTCCCCCGAACATGATGATCTGACCCATGAACGAATCGGCCATTTTTTCCTCCTTGTTGGTTTTCGCGGCGGTATCGGGATCCTTCCCGCCGCCCTGTGGTTCGGTCGGCTGAGAGTTGGTTAGTTCCGACTCGGATAGGTGCCGTCGAGGGCGATCTGATAGGTGATGACCAGATAGGGATCGCGGATCGGGAAGGACTGGCCGCCGCCCGCCGCGTCGGTGATCGTCGGCACGGTCATGCCGCCGCCGGAGACGGTCAGGCCCGGGATGGTCGTCAGCGTCGGAGAGCCGAAGGGTGACTTGAAGAAATTCTGAACACCGCTGGTCGCCTGCGATATGTGCGTGTCTGTCGCCGGTGCGGTCTGGTTTCCGATGTCTGTTGCAACCTCAAGCGTGCCCGTCGCCGGGCTGCCGCTGCTGCCGGACAGGTCGTGGGCGTGGGTCGGAAGATGGACCGTCCCGAGCGTGATGGTCTCGTAACCGCCGAACTGGCCGACCCAGAAGGTTATGGGCATGCCCGGCGCCGTGCCGTAGCCGACCGGCTCGCGGCCCCGGAAATCCGGAAGGCCGAAGGTGGTGCGGGCGTCGCCGCCATAATTGTCGCCCAGAAGCGAGAACAGGCTGGGGTTCTGGCTGACCTGCATCAACTGACCGGAACAGAACGCGTAATCCTGAATCGAGAAGGTTCCGGCGAACATGATGATTTGGCCCAGGAATGGATTGGACATGGCTCTCGCACCTCCCTATGCGGCGTTTAAATCACTTTCAACCCGCTTTGATTGTTCAATAAGATATAGATAACATCCTATACGTTTTTTAAACAATGACGCGATAAGGCGGCATGAGTAAAGAGATATTTGCATGACACTGGCGTATTCGAATGACTTAAAAACGAGAAAAATCAAAAGAGAATCAATTTATCGAGGAGCAATTCTCCAGGGTAGAGGTGTCATGCTTTCGTATGCCGCGGCTTCATTTTGGAAAGGTTCGTATTGAGGGTTTGAAATCAAAGATAGTTTACTTTGGCGGGATTTAAGGCGCATATAAGACAACGATTTGATACCATCGTGCGTTCGCAGAATGGCGGAGTGCTGAAAGATGATCGCGACATCCCTCCTTCGGACGGTGGACGTCCCTCGTTCACCCCGCCCCTCTTCATCCTCCGATTGGCCCGGATCAGGATCGCCCGCCATGACCGATCTCGTCGTCTTTTCCCAGTCCGTTCAGAGCCGTGACGTCCTGATCGAGGGGCTTCTGCCCGGCGCCCGTTATTGGGTCGCGCCGCGGGAGAACACCGTGGAGGCGTTGGCGGCCGCGCTTTCCGCCGTGGGGGCAGGTGCGAGAAATTCATCGCCGAGGTTGCATATCGTTGGGCACGGGGCGCCCGGGGGTTTCGAGATCTCGGGGGTCTGGTTCTCGACCGACGACGGTCCTGCAGTCCACGCTTTCGTCGAGGCCGTCCGGCTGGGTGGGTTTTCCGAACTGATCCTTTATGGCTGCGAAGTCTCGGCCGGAATGCTCGGCGCCGAATTTCGCGACAATCTCTCCTCAAGGCTCGGCATTCCCGTTATCGCATCGGATACGGTAAACGGCCGGCGGAAGGGCGGGTTTAGCCGTTGGTTCGGCGACGCGCCATGCGGGTCGGGTGTTCTGGCGTTCGATATCGCGTCGCTCGCTGCGTACCCGCATCATTTGGCGCAGCAGACCATCGACTACACGCAGATCCCGACGTCCAGCAACGGAAGTCTGACGCAGGTCCAGGATGGACTAAACGGCCTTACCGATGTCAGCCTGACAACGGGCGGAAATATCAACTTCATCCTTGATTTCGGGCGCGATATCGACGGGACAACGTTCACGTCGGAAAGCGATATGGGCTCGGACGGCAATGCGACCTTCCCCGCGTCGTGGGCCGTGAGCACGAATGGAATCGGGTTTCGTTTTTTTACGGACAGTGGGTCCGTCAACTTCAGCCTCGATGCCTTTTCGATCCGGGCAACGCCAGCCGCTCTCGACAACGTCACTGTCAGCATGTCCGGTTTCCGCGACGGGGGTGGGACGGCCGTCGTCACGCAAGATATCGCTTTGGGGACCGTCAACCTAAATACCAATACCACCCTGACGCGGACGTCCAACTTCAACAATGCCGAGTGGCAGAACGTCGACATTGTTACCGTCGAGTTCAACGACGCGGATGCGTCTCAAGCAACCCGATTTGGGGTCGTCTCCATTGTTGTCGACGACGCGGTGGCCGCCGCGACCCCGACCATTACGTCGGCCACCTATGACGCCTCGACCAACCAACTTGTCGTCACCGGCACCAACTTCACCGCGACCGCGGGGGCAGCCAATGATGTCGATGCCTCGGACATCACGCTGACCGGCGAGGGCGGGGCGACCTATCAGCTCACCGACACCTCCGATGTCGAGATCACCAGCGCCACCGAGTTCACGCTGACGCTGTCAGCGACAGATGCCGATCAGGTCGAGCGGATTCTCAACGTCAACGGCACCAGTTCGAACAACGCGACCACCTACAACATCGCGGGCGCGGCCGGCTTCATCGCCGATTCGGCGGGGACGGCGGATTTGACCGGTAACGGGATCACGGTCTCCAATGTGGTGACGCCGTCGATCACCTCCGCCACCTACGACTTCTCGACCGGCGTGGTCGTGGTGACCGGCGCCGGGTTCAAGTCCAACAACGGGGCGACCAACGACATCGATCTGTCGCTGCTCACCTTCGGGGATGGCAGCGGCAGCTATCAGCTCACCAGCGCGACCGATGTCGAGATCACCTCGACCACCAGCTTCACCTTCACTTTGAGTGGCGCCGACAAGCTCAATGTCGACGGCCTGCTGGATACAAACGGCACGGCCAGCGGGGTCGGAACCTACAACCTCGCCGCCGCCGACAACTTCAACCCGGGCGGCGCCGCCGCCACCGATCAGTCGGATGCGACGGGCAACGGGATTACCGTCTCCAACGTCGCCGCGCCGACCTTGACCTCGGCGACCTTCGACTGGGCGACCGGCAGCCTGGTCCTGACCGGCACCAACTTCGTCGCCGCCTCCGGGGCGACCAACGATGTCGACGCCAGCCTTTTGACCTTCACCGGGGATGCCGGCGGCACCTATACGCTGACCACCACCGCCGATGTGGAGGTCAGCTCGGCCACGGGGGCGACGATCACGCTCAGCGCGGCGGATCTTCTGGCGGTGCGGGCGCTACTCGACGCCAACGGAACCAGTTCCGACGATTCGACGACCTACAATCTGGCGGCTGCCGACAACTGGATCACCGGGGCCGCCGCCGCGACCGATATCGCGGACGCGACGGGCAACGGCATTACGGTGTCCAACGTCGCCGCGCCGACTCTGACGTCGGCGACCTTCGATTGGTCGAACGGCAATGTGGTGCTTTCCGGCACCAACTTCATCAACAATCCGGGTGGCACCAACGATGTGGATGCCAGCCTGCTGACCTTTACCGGCGAGGGCGGGGGCACCTACACGCTGACCGATACCGCGGATGTGGAGGTCACCTCGTCCACGGCCGCCCTTCTCACGCTGAGCGCGACGGATCTTCTCGCCGCCCGCAATCTGCTGAACCAGAACGGAACAACGGCGGACAGTGGAACAACCTACAACCTCGCCGCCGCCGACAATTGGATCACCGGGGCCGCCGCCTCGACCAATATCGCCGATGCCACCGGCAACGCGGTCACCGTCTCCAGTGTGTCGAACCCGACTATCACCTCCGCCACGGTCGACTATGCCACCGGCAGCGTGGTCGTCACCGGGACGAATTTCTCCGGTAATTCCGGCGCCACCAACGATGTCGACGCCAGCCTTTTGACCTTCACCGGCCAGGGCGGGGCGACCTATACGCTGACCGATACCGCCGATGTGGAGGTCACCTCGGCGACCCAGTTCACGCTGACGCTGAGCGCCACGGATCTGCTCAATGTCCGGGGGCTCTTGAACAACGACGGCACCACGGCGAGCGACGCGACCACCTATAATCTCGGTGGGGCGGACAACTGGATGCCGGGGGCCGACCCGTCGGCCAACATCGCGGATGCGACCGGCAACGGGATCACGGTCTCCAACTACACGGCCCCAACGGTCACCTCGGCGACCTATGACTACAACACCAATGTTCTGACGGTCACCGGGACCAATTTCACGGCGGCGAACGGGGCGACCAACGACATCGACCTCTCCACGATCACGATCACCGGCGAGGGTGGAGGCACCTATACGCTGACCACGGCGACCGATGTGGAGGTCACCAACGCGACGACCTTCTCGGCGACTCTGTCCGGTGCCGACGTCCTCAATGTCGAAGGCCTGCTGAGCCAGAACGGGACTTCGGCGGCCAGCGGAACGACCTACAACGTCGGTTTCGCGGACAATTGGCTGACGGCGGCCCGGGCGGCCACCGACATCGCGGATGCGACCGGCAACGGGATCACGGTCTCCAACTACGCCGCGCCGACGCTGACCTCGGCCACCTTCGACTGGTCGAACGGCAATCTCGTCCTGACCGGCACCAACCTGGTCGCCGCCTCCGGGGCGACCAACGATGTCGACGCCAGCCTTTTGACCTTCACCGGGGATGGCGGCGGCACCTACACGCTGACCGACACATCGGATGTCGAGCTCACTTCCGCGACGGCGGCGACGGTGTCGCTCAGCACCACGGATCTGCTGGCGGTGCGGGCGCTGCTCGACGCCAACGGAACATCGTCCGACGGTTCGACGACCTACAATCTGGCGGCTGCCGACAACTGGCTGCCCGGCGCGCCGGCGACGACCGACATCGCGGACGCGACGGGTAACGGGATTACGGTGTCCAACGTCGCCGCGCCGACTCTCACCTCGGCGACCTTCGATTGGTCGACCGGAAGCCTCGTGCTGACCGGCACCAACTTCATCAACAATCCCGGCGCCACCAATGACGTCGACGCCAGCCTGTTCACCGTCACCGGCGAGGGCGGGGCGACATACACGCTGACCGATACCGCCGACGTGGAGGTCACCTCGGGCACGTCGGCGACGCTCACGTTGAGCGCGACCGATCTCCTCGCGATTCGCGATGTGTTGAATCAGAACGGCACCACGGCGGACGATACGACCACCTACAACGTCGCTGTCGCCGACAATTGGATGACCGGGGCCGCCGCCTCGACCGATATCGCGGACGCGACAGGCAACGGCATCACGGTGTCGAACGTCTCGGCCCCGACGATCACCTCCGCCACGGTCGATTACGCCACCGGCAGCGTGGTCGTCACCGGGACGAATTTCTCCGGCAATGCCGGCGCCACCAACGATGTCGACGCCAGCCTCTTGACCTTCACCGGCCAGGGCGGGGCGACCTATACGCTGACCGATACCGCCGATGTGGAGGTCACCTCGGCGACCCAGTTCACGCTGACGCTGAGCGCCACCGACCTGCTCAATGTCCGGGGGCTCTTGAACAACGACGGCACCACGGCGAGCGATACGACGACCTATAATCTCGGTGGGGCGGACAACTGGATGCCGGCGGCCGACCCGTCGGCCAACATCGCGGATGCGACCGGCAACGGGATCACGGTCTCCAACTACACGGCCCCGACGGTCACCTCGGCGACCTATGATTACAACACCAATGTGCTGACGGTCACGGGCACCAATTTCGCGGCCGCCAACGGGGCGACCAACGACATCGATCTCTCCACGATCACCTTCACCGGCGAAGGCGGAGGCACCTATACCCTGACCACGGCGACCGATGTCGAGGTCACAAACGCGACGACCTTCTCGGCGACCCTCTCGGGTAACGACCTGATCAATGTCGAGGCGCTGCTGACCCAGAACGGGACTTCGGCGGTCAGCGGAACGACCTACAACGTCGGTTTCGCGGACAATTGGCTGACGTCGGCCCGGGCGGCCACCGACATCGCGGATGCGACCGGCAACGGGATCACGGTCTCCAACTACGCCGCGCCGACGATCACGTCGGCGACCTTCGACTGGTCGAACGGCAATCTCGTCGTGACCGGCACCAATCTCGTCCCGGCGTCGGGGGCGACGAATGACGTCGATCTCTCGGATCTCACGATCACCGGCGAGGGGGGAAGCTATCAGCTCACCACCGCGACCGATGTGGAGATCACCAACGCGACGACGTTCACGGCGACCCTGTCCGGCACCGATCTGAGCGAAGTGCGGGGCATCCTCAACCGCGACGGCACCCAGGGCTCGACCCCGGTTGTCTACAATCTGGCCGGTGCCGAGGACTGGATCACCGGCGTACCGGCCGCCACGGTGACCGCCGACACCACCGGCAACGGCATCACGGTCTCGAATGTGACGGCGCCGGCTGTGACCAGCGCCACCTACGACCAGTCGACCGGGGTTCTGACCCTCACGGGGACCAATTTCACTCCCTTCCCGGGCGCGACCAACGATGTCGACATCTCCACCATCACGGTGACCGGCGGGACCGGGAACGCGACCTATGCCGTGACGTCGGCGAGCGATGTGGAGATCACGTCGGCGACCAGTATCCAGATCACGCTCTCCGGGGCCGACAAGACCGGTGTGGACAATCTGCTGGACCAGATCGGGACGACATCAACGGGTGGCAGCACCTACAATGTGGCGCTGGCCGAGGATTGGCTTCGCGCCGCCGACAGTGCGGCGAACATCGCCGATACGACGATCACCACCACGGTCGCGATCGCGCCGACCATCACATCGGCCACCTATGATGTCGGGACCAACAGCCTCGTGGTCACCGGCACCAATTTCCAGGCGAATGCCGGTGCCACCAACGATGTCGATGCCTCCGACATCACCATCACCGGCGAGGGCGGCGGCACCTATACGCTCACCGACACGGCCGATGTCGAGCGCGATAGCATCACCCAGTTCACGCTCAGCCTGTCGGCGACCGACGCCGCGGCGGTCGAGCAGATCTTCAACAACAACGGCACGTCCTCGACCGGGGGGACCACCTACAACATCGCCGGGGCCGACGGCTTCATCCAGAACAACGCCGGCGCCGATACCACCGGGAACGGGATCACGGTCTCCAATGTGGCGGCGCCGACGATCACGTCCGCGACCTACAACATCACCAATGGCCAGCTCGCCGTGACCGGTACCGGGTTGCTGTCGCGTAGTGGCGCGACGAACGACATCGACGCGTCGTTGTTCACCCTGACCGGCGAGGGCGGGTCGACCTACACGCTGACCGACACGGCCGATGTCGAGATCACCTCCGGGACGGCGTTCACGCTGACCCTGAGCGCCACCGACCAGGAACAGGTGGCCCGGATCCTCAACAAGGACGGTACCACGGCGACGGCCGGCACCACCTATAACCTCGCCGGGGCCGAGGACTGGGCGACTGGGGCGAACGCCTCCGTGAACGTCGCGGATACGACGGGCAACGGGATCACCGTTTCCAATGCGGTGACGCCGACCATCACCTCCGCGACCTATGCCGCGGGAACCGGGGTGCTGACGGTCACCGGCACCGGGTTCAAGTCGGCCAACGGGGCGACCAACGACATCGATCTTTCGACGCTGACCCTCGGCGACGGCACCAACACCTACACACTGACCACGGCGACCGATGTCGAGATCACCTCGACAACCAGTTTCCAGGCGACGTTGAGCGGGGCCGACAAGACCGGGGTGGACAACATCCTCAATACCGACGGTACGTCGAACGCCACCGGCACCTATAATCTCGCGGCGGCCGACAACTTCAACACGGGCGCCGACGCGGCCCTCAATCTGGCCGATGCCACCGGCAACGCGATCACGGTCTCCGGCATCAACGATCAGCCGACCTTCACCGGCCTCGACGCCACGCCGACCTTCACCGAAGGCGGCGCGGCGGTACAGCTCGATGCCAACGCGGTGGTCGCGGACACGGAACTCGACGCGGGCAACAACTACAACGGGGCGACCCTGACGCTTGCCCGGAACGGCGGTGCCAACAGCGACGATGTCTTCGCCAACACCGGCACGCTGGGGGCTCTGACCGAGGGTGGCAACCTGACGGTCGGCGGCACGACGATCGGGACGGTTACCACCAATTCGTCCGGCACGTTGCTGCTCACCTTCAATGCGAGCGCGACCTCAGCCCTGGTGGATACCGCGCTCCAGTCGATCACCTATTCCAACAGCAGCGATACGCCGCCGGCCAACGCCCAGATCGACTATACCTTCTCCGACGGCAATTCAGGCAGCGCCCAGGGGACCGGCGGCGCCAAGACCGCGACGGGCTCGGTGACTGTCTCCTTGACGGCGGTCAACGACATCCCGGTCATCGCCAATATCGGCGGGGACAGCTTCACCTATGACCAGTCGGGCAACGTCAACAAGCTGGACCAGGGCACGGCGGCGACCCTGACCGATGTGGACTCGACCGATTTCAACGGTGGAACCCTCACCGTGTCCATCAGCGCCGGCGGCGACGCGGCCGAGGACGTGCTGACGGTTATGGGTACCAACGCGACCCTGGCGGCGACGACCGCCGGGGCCAATGTCACGGTCGACAGCAATGTGATCGGCACGCTCGGCAACAATGTGGCGGCCGGCAACAACTTCGTCGTCAACCTCAACGCCAATGCGACGGTCGCCCGGGTCCAGTCGCTGATTCAAGACCTCGCCTATCAGAATACCGATACGACCGCGCCGACCAGCACCAGCCGGACGGTCGACATCGTCGTGACCGATGGGGACGGCGGGACCTCGGCGACCAGCCAGGTCACCGTGGGTATGAATGCGGACCCCAGTCTGAGCGGGATCGCCGGCACTTCGGCTACGGCGCAGTCGCAGAGCACCGTGATATTGGCGCCGAATGCCAATTTGACCGACGACGTTTTCGATGCGGACGGAAAGCTGACGGTTCAGAGGACCACGAATCCGACCAGCAACGACACCTACGGTTTCTCGTCGTCGAGCTTCACGGTGAGTGGGGCGAGCCTGCTGACCAACGGTACAGAGTTCGCGACGTTCAGCCAGTCCAACGGGGTGCTGACCGTCAACTTCGACGCCGACGCCACCGACGCACTGGTCGATTCGGTGCTCCAAGGCGTCACGCTGCGGACCGTTCAGCAGGGGTCCGGTACGGTCCGCTTCAGCTATGACGACGAGGACGGCGGGGCGGTCGCGACGGGGGACATGACGGTGACGATCGTCTCGCCGCCTCCGCCCCCGCCGCCTCCGCCATCGGTGACACCCCCTTCGCCGCCGCCTCCGCCGCCGTCTTCGCCGCCGGTGGTGATCGATCCGATCATTCCGGGGGACACGGACGACACCGGCGGGACCGACACGGGGGGCTCCCCGCCGCCGCCGACGGTGCAGACCTCGGTCGACGAGGACGGCAATTCCCAGACGGTGGAACAGACCATCCAGACCAACGATGACGGCTCGGTCGCCCTGTCGATCACGCAGAACGACGGCCAGGCCACGACCCAGGTCCAGGTGACGGTGACCACGACGACCTCCACCACGGCGGAGGGCGGCACCCAGGCCACCCAAACCGTGACCGGGACGCAGACCCAGGCGGACGGCACCGAGGTTCCGGTCAACGAGACCATCACCAGGACAACGAATACGGTCACCACCGACACGGGCGCGACCGGGACGCAGACCACGGAAAGCCGCACCACCCAGATCGGTGACAGCACGGTCGAGACCACGACCACGGCGACGCAGACGACGGTCACCACCAGCGATGGCGGTACCGGCACACAGGTCGTCGAGACCATCGTGGTTTCCACCGGGGAACAGGTCGAAGAGACGCGGACGACGCGGACCAGTCAGGTCGACGGCGTCCAGGTGCCGGTGGTCGACAAGCAGGTCACCGTCCCCTCGGCGAACTCCAGCACGAACACGGTGCAGATCGGCCTCACTGAGGACGCGTCGACCCAGGTGGCGAATGTCGCCGGGGTCGAGAATGACGACAGCATCGAGCTGGTCGTCAATACCCAGGGGAACACGGCGCAGACCACGAGCCCAGGCACCGACCGCACCCCGACGGTCACCAGCAGCACGTCCAACGTCAATCCGACGACCATCGGCGACACCACCCAGGCCCAGAATGCGGCGGCGAACTCCTATACCCAGTCCGTTAACACCCAGGGCACGGAGCAGAACCAGCCGCAGTCGGATATCACTCAGCACCAGCAGATCGGCAGCAGCTTCCTGCAGCAGGAGGCGGGCCAGGGCAAAACGGTGATCGTCACCGAAGTGGACGCCTTCTTCGAGGCTACGGGATCCGACACGGTGACCGGCGGTCAAGGCGGGGTTTCGGGCCGGGCCGCCCTGAATGTCGACGGGCCGGGCTTCATTCCCACGAACGCGAACCTCCCGGTGGCGTCGAGCCTGTTGACCGCCGGGACCGATCTGGCGGCCCTGACCTCCGATTTCTCGTTCCGGGGCACCGCACGCGCCGATCAGACCGAGGCCCTGGTGACCAACGCCGAACAGAATGCGGTGGTGGACTACACCCTGATCGACCTGATCTCGATCACCTCGCCGAATGTCATTGCGCGGATTGGCAGCGGCGACGATCTCGTCCTCGCCGGGGACGGGCAGCATGTCCTCTACAGCGCCTCCGGGGCGGACACGCTACGCGGCGGCGGCGGCAATGACGTCGTCGTGTCGGATGCCGGCGCGGATCAGCTCTTTGGCGACGGTGGCGATGATTATCTCAAAGCCGGTGCCGACGACGACTCGCTCGACGGCGGCCTCGGCAACGACCAACTCCTGGGAGACGAGGGCGCCGATACGCTCATCGGTGGAGACGGCGACGATATCCTAACCTTGGGGGCCGGCGACGACCGGGCCGAAGGCGGTGCCAATCTCGATGCGGTGCTGTTCGCCTTGGCCGCCGACGGGGTCACCCTGTCCGGGACGCGGAGCAGCGCCACGGCGACCGGCGACGAAGGCTCCGACACACTGATCGGTGCCGAATTGGCCGTCTTCACCGGGGCGAACGCGACCGGCAAAGACCGGGTGACCGTCATCGATCCCGAAACGGCGATCAACGGTCAGCTCGGTTTCAACGAGGCCGCCTATCTCACCCTCAATCCCGATGTCGCCGCCGCCGTGTCGACGGGACAGTTCGACAGCGGGCTTCAGCACTACCAGTCCTTCGGTCAGGCCGAGGGCCGAAACGATCTGTCGGGCATCAACGAGGCCTTCTACCTCTCGGCCTATGGCGATGTCGTGAGCGCCATCGAGCGGGGGCAGTTCGTCTCCGCTCAGGAGCATTTCCTGCTGTTCGGACAGCGGGAGGGGCGGATCGCCGATGTGGTGTTCGACGAGGAGTTCTATCTCGCCGACAACCCGGATGTGGCCGCGGCGATCACCAACGGCCCCTTCCAGAACGCGGCCCAGCATTTCGCGACCCATGGCGCCGAAGAGAACCGGGCCAGCGACCCGCTGTTCGATCCGGCCTATTATCTGGCTCAGAATCCAGATGTGGCGGCGGCGATCGAACTCGATCAGTTCTTCAACGCCTATGACCACTACCGTTTGTTCGGGCAAGGGGAGGGCCGGGCCGCCTCCACCTATTTCGATACGCAGACCTATCGGACCGAGCAGAATCTAGGAACGGACGTCAACCCGTTGGAGCACTTCCTGCTGTTCGGCGTCGGGCAGGGTTTGACGGCCCCGACCGCGACCGACTTCTAAAGGTGGGGACTGCTTGCCGGGGGGACTGCTCGCCGGGGGGACTGCTCGCCGGGGGCGGGCGTCCCAGTCAGGGCATCGGCGGGACGAAATGGAGAATGCGCTTCTTCAGATCGGCCGCCGAGACCGGTTTCACCAGATAGCCGTCGACATCGAGCTTCTTCGCCGCGATCACCGTTTCCTGCTCGGCGTCGGCGGTCAGGAAGATCACCGGCGTGCGCGCCACCCCGGAACTCTTCATCGAGCGCAGGACGCCGAGGAATTTCAGGCCGTCCACCGGCTCCATATGGATGTCGCAGAAAATGATGTCGGGTTGGAAATTGACCGCCTTGTTGATGCCCTCCTTGCCCTCGGACGCCTCCTCGATGCGGCGGACCATCAGGCGCCCCAAGAGTTGGCGGATGATCGAGCGGGTATGGACCTCATCCTCGATGATCAAGACTTTCACTTTGCCCCAGTCCAGCGCCTGCATGTCTCCAGTTTCCCTTCCTCAGTCGCTTTCCGGGCCGCAGTCCCTTTAAGAAAGCGCGTTCATTCCGCCGCGGCTTTGGTCCGGCGGCTTTCGATATGCCCGGCGAACTCTTCCCGCGCCGTTCTAAGGCCGTCCGACAACATGGCGGCCATCTCCACATCGCCGGCGTCGACCATGTCCTGTAGGTCCGAGGCGATGTTGCCGAGCTGTACGGCGCCGACCGACTTCGACGCCCCTTTAAGGGCGTGAATCTCGTGCCGCGCGGCAGGGGAGTCGCCGGCGTCGGCGGCCGTGACGAAGCGCTCGACCATGGATTCCGCATCGGCGGCGAAATTGGCGGCGAAGGCCAGAGCATCGGCGTCCAACGCGCCGAAACTCTCGACGAGACGTTGCGGGTCGAAAATATCGAGGTTTTCGTCCATCTCCGACGCCGCCCCGGTGCCCGCGTCTTCCCCCTCGGTTAGGGACCCCTCGGTTAGGGGCACCCGCAGCGCATGGCCCTGGGGCAGGAACTCCTCCAGCGCCCGGCCGAGGGCGTGGCTATCGACCGGCTTGGTGAGATAGGCATCCATGCCCGCCGCCTCGCAGGCCTCCTGCGTGCCGCCCATGGCGTCGGCGGTCAGCGCGATCACCGGCAGCCGGCTTTCCGCTTCGGCGGGCTGAACCCGGACGGCCCGGGTCAGCTCGAACCCGTCCATCTCCGGCATGTTGAAGTCGCTCAGCAGCAGGCCGTGGCTGTCACGGTCGAGCATCTCCAGCGCTTCGCGTCCGTTGTTGGCGATCTCGCAGGCATAGCCGAGCCGGCCGAGCATCTGGCGGATGACGATCTGGTTGGTGGCGTTGTCCTCGGCGACCAGCACCATCGCGCGCGCGGCCCGGGCGGTGTCGGCGTCCGGTGCGGCGAACTGTAGGTCCGTGCGCTGATCCGCGGCCTCCGCTTCGGCGTCCTCCAGGCCCGTGGTGATCCGAAGGGCTCGCCGCAAATCCGTCTCCGACAAGGGATAGGTAAGCTTCAGACCGGGGCGGGGGGAGAGATCGGCGGCCGCGAAACCGTCGCTTCGGCGTTGCACGGCGGCGAACAGATCCACATCGCCGGCTCGACCCGAGAGCCCTTCGGTATCGGCGGGATCGGCCAGCAGCAAGGTCTTGCGCCCGGGCGTGGGGGCCGGTTCGGTCCCCGTTTCCAGTACCTTGGCACCGAGTGCGGCCAGTGTCTCCGACGCAGCGGCCGCGGCGGATTCCGGCAAGCCCGACAGGATCACATCGACGCTTTCGAACTCCGGCGGTTCTTGCGGCCGCTCCACCCCGGTCGGTTGCAGCGGGAGTTCGAACCAGAAGGTAGAGCCGTCGCCGAAAACGCTCTCCACACCGATCCGGCCGCCCATGAGCTCGGTCAGGCGGTGGCAGATGGAAAGCCCCAGGCCGGTGCCGCCGAATTTCCGGGAGGTCGATTGGTCGGCCTGTTGGAACGGTTTGAACAGTTTGGCCATTTGGTCTTCGGTCAGGCCGATGCCCGTATCCCGCACCGTGAACCGCACCCCGTTCTCGGCCGGGAGGACCCGGACCACGACCTCGCCCGCCTCGGTGAACTTGATGGCGTTGCCGGCGAGATTGAGCAGGATCTGGCGGATCCGGGTCGGATCGCCCAGCCGCGAGTCCGCCACGTCCGGGGCGACATGGACGGTGAGGCCGATGCTCTTCTCGTCGGATTTCGCGACGAGCAGCTCGCCGGTTCCGTAGACCGTGTCCCGCACCGAGAACGGGATCGACTCCACGTCGAGCTTTCCGGCCTCGATCTTCGAGAAATCCAGGATGTCGTTGATGATGGTCAGCAGGGATTGTGCGGAATCCAGGACGATACGGGTCATTTGCCGCTGTTCGGACGACATCTTGGTCAGCGACAACAGCTCCGCCATCGACATCACGCCGTTCATCGGGGTGCGGATTTCATGGCTCATGGTCGCGAGGAAGGTGGATTTCGCCTTGGTGGCCGCCTCGGCGAGGTCCTTGGCCTCGACCAACTCGCCCTGCAGCCTCTTCCGCAACGCCACCTCGATTTGCAGTTTGGCGGCATAGGCGAAGATGGCGCCGAACAGGAAGACGGCCATGCCCAACAGGACCACGTTGCGAATCAGGGTCTCTTCCGCGTCGGCGAGGATGAGATCCAGATCGCGGGCCATGAAGATGCTCATCGGCATGGTCTCGCCGCCGGCGAGATCCCGGCGGATCGCGAGATAGTCCTTGCCGTCGATCGGAATAACCGAGACGGCGTCGGAGGTGCCGAGCGACCGGGTCAGGCGGGATTCGAGGCTTGCCGGCTCCTGATAGGCCTGGAGCAGTAGGGCGACATCCGGGGATTGTTCCCCGTCGGTGCCGGCGAAGTCGGGGTGGCCGATCACCTTTTGGGCGAAATCCGTCGCGAAGATCAGGTCCCGTTGGGTCGAGATCTTGTCAAGGGTATCCAGTAGAATAGCCGAAAGCGATTGTAGCGACAGATCGATCCCGGCGATCGCCCAGAGCTTGCCGTCGGGGGAGAAAAGCGGAATAGCGTAGGTCGCCCCCAACTCACCCGTGGAGGCAAAAGTGTAGGGGGCGGTCCAGATCGGGCCCTGTTCCTCGGCCGCCGCCTTGTACCAGGGACGGGTCCTCGGGTCATAGGCGTTCGGCCTGTCGACCGCCGCGACCCAGGGGCCGCCCAGGAACTCCCTCACCTCCCAGATGCCCTGATAGTCGGTCTCCGGCTTGTCGATGATCCGGCGGACCAGGGCGGTCTCCCGGTGCCGTTCGCCGACCAGCGGGATCAGCTCGGCCGGGAGAATGTCCTGGATATGAATGAAACTCCCGTCGGGGAAGCCGAGATAGATGCCGTTGACCTGATCCAGTTGGCGGACGCTGCCGGTCGCGATCCCGTGGAAGATCGGGACCATCTCGTCGAAGGGAACGGCGTGGAGGGCGGCGTCCTTCATCGACCCGACCGTGCGCGTCGCCGGAACGAAAAGGCGGGTCAATTCGGCGACGAAGGTATCGCTCGCCGCCTGAAGGTCGCGTTCCGCGGTCGCCCGGAGGATCGCCTGTTGGGACGTGAAGACCCAATAGGAGGCCGCGCCGCCCAACCCGGCCATCAAGAGCAGAACCACCGATGTCAGGGTCCAACGGCGTGACACATGATTGTTCCTTCTAAGAAACCCGAATTTAAACCATAAATCGAAACTCGATCTCGTAATACACTTCTTTAAGCATATCGCCGAAATCGGCCCGGGTTAAATCAAATTATGATTAAAAGTCGCCTATGGAACCCTCACCCGGTTCGTCGCCGAATTTCCGGACATTGAGGCCGACCCCATGTTCGGCGCTGGTGCTCTGCAGGAGATTGGCCACCGCCGCGGCCGGACCCCGTTCCGCCGTCTTGCGCAGAACGGCCCACCAGGCGACCGAGATCCCCGTCGCGCCGAGCGGAACGGCGGCCAGGGTGCCTGCGGCCACCTCCGGCGAAACGGCCCAGCGGGAGAGGATCGATACGCCATATCCCGCCCTCAAGAGGTCGAGAATGGCCTCGGGCGATTCGAGATGGGAGACTCGCTGGGGCGCGATCCCGCCGGGTCGGAAGAACTGTTCCCATTCGAAGCCCGAGACCGGCCGGCTCGTATAGGTGATGTAGCGTTCCTCGGCGATTTCATGGGCCTCGACATAGGGCTTCGTCGCCAGCGGGTGGTCCGGCGCCATCACGGCGACCAGCGGATCGGCACCCAGTCTCAGCCAAAGCAGATCCGGGCTCGGTTCTTCCGGGCCGTAGACCACCACGAGGTCGGCGGCGCCGTTGCGCAGCGTGCCCAGGGGATCGACCGCCGCCCGGGGCACCAGATCGATGTCGACCTCCGGGTGATGCCGGACCAGGATATCCAGAAAGGCCGGTAGCCAATGGAGCCGGCTATAGGGCGACTGGCCGAAGCGGACGACCTGTTTGCCGGCGCGGGCGCTCCCCATCACCCGTCGCTCGGCGCGGGCCAGGCTCTCCAGGGCCGGCCGCCCGGCGGCGATCAGGCTGCGCGCCGCGGGCGTTAGGAAAACGCGCCGGCCACGCCGTTCCGTGAGATCGAGACCGAGCCGCCGCTCCGCCTCCGCCAGCCGGTGGCTGGCCGCGGACTGGGTCAGTCCCAGCCGGTCGGCCGCGTCCCGGACGGTCCCGGTGTCCTCCAAAGCCAGCAGGAGCGCGTAGTGACGGTGATCGAGCAGCGGGAG
Organism: Alphaproteobacteria bacterium; assembly: GCA_024743275.1. GTDB lineage: Bacteria > Pseudomonadota > Alphaproteobacteria > JANSWW01 > JANSWW01 > JANSWW01. The sequence continues at coordinate 166,939 of JANSWW010000009.1, forward strand.
ATCGGTCATAAATGAATTCTATTCATCCTTAGTCGGATTGCTATGAATTAGTTTCCTTGGATGCAAGCCGCTACATCCTCTCCATGACCACCGAGATCTTCGACCAGGCCCCGGCGATCGACCCCGCGGTGCGGGTGCCCCGCCGGCCACGCCTTCCGCGCCTCCCCCGCCTTCCCAACGCGCTGCTGCTGGCGGTGAGTATTCTCGGCTTCGCGCTGGTGCCGCTGTTCGCCCGGCCGCTGATGGAAAGCGGCATGAGTCCGGAAAGCGTGGCATTGATCCGCTTCCTGCCGGGTCTGGCCTTGGCCATTCCCGTCCTCCCGTCTCTGATCGGGGCGTCCGCGAAACGCTGGCCGGCCTTGGCGTTCTTCGCCACCGGCGCGGCCATGGGCGGATCCTGGGCGCTTTATCTCGACGCCCTGCGGACCGTGCCCGTCGCGATCGCCGGGACGGTCTACATGTCCTACCCGCTGTTCGTGATGCTGTTCGTCTGGATTTTCTACCGCCAGCCCCCGGTGGCCCGGGCGATGCTCGCCGGCGGGCTGGTCGTGCTGGGCGCGGCCCTTCTGATCGGCGCGTCGGGGACGATGGGCGATATCGGGACCGCCCTCGATCCGCTCTTGCTCCTCTGTCTGCCCGCTCCGATCGCGTTCGCGGCCATTGTCGTCCTGCTGGTGCGGGATCCGGGCGGTCTGACGGTGCTGGAGAAGTTCGGCTGCAGCATGGGCGGAACGGTGCTGGCCCTGCTGGCGCTGGCGGCGGCGGGCACGCCGGCGGCGGACCTGGCGGCCATCGGGGCGGCGTTTTCGCTCGACACTTTGTTCCTGATCCTCGGTCTGGCCCTCGCCACGGCCACCTTGCCGCAGATGCTCTACACGGTGGTCGCCCCGCGGATGCCGGACGCCCAGGTCGCGACCATCGGCGCCCTGGAACTGCCCTTCATGGTCGGGCTGGCCTGGTTGGCCTTCGGCGAGTCGCTGGGCCTTTGGGAGGCCGCCGCGATCGCCATCATCTTCGCCGCCATCGCCCTGGTCCCGTCGAAGCCGGCCTAAAACGCAGCGTTGCTATTTTTGGTTGCGATGACCACAATTCGTCCGAGTTTTACATGAGGGGCGGATGCAGAGGATCGATTTTTCGGTCGAGTTCGTGGTCGCGGGCCGGCCGGTGGTCGCCAAGAAGACGGGCAAACCGAGGGACGCGTGGCGAACCAAGGTTCAGAACGCGGCCCTTGCCGTTCTGGCTAATCCTGGTGCCCAATGCGAGGATCCGGTGACGGTGACCATTTACCATTTTCCGGAAACGAGTTTGGATGCGGATCTCGACAACATCGCGAAACTGCTGCTCGACGGGATGAATCAGACCGTCTACCAGGACGACAAGCAGGTCGAGCGGATTGTGATGCAGAAATTCGAGGAGCTGCAAGTGATCTCGGCGGATGACCTTTCCGATACCCTGCTGGATGCGGTGATTGGAGACGGCGACAGAACCTATATCCGGGTGGAGAACACGATCCCGAGGGAGTTTGGATGAGCCAGATCTCGGAAAAGCATATCATCGAGGGCCTTCTGCCCGAACTTGAGGCCGAAGGGTACGAAGTGTATGCCAATCCGCGCGGGCCGATCATTCCGCGTTTTCTGGGGGGCTATGTCCCGGACCTGATCGCGCTGCGGCCGGACGGAAATCTCATTTACGAGATCAAGATGCGGCAGTCGAAAGCCGCAGGTGAGACTATTACGCAGATCAAGAAGCTCGTCGACGCCGAGCCGAACTGGTCGCTGCGCGTGGTATATGCCAATCCGAAGGTGGTCCCCAAGACTTTGAAGAAGCCCTCGAGAAGCAATGTCGAGCATCAGTTGGAAGTTGTCAGGGCCCTGACCTCTGGGGGTAATGTAAACGCCGCCCTGCTCTTGGGCTGGGCAACGTTTGAAGCTGCCGCCCGGCATATCAGTCCCGACGACTTCGCAACGCCTCAGACCACCGACCGTTTGATCGGACGCTTGGCTAGCGAAGGGCATGTCATGCCTCAGGACGCCGAGACGATCAAGCGTATCGGGAGCATTCGCAATGCCGTCGCACATGGCGTGTTCGGTGAGGAGGTCCGGGTGGAAGATGTCGAAGAGCTTTGCCGTATCGTCTCATCGGTCTTGGACTCGGACGATATGACGGCCGATGCCTGAGAAACCCAATGGACGCTAGGAGGTGTGACCGCCAGCGTTCAGGGACGCGGAGGCTCGACGACCAAGCGGCGAAAGATCCGGTGGCGGTTCTTTACAACAGTTCGATCCACCTCACATAGCGGATGCGGGACGCGACGCCCCCCGGCAATTCGGGTGCGCCGCCTCAACCGCCATGTGGAGCAACGCACCGCTTCCTGATAGGATCGCCCTATGATGCCGTTTCGTACTTTTCTTACGGGGTTCGCCGCTCTCGTCACCCTTTGGGTCACACCGGCGTTCGCCCACCCCCATGCCTGGATCGACCTGGCGGTGGATGTCCGGTTCTCTGAAGACGGCAGGGTGGTTGGGCTGGCCCAGACCTGGATCTTCGACGAGCTCTACTCGGTCTATGCCACCGAGGGGTTGGACAGCGACGGCGACGGGGCGCTGAGTTCCGCCGAGTTGCGGCCGCTGCTCGAGAACAACATGCGCAATCTCGAGTTCTACGACTGGTTCACCAAGATCCGCTATGACGGCGCCGACCAGGATTTCACGCTGTCGCCGGAGATGACCTCCCGCATGCGGGCCGACGGGCGCCTGGAAATGATCTTCACGGTGGATCTGGCCGACGCGCTCGATCCCAAGGCGGGGCCGGTCGACTATGCGCTCTACGACCCGTCCTTCTACGTCGAGATGACCCATTTGAAAGCCCCTGACGCCATCGAGCTCGCGGGCGGCCCGGCCGGTTGTGGCTATGTGAAGGATACGCCCGAGCCCAATCCGCAATTGATCGCGGCGGCCCTGGCCCTCGGCCCGACCGAGACACCCGACGAGGATCTCGGCATCCACTTCGCCGAATGGGTCAGCGTGAGCTGCCCGTGACCTCCCCTCTTGCCAGCACCGCGAGCGGCAGCGGCGGCGGCCCGGACTGGTTTTCGGACTGGTTTTCCGGTCTCATTACCTGGATCTATCAGCAGCAGCGCGCCGCCCATGACGTCATGGCCCAGGACCTCCAGGCCATCGCCGGCGGGGATTTATTGGCCGCCTCCGCAGGGCTGATCCTGGCGAGTTTCGCCTATGGTGTGCTGCATGCCGCCGGACCCGGCCACGGCAAGGCCGTGATCACCACCTATCTCACCACCCAGCCTGAAAAGCGGCGCCGGGGCGTGATCCTCAGCTTCGCCGCCGCCGCGGTCCAGGGGCTGACCGCCATCCTGCTGGTCTACGGCCTCATTCATGTGGCCGGTTGGCTGCCGCGCGAGACCAAGTCCGCCGTCTTGTGGAGCGAACGGGCGGCCTTCGCCCTGGCGGCAGTGCTGGGCGGACTGCTTCTGATCCGTGGCGCGTGGGCGTTGGCAAAACGGTTCCGGCACAGCCACGCCGCCAAATCGGGCCACGGCCATTTCGATCACGGCCATTTCGATCACGAGCATTCCGAATGCTGTCACGCCCACGGGCCCACGGCGGAGCAGATCGACCGGGCCGGGTCGCCCTGGGCGGCGATCGGGATCGTGTTCGCGATCGGGCTTCGGCCCTGTACCGGGGCGGTGCTGGTTCTTGTCCTGGCCCAGGTTCTGGCCCTGTCCTGGGCGGGAATCCTGGCGGTCATGGCGATGTCCCTCGGTACCGCGTTCACCATCTCCGGGATCGCCCTCGTCTCGACAACGGTTCGGGGGTGGGTCGGTCGGCTGAGCCAGGCCGGAACCGGGGGCCGGCTCGCCTTTGCTGGCGATACGGTTAGCATGCTCGGCGGCGGGGTGCTCCTGGTCCTCGGCGGGGCGCTGCTGCAGCAATCCTTCGCCCCGGTCCATCCGCTCGGTCTTTAGGCGGGGTTCTACAACGGCCAGACCAGCAGGATCATCGGCAGGGCGACGATCACCACCAGGATCTCCAGGGGCAGGCCGAGACGCCAGTAGTCGGAGAATTTGAACCCGCCGGGCCCGAGGATGAGCGTGTTGTTCTGATGCCCGATGGGGGTCAGGAAGGCGCAGGAGGCGCCGACCGCGACGCACATCAACAGCGGGTCCGGATTGACCGACAGCGCCTCCGCCGCGCTCAGCGCCACCGGACACATGACCGCCGCCGTCGCCGCGTTGTTCATGAAATCCGACAGGGTCATGGTGACGACCAGAATCACCAGGGCGGTCAGCACGGCATTGCCCGCGGCCACATGGGTCATCAGCGATTGGGCCAGGAGATCCGCCGATCCGGTGGTGCCCAATGCGTTGGCCACCGGGATCAGACAGGCCAGCAGGACGATGACCGGCCAATCCACCGCGTCGTAGAGCGTTTTCAGGCTGAGCGTCTTGGTCAGCAGGGCGGCGAGCACGCCGGCCATGAAGGCGATCGCCGCCGGCAGCACGCCGAAGGCGGCCAGGCCCACCGATCCGGCCATGATTCCGCTCGCCGTCGCGGCCTTTTGGCCGTCGGGCATCTGCAAGTCCCGTTCGATCAGCGGCACACAGGAGAAATGGCTGGAGAACTCCTGCATGGAGGCGGCCGGCCCCTGCATCAGCAAAACGTCGCCCGCGCGGATCCGCATGCGGGCGATCCGGGCCATGGCGGAACTGCCATGGCGGGAGATCGACAGAAGATTGAGATTGAAGCGCTGGCGCAGACGGACCCCGCTAACGGTCCGGTCGATCAGCGGTGAGCCGGGCAGAACGACCATTTCCATCAGCACCACGTCGTCGGCCTGGATCAGGCCCGCGGGCGTCGGGAGCTCCCGCTCGGGCTGGTCGCTCTCCGCCTCCGGATCGGGTTTCGGCTCCGCGAAACTGAGATTGAGAGCGGGGAGGACCGCCATCAGTTCCTTGGGATCGGCCTCGATCAGCAGAAGATCGCCCGCCTGGACCCGGCGCACCGGGTTCGGGGCCGGGATATTCACCTTGTCCCGGTAAAGGGCGAGGATCTGCGCCTCGGCCTGCTGTAGCGCGCTCTCGACTTCACGCAACCGCATGCCGGCGGCCTTGCTGTCCTCCGGTACGACCACTTCGGAGAGATAGGATCCGGCGGCGAAGTCGGCTCCCGTGGCCCGCCGACGATCCGGGACCAGCCGCCAGCCGACCAGCAGGATGAAGGCGACCCCGAGTCCGGCCACCGCCAGCCCCACCGGCGCGAAGTCGAAGATCTGGAACTGCCCCAGGCCGGCTTCGGCGCGGTAGCTCGAGACGATGAGATTGGGCGGCGTCCCGATCAGGGTGGTCATGCCGCCGAGGATCGACCCGAAGGCCACGGGCATCAGCATCCGGCTGGGCGGCAGGTCGAGACGGTCGGCGGCCTGAAGGGCGACCGGCATTAACAGGGCGAGCGCCCCGACATTGTTCATGAACCCCGATAGGGCCGCCGCCAGAATGGTGATCCCGCCGATGGCGAGCAAAGGTCCGGCCTTCGCGGGCAGCACCGTCCGGGTCAGGATGCCCACGGCGCCGGAGCTTTGCAGCGAACTGCTGAGCGCGAGGATGCAGGCGACCGTGATCACGGCCGGATGACTGAAGCCGTCGAAGGCGGACTCCGCCGGCACGAGGCCGGTGAACACCGCGGCCAGGAGAGCCGCCGCCGCGACCATGTCATGCCGGTACCGCCCCCACAGGAACAGGCCGGCCGTGACGGCGAGGATCGCCAGGATCATGATTTGGTCTTGGCTCAACGATGTTCCTCAACGGACCGGGGGACGCATCACGCCGCGGAGTTATCACCCCGCCAGACGCCTTTGCGTTCACTATAGGCGTCCCACTGGTCGGCGCAAAACCCCTCGTACTTTCCCGCTTCCTCCGCGGGGGCGGCGGATGTCAGCCAGGCTTTGGCCCTTTCCGCGCCGAACAGGGCGAAACTGATCCCGTGCGCGGCGATGGGATCGAAGGCGACCGCGGCGTCCCCGATGGCGATCCAGCGGGGACCGATGACCGGGCCCCGGAAGACACCGCGCGCGTCGGTCGCCGCCGTCTTCGCCCCGGCGAAGTCGGCCACAGGCGCCACGGACGGCAGGAGGCTTGTTTCCGCCAGCAGCTCGAGCCAGGCACCCGGGTTCCGCACCAACCTGGACGCCGTCGCTTTATCCGTATGCAGGCAGGCGAGGGGCCGGCGGTCGGGGAGCACGCAGCCGTACCACCATCCCGCCTGGCCGGTCTCGATCATCGTGCGACGGTCGGCGCGGTCGGTTGGTTGGCCGACCGCCCAGACCGCGATCGGGTCGTCTTCCTCCGTCCGGTCTTCCCGGAAACCGCGGGTCGCCCAGGCCCGTCGGCCCGTCGCGTCCACCAGATCGGTGCCGGCGCGAACCATCCCGTCCTCCGTGGTGACCCGCCAGCCCGCCTCGGTCGCGTGAACATCCGTCGCTTCCGTGCCATGAGCGAGCGCCCCGGCCTCGATTGCGGCCTCGTAGAGTGCGCCGTCGAAGGCGGGCCGGTCGAGCCGGAAATGGGCGCCCCAAGGATCGCCGAGATAGGACTTCGACATCGGCGGTCCCTCCCAGGCGGTGACACTGCCGGGGATCTTCCAATGCGGGCTGTCCGTCGCCAATGGCCCGGGGAGATCGTGCCGGTCGAGCCAGTGCGCGGCGAAGCCGGGCAGGGTTTCCCCGATCCTGAACCTCTCCCGCGACGGGGGGGAGCCGATCAAATGGACCGGCATCCCTTCCCGTGCCAGCAGGGCGGCCAGGGTGGACCCTGCGACGCCCGCGCCGATGATGAGGACGGTCTCCACCTGTCCCTTGGGCGAAACGGGCGTCAGGTGCTGTCGCCCTTGCGGGAGCGCAGATTGACGACTTGCTGGAGGAAGGTCGGATCGTCGGCGTTGAAATTGGCTTGGGGAATGGCCGCCGCCGCCGCCTCGGTCGCTCCGGGGGCCGTCGCCAACAGACGGACCGACTTGTCGCGGGCCAATTGGTCACGGGCCGCGGACAGGGTCTCGACATAGATCACCGCCGGGAAGTCGGGATCGTTGTCCGGACCGGGCATGGGGGCCACCAGCCCCTGCTGGCCGAAGGTCTTGACCATATCCTCCATGACCACCTCCGGTCCTTCGCCGGGTTTCCGGACGGCATCCATGAATCGGTTCCAACTGGCGCGACGATTGAAGGCGGCGAGCCGGACCGCCCGGCTCTGGGACGTGTCCATGACGATCTCGTAGTCCACCAGGGCAAGCACATTGTTCGGCACACGCGCCGGCCAGAAGGTGGGCAGATACGGATCGTAGTCTGGAGAATAGCCGGCCCGGCAATAGGCGGTGTCGCCCTGCCAGGGCAGCCCCATCCAGCGGGTAATGTCGCCCGGTGCCTGTTGGGTGAGCGGTCCGTTCGGTGCCAGGGCCTGGGTCTGGTTCAAACTGTCGCCAAAGCTCGGTGCCGGGTCCCGTGGTCCCGCCGGACGAATGCGGTAGGGCTCCATATAGAGGGTGGCGTGGCGCATCGGCCAGGTCATCTCGCAGCCGGGATGGAAGGCGTCGGCCAAGCAGAAATGAAGGGCGGCCTTGTCGAGCATGGCCGGTTGGTCGGCCAGAGGCATCTCGTCGACATCCGCCGGCGGTTCGATCGACGGATCGTAGCCCCCCTCGAAGGTTCCCTCGACCCAGCGCTGCAGGTGCAGCCACTGGACCGAAGGCACCGTCAGCATGGTGCGGGGCGAGGTGTCGCTCTCGAGCACACCGTCGAAAGCGTCGCCGTAGATCCAGGGCCAGAGGGACGGCGCATTCACCTCGATCGTATAGGGGCGAAGGCTGTGGAACACCGTCCGGCGGAGTTCCTGATAGGGGTCGAGCGTGCTCGTCGGATCGTTGGGATCGGGTTCGGGTGCCAGGGCAAGCTTTTCGACGAGATCCCTGTCCGTCTGGAAATCCATCGCCCCGCCCTGGCCGAAGAAGGCCGCGAAGCCCTTGTTGACCCATTGCAGGTTCGACATCCGGGCGAGCTGCGGCAGCACGTCCTTTTGGAAGTCGGTTTTCGGCGGCACTTCCATCATGCCCGCCTCGATCGCGGTGTCGGTCATCATGTCATACATCGTCCGCCAGCCGATCGTGTCCGGCGCGTAGTTGGGCGGCGCGACGATGCACCAACCGCCGGTCACCGGGATCGGTTCGCCGTTGATCTTGACGTCGGCGGTCACCGGGCCGTCTCCGGTGTCGTCATACCAGTCGTTGGAATTGTTGAACCAGTTCGGATCGCCCGGATTGACCAGGCTTTTGCCCGTCGGGGAGGCGGATTTGCCGTGCCCCCCCAGGACCACGAGCCGGCCCGCCTCGTCGGTACGGATCTCGCCGATCGGGACCTTGACGCCCTTGAACTCACCGGTGTCGAAGGCATGCTCGGGGCCACCCGAGACATTCGCGCCGCTGATCGACCGCGGGCCGGGGTCGATCACCAGGGACGCGCGGTCGTTGACCGCCGGATTGCGGCGTTTGACGACCAGGTCCGCCGTTTCCGGAATGTCCATCGCCGTGACGAACTGGAACCAGTCCGCCTTCCGGTTGACCATATGAGCGGTCCAGGTGATGTCCGCGTTATCGGCGGTCAGTTCCGAGACGACCTCGCCCGCGGCGTTATAGCCATAGAGGCGGAAGCGCTGGGCCTCCCGCTTCAGGGCGCCGGTTTGGTCCCTGTAAAACGATCCGGGGCGATTTGGAACCCGGTCGGTCTCCGGAGAATAGAAGAACTCGGTCTCGGCGTCGCCGACCCTCGCCACCCCGATCCCCGGATGCACCTTGGCGAAGGCGATCCTCGTGTCCTTGCAGGGTGGGTCGCCCATGAACGGCTTCGGGGTCACGGGCTCGCCGTCGGGAATGCCGTTGACGTTGCGGCGCAGGTCCGCCGAGGCCGCATAGACGACCTTGCGGGCATCCGCGATCGATCCTTCCGGTTTGTGTTCCTCGGTGACCCGCCAAATGTTCCAGGCCATGTTTTCCCCGTATTCGGGCTGGCCGCGGTCCGTGATGTCCTGCTTCGGTAGGATCAGATCGGCGATCGGGACATAGGGGCTTTTGCTTTCCGGCCATTCCACCGTCGCCGCGTCCAGCGGCATGGTCGCGGGGTCCGTGCGGAACTGGACCATGAAGGTGAACCGCTGATCGGAGTCGGCGAGGCGGCGTTCGAGATCCTGGGCGAGATAGGTCGGGTCCGCGGGTTGATCCGCGGGCGCCGGGATGTCGGTCGCCGGGGCCAGCTTGTACTTCACATACCGCGTCGGCCCGAAGGCGAAGGGCAGGCAGCTCCAATAGGAGATGCCGAGCGCCGAGGCCACCGGCGTCTGCATCTGATCGAGGATTTCCTGGGTGCGCGGATGATCCGCCAGCCATTTCTTGAAGGCTTCGGGATCGGTGAGGCTCAATTGCGTGAACTCGCAGAATTCCCTTGCGGTGTTCACGAAGAACACGTCGATATTCTGCAGAATGAAATCGAAGGTGGTTTCCTCCGGCAGGCCGAAGATTTTCGGGGTGGGCGTGTCGAAGAGCTTGATCCCGATCCCGCAGGTGGTTTTCCAGTCGTTGCGGCTGGGCAGTGTGTCGGACGAAAACCGGATCCAGGCGGGGTATTCGTCACCGGCGAACAAACCGACCTTCATATCGTCCGGCAAATCGGGCCGGACCTTGAACGTTCCCTTGGCGACCCCGTGCGGCTTCAGAAAGACCGGGCGCATCGCGGGGCATTGGCCGGCTTGAATACGGCCTTCCTGCACTTGGTTGACGAACATCTCCTTGATCGACTCGATCGGATCCGTCGCACAATCAACCCCTGTGCTGTCACGCTTCGGTGTGGCTGATTTAGATTGAAAGTGATCCATAGTCGCGCTCCCAAGTGGTTTTTATATGTTTCTAAAGCGCGAATAAGTGAGCATGATTCGATGCTGACTGGAAGACCCCGCGGTCGGATTTTTCGATGGATCGTTGGCCCAGCGGGCCGGTGGATCAGCAGGCCGGTGGATTAGCGGGCCGGTGGATCAGCGGACCGAGGCGAGGCGGCGGTCGACAGTGGCGGTCTTGACGACGGCGGTGACCGGGCTGCCCTCCGCCAGACCGAGCCGCTGTGCGGAGCGCCGGGTGATGCGGGAGAGGATCTTGGTGCCGCCGCAGGTCACCTGGACCTCCAGAAACGGTCCCTTTTCGTCGGCCCGCATGCCGGTCACCGTGCCGGACAGGAGGCTGTTCGCGCTCAGATCCGCCTGCAGCGCGTCCGGCGTCCGGGTGGCGAGCAGGACGTCCCGCGCCCGAATCCGCAGACGGACCGGGCTGCCCTCCGGGGCGTCCAGGGCGGGGACCCAGATCATGCCGCCGTCGAAGGCCACCGCGGACAGTGCCGTTGTAGGGTCGTGCACCTGGATCGCCCCGTCGATCAGCGCGCCTGCCTCGAACCTGCCGGTCAGCGGGAACAGATCGAGACGGGAGAGAACGTCGACGATATCGCCCTCCGCGGCCACCTTGCCCCGATCGAGAACCACCATCCGGTCGGCTAGGCGGCTCACTTCGTCGAGGACGTGGCTCACATAGAGGATCGGGATATCCGCTTCCTCGGGCAGGCGTTGGAGATAGGGCAGGATCTCCTCCTTTCGGGGCTGGTCGAGACTGGCCATCGGCTCGTCCAGCAACAGCGCGCGCGGCTTGGTCATCAAGGTCCTGCCCAGGGCGACCCGTTGCGCCTCGCCCCCGGAGAGCCCTCGCGGGCGGCGATCCAGCAGAGAACCGATGCCGAGCATTCCGACGATATGGTCCAGAAGGCCGCCATCGACCCCCTCCGCCGCGCGTTTCGCCCCATAGACCAGGTTTTGACGGACGCTGAGATGGGGGAAGAGGCGGCTGTCCTGGAACATCAGCCCGATTCGCCGGCGGTGCGGCGGCACGCCCTCGATGCCGGTTCCGCCGAGCCGGATCGTCGCCTCGTCCGGCCGGATCAGGCCGGCGATCGCCTTCAAGGTCGTCGACTTGCCCGACCCCGAGTTGCCGAACAGCGCGGTGACGCCGCCCCGGGGGACGGAGAAGTCGGCCTCGAGGGCGAAATCCCCCAGGCGATGGCGCAGGCGGACCTCCAAGCTCACAGGCCGAGCCTCCGTTGCGCACGGCGGCCGAGGGCTTCCGCCAGCACCAGGCCGAGCAGGGCCAGTGTGATGGATAGCAGCGCCAACCGCGCGGCCGCCAGTTCCCCGCCGGGGCTTTGCAGAACCGAATAGATCGCCAGCGGCAGGGTGCGGGTTTCCCCCGGGATGTTGGAGACGAAGGTGATGATCGCCCCGAACTCGCCCAGGCCGGCGGTGAACGCGGTCACGGCGCCCGCCAGGATTCCGGGGATCGCCAGAGGCAGAATAAGGGTCAGGAAGCGGTCGAGGGCGCCGGCGCCCAGGATGGCCGCGGCTTCCTCCAGCGCCGGGTCGATGCCCTCCACCGCCAGCCGGATCGCCCGGACCTGGAAAGGGAAACTGAGGACGGCGACCGCAAGCGCGGCCCCGGTCCAGGAGAAGACGAAGCGGAAACCGAAGGTCTCCAGCAGCCAGCCGCCGATCGGCGCCTTGGTGCCGAAGCTGATCAGCAGCAGGTAGCCCATCACCACCGGCGGAAGGATCAGGGGCAGGTGGACCACCGCCTCGACCAGCGCCTTGCCGGGAAAGCGCCAGCGGGCGAGCCCGTATCCGGTCACCAGCGCCAGCGGCAGGGCCGCGAGCACCCCGACGCCGGAGATCTTGAAACTGAGGGTCAGGGCCTCCCACTCGGCGGGCGAAGGGAAGCCGGAGAAAAAGTCGGACAGCATCCCGGACATAGTTGAACGTCAGGGGACGGAAAATCCATGCTTTTCGAAGATCTTGCGGGCTTCTTCGCTGATCAGGAAATCGAGCAACTCGCCACCCGCCGGATGACCACCGGCGATCAGTCCCGCGGGATAGACGATCGGGTCATGACTGTCGGCCGGGAACCGATAGATCTCCCGCACGTTCGGGGCGACGGCGAGATCGGTCGCATAGACGATCCCGGCGACCGCCTCTTCGCGGGTCACCAGGGCAAGGGCCGCCCGGACATTGTCGGCGGCCGCGATCCGGGCCGACAGATCCTCCCAAAGGCCGAGGGACTCCAGCGCCTGCCGGGCGTAGATCCCCGCGGGGACGCGATTGGGGTCGCCTATTGCCAGACGCTCGCCTTCCGCAAGGGGGCCGGCCAGCATCGCCGTCAACGCTGTCTCGTCCGATGCCGTCTCCTTCAATGTCGCCGAGGCGACGACCAGACGATTGCCGGCGACGGGGGTAATGGTGCTTGAAATCAGTAAACGCTGGGCTTTGAGATAGTCGGTCCAAAGCGGGCTGGCCGAGATGAAGATTTCTCCCAGACCGGTGGTTTCCACCTGCCGGGCCAGCGCCGCCGAACTGGCGAAGGTCAGGACCACCGTCTTGTCCGACCGCCGCTCGAACAGGTCGGCGATTTCCTGCATCGCATCGGTCAGGCTGGAAGCCGCATAGACCAGCAGGCGTTCGGAGGCCTGGGCCGCGTTCGCGGATATCAGCACCGCGGCCAGACCGGCGATGCCCGCCCAGATCCGCATGCTTTTCCTCCCGACCATTCAAGCCTCCGTTAGACAGCCGCCGTCGAAGGGGTCATATGTACACCGATCGCGTCCAAAACAACGGACGTCCTTGGCGGATGTTCATCGCGGATCGGAGAGGATCCTCCATGTTGCGGCGACTGAAGGGGTGGCGCCCCTCCATCACCACCGTTCTTCTGGTTGGCTTCGGCGGCCTTGTGGCCGCGCCGGTCGTCGGTTCCAATTTGCTGACGTTGATCGCGTTGCAGAAGAATACCAACGAACTCCTCAACGATTTCGCGATCACCTCGCTCACCTCCATCACACTGCAGATCGACCGGACGTTCGATTATGCGAAGCGGCAAAGCTCTTTCGTGGCCGAGCAGATCCGGGACCGGACCATCGACCCGGAGAACCCGGAACAGATCGAGCTTCTGCTGCGGGGAGCGCTCTCCGGGACGCCCCAGGTCGTGGGGCTGGGCTATTTCGGTCCGAACGGGCTCGCCGTGCGGGTGGGGCGGATCGGAGAGCAGGACGGGATCGGGACAATCCTGGACGATTGGCGGGACGAACCGAACATCGTCGACTTCATCCGCGGGTTGGAGGCCGGTGCCTTCACCAACTCGCGGACGGCGGTCTACGTACCCAGCTTGGACGAGCCGGCGGTTAGCGTGGAGACAGCGGTCGGGGCTCCGGGAGAGCCCTTCCAGGGCGTGGTCGCCTCGGTGGTCGGGACGCGCAGCCTGTCGGAGTTCCTTGGCGAGTTGTCGGAGCAATACGAGGGGACGGCCTTCATCCTTCAGGGCCGCGACCAGGTCATCGCCCATCCCAATATGGCCGGCGCGATCCCGCCGCTTACCCTGGAAAAGCCGCTGCCGCTCCGCAAGGAAGTCGGCGACTATGTCATGGCCGTGCTCGACGACGACAATATCTTCCGGGAGGAATTGGAGGATCTTTTTCCGGATGGAGAAGCGCGCGGACAGTTCATTCAATTCGACGGCCCCGACGGCGAAATCCGAAAAGTCGTGATCACCCAGGAGCTTTCCGGCTTCGACCCGGTGCCCTGGACCGTCGGGATTTATTTCGATGCCGATACCGTCAGCGATCAGGTCAACCGGCTGTTCGGCGCCTCCATCCTGATCATTGTCGCGGTGGTCATGGTCAGCGGCGTCGGCTGGTTGCTGGGCCGGGGAATCGCCCGGCCGATCCGCCGGTTCGCGAAGACCGCGGAAGCGGTTGAGGTTATGGACTTCTCGGACGTGCCGCCGGCCAAACGCAGTCTTTTGAAGGAGATCGACGAGACCGCCCTGCGCTTCGACGCCATGGTGACGACCTTGAAGCGGCTGGAGACCTATGTCCCGAAGCCACTGGTCCGGCGGCTCATGCAAATGGATGACGCGCGGCTGAAGCCGGAAACCCGGCAGGTGACCATCCTCTTCACCGACATCGAGGGCTTCACGGCCTTCTCGGAAGGGGCCGACGCCAATGTGGTGGCCGATTTCCTGAACGGCCACTTCGCCCAAATCGACACGGCGATCGCGGCCCATCGGGGAACCGTCGACAAATTCATCGGCGATTCGGTCATGGCGTTCTGGGGCGCTCTGGACGACGACCCGGAGCAGACCCGGCACGCCGTCGCCGCGGCCCTCGATATCCGCAAGGCCATCAAAGCCTCGACCCCCGATCTCAGGCTGCGGATCGGGATACACACCGGTCGCGTGGTCGCGGGCGCCATCGGGTCCGAGGGCCGGGTCAACTACACCATCGTCGGGGATGCCGTGAACGTCGCCCAGCGCTTGGAGGGGCTGGGGCGCGAGCACGCCCATGAGAGCGGGGTTACGATCGTGGTCAGCGCCGAGGTCGCGGCGGGCGCGCCGGAGGGCGTCGTGCCCGAGCCGGCCGGCCAGGCGATCCTCAAGGGCCGGGACGCGGCCATCGAGATCTATACGGTCTGATCGGAATCCAAAGGGTCTATAGCCGCGAGAGGCCCCAGAGCAGAATCCAGAGGACCGCCAGCGCGATGAGCGAGTAGGCGCCGTTCCAGCCCCAGGTCAGCCTTTGCGCCGAGTGCCCGGTGATCCGGCCCAACAGCAGGGCGACGGCGGAAAACGGGCTCGCGGTCATCGACATCGCCCAACCGGTCGACAGCGCCACCGCGATCCAGGCGAAGTCCACCGGCGGGCTGTCGAGATGGGAAATCGCGGTGCCCAGGAAGACCACCATCACGATCGGGGTGACTCCGAACTGGCAGCTGATCAGCACGATGGTCGGCAGGGCGGCGAGGAACAGGCCCGGATCGATTTCGCCGAGCGTCACAAGGGGGGTGATCACCTCTTCCGGCAGCAGGGCGGCCATGGCGACCCCGAGAAAGGCCGACGCCCCCAGGGTCGCCGCCTCGCGGGCGCCGTTCGGCAGGGTATCCTCGAACACACCTTTGAGCTTGGCGCCGACGGAGCCGACCTCGGCCACCTTGGCCCGGGCCTGGATATAGCTCCAGCCGACAAGGCCGAGCGGCGCGGTGATCATCAGCGCGTAGACGGTCCGGATGTCGAGCGCCGCCCGGATGGCGAAGACGGTGGCCGCCAGCACGGCGATGACCGTCAGAAGGTCCAGGGCGGCCCGTTTCGGCAGGGGCATCAGCGGCTCGCTGCCCTGACGGTTGGCCCGCAACTGGGCCGCCGTCCGCTTCCAGCGCAGGGTGTCCTCCGCCCAGCCGACCAGCATCATCACGCCGGAAATGGCGAGGCCGCCGAGGACGATCTTGGCCGGATCGGCGGTGGAAAACATGCCGGCCAGCAGCGCTTGGGTCACCGCGGTCGGCGACCATAGAACGATCCAGGAAAAGCCGCGCAACAGGGCCGAGAGCAGCCGCCTTTCCCGGATCTGCTTTACCTCGTCAGGCGCGTCGGAACTCGCGATGCCCTGTTGGATCAGCGGGCTCAGCAGGCTGATGGCGCCGAAATTGAGCAGCACGCCAAGGCCGTGGCCGCCATTGTGCATGGCGAGATAGCGCCGGCCCGGCGGCTGTTTGGTGAGCCAGGCGCCGATCAGACGGACGGCCGGCGATGTCGCCGCCGCCTCGCGCAGGAGGGCCATCAGCAGGATGAAGGCGCCGAGAAAGGCGGCCTGGCTCAAGGCCTGAACCACATCCGCGAGACCGTCGGGATTAAGCGCCACCATCGCGACGCTCATGCCCGTGGCGACGCTGAACAGAGCCAGCTCGCGCAAGCCGAAGCGGCTGGCGCCGATGGCCGCGAAGGCGACGAAGGAGAGGCCCGCGATCACCTTGAGCGCCGCTGCATCCGTCATGAGATAAAGCAACTCCGCGCCCATCAGGAGGCAAAGGGCGGCACCGACCAGAAAGCGCTGACCCGGCGACGGGTAGAGCGGGGGCGTTTCCGGCACGGGGCATGTCTCCTTGAGAGCGGTGGAAAGGGCCTGAGGGGGGCGAGGATGAGGCTTCGGACCTTGCGGGACCGGTGCCGGCAATTCAAGGCGATGCATCCCATGGGACCCGCATGGCAGCTTATCTGTCGTTTCGCCCCCGCATGCCACAGCACTTGGAATGCTTGACGGCCAGATGATTCCACCGGAGAGTGAATTAAGGGGAATTATAGTATGCTGGAGGCGATTGGATTGACTGAAACTGCTATCGATTCGGACGTTTTGGATCCGAAGGGGCCGATTTCCGATATCGAGCGGTCCTGCTTGGACGCGGAACCCGTTTATCCGTTGATGGACACCCTTGGGTACCGTGTGACCCGGTGGGGTCCCGACCGGGCGACGGTTCAGATGACGCTGAGCGACGCGGTCACCAACCGGAAGGGCATCATGCATGGCGGCGTGATGGGTGTGCTGCTCGATACCGCCGCCGGTTATGCGGGTTGCTGGACCGGGATCCCCAATGAGACCCGCCGGGCGCTCACCTTGACCATGACCGTGCAATATGTCGGCCAGGCGACGACGGACGATCTGATCTGCTATGGCCGCAAGACCGGGGGCGGCGGCACCGTCTACTATGCCGAATCGGAGTTGTTCGACGGCGCCGGGACGCTGATGGCCCGCGCGGTCAGCGTCTATCGCTACCGCACCGGCAGCCGGGCCGGCGGGACGGTGGAACAGGGGAAGAAGTAGGGGCGGAAGCCTATTTCTTCTTCTTCTTGTCCTTGTCCTTATCCTTGTCCGTTTTCTTCTTGTCGCCCTTCTTTTCGGCTTTCTTCGGGTCCGCTTTCTTTGGGGTGGCGTGACGGGCCGTCGCCTTCCCGGCGGGCTTCAGGGCGATCATCACCCGGTCGGCGATGGACTGAGCCTCGGCGGCCGAGGGCGGGGTGCCGCCCATCACCAGCCGGGCCATCACCGGGCCGTAGATCAGATCCTGTGCCGTTTCCGGCGCCAGGGCAGGGTCGACGTCGCCGCTCTCCTGGGCCATCGTCACCAGGGTCGCCGTCATCTGCCGCAACGGATCGAGGAAGGCGGCGTCCAGCGCCTTCCGGGCCTCGGGATCGTTGTCGCCCTCGGCCATCAGATCGGCGGCGAGGCGCCCCTGTGGCCCGGCGAACAGGTCCATCAGGCTCAGAACATGCTTGGCCAGGGTCTTGCCGGGCTTCTTGCCGCCATCGGTCTCCGGCACCGTCAACCTGTCGCCGACGGCATCCAGAACGATAGCGGTCTTCGACGGCCACCACCGGTAGATGGTTGTTTTGCCGACCCCGGCCTCCCGGGCGATGCCTTCGATTGACATTTCCCGGACGCTCTGGTTTTCCAGAATGCCGCGGGTCGCGGCGAGAATGGCGTCGCGGGAGGCCGTGCTGCGCGGTCGGCCGGGTTTACGTTCCGTCTTCTCCACGGTGTCTGTCATCGAAGCGCCCCCATCGTTGCCAAGTGCCGGCCCCGTGGTCGAGGGGCTGCACAATTCGGATCGGTTCGTTTTAAAATAGTCCAGTTTCGCGCTTACGGAAAGTAGCATAAATGCCGGTCGAAGGGTCAGCTTTTCGCCATATCAGTCCGAAGGAGGCGGGGTTCCGCATGCCCTTCGAGGGCGATGCCCATCAGGGAACCTGGATCGCCTGGCCCTATCGGGCGGCCTTGTGGAACGGACGTCTCGAGGCCGTTCAGGCGGAATATGCCGGCGTCGCGGCGGCGATCGCGGCGTTCGAACCGGTGGTCCTGCTCGCCCCGCCGGGCACGCTCGACACCTCCCATGCCAGCATGTCGGAGGATGTTCCCTTTGTCGAAATGCCCCTGGACGACAGTTGGATCCGGGACAACGGGCCAACGATCCTGATCCGTCCGGACGGCCGGGCCGCGGCCGTTTCCTGGCGTTTCAACGCCTGGGGCGCGAAGCATGCGCCCTGGGACAAAGACGCCCTGGCGGCCGATCGCCTGGCCGGGAGCCTGGGGCTGCCGCGCTGGCCGGCGCCGATCACCACCGAAGGCGGGGCGATCCACAGCGATGGCGACGGCACCCTTCTGGTGACCGAGACCTCGATCCTGAACCCGAACCGCAATCCGGGTCTCGGCAAAGACGACGCGACCCGGATCCTCGCCGAGGCAACCGGCGCGGAAAAAGTGATCTGGCTGCCCGGCGACCCTCAGGAGGTGGAGACCGACGGCCATGTGGACCTGATCGCCGCCTTCGCCGCCCCCGGCAGGGTCGTCCACGAGACGGTGCCTTCGGGCGATCCGAGGGCGGAGATCGTCGCCGCCAACATCGCGGCCCTGCGGGCGGCCCGGGACGCCCGCGGTCGGGCCTTCGAACTGGTCGGCCTGCCCGAGGCCCGCGCCCAGTCGGGCGATAGCCCGGTCCAATGCCGGTCCTATGTGAATTTCTATCTCGTCAATAACGGCGTCATCGTACCGGCCTACGGCGTCCCGGAAGACCGGGAGGCGGTTTCGATCCTCACCGGCGTTTTCCCGGATCGAAATGTGGTCTCCGTGCCCTGTCGGGAGATCGCCGCCGGCGGCGGGGCGGTCCACTGCATCACCCAGCAGATCCCGGTGTTCTAGTCGAAGCCGAATTTCTTGCGTATCAGAAAATCCTTGAAGTCGCCCCGTTCCCGAACGCTCAGGCGGCGGGCGGTGTTCTCGCACCAGCCATAGGGTTCGACCGTCCCATAGCGGTCCGTATGCATCTGCTTCTCCGGGGCTTTCGGACGCGTCGCGTCGTAGGCGGCGAGATCCTCGGCTGCCGGTTCCCGGTAGCGATTGCGGTGGACGGCCACCGATTGCGGCAGCCGGGGCGAGGTCGGAAAGAACCGATTCGGATATCCGACCACTAGCCCGGCAAAGGGAAACGCATGGTCCGGCAGCTCAAGAAGGCCCGAGACCGCGTCCAGATGATTGCGGATCACCGAGAGCGGGCAGCAGCCGAGCCCGACCCGTTCGGCCGCGAGCAGGAAGGTGGACAGCGCGATCGCCGCGTCCCCCGTCGCATTGACCAGCGTATCCACGGTCGCCATGGCGTAATCGTAGCCCCGGTCCTCGCAGATCTTTCGGCCGCGATGGCTGTCGGCCACGAAGATCAGCATCAAGGGCGCCGCCTCGGCCCAGGACTGGATCGAGTCCAGGGCATTGATCTTTCCGCGAAGCTCCGGATCGTCGATGACGATGATGGAGTATTGCTGCAGATCGGACTTTGACGGCGCCGACTGGGCGCAGGCGAGCAGGCTGGCCAACAACGGCTCCGGCACCGGATCCGGCTTGAAGTCGCGGCAGACCGACCGGGTCAGGAAAGGCAGTAGGCGGGCATCCTCGGCCGCCGGGCCGACGCTGTCTCGCGGCTGAGCGTAGCGGGCGGCGATGGCCGCGCGGGTTGGATCGGTCTCGGCCATGACGGTCCTCGTTCTCATGAGTTGGATTTATGATAGCATTGCCGAATCATTTGGTATTTCAAAGTTATCATGGACCTCCGCCAACTCCGCACCCTGGTCGCCATCGTCGATCACCGCAGCTTCGCCGCCGCCGGCGAAGCGGTCGGGCTGACCCAATCGGCGGTCAGCCTGCAGGTCAAGGCGCTGGAGGAGTCCCTCGGGGTCTCGCTGTTCGACCGGACGAAACGGCCGCCGGAGCCGACCTTGGAGGGGCGCCGCATGGCCGACCGGGCGCGGGAGATCCTGGCGCTGGCCGATCAGATGACCGGCGGGCGGCGCGGGGACAGCACGGAGGGTGTGCTGGAACTGGGCGCCGTGCCCACGGTCATCACCGGCGTTCTGCCGCCGGTCCTGGCCAAGCTGAAGGCCGATCAGCCGAGCCTGCGCATCCGCCTGACCAGCGGGCTATCCCACGAGTTGGAGCAGAGGGTGGTGAGCGGCGAATTGGACGCCGCCATCGGTACGATGCCGGACCGCGTCAAGCCGGGGCTGTCGATCCACAGTTTCGCCGACGAGCCGCTGGTGGTGATCGCCCCGCCGGGGACCGAGGCGGCCAGCGACGAGGTGGTCCTGTCGGCCTACCCCTATATCCGCTTTCGCCGCCATGCCTGGGCCGGCCAGTTGATCGATCTGGAACTGAGCCGCAGGGGAATCGCCCCGGACAGCGTTATGGACATCGACCAGTTCGAGGGGATCGCCGCCCTGGTCGCCGCCGGGCTCGGCGCGTCGGTGGTGCCGCAACGGCCGATCCCCCATCCCTTTCCGGAGGGCGTCGTCGCGATCCCCTTCGGCAAGCCCCAGGTCAGCCGCACGCTCGCCATCCTGGAACGGGCGAACAATCCCCGCGCCCTCCAGGTCAAGGCGGTGCTGGAGACCCTGGTGGCGGAATGCGCATCCCTATCTTGAGAAAACTCAAAGCAAAATATAAGGATTATTCGTTTTCCTGAAGATTCCGACAGGCGTATGCTCACGAAACCGTGAAGAGGACCGTTATGGCCGTTAATGCAGTCACCGATCCGGGCGGGAAGCCCGGCGGCCCGCTCGAGGGCGTCAAGATCGTCGATTTGACCCGTATTCTGGCGGGACCGACGTCGACCCAGCTTCTGGGCGATCTCGGGGCGGATGTCATCAAGATCGAAAAGCCCGGCGCGGGCGACGACACCCGCAAATGGGGCCCGCCCTATGTCCCGCACAAGGATGGCGGCGACACCCATGAGAGCGCCTATTACCTCTCGGCCAACCGCAACAAGCGCTCGGTCTCCATCGACATCGCGACCGAGGAGGGGCAGAAGCTCATCCGCCGCCTGCTGCAGGACGCCGACGTCCTGGTCGAGAATTTCAAGGTCGGCGGGCTCGCCAAATACGGCCTGTCCTATGCCGATCTGAAGGACGCGTTTCCGCGGCTCGTCTACTGCTCTATCACCGGCTTCGGCCAGTCTGGTCCCTATGCCCCGAAGGCGGGCTACGACTTCCTGGCCCAGGCCATGGGCGGGATCATGTCGATCACCGGCGATCCGGACGGCATGCCGGTCAAGGTCGGCGTCGGCATCTCCGACGTGATGTGCGGGATGTACGCGACCGTTGGCATTCTCGCCGCCCTGCGCCACCGGGACCGGACCGGCGCGGGCCAATATGTCGACACCTGCCTCTACGACACCTCGATCTCCTGGCTGATCAATGAGGGCGTCAACTACATGGTCTCCGGCGAACTGCCCCAGCGGCGTGGCAACCAGCATCCGAACATCGTCCCCTATGACGTCTATCCGGCCGCCGACGGGCATTTCGTCATCGCCTGCGGCAACGACGCCCAGTTCGCACGGTTGGCCGCCGTGATGGGGCATCCGGAATGGGCCAAGGATCCGCGGTTCGAAACCAATTCGGCACGGACCAAGAACCGGGAGGCGCTTACCCGGATGATCCATGCGGAGACCACCCAGAAGCCGCAGGAACATTGGATCGATGCGCTCGACGCGGTGAAGGTTCCGGTCAGCCGGGTCAGCACCTTCGATCAGGTTTTCGCCGACGAGCACACCCATCATCGCGGCATGAAGATCGATCTGCCGCATCACCAGGCCAAGGACGGCACCGTACCGCTGATCGGCAACCCGCTGACCCTGTCGGGCACGCCGGTGCGCTATCGCTACGCCCCGCCGACCCTGGGCCAGCATACGGAGGAAGTGCTGCGGGACAATCTCGGCCTCGACGCGGACGAGATCGACCGGCTGCGCAAAGACGGCGTGCTGTAGACGCCGCATCAGGAAGGAGACGCCCATGTTCGAGCTCACCCACCAGCAGCAGGACCTGCAAGGGCTCGCCCGCTCGCTCGCGAAGGACAAGATCGCGGCGGCCGCCGCCGAGACCGACCGGACGGAGCAATATCCCTGGGGGGCCATCGACCTCTTCAAGGATATGGGCTTCATGGGCATGACCATCCCCAAGGCCTATGGCGGCAAAGGGGCGAGTTATCATGACGCGGTTCTGGTGATCGAAGAGATCGCCAAAGCCTGCGGCGTGTGCGCCCGGATCGTTGTCGAGGCCAATATGGGCGGGATCGGCGCGATCATGGCCTATGGCACCGAGACCCAGAAGCGGCTCGCCGCCGAACTGGTGCTGAACGGCGACAAGCCGGCGATCTGCATCACCGAGCCGGAGGCCGGCAGTGCCGCCACGGAAATGACCACCACGGCGGTCAAGAAGGGCGACACCTATGTGATCAACGGCACCAAGCACTGGATCACCGGCGGCGGTGTGTCACGGCTTCATGTCGTCTTCGCCCGTGTGATCGAGGATGGCGAGGACAAGGGCATCGGCGGCTTCCTGATGGTCCGGGGCGAAACGCCCGGCCTGGAAATCGGCGAGCGGATCTATGCCATGGGCCTGCGCGGCATCCCGGAGACGGTGGTGCATTTCAACGATGTCGAGGTCGGCGCGGACATGGCGCTCCTAGACCCGAACGATCTGAAGCGCGGCTTCGCCCGGTTGATGGACGCCTACAACGCCCAGCGGGTCGGCGCCGGCACCGTGGCGCTCGGCATCGCCGAGGGCGCCCATGACCATGCCGTCCAATTCGTTCAGGAACGCGAGCAATTCGGACGGCCGATCGCCGAGTTCCAGGGTCTGCAATGGATGCTGGCGGACATGTCCATCGAACTCGCCGCCGCCCAGGCGCTGATCTACAAAGCGGCATCCAGCGCCGGGCCGGCCGGCTTCCCGGACCAGATGCTCGCCGCCCAGGCAAAGATCAAGGCGGCCGAGGTGGCGATCAAGGTGACCAACGATGCCCTGCAGCTGCACGGCGCGGCCGGTTACAGCCGGGCCAATCCGCTGGAGCGCATGCTGCGGGACGCCCGAATGTTCACGATCGGCGGTGGTACCGCCCAGATCCTGCGCAATGTCGTCGCCTCGAAGCTCCTCGACCGCAAGCTGCCACAGACCCGCGACGGGTATCTGCGGTAGGAACATCTCCCCCCTTTTTGACCAGGCCCCCTCCCATCCGGGAGAGGGAGACTATGCTGCAAGGACCCATCGCCATGCCCACCGGTGCCGATCTGATTGCCCGCCGTCTCGCCGCCGCCGGCTGCCGCCACGCCTTCGGGATGCCGGGCGGCGAGGTGCTGGCCGTGATGGACGCCCTGGACGCCAACGGGATAGACTTCACCCTGGTGAAGCACGAGAACGCCGGCGGCTATATGGCGGAGGGCACCTGGCATGCGACCGGGGCGCCGGCGGTGCTGCTGGCGACCATCGGTCCGGGGGTCGCGAACGCGGTCAACGCCGTCGCCAACGCCCAGCAGGACCGGGTGCCGCTGATCTTCCTGACAGGCTGTGTCGATTCCGCCGAGGCCGCCACCTATACCCATCAGGTCTTCGACCATCAGGCGGTGCTGGCGCCGATCACCAAGGCGAGCCTGAAAATGGCGGACGGCGCCGTCGACGTGCTGATCGACAAGGCGGTCGCCATCGCCATGGAGCACCCGCAAGGCCCGGTCCATGTCGACATTCCGATCAAGCTTGCCGAAGGCGAGCAGCCTGACCGGGCCTATCCGATCCGCGCCGCTTCCGCCCCCGCCGCGCCGGCCCCCGGGCGGGATCTCGATCGCGCCCGCGAGATGCTGGCCGCCGCCGAGCGGCCGGTGGTGGTCGCCGGCCTGGAGGTCTTGGCCGACGGGGCGTCGGAGGCGGTCGCCCGGTTCTGCCGCGATCATGGCGTGCCGATCCTGACCACCTACAAGGGCAAGGGCATCCTTCCGGAAGGCGATCCGATGGCGATGGGCGGGCACGGCCTGTCGCCCAAGGCCGACAAACTGATCATGCCCTTCCTGGCCCAGTCCGACTGCGTGCTCTGCCTCGGCTACGATCCGATCGAAATGCGGGTCGGCTGGCGGGATCCCTGGGATCCGGCCAGGGCGATCGAGGTCGTGAACAGCCCGAATACCCACTACATGCATCACACCGCCCACAGCTTCGTCGGCCATATCGGGGCCGGGCTGGCGGCGTTGGCCGAAGGCTTGGCGAAAAAGCCGCGCTGGATCGGTGGCGAGCCGGAGGCGCTGAAAACGGCGCTCGCGGCGGCCTTCGCGCCTGAGGAAGGCTGGGGGCCGGCCCGGGCCATGGCGGCGATCCGCGAGGCGGCGCCGCGCGACACGGTGTCCACCGTCGATTCCGGCGCGCACCGCATCCTTCTGTCGGAGATGTGGGAGTGCCCGAGCCCCCGGACCCTGCTGCAATCGTCGGCGCTGTGCACCATGGGCATCGCCCTGCCGCTGGCCATCGGTCACAAGCTGGCCCAGCCCGAAACGCCGGTGATCTGCTTCACCGGGGACGCCGGCCTGGAGATGGTCATGGGCGATCTCGCCACTCTGCGGGACTTGAGGCTGCCGGTTGCCGTGGTGGTCTTCGTCGACCGCTCCCTGGCGTTGATCGAGATGAAGCAGCGGGCGACCAACCGGCCCAATCTCGGCGTCGACTTTCCGGGCACCGACTTCCCGGCCCTGGCCCGGGCGCTTGGCGGTAACGCCATCGTCGCCGATACGGAACAGGCGGCCCGGGACGCGATCAAATCGGCATTCGCCGAGACCGACCGCTTCACCCTGATCGCCGTGCCGATCGACCGCCGCGCCTATGACGGGATGATTTGATCGGATCCGGCCTGCGTTAAGGGGGCTGGTCTATCGGGGGGCGGCGAATTAGGTGTCTGCTGCACCGCAACAGGAAGGCGACCCCATGGCCCATGCCCCCAGAACCCCGTCCAACCGGAAGCTCCTGAAGCCGCGCGGTGACGCCAAGCCGATCACGCTCGCGCTCCAAGGCGGTGGCGCCCATGGCGCCTTCACCTGGGGCGTGCTCGACCGGCTCTGCGAGGAAACCGGCCTGGAATTCGAGGGAATCAGCGGGACCAGCGCCGGGTCGATGAACGCGGTGGTCTTCGCCCATGGGCTCACGGTCGGCGGCCGGGACGGTGCCAAGGAGGCGATGGAGACCTTCTGGCGGCGGATCAGCGAGGCGGGTAAGACCGGGCCGATCCAGCGTACGCCCTGGGAGACCCTGACCAAGAGTTGGAATCTCGACCATTCCCCGGCCTATTTCTTCTTGGACACGCTGACCCGGATCTTTTCGCCCTATCAGCTCAACCCGATGAATGTGAACCCGTTGCGGGAGATCCTCGGTGAGGAGGTCGATTTCGAACGGCTGCGGCGGGAATGCTCGGTGAAGCTGTTCATCTCCGCGACCAACGTGCAGTCGGGCAAGAACCGGATCTTCCGGGACGACGAGGTCGACGTCGACGCCGTGATGGCGTCCGCCTGCCTGCCCTTCATGTTCCAGTCGGTGGAGATCGACGGCGACGCCTATTGGGACGGCGGCTATATGGGCAATCCGGCGATCTATCCGCTGATCTACGACTGCCGGACCCCGGATGTGGTGATCGTCCAGGTCAATCCACTGACCCTGGACACGATACCGAAGACGGCGGCGGAGATCTTCAACCGCTTGAACGAGATCAACTTCAACTCGACGCTGATGCGCGAGATGCGGGCGATCGCCTTCGTCACCAAGCTGATCGACGAGGGCGCGCTCGACGGCGATCATTATAAGCGGATGAACATCCACATGATCGGCGCGGAGGAGGAGATGAAGGCCCTCGGCGTCTCCTCCAAGCTCAACGCCGACTGGGCCTTCCTCACCCATCTGAGGGATGTCGGCCGGGAAACCGCCGAAGGCTGGCTCTCGGGGAATTTGGAAAAAGTCGGCGTCGAGAGTACGGTCGACATTCAGGACAAATTCCTCTGACCCGCCTTTTCCGTCCGATTTAGGGACCATTCGCCGTGCCCTCAGCCCTTTGGACGCCGCAGGCCCGTAAAGCCAACCGCGAGGTGCTCGGCCTCGCCCTGCCGATCATCTTCGCCAATGTGACGGTGCCCCTGCTGGGGGCGGTCGACACGGCCGTGGTCGGCCATCTCGACGAGGCCTATTACATCGGGGCGGTCGCCATCGGGGCGCTGATCTTCAGCTATATCTATTGGGGCTTCGGCTTCCTGCGAATGGGCACGACCGGGTTGACGGCCCAGGCCCTGGGGGCCGGGAAGACCGGCGAGGTCAAGGCGATCCTGTTCCGGGCGCTGTTGCTCTCCGGCGGGCTGGGCCTGCTGCTCGTGCTGCTGCAGATCCCGATCGCGGCGCTTGCCTTCTCGCTGTTGGACGCGAGCGCCGAGGTCGAGCATTACGCCGCCGCCTATCTCGATATCCGGATCTGGGGCGCGCCGGCGGCCCTCGCCAATTTCGCCCTGATCGGCTGGTTCCTCGGCAATCAGAACGTCAAGGCGACGGTGTTCCTGCAGATCTGGCTCAATCTGATGAACATCGTCCTCGATCTGGTCTTCGTGCTCGGCTTCGGCTGGGGGGTGGAGGGTGTGGCCTATGCGACGCTGATCGCCGAGTACTCGACCATCGCGGTGGCCCTCCTCCTGCTCCGCCGCGAATGGCGTACGCTCGATCCCGAGGGTCGGCCGAAGCAGGCCGTCGGAAGGCTGCTCGACCCGGAACGGCTCAAGGAACTGGTCGTCGTCAACATCGACATCTTCATCAGGACCCTGTGCCTCTTGACCGGTTTCGCCTGGTTCACCGCCACCGGGGCGCAGCAGGGCGATCTGGTGCTGGCGGCGAACGCCGTCCTGATGAATTTCATGACCTTCACCGCCCATGGCCTCGACGGGTTCGCCCACGCCATCGAAGCCCTGGTCGGGCGCTATAAGGGGATGCGGGACCGTTGGGGCTTCCGGGGCGCCGTCGTCGCCGGGACCGTCTGGGCGGCCGGGGTCTCCCTGGTGTTCACCCTGGTCTGGTTCGGTCTCGGTCCGGCGGTCATCGATCTTCTGACCGGCCTCGACGAGGTGCGGGCGATCGCCAAGACCTATTTGATCTGGGTCGTGGTCATGCCGGTGATCTCGGTCTGGGCCTTCCTTTTGGACGGGATCTTCATCGGTGCCACCCGTACCGCCGACCTGCGCAACATGATGATCCTCAGCCTGATCGCCGGTGTCGCCGCCATGGAGATGCTCACCGACACCTATGGGAATACGGGGCTATGGATCGGCATG
Source organism: Alphaproteobacteria bacterium (assembly GCA_024743275.1). Lineage (GTDB taxonomy): Bacteria > Pseudomonadota > Alphaproteobacteria > JANSWW01 > JANSWW01 > JANSWW01. Next base: position 194,048 of record JANSWW010000009.1, read on the forward strand.
GTCATCTTCATGGCCGTCCGGGGCATCACGCTCGGCATGCGCTATTTGGCGCTCGAACGCAGCATCGGTTCTTCCGCACCTGCGAAGGTCTGACATTCACCCCTTGTCAGGAGGCACCTCCGCACGAATTCACAGGTCTGCCATGTTTCACACATAGGGCTGACATGTTGCGGGTGCAAAGAAACAGCGTATCCTAATATGACAGCATTTTATTCGGGTCGGAGCGTCTGATGGTTTCCTTGTCACAGCGTGTCGTGCGGTTTCTCGAAAAGAGGGGCGGCGCGCGCGGGGTGGAGAAACCGGAAGGACCTTTGGGAGATCTGACCCGCCGCGAGGCCCTGACCCGCCGCGAGGCCCTTTCTCTGACTGTCACCCTGGGCACGTCGGCGGCCGCCGTCGCCGTCTTCCCGACAAGAGCCCTTGCCGAGGCCGTCCCCGTCTTTCTGCGGATCGGCACCGGCAGCACGACGGGCACCTATTTCCCGATCGGCAGCCTGATCGCCGGTGTCATCAGCAAACCCCCGGGCAGCCGCCCCTGTGACGAGGGCGGAAGCTGCGGCGTGCCGGGCGTGGTCGCCGCCGCCCAAGCCTCCAAAGGGTCGCTCGACAATATCGCGAAGCTGACCGCCGGGACGGTGGACATGGCGCTGACCCAGGCGGATATCGCCTATTGGGCCTATTTCGGAAAGGGTGCCTTCGAGGGGCAGCCGGCGAACACCGCCTACCGGGCGATCGCCCGGCTCTATCCCGAGGCGGTTCATCTGGTGGTGCGGGCCGATTCCGATATCCAGTCGGTCGTCGACCTGAAGGGCAAGCGGGTGAGCGGCGGCGAGGTCGGGTCGGGCACTCTGGTCGATTCCGAGATCCTGTTGCAGGCCTATGGGCTCGGTCCCGGGGATTACGACCCCTATTACCTGTCGCCCGCGGCCTCTGCGGACGGCCTGATGAATGGCGGCCTGGACGCCTTCTTCTATATCGCCGGGCATCCGACCCGGGTGATCGAGGATCTCGCCAACAGGATTGACGTTCGGCTGATCTCACTGACCGGGGAACGGGCCGACCGAATCATCGCCAGCCATCCCTATTTCGGGCGCACCCAGATCCCGGCCGCCCTCTACAAGGACGTGCCGCTCGCCCAGACCCTTTCGGTCGGGGCGCTCTTGGTGGTGCGGGAGGATATGGACGCGGATCTGGTCTACAGCATCACTGAGGCGATCATGCATGAGCGCGCCCGCCCGATCTACGAGGCCGGGCACCCGATGGCCTCCGAGATTTCCCTGGCCCGGGCGCTGGACAGTGTCGCCATCCCGCTCCATCCGGGGGCTGAGCGGTTCTACGACGAGATCGGCCTGATCCAGCCGGAACCGGCCACGCAATGAATGTCCAGGGGCGGCGTGGGGCTATTGCTCCCTGGGGCTTCCTCCGCCTAGTCTAAAGTATGGTTTCGGATGTGATGCTGGCGCTCGGTGGCGTCGGGCTCTTTCTGCTCGGGATGGTGATGTTGACCGAGGGCCTGCGGGCGCTCGCGGGCGATACGCTGCGCGATGTGCTCGCGCGGTTCACCTCGACGCCGGTCAGCGGTGCCGTCACCGGGGCGTTGACCACCGCGGCCATCCAATCCTCCAGCGCGACGACCGTCACGGCGGTCGGTTTCGTCAGCGCCGGCCTGATGAGCTTCCCCCAGGCCCTCGGCGTGATCTTCGGCGCCAATATCGGGACCACCATCACCGGCTGGCTGGTGGCCATTCTCGGTTTCAAGCTCCAACTGGGCGAGATCGTCCTGCCGCTGGTGCTGGTCGGCGCGTTGCTGCGTCTCTTCGGGGGCGGGCGGCTCAAGCCGCTCGGCAGCGCGCTTGCCGGGTTCAGCCTGCTGTTCATCGGCATCGACGCCATGCAGGCGGGGCTCGCCGCGTTCGAGGGCGTGGTGACCCCGGAGGACTTCCCCGACGACACGATGTTCGGCCGCTTCCAACTGGTCCTGATCGGCATTCTCGTCACCCTGGTCACCCAATCCTCCAGCGCCGGGGTCGCGACGGCCCTGGCGGCGCTGGGGGCGGGCGCGATCGATTTCACGCAGGCGGCCGCTCTGGTCATCGGCATGGATGTCGGGACGACCTTCACCGCCATGCTGGCGACCCTGGGCGGGTCGACGGCCGCCCGGCGGACCGGTTTCGCCCATGTGATCTACAATCTCCTGACCGCCGTTCTGGCCTTCTTCCTGCTGGGGTTCTTCGCGGTTCTGGTCGAGGGCCTGGTCGCCGCGGGCGAGGGACAGATCGCCCTGGTCGCCTTCCACACCTTCTTCAACGGGATCGGTGTGCTGCTGGTTTTGCCGGTGGCCAACACCTTCGGCCGCCTGGTGATCGCCCTGATCCCGGAAGCCGGACCCCGGCTGACCCAGCATCTCGACCGCGGTCTCCTGAAAGATCCGGGGGCGGCCACGGACGCCACCCTGGCGACGATCGGCGAGATCACCAAGGCGCTCTTCATCCATCTGGAGGACCGGCTCCCGCCCGACCGGCACCGGGCCGGGGTGACCTTGGACGACATCGGCCAGGCGTTGAGCGCCACCCGGACCTATGTCAATCGACTGACCTTGGAAACCGGTGAGTCCGTCCACGGGAACCGGGTCATATCCGCCCTGCACCTTCTCGACCATTTGAACCGACTGCGGTTCCGCTGCGGTCAGGAAGAGAGGATCGCGACGCTTGTCGAGGACCATCGGTTACGGCGGTTGAGTGGCGTTCTGGCCGATCTGGCCCATGAGGCGGCCGGTGATCCCTCCGCTGAGGGCGAGGCGAACCTCAACCGGTTCCGCAAGATGCTGCGCCGGCAGCGGGAGCTGTTTCGTGACCGGACCATCCTGACCGCGGCCGAGGGTCGTCTTGCCGGGGAGAGCGCCATGCGAAGGCTGGACTCGGTCCGCTGGCTGCATCGGGTCTGTTATCACCTCTGGCGGATCCAATATCACCGCAATCGGATCGCCGCCGGTATGCCGCCGGCTCCGGCGACCGAGGCGGCGGTTCTCGAGGCGGTCGAGGAGGGCGACGACTATGCCGGCTAGATTTCCTCGGATTCGATAATCCAGGGCTCGCCGGCCGCCGCTTTCGACCACGCCTTCATCGCGTCGAGGCCGGTGATCATCGCGCAATAGGCCCTGGCGCCGTCGCCGATCTCGGGCTTGTAGGTGTTGAGCCGCATGACCACCGGCGCATACATGGCGTCCGCGATGGTGAAATGGCCGAACAGAAAGGACTGCTCGCCGGTCCCGAACCGCTTGCGGCAATCCCGCCAGATCGCGGTGATGCGGTTGATGTCCTCCTGAACCCCCTCCTGCATGCCCTTGCCGGGCAGCGAGGCGCGGATATTCATCGGCATGGACGACCGTAGCGCCTCGAAGCCGGAATGCATTTCCGCCGAGATCGACCGGCAGAGCGCCCGCGCCCGCGGGTCCGCGGGCAGCAGGTTCGCATCGGGATGGCGCTCGGCCAGGAATTCCAGGATCGCGAGGCTGTCCCAGATCGCGAAATCCTCGACTTTCAGCACCGGTACCCGGCCCGCCGGAGAGTGTTTGCCGATCTCCTCCTTGGTCTTCGCCGTGTCGAGGGGAATCAGCAGTTCCTCGAAGGGAAGGCCGGTGACGGCCATTGCCAACCACGGCCGGAGACTCCAGGAGGAGTAGTTTTTGTTGCCGATAACAAGGGTGTAGTCACTCATACGCGCGCTCCCTTGGGTCAGTCGTCCCGGCGGACTGTAGCCAGTCCCGCCCGTGGAAAAAAGTAGGAGTTTGCTCTAGACGTGAAAGCAACGTGGTTCGACCGGAGAAAACGATGCTCGATCTTGATGCCCTGTTCGCCCCCGCCGGCACCGATGCCGTCCCGCTTCATATGGTCGGCAGCGACGATCCGGCCCTGCTCGAAGGCTTGCTCGGGGCGGACGGGGCCGCCTGGGCGAAGAACTCCGGTTTCACCGGAAAGAGCGGCAGCATCGCCCTGATCCCGGGGGTGGATGGCAGTCTGATCCGGGTCATCGTCGGGCTGGGCGAGGCGAAGCCCGATTCGCTCTGGGCGCTCGCCGGCGTGGCCGACAAACTGCCTGAGGGGACCTATGCCCTGGCGGACGGGACCGCGAGCGAAGCGACGCTGCTCGGCTGGGCGCTCTCCGGTTACCGGTTCGACCGCTACAAGTCGATGCCGGTCCAGAAGGCGCGGTTGGTGTGGCCGGCGCAGATCGACAGCGCCCTGGTGATGGCCCAGGCCCGGGGCGTGGCCCTGGCGCGGGATCTCGTCAACACCCCGGCCGAGGACATGGGGCCGAGCGGTCTCGCCGAGGCCGCCAGGACTCTGGCCGAGGCCCATGGGGCGGCGTTCAGCGTCGTCGTCGGCGAGGACCTGCTGGCCGAAAACTTCCCCATGATCCACGCGGTCGGACGGGCGGCGGCGGACGCCCCGCGCCTCATCGATCTCGTCTGGGGGCGGGAGGACGCCCCCAAGGTGACACTCGTCGGCAAGGGGGTTTGCTTCGATTCCGGCGGTCTCGACCTGAAGCCGGCCAGCGGCATGAAGCTGATGAAGAAGGACATGGGCGGCTCCGCCCAGGTTCTGGCCATCGCCTCCATGGTCATGGAGACCAAGCTCGATGTCCGGCTCCGGGTGCTGATCCCGGCGGTGGAGAACGCGGTTTCCGGCAACGCCTTCCGGCCGATGGACATTCTCAAGTCGCGCAAGGGGCTGACGGTCGAGGTCGGTAACACGGATGCGGAGGGCCGCCTGGTGCTGGCCGACGCGCTCACCCTGGCGGATGCGGAAACGCCCGACATGATCATCGACTTCGCCACGTTGACCGGCGCGGCCCGGGTCGCGCTCGGCACCGATCTCCCGGCCTTGTTCGCGACCGACGATCAGTTCGCCGGCGACGTCCTGGAGGCCGGCCTCGCGGAGGGAGACCCGCTGTGGCGGATGCCGCTGCACGACGCCTACGACAAACAGATGGACGGCAAGATCGCGGACCTTTCCAGCACCGGGGAAAGTCCGTTCGGCGGGGCGATCACAGCGGCCCTTTTCCTGCGCCGGTTCGTGACGGAGACCAAGGTCTGGGCCCATGTCGACGTGATGTCCTGGAACACGGCGACCCGGCCCGGCCGGCCGGAGGGCGGCGAGGCGCAGGGGCCGCGGGCGGTGTTCGAAATGCTGCGTCGGCGCTATCGCTAAGCGGTCAAAAAGGAGGTGGCCCCCTTGAACAAGGGACCTTAAAATTGTAGTCGTAACAGGTTCGAAATGGTCTCGGGGCGTGCCTCCGCCATCCGCTTTCGGCTCGGCTTGGACGGGCCGGATCTCACGCAATTCGTCAGGGATTTAAGCCACCGTGGTCGATGTCACCCGTCAACAGGCTCTTGAACTCTGGCGGAACGCGGTCGTCGCCAGCGTGAAGGGCGATACGCCGGACCTCTCCCAACGCCAGATGGCGGTCATGCTGACGGTCTATATGAGCGCACCGCCCCATACGGTGCGGGGGCTGGCCGATTTGCTGGGTATCTCCAAACCGGCGGTGACCCGCGCGCTGGACCGGCTCGGGAGCTTCGGCCTGGTCAAGCGCAAGGTCGACGAGAACGATCGCCGGTCGGTCCTCATCCAGCGGACCGTCAAGGGGTCGGTCTTTCTGTCCGACTTCGCCGGCGTGGTGATGGACGGGGCAAAGGCGGTCGATTCCGAGTGACCGGGAAGGAGGGGCGGAAATGAGGCCGGTCAAGCTGCCCCGATCCGTTCGGTTCTTCCTCTCTGCGCTGAAGCGCTTCGGCGAGCATCGGGGCGAGGTGCTGGCCGGGCATATCGCCTATTCGATGTTTCTCTCGCTGTTTCCCTTTCTGATTTTCGTGACGGCGCTCGCCGGGGTCCTCGGGCGCGGCGACGCCGCGGACGCCTTTATCCAGGAAAGCCTCGCGGTGATGCCGCCGGAGGTCGCCGGGGTGCTTGGGCCGGTGATCGCCCAGGTGGTCGCCAATGCGGGCGGCGGCCTTCTGACCTTCGGCATGGTCGGCGGGATCTATGTCGCCTCGAACGGGGTCGAGGCTTTCCGGGCGGCGTTCAACACAGCGCTTCATGTGGAAACCCAGGGCAACTGGTTCCTGCGCCGGCTGCAGTCCTTCGCGGTGGTGATCGGCGGGGCGGTCGTGGCTCTCATGGCGATGATGGCCCTCATCGTCGCCCCTGTCGTCTGGACCGTGGTGAACGAGCATGTGGAAATCGCCCTGCCCGCCGCCTTCGTCGCCGGGCTGTTGGCGATCGCCTTCGTCATCCGTTATGCGCTGATCTTCCTGATCCTCGTCGGCACCCTGGCGCTGCTCTATCGTCTCCTGCCGAAGGTGCGGCAGAAGTTTCGCAACACGCTGCCCGGGGCGGTGATGGCCTCTGTCCTGTGGCTCGCCCTGGCCCTGGCGTTCTCTAGCTATCTGAACCATTTCGCCCAATACGCCTCGGTCTATGGCGGCCTCGGCGGGATCGTCGCGGTCCTGATCTTCTTCTACGCGACGGCGGTGATCGTCATCCTTGGCGCCGAATACAACGCCGTCCGCCGCGACCACGGCCCGGGGATGGAGTAGCTGAGCGGATCAGTACCCCCGCCGCGTATCGACGGGATTGTTCGGCTTCTGTCCGGCCCGGACCAGACGGATGTTCTCGGCGATCTGCCGGGCCGCCGTGCGGGCGTTGGTGTCGGCGGCGATATGGGGGGTGAGGATCACCTTCGGATGGGTCCAATAGGGGTGATCCGCCGGAAGCGGCTCCGGTTCGAACACATCGAGGGCGGCGCCGGCGAGATGACCGCTGTCGAGCGCCGCCAGCAGGTCGGCGTCCACCACGTGACCGCCCCGGGCGGCGTTGATGAAATAGGCGCCCCGGGGCAGCAGGCCGATGATCTCGGCATCGATCAGGCCCCGTGTCTCCTGGGTCAGCGGCAGCAGGCAGATCAGGATGCTGGCCTGGCGCAGCATCCTGCCGAGCCCGTCCCGGCCGGTGTAGCTCTCGACCCCTTCGACGGTCTTGGGCGAGCGGGACCATCCCATGACCGGGAATTCCATCATGCGCAGCTTGCGCGCGGCATCCTGGCCCAGTTCGCCCATGCCGAGGATGCCGATCGGCGTTTCGAACCGGTCCGGGGTGCCGAGGTCCTCCCAACGCCCCTCGGCCTGGAGGTGGCGGTAGGCCGGGTCGTAGCGGAAGAAGCGCAGGACATTCATCAGGATGAACTCGCTCATGGAGCCGGTCATCCACGGGTCGACGATCCGCGCCAGCGGGACATGGTGGGGCAGGGCGGCGCCCACCAAATGGTCGACCCCGGCGCCCAGCGATTGGATCAGCTTGAGATTGGGAAGGTCGAAGAGGAAGTCCGTCGGCACTTTCCACATCAATACCGTCTCGACCGCCGCCTTGTCGTAGTCCTCGGTCCAATGGCGGACATCGGCCCCCGGAAGATGCTCGGCCAGCCGCTCATGCCACGCCGAGACGTCTTTTTTGTTTTGGGAGGCGATCAGGATCGTCATAACCATTCCTTCGCGAATCTATGGTCTAAAGAGGGGCGAGGACGCCGGAGAGCGGAGCGTCGACCTCGCCCCCATGGGGCGAATGCCGACGGACGGACCACAAGGGGTAAGGAGTAAATCATGTACCGGTCAATGTTGATTGTGGACGATGTGTTCGACGAGCCGATGCAGTTCCGCGAACACGCCATCTCGCAGCCATTTCCGGAGCATGAGGGCCGGTTGACCTTCGCCGGGCGCAATTCCGCCGGACCGACCATGGTGCCGGGGTTCGCGGAGGCCGTCGGCCAACTCGTCGGCGAAAAGTTGACCGTGCCCCAGGATCCGCGATTCCTGCACAGCTATTTCCGTCTCACCCTCGACGGCGAGTCGAGCCGCCGGCAGGTCCATGCCGACCCATCCAGCCTGTGGTGGGTCGGGGTGCTCTATCTCACCCTGCCCGAATACTGCCAGGGCGGCACCCTTTTCTACCGCCATAGGGAACTGGGTCTCGACCGGACGCCGGAAAACGAGGAGGACCTGGAAAAGGTCGGTGTAAACTCGGTGGCGGACCTCCTGGAGCGGGACGGCAACGACATGGACAAATGGGAACACACCATGACCCTGCCGATGCGGTTCAACCGGCTGGTGCTGTATCGTCCCTGGCTCTGGCACACCGCGGGCCCCGGCTTCGGCAGCTCGATCGAGGACGGCCGGCTGATCCAGGTCTTCGCCTTCGGGCGCGGGCAGTAGGGAGCGGATAGGTCCTTTTCCCGCAGCCCTCGCCCTTGCGCTGCCCATGGGTCGCCCGCCACATTAGACATAAGACCGCTCGAAACGGTCGGAGAAGATCAGGGATCGAGACCATGAACGCGCTGACCCACGGCCTGAACCAGGTATCTCTCGAGGACAAATACCGACTTGAGCAGGGCCGCATCTTCGTGACCGGCGTTCAGGCGCTGGTCCGGCTGCCGATGCTTCAGAAGACCCGCGACCGGGCGGCGGGGCTCGATACCGCCGGGTTCATTTCCGGCTATCGCGGCTCACCCCTCGGCGGCTACGACCAGCAGCTCTGGCGGGCCAAACGCCATCTCGAGGCCCACGACATCCACTTTCAGCCGGGCCTTAACGAGGATCTGGCCGCCACGTCGATCTGGGGCACTCAGCAGATCGGCCTTTTCCCCGGCGCCAAGAAGGACGGCGTCTTTTCCATCTGGTACGGCAAGGGGCCCGGCGTCGACCGGTCCGGCGACGTCTTCAAACACGGCACACAGGCCGGGACGGCGCGCCATGGCGGCGTGCTGACCCTGCTGGGCGACGACCACACGGCCAAGTCCTCGACCCTCGCCCATCAGAGCGAATACGCCTGCGTCGACGCGATGATTCCGGTGATGAACCCGTCCGGGGTTCAGGAACTGCTGGACTACGGGCTCTACGCCTTCGCGATGGGGCGCTATGCCGGGCTGTGGACGGCCATGAAATGCGTCGCCGACACGATGGATGCCTCGGCGTCCATTGAAATCGATCCTGATCGTCTCGTATTTTCCGATCCCACCGATTTCGAGATGCCGGCGGGCGGGTTGCATATTCGCTGGCCGGATACCTTCCTCGCCCAGGAAGAGCGCTTGCACCGTTATAAGCTGGCGGCGGCACAGGCCTTCGCCCGCGCCAACCCGCTGGACCGGACGGTCTTCGACTCCGCCGACCGGCGTCTCGGGATCGTCACCACCGGCAAGAGCTATCTCGATGTCCGCCAGGCGCTCGACGAGATTGGCCTCGACGCCGACGCTTGCGCCCGAATCGGTCTCAGCGTCTACAAGGTCGGCATCCCCTGGCCGCTGGAACCGCGGGGGCTGCGCCGATTCGCCGAAGGGCTCGACGAGATCCTGGTGGTCGAGGAGAAGCGGCCCCTGATGGAGGGCCAGATCAAGGAGGCGCTCTACGATCTGCCGACGGAAAGACGGCCCCGGGTCGTCGGCAAATACGACGAGGAGGGGAACTGGATCCTGCCCTCGACGGCGGAACTCTATCCGGAACAGGTCGCCAAGGTGATTTCGCAACGTCTGCGCCGGCTGTCTCTGCCGGAGGATGTGGCCGCCGCCGTCGACCGCTATTCGAACCAGCCACCGGGACCGCAGTCCCAGAGCGTCGGCTTCGCCCGGACTCCGTATTTCTGTTCCGGTTGCCCGCATAATTCCTCGACCAAGGTGCCGGAGGGCTCCCGCGCGCTGGCCGGGATCGGCTGTCACTTCATGACCCTCTGGATGGACCGGGAAACCGAGACCTTCACCCAGATGGGCGGCGAGGGGACCCCCTGGATCGGACAGGCGCCCTTTGTCGAGGACGATCACGTCTTCGTCAACATCGGCGACGGCACCTATACCCATTCCGGGGCGCTGGCGATCCGGGCCGCGATCGCATCGGGCGTCAACATCACCTACAAGATCCTCTACAACGACGCGGTCGCCATGACCGGCGGTCAGCCGGCGGACGGGCTGTTCACCCCGCTCGACATTGCCCGGCAGATGAAGGCCGAGGGCGCGAAAGCGGTCCGGATCGTCTCGGAGAAGCCGGAGACCTATCCGACCTCCCTCGACGCCGGCATCACCGTGGACCATCGGGACGAGCTCGACCGGGTGCAGCGGGACCTGCGCGAAATCAAGGGGACCACGGTCCTGATCTACGACCAGACCTGTGCCGCCGAAAAGCGCCGACGGCGCAAGCGGGGTCAGCTCGAGGACCCGAACAAGCGGATCTTCATCAACGAGCAGGTCTGCGAGGGCTGCGGCGATTGCTCGGCCCAATCCAACTGCGTCTCCATCCTGCCGGTCGAGACCGAGTTCGGTCGCAAGCGGGCGATCGACCAGTCGAGCTGCAACAAGGACTATTCCTGCACCAAGGGGTTCTGCCCCAGCTTCGTCGGCGTGATCGGCGGCAAACCCCGCAAGGCGAAAGCGGCCGGGGACGGGCCCTTTCCGGTCCTACCCGAACCGACGCTGCCGAGCGTCGACCGGCCCTATGGCATCCTCGTCGGCGGGATCGGCGGCACCGGGGTCGTCACCATCGGTGCGCTGATGGGCATGGCGGCCCATCTCGAAGGCAAGGGGGTCACCATTCTCGACCAGACCGGCCTCGCCCAGAAGGGGGGCACGGTCCTGTCCCATGTCCGGATCGCCGATAAGCCGGAGAATATCCACACCAACACGCTGCCCCAGGGCGGGGTGGACCTGCTGCTCGGCTGCGATCTGGTGGTCGCCGCCGGGGACGACTCCCTGCGGATCATCTCGCCGGAACGGACCCGGGCGGTGATCAACACCCAGGAGGTGATGACCGGCGCCTTCGTGCTCAATCCCAATGTCCAGTTCCCGGCCCAGCGGTTGAAAGACGCGCTCGACCGGGCGGTGGGGGGCGACGCGGTCACCTATGTGGACGCGAGCAAGCTGGCGACCGCGGCGTTGGGCGACAGCATCGCCGCCAATCTCTTCATGTTGGGATTCGCCTGGCAGAAGGGGCTGGTGCCCCTGACGGAAGAGGCGATCCTGAAAGCGATCGAGATCAACGGGGTCGCGGTGCCCTTCAACCGCCAGGCCTTTCTCTGGGGGCGCCGGGCCGCTCACAATCCCGACCTCACCCGCGACCGGTTGACGCCCAGCACCACTGAGGCCCCGCGCCACCGGCAGATGTCGGAGAGCCTCGACGAGACGATCGACCGCCGGGCGGCGATCCTTGTCGACTATCAGGACAAGGCCTATGCGGAACGCTATCGCGCCGTGGTCGAGAAGGTGCGGGTCGCGGAAGCGAAGCGGCGGCCGGGCTCGCAGGCGCTGACCGAGGCGGTTGCCCGCTATCTCTTCAAGCTGATGGCCTATAAGGACGAGTACGAGGTGGCCCGGCTCTATTCCGATCCGACCTTCCTTCGGCAGTTGGATCGCCAGTTCGAGGGCGACTACACCCTGGAATTCCATCTCGCCCCGCCCCTGATCGCGCCCAAGGATCCGGAAACGGGGCGCCTCAAGAAAATGCGGTTCGGCCCCTGGATGCTGCGGGTCTTCGGGCTACTGGCCAAAATGAAGGGGCTGCGCGGGACGCGTTGGGACCCGTTCGGCCGGACCGAGGAGCGCCGTATGGAGCGGCGTCTGATCGAGGACTATATCGACCAGCTCGACCGGTTGCTCCCGGCCGTGACGGCGGAGAATTTCGACAGCCTGGTCGCGATCGCCCGCATCCCCGAGGACATCAGGGGCTACGGGCATGTGAAGGAACGCCACGTCAAGGCGGCGAGGACGCGGGAAGCCCTTTTGGTGGATCGCTTCCACAATCCGGACGCCCCGGCCCTCGCCGCGGACTAGGGACGACCGACCGGCCCTACTCCGCGACCGTGATGGTGATCTTCTCGGAAATCACCGGCGGGTTGTGCGGAATGTGGTTGTGGTCGGCGAGCACGAGCTGAAGCGTGTGCTCACCTGGCGCCAGATTGAGGATCGTCTCGGTCTGGCCGCCGCCGAAATGGATGTGGTTGTCGTCCGCCGGCAATGGCGCGTCCATATCCACGGTCGAGGCGTCCATGTTCACCATCAGATGGTGATGGCCGGTCCCGTCCTTCTCGATCCCCGCCGGGGCCACGCCCATGCCGTCGAGGCCGAAGACGACCTTCACGCTGCCACCGACCGTTTGGCCGTGGGAAGGCGAGACGATATAGACATTGGCGCCCGGCTTGGATGGGGTCTCGCCGGCCAAGGCGGTCGGGACGCCGGATAGGGCGCCGAGCACAATAGCTGTGGCGCCTGCCAGAATGGTGGGTTTCATGGGGGTCCTCCTGTTTCATTATGGTTAATGAGGGAGGTATCGCGGCACCCCTATACGGCAACGGGTCAAACGACAGCGGCCCGGTCTGGGACCGGGCCGTGTCTGGGAAAATCCATGTCTGGAGAAGGGCTTAGAAGACCGACCCTTCGTCGTCATCCGCCTTCGGCCGCGACATTTCGCGCAGGAAGGCGAATTTGTCGTCGCCGTCCGCCGGCTGGTCTGCCGGCTCCTCCACCGGACGGTTCTGCGGCGGCGCTTTCTGCAGGGCCTCCTCGAAATCGTCGACGGAGCACAGGCCGAGCTGGACCGGGTGGCGCGGGCGGATATTCTGGCTGTTCCAATGGGTCCGGTCCCGGACATTGTTGATCGTCGGCTTGGTGGTCCCGATCAGCTTGCAGATCATCGCATCGGACATTTCCGGATGGTTCTTCAACAGATAGGCGATCCCGTCCGGTTTGTCCTGGCGCTTGGAGATCGGGGTGTATTTCGGCCCCTTCTTCTTGGCGCTCGGCAGGTCGAACTCCTTTTTGAGGAGTTCCAACCGGGCGGACGGATCCTTCTGGCAGCGCTCGATCTCTTCCCAGCTCAACTGGCCGCCGACGATCGGGTCGAGGCCCTGCATGCCGGTCGCCACCTCGCCGTCGGCGATGCCCTGAACCTCAAGATCATGCAGGCCGCAGAACGCCCCGATCTGATCGAAGGTGAGCGCGGTGTTCTCGACCAGCCAGACGGCGGTCGCCTTGGGCATCAGCAAATGCTGCGACATAAACATAACCTCCTTGAACTCAATCTCCCTGACCACAGTCTTCCGGAACACAATCTTCCTGGCTGGCCGCCGCCTATCGTGAGGGGCAGGTTCCGCCATGCCTGGGGTGACCGGAGCTGTGTGGGAACTTAACCAACATATAAGGGGTCGGTTCCCGATTCAAATACCGTCTTAAGAGATCGGCGCTTTTATTCAGCCGGCGCGGAAAGGTCGAGCATCAGTTTGCCGATATGGCTGCTTTCCTCCATCAGCCGGTGGGCGTCGGCCGCGCCGTCCAGGGGAAATACCCGGTGGACGATCGGCTTGACGGTCCCGGCGGAGAGTAGGGGCCATGCCTTTTCCCATACCTCGGTCACGACCAGGGCCTTCTGCGCCGGACTGCGGGCGCGCAGGGTCGAGCCTGTCACGGTAAGGCGCTTCATCATGATCTTGCCGAGATTGACCTCCGCCGTGCGGCCGCCGAGCGTGGCGATCAGGACCAGCCGGCCCTCGAGCTTGAGGCAATCGAGATTGGGCTCGAGATATTTGCCGCCGATCATGTCCAGGATCACGTCCGCCCCGCCTGCTTCCTTGACGATCGCTGCGAAATCCTCGGTCTTGTAGTTGATCCCCCGTTCCGCGCCGAGCTCTTCGCAGACCCGGCATTTATCCTCGCTCCCGGCGGTGGTGAAGACCCGGGCGCCGAAAGCCTTGGCGAGCTGGATCGCGGTGGTCCCGATCCCGCTCGACCCGCCATGGACCAGCAGGGTTTCGCCGGCGGTGAGCCGGCCGCGCTGGAACACATTGGTCCAGACGGTGAGAGAAGTCTCCAGGATCCCGGCGGCCCGGACGGCGTCATAGCCCTCCGGCCAGGGCAGGCAGGTGACCTTGGGGGCGACGGCGTATTCGGCATAGCCGCCGCCGGTCACAAGGGCGCAGACCTTGTCGCCGACCTTGATCTCGGGCAGGGGAACGCCGGGATTGTCATCCGGTTGGGCCGGCCCTTCCGCGACCACCTCGCCGGCGACCTCCAGGCCGGGAATGTCGGAGGCGCCGGGCGGCGGCGGATAGTTCCCGAGGCGCTGGAGGACGTCCGGCCGGTTGACGCCCGCTGCATGGACCTTGATCAACACCTCGCCGGGTCCGGCGACGGGAACGGGCCGCCCGGTCGGCTTCAGGCCCTCGGGCGGGCCGAATTCGGCGATCTCGATGGCACGCATGGTGGCGGGAATGGCGTCGGCCATGACGTATGGTCCTTTTGTAGAGTGGATTTCCGATTTTGCGCCATACTGCATCAAATCAACGTCTTGGCCACTAGGAAGGGCTGCCATGTTCGACGACGAGGAAAAGCCGCGTCCGCGCGCCTTCGAAAAACGGGTGCTCGACCCGTTGTCGCTGGAGGAGTTGGAAGACTATATCGCCGATCTGGAAACCGAGATCGCGCGATGTCGGGAGGCGATCGCCTCCAAGAAGGGTCATCGCGGGGCGGCCGACGCGCTGTTTTCGAAGCCCTGAACGTCGCACCGACCATCCATATGGTAAATGGGCTTTCCGGATAGCGGCAATGAACGGGAATAATCGCCGCGAATCCTGCGGCATTTATGTCCAAAAAGATGAAGTTCAAATAATTTGCCGCAAAATCGCCCAGACTCCACTTGACCATGCGAAGGGGTGCGGGCTAGCGTTCCGCCCGGCAAGTTGAACAGGGAGAAGATTAGATCCGCTGAAAAAACGGTGGGCGGTCTTCTAGGGTTTCGCGAAGGGCCGCTGGACAGTTCCAGCGGCCCTTTGTTTTTGCGCACCGTCAACAACGCGGGGGAGGCGACCACATGGCGGAAAATAATCCCAAAAACCCGGCCAAGCCGCCGGTCCAGGCCCATGCGGGACCTTTCCATTTCGATACTCTGAGCCTGCATGCGGGCCAGCAGCCGGACCCGACCACCGGGGCCAGGGCTGTGCCGATCTACTTCACGACCTCCTATGTCTTCGACGACACGGATCATGCCGGGGCGCTGTTCAATCTCGAACGGCCGGGCCACATCTATTCGCGGATATCGAATCCGACCGTCGCGGTTCTGGAGGAACGTCTCGCGGCCCTCGAAGGCGGGGTCGGCGCCGTGGCGACGTCCAGCGGCCAGGCGGCCCTCCATCTCGCCGTCGCGACCCTGATGGGACAGGGCGGGCATATCGTCTCCTCGTCCTCCGTCTATGGCGGCTCCCACAATCTCTTCAAACACACCCTGCCGCGCTTCGGGATCACCACCACCTTCGTCGACCCCCGCGATCCGGAGGCCTTCCGGGCGGCAATCCGGCCGGAAACCCGACTGGTCTTCACCGAGACCCTGGGCAATCCGGGGCTCGAGGTCGCCGACATCACGGCCATCGCCGAGGTCGCCCATGCCAACGGCGTCCCGCTGATGATGGACAACACCTTCGGCACCCCGGCGCTGTGCCAGCCGATCGCCTTCGGCTGCGACATCGTCATGCATTCGGTCACCAAGTGGATCGGCGGCCATGGCGTCGCCATCGGTGGGGCGCTGATCGACGGCGGTACCTTCGATTGGGAGGCGAGCGGCAAGTTCCCGACCCTGACCGAGCCCTATGAGGGCTATCACGGTCTCGATTTCGCTGAGGAGTTCGGCCCGCTCGCCTTCGTCATGCGCGCCCGAGCCGAGGGGCTGAGGGATTTCGGCGCCTGCCTCAGCCCGCAAAACGCCTTCCAGCACCTCCAGGGTCTCGAAACCCTGCCGGTGCGGATGGAGCGGCATGCGGCCAACGCGCTCGCCATCGCGCGCTATCTACAGGAGCATCCGCAGGTCGGTTGGGTCACCTATCCCGGCCTGGAGAGCCATCCCGACCACGCCAAAACCGCGACCTATCTGCCCAAGGGGCAGGGCTCCATCGTCGTGTTCGGCGTCAAGGGCGGGCGCGCGGCGGGCCGGGCGTTCATCGAAAAGCTCTCTGTCTTCTCCCATCTCGCCAATGTCGGCGACGCCAAATCCCTGGTGATCCATCCGGCCTCCACCACCCATCAGCAAATGAGCGCGGAGGATCTGGAACTGGCCGGGATCGGCGAGGACCTGATCCGCCTGTCGGTCGGTCTCGAGGATCTGGGGGACCTCACCGGCGATCTCGACCGGGCGCTGAAGGCCGCGGCCAAGGCGGTGCCCGCGTAATGGAGATATCGGCGTAATGGAGATTCAGGTCGACGGAAAAACCGTCTTCGCGGCCACCGGCGGAAAGCCGGTCGCTGGTGAGAAACCGCTGCTGATTCTGGTGCACGGCGCCGGGATGGACCGCACCGTCTGGTCCGGTCAGACCCGTTGGCTCGCCCATCACGGGGTCGAGGTGATGGCCGTCGATCTGCCAGGCCACGGCCGCTCGGAGGGGCCGGCGCTGGAGAGCATCGAGGCGATGGCCGATTGGCTGCTGACGTTGATCGCGGCCACCGGGCGGGACAAGGTGCGGTTGGCCGGCCATTCCATGGGCGGACTGGTGGTTCTGGAAGCCACCGCCCGCGCGCCGGACAAGGTCGAGCGGCTGTCCTTCTTCGGCAGCGCGCTGGCGATCCCGGTCGCACCGCCGTTGATCACCGGCGCCCTGGCGGGGCAGACCGCGGTCTATGCCAAGATGATCGAATTCGGGGTCGGGCTGACCAGCCATCGCGGTGGCAATCCGGCGCCCGGCCTTTGGACCTCCGGCGCGGGGCTCAAGCTGATGGCGGCCTATGACCCGGCGGTGCTGGCCCTCGATCTCGCCGCCTGCGACGCCTACAAGAACGGCGAGACGGCGGCGTCCAAGGTCGCCTGCCCGGCCCAGGTTGTGATCGGTGCCGAGGACCGGATGACGGCCCCCCGCAACGGGGCCGCCCTCGGGGCCGCCATCGCAGGAGCCGAGACGGTCACGCTGGAGAAGCTGGGCCATATGATGATGATGGAGAATCCCGGCCGGATCACCGATGCCGCCGGGCCGTTCATGGTGGGGTGAATGACGACCGACAAACCGCGGACCCGCGACAGCTATAACTACTTCCTGCCGATCGAGACCCGCTGGGCGGACAACGACCTCTACGGCCATGTGAACAACGTCATCTATTATCTGTGGTTCGACACCATCGTCAGCCGCTTCCTGATCGAGGAGGGCGGCTTCGATATCCAGGCCGATCCGGTGATCGGCTATATCGTCGAATCGGGCTGTTCCTATAGGAAAGGCATCGCCCATCCGGCCAGGGTCGACGGGGCCCTGCGTATCGGCCGCATCGGGACATCCTCGGTGACATACGAGCTGGCGATCTTTCGGCAGGGCGAGGACGAACCCGCCGCCCACGGGTTCTTCGTCCATGTCTGGGTCGATCGCGAGACCGAACGGCCCGCCGGTATCCCGGACAAGATCCGGGCGGCGATGGAGACGATCCTGGTTCCTTGAGGCTTGCGACTATGCGGGAGCGGGCGCCATCCCGCCGAGCCGGCGTTCCTTGATCGGCCAATGGCAAAGCGCGGCGAAGATGCCGAGCGCGATCGAGAACAGCCACATCATCTCATAGGACCCCTGGACGTCGTAGAGGTAGCCGCCGAGCCAGGCCCCGAGGAAGGAGCCGATCTGGTGGCCGAAGAAGACGAAGCCGTTCAAAAGCCCGAGATGCTTGGCGCCGAACATGGTCACCACCAGCCCGGTGGTCAGCGGCACGGTGGAAAGCCAGAGCAGGCCCATGGCGCCGGCGAAGACCAGCACCGAGGTCTCGGTCAGCGGCAGGAAGAAGAACAGCGCGATCACGCCCGCCCGCGCCAGATAGATCAGCGCCAGCAAGTTCTTTTTGGCGAAGCGGTCGCCCAACACCCCGGCCATGATCGAGCCCGCCACATTGAACAGGCCGACGATGCTGATCGCCCAGGCGCCGATGGCCGGATCCAGGCCCTCGTCGCTGACATAGGCGGTGATGTGGGTCGAGATGAAGACCACATGGAAGCCGCAGACGAAGAAGCCCAGGAAGAGAAGATTGAAGCTGCGCTGGCCGAGCGCCTCCTTGAGCGCCGCGCCGAAGGTCTGTTCCAGCACCTCGCCATGGGTCGGCTGAGGGGTGGCCGGCTTCTTGCGCTGGGCGAAGGCGAAGGCCAGCGGGATCATGATCAGGGAGGCGAAACCGAGGATCGTGACCGCGTCCCAGACCCCGAAGCTGTCGACCAGCTGCTGGCCCAGCGGGACCACGGCAAACTGGCCGAAGGACCCAGCCGCCGTCACGATCCCGAAGGCGAAGGAGCGGCGCTCCGGCGGGACGATCCGCCCGACGGCGGCGAGCACGATGCCGAAGGCGCAGCCGGCGAGGCCGACGCCGACCAGAAAGCCGACCGTCAGATGGAAGCCGACCGGCTCCGTCGTCTGCGCCATCAACAGGACGCCCACCGCATAGATCGCGCCGAAGATCGCGATGATCCGGGCCGAGCCGTAGCGGTCCGCGAGCCCGCCGGCGAAGGGCTGCATCGCGCCCCACATGATATTCTGGATCGCCAGGGACAGAGCGAACACCTCGCGGCCCCAGCCGAGCTCGGCGGAGATCGGCGCCAGGAACACACCGAAGGTCGAGCGCACACCGAAGGATATCGCGCAGATCGCCGCCCCGGCCAAAACGGCCAACAGCACCCAGGTCTCGAGCCTGGGTTTCATCGAAGCGGTGTCGCTCGCGGCCATGGCGGCCTCCCACTGGTTCATGCAACGTCTCGGGACTATTGGGCGCGCACGGCGAGTTGAACAGCCGTTTCCGGGAAAAGCTGCATTGCGCCGAGGAGCGGCGAGGGGATAAGGACATTTCCAGTATTAAAACACTCTTTCCAAAATCCCTGTCGATAGCGGGCTTCGGCCGGCCCACCTGGACAGGCGTCTTGCGGAAGCGCATGTATGGGGCAGCCAATTTCCGACGGAAACCCAAGAGATATCCCAGGGGAGGGAGAGATGAACGAATTGTCTCCGGCGAAGGGCGCCGGCAACCTGCCGGTCACGTTGAAGGATCCGGACCTGTTCCGCCAGCAGGCCTATATCGCGGGCGAGTGGGTCGATGCCGATAGCGGCGAAGTGGTCCAGGTGACCGATCCGGCGAGCGGCCAGGTCATCGGGACCGTGCCGAAGATGGGCAAGGCTGAGGCCAAGCGCGCGGTCGACGCGGCGGACGCCGCCTGGGCCGAATGGCGCGGCAAGACCGCCAAGGAGCGGGCCACGATCCTGCGCACCATGTTCGAGATGATGATGGAGCACCAGGACGACCTGGGCAAACTGATGACCGCCGAGCAGGGCAAGCCGCTGCCGGAGGCCAAGGGCGAGGTCGCCTATGCCGCCAGCTTCCTGGAGTGGTTCGCCGAGGAGGGCAAGCGGATCTATGGCGAGACCGTGCCCGGCCACCAGGCGGACAAGCGCATCGTCGTCCTGAAGCAGCCGGTCGGAGTCGTCGGCGCCATCACGCCGTGGAACTTCCCCTCGGCGATGATCACCCGGAAATCCGGCCCGGCGCTGGCCGCCGGCTGTCCCTTCGTGGTGAAGCCGGCCAACGAGACGCCGTTCTCGGCGCTCGCCATGGCCGTGATCGCCGAGCGGGCGGGCCTGCCCAAGGGGGTCTTCAGCGTCGTCACCGGCAAATCGGCCGAGATCGGTGAGGTCCTGACCACGGACCCGAAGGTCCGCAAGATCACCTTCACCGGCTCCACCCCGGTCGGCAAGCTGCTGATGAGGCAAGCCTCCGGCACGGTCAAAAAGATGTCCATGGAACTGGGCGGGAACGCCGCCTTCCTGGTCTTCGACGACGCCGATCTCGATGCGGCGGTCGAGGGCGCGATGATGTCGAAATACCGCAATGCCGGTCAGACCTGCGTCTGCGCCAACCGCATCTATGTCCAGGAAGGGGTCTATGACGCCTTCGCGGAGAAGCTGGCCGCCAAGGTCGCCGAGCTCAAGGTCGGCAACGGTTTCGAGGACGGTGTGGCCCAGGGGCCGCTGATCACCGAGAGCGCGGTCGAGAAGGTTGAGGAGCACATCGAGGACGCGGTCTCCAAGGGCGCGACGCTGGTCGCCGGCGGCAAGCGCCACAGCCTCGGTGGCACCTTCTTCGAGCCGACCCTGCTGACCGGGGTCACCACCGACATGAAGGTCGCCCGCGAGGAAACCTTCGGCCCGGTGGCGCCGCTCTTCAAGTTCAAGACCGAGGAAGAGGCCATCGCGCTCGCCAACGACACCGAGTTCGGGCTCGCCAACTACTTCTACGCGGGCAACGTCAACCGGGTCTGGCGGGTCGCCGAGGGCCTGGAGAGCGGGATCGTCGGCATCAACACCGGCATCATCTCGACCGAGGTCGCGCCCTTCGGCGGGGTCAAGGAATCCGGCCTCGGCCGGGAAGGTTCCCGCCATGGGATCGAGGACTATCTCGAGATCAAATACCTCTGCTATGGCGGCGTCTGACCGCCATCGCGTAACGATCGCCAGCGAGGGAACAGTTTAAGGGGAGGCGTGCGCCATGACCTATGATTTCGATCTTTTCACCATCGGGGCCGGTTCCGGCGGCGTGCGGGCCTCCCGGATCGCGGCGGGTCATGGCGCACGGGTCGCCGTCGCGGAGGACTATAGGGCCGGCGGCACCTGCGTCATCCGCGGCTGCGTGCCCAAGAAGCTGTTGGTCTATGCCTCCCACGTCCATGAGGATGTGGAGGACGCGGCCGGCTACGGCTGGGATATTGCCGAACCGTCTCACAGTTGGGAAAAGTTGATCGCCGCCAAGAATAAAGAGATCGACCGTCTCGAAAACATCTATCATGGCCTGCTGAGCAATGCGGGCGCGACCGAGATCAAGGGGCGCGGCCGGGTCGTCGGCCCCAACGCGGTCGAGGTCGACGGCAAGACCTATACCGCCGAGCGGATCCTGATCGCGACCGGTGGCTGGCCGGTGGTGCCGGATATCCCGGGCAAGGAACACGCCATCACCTCCAACGAGGCGCTGGAACTCCCGGAGATGCCCAAGCGCGTCGCGATCGTCGGCGGCGGTTATATCGCGGTCGAGTTCGCCGGGATCTTCAACGGCCTCGGCGCCGAGGTCACCCAGATTATCCGCAAGGACAAGATCCTGCGCGGCTTCGATGAGGACATGCGGGACGGCCTGCAGGTCGCCATGGCCGACAAGGGCGTCAATTTCCTCACCGGGGTCAACGTCACCCGGATCGACAAGGCCGATTCGGGCCTGACCCTGTCCCTCGACACTGGCGAGAGCCTCGAGGTGGACGCCGTCATGTACGCCACCGGCCGGGCGCCGAACTCGGGCAACATGGGCCTGGAGGAGGTCGGGGTCGCGCTCAAGCCGAACGGCGCCATCGCCGTCAACGAATGGTCCCAAACCTCGGTCGACTCGATCTTCGCCGTCGGCGACGTCACCGACCGGATCGCGCTGACCCCGGTGGCGATCCAGGAAGGCCACGCCTTCGCCGACACCTTCTTCGGCGACAAGCCGCGCCGGGTCGATCATTCGGACGTGCCGAGCGCCGTGTTCAGCCAGCCGCCGATCGGAACGGTCGGCCTGACCGAGGCCGAGGCCCGGGCGCGCTATGACGATATCGACATCTACCGCTCTTCCTTCCGGCCGATGAAGGCGACCCTGTCAGGCCGACAGGAGCGGGCGGTGATGAAGCTGATCGTCGACCGGAATTCCGACGCCGTGCTCGGCGCCCATATGCTGGGCCCCGATGCCCCGGAGATCATCCAGGGCATCGGCATCGCGGTGAAGATGGGCGCCACCAAGGCCGATTTCGACGCCACCGTGGGCATTCACCCGTCCTCGGCCGAGGAGTTCGTCACCATGCGCACCCCGGTGCCCGACCCGGCGAGAAGCGAAGCGGCGGAGTGAGGATGGCCGTCGCCGCGTTCCGGGGTCAGCGTCCCTCGAAGTCGAGGCGACCGCCGATAACCGGCGGGTTTTCGCTGACGATGCGCCATTGCCCGTCTTGCTGCAGGCAGGCGGTGCCATAGGCGATCGCCGCTTCCCGTCCGATCGTCACCTCGCGCTGATATTCGCGGCAATGGTCCCGGCTGTAGGGCCGTGCGTCGACCGGGGCCGCGACGATCTCCGATGGCCGGGCCGGCCTGACGACGACACGCTCCCGTGGCACCACGATCACCCGGGTCCGGGGACCGCCATACCAGTCCCATCCTCCATGGCCGTGGTCCCAGCCACCATAGCTATGGAACCGGCGATGATGGCGCAGATGACGGCGCCAGGCCTTCTTTCGCCAATGCCGCTTCTTCCAGTGTTTATGGTCGCGGTAGTGGTCGCGATGATGACCGGAGGCACCCAACTGGGCCCCGATCCGGAAACCGAGGTCGCCGGCCTGTGCCGGGGCCGTCGCGGCGACAAGGCCGGCGGCGGCGAGGATAAGAGCAAGTCTCATCATGACGCTCTCCTTATCGATACTCTCCCCGTCGATCAGGATGCGCCCGGCCGGTCCGATTCCCCAGTTAACTTTCCGTAAGGTCGGATCGGAGACGCCTGAGACAAGGACAAAGCCCCTCCCTTGAGAAGGGAGGGGTTGGGGTGGGTTCCTAACCCCTCTCGATCCCCCCTTACGAAGGGGGGACGGAGGGCGGGCTACCCCGCCGCCCGGCGTCTGCGGCGGCGGCCTCCGGTGGCGTCGTCCGGCATCCGGGTGGCGGCGCCCTTCGGGGGAAGCCGCACCGCGCGGGCGAGGTTCGGATAGTCCGCCGTCTTGTGGGGCAGGGCCATCGCCTCGACGAAATGGGCCTGGAAGGCCGGCTCGACGGCGGTCTCGACCTTTTCGATCCGGCGGACCACATCCTCGATCTCGGCCCGGGCCTGCTTGTTGACCAGCGCCATGCGCGCCCCGGTCCCGGCGGCGTTGCCGGCGGCGATCACCTTGTCCAGCGGGCAGTCCGGGATCATGCCCAGGACCATGGCGTATTTCGGCTCGATATGGGATCCGAAGGCCCCGGCCAGCACTACCTTCTCGACCGTATCCGTTTCCATCCGGTCCATCAGCAACCGGGCGCCGGCATAGAGTGCTGCCTTGGCGAGCTGGATCGCCCGGATGTCGTTCTGGGTCACCCGGATCTCGGGATCGGCGTCGTTCGCCGGCCGGTGCAGCACATAGGAGAAGGTGCGGCCGTCGGCGACGATACGATCCGTCGCGGAACCCTTGGTGCCGTCTATCACCCCGTCCTCGGTCATCAGCCGGGCGAGAAACATCTCGGCCAGCACCTCGATGATGCCGGACCCGCAGATGCCGGTGATGCCGATCTTCCTGGTCTCCTCCGCGAAATCGTCCTCGTCGGACCAGAGATCGGACCCGATCACCTTGAATTTCGGTTCCAGCGTTTCGGGATCGATCCGGACACGCTCGATGGCGCCGGGGGCGGCCCGCTGGCCGGAGGAGATCTGCGCGCCCTCGAAGGCCGGCCCGGTTGGGCTGGAGGCGGCGAGGAGCCGGTGCCGGTTGCCGAGAATGATCTCCGCGTTGGTGCCGACATCGACGATCAGGGTCATCTCCTCGGCCTTGTGGGGGGCCTCGGCCAGCGCCACGGCGGCGGCGTCCGCCCCGACATGGCCGGCGATGCAGGGCAGGACATAGACCGACGCGCCGGGCGCGATCCTCCAATCCAGGGTCCGGGCGTCGATCTCGAGCGCCTCGTCGAGGGCCAGCGCGAAGGGGGCGCCGCCGAGTTCCACCGGATCGATGCCGAGCACCAGATGATGCATCACCGGATTGCCGACGACGACGGCGGACAGGATGTCCTCGGGCGCGATCCCGGCCTCGGCGGCGGTGTCGGCGGCGAGCTGGCTCAGCGCCTCGCGGACGGCGGCGGTCATCTCCACCGCCCCGCCGGGGTTCATCATCGAATAGCTGACCCGGCTCATCAGGTCCTCGCCGAAGCGGATCTGCGGGTTCATGGCGCCCGACGCGGCGACCACGGCGCCGCTTTCCAGATCGGTCAGATGGGCGGCGATGGTGGTCGAGCCGACATCGACGGCGAGCCCATAGGCCTTGTCCTTGAAGCCGGGCCACACGGCGATCACCTCGGCCCCGTCCTTGACGGCCGCCGTCACCGCCCATTTACCCTTCCTGAGGGCGATTTGCAGACCCGGCAGAATGGCCGGATGGGGGCGGACGCCGGACAGGTCCCATTCGCTGGCCAGCGCCTCGGCCAGGCGGCGGAAGTCGCCGGAGGGGTCGTGCATGTCCGGCTCGCGGACCTCGACATAATGCAGCTTCACCTGGGGATCGACGTCGAGCACACGTTCGTCCGCCCGCTTGCGGACCACCTGGCGGTGGACCTGGCTTTCGGCGGGGACGTCGATGACCGCGTCGGCCTGTAGGGTCGCCTGACAGGAAAGCCGCCGGCCGCCCTCCAACTTACCGCGTTTTGCGGCATAGCGGGTCTCGCCCGCGGTGCGCCCGGAAAGGGCTGTTTCGTCGGTGGTGATGCCGTGCTTGGCGAAGGCGCCGATACCGGGATCGACCTTGCAGCGTCCGCAGATGCCGCGCCCGCCGCAGACGGAATCGATGTCGACCCCGAGCTTGCGGGCGGCGGTCAGGACGGGCGTGCCCACCGGAAACTCGCCCCGCCGGCCCGACGGGGTAAACACAACGCGGACGGTATCGGTCATCTCGGAGTTCTTATGGTTGTCGTTGGTCTCTTGGGTCTTGCTAGGCCCGGCGACGACGGCGTTCCCGCCGGTCATTGCCGGCGGCAGCCCCTTCGGGCGCCGGCTCGCGGAATTTGGAGATCCAGTGGCGGCAGTCTGGATCGACGCCGCAGAGCACGTTGGCGCCCATGATCCCGGTCATCTCCTCCTGGTGCAACGGGTTCATGATCGCCGAGGTCATGCCCGCGCCCATGGCCATGGACAGGAAGGTGGCGTTGAGCGCGTGCCGGTTCGGCAGGCCGAAGGAGATGTTGGACGCGCCACAGGTCGTGTTGACCTTCAGCTCCTCCCGCAGGCGGCGGATCAGGCGGAACACCGAGTTGCCGGCCTGGCCGAGGGCGCCGATCGGCATCACCAGCGGGTCGACGACCACGTCCGAGGCCGGGATTCCGAAATCCTGGGCCCGTTCGACGATCTTTTTGGCGACCTCGAAACGGACGTCCGGATCCTCGGAGATGCCGGTCTCGTCATTGGAGATCGCGACGACGGCGGCACCGTATTTCTTGACCAGCGGCAGCACGACCTCGAGCCGCTCCTCCTCGCCGGTGACCGAGTTGACGAGCGCCTTGCCCTTGTAGACCTCCAGGCCCCGCTCCAGCGCTTCGACGATGGAGCTGTCGATGGACAGCGGCACGTCGGTGATCGACTGGACCAGTTCCACCGCCTCGGCGAGGATCTTCGGTTCGTCGGCCAGCGGGATGCCGGCATTGACGTCGAGCACGGTCGCCCCGGCCTGGACCTGGGCCATGGCGTCGGCCTCGACCCGGGAGTAATCGCCGGCGGCCATTTCCGCGGCCAGCAGCTTGCGGCCGGTCGGGTTGATCCGTTCGCCGATCACACAGAACGGGCGGTCGAAGCCCATGACGACGGTTTTGGTGGCGGAGCTGATTACGGTTTCGGTCATGTCTCGTCTTCCGGAATGATCGATGGAACGGGCGATGTCAGGACGCGGCCTTGAGGGCGACGTCGTCGGTCACGGTGAAGGCGGTCGGCGATTTGGCCGGCGCCAGATGCCCCCGGGCCACCGATGTGCTCCACTCGGAGGTCTTGGCGACGCCGCCGAAGGGATACATGTGCAGCCGGTCGATGGCGCAGGCGGCCCCTTCCCTGGTGCGGTAGGCGGCGAGATCGAGCAGCAGGGTGTCCGGCTGGTTCACCGTCAGCAGCTTGGTGACGTTGGCCGCCTGGCGCAGGATGAAGTTTATCGAGGGGCCGATGCCGCATGCCTTGGCATAGGAGACCAGGGTCTTGATCTTGGCCGGGCCGGGCACGCCGACGGCCACGGGAAGCTCGATGCCATGGGATTTCATATCGGCGATCCAGTCGATCACCGGCTTCGCCTCGAAAACGAACTGGGTGATGAGCGCGAGCGGAATATCCTTTTCGCCGGCGACCTCGACCTTGCGCTTCAGGAATTCCATGGTCTTGTCATAGCCGACGCGCGGATTGCCCTCCGGATGGCCGCCGACATGGACCCGCTTGAGACCGAGATTGTCGAGCAGTCCCGCCTCCAAGACCTGGACCGTATCGGCGAAGGGACCCTTGGGATCGTCGACCTCTCCGCCGATCAGGAGGATTTCCGTAACGCCGGCGTCCTGGGTCAGGCCCTTCAAATAGGTGCGGAAGCCTTGCTCGCTGGCGATGGAGCGGACGGCGACATGGGGCACCGGGACCATGCCCTCGTCGGTCAACCGCTTGGCGGTCTTGACCGTGTCGGCATTGTCCGTGCCGGGCAGGAAGGTGACGTTGACCAGCGTGCCGGGCGTCAGAATGTCCCGGAAATCCGCGACCTTCTCGGCCGTGGTCGGGGTGACCTCGATCGAAAAGCCCTTGGCGAGATCGGCGACCGCGTCGAGTTCCGCTTTTGTTGCCATGGATGGTCCACTCCCAAAACGCGCCGGAACGGTCCGGCACCCATCTAAGTTGGGGCGGATGAAACCCTAAAAGCCTGGCCGCGATTCGCCGCCATGCGCCCATAGGGATTTTATAAACGACAAATCGCCCTTTCGAGGGGTCACATGGCGATCAATCTGGCGCGGGCGGCCTCGGCGCCGGCCATCAATCCCGCGATGATGCTCCCCATCGGCTCGATCCGGTCGGCGAAAACGGCCGATTGCCCGAGGGACAACAGGCCCCGGTCGGTCTCTCCGGTCTCATAGGCGTGCTTCGCCTCTGTCCCCTTCAGGATCGGGCGATAGGCCTCGAAATCCTCGATTCCGGCCGCTTCCATTTCGGCGACCTTGCGGGCGGCGTCGTTGTCGAGCACCCGCATGGTGTTCCGGAACGTCGCCATCACGGTGCGCGAGCCCGTCTCGTTGGCGGCGACGACCTCTTCCTTCACCGCCCGGGCCGACCAGATCTCGTCGGCCACCAGGAAGCGGGAGCCGATCACCACGGCGTCGGCCCCCATGGCGAGTGCCGCCGCGATCTGGCTGCCGGTGCCGATCCCGCCGCCGACCGCATAGGGCAGGGTGACCCGGTCCGCCGCCATCGGCGTCTGGACCATGGTGCCGATCAGGTCGAGGCCCGGATGGCCGCCGCATTCCGCCCCGACGATCGCCACCGCGTCGACTCCGAGCTTCTGGGCCGAGACGGCATGCTTCACGGAGGCGACCTTGTGGATCACCTTGGCGCCCGCCTCCGACAGCATCGGCATCAACAGTCTGGGCGGACGGCCGGCGGTCTCGAAGAACCGGACCCCCTCCTCGAGCGCGATGCCCAAGGGCTCCTTCAGCGCTTCCGAGTCGTCGGCATGGACCGAGATGTAAAGGTTGACGCCGAAGGGCTTGCCGCCGGTGAGCTCGCGGGCCTTCCGCAGTTCGGCCCGAAAGGCGCCGGGGTCGGGGAAGCTCTTCGCCGTGATAAAGCCCATGGCCCCGGCGTTCACGGCGCCGGCGGCGTAGTTGGCGTCGGCGAGCCACATGAGGCCGCCCGCGAGAATCGGGTGTTCGATGCCGAAGAGTTCGGTCAATCGGGTCTTGAAGGCCATAGTGGGTCCTTTGGGGTCAGTCTTTCGGAACGATCCTGGGAACGATCAGGGCGTCGAGGGCGACGGCACCGTCGGGCAGGGCCCGGACCGGGTTGATGTCGATGCTGTCGAGTTGGTCGGCGTGGGCGGCGGCGAAGACCGACAGATTGGAGAGCGCTTGGGCCAGGGCGTCCTTGTCCGCCGCCGGTGTCCCGCGCACACCCTCCAGCATGGCCGCCGCCTTGATCTCGCGGAGCATGTCGTGGGCGGTCTCCAAGCCGAAGGGCGCCCGGCGGAACACCACGTCCCGCAGAACCTCGGTCATGATCCCGCCGAGGCCGAAGACGACAATCGGCCCGAAAACCGGATCGTTCTTGACCCCCAGCAGGCATTCCACCCCACCGTCGACCATCGGGGTGACAAGGACGCCGTCGATCCGGGCCTCCGGCACGGCGACGCCGATCCGGGTGACCAGATCGTGATAGGCCTCGCCCGCGTCTTCGGCAGGGACACCGATCACCACACCGCCGACCTCGGTCTTATGCAGGATGTCCGGCGAGGCGATCTTGAGGACGAGCCGCCCGCCGAACTCCTTGCCGGCGGCCGCCGCCTTGTCGGCCGAGGTCACCAGCCGGTCCGGCACCATGGGGATGTCGGCCTGGGACAGGATGCCCTTCGCCTCCTGTTCCGAGAGGGGCGTCGTCGGCAGGGGCGGCAGGTCCGGGACCTCCGGCGTCGCCGTGCGCTTCCGGTGGAAGCTCTCGCCGAACCGCATCAGGGCCGCCATGGCGACGACGGCCCGGGTCGGGTCCTCGAAGATCGGATAGCCGTCGTTCTCATAGCCCTCCACGATGTCCTGGTCGGCCACCAGCGACATGGCGATCAGCGTCTTGCCTTCGTAGCCGGCCCGGCCGCGGTCCATCGCCTGGCGGATGCCGGGCGCGAGGACCGGGGATCCGGCGACGCTGGTGAAGAAGGCGACGATGGCGTCATAACCCCCCTGCTCCAGCATGATCTTCATGTTGGCCTCGATCAGGGCCACGTCGTTGAAGGCCTGGGCCGTCACGTCGACCGGATTGCGCGGGGCGGCGAAGGGGAGTTTCTCCTTGAGCGCCCGCTGCGCGTCCTCCGGCATCGCGGCGACGTCGAGGCCCTCGGCCGCCGCCGCGTCGGCCATCAGGACCCCGCCACCGCCGGAGATCGTCACCAGGCCGAGCCTGCGGCCCGCCGGGAAAACCCCGAAGCTGGCCATATAGGCGATGTCCAGCATTTCCTCGGTCGAGCGGGCGCGATGGGCGCCGTATTGTCTCAGCACCGCGTCATAGACCGAATCCTCTCCGGCCAAGGCCGCGGTGTGGGAACTGGCGGCGAGCGCGCCGACTTCCGACTGGCCGACCTTCATGAAGATCACAGGTTTGCGGTTGGCCCGGGCCAGTTCCAGCGCCTTCACCAGCCGCGTGCCGTCCTTCACCCCCTCGGCATACGCGGCGATCACTTTGGTCTCCGGGTCTTGCGCGAAGAGCTCGATGCATTCGGCGACGTCGAGATCGCATTCGTTCCCGGTCGTGATCATCTTGCCGACATTGAGCCCGCGCAGGCGCGCTACGAAATAGATATGGCTGCCGTAGGCGCCCGACTGGCTGACCACACTCACGGCCCCGGGCTTCGGCGCGCCGCGCTCCAGAGTCGTTGTGAAGGCGGCCATGAAGCCGCTGTTGGCGTCGAACACGCCGAGGCAGTTCGGCCCGACGATCCGGATGCCGGTGTCCTTGGAGATCGCCACCAGCTCGTCCTGCAGGACAGACCCGGCGGCGTCGGCCTCGGCGAAGCCGGAGGAAAAGATGATGCAGGCATGCACCCCGGCGGCCGCACAGTCGCGGACGGCCTGGGGCACCGCGGCGGCCGGAATGGCGATGATCGCGCAATCAATGTCCGCGCCATAGGTTTCGCGGGCCTCGGCCACCGTCTTATAGGCGGGCAGATCCTGGATCGTCTCCCGCTTGGGATTGATCGGTAGGATGCGGCCCTTGTAGCCGGCCATCTTCATATAGGAGATGGGGCGGCCGCCGATTCGGTTCGGGCTGTCGGAGGCGCCGATGATGGCGACCGCTTTCGGGTTCAGGAGATCGTCTAGAGTGGACAAGGCTGGTCTCGCTCGATGCGTCCGCGGCGGGAAGGGAAAGTTCCCTTACCATGCGGGGCTTTGGCGCCAAAAGAGGGCGGGCGGCCTTGCCCTCGGGAGCCTGCCATGCGGGGGCGGGGTGGGGGCGACGCGAAATCGAGACCGGTTCCGGCGATTAAAACCTCTCTACGGACGGCCTGAGCTCGATCTCCCAGGTCCAGGCGCTTTTCGGCTGATCGGCGATGTGCAGATAGCTGTCGGCGATGGCGTCGGGATGGAGCTTGCTGTCGTCACCCGCCGTATGGCCCTTGTGGTCCGCCCAGATCTGGCCGTCGATGATGAAATGGGCGACATGGATACCCTTGGGCGCCAGCTCTCGGGCGATCGACTGGGCGAGGCCGCGCAGGGCGAACTTGCCCATGGCGAAGGGGGCCGAGTTGACATATCCCTTCACGCTGGCCGAGGCCCCGGTGAACAGGATCGTGCCCTTCCCCTTGGGTTCCATCCGCCGGGCGGCGCGTTGGGCCACGAGATAGCCGCCATAGCCGGAGATCGTGATCGCCTTTTCGACCTCGGCGTCATCGAGGTCGAGCAACGGGCCGCGCTGCCGGTAGCTGGGATTGTAGACGACCAGGTCCGGTTCCCCGAGATCGGCATCGACGGCGGTGAACAACGCATCCACCGACTTGGGATCGGCGGCGTCGCAGGCATAGGCTCGGGCTCCGGTCTCGGCGACGAGATCGGCGAGTTTGTCGGTCGTTCGGGCGGCCAACGCCACCTTGGCGCCGCGGGCGGCGAGCTTCCGGGTGAGTGAGGCGGAGAGGCCGGCTCCGGCCCCGACGATCAAAGCGACTTGGGTCATGCCGCGGTCCTCCCAGGATCGGTTGAAGGGTCAGTCGAACAGTGTCAGCGAGAGCCAGCGGGCGGCAAGCGCCGGTTTGTCCGCGCCCTCGATCTCGACCGATACGTCGTAGTGGACAAGCGCCTCGCCAGGCTTCCGTTCGCTCACCTCGGCGACCGTGAAATGGGCCCGCACCCGTTCGCCTTCCCGGACCGGTGTCAGAAAACGCAGCTTGTCGAAGCCGTAATTGATCCCCATCCGCTTGCCGGGCACCGGCGGCAGGCAGTCGGTCAGACCGGCGAGGCAGGACAGGGTCAGGAAGCCGTGGGCGATGGTCCCGCCGAACGGGGTCTCCGCTCGGGCGCGCTCCGGATCGGTATGGATGAACTGGTGATCCCCGGTCACCTCGGCGAAGCGGTCGATCCGGTCCTGGTCCAGCACCAGCCAGTCCGACGTGTAGGTCTTGCCGAGGCGAGCGGTGAGATCGGTAAACGGCATACTGTCAGGGCTCCACTGATTTGATGACATGGACTTCCCGCTGCGGGAAGGGGATCGAGATGCCGGCGCCGTCGAGGGCTTCCTTGAAGGCCCTGTTGAAGTCGAACTTCAGGCCCCAATAGTCGCCGGCGTCGCACCAGATACGGATGGTGATATCGACGGCGCTTTCCCCGAGATTGCTGACGACCAGTTGCGGAGCCGGCTCCTTATGCGCACGGGAATCGGCGTCGATGACCCCTTTCAGGGTCTCGATCGCCTTGCCGATATCGTCACCATAGCCGATGCCGATGACGAAGTCGCAGCGCCGCGTCTTGTGATAGCTGTAATTGGTGACGGCCGCCCCCCAGACCTGACCGTTGGGCACGATGATCTGGACATTGTCCGGGGTCACGAGTTCGGTGGTGAACAAGGTGAGCTGCTGCAGCGTCCCGGCATGGCCGCCGACGATGATGTAGTCGCCCGCCTTGAACGGGCGGAACAACAGTAGCATCACACCGGCCGCCACATTGGAGAGGGTGCCCTGAAGCGCGAGGCCGATGGCCAGGCCGGCGGCGCCGAACACCGCCAGGAAGCTTGCCGTCTGAACGCCGATCTGGCTCAGGACCGCGAGGATCACCACGGCGAGCGAGGCATATCGGACGAGGCTGGTCAGGAAGGGCCGGAGGGTATCGTCGACCTTGCCGGACTTCAGCATCAGCGCGTTCGCCGCCGAGGCGATGCGGCCGGTGGCCCAGATGCCGACCGCCAACATGACCAGGCCGCCGATCACGTTGAGGCCATAGGTGGCGAGAACGGCCTCGATCTCCGCCCAGACATCCATCAGTTGGTTTTCCATGCTTTGCGTCTCCCCCACTAGGCTGTCAAAGCCTATCCGTCCAATTGCGGTTTCGCGAGGAAGGCAATCATCACCGGCCCGAAGGCGCAACCCACCATTAGGCTAGCGAAAACCGGTAGCGGGTCGCCGGGGATCAGCGCCATGAGGCTGGTCGACAGGGCGCCCGCCCCCATTTGCATCGCCCCGAGGACGGCGGCGGCGGTGCCCGCCTGGCGCCGGAAGGGCTGCATCGCGCCGGTGACGCCGAGCGGCAGGATGCCCCCCATGCCGATGCCATAGAGCGAGACGAAGAGCATGACCGGCCAGATATCCTGATGGCCGAGAAGGGCGCAGGCGAGTGTGCCGACACCGCCGGCCAGAACGAAGCAGGCGGACCCTTGATAGAACACCGTGAAGCGGCGCGGATCGGCCGCGATCCGGCTGGCAAGGAAGGCGCCGAGCAGATAGGAGGCGGCGGGGACCATCGGCAGAAAGCCGAACAGGGAGGGGGGATAGCCCATGACGCCGATGAAATGATCCGGCGACCCCGCCGCGAATCCGTAAAGCCCCCCGAGGGTCAGGCTGTTGCCGACGGCGAATTTGACGAAGATACGGGAACGCAGAACCCGGGCGTAGCCGGTCAAAACGGCGCGTATGCCGCCAGGTTCGCTTCGCTCCGGTCGCTCCTCGGCGCCGTCGCGCGGCAGCGTTTCCCAGACGACAAGCGCGACGCCGGCGAAGATCACGGCGGCGCAGACCACCGGCACGGCGAGCACCACGCGCCATCCGAAATCCGCCACCAGCAGGCCGCCCAGAAAGGGGGCCAGACCGGGGACCACCGCCATGGCCATGGTCAGAACGCCATAGACCTTGACCAGTTGGGGGCCTTCGAACAGGTCGCGGGCGACGGCGCGGCCGACGCTCATGCCGGCGGCGGCGCCGATTCCCTGGATCACCCGCGAGGCCATCATCACCGGGATGCTCTCGGCCAGGGCGCCCATGGTGCCGCCGACGAGAAAGATGACGAGGCCGACCAGCAACACCGGTTTGCGCCCGATCTGGTCGGAGATCGGTCCCATGATCAGCATTCCGGCGGCGAACGACACCAGAAAGGCCGTCAGGACCAGTTGCACATTGCCCTGGAAGCCGAGCGCGCCGGAGATCTGAGGAAGGGCCGGGAGGACGATATTGATCCCCATCTGCGCCAGGGAGGCGAGGGAGATCAAAATCAGGATCACCATCCTGATTCTTGCGGCGGACGCGCCGGTTCCCTTGCTCAAATCCACCGATGACACGAACTCGGCTCCCTTCCTTGGCGGCAACCATATCAGTATACGACCGATGGGACAGCCGGGCTGACCTTTACCGCGCCTATCAGCCATGCTGCCCCCAACGGGTTGGCGGTGACGGGTTGGCGGCGACGGGTTGACGGGGACGGGTTGACGGGGGCTGGCGCACGCTTCTTTAGTGAAGTCATGGACTTGCATCTCAAAGACAAACGGGTCGTGGTCACCGGCGGAAGCCGTGGCATCGGCTATGCCATCGCCGCCGCCTTCGCGGAAGAAGGTTCCCATGTCTCGATCTGTGCCCGGGGTCGGGACGCTCTGGACGCCGCCGCCGACAAGCTCCGGGCGCACGGCACCACCATCCACGCCCAGCCGACGGATATCTCCGATCCGGTGGCCATCGAGGACTATATCGAGGCCGCCGCCAGCGCGCTGGGCGGGATCGATATCCTGATCAACAACCCGTCCGCCTTCGGCTATGCCGATACGGAAGAGCATTGGCAGAGCGGCATCGGCGTCGATCTGATGGGGCTGCTGCGCTGTTCCTGGAAGGCCATCCCGCATATGGAGGAGTCCGGGGGCGGCGCCATCATCCACATTTCCTCGATCTCCGGTCTGAAGCCGACCCGACGGTCCCCGGCCTATGCGGCGGTCAAGGCGGCGGTCATCCAATACACAACCAGCCAGGCCCTGATCCTGGCCGAGAAGAGTATTCGGGTGAACACGATCGCGCCGGGTTCCGTCGAGTTTCCCGGCGGGCTTTGGGAACAGCGCAAGACCAGCGATCCCGCGACATATAACGCCGCCCTCGGCGCGATCCCCTTCGGGCGGATGGGCCGGCCCGAAGAGATCGCCGACGCGGCCCTGTTCCTGGCTTCGGACCGGGCCGGATGGATCACTGGGGAATGCGTCTCCGTCGACGGCGGCCAGCGGCTGACGGGCTAAGGCCGCAGACATGAGATCGGGAGACGGAAGGCCGGGAGTAGAGTCATGCCGACGCCGAAGCTGAGCCGCGAGGAGGTGGTCCACCGTCTGACCCGGGCGTTCAGGGCCTTCGGCTTCGACGAGGCGAGTTTGGCCAAGCTCTCGGACGCCACCGGGCTCGGGCGGTCGAGCCTGTATCACTATTTCCCGGAAGGGAAAGATCAGATGGCCCGGGCCGTGCTCGACGCTGCCCGGGCCTGGCTCGCAGACAACCTTGTGGTCCCTGTTTCGGCGGCCGATACCCCGGCGGACAAGATGGCGCGCGCCCGGGAGGCCCTTGGGCGGTTCTATGAGAACGGGCAGGCCGCCTGCTTTCTTGAATTGTTCGCCCTCGGCGGCGCGCAGGCGGCGATGGGCGAGGCGGTGGCCCAGGATATGCGGGCCGTCCAGGGCCTCTTCACCTCGATCGCCGAATCGGCGGGCCATTGCGGCGAAGACGCCAAGGCGCGGGGCGAACTCGCCCTTGTTGTCGTGCAGGGTGCCCTGGTGGTGGCGCGGGGCGGCGGCGATGTCTCCGTTTTCGAGCGTGCCCTTGCGCGGCTGCCGCAGATCCTCTTGGACTGATCGCCCAGCCCGCAGCTCAAACCGATCACGTTTTCGTGAAAGAGGTCCGGCGCCTCTACACAACTCCAGCAAGGCAGATTATGTACCGATCGTTCGGTTCAAAACCTCATTCACTGGAAAGGTCCAGCCCCATGACATCGCCCCTGACCCTGAGAAGCTTCCCGAAATCCGGTCATTCCCACAGGGTGACCCTGTTCTTGAGCCTTTTGGGGCTCGACTTCACCGACGCGCCTGTCGACCTTGCCAACAAAGAGCACAAGTCCCCGGCCTATCTCGATATCAATCCCTTCGGCCAGGTGCCGGTGCTGATCGACGGGGCGGTCGCGTTGCCCGATTCGAACGCGATCCTGGTTTATCTTGCCTCGAAATATGATCGGTCCGGGATCTGGTATCCCAACGATCCCGTTATTCGCGCGCGGATTCAGCGGTGGCTTTCGGTCGCCGCCGGCGAGTTGACCCAGGGGCCGGGCTGGGCCCGTCTCGTGACCGTGTTCGGCACCGATCACGACCATGACCGGGCCAAGGTGAAGGCTACCGAGATCCTGTTGCTGGTCGACGATCAGCTTGCACGGGCGCCCTATCTGACGGGCGATGCGATCACCATCGCCGATCTAGCCAACTACGCCTACATCGCTCATGCGCCGGAAGGCGAGGTATCGCTCGACCCCTATCCGAATATCCGGGACTGGCTCGCCCGGATAGAGGCGCTCGACGGTTTCGTGCCGATGCCCGCGACAGCGACCGGCCTCGCGGCCTGATCCACACCCCAAAATCAGGCCCCGGTTATACGCCCGGGACCAAAGCCCGGAGGAGACAGTCATGGACCAGTCCCC
Organism: Alphaproteobacteria bacterium; assembly: GCA_024743275.1. Taxonomy (GTDB): domain Bacteria; phylum Pseudomonadota; class Alphaproteobacteria; order JANSWW01; family JANSWW01; genus JANSWW01. The sequence goes on from JANSWW010000009.1 coordinate 229,705, forward strand.
CTTTCACCAAGCCGAACGGGATCTGCAAAGCCGCTACGGCATGCGGGAGGCGATCGAGGCGCAAGGTCGGAAGATGGTGCGCGATCACATGCCCGATCAGCACCGGACCTTCTACGAAAGCCTTCCCATGATCCTGATCGGCTCGGTAGATGGCGCGGGCCGGCCCTGGGCGTCTGTGATCGCGGGGGCGGAGGGCTTTATCTCCAGCCCCGATCCAAAGACACTTACCGTCGATCTGGCCCCGTTTCTGGGCGATCCGTTGGCGGAGAGTCTGACGGCCGGTACGCCGGTCGGCCTCCTGGGCATTGACCCCGAGACCAGGCGGCGCAACCGCATGAACGGTCGGATCGCGACACTGCTGTCCGGCGGCGGGTTCCAGGTCGCCGTCGATCAGTCTTTCGGCAACTGCCCGCAATACATCCAGACCCGCACGTTCGAGTCCATGGCGCCCGTCGCTTATGCCGGGCCGGAAGAGTTCGACGGTCTCAGCTCGGAAGCGCGGGAGATCATCGGCCGCGCCGATACGCTGTTCATCGCGTCCTCGGCGGCCGATCCGGTCGACCCGGTGCGCGGCGGGGCCGACGTCTCCCACCGGGGTGGGCGTCCCGGTTTCGTCGATATCGCGGCGGACGGCACGCTGACCCTCCCGGACTTCGCCGGCAACTTTCACTTCAACACCCTGGGCAATCTGGCCGTGAACCCGCGGGCGGGCCTGCTGTTCATCGATTTCGACAGTGGGGATCTCTTGCAACTCACCGGTCGTGCGGAAATCATCCTCGACGGTTCGGAGATCGGCCATTTCCAAGGTGCTGAACGTCTCATTCGGATCCATCCTGAGCGCGGCGTCCGCCTCGCCGGGCGCTTCCCCCTTAAAACGGTCTTCGGTGATTACTCGCCCAATGTGCTGATGACAGGGAACTGGCCGGAGGCCCGTGCGACGGCCGAGGCTGAGGCTCGTGCGCAAACCTATCGGCCCTTCCGGATCGCCCGGATCGAAACGGAGAGTGCCGAGGTCAAATCCTTCTATCTCGACCCAGCCGACGGACACGGACGGGCGCCGCAGCTGGCCGGCCAGCACCTGCCGGTCCGGCTGATCGGCGCTGACGGACGGACGGTCGAGCGGACCTACACCCTGTCCAACGCGCCCGGCGACGCCCGTTTCCGGCTCTCTGTGAAGCGGGAGCCGGACGGCGTGGCGTCCCGGATTCTCCACGACGAACTTGCGGTCGGTAGTGTGATCGAGGCCCGGGCGCCGGCAGGGGCCTTCCATATCGATGCGTCGCAAAGGCGGCCCGCTGTGCTGCTGGCGGCCGGCATTGGCGTAACGCCTCTGTTGGCGATGTTCCGGCATCTGATCCAGGAAAGGGTCCGGACGCGCCATATGCGGCCGACCTATCTCCTCTATGCCGCCCGGGATGAAAAGGTCCGGGCCTTTACCGACGAGATCGTCGATCTGGCTCGGGGCGCCGAAGGCGCCGTCGGCTTACATTTCGCCCTGTCCGCCCCCGGCGCTGCCGCGGCGCTTGGCCGAGACTACCAGTCCAAGGGAAGGATCACGCTCGATCTGCTCAAGGCCGTCCTGCCCTTCGACGACCACGAGTTCTTCATTTGCGGGCCATCCGCCTTCACCAAAGATCTCTATGACGGCCTCCGGGATATGGGGGTGCGGGATGACCGTATCTTCTTCGAAAACTTCGGGCCGTCCTCCGTCCGCCGCCGGTCTGATGGGAAGGTCTGCGGCTCCGTCGCTGGGACGAAATCCGAGGCCGCGAAGGAGGCGGTCGTGACCCTCTCCAAGAGCGGCAAACGGTTCACTTGGCACGAAGGGGACGGGACTCTTTTGGAAGCGATCGAGGCCCAGGGGGTGAGGCCCGCCTTTGGCTGCCGCGCAGGGGTATGCGGCACCTGCAAGGTGCCGGTCGAAGGGGATATTTACTATGGTGTGGCCGAGAATACTCTTATAACGGGAAATGAAGCGTTGCTTTGCTGCGCCGTTCCTGCCGCGACCGATGGCCCTGCGGCGGTCACAATCGATCTTTAACCATTAGTATTTTAAGTGATATTTTAAACCTCTATGGATTGCACCATTGGTGCGCCGACCGAATCGATGCACGTGGTGCGGGATTTGTATCTAAATAATTATAAGTATATAAAATTGTAAAAAAATAAAAAGCAAATAATTTACTTTCTTTTTCTAAATGCTTCTTCTGAATTCTATTGTAATCAATCCCTCAACTTTGAATTATCTTGATAAAACTATTCCCAATACTAAAAGTCGACCTACCTTTCTATCGTCTATGAATTGTAGGAGTGATGTGAATGGCCACTCAAAATCGTCCAAGGTCGGAAACAGAACGGACATTCCGATCCGGATTCGGGCGGGATCTCTCGCTCTCAAAGAAGTTCCTTGCGTCGCAGGCCATTGTGGTTGGACTGATCGTTCTGGTCGGCGGCTTGAGTGCCTTTGCCGCGATGAAGGCTTTGACCGATTTCACCCGCTACCGTCAGGCGGCCCTGTCGACCAATAAGGCGGCGTTGGTCGCCAAGGCGGTCCTCTATACCCGTCTGGGTGTCAAAGACTTTGTGATCTCCGCCGATCCGGAGGTGATCGAACGGGTCCGGAACCGACTGTCGACCGCCTTGGCCTCGACCAGGGAGGTTTTGGCTTCCGAGGAGGATCCGGCAACCCGAGCGGACTTCGAAAAGGTCGCGACCCATTTGCAGGCCTATGGTGCGACGTTCGATCGGGTCACCGCCCTGCAGGACCGCCGCGACGAGGTCGTCAACGGTACCCTGAACGTTGTCGGTAGGGAGACGCGGGAACGGATCTCGCTGATCATGCAAAGCGCCTATGAGGACAATGACGTGACGGCCGCTTTCCGCGCCGGCGTCATGCAGCAACATTTGCTCCTGGGCCGGCTCTATGCGCTCAAATTCCTGCTGGAGAACGACCAGCCATCCTTCGACCGGGCTATCAGCGAACTGGATGCGGCCGACGCGGTATGGCGGCAGCTCGACGCCGAACTTCGGAATTCGGAGCGCCGGGCCTTGGCGAACCTCGTTCACGACGGCCTGGTGACCTACAAGCGGGCGCTGGCGACGGTCCGGGATATCATCTTTGAGCGTAACGACCTCATTGGGAACGGGCTGGATCGGATCGGCCCGGAGGTCGCGGCGACCATGGATGGGCTCACCCAACGCTCCAAGGCGACCCAGGATCATTTCGGACCCATGCTTCAGGCGGATATGGGCACCTCCCGAGACACGGTGATCGCGATCATGGTTGCGGCCGTCGCCGTCGGGATCATGGTGGCGATTTGGCTGATCCGTCTCGTCGGCCGCCCGGTCATCTCGCTTACGGCTGTGATGGAGGATCTCACCCGCGGCAATCTTGAGGTCGAGGCGGCGGGCCAGGACCGCAAGGACGAGATCGGCGCCATGGCCCGGGCCGTTGGGGTTTTCCGGGACAATGCCGTCCGGGTGGAGCGGCTGCAGGAAGAGCGGAAGCTTGCCGACGAACGGGCCGAGGCGGAGAAGCGCCGCACGATGGAAGAGGTGGCGGAGAAGTTCGAATCCTCGGTTGGGACCCTCGTGGAGGGGCTGACCAGCACTGTCGCGACGGTGAAGACCGAGGCCGAATCCATGACCGGCTTGCTCGAGAACGCGACCACCATGTCGAGCGATGTGGCGAGTTCCTCGGAACAGTCGAATTCCGGTATCCAGTCGGTTTCCGCCGCGGCGGAGGAATTGTCGGTCACGACCCAGGAGATCGCGACCCAGGTGGCCCAGGCGGCGACGATGGCGCGATCCGCGTCCGACGAGGCCGACCGGGGCGATCGGCGGATTCAGGAGCTGTCGGGCTCGATCGAGAAGATCGGCGAGGTCGTGACGTTAATCCAGGACATCGCCGAGCAGACCAATCTCCTCGCGTTGAACGCGACCATCGAGGCCGCCCGCGCCGGGGAGGCCGGCAAGGGCTTCGCGGTCGTCGCGTCGGAGGTCAAGTCGTTGGCCAATCAGTCCGCCAAGGCGACGGACGATATCCGGGGCCAGATCGAGGCGGTCCAGACGGCGGGGTCGGAGGCGGTGGCGGCGATCCAGCAGATCGGCAAACTGATCGCCGACCTCGACACGCTTAACAGCGGGGTCGCCTCGGCGGTGGAGGAGCAGACCTCGACCACCAAGGAGATCGCCAGCAGCATTCAGGAGGCCGCCCAGGGGAGCCATCAGGTGTCCGCCGGGATCACCGATGTCGCCAAGTCTGCCAAGGAGAGCTTTTCCGGAGCCGTATCGGTCCTCAAGCGATGCGAGGATCTGGCCAAGGGGTCCGGCTCGCTGGAGGAGCAGGTCAAGGCGTTCCTCAACCAGGTCCGCGTCGCCTAGGGCCGCCTGACCAGCGCGCCGGCGGCGAGCAGGACCCAGCCGAGAATGAGCAGGGTGCCGCCGATCGGCGCCACAAGGCCCAGGCTTGTCCCGCTGTGGGCAAGGACCATCAGGCTGCCGGCAAAACCGGCGATGCCGAAGACGAAGGCGAGGGCCGACAGGATGCCCAACAGGCCGAGCCGGGGGATCGTCAGGGAGACCGCGACCCCGACCGCGGCGTGGGCCAACGTGTAGAGAACGGCCGTCTCCCAAAGCGACTGGTCGTACGCGTCGAAACCGCCGGCATGGGCGCCATAGGCACCCGCCGCGACCCCGGCCGCTCCCTTGAGGGCCAGAATCGCGGTGAGGATGCGGGGCAGCATCAGAACAGGCCTTCGACCAGGCCCTCGTCGTTGATCTTGATGTGGTTGGCGGCCGGCACCCGGGGCAGGCCCGGCATGGTCATGATCTCGCCGCAGATCACGACGATGAACTCGGCCCCGGCGGACAGACGGACCTCGCGGATCGCCACCGTATGCCCGGTCGGCGCGCCGCGCAGGTTCGGGTCGGTGGAGAACGACATCTGGGTCTTCGCCATGCAGACCGGGAAGTTGCCGTATTGCTCCTGCAACTGGGCGATCTGATCGCGGGTCTTCTTGTCCGCGGTCACGTCGTCGGCGCCGTAGAGGCTTTTGGCGACGGTGTTGATCTTATCCCAGATCGGCATGTCGTCCGCGTAGAGCGGGGCGAATTGCGCCGTGCCGCTATCGGCCAGTTCGACGACCCGCTCGGCCATGGCGGTGATTCCGTCGCCGCCCTTCGCCCAGTGCTCGTTGATGAAGGCCTCGACGCCCTGTTCCTCGCAGAACGCCTTGATCAGGGCATGCTCAGCCGGCGTGTCGAACAGGAAGCTGTTGATTCCGACCACGGCCGGCACGCCGAACTTCTTCACATTGGAGATGTGGCGGCCGAGATTGGCGAGGCCCTTTTTGAGGGCGTCGAGATTCTCTTCCTTGAGCTGGTCCTTGGCGAGACCGCCATGCATCTTCAGGGCGCGCACCGTGGCGACGATCACCACCGCGTCCGGGTTGAGGCCCGCCTTGCGGCACTTGATGTCGAAGAACTTCTCGGCCCCCAGATCGGCGCCGAAGCCCGCCTCGGTCACCACATAGTCGGCCAGCTTGAGCGCCGACTGGGTGGCGATGACCGAGTTGCAGCCATGGGCGATGTTGGCGAACGGCCCGCCATGGATGAAGGCCGGATTGTTCTCCAGGGTCTGGACCATGTTCGGCATCAGCGCTTCTTTCAGCAGCACCGACATCGGACCTTCGGCCTTGAGGTCGCGGGCCAGGATCGGCTTTCGGTCACGGGTATAGGCGACGACGATGTTGCCGAGCCGGCGGGTCAGATCCGCGACGCTGGTCGACAGACAAAAGATCGCCATCACCTCGGAGGCCACGGTGATATCGAAACCGGTCTGGCGCGGGAAGCCGTTGGCCACTCCGCCGAGCGAGACCACCGTGTCGCGCAGCGCCCGGTCGTTCATGTCCATCACCCGACGCCAGACCACCCGGCGCTCGTCGATGCCGAGCTCGTTGCCCCAGTAGATGTGGTTGTCGATCAGCGCGGCGAGCAGGTTGTGGGCCGCCCCGATGGCGTGGAAGTCGCCGGTGAAGTGGAGGTTGATGTCCTCCATCGGCACGACCTGGGAATAGCCGCCGCCGGCGGCCCCGCCCTTGACGCCGAAACAGGGGCCGAGGCTCGGTTCGCGCAGGCAGATCATCGCCTTCTTGCCGATCTTGTTGAGACCGTCGCCGAGGCCGACCGTGGTCGTCGTCTTGCCCTCGCCCGCCGGCGTTGGCGAGATCGCGGTCACGAGGATGAGTTTGCCGTCCGGCTTGCCCTTGAGGCTGTCGAGATAGTCGAAGGTGATCTTCGCTTTCGACGGGCCGAAGGGATAGAGCGCGTCCCGGGGCATGCCGAGCGTGTCGGCGATCTCCCAGATCGGCTTGGTCGTGGCTTCGCGCGCGATTTCGATATCGGATTTGACGGACATGGACAGCCTCTCCCCAGGGGTTGTGTCCCCCGCGATGTTGGTTTGAAGCGGCGGGGGCGGTCAGGACACTAGCAGGCTCGGAAGGTGAATTTGTCACAGGCGCGACACGGGATCGCGCGGGGGCGCCTTCGCAAGCGATCGGGTCGGAATTCCGTCACTCGCCGAGACAGCGGTAACTGAATTCCGCGATGGTCCCGGGCCGATTGAGATCGTCGTAGAAGAGAAGACAGTCGCCCGGCGTTTCGAGACCTTCGCCCCGGCTCAGCCGGTAGGCCCGGTCGTTGACCTTGAGAACGATCTCCCCGCCGGGCCCCATCTCGTCGACGAAGGTAATGTCGGTGCGGCGGTCCGGCAGGGTCAGGGGAACCCCCTTGGTCACGAGCAGACTGTCGACATTGTCGGCATCGATATCGCCGACGACGGTCGGCGGCGTGTCGCCGGCCCCGCGGGAGGCTTCGACGCTGATCCTGGCCATTTCCCGGGCGATCGCCTCTGTATCCTCGACGCTGAGCCCGATCTTCTTGATAGTCAGAATGAGGGTGATCAGATCGGCGATGTCCTGATAGGTCCGCTTCTGCTCCCGGCTGGCGAGGCGGAAGCGTTGGCGATCGAAGATCCGGCGGGTCTGCTCCTTATCGAAGGCCGGCCCTTGCCGGGCCTCGCCCTCCTGCGGCGCCTGCGGCAGGAAGAGGCGCAGCATCTCCGACGGGGTCAGATCCTGGATATCCTTCTCGCCCCCGCTGAGCGGGTTTTGGGCGAGAGGGCTTTGGGCCGCCGCCGGTACGGCCGCGAGGCACAGAACGGCGATGATGACGGCAAAAATCCGCATCGTCCCCCCCCTAGTCGATATAGGCGATCCGAAGGATGTTCGTGGCGCCGGGCGTCCCGAACGGAACGCCGGCGGTGACGACGATCCGGTCGCCGCGTTGGCCGAATTTGTGCTCATGGGTGAGTTTCGTCGCGAAATCGACCATTTGCGAGAAGCTGCGGGCGTCCTGGGTGCGGATCGAATGGACGCCCCAGACCAGCGCCAACCGCCTTGCCGTCTCCCGATCCGCCGTCAGGCAGAGGATCGGCACCGTCGGCCGCTCGCGGGCGGCCCGTAGCGTCGTTGAGCCGGAGGTGGTGAAGGTGACGATGGCCGCCGCCCCGATCGTCTCGGCCACCTGGCGCGCGGCGGCGGTGATCGCGTCCGGCCCGGTCGCCTCCGGCTCCGGATGATGGGTCATCAGCGTGTCGCGATAGACATCGTCCCGCTCCGTCCGCTCGATGATCCGGTTCATCATGGTCACGCTCTCGACGGGATAGTCGCCGGCGGCGCTTTCCGCGGAGAGCATCACGGCGTCGGCTCCGTCATAGACCGCGGTCGCGACGTCCGAGGCCTCGGCCCGGGTGGGGGCGGGTGCCTTGATCATGCTTTCCAGCATCTGGGTGGCGACGACCACCGGTTTACCAGCCGCCCGGCAGCCGCGGATGATCCGCTTTTGCAGGGACGGCACATCCTCCGGCAGCATCTCGACGCCGAGATCGCCCCGCGCGACCATGATGGCGTCGGACAGGTCGATCAGTTCCGGCAGATGCTGGATCGCGCTCGGCTTCTCCAGTTTCGAGAGCAGTTTCGCCCTCCCGCCGATCAGCTTGCGGGCCTCGGCCACGTCCGCCGGTCTTTGCACGAAGCTCAAGGCGACCCAGTCGACACCGAGCGCCAGGCCGAATTCCAGGTCCTTGCGGTCCTTGTCCGTCAGCGGCGACACGTCGAGCACCGCGTTGGGCACGTTGACGCCCTTGCGGTCGCTCAGCGGCCCGCCGTTGATCACCTCGGTCTGGGCGTGCTCCGCGTCGCAGGCGATCACCTTGAGTTTGATCTTGCCGTCGTCGAGCAGCAGCATGTTGCCCGGCTGGAGCGCCTGGAAGATCTCCCTATGGGGCAGATGGACCCGCTCCCGGTCGCCGGGGGCGGGGTCGAGATCGAGGCGGAAATGCTTGCCCGCGAACAGCTCCACCGGGCCGTCGGCGAAGGTCGAGATGCGCAGCTTCGGCCCCTGCAGGTCCTGCAGGATGGCGATGGGGCGGCCGGCCTCCTCTTCCAGTTCCCGGATGTAGCCGTGGACCTTCTTATGGTCGGCATGGCTGCCGTGGGAGAAGTTCAGCCGGAACACGTCCGCGCCGGCGGCGACCAGGGAGCGCATCTTCTCCATCGTGTTGGAGGACGGCCCGAGGGTGGCCACAATCTTGGTCGATCTGTTGCGGCGGATCATATCAGCTCCTTGGCGGGTCGGCGGCACTTAAGCGGGGAGGATGGCGATGGCCCGGAAATCGTTCACATTGGTCAATGTGGGTCCGGTCATCACGAGGTCCCCCGCCGCCTCGAAAGTCGAATAGGCGTCATTATGCCGGAGATCCGCCTCCGGGTCGCGGCCTTTCGCCCGGGCGCGGTCGAGCGTGCCGGGATCGAAGCGCGCGCCGGCATTGTCCTCGCTGCCATCGATACCGTCCGTATCGATGGCGATCCCATGAAACCGCGCCTCACCGCCCAAGGCCAGGGCGCAGCCGAGCAGGAATTCCGCGTTCCGGCCGCCGCGCCCGTCGCCGCGGACCGTGACCGTCGTCTCGCCACCGCTCAAGAGGACCGCCGGCGCGGGGAAAGGCTGGCCGTGCCGGGCGATCTGCCGGGCGATCCCGGCCATCACCTTGCCGACCTCACGGGCCTCGCCCTCGATGGCGTCACCCAGGATGATCGGGGTGAACCCGCCGTTTCGAATTGTCTCCTCAGCGGCCTCCAGGCTCGCCTGCGGCGTGGCCACCAGATGGGTCCGGTTGGTCGCGAAGATCGGATCGCCGGGTTTCGGCGTCTCGTTGCGCGGGTCGGTCAGGGCGGCGGTCACCGCGTCGGGCAGGCCGATGCCATATCCGCCGACCACCGCGCGGGCATCCTCCAGGGTCGTCGGATCGGCTACGGTCGGCCCGGACGCGATGGTGGCTAGATCGTCGCCCGGCACGTCGGAGATCGCCAGCGTGATCAGCGCGGCCGGATGGGCCGCGCGGGCGAGGCGTCCGCCCTTCACGGCGGAAAGATGTTTGCGCACCGTGTTCATGGCGCCGATGTCGGCACCCGACCGCAACAGGGCGGTGTTGACCGCCTGTTTCTCCTCGAAGGAGAGGCCCGTAGCAGGCGCCGTCAGAAGCGCCGACCCGCCGCCGCTGACCAGGAACAGGACGACGTCCTTGTCGTTCGCCGCCTCGGCCATCTCCATGATCCGCCTGGTCGCGTCCAGCCCGGCCCCGTCCGGCACCGGATGGGAGGCCTCGACGATCTCGATGCGGTCGGTGGGGCAGCCATGGCCGTAGCGCGTGACGATCAGGCCGCCGAGGCGGTCCAGCCCCTCGGCCCCGTGGCGGTCGTGATAATGGGCCTCCACGGCCCGGGCCATCGCGGCACTCGCCTTGCCGGCCCCGAGCACCAGAAGCCTGCCCGCCGGCGGCAGATCCGGGAGGTGGCGCCCCAGCATCACGGCGGGGTCGGCTGCGCGAATTGCCGCAGCCGCCGCCTCGGTCAACAGATCCCGGATGCTTCCCCCGTCATGCGTCATGGAACGTGTTTTCCTCAGTCCTGATGGCGTCCGCGCCGTTACGTCCAAGGGATAGCCTCTTCCTGGGCGGCCTGGCCAGCCTTCCGGCCAAATGCCGCTTCGTCGTGGCGGCCCTCGCGTTCATAGGAGGGTTCTTTAGGAAAGTGTAATTTTCGATTGATCCCCGCCGGAATTCTCCTAATCTTCAGCACGATATGGCTAACGATCAGACCAAATCCACGGTTTCCGCCGCCTCCAAGCCGCCTCGCAGACGAGGGCGGCCGGCGGGATCGGGCGCGTCCAAGGATGCCAATTCGGTCCAGTCTCTGGATCGCGCGCTGGCCCTGGTCGATGCCGTTTCCCAGAGCGACGGCGGAGCCACCTTGAGCGTGCTGGCGGCCCGCACGGGCCTGGCGCCGTCGACGGCGCACCGCCTGTTGCGGACGCTTGAGATGCGGCGCTTCGTTCAGCACGACATCGATAGTGGGATCTGGACCGTCGGCGTCGGCGCCTTCACCGCCGGTACGGCCTTCCTTCAGACCCGCGATGTGGTTGCGACGGCCCGGCCCTTCATGCGGACGCTGATGGAGGCGTCCGGCGAATCGGTCAATCTCGGGGTTCAGGACGGGGCCGAGGTGGTCTTCCTGGCCCAGGTGGAGTGCCGCGAGGTCATGCGGGTTCTCGCCCGTCCCGGCGGCCGGGCGCCCATCCACTGCTCGGGCATGGGTAAAGCGCTGTTGGGGGCGATCACCGACGAGGCCGAGCGGGAACGCATCCTCGCCCAGGCGCCGCTGCACCGCTACACCAACAAGACCCGCGCGGAAGTCGACAGCCTGGTGGCGGACGCTCGCCAGGTGCAGCTTGAGGGCTACGCCTTCGACGACGAGGAATACGCCCCGGGGCTGCGCTGTGTCGCGGCGCCGATCTTCGACGAGCATGGCGAGCCGGTGGCCGCCATCTCCCTGTCCGGCCCCTCGGCCCGGCTGACCGACGGGCGCCTGCCCGTGCTCGGGGCTCAGGTCCGCAATGCGGCCCTGGAGGTCACGCGGGCCATGGGTGGCCGGATTCCGGCGATGATGCAGATGCAGGGCGCCGCGGACGATTAGGTGTTCGGTCCCGAAATCCATCAAATCCCGGAGACCGCTTGATGCCTTAATCCCCCGCGCCGTGCGGCAGGGTGCGGTTGCCGATGGGAAGCCTGCCGCCGTCCGAACCGCTACCGCTCCGGGGCACCGACATCTGACGGTAGATCTGTTCCTGCTTCAGGATGATGGCCGAGGAAACCACCCGCATATCGCTGTTCATCAACAGCGGCTCCCGGGTCAGCATGTCGTTCCAGGCACTGTTGAGATAGACGATGGCCTCCCGTCCGGGCTCCAGGCTTTCGACGGTGGCGAGGGTCCGTTTTACCCAGTCGAGCGCCTCTAGCCGGGCGTCCTGGGCCTCCACCACCTTGTCCTCGAAGGTGATCAGAAGCTGAGGGCCGGCACCGAGCACCCGGCAGGCGGATTCGACACGCTCGAGATCGGCGAAGTCGTCGGGGCCGTACTCGGCGAGCGGTTTGGTCAGAACGAAACCGGAGAGGAGCCGGATGGGCATTTTGCTCGGCGATTTGGCGACCCGCTCAATGAATCTCTTCGAGGCTTGCAGGCTCTGACAGTCCGCGACGGTCACCTGCCGGAGATTGGCGGGCGCGGCGGGCAATTCGGCGGGCTTGCTCGACTTGTTGTCGTCCAGGGTCGCGCCGGGCGGGGCCGTCGGCAGGTCGTTGCGGAACAGTTGATCGAGGTCCTGCGCCTTGGCGGGCAGGGCGGCGGCCGCCGCCCACAGCACCAGTCCCCAGAACGGAACACCTTTCATACGCAAACCTCATCCGCGCCGTCGGACGCTCGACAGGAACCGGCAAGCCAGTATGCTCGCGCGGAACCGATATCCTCTCATATGTGGCATCATACTTGTAAAACAGGGAAAGATCATGGCGATACGCATCGACAACTGGGACGTCACGAAGCCCGCGGTCACCTCCGACAAGGGCGTCGTCGCCTCGCAAAGCGCCGTCGCGGCGGAGGCGGGCGCCTCCATCCTACGGTCCGGTGGCAATGCGATCGATGCGGCGGTCGCCACCGCGCTCGCCCTGACGGTGGTCGAGCCCTGGGGCTCCGGCATCGGCGGCGGCGGGTTCGCGGTCGTCCACCTCGCCAAGGAGGAACGGACGGTCGTCCTCGATTATGGCATGAAGTCGCCGCAAGGCCTCGATCCGGCCTGGTTCGAGATGCAGCAGGGCGGCAGCGCCGACGACGATCTGTTCGGCTGGCCGGGCGTGATCGAGGACCGCAATGTCGAGGGTTATCGCTCCATGTGCGTCCCGGGCGCCGTCGCCGGCCTCGGCAAGGCGCTGGAGGCCTTCGGCACCAAATCCTGGCAGGAGGTCATCGCCCCGGCCCTGGAACTGGCCGAGACCGGCGTGCCGCTCGACTGGTGGACCATGGTCCGTATCGCCTCCGAGGCGGCCCGCCTGCGCAACTATCCGATGTCGCGGGAGATCTTCCTGCCCGACGGCTTGCCGCCGGTGCCTGCCGACGGGACCGTAGGGCATCTCGATGTCGGGCCGCTGAAGACCACCCTGAAACGGCTGGCCGAGGCCGGCCCGCGCGATTTCTACGAGGGCGAATTGGCCCGGCAACTGGCCGCCGATATCCAGAGCGGCGGCGGATGGATCACCACCGAGGATCTCGCCGCCTATGACGCCCATATCGTCGAGCCGCTGACCCGGACCCGCGACGGGGTCACCCTCAATTTGACGCCGGGTCTCACGGCCGGCCCGACCTTCGCCGACACGCTCGACCGGCTGGCCGGCAAGGTCGACGCGGAAACGCCCGAGCCGGCCCGTTACGCGGCCTTCGGGGAGGCGATGATCGCCGCCTATCGCCAGCGGCTGGAGACCATGGGCCATGACGGGGACACCCACGGTCAGGCCTCGACCTCCCATTTCTCCGTGGTCGACGGCGACGGCAACATGGTGGCCTTCACCAACACGCTGCTGTCCATTTTCGGCTCCCGGGTGGTGCTGCCGGGCACCGGCGTTCTGATGAACAACGGGGTGATGTGGTTCGACCCGCGCCCCGGCAAGCCGAACAGCCTCAAGGGTGGGGTGCGGCCGCTGACCAATATGTGTCCGGTGATCGCCACAAAGGACGGCGCCCCGCTGTTCGCGGCGGGGGCGTCGGGCGGGCGCAAGATCTATCCCGCCGTCTTCCAGCTCTGCCTGTCGATGATCGACGAGGGCCTGAGCATGGAGGAGGCGCTGGCCCGGCCCCGGATCAATGTCGAGGGACAGCCGCCGATCGAGGTCGATCCCCGCTTCGACGATGCGGTGAAACAGGCTTTGCGCGAGATCGCCGAGATCAAGGAGAAGGAAACGGTCACCTTCCCGGTGGGCTACGCCTTCCCGTCGATCACCGGCATTGAGAACGGCCGACCCACGGGTGCCGCCCATCCGCGCGTCCCGGCCGCGGCGGCGGTTCCCGCCTAGCTCCCCTAGCCCCCGAAGCTCTCGACGCCGAAACGGTGCCAGGTGAGCGTCGGCGACCAGTGGTCGGCCGGCAGCCCGGCCTTGCGCTTCAAATGGGCGATGAAGTCCTCCGGCTGGTGGATGCTCTCCCAGACCTGGGGCAGGAAAAGGCTGCGGTATTTCCCGTCCGTCAGGATCAGGCCGTCCCGGTCCGGATGGAGCTGACGGCCGAGGTCGACATCGCTTTCCGCTAGGATCGGGCGCGGGGTCGAGAGGATGGAGACGTGGACATGAACCCGCCCCGCCTCCTCATGGGTCAGGTTCGGAAAGCGCGGATCGCCAAAGGCGGCTTTATAGCCATTGGTCGCCACATCCTCGAACAGGGGGCGGTGCGGGGCGGTCGACCCGATGCAGCCCCTCAGCTTGCCGTCCAGGGTCAGGGTCACGAAGGTCGCCCGGTGGGCCCGCATCTCCGGCGGCATCGGGCCGGCCTCCAGATTCGGCATATTGCCGGTCTTGAGCGCCGATCCGATCACCTTGCGCACAAGGCCCGACAGCGAGGTCCGGATACCGTCCTTGAGCTTGGCGTCGCTGGCATATTCGAAGGCGACGCTGCCATAGCCGACGACGCTGTTCTTGCCCGCGCCCCGGTCCCCCGAATTGCAGTAATCCAGCACGGTCGCGCGCAGATCGTAGTCCCGCGCGACGGACAACAGGCCCTTGATCGAGAACCGCCCACAGGCCTGATCGTCCCGCAGGGCTTCCGGCTGCAGGCATTCGATCGCCTTCAGGGCCGCCAGATCCTTGGCTCTCGCCGTATCGTAGTCGTGATAGTGGGAAAGGTCGGAGGAGACGACGATCAGGGTCTCCGGCCCGCCCCAGAGCTTTTTCAGGACCCGGGCGACATCCTCCATGGGCGTCTCGCCGATCAGGATCGGGACCAGCTTGAATTCGCACAGGCTGCGGATCAGGAAGGGCAGATGCACCTCGAGGCCGTGCTCGCCGGCGAAGGGGGCGTCGTTCACGGTGACCGCGGGGTCGTCGAGGATGGCGCGGACACTCTCCCAATCGATCGCCACGGGGCCCAGGGGGGTGGCCCAGAAATCCTGGCTTGCCACCGCCATGCCCTTGAGCGGCATGCGGTGATTGGGACCGACCAGCACGACCCGCTCGATCTCGGTGTTACGGCGCAGGAGGGTGCGATAGGCATGACCCGCGGTCGGGCCGGAAAAGCGGTAGCCGGCATGGGGCGCGACGATCGCCTTGGGGGTCACCGGATGCTCGCGGGCGGACCGGATCATCTCGCCGACCTGGTTCGCAAGCTCTGTGGGGTCGGCGGGATAGAAGGTGCCGGCCACCGCCGGTTGCCGTAACATCGCGTCCATTGGGAACTCCTCTCCCGAGTACATATATAGAACATGGTTTGATCGAAAAAGAGTGGGTTTGAGCGAAAATGGCGGATGCGGTGATCGAGGGCGGCAGCCCCGCCCGGCACTGGACGAAACTGACGGACGGGCGGGTTCGCTGCGATGTCTGCCCCCGGGAATGCGTCATGCGCGAGGGACAGCGCGGGCTGTGTTTCGTGCGCGGGGTGAAGGACGGCGGGCTGGTCCTGACCACGGACGGCCGCTCCTCCGGCTTCTGTATCGACCCGATCGAAAAGAAGCCGCTCAATCATTTCCTGCCCGGAACACCGGTGCTGAGCTTCGGCACGGCGGGGTGCAATCTCTCCTGTAATTTCTGCCAGAACTGGGACATCTCCAAGAGCCGGGAGATGGACAAGGTCGCCTCCGAGGCGTCGCCGGAGAGGATCGCCCGGACCGCGCGCCGCTATGGCTGCCGTTCGGTCGCCTTCACCTATAACGATCCGATCATCTTCCTCGAATACGCGGTCGAGGTGGCCCGCGCCTGTCGCGCCGAGGGCATCAAGAATGTCGCCGTCACCGCCGGCTATATGCACGACGCCGCCCGGCGCGAGTTCTTCGCCGAGATGGACGCGGCCAATGTCGACCTGAAGGCGTTCACCGAGGACTTCTATAAGAACGTCACCAAGAGCGCCCTGGAGCCGGTGAAGGACACGCTGCGCTATCTCGTCAACAACACCAAGGTGTGGACCGAGATCACCACCCTGCTGATCCCAGGCGAGAATGACGGCGACGAAGAGCTGGAGGCCATGTGCGCCTGGATCATGAAGGATCTCGGCCCGGACGTGCCGCTGCATTTCAGCGCCTTCCATCCGGATTACCGCATGCGCGACAAGCCGCCGACCCCGCCGGAGACCCTGTTCCGGGCGCGCCGGATCGCAAAGGACGCCGGCATCCGCCATGTCTATACGGGCAACATCCACGATCTCGGTCGCCAGTCGAGCTATTGCAGCGGTTGCGGCACGCGGGTGATCGAGCGGGATTGGTACGATATCTCCGGCTATCGCCTCGACGACACCGGTAAATGCCTTACCTGCGGCACGCGACTGCCCGGCGTCTTCGAGGGGCCGGTCGGCGCCTGGGGACGGAAGCGCCAGCCGGTGGCCATGTAACCGATCGATGTAACTGTCTGAAACGCCCGCTTTATCCTTGATGCGCCCTGGAAAGTCGGAGCGGGGCAATCGTTTCGCCCGGAAAGCCCTTAGCTAGACCTCTAACGCCGGACGCGGTCGCGGGATGTGGGTCCCGTCCCGCCTGATGGTGTTATGACATCATTCGCCGGCCCGGGGGCTCGCCGCCGAGCGGTCGCAGGAAGAGGGAAAACAACAGGATGTCCGACGCCGAAGACGATCTCGATCTCCACGAACTCGATGACGAGGAGCTTGTCTCCCAGGTCCATGACGACCTCTATGACGGCCTCAAGGAGGAGGTCGAGGAAGCGGTCCATATCTTCCTCGAACGCGGCTGGCAGCCCTATGACATCCTGACCAAGGCGCTGGTCGAGGGGATGCGGATCGTTGGGGTCGACTTCCGCGACAGCATCCTCTTCGTGCCGGAGGTTCTGATGGCGGCCAACGCGATGAAGGGTGGGATGTTCATTCTCCGCCCGCTGCTGGCCGAGACCGGGGCGCCGCGCCTCGGCACCATGGTCATCGGCACGGTGAAGGGCGACATCCACGACATCGGCAAGAACCTCGTGTCGATGATGATGGAAGGCGCCGGTTTCGAGGTGATCGACATCGGGATCAACAACCCGGTCGAGAATTATCTCGAGGCGATCGAGGAGCATAAGCCGGACATCCTCGGCATGTCGGCCCTGCTGACCACGACCATGCCCTATATGAAGGTCGTGATCGACACGATGGTCGAAAAGGGAATCCGCGACGATTACACGGTGCTGGTCGGCGGCGCGCCACTGAACGAGGCCTTTGCCGAGGCCATCGGGGCGGACGCCTATTGCCGGGACGCGGCCGTCGCCGTGGAGACCGCCAAGGAGTTCATGAAGCGTAAGCACAACCAGCTGGCCGCCGCGGGCGCCTGAGGCAACAGCTCCGATGGCCCCTGACGCGCTCAAACGGGGCCCGGTCAAACGGCGCGGCGGACGGGATCGGACCGCTCAAGAGGGCGGGGAGACGATCGGGAGCCGCCCGCCGGGGCCGGACGACACGCTGGTTCTGGCCTGCGGGGCGCTCGCCAACGAGGTGCTCGCGATCTTCGAGGCAAACGGGCTGGACGGGCTATGTCTTCATTGCCTGCCGGCGAAGCTTCACAACACCCCGAACCTGATTCCCGACGCGGTGCGCCAGGCGATCCACCGCTGGCGCCCCAAGGTCGCCCGCATCGTTGTCGCCTATGCCGATTGCGGCACCGGCGGGACGCTGGACCGGGTCTGCGCGGAAGAGGGGGTGGAGCGTATTCCGGGACCCCATTGCTATCAGTTCTTCACCGGGACCGCCGATTTCGAGGCGATCGCCGAGGAGAATCCGGCCCGCTTCTATCTGACCGATTTTCTGGCCCGGCATTTCGATACGTTGGTCTGGCAGGGCATGGGGATGGATCGCCATCCGGAGCTGCGCGACATGTATTTCGGCAATTATGAGAGCGTGCTCTACCTCGCCCAGACCGACGATCCCGAGCTCGACGCCAAGGCGCGTGCGGCGGCGGAGCGGCTGGGCCTCGCCTATGAGCGGCGGCGGACCGGCTATGGCGAACTGACCGATTTCATCCTGCAAGCGGCAAAACAGTGAGGACGACAAGAGAATGGCCACGTTGACCGTTGTCTATTGGCGCGACATTCCGGCCCAGGTGATCGCCGAGGAGGGCCGCGGTCGCCGCCGGACCCAGGCGAAGGTGGTGCTGGACGAGCGTTTCGAAAAGGCGATCGACCGGGCCGCCATGCGCGGCGACGCCAAGGATACCGACAGCTATCTCGAGGAGTGGCGCAAGGGGGAGCCCGCCGCGTGCGGGGCGGATCTCGACGCCGAGGCGAAAGCCAAGGCCGCCGAGATCGAGGCCGCCTGGCCGACCAGCCGCCTGACCGCCGTCGCCATGGCCGGCGGCTGGGAAAAAGCGGAGGCGTAGACCCGCTGACGGCCTTACCCCGGCCCTGTCACCGACCTCTCCCCCAGGGGAGAAGGTTAGGATGAGGGGGAAGAAAACCCCTCCAACCTCCCCTTACGAAGGGGAGGCCGTCCGTTCCCTCTCCCTTGCGGGAGGGTGAGGCGGGGAGGCAAGAACCTCAGGCCGCCTGTTTCAGGGTGTCTCGGATCAGGGCCACGGTCTCGTCGCGGCCGTAGAGATCGACGAAGGAGCCCATGCGCGGCCCCTGTTCCTGGCCCAGCAGGATCTCGTAGACCGCCTTGAACCAGCCCCTGAGGTCGTCGGGCATCAGACCCTTGCCGACC
>JANSWW010000018.1 GCA_024743275.1 Alphaproteobacteria bacterium
GCGTAGCGGTTCGGCGGATTTGACGTCTTGTCATGAAGGTTTCTTGAGAAATGCCCCACATTCTTCTGCGAAATCTTCACTTCCAATCCATCCAAAGCCGGCCTGAACAGAGACCGATGGGATTTATGAGTTCATGACCTAACGTCCGGCCTTCTCGCCGGCGCTTTTCTCCACCGCCCCCAGGGCATCGGCGAGCCGGGTCTTCGCCTGACCGGGCCTGAGAGGCTGTTGCTGGGTTGCGGCGGGCGACCAGCCGGTGAGATGGAGCACCTGGAAGGTCGCGGGAATGCGGCCGTCCGGCCCGGCATAGCGTTCCTGATAGAGGCGGGCCGCCTCCAACAGGGTGCGGCGGCGGGTGAAACGATTGAGGCGCGCGCGGTCGGCGCCGGACTCGCCCATGCCCTTGAGGTCCCGCATCAGCGAGAGCGCGTCGCCATAGGTCACGGTGATCACGTCGCTGTCGACCACCGGCAGGGCGAAACCGGCCCGCTGCATCAGGGCGCCCGCGTCCCGAAGGTCGGCCATGGGTGAGATACGCGGGCTGATGCCACCCTCGACGGCGCTCTCCGCCTCGGCGAGACAGGCGCGCAACTCGCTGAGCGTCTCGCCGCCCAGCATCGCGGCCAGAAACAGCCCGTCGGGCCTGAGCGCCTGTTTGATCTGCAGCAGCGCGCCGGGAAGATCGTTCACCCAATGGAGACTGAGGGCACTGGCCACCATGTCGAGCGAGCCCGGCTTGACCGGCAGGACCTCCTCGTCGGCGACCAGGGCGGGGCCGGTATTGCGCCGGGCCATCCCGCCGCTTGGATCGGCGGCGGCGACCCAGCCGACCTTGCCGGTCGCCAGTAGAGCCTCCCCCAGCGAGCCGTCATGGGCACCGAGGTCGAGGACCCTGTTGAAGGTCCGGTTGATGCCTTCCAGCCGCTCGGCGAGCCGTTGGGCGACTTCCCGCTTGAGGAAAGCGTAATCGTCATATCGGGGGGCGGCGCGGTCGCGATGGGCGCGCACCGCGTCGCGGTCGAAGATCAGGGCGGGGTGGCTTGCGCCGGGAGGGGTCGTGGCCGTCATGGTCGGGAAGTAGGCCGGCAGGATCGATTGCACAAGGGAGACAGGGAACGGGCGGGGAGCGCTTGACGCCGGACGCGCAACCCAGTGTTGTTCCGATATGGCGATTATTTCTCCTTTCGAGGCACGGCTCGGCGCGTTGGGGCGGGGGTTGCTGGACGCGCTGCTGCCGCCCCGCTGTCCCGGATGCGGGGATGTCCTGGCGCCGTCTTTTGGGCCAGAAGGGGCGGGGCCAGAAGGGGCGGGGCCAGAAGGGGCGGGGCCAGAAAGGGTGGGGCCGGGAGCGGCGAGGGGACTCTGCGGGCGCTGCTGGTCGGCGTTGCGGTTCATCGGTCCGCCGCTCTGCGACGCCTGCGGCGCTCCGTTCGACTATCCGGTGCCGGAAAGGACGCTCTGTCTCTCCTGCGAAGCGGAGCCGCCCGCCTTTCGTCGGGCGCGGGCGGTCTTTGTGTATGACGAGGCATGCCGCGATCTCGTGCTCGGCTTCAAACATGCCGACCGGACGGACCTCGCCCCGCTGCTCGCCCGGCTAATGGCCCACGCGGCGGCGGATCTGTTGTCCGAGGCGGACGGTCTGGTGCCGGTCCCCCTGCACCGCCGCCGGCTCGCCCAGAGACGGTTCAACCAGTCCGCCCTCCTCGCGGAAGCACTCGGTCGCCTGGCCCGCGTCCCCAACCTGACCGGACTTGTGGTGCGGCTGAAGCCGACGCCGCCGCAATCCGGCGGGCCGGGAAAGCGCGCGCGCAATGTCGCGGGGGCCTTCCGTTTGTCGGAGGCCGCGCCGTTTTGGCGTCGGCGCCGGGCCAAGGAGCAAGACGGGCGGGTTCATGGCAAACATCTGGTGATCGTCGACGATGTGCTGACCACCGGGGCCACCGTTTCCGCCGTGGCAAAGCTGCTTCTTCGCCATGGGGCGGCGCGAGTCGACGTTGTCACCGTCGCGCGGGTTGACAGAGGGTAGGGTGCGCCCCGATGTAAAGCGCGAACCCAAACGGCCGTTTGGACTGGAGTGATTTCTGGATAAGGGGTAACCCGCCATGAGCAATGTCGTCGTCTACTCGTCCCTGATGTGCCCCTATTGCTATCAGGCCAAGAGCTTGCTGAAGCAGAAGAATGTCGACTTCCAGGAAATCGACGTCACCTTCGACAAGACCAAACGCGCCCAGATGATGGAAAAGGCCAACGGCCGTCACACGGTCCCGCAGATTTTCATCGGCGATACCCATGTCGGTGGCTGCGACGAGCTGATGGCGCTCAATGACGAGGGCAAGCTGGACAGTATGCTGGCCCAGGCCAGCTAGGCCGCAACCCAGCTAGGCCGCAACCCAGCTAGGCCGCAACCCAGCTAGGCCGCAACCCAGGCCAACCGGGAGCCGATCCGATGTCCGACCCCACGCCGTTCCCCACGCCGTTCCCCACGCCGTTCCCCACGCCGTTCAAGGTCGCGCTGGTCCAGACCAATTCGAAGCGCGATCCCGAGGACAATATCCGAGAGGTGTCGCCGCTGATCCGCGAGGCCGCCGCCGGCGGGGCGGACCTGATCACCACGCCGGAAGTCGTCGGCATGATCGAGCCGAAGCGGGCGCTCGGCTTCGAGAAGGCCAAGCGCGAGGCGGATCACGCCGTACTCGCCGCTTTCCGCGATCTCGCCAAGGAGCTGTCGCGCTGGCTTCTGATCGGTTCGCTGTCGGTCAAGACCGACCATGAGAAGCTCTCCAACCGCAGTTTCCTCGTCAAGCCGGACGGGTCGATCGCGGCGACCTACGACAAGATCCACATGTTCGACGTGGAAGTCGGCGACGGCCAGAGTTATCGCGAGTCGAACGCCTATGAGCCGGGCGACAAGGCGGTGCTCGTCGACACCCCCTTCGCGAAGATCGGCATGACGGTCTGCTACGACGTTCGCTTTCCCCATCTCTACCGAAGCCTCGCCAAGGCGGGCGCCCAGGTGATCACCGTCCCGGCGGCGTTCACCAAGGTCACCGGCGAGGCCCATTGGCACGTCCTGCTGCGGGCCCGGGCGATCGAGACCGGCTGTTGGGTGATCGCGCCCGCCCAGACCGGCGAGCACGCGGAAGGCCGGCAGACGTTCGGGCATTCCCTCGTGATCGCTCCCTGGGGCGAGGTGGTGGCCGATGCCGGGACCGCGGTGGGCGTGACCTACGCCGATATCGACCTTGCCGCGGTGGACAAGGCCCGTGACCGTGTGCCGTCTCTGTCCAACGATCGTCCCTACGATTTCGGTTAATTCGCTTTCGCATCAGAAAGCGGTTCCCCGTTCCGAGTTTTTTAACGATTCACGTGATAGCTCTCTTGCCCGTTGACGGTTGCCACTTTCGGTAAATTTCGAAAGGTTGAGGGCGGCGGTATGTTCGGTGCTCAAAAGAGGGATCACGTGGCGGACCAGGAGCTACGGGAATTGAAGGCGGACCGGGATCGGTTCGTCGCTTTCGCCTTTGCGGCGGCGGACGTGTTGATCGAAACGACGCGTGAGGGAATCGTGCGCTTCGTGAGTGGCGCGTCTTCCAGGCTTAAGGATGTGCGGGCGGAGACCAGACAGCCCCAGCTTCCCGACTATTTCCATCCCGATGACGCGGGGGCGATCCACTCCTGTATTCAAGGGCTGATCGCCCGGGGGCGCATGGAGCCGGTACACGTCCGGGCGCTGAGCCGTCGAGACCGGCCGATCCAGGTGAAGCTGGGGGGCTGTACCTTGGAGACGGCCCCCGACCGGTTTTTCTTTTCGCTGTCCTTCACCTTGGCGATGCCCGACACGGATTCGGAGTTGGGCTATGTGTCGACCGCGACGGAGCGCTACCGGGAGGCTCTGGAAAGCGGTCTCGACCCGAAACTGAGCATTCTGTTGCTGGAGGGGCTCTCCAAGATCAAGGGCGCGCGGGAACCGGCCGAAGTCCACGAGTTCCTCGCCCGGATGCGCGCGGTCGTCCGGGCCTACACCCTGGGCGGGGACGCCGCCGAAGTGTTTACCGAGGACGCGATAGCGCTGGTCCACAACATGGACCTAAACGACTCGGCGCTGGATCAGACGGTCAGCGATCTCGCCATCAAGATGTTCGACGAGCCCTTGCGGGTGCAGACCTTCACCGTCGACATGGACAATCAGACCCTGTCCAGCACCGATCAGGCCCGGGCGCTGACCTATGCTGTCCGGCAGTTCACCCGGGACGACGATCCCAACCGCACGGTGATCAGCCTTCAGGAATCCTGTCAGTCGATCATCGGTGACGCGATCGGACGCGTGGCGGAGCTGCGCCGGGCCATCGAGAAGCAGGACTTCACCCTCGTCTTTCAGCCGATCATCGACACCGAAGCCAAGCAGGTGCACCACTTCGAAGCGCTTTCCCGCTTCACCTCCGACCGGCCGACCCAGGAACTGATTCAAATGGCCGAGCAGAGCGGTCTCGTCGAGGATCTCGATCTGGTGGTTCTGGATATGGTGATCGAGGGCATTCGTCAGCGGCGCCGCAGTGGCTGGATCCATACCGTCGCGGCCAATGTCTCGGCCCGAACCGTCGAAAGCACCATCTACAAGGACGCGATCCTGGAGACACTGGACAACGCCAAGAAATACACCTCGCAACTGATGCTGGAACTCACCGAAACCGTCGCCATCGACGACTTCGAAAAGCTCGGCGACCACCTCGGTGCCCTGCAGAAGGCCGGCTGCCGCATCTGCATCGACGATGTCGGGGCCGGGACCACTTCCTTTGAGACGCTGATCTCACTGCCCGCCGATTTCATGAAACTGGACGGCGGTCTCTTGAGCCGGGCGAAGGAACAGAAGGCCGCCCGCGACGCCATGGGGGCGATCGCCGAGATGTGCCGGTCCCGCAGGATCCCGATCATCGCCGAGCATATCGAGGACGACGCCTCGCTCGACCTGGTGCGCGAGATGGGCATCACCCTGGGGCAGGGGTTCCATTACGGCCGGCCGATGGCCGATCCGGAAAACTATATCTTCAACCCCGACGCCTTCGAGCGCCGCTCCGCCGGCGGCAAGCGGCATAAGGGCACGGGCGACCGGGAAACCTGGGGTTAGCGGGCCGTTCGAGGTTAGCCGTCTTTCCGGAACGCCATGATGTAGTTGATCGAGAAGTCCCGCGACGCGCGGAAACTATCGGTCGTCGGTTCCCAGGAAACGCCCGCCATCTCCCGAATGCCGAGCCCGTGCGGCCGGAAGCCCGCCGCCATCTCGGACGGCTTGATGAATTTCCGCCAGTCATGGGTGCCCCGGGGGACCCATCCCAGAAGATACTCCGCCGCCAGCACGCCGCCGAGATAGGAGGCGACGGTCCGGTTGAGCGTGGAGGCGATCACCAATCCCCCCGGCTTGCACAGGGCGGCGACCTCTTCCTGGAACAGCATCGGGTCGGCGGTGTGTTCGATGATCTCCAGGGCCAGCACGATGTCGAAGCTCAGGCCCTCGGCGAGCAGATCGCCGCTGGTGGCGCATCGATAGTCGATCTCGAGGCCCGAGTCGGCGGCATGGGCCTTGGCGGCGGCGATGCCCTTCTCGTCGGCGTCGATCCCGGTCACAGCCGCCCCCAGTTCCGCCATCGGCTCCGAGACGAGCCCGCCGCCACAGCCTATGTCCAGCAACGTCAACCCGTCGAGGGGGCGGTCCGCGCCGGCCACCGGGCGGTCGAGCAGCGTGGCGCATTGCTGCCAGATCCAGGCGGTGCGGAACGGGCTGAGTCTGTGGAGCGGGCGCATCGGTCCCTCCGGATCCCACCATTCGGCGCCGATCGTCGAAAAGCGGTCGATTTCCTCGCGGTCGACTGTTCGGTTATCTGTCATCGTCCTGGTCCCGCCTCATGGCCGTTCCGCCTCGTGCCCGTCCCTCCCTTCCCGGACCGGGAGAGCGGCTTCAAACGCGCATAGAAGATGGTTGCCCCGAATTGGGCAAGGGGGTATCACCGGCGCGCGTCGATAGCGCCGGGCGGTTGTTCAGGCCTTCCGGACCGGCGCTTCTTCGGCGAACCCATCCATCATGGCGGGACAACCGGCAGCCCCATGCACCCGGGTCCATTCTCCCGGACCCCTATCGGGGCGTGACGGCGGCGAGGCTTTTTGGCGGGTAAACAGAGCGGTAGGTAGAGGGTCGGGCCCATGGCGCGGATTGTGATGAAGTTTGGCGGCACCTCTGTGGCGGGGATCGAGCGGCTACGCATCGTCGCGGAGCGGGTCAAACGCGAGGTCGACGCCGGGCATCAGATCGCCGTTGTCGTCTCCGCCATGGCCGGCGAAACGAACCGGCTGGTCGACCTGTGCCGGGAAGCCGCCCCGCTCCACGATCTCAGGGAATACGACGCCGTGGTCGCGTCTGGGGAGCAGGTGACGAGCGGCCTCCTGGCGCTCTGCCTGCAGAACATCGGTGTCACGGCCCGGTCCTTCCAGGGCTGGCAGGTGCCGATCCATACGGACGGACTGCACGGCCAGGCCCGGATCGAGCGGATCGATCCGGACCTCATGGTCCAGCGGATGGAGGAGGGCCATGTCTGCGTGTGCGCGGGCTTCCAGGGAATCGCCGATACGGGCCGGATCACGACCCTCGGCCGCGGCGGTTCGGATCTGTCGGCGGTGGCGTTGGCGGCGGCGCTGAAGGCCGACCGCTGCGATATCTTCACCGATGTCACGGGCGTGTTCACCACCGATCCCCGGATCGAACCGAAGGCCCGCAAGCTCGACCAAATCACCTATGAGGAAATGCTGGAGATGGCCTCGCTCGGGGCCAAGGTTCTGCAGACCCGGTCCGTGGCGGCGGCGATGACCCACGGGGTCCGTCTGCAGGTGCTCTCCAGCTTCGAAGATCAACCCGGGACCATGGTGGTCGATGAGGAGGAAATCGTGGAAAAGCAGGTCGTGAGTGGGATCGCGCCGTCGCGCGACGAGGCGAAGATCACCCTGGTCAAAGTGGCCGACAAGCCGGGTGTCGCGGCGGCCGTTTTCGGTCCGCTCGCCGAGGCGGCGATCAACGTCGATATGATCGTCCAGAACGTCTCCGAGGACGGCAAAAGCACGGACATGACCTTCACCCTGCCGAGGGGCGATCTCGACCGGGCGGTCGCCGTCCTCGAGAAATCGCGGGCCGATATCGAATACGAACGCCTGATCGCCGACGCGGACGTCGCCAAGATCTCGGTGATCGGGGTTGGCATGCGCACCCATACCGGTGTCGCCAGCACGATGTTCGCGGCCCTGGCGGAGCGCGGCATCAATGTCCAGGTGATCTCGACCTCCGAGATCAAGGTCTCGGTGCTGATCGCCGAGGAATACACCGAACTGGCCGTCCGGGCTCTGCACGCGGCCTATGGGTTGGAGGCGGCGGCGGGTAAATAGCGCCTTCCGCCCGGCGAGAGCGGGAGCCGCCTCTCGCCCGCCCCGGAAGGACATATCTGGGGAAGAACCTATATAGCATGTCGAACCCTTAACCGGCGGTTGGCCATCCAGCCGTCTTGACAGCAACGCACTGTCCCAAGGAACGGACCGCGACCTTGTCCTCGGCGATCTCCAGACCCCGGCAAATGCTCAAGCGCTTGCGTGACGTGATGGCGTCCGAGGCGTCGGCGCAGCAGCGTCTGGACCGGACGGTGAAGATCATCGCGCTCGACATGGTCGCGGAGGTCTGCTCGGTCTATCTGCGCCGGGCCGGGCAGGTGCTCGAGCTCTTCGCGACCGAGGGGCTGCGGCCGGAGGCGGTGCATGTGACCCGGTTCCAGCCGGGCCAGGGTCTGGTCGGCGAGATCGCCGATACCGCCCGTCCGCTGGCGTTGTCCGACGCCCAGGACCATCCGAAATTCGCCTATCGCCCGGAAACCGGGGAGGATCCCTATCAGTCCTTCCTGGGCGTGCCGATTCTGCGGGATGGCCGGGTGCTCGGCGTCGTCGTGGTGCAGAACCGGACCCGGCGGCGCTACACCGAGGAAGAGATCGAGCATCTCGAGACCATCACCATGGTCCTGGCGGAGCTGGTCGCCACCGGCGACCTGGTCGGCCGGGACGAACTGTTCTCGAGGGGCGAGCAGTTCGCCATGCCGGCCCGTCTCGAAGGTACCCGGATCAATGGCGGACTGGCGGTCGGGACCGCCGTCCTGCACGCGCCGCAGATCGAGATCAAGTCGGTGATCGCGGAGGACGCGGACCGGGAGCTCGACCGGCTGGAGGGCGCCATCAGCGGGATGCACCGGCAAATCGACCTCATGTTGGAGAAGGCCCCGACCGACAGCGCCGACGAGAGCCGCGATGTCCTGGAAGCCTATCGCATGGTGGCGAACGACCGCGGTTGGATCGGCCGGATACAGGAGGCGGTGCGCTCGGGTGTGACGGCGGAAGCCGCCGTGCTGCGGGTGCGCGACGATACCCGGACCAAATTCGCCCAGGTCCACGACCCCTATCTCAAGGAGCGGCTGAGCGACTTCGAGGATCTGGCCAACCGCCTGCTGACCCATCTGGTGGGGGCGGACATGCACCGGCCGGCCGAGCTGCCGGACCGCGCCATCCTGTTCGCCAAGCAGATGGGGCCGGCCGAACTGCTCGACTACGACGTCACCAAGATCGCGGGTCTGGTGCTGGAGGAGGGGACCTCCGCCTCCCATGTCTCGATCGTCGCGCGCGCGCTCGATGTCCCGGTGGTCGGACGGATAGCCGGCGTGCTCAAGCAGGTGGACCGGGACGATCCGGTCCTGGTCGACGGCAGCAACGGGGTCGTGGTGCTGCGGCCCAGCGAGGACATTCTCGACAATTTCGAGGACATGATGCGGGCGTCCGCCGAGAAGCGGAGCCGCTTCATGGCTTTGCGCGATCTCCCCGCCGAGACCGTGGACGGCACACGGGTCGCCCTGTTGATGAATGCGGGGATGCTGGCCGATGTCGACCGGCTTGAGGAGACCGGAGCCGAGGGGATCGGCCTGTTCCGAACCGAGATCCCCTTCATGCTGCGCTCGACCTGGCCCAGTGTCGAGGATCAGGCGCAGATCTACGACAAGGTGTTGGACAAGGCGAAGGGACGCCCGGTCGTCTTTCGCATGCTCGATGTGGGCGGCGACAAAAGGCTGCCCTATCTGCCCGATGCGGGCGACGAGAATCCGGCCATGGGCTGGCGGGCGATCCGCATGGGTCTCGACCGCCCGGCGCTGTTCTTCAAGCAGCTGAAAGCGCTGATGGTGGCGGGCCAGGGCAGGGACCTCCACATCATGTTCCCCATGATCGCGAGCACCGAGGAGTTCAAGCGGGCGCGCGATTTGGCGGAGCGGGGGGCCGCGCGCTGCCGCGCCGAGGGGATCGCCCCGCCGACCCGTTTGTCGATCGGGGCGATGGTCGAGGTCCCGGCCCTGTTGTGGGAAATCGACGTGCTGGCGGCAGAGGCTGATTTTCTATCTGTGGGTAGTAACGATCTGCAGCAGTTCATGTTCGCCGCCGATCGGGGCGCCCCCGGCCTGATCAACCGCTACGGACCGCTCACCCCGGCCTTTTTGGCGGCGTTGGAGCGTCTCAGGGTGGCGGCGGACGAAGCGGATATTCCGGTAACGATCTGCGGGGAAATGGCCGGTGACCCGGTCGATGCCATGGCATTGCTGGCCCTCGGTTTCCGGCGGTTGAGCATGAGCAGCGGGTCGATCGGCGCGATAAAGGCCATGACGCGCACGCTGGATCTTCAGGAAATATCAAGTTATATCAGTTACTTGAGATCTCACGTTCACGGCCCGTTCAGAGCCAGGCTAAAGGCATTCGCTTGGGATCATGGGTTTATTACATAGGAATTAATGTCGGTCGTTGCGGAGATTGCGCAGTTTTGGTAAGGTTCTGTGTAAATCTATTTGCCCATGATCTTGATTTTTCTCGATTTCTGACAATTGAGATAAATTCGAAGAGAGGGGGCGCTGGGGCGCAGATTGGGGCCGATACGTGGTTGAGCGAAATTCGCGCGAATGGGGCAACGTGCGGGTAGCAAGAGGCGAAAAAATTTCGCCTTTGACCGACGAGGTGTCCGAAGGCATGAACAGAATTGCTCCAGACCTTGACCCTGTCTCGAAGACGGTAATGTCAACTGATATGACCCCATCCGCCCACCCCGACCCAGATGCGCCAGATTCCGATGCGGCCGGCTCAGTGGACCCGACCCACGCCGCCATGCATGAAAGCATGATGCCGGTCGGCGCGATCCTCGCCCGTGCCCGTCGGGAGGTCGACGTGGATGTGGCGGTCATCGCCCACCAACTGGCCATCAAGGCACGCCATATCGAGGCCATCGAAGAGGGTCGGTTCGAAGACCTGCCCGGCCGGACCTATGCGGTCGGCTATGTCCGGGCCTATGCGAAATTCCTCGGTTTCGATGGCGAATGGGCCGTCAACCGGTTCCGCCGCGAGGCCGAGGGCCTCGACGCAGCACCGAAGCTCGAGTTCAAGTCGCCGCTACCGGAAAGCCGCTTGCCGGGCGGGGCGATCATGTTCCTGTCGGTGTTGCTCTCCGTCTTCGCCTATGGCGGCTGGTATTATCTTTCGTCGACGGATCAGACCATCGCCGATCTCGTGCCGGAGGTCCCGGAGCGGCTCGCCGTTCTGGTCGATTCCGACGATGGGATCGACGCGGCCGTCACCGCCCCCGCCGAAACGCCGGCCACCGAAGCCGCCGAGGGTGTCGCCGTGGCGCCGGTACCGGTTGCCCCTGTGCCGGTGGGCTCCGTGCCGGTGGGCTCCGTGCCGGTGGCCCCTGTACCGGTGGATCCGGAAACGGTGACCCCCGTCGTGGTGGCACGGGACGCCCCGGTGGATCAGGCCGATGCCGATCAAGCGGCTCTCGAGGCCGAGGTTGGCGGCACCGCCGCGAGCCAGGCCATCGCCGCCATCAGCCCGAACGACGAACCGCCGATCCCGACTCAAACACCCGAGGCTCGGCTATCCACCGCTTCGGAACCGCCGGCCTCCGTGCCGGCCGTCGAAGCGGCGCCCACCGCTACGGTCCCTGCCACGGAGACTCAGGTCGCGGCCTTGCCCGCCGCCCCGCCGGCGATCCCGACCGCTCCCGCCGTCTCCGACGATCTGGCCCCGATCAACCGGGTCGTCCTCAAGGCCCGGGACGAGGTCTGGATCCAGGTCAGGGAAGGCGAAACCGCCGTGGTCACCCGGATCATGAAGTCGGGCGACGTCTACCGCGTGCCGAATCGCGACGGATTGACCCTGCTGACCGGCTCGGCCGGCGCCCTCGACGTGATTGTGGACGGGACCCTCGTGCCGGCCCTCGGTCCCTTGGGGGCCGTGCGCCGCGACATCTCGCTCGACCCGGCTTCTCTGCTGGCCCGACAGGCGGGAACGCTTCAGTAACTTCCGAAGTCGGCGGATTTCCGGCGCGGTTCGCCGGTGAACGACGCTTGCAACCCTTTCGATCGGGCGTCGGGCGCGCTATATCTGAGCGCGTCCCTTTGAACGGATTTGAGAAGGCGAAGCCATGAGCGTTCGGCCCTACCGTGATATCCACCGCCGCGAATGCCGCAAGATCCATGTCGGGAACGTCCCGGTGGGCGGCGATGCGCCGATCTCCGTCCAGACCATGACGAACACGCTGACCACCGATGTGGCGGCGACGATCGATCAGATCCGGCGGATCGAGGAGGCGGGGGCCGATATCGTCCGGGTCTCCTGCCCCGACGAGGAGAGCACCCGGGCGCTCAAGGAGATCGTCAAGGCGTCAAACATCCCGATCGTCGCCGACATCCACTTCCACTATAAGCGCGGCATCGAGGCCGCCGAGGCCGGGGCCGCCTGCCTGCGCATCAATCCGGGCAACATCGGCTCGGACGACCGGGTGCGCGAGGTGGTGAAGGCCGCCAAGGACCATGGCTGTTCGATCCGGATCGGCGTCAACGCCGGCAGCCTGGAAAAGGATCTGTTGGAGAAATACGGCGAGCCCTGTCCCGAGGCGATGGTGGAAAGCGCCCTGGACCACGCCCGTATCCTGGAGGACAACGACTTCCAGGAATTCAAGATCTCGGTCAAGGCCTCCGACGTCTTCCTTGCCGTCGCCGCCTATCAGGGTCTCGCGGATGCCTGCGACTACCCGCTTCACCTCGGCATCACCGAGGCCGGCGCCCTGCGCATGGGCACGGTCAAATCCTCCATCGGCCTGGGCATGCTGCTGTGGTCGGGAATCGGCGACACGATCCGGGTCTCGCTCTCCGCCGAGCCCGAGGAAGAGGTCCGGGTCGCCTATGACATGCTGAAGACGCTCAATCTGCGCCGGCGTGGCGTGACGGTTATTTCCTGTCCGTCCTGCGCCCGCCAGCAGTTCAATGTCATCAAGACCGTCGAGCGGCTGGAGGAGCGGATTGCGCACATCACCACGCCGATGACCGTCTCGGTGATCGGCTGCGTGGTGAACGGCCCGGGCGAGGCGCGCGAGACCGATATCGGGTTCACCGGCGGGGGCAACGGCACGCACCAGGTCTATGTCGCCGGCGTGCCCCATCACCGCATGCAGGAAGACGACATCGTCGACCATCTGGCGACGATGATCGAGAAGAAGGCGGCGGAAATCGAAGCCGCCAAGGCAACCGAAGAGGCCGCGGACTGATGGCCTCCTTCCGTCCGGGTCATGGTCCGCGATCCCACCCGATTGACTGACCCGGAGACCGGCCGCCCGTCTTCCGGCGACGGCCTGACCGTTATCGGGTTCACCCACCAGACCTGTCCGGCCAGTATCCGTGAGCGCCTCTATATGGAGGACGACGAGGCGGGACCCGTGGAGGCGGCGATCCGGGACGCCGGTTGCGAGGCCGCCATGGTGCTGTCGACCTGCGACCGTGTCGATCTGGTCGTGCAGGCGGGCGACGAGGGGGCGGTATCGGTCGAGCGTGTCACCGAACGGTTGACCGCCGCCGCCGGGTTCGAGGCCGGGCTGGTTCTGCCCTACCGCCATGTCATGGCCGGACCCGATGCCTTCCGCTATCTCGCCCGCGTGGCCGCCGGCATGGAGAGCCAGATCATCGGAGAGGCCCAGGTTTTGGGGCAGCTCAAGGCGGCCCATCGCCGGGCGGAGGCCGCCGGGCATGTCACCGGCCGCCTATCGGGTGCCTTGCAGGCCGCCTATCGCGCGGCAAAGCGTGTCCGCTCGGAAACGGCGATCGGCGAGGAATCGGTCTCCCTCGCCAGTACGGCCGTCGATCTCGTTCATCAGCTTCATGGGGATCTCACGGGCCTGTCCGGGGTGCTGGTCGGGGCCGGTGATATGGGGCTTTTCCTGGTCGATGCGCTGACCAGGGCCGGTTTGTCGCGTTGGACCGTGGTGGGGCGCAGCGACCGGCGCGCCCGGGCGCTGGCCCATCAGGTCGGGGCGGCCGACCGCGCGATTCTCGACGATCTCGCCGCCGTGCTCGACCGCGGCGATGTGGTCGTGACGGCATTGGGCGACGGGCCGGAAACCCTGTCGGCGGAGCGGGTCGAAGGGGTCTTGCGGCGGCGCCGGCGGCGGCCCATGTTCTTCCTGGACGTCGGCGTGCCGGGCGATGTCGAGGCTGCGGTCCATCGGCTCGACGACGCCTTTGTCTATAGCCTCGACGATCTTTCGGCGCTCGCCGAGGAGGGGCTTCAGAAAAGGCGGGCGAGCCTGGAGGCCGCCGACCGGATCATCGCCGAAGAAACGATGCGTTTCGAAACCGAGCGGGCGGAGCGGTCCGCCGTTCCGGCGATCCAGGCCTTGACCCGCAAACTGGACGCGTTGAAGAAGGAGGCGGCCGGCGACGACCCCGCACCGGAGGTGGCGGCGGCGCTCGATCGCTTCGCGTCGCGGCTGCTGCATCACCCCGCGACCGCCCTGCGCATGGCGGCCGCCCAGGGTGACGGTCTTGCCTTGGAGGGGGCGGTGCGCAAATTGTTCAAGCTCGACGAGAGCGAATCCCGGAACGAAGACAAGAACGAAGAGTCTTAAAGGCCCCAGTGACGTGAGTTTAGCAGAAACCCTGGACAGGATTGTCCGCCGCCAGCAGGAGGTCTCCGCGCTGCTGTCCGGTGAGGCGGCCTCGGATGCTGGCCAGTTCCAAAAGCTCTCCAAAGAGTATGCGGAACTCGAGCCGGTCGTGGAGGCGATCAACGCCTACCGGGCGACGGAATCGGAGATCGCCGGTCTCGACGAACTGCTCGCCGATCCGGAAACCGACCGCGAAATGAAGACCATGGCGGAGGAGGAACGGCGCGATCTTCAAGGCAGGCTGCCCGATCTCGAACGTCATGTTCAGATCATGCTGCTGCCGAAGGATGCCGCCGACGAGAAGAACGCCATTCTCGAGGTGCGGCCCGGAACGGGCGGCGACGAGGCCTCCCTGTTCGCGGCCGAACTCTTCGAGATGTACAAGCGCTATGCCCAACTGAACGGCTGGCGGTTCGAGGTGATGGAGGTCAGTCAGACCGAACTGGGCGGGATCTCCGACGCGGTCGCGACCATTTCAGGTGCCGGCGTGTTCGCCAAGCTGAAGTTCGAATCCGGTGTTCACCGGGTCCAACGGGTGCCGAAGACCGAAAGCCAGGGCCGCATCCATACCTCCGCCGCGACGGTCGCCGTCCTGCCGGAGGCCGAGGAGGTCGACGTCCATATCGCCCCCGACGACATCCGGGTCGACGTGTTCCGGGCATCGGGTGCGGGCGGACAGCATGTCAACACGACCGAAAGCGCCGTGCGCATCACCCATCTGCCGACCGGAATCGTCGTCTCCCAGCAGGACGAGAAATCCCAGCACCGCAACCGCGACAAGGCCATGCGGATCCTCCGGGCCCGGGTCTACGAGGCCGAACGTCAGCGTCTGGCGGACGAGCGGGCCTCGGAGCGCAAGGGCCAGGTGGGATCCGGCGACCGGTCGGAACGGATCCGGACCTACAACTTCCCGCAAGGCAGGGTCACCGACCACCGGATCAACCTGACGCTTCACAAGATCGAAAAGGTGGTCGCCGGCGAAGCGCTGGGAGAGATCGTCGACGCCCTGGTCGCGGCCGATCAGGCCGAACGGCTCGCCGACCTGGGATCATGACCACCGCCCGCGCGGCCCTGAAGCAGGCCATCGGCCGGCTGACGGCGGCCGGCGTCCCCGACGCCGCGCGGGATGGGCGGCTGTTGCTGCGCGACGCGCTCGCCGTGGATCCGGTCCGGTTGAGTCTCGTCCTCGACGATCCAATGGCCCCGGAGGCGGCGTCCCGGTTCGCCGATCTGATCGCGCGCCGGGAAAGGCGGGAGCCGGTGTCGCGAATTCTTGGGCGACGGGAGTTCTGGTCGCTTCCGTTTCGGATCTCGGCGGACACGCTGGATCCCCGGCCGGACACGGAACTGCTCGTCGAGATCGCGCTGGATCTGCTGCCGCCGGATGGGGCGGCCCGCCTCCTGGACCTCGGGACCGGGACCGGATGCCTGTTGCTGGCGATCCTCTCGGAAAGACCGAAGGCCGAGGGGGTGGGCATCGACATCAATCCGGGGGCCGTCGTCGTGGCGGGAGGGAATGCGGCTGCGCTCGGTCTTTCGGAGCGGGCGACGTTTCTGGCCGGCGACTGGGTCGCGCCGGTGCGGGGACGCTTCGATCTCGTGCTGTCGAACCCACCCTATATCCCGCCCTCGGTGATCGCCGGGCTCGACCCGGAGGTGCGTGAGTTCGATCCGCGCCTCGCCCTCGACGGGGGGACGGACGGGCTGGCGGCCTATCGGGCCATCGCCGCCGGTTTGGATGCGGTCCTGGCCGGGAACGGGACAGCGCTTTTCGAGATCGGATACGACCAGGCCGCGGCGGTCAGGCAGATCTTCGAGGAGAGGGGCTTTTCAACGGCTCTTCGGCGGGATTTGGGCGGCCGTGACCGTTGTGTTTTGGTCAAAGCGGGGTCAGAATCGGCATGTTCTTAAAAAAGAGTTGGAAATAAGTGTCTTACCGTCTACGTTGACGATGTTCCCAAGATTAAAGAACGGAAATTCATCCTTTACCCTTGGGATTTGCCGTCAGACTACTCGACAGGGCTTCGGGACCGCCGGTCCCGGACGTGGTCGGTAAACGACGCCGAGCGAGCTTAGCTCTGACATAACTCAAGTAATCGTGAGCGATTGAAGAATGCGACAGGGTCCCCACTCGAAGCGCGGGCGTGGCCGGAGTAATAGCGGAAATCGGAAGCAGGTGCCGCTGCGTCATCAGACGTTCGACAGCAATGGTCCCGATGTGCGGATTCGCGGCAACGCGAACCAGGTCTACGATAAATACAGCCAGCTCGCCCGCGACGCCATGTCGGCGGGGGACCGCATCAAGGCCGAGAACTACTACCAGCACGCGGAACACTATCTCCGCATCATCCATGAGGATGAGGAAAACCAGCGCCGGCAGCAGGAGCAGCGCCAGCAGGAACAGGGCCAGCGCTTCGGCGAGGGCGACGGCGAGGGTGACCAGCCGGAGTCCGGTGGCGAGGACCGTCAGCAGGAGCGTGGCGAACAACGCGCCGAGCGGGGCGGCCGGCGCCGCGAGCGTTTTCAGGATCGCGACGACCGACGGGATGATCGGCGCGACGACCGGCGGGGCCGGGGGCGCCGCGGTCAGGGCGACGAGGGTGAGGACACTCCCGTTGAGGCCCAATCCGAGGCCCAGCAGGAAACTCCGGTCGATCAGACGCCGGTGGCACAAGCCGAACCTCAGCAAGAGGATCTGGGGCTTCCGGCCGCCTATCAGCCCGAGGGGACGTCCCAGCAGACCGACGGCGACGGTGAGGAGAAGCCTGTGAAGCGCGGTCGGGGTCGCCCGCGTAAAACGGCGGTGGAGCCCGACGCCGGTGGGGAAGAGGCCGCGCCGGTCAAACGGCGGGGCCGTCCCCGCAAGGTGAAGACCGAGGACACGGATCCGGCGAACGATCAGGACGCCGCGGACTGACCCGTCCGACCGTTCCGAATAGAGGCCGCCTGGGAGGGGATCCCCGGCGGCCTTTTTTGTGGCCCGGCGATGGGTTGCGTCTTGTGTTGCAGATCGGTCACACCAATCTCTGTAGGAGAGTTGGGTCATCCCGCCCGGTCGCCTATTGAGGGGCCGGAATCCCCGGATGGCTTTCGATGTCTGACAAGGAGAAAACGGTATGGATTTCGAGTCCCTGACCGAGCGGTCTCGTGGCTTTCTTCAGGCGGCCCAAACCCTTGCGGCCCGCCACTCCCACCAGCAACTGAAAACCGAACATCTGGCCCGCGTCCTGTTGGACGACGAGGAAGGGCTGGCGGCGCGTCTCATTCGGGCCGCCGGCGGCGATCCGGCGCGGGCCGGGGCGGAAATCGATACCCTGATCGCAAGACTGCCAAGGGTCGAGGGCGAGGGCGCCGGACAGACTTATCTGGGCCAGGACCTCGCCAAGGTCGTCGACAAGGCCAAGGACGCGGCCAAGAAGGCGGGTGACAAGTTCGTCACGGCCGAACGTCTGCTCCAGGGCATCACCCTGATCGACGGACCCGTCCAGAAGGCCTTCCAGAACGCGAAGGTCACGCCGCAGTCCCTCAATAGCGCGATCAACGATATGCGGAAGGGCCGCACGGCCGACAGCGCCACGGCGGAAGAAAGCTATGAGGCGCTGAACAGATATGCGACCGACCTCACCGAGCGGGCGCGGGAAGGCAAGATCGATCCGGTCATCGGCCGGGACGACGAGATCCGCCGCACCATCCAGGTTCTGTCGCGCCGGACCAAGAACAACCCGATCCTGATCGGTGAGCCGGGCGTCGGGAAGACGGCCATCGCCGAGGGCCTGGCCCAGCGGATCGTCAACGGCGACGTGCCGGAGACCCTGAAGAACCGGCGGCTAATGTCCCTCGACATGGGCGCGTTGATCGCCGGCGCGAAATATCGCGGCGAGTTCGAGGAGCGTCTGAAAGCCGTTCTCGAGGAAATCTCTCAGGCCGCCGGCGAGATCATCCTGTTCATCGACGAGATGCACACGCTGGTCGGCGCCGGGAAGACCGAGGGCTCGATGGACGCGGCCAATCTCCTGAAGCCGGCCCTGGCCCGGGGCGAGTTGCATTGCGTCGGGGCGACCACGCTGAACGAGTACCGCAAGCATGTGGAAAAGGACGCGGCCCTGGCCCGGCGCTTCCAGCCGGTCTTCGTGGACCAGCCGAGTGTCCCGGAGACCATCTCCATCCTCCGTGGTCTCAAGGAGAAATACGAGCTGCACCACGGGGTGCGGGTCACCGACGGCGCCATCGTCGCCGCCGCTCAATTGTCAGACCGCTATATCACCGACCGTTTCCTGCCCGACAAGGCGATCGATCTGGTCGACGAGGCGGCAAGCCGGCTGCGCATGCAGGTCGATTCGAAGCCCGAGGTCATCGACGAGCTGGACCGCAAGATCATCCAACTGAAGATCGAGCGGGAGGCATTGTCCAAGGAAACCGACGAGGCCTCGAAGGAACGGCTGGAGAGCCTGGTCGGCGAACTGACCGATCTGGAAAAGCAGTCGGCCGACCTGACCGCCCAGTGGCAAGCGGAGAAGGAATCGCTCAGCGGCAGCCAGCATCTCAAGGAGGAGTTGGACCAGGCCCGGACCAAGGCCGACATGGCCCAGCGCAGTGGCGACTATGAAGAGGCTGGGAAGCTGCTCTACGGGACCATCCCGGATCTGGAAGCCCGCATCAAAGCGGCGGAGGAGGCCGGCAGCGGAACCTTCTTGAAAGAAGAGGTGGCGCCGGAAGAGATCGCCCATGTGGTCTCCCGGTGGACCGGTATTCCGGTCGACAAGATGCTGGAGGGCGAACGGGACAAGCTCCTCAACATGGAGGGCAAGCTGCGCCGCCGGGTGGTCGGCCAGAACGAGGCGGTGATCGCCGTCTCCAACGCCGTGCGACGCGCGCGGGCGGGTCTCGGCGAGCCGAACCGGCCGATCGGTTCCTTCCTGTTCCTCGGCCCGACCGGGGTCGGCAAGACCGAGTTGACCAAGGCGCTGGCCGAATTCCTGTTCGACGATGAACAGGCCATGGTTCGCATCGATATGTCCGAGTTCATGGAAAAGCACTCGGTCGCCCGCCTGATCGGGGCGCCCCCGGGCTATGTCGGTTATGAGGAAGGCGGTACGCTGACCGAGGCCGTCCGCCGCCGTCCCTATCAGGTGATCCTGTTCGACGAGATCGAGAAGGCCCATCCCGACGTCTTCAACGTCCTGCTGCAGGTCCTCGACGACGGGCGGTTGACCGACGGGCAAGGGCGTGTGGTGAACTTCACCAACACCCTGATCGTACTGACCTCCAATCTCGGGTCGGAATTCCTGGCGGCATTGCCGGACGGGGCCGACGTCGGTGACGCCCGGGCCCAGGTGATGGAAGTCGTCCGGGCATCCTTCCGGCCGGAATTCCTCAACCGTCTGGACGAGCTTCTGCTGTTCCGCCGGCTCGACCGCAGCCATATGGCGGGGATCGTCGAGATTCAGTTGGCCCATCTCAAGAACCGGCTGGCCGAACGGAATATGTGGCTCGATCTGGATGAGGACGCGCTGCGATGGTTGGCCAATACGGGCTACGACCCGGTCTATGGCGCCCGCCCGTTGAAACGGGTGATCCAGCGCGAACTTCAGAATCCGCTGGCGAATCAGATCCTGGAAGGGTCTATCCGGGACGGCGACACAATCCTCGTCGGCTCGGAGGACGGGCACCTTCTGATCAACGGCGCCAAAGTCGAACGCGACGCGGCGTGAATGGAGGCCCCGAAAAGGGGTGATGGTCGCGTTATAAAAGCGTAAATCCCAAAAACTTAAACTCCCATGGCGACTATGATATGCTCCGCGACCCCCAAAGGTCGTGGAGCATATCGCCGTGAGTGCCGTCCATTTATCGGAAGCCCAAATCGCCGACTTCGACCGGGAAGGCTTCGTTTTCCTGGAGTCGGTCTTTTCGGAGGCGGAGGTCGATCTGTTGTCCCGGGAGGCGGACCGCATCTTCGCTCTGGACCGAAAGGAGGTCATCCGCGAGGCGTCGGGCAAGGCCGCGCGGATGGCTTTCGCGCCCCATACCTATTCCGAGATCTATGGCGTCCTCTATCGGCATCCCCGACTGATCGGCCCGGTCAAACAGCTTCTGCGGGCCGATGTCTATATGCACCAGTTCAAGATCAACGCGAAGGCGGCCTTCGACGGGGAGATCTGGCAATGGCATCAGGATTTCGGCGTCTGGCACCGGGACGATATGATGCCCGAACCCAAGGCGATGAATATCTCCGTCTTTCTGGACGATGTGACGGTCGCCAACGGCCCGCTGATGTTCATCCCGGGCAGCCACAAAAAGGGGGTGATCGAGGCCGGGCACGACGTCGAGACCACAACCTTCCCGCTCTGGACCTTGGACCAGCGGACCATCGCCCGTCTCGCGGATGAAAGCCGTATCGAAGCGCCGCTCGGGCCGAAGGGATCGGTGTTGATGTTCCACGGCAATCTCGTCCATGCCAGCCCGCCGAATATCAGCCCCTATGACCGCAAGATCACCTATCTCTCGCTCTGCGATGTCGACAACCATATCCGCCGGTTCGCCCGGCCGGAGTGGATCGCCTTTAGGGATTTCACGCCGATCCGGCCGCTGGGGGACGATTGCCTGTCCCGGGGTCTGTTGGCGCCGACCGGCTGACCCTTCCCGCGGACACTATTTTCGGACCCGGGCCGCTCAGCGAACGGTTGCGTTCCGAGGGTGGCCCTGCGCTATGATCGGCGCAGGAACGTCGATAACAAGGATCCGACGATAGGAGGAGACATCCCATGACCCCGCATTCCCTGACCTCGGAACAGCTCGAGCGATTCGACCGTGAAGGCTATATCTTCATCGAGAGCGCCTTTTCCACCGACGAGGCCGATCTGATGGCCGAAGAGGCGAAGCGCATCTTTAAAATGGACCGCAAGGAGGTGTGGCGCGAATCCAACGGCGTCGCCCGGACCGCCTTCGCCAGCCATCTCTATTCCGAGCCCTTCCGGCGGCTCGGTGCCCATCCGCGGCTGGTCGAGCCGGTCAAGCAATTGCTCGGCGGCGATGTCTACATGCATCAGTTCAAACTGAACGCCAAGGCGGCCTTCGACGGTCAGGTCTGGCAATGGCATCAGGACTACGGAACCTGGAAACGCGACGACGACATGCCGGACCCCCGGGCCATGAACATCGCGGTGTTCCTGGACGATGTCAGCTTCGCCAACGGTCCGCTGATGTTCATCCCGGGGAGTCACAAGACCGGCGTGCTGGAGGCCGGCCACGATCTGGAGACGACGAGCTACCCGTTGTGGACTCTCGACCGTGAGACGGTGACGAAGCTGGCGAACGAGGGCGGCATCGTCGCGCCGACCGGGCCACGGGGCTCGATCCTGATGTTCCACTGCAATCTCGTCCATGCGAGCCCGCCGAATATCGGTCCTTGGGACCGCACCATCGTCTATCTGTCGCTCTGCGAGGTGACCAATCACATCCGCCAATTCAAGCGGGAGGATTGGATCGCGCATCGGGATTTCACGCCTATTGAATCGCTGCCGGACGATTGTCTCGCCGATCTCGTCGCCGCCCGAACCGCCGCCTAGGATATAGATCATGAGCCTGATGGCGAAATTGCAGGCCCGCCGCGAGGCGGGCCGGCCGGTCAAGGTCGGCCTGATCGGGGCCGGGAAGTTCGGCAGCATGTTCCTGGCCCAGTTGCCCCGGATCGCCGGGCTGGAACTCGCCGGCATCGCCGATCTCGATCCCGACCGGGCCCGCACGGCGCTCTCCCGGACCCATTGGCCGGACGACGCGGCGGACGCGGTCTTCATCACCGACAGCGGGGCCGACCTTATCGAGCGGGCCGGGGCCGAGGTGGTGATCGAGGCGACCGGCAATCCCATCGTCGGGATCCACCACGCGCGCCTCGCCTTTGCCGCCGGATGCCATGTGGTGATGGTGAATGTGGAGGCCGATGTGCTCGCCGGGCCGATGCTGGCCCAGGAAGCGGCCCGCGCCGGGGTCTGCTATTCCATGGCGTCCGGCGATCAGCCGGCCCTGGTGGGCGAGCT
This sequence comes from Alphaproteobacteria bacterium, assembly GCA_024743275.1. Taxonomy (GTDB): domain Bacteria; phylum Pseudomonadota; class Alphaproteobacteria; order JANSWW01; family JANSWW01; genus JANSWW01. The sequence continues at coordinate 22,078 of JANSWW010000018.1, forward strand.
GGTCGATTGGGCCCGGCACAACGGTTTCGAGGTCGTCGCCGCGGGCAAGGGCACGAAATATCTGCCGACCTTTCACGCCTCGACGCCGGAGACGGTGTGGGGCCACTACGGGCTGACGCCGGAGGAGGCGGCGGCCGGCGGGATGAATCCGCAGATGTTCAACTCCTTCCTCGACGGCACCAAGTCCTCCATCGAGATGGCGGCGATCGCCAACGCGACCGGCCTGCTACCGCCGGAGGACGGGCTCGCCTTCCCGCCCTGCGGCACGGATGATCTGCCCCATATCCTGCGCCCGCGCGAAGAGGGCGGCCAACTGGACCGCAAGGGCACCGTCGAGGTGGTCTCCTCGGTCGAGCGGGACGGCAGGCCGGTCTACCGCGACCTGCGCTGGGGGGTTTATGTGGTCTTCGAGGCGCCGACCCCCTATGCCGCCCGTTGTTTCAAGGAATACGGCCTGTTGACCGATTCCACCGGGCGCTATGCGGCCATGGTCAAACCCTATCATCTGATCGGTCTGGAACTCGCGACCTCGGTGCTCTCCTGCGCGTTGCGGGGGGAGCCCACCGGCTCGACGGAGCGGTTCGCGGCCGATGTGGTCGCGGTGGCGAAGACCGACCTCGCCCAGGGGACCCTGTTGGACGGCGAAGGCGGGGCGACCGTTTGGGGCAAGGTGATCCCGGCCGCCCGGTCGACCGCGATGAAGGGGGTTCCGATCGGGCTCGCCCAGGGACTGCCCCTGCGCCGGCCGGTGGCGGCGGGCGCCATGGTGACGGAGGACGATATCGATCTCGACGAGGCGAGCGAGGCGGTCGCCCTCCGCCGGGCCATGGCGGCGTCCCTGTGACGCCGCCGGCGGCCATCGTCGTCACACCTTTGGTTTTGCTTTAGGCCCTGAGGTTAGGCCCTGAGGTTAGGCACTGAGGTTTGCTTTAGGCCCTTGGGTTTACTTTAGTCGAAGACGAACTCGAAGCGGGAGGCCTGGAACAAGGCGCTCTCGGCCACCGGTACCAGGCCCGCCGGATAGCTATAAGGATCCGTCGGGCGCCCGTAGCGGGGCGGACTGATCTCCGAGCAGGACGCCCAATAGCGGTGTTCCATCCCGTTCTTGAAGGTGATGCGGGGACCCAGGATGAAACTGGGTTTCTTCGAGTTGTTGTCGTGGTGGATGATGAGGGCGAAGTCCGGGTGCTGCTCCGCATCCTTCTGGTCGCCGACGATGGTGAGGAAGCTGCTGTTCATGAAGGTGTAGCTGCCTTTGAAATAGATATCCCACTCCAGGCCGATGTGGGATTGCGGCGTTAGCGCCGGTGGATCCTTGGGCGTGTGGCGATTGTCGCAGCGCGGGTCGATCTCCAACGTCTCAACGTGTAGCCGGAATGGATAGACCCGGTCGGGCTTCGGCGCCGAGATGTCGTCGATGGGCACCAACCGGTAGCGGTTGCGGTATTTTTCCTCGCCGACGGACAGGATCGTGAGGGGATAGGCGGCAGGATTGGCGAGGGGCGGATCCTGGTCGATGTAAGGGTTGTGGATGACCGTCATCCAACCGGGGTTGAGATAGGCGGGAGCTATCCCGGTGTATGTGCATTTGATGTAAATCGAGACACCGACAGTGGGATCGGGCAGTTTCTGGAAGGCGGCGACGAGGTCGAGAATGTTCTTCGGCACGATGCGCGCCAGGCAGTCGTCCATGTCCTTCAGGTAGCCGTGTAGATCCTCGACATCGAGGCTCGCCAGGGATTCGACCACCAACCCGCCCTTGTCCTGGATGCCGGCGATGAACTGGTACATGGTCATCGCCTTCAACAGGTAGTTGGCGTAAAGCAGCTGCTCGGTCTTGATCGCGGTGTAGTAGGACAGCCAGTCCTTTGATTTATCCGCGAACAGGACGTCGTTGACCTTGGGCAGCAAGGGCGGAGCGTCGCCCGAGCCGGTCGCGACCAGGAACGCCAGGTCCCGTGTGTCCGACCGCAGAACGGTGTCCCGGATCACCAGGGTCGCCTGATGGAGCACGATCTGTTTGGCGATGTCGCGGTCGTGGTTCTTGGCGCGGGCGATGTTGCGTTGGAAGGTCCGGAACACGGACTCGATGTAATTGGCATCCTCATGGGCCTTTTCGGCCTGGATCTCGATGCTGAGCGCCGCGATCTGCGCCCGAAGCGCGTCGAGTTTGGCCTCGATATCGGCCAGTTTGCTCAGGATCTGGTCGAGCTCGCTGGGGCCGCCGGTCAAGAAGTCCCAGAAATCCTGGCCCACCCCGAATGCCTCGGAGGCCAACTCGAACTCCGGTGAGTCCAGGATCGGCAGTCCCAGAGCGCCGGCGAGCGTCAGTTCCCCTTTTTCGTCCTTTGATATGTGTGTGTCGGTGTTCATGGTCCCCCCTATCCCGCCCTGGCGGCATTTCAGTACGGGGGTGATCATAGAAGCTCTCTATCCGAGAGAAAAAGTTATAAATATATTATTCCAGGAGTTGCATACAGGGGTGTTGTTGTCGCTGTGTTGTCCGGAGACCGGATCAGACGATCCCTTCGGTCCTGAGCGCCTTCTGAACCCCCGGCCGTTCCGCCAGGGCCGCGATGAGGGCCGCGATCGTGGGGCGGTCGGAGGGTGCGGGGGAGAGATAGCGGCCCCACCGGCAGAGCACGAAGAACAGATAGTCCGCCGCACAGGGCTCGGCCCCGATGAGATAGGGGCCTCGATCCTTCAGGCTGGCCTCGACCCAATCGAAGATCTCGCCCAGACGCCGTTCTCCGGTCCGCCGGACATCGGCTTCATGGGCGGCGACGTCGACGAAGTCCTCCGGATGGAAGAACCGCCGGAAGGTCTCCTGCAGCGTCGTCGAAAGATAGGACATCCAGATCCGTGCCTCGGCCCGTTTCTCCGGATCCTCCGGCAACAGGCCGCGCCCCGGATGGCGCTCGGCCAGGCTTTCGAGAATGGCGACGCATTGGGTGAGGGGCGGGCCTTTTTGGCCGCCGACCGTCTCGATCAGCGCCGGGACCTGGCCATGGGGATTGACGGCGAGATAGGCCCGTTCGCGCCCCTCGCCCTCGGGGATGTTGACTGGGGTGAGGGTGTAGGGAATGTCGAGTTCGGCGAGCGCCAGATGAACGGCGAGGCTGGCGAAACCCGGGTGATAGAAGAGCGTATACGAAGCGGTTCCGGTCACCCTGGTGTCCCCCCTTTGTCCCGGCCTGGCCCCTATTGGCTGCTGGGCGGCTCCGCCTGGGCGACGGCGGTCTCGGCCCTGAGCGAGGCGACCTGCATATCGAGATCGTCCCGGACCGCCTGGAACCGCGCCAGCGCCTCACCCTTCAAGGTGCGCCCGGACGGGAACTTGACCTTCAGCGGGTTCACCTGCTTGCCGTTTCGGTGGATTTCATAGTGCAGATGCGGACCGGTCGACCGGCCGGAACTGCCGACATATCCGATGACCTGGCCCTGCTTGACCCGGGTGCCCTTTTTGACGCCGCGGGCGATGGCCTTCATGTGGGCATAGGCGGTCTTGAAGCCTTCCGAGTGGCGCAGCCGGACATAGCGGCCGAACCCGCCATTCCAGCCGGCCATGTCGACGACCGCGTTGCCGGCGGCATAGATCGGGGTGCCCGGGCGGGCCGCGAAGTCGACGCCCCGGTGCATCCTCGAATAGCCCAGGATCGGATGTTTGCGCATGCCGAAGCCGGAGGAGATGCGGGCGCCGTCGATCGGGGTTTTCAGGAGGGCCTTGCGGACGCTGCCGCCCGTCTCGTTGAAATACTCCGGACCGTATTCGCCCTCGTCGAAGCGGTACATGGCGTAGCGGTCGCCGGAAATGGTCAGCGCCGCCTGGTAGATCTCGCCCTCGCGCAGGATCTTGCCGTTGCCGTCGGTCATCCGGTGCCACAGGATCTCGAATTTGTCGCCCCGCTGGACCTCGCGCTGGAAGTCGATGTCATAGGAGAGGTTGCGGACCACCGACCAAAGGACCGGGACCGGGACCCCGGCATCGACGGCCGCCTCATAGAGGCTGGTTTCGATCACCCCGGAACGGAAGGCGGTCACCGGGGTGAGTTCCATCACCTGCTCCTCGACGGAAAAGGCGACGGTGCCGGCCGGATCGACGGCGCGATTGACCGCCACCCGGCGGTCCACATCCGTGGCGATGCTCAGGCCTTGGAAGTGGGTCTTGTCCGGGGCGAGCGGGCTTTCCGGCAAAAAGACGACCCGGATCTCCTGCCCGGGCTTCAGCTTGCGCGGGTCCCAGGCCTCCTTCAGGCCCTCGATGGCGTCATAGGCTTCGCGCCGGTCGACCCCGACATCGGTCAGCATCCCCATAAGAGTATCGCCGCGCCCGACGACCAGGGTCTGGACCACCGGTTCGGCGACCGGGGCCGGGCTGCGCCGGACCAGTCTGTCATAGGCGCCGGGATCGAGCTCGCGCTCCAGGGCGATACCGCCATGAAGCGGGGCCGGATCGGCGCCGACCGCATCCGCTCGGTTCATGACGACCGACAGCCCGATCGCCGTCGTCACGGTTAAAGCGCCCAGAACTCCAACAAACTTCATACGCACGATCGAGTGGGTCCCCGGCCCTTTTGTTTCGTTGTTCTCGTCTTCCCGGTTCGCCGTCCCGCGGGACCTTCCCGTGAACGACCGATGCAGACACGTCCTATATGGTCCAAGACCGACGCCCCTCCTAGAATACCCGGCCTAGAATATCCGACCTAGAATATCCGACCTAGAATATACGGGCGGTGCCCCGCGATGGTTTCGGGGCATCGCTTTGGGGCGACCCGTCCAAGCCCTTCTCTATAAGAGAGCGGTCCGCCCGGATGGCGGCCGGTCGGCGGTTGAGGTTGCTGGACGCCGGCCTGGCGCACAACGGATGGATCGTCGATCCCTTTGAGCCTTGCCCGATGGGGCAGGCCCTAGGATCAGGGAAACATCTAGGCCGCGCCGGCCGAATTTCCGCCGCTCCATATGCGGGAGAAGCGTTGTATAAAGAATCCCTCTTTACCCCTAAAATGTCAAATAACTTCACGAAATCAGGGGGATTCGACCCGGTCTTCATGTTCTCTCTCCGGTCCGGAAAGGGGTCTGGTCCGGAAAAAACCGCCTTTGAAAGAAAACCGTCAAAAAGGTTGTTGACAGGGGGCTCCGACCCGCCCTATAAGCCCCCTCCACACGGCGCGGGGCCAACGCCCAAGCCGCTCCCCAGCGGGGCAGCAGGGCAGGAAGTCAGCGCCGCGTTTTTTTTCCGGGAAGGCCGATTGAGGCGTCCCGTTCCGCTCCTTTGGGGTGGGTATGTTTGACAAGTGAAGAAGTGATTGGAAGGGATATGCGGTCGGCGGTGCGCATGTGATGCGTGCCGGTTGATTGGTTTTAGGATCGATCAAGTGACTGTATGTCTCTGTATAACATAGC
>JANSWW010000006.1 GCA_024743275.1 Alphaproteobacteria bacterium
CCGGAGCTTCAGGACCTGACGCATGATCTTGGTATCGAAGCCAGTCGCCTTGGCCTCGGCGAAGACCTCCTTGATATCGTTGGCGATATTCGCCTTTTCCTCTTCCAGGCGCTCGATGCGCTCGATGAAGGATCGCAGCCGACCGGCTGCGATGCCGCCCACGTCGGTCATGACTTCCCTCCGATGTTGTAAGAAAATGCCGCCGTGGCTTCCTTTGCGCGGTACACAGAGCAGACAAACCGGACACCCCAACCGCGCTTTGCACCCGGCTCTTTTAAGCCGCAAGCAGGAAGCCGATGACCCGTCGCGGCGGCGACGATGGTGCAAAGGTCCGGGGAGCCGGTGTTCATTCTCAGGCCCGCTCGATGCGGGCTGAAAAAGCGATAAGATCGGCGCCCAAGGCACGGGCCATCGGGGCCAATTCGCGGAACTCGCGGTGGTCAATCCGACCGTCTTCCATCGCCTTCGACATGGCGGCGGCGTGGGTCAGCAGGTCCGTCAGGCGTTCGGCGTCCGCATCGGCTTCACCGTCGATGGCATGCGCCGATTGCCCTACCATTGACAGAATGTCCGACGTGAAGCCGGGGCCAAGCGCCTTACACATGGCGAGGAAGTTGGCCAACCCCGGCGTATTGCCCTCGCGGTAGCTTTTCAGCGTGCGGCACGGCACGCCCGTCGCATTCTCGACGGAACGGGCGCGCGCGGCGTCCGGCATGTAGAGACGCAAGGCGGTCTCTAGCCGCTTCGCGACATAATCATGTGTCAGCATGGGTTCCTTGGTCATTTTCCACCTTTGCGATTGCCCCAACATTGTTGGGTAGGTCGTAAAAGTCATTCGGTTGCACCGCGCCGCCCGTCACTTCGACGATGCGGGCCATCGTCTCGGGGCGTGGGATCGTCTTCCCGGTAACGTAACGGCGGAAGTTCGAATGATTGTCGACACCGCACGCGCGACCGACTTCGGAGAGCGTGAGGTTTTGTGCGCGTATCCAGTCTGCAAGTTTCATAAGTCAAATCTAGACTTAAATGACCGGCGGATCAAGGCATTTTTTGACCTACTCTTTCGGCCACGAAAAAAGGCAGGGTGGTGTTATGAAAAATCGTCTCAAAGAGCTGCGAAACGCCGCCGGCCTCTCGACCTATGACCTGGGCGCAAAAGTTGGGGCGACCAATTCGCAGATTTCTAAGCTGGAAAACGGCAAGACCCAACTATCTATGCAATGGGCCGAGCGATTGGCGCCTCACTTGGGCGTTGATCCGCTTGAACTGTTTACGCGAAAAGGTTTACAACTTCCTGACATGCACTCGCATGAAGTGGTTCAAAAAAATGGAAAAAATGCAGCGGAGCGGGCCAGATACGCGCGCCGACTTTCTTACATTGATGAACTCGACATAAGAGCGGGCGCGGCGGCTGGGGGGCGCATAGCCGTCGATCTGGGATACGGGAAGGCGGGAGAGTTGGTTGAGCAATACCCGGTGCAAAATCGCTGGCAGATACCAAGTGACATCGCCTCGCATGTCACAAAGACGCATCCTGAGCATATCAAGATATTGCAGGTCGAGGGGTCGTCGATGGCACCCGACTTCTATCCAGGCGAACGCATTATGGTGGACACCAGATCGATCGTGCCGTCACCGCCCGGCATCTTTGTCGTATGGGACGGTTTTAACCTCGTCATAAAGCATTGCCAGGTCGTGCCACATTCGGACCCGCCGCGTGTGGTGCTGAAGTCTCGCGACCCCGATGTTGACCCTTACGAGCGCGTTTTGGGCGAAGCGTACATACAAGGCCGGGTCATCGGGAAGTGGCTGTGGACCTAAGCTAAAAAATTTTATTTTACGTAAGTCACAAAATGACTTGACGGCGCCGGTGTATGGGTCAAAATATGACCTACCAAACAACGGAGGCCAACATGGATTTCACGTTCCAGCTTCGCGACGAAAATGGCGCGACCGTCATCCACGACATCGAATGTGTGCTTGGCGTCGATGTCGTTTGGCGCGACGGCGAACCCACCCTCGACATCACCAGCATTCACATGGGCCAAGACGGCGACGGGCCGGACATCTGCAAAAGCGTTGACCCGTTCATGCAGTCGCTCGCCGCCCGTATTTCAACCGCCGCGCAGTGTGACGAGAAGATCGTCGAGCAGGCGCTTGATGACGCCGGCATCCGCTATTCAGAGCGCGGCAGCAACGACCCCTTCGGGCGGTGGGTCGCGTGATGGAGGTCCTGCGCTTCATCGGCGGCGTGATCGTTGCCGCCGCCTTTCTCGCCACCGCCTACGGCTATCTCGTCATCATTGGGAGCCTCATTCATGGCTGATCTTTTCACTTATGCGGAAGGCAAAACCGACACGTCGCAAGAGGCGTTTAAGTCGGTGGACGCCCGCGCCTTGAAGCGTATCAAGGCTGCCGGCGACTTCGGTATCACCACCGACGAACTGGCCAGCGACATGCTCATGCCCTATGGCAGCGTGCAGCCGCGCACGTCGGAACTGCGCACGGCCGGGCTGATCGAAGACAGCGGCCGGCGGCGGCAAAACCGCAAGGGCAAGCGCGTCATCGTCTGGAAGGCGGTGCCGTGATGCTGAAGACCGTTGATATGGAAGAACTGGCCTATCACGCGCACCCGGCGATGTCGGCAAGCGACGCGATCAATCTCCTTTCGAAGTCACCGTCTCAGTTCCGGCACGACAAGCACAACCCGCCAGAGCGCAGCAAGGCGCTGGATTTCGGCACCGCCGCCCATGCCTACATGCTAGACGATGGGACGTTTGAAAAGCGGTTCGAAGCACTGCCAAGCGACCACAACGGCCGCACCAAGGAAGGCAAGGCGCAGGTCGCCGCCATCCGCGAAGCGGGTAAGACGCCAATCCCGCATAGCGACGTTGCGGCCATCGTCGGCATGGCCCGCGCCCTGTCCAAGCACCCGCTCGCCTCTCAGGCGTTCAAGAACGGCCTGCCGGAACGGTCAGTGTTCTGGACGTGCGAGGATACCGGCGTCGAATGCCGAATGCGCCTGGATTGGCTACCGGCCGCACCGGATGCGCAGATCTTCCCCGACTATAAAACGGCCCGATCGGTCGCACCTGATGATCTGCAAAAGGCGATGTGGGAACACGCCTACTACATTCGCTCGGCTTGGTATCAAAACGGCCTGAAAGCGGCCGGTGTCGCAGACCCGGTTTACCTGATGGTGTTTCAGGCGAAGACGCCGCCTTACGAGGTCGTCGTTGTCCAGCCGGACGAGACCGCATTGCAGTGGGGTTGGCTGCAATGCCAGCGCGCCCGGCGCCTGTTTGCCGAATACACCGCCGCCGGGAGATGGCCAGGCTATGCCTGGAACAACGTCCTGCAGATCGGCCTGCCCGGATGGGCCGACAACCGCTTACAGCGTCAACACGAAAACGGCGATTTCGCCGCATAGGAGAAACCATGTCCAAAGCATTGACAGTAACAGCCGGCGACGCACCGGCACCCACCAAGGCCGCGCTGGTCACCGGCGGCAGCATTCGCGCCATGGTCCCGCAAGATGTGGAGCAGGCGTGGCGGATGGCCGAAATGATCCATCGGGCGGGCATCGCGCCCCGCGACATGCAATCGCCCGATAAAATCGTCACGTCGATTTTCGCCGGCATGGAAATCGGCCTGCCCCCGATGCAAGCGGTCCAGTCCATCGCCGTGGTGAACGGGCGCCCGACGATTTGGGGAGACGCCGCCCTCGGTCTCGTGCAAGCGAGCGGGCTTCTGGAAGCGTTCAAAGAGCGCATCACCGGCGAAGGCGACGGAATGGTTGCGCAGTGCGTCGCCAAGCGGCGCGATAACCCGGAACTGATTTCGGCCGAGTTTAGCGTTACCGACGCGAAGACCGCCGGGCTTTGGAACAAGAGCGGGCCATGGAAGCAGTACCCCAAGCGAATGCTGGCCATGCGTGCCCGCGCCTTTGCACTTCGCAACGGCTTTGCGGACGTGCTGAAGGGCCTCGGCGTGCGCGAGGAAGTTGGCGACTTCGATGCCCCGAACAGCAAGCAGGCGGCCACCGCACAGACACCGAACAGCATTGAGAACCAGCTTCGACAGCAGGCGCAAACGTCTTGGGCGCCCGATGCTGGCGAGGACGGCGGCCCTGCCACCCCCGCCGCCGTGGAGCAGCCGGGCAATGACGGGTCACACAACACACCCGACACCCCGGCTGTCTCCGAACCGAAGGCGATCAGGCTGGTGATGCCGACCGGAGAGCCGGAAGAACACGCCAGCGCGGGCGGATGGCTTGCCTCGCTGACCGAGCATATCGCCGATCTGGACCCCAAGGACGTGCGGGCGCTGATGGAACTCAACGCCGAGACATTCGACAAGATCGAGGCCGCCGCCAAGGGCCGGCAAAACGAGGACGTGCTGTATGCCTGCGACGACGCCCGGCACGCGTTCTATGAGAAGACCAAGGAAGGCGAGTTGATCTGATGAACATCGAAATGAACGACCCGAACAACCCGACGCTTGAAGAAATGCGCCTCTATCTGCGCGGACTCGAGGACTATGTAACCGATGCCAAGGGTTATCGGAAAGACGAGATCCGCGCCGCCATCGCGGAAATCCGACGGCTGCGCGGCTCCGAACTGCGGAGGGTGGCGTGATGGCGGAACCGGCTAGGCCCTACACGCCGCAGCAGGTCGCATGGATTTGGGGATGCTCCCCGAACCATGTGCGGGCGGAAATTAAGGCGGGGCGCTTGCGCGCATTCCGGCTTGGTCGTCTAATCCGAATTCCCCGCGACGCTGTGCAGGAATACGAACAATGCCAGACTATAAAATCGGACGACTGCGCGACCGATACGTCGTCACATGGCACGATGACAGCGGCAAGCGACGACGCCATCGTCTTGACGCACATACCCGAAAGGAAGCGGAGAGCGCAGCCCTAGACAAAATTCGGCAGGAACGGGCCAAGGCTGACAAGAAAGCGCCGACCGTCAAGGGGCTGTGGGACCGCTACCGGGAGGAAAAGGCCGGCCGGCCTATCGCGGCGACAATGGGCTTTGAATGGAAAGCCATCGGCCCGTACTTTGGGCATCTGCGGCCGGACCAGATCACAACGGACATCTGCCGGTCCTACGTCGAGCACAGGCGAGAAAAGGGCCGCAAAGATGGAACCATATGGACTGAATTAGGACATGTCCGCATCGTGCTTGTATGGGCGCAGGCGCACGGCCTGATCCACCGCGCCCCACCGATCGAACGGCCGAAGCAGCCCGCACCCAAAGACCGATGGTTAAATCACGCGGAAATAACCCGCCTGTTGGCCGCCGAATGCGAGCCGCACAATAAACTGGCGATACACCTGATGCTGGCCACCGCCGGCCGGATCGGCGCGATTCTGGAATTGACATGGGACCGCGTCGATCTTGACCGCCGGCAGATCAATCTGCGGGTCGATAGCGAGGGGCCGCGCAAGGGCCGCGCCGTCGTCCCAATCAATGCGGGCCTGTTGGCGGCACTCACGCAAGCCCAACAGCTTGCCATAACGGGCCATGTGATTGAGTTCCGTGGGAAGCCGGTGAAGTCGATCAAGAAAGGGTTTGCCGTCGCCTGCAAGAGTGCCGGACTTGACGACGTGACCCCGCACACGTTGCGCCATACGGCCGCCGTTCACATGGCCGCCGCCGGCGTGCCGATGGAGAAGATTGCCCAATACCTTGGGCACAATTCAGTCGAGACGACACGCAAGGTCTATGCCCGGTTCGCGCCGGACCATTTGCGCGATGAAGCCGATATATTGGATTTTACGAAAATCCGAGTAGCAAAGTAGGGAGTGCTCCAAGGTTCAATGAACCTGAAAAGCGTGAACGAACCGTGATTATTGGCGCAAAACCGTGAATATAAAGAGCGATCCAGCCGCAGAAAACTGCGGTTTGCGCGGTGGCGCTCTTTCTTGGTAAGGGAGAGGTCCAGAGTTCAAATCTCTGCGGCAGCACCATCTTCCAAAAGAAAATCAATTCCTTAATCAGACGGCGGATTTTTCTCCCACCCGAAAAACACCCTGAAGACGACGTGGATATTCACCACTCGGCGTGAAAAACACGTGGACTGATCATCGCCAGACCCGCCTACAAGTGCGGGCCGGCATTGCCGCGATGGCAGTGCCGGCCCCTTTTAATCGAGACAAAACGAAAAACCATGAGCCCCGAACGGATTGCCGCCCGCCGCCGACATGCCGTTCACGGCTGGCTGCTCAACGCAGCGCCGGATACCCCCAAGTGTAAAGCCAATCGGTATCTTGCGCGGGTACATGGCAGGTGCGGCATTCGGCTTCGTAGTCCTTGGTGAAGCTCTGCCTCGGTGCATCGGCACTGAATTGCGCCCAGCCCCAGCCGTCGCCCCAGAGCGCGTTGTCCGGGAAGCGGCCTTCGGTGTCCTTCACCATCACGAACCACCCGTTCAGCGTGGTCGCATGGGAGATGAACCCGGTGGTCATGTCCTGTGCCTCCGCCGAAAGCAGTTCCTTCACGACGACGGTGCCGTCCGGGAAGGACCCATTCTCAAGATAGGCCGCCACCGCTTCGCGCTGCGTATAGACGGTGTGGATCTCGTTGGCGAACTCGGCGCCATTGGTTATCCAGTTGCCGAGCGCCACCCACTCGCCTCGGTAATTCACGTCCGGCACCCGGATCTCTCCCTCCGGACCGACAGCCCCATGCGTTTCGAGGGCGAAGTCCTGGGCGGCGACGCTCCCGGCCGCGAGGGCGGGCAGGAGCACGAGGACCTTCAATAACCGCCTCATGGCTTTGCCGCCCGGAGGACCGGGTAGTACTGGGTAAACACAAAGTCGTCGGCCGCGTTGGCCTCGTGGCAGGCGTTGCACGCGTCAGCCGGGAAAGCTGTCGCGGTTTCGGCATAGGGCTCGGGCTGGTGGCCAAAGGAGAAATACGCCCAGTTGCCGGGCTCGTCGGCGAAGCGGGTCGCGTCCTTCACCTTCAGTTCGAGGCCGGCGAACTCACCCTGGAAGAAGCCCTGGCCCGAGGTTTGCGCGCAGGAGCCATTGTCCGGGTCCGGCTCGCAATCGTCAGCCTGCCGGAGCAGCACAAGTTCCTTGGCGAATTGCGTCCCGTCCGCCCATTCGCCGGTACGCCGCCAATGCTCGAAGGCCGACGGCTCGATATAGACATTGTGATACTCAGGGAAAGCTGCCTCGCCGCCGTTGAGGGCGTTCGGCGTGAGCGGTGCGCCAACGAAGATCCACGTCCGCCAGTTCTCCGGCTGGCTCACGCTGCCGTCTTCGTTAAAGCTGGCACGCACGATCTCTCTGTCTTGAGCGATCGCAGGCGTCGGATCGTTAAGTGCTAGCGCCGCAGTAACTGCGCCTATGCTCATCAGCACGCCGGCGACGCGGCTTTTCGACTGAAACATGGGTTTTCCTTTCTCCTTCATGGGGCGGCGACCCCTGCTGGGATTCCGAGTCTGGACAGCCATAGTCTCGGACGCCGATTTCTTTGAAGGTCCGCGACGAGACTAATGGGAGCCGCCTCGCCAATCTTTCAGATTCCTGCGGTTACAAGACCCGCTGCGGGCGTGTATTCTCGACACTACCGCGTTCCACTAGATGACGACGGATGACTACTGAAAATGCGATGAAGCAAGACAGAGGCTGGAGTATCCCATCGGTGTCGGTCGAGCAGCCGCGTTCCATCCGCTCGTTGTCCCGCGAGAAACTGAGTGAAACGACGTTACGCATCGCGCATGTTCGGGGAGCGCATGCTGGCGTTCATCACCATACGCCTCATGATGGCGTCGCAATCTACATGACGATGTCCCGGAAAGTGGGTTCCATCGATGTCGGCGATGGCGAGTTGGCGATGAATGTCCAGGCGGGCGAGTTCATCTTAGGCGCTCCGGGCGCGGGGGCTGTGATGTACTCCTCTCGTGGCGGGCACTGGATCGAGCTGGTGCTGGACGACGCACGGCTCGGCGCGGGCGCGGAGGGATTGGGATGGGGCACCTCCGTCGCGCGCTGGGCGCGTCGATCCTTCCACAAGAACCGCGAGATCGGCGATCTTCTGGCGCGCATCGTGCGGGGCGGCCTGTCGAACGCGGTGCCCGAACCGCTCTACTTCGACGCGCTCGTCTGCTCTCTTGCCGACGCGTTCGACCGATATCTCGACTCCGAGCTCACTCGGCAGCGGGAGGTCAGACCGCTGTCGAGGAACACCGTCGATGAAATCCTGTACTATATGGACACGCATGTCGCAGAGCCGATCGCGATCGGCGATCTGGCCACGCTGGCGGGACTATCGCCGACGCGATTCGCAAAAGCCTTCAGGAACGCGGCTGGCGAGAGCCCCTACCAGACGCTCATTCGCCGTCGCCTCGAAGCGGCGCGCTTCGCACTGATGACAACGAGCGAGAGCCTTGCAGAGATCTCGCTCGCATGCGGTTTCTCATCGCAACAGCATTTGACAGGTCTCTTCTCGAGCAGGTTCGGGATTTCACCCGGAGCATTTCGAAATCAGATGCGAACGACCTGATCCTATGCCGCCCTCCACAGTCCCGCCAGAAATCGGCGCTGTAACACGAAATACGGTCGATCGGCTGTTGAGCTATGATCGGTGTACGAAACCAATCTTATGCGCGCGCTTTCAGTTCCCGCAGATGGGCAGCCAGCGTGCTGTCTGGCATATCTCAAGGTTTCGTTGGAATCGGAATTTACCTGGACTTCACGCTTCGCTCCGCCACTGGGCTCGCAAGGCCTCGATCATGCCTGTTATGCCGCGAAGCGATCTTGTGCGCACACGACCCGAATAAAGGCCATTCATAACGACAGAAACCCGTTATCCGGGTTAAGGCTTTATTAGAGCCCGATGCGCATATTTGCGGCCTCACGCAAATTGTCATGGGGCTCACGTGCGCACGACACACAAGACCGGCTGGACCTATTACATGTGCCCGCTCGAAACCGATCCGGCGGCATTTCTGCATTTTGCCGGCATCGTGGAGATATGGCGCAACAAACGGGCCCCGGGCGAAGCACTGCCGGACCGTCGCGCGTTCGATTTCTATGACTTCGTCGGCTGGCACGGCCAGGTCTTCCTGGCCCGTTTCGACGAGGCGCCGTTCAACGTAACCTTCAGCCTCTGGGGGACCGTCCTGACCGAGTGGTGGGGCTGCGACTACACAAACAAGCATCTGGGCGAGCAATCGACCGAGCCGGACGTCTGGGCGGAGACCGAACTCGCCTACTTCCGGAAGATGCGGGAAACACCCTTTATCGGCATTTCCGGCGGAACCCTGGCCCAGCACAGGCGCCCCAACCGGCATGTCGTCGCCGTCGATCTGCCGATGCGCTCCGAGACCGGGGGCGTCGCCCATGTCGCGGGCATCCACAGCCTGGCCGAGGACGGCAACATCAAGGACCTGTTCCCCGGGCTGGAAATGACCTGTTTCCTGGAGAATCGCTGATCGCTCCGGAAGCACGATCGCGACAATGACAGTTTTGCGAAATTCCCACCGTGGCGCCGTCCGGGCGTTGGTCACCTCGCCGTCAGGGGCTACAGTCCTTGCGGGGCGAACCGGTCCGACCGGCACGCCGATTCAGCGGGAGGGCACGAGATGGCGATGATGAAAGTGGAAGCGACGATCATGGACGCCGGCGTCGGCGAGGGGCATGGCGCGGATCACCGCTATGTCTTCGACGCGCCGGACGATCTGTTCACGAAGAGCCCGATCACCGTGATCAAGGCCTTCATGGAACATGTCGATCATGTCGAATTGCCGGACGAGCATGTCGGCTACGAACTCTACGCCTCGCTGAAAAACGAGGAAAAGCAGGTGGTGACCGGCATGGGTTCCCTGACGTTGGCCCATGGCCGCATCCCCTTCATGGTCATGATCTCACCGAAGGCGGACTGAAACGCGCGACCCGACAGGAGCCCGAAAGACGCCCCAAAAGGCGCTTACAGATGCTCCCACAGGGCCTGTTCGAGGTCCATCTCGTCCTCTTCCTCTCTTAGGAAGTCCTGACGCGAGAGAACCGCGACCAGGCGACCGTCCTTGACGACCGGCAGATGACGGAACCCGCCGTCGGACATCTTTCTGAGCGCGTCTATCGCCAGCGTATCCGGCGGCACGGTTTCAACGCCGCTGGTCATCACATGCCCCACCTTGGTGGCGTCCGGATCCCGTCCGTTTGCGACAACCCGATCGATCAGGTCGGCGCCGGTGAAGATGCCGAGCAAGGCGTCGCCCTCGACCACGAGAACCGAGTGAACCCCACGCTCCTTCATGGCGATGGCGGCCTCCTTCACGCTGGCCGTTTCGGGCATGGTGAGCAGGTCTTGGTTGATGACCACATCGGGGCTTACATGGCGTAACATCGGGGTACCTCCTCCCTTTTGTTACTAATATATGACGATTTCCCCTGCGGACTCCAACGATAATGACCCTATCCCGACTACGGGGCTTCACAGCCGATGCGGTTCATGTCGCATGCATAACGCACGGTTCGATTGGGGTACTGCTTGGGGTTCCGCTTGGGGTTCTGGGAGTCTCGTGTACACTATTCCCATCCTTCTTCAGGGGCTTTTGCGAGGCGTCCCAGGCAAAGGGACCGGCCGCGGCCCGATATCGACGAAGGCAATAAACAGGGGAGGATCGACATGACGGTAAGGACACTCATCGAAATCAAGAACGAGAAAACGCCGACCATCGAGCCGGGCGCCACGGTTCAACAAGCCATGGATCGTCTTGAGAAAGAGCGGATTTCCGCCTTGGTCGTCAGCGCCGACGGCCAGTCGGTCGACGGGATCGTCTCGGCGAGCGACATCGTCAGGGGCCTCAATCGGATCGGGGCCGGGGTGGTCGATCGTACGGTAGCCGACTTGATGACCATCGATGTGATCTGTTGCACCGCGGCGGAACCGATGGAGCGGGTCTATGAACTGATGAACCGGCATCAGATCCGCTATCTGCCCGTGCTCGACCATGGCAGCCTCTGCGGACTGGTCAGCCTGCTCGACGTGGTCCGCCACCGGTTGGACGAAAGCGAGGCGGAAGCCGAAGCCCTGAAGGACTACGTCTCCGGCAAAGCCTGACCCTTACCGGATCCCGGAATTACCCTCCGCCGTCTGTGATGGCGGAGGCGACGGCGACTGATGGCCGGCGCCGGGGTCGTTCGGCTCCCGCCGCGCACTGGTTGATAGCCCTTTCAGCTTTCCCTTTTTGGGCGATTTGGCACCGAACGCCACCTATCGGCAAAAAGCGCCCGCCGTTAAATTTCCATTAGGAAATTGTGCGTATTCTACCCTCAAGTATCAGGTACCCCTGCTACTTGCCACAGGCGACTCTGGGCCCGGCAGCCGTCCCCCTCCACTTCATAAGGCTGCCGGGTCCTTTTTTGTCGGGCCCTTTTTCGGGCCGCCCTCAGGGCTGCGATGGCGCCGAATCGCCGGATCGACAGGTCGATATGCCCAGAAGCCGGTAGGCGGGACAAAACCGGCCCATGCCGGTCCCGAGCAGAACCAATCCCACGACAATGGAAATCCCGGTGACCACCGCGCCCAAACTATGGGCGAAGGGACAAAACAGGCCGAAGCCCAACAGGACGATCCCGGCCGCAAGGCGGATCGCGCGGTCGGTTGAACCGACGTTATTGATCATGACCGTACCCTCTCTGGTTGGGAGCCCGGCCGCAGGGTCTTAACTTCTATACGTTAGCTTAGTTTGAGATGGCGGGACAAGCGGGTCGGATCGATCCCTTTGGCGCGCAGCGCGTTCTCCGTTTCCGGACCTCCCACGGCGACAACGTCGCCTGTAAAGTCGTTCTCAGCCGCCGCGAGCCTCTCGACATCCGCAGGCGACCCGACCAGGGCCGCCGTGGCATCGGCGACCGGGGCGTCCGGGGCCAGGATCCGCGCCCGGTGGAGGTCCACGAGGTCGCTCATGACATCCGCCCCGACATCCTGTCCCGGATGAAAAGACGGGGCGACCACACGCCGATGATGTTCCTGGGCCGCCTCATAGGCCCGGATCCGTGGCACCAACGCGCCGGCATTCCGGCCCGACCCGTGTAGACGCCCCTCGTCGAGGCGTGCGTCCGGCGGCAGCAAAGGCGTCATCTCCCGCCAACCGCCGAGGCCTTCGGCCAGCAGCCGACGGGCCCGAACGGCCTCGCTGTGTAGGCGGCGATAGTGGTCGTGACCGGCCCGGGCGGCCCGGGCGGCCTCCGTCGGATCGTCCAGCAGCCGGCGCAGCATCGGGGCGAACCTGGCGACCTCGGCGGTAAACAGATGCTCACCTTCCCGGAACAACATCTCCAGACCCGCCTCGGGCGCCAACCGGTCCGTGATCAGGCAGCCGCCCGCCGTCAGGACCTCGAATACCCGTTGGTTGAGATCGCCGTTGAGCGAGATGTTCAACGATCCGAGATGCCCGGCATAGAGCCCAGCCGCCTCCGCCGCGGTCCGGGTCTGGTAGAGGTCGACCGGGAGATCCCGTTCGGCGAGGCCGGACAACACGGAAAGGCGGACCGGGTGGCGGTCGCCCACCTGTCCCACATGGACGAACCGGTCCGGGCGTGCCGGTCCCGGCTCAAAGCGCTCGTCCCGCACCCAGGCGCCCGGCACCCAGCCGACCGACAGCCCCGCCTCTCGAAAGAAATGGAGATGCTGGGGCACGTGATTGCCGATGACCTTGTCGAAGCCTTCCTTGAGCGCGTAGCCGAGCGCGAAGCCGATCGGCGTGTCCCCGTGATGGGTATCGCCCAATAGAAGGATCTTCGGACAGTCGATGGCCGCGAGATTGAGCGGCACCAGGGCCCGGGTCATGTCGAGGACGACAACGACCAGATCCGGCCTGTCTTCCGGCGGCAGGGCGCGCACGAAAGCGCCGAGATCGATCGCCCCCGCGGGAACCTTCCGGCATTTACGCCGTCCGCCGACGAAGTCCGCGTCTTCGACGAAGGGGCCGATGGTGATCTGGCGGCCACTTACCCACCAATCATGGAAGGGCGCATGCCAGCATAGGAGAACTTGCGGCTCGTCTCGCGATTCTGGTCGGGGCATTGGGTCCGAAGAAGACAGCGGGTCGGACCGTCAGCGTAGCCCCAGCTTCGTCAAAAGCCTATCGCGCTTGTGAAGCCATCACCGTTTATCGGTCGGCCTAACGCTCAACACGGGTTTTGGAATGATCGGTTTGAAAACCCCATCCGTCGAAGTCAAGCCACCCGGGCCTCGTCGAGGGAGTAGACCGGGGTGTCGGTGGCCTCTTCCGGGGTCTCATCCCGCCGTTTCGGCTTTTTCGCATACATCAGCAGGAACATCGGCGGCGTGAAGTAGAAGGAGACGATGGTCGACAGCAGCACCCCGCCGGCGATCGACATGGCGAAGGGCGGCCAGAAGCCGCCGCCGGCCAGAATCAGCGGCAGGAAGCCGCCGAAGGTGGTCAGGGTCGTCGAGACGATATGCCGGGAGCTGTCGTTGACCACATGGACCACCGCCTCCCGGTCGCCCGCGCAGGCCTTTGGGTCGGCCTGCAAGCCGGTCATCACGATGATCGCCGCATTGATCGACACCCCGATGGAGCCGATCACCCCGATCAACGCATTAATTCCGAAGGGATAATTGAAGACCGCCAAGGCGAAGAGGCTCAGCCCCATCGACAGCACACAGACGATCCCGGCGATGATCGAGAGGCGGTAGGAGCGGAAGGTGAGCACGATCGTCGCGACGCTGAGCACGATCACCACGCCCAGCGTCGAGATCAGATTGTTGATGGTTTCGGACCGCGCATCGGAATCCCCGCCGGTCTCGAACCGGTATCCGGGCGGCAGGGTGACCGGGTCGGCGGCGAGGTCGGCGCGGAAGGCGGCCAGCACCTCTTCCGGCAGCAGGCCGCGGCGAATGAAGCCCTGAACCGTGTTGGTCCGCTCCCCGTCGATCCGAATGATCGGCGGCTCCGACGGCACCAACCGCGCCTCGCCGAGACTGGTCAGCGGGACCGCCCGAAACGCACCCGGCTCCGAGGCCGACGGGGCGAGCAGCGTCAGCGAGCGGATCCGTTCCATGCTGCCGCGAGCCTCGTCCGGCAGCCGCAGCCGCACCGGTAGCTCCTCGGTGCCTTCGAGAAGCGACCCGCCCGTCACCCCTTCGAGCCTTTCCTCAAGCTGCCGCGCAACGGCCCTGAGGTCGAGCCCGGCCGCCCGCACCCGGTCCTCGTTGAGGTCGAACACCAGCTTCGGTTCACCGGCGATCAGGGTTTCGCGGGTATGGGTGATCCCGGCGGTCTGGGCCATCCGGGCCCGGATTTGCTCGCCGACCTCACGCAGGACGGCGATCTCCGGCCCGACGACCCGCAATTCGACCGGCGCATCCACCGGCGGACCCTGGACCAGGCCGCGCACCAGGATCTGAGCCTCCGGGAATTGTTCGTCCAGGCTCTGCTGAAGGCGGGGGATGATCGCCTCCGTCGCCTCCGGCGAGGCGGTGCTGATCAATGCCTGACCGTAGCGCGACACCCCGTCCTGGTTCATCAGCATGTTGTAGTAGAAGGCGGGCGCGCTCTCGCCGATCACCCAATGGACCGCCTCGACTCCCTCCTCGCTCCGGATCCGCCGCTCCATGTCGGCGGCCAGACGGTCCGAGCGGGAAATCGCGCTGCCGGGGGCGAGGAACACCTCGACATAGAACTGATCGCGGTCGACGCCCGGGAAGAACTGGGCCGTCAGGGTCGGGAACGCGCCGAAGCCGATGACCGGCAGAACCAGGGCCGCGAGAATCGACAGCCAGGGATGCGCCACCGACAGTCTCAAGGTCGCCCGGAACAGGCGCACGATGATTGGATCGAGCCGCTCCTCCCGCACCGCGTGATCGGCGGTGAGGACCCAGCCGGATAGCGCCGGGGTGATCGTCATGGCGAGCGCCAGGCTCATGAACAGCATCACGATCACCGACATGGCGATGGAACCGACGAAGTCGCCCGCCGGCCCGGGCAGCATGGCCATCGGCGTGAAGGCGAGCGCGGTGGTGACGGTGGAGGCGAGCAGCGGGACGGCCAGCCGCTCGATGCCGGCGGCCACCGACGCTTCCCGGCTGCGACCGTCCCGCAGGCTCTTGCGGATCTCGTCGGTCATGACGATCGCCGCATCGACCAGAAGGCCGAGGGCGACGATCAGGCCGGTCACCGACATCTGATGGATCGGAATGCCGATCCATTTGAGGACCGCGATGGAGCCGAGACTGGTCAACGGCAGGATCGCAGCGACGATCAGGGCGGCCCGCCAGCCGAGCGTGACGAACAGAATGGCGACGACAAGCGCCACGCCGATGGCGAGATTGACCCCGACATCGGCCAGCCGGTCGACGGTGTAGCCTTCCTGGTCGAACAACAACTCGTGGGTGACGCCTTGGGGCAGTTCCGTTTCGAACGCCGCCATGCGCGCCTTGACCGACGCGGTCCAGGTATCGACCTGTTTATCGTCCTCCATCCGGGCCGCGACCAGGATCGCGCGCGCGCCGTTGGAATAGGCGAGCGCGCCGGGCGGATCGCGGTCGCCCAGCTTGACCGTCGCGATGTCCCCGACCCGGACGAGCTTGCCGTTTTCCAACGTGACGACGGGAACGGCCTTCACCCGGTCGATGCTTTCGATCTCGCCGCTCACCTCGATCACCGTGTCGGAAAGGCTGGCGCGCACCTGCCCCGCCTGGACCTTTGCGTCGGCATTTTGGATCGCAGCGGCGACCTGACGGGCGGTGATGCCGAGACCGGCCAGGGTCTCCGGGTCGACGATGACGCTCACCTCCTCGACCGGTTCGCCGAAGAGGTGGACGAATTTGGTGTTGGGCACCTGGCGCAGCCGATCCTGCAGCAACTCGGCATAGCGGTTGAGGACACCCATCGGCACCTCGCGTCCCGGCGCCGGCGCGATGGCGCTGATCGCCGTGTAGGCGCCGGTACGGTCGTTGTCGAAGGTGGGCTCCGGCACGCCGGCGGGAAAGTTCACGGCGGCGTCCGAGAGCGCGTCCCGGATCTCGGACCAGGCCTGCTCGATCTCCTGATCGCCGATGAACTGAGACAGCTCGACCGACACAACGGAAATCCCGGTGCGGGAGGTCGACTTGATCTCCTCGATCTCGGCGATCTCCTCCAACTCCTCCTCGATCTTTTTCGACACCAAGGCTTCGACCCTGGCCGGATTGGCCCCCGGATAGGGCGTGATGATGGTGGCGAAAAGGTTGGTGATGGTGGGGTCCTCCTGACGGCCGATGGTCAGGAGGGAAGACGCCCCGAGAACGACGAGCATGGCGACGGCCAGGCCGAACAGGCGTTTGTCTCGATAGGTGAGCGTCTTGATCATGGCCGCTACTCCGCCGGCCGCACCGCGAGCGGCTGCCCCGGCGCCAGCCGGTGCGTCCCCTCGGCGACGACCCGGGCACCGGAGGCGAGCGAGCCCTCGACATAGACCTTGTCCGCTTCGGCATGGATGATGCGGACCACTTCCCGGACCGCCACGGGAACATCCCCGCTTTCGTCGACGACCAGCACGCTCCATAGCCCACGCGCGCCTTCGCTCAACGCGCCGCGCGGCAGCCAGAAGCCGGCCTGATCACGGGTCCGCGGTAGCGAGATGGTGGCGGTCTGCCCGATTTCGGGGGTTTGGTCCCCTTCCAGATCGAACAGAACGTCGACCGTTCGGGTCACCGGGCTCACCTGGGGAATGACCGAACGCACGGTCGCGGTATAGGACCGGCGGCCGACCGCGGCGTCGACCCGGTCGCCGGGACGCAGGGATTTCGCGGTTTCCGGGGCGATGCCGATGCGGAGTTCCGGCCGGGCGACCGCCATCAGGGTCGCCACCGGCATGCCTGCTTCGAGAACCGCCCCCGGATCGACCCGGCGAACGGAAATGACCCCGTCGAAGGGTGCGACGAGGGTCGACTTGGCCAGCCGCGTGTCGACGCCGGCGATCGCCGCCTCGGTTGACAGGATCCGGGCCCGCAGCGAGCGCACGGCGCTTTCCGCCTGATCCAGGGCGGCGGTGGCGGCAAAGCCTTTCCGCTCCAGCGACTGTTGGCGTCGCTCGGTCTTCTCGGCAAAGGCCATGTCCGCTTCCAGCGCCCGGCGGTCCGCCTCAAGCCGGCGTTTTTCATCCCGCAGCAAATCCGTGTCCAACAAGGCGATCGGCGTGCCGGCGGCGATGCGGTCCCCCTCCTCCGCCAGGATGTCCGTGACCAGCCCGGGGAGTTCGAAGGCGAGCGCCGTCTCGGCCCGCGCCTCGACCCGACCGGTGTAGAATTCCGTTGTCGCGTAGCTCTGTTGCCGCTCCGCCGTCAGGGTCGCGACCGGCAAGGGCGGCCTTTGTTCGGGATCGGGACGGGCCTCGGCCCGTGCGTGGAGATAGGCGATTCCACCGAAGGCGACGAGGCCGAGACTACCGGCCACCAGGAGGGCGGCCCCGCCGCGCAGAAGAGTTCGGACCAAGCCTCCGGCCCGTTGACTTCTAGACGAGTCAGCCATGTCGTGCGCCCCGAATGTTAATCTCCGCAACATATGTTATTGGATTTAACATTCGTCAACCTTTCCTATCTAATAGAAAGACGGAGGCCCTCCGGGGCGAAGCGGGACCGGGTGGGACACGATTTGGAAAAACCACAGGATAGAGAAGGATCCGGGCAGGCCGAGTCGGGCCGGCGGAAACACGCCTATCATCATGGCGATCTCCGCCAAGCCTTGATCGCGGCCGCCTACCGGCTGATCCGTGACCATGGCGTTTCGCAGTTCTCGGTCGCCGACGCCTGCAAGCAGGTCGGGGTCTCGTCGGCCGCCCTTTATCGGCATTTCGAAAGCCGCGAGGATCTGTTGCGGGCCGTCGCCATCGAAGGGTTCGACGAGTTGGCGCGCACGACCAATGCCGAGAACGCGCGCTTCAGGAAAGGCAGCGCGTCCGCCATCGCCGCCGGCGGCTGCGGCTATGTCCGTTTCGCCCGCGGGCAGCCCGAAGTCTTCCGGATGATGTTCGGAAGCTCGCCCAATCTACGTTGCGACAACGAGGTGCACGAACACGGCATGCGTTGCTTCGGAACCCTTCTCGACCAACTGGCTGCCCGCTACGGCACCGACGACGAAGAGGAGATCAAGCGGCACGCCTTCCCGCTTTGGACATTCGTCCACGGCACGGCCTTCCTTCTGATCGACGAGGTCTACGATCATTTCGTCGACGATCACGATGTCGAGGCAATGATCGGGCAGGCGACCCATCGGTTGCTCACTCCCGTGCCGGTTCTGGA
Source organism: Alphaproteobacteria bacterium (assembly GCA_024743275.1). Classification (GTDB taxonomy): domain Bacteria; phylum Pseudomonadota; class Alphaproteobacteria; order JANSWW01; family JANSWW01; genus JANSWW01. Next base: position 18,272 of record JANSWW010000006.1, read on the forward strand.
CGAAGCGGCGGATGGCTAACTGTGCACTCCGTTAACCGGCGGTTAAAGAATTGGGTATTCTATTCGGGCACGGACGAAAGTTCAGAACTTCGGAACCCAGGGCACCCGCCAGAATGATAACGAAAAACGGGAGCGGTACCGCCCCTCAGGAACCAACACAAAACCCGGATCTCGACGAGGCTCTGTCGCGCTTGGGCGCCGACGGGACGGTGGAGCCGGCGCGGATCGCGCAATTGGCAAGCGCCCTCGATGTTCTCGGCGAGGCCTTCGTCATCTACGACGCCGAGGGGTGTCTCGTCTTCTGCAACCGCGCTTTTCGCGACATCTACGGCTACACCGAGGACGAGGCACGGCCCGGCGCCCATTTCCGGGATTTGGGCCGCATCGATGTCGAACGCGGGAATGTCGTCGTCGGCGACGAATATGGCAGCGGGGAGGACTATCTCGACCGCAAGGCGGAATATCGGCGGACTCTCATGGGCTCCTTCACCGTCCGTCTCAAGGACGGAAGATGGCTCAAGACGACCGACCGCGCCATGCCGGGCGGCGGTTTCGTCAGCGTCCAGGCGGACGTCACCGAGTTGAAGCAGGCCGAGATGGAGATGGCCGAGGCGAAGCAGGAGGCGGAACGCAGCAATCTCGCCAAGTCCGATTTCCTCGCCAAGATGAGCCATGACCTCCGCACCCCACTGAATTCCATCATCGGTTTTTCCGAATTGATCGCGGGTTTCGAGGATTTGGGTCCGAATAGGGAGAGGATCCGGTCCTATGCCGACGCGGTGACTCTAGCCGGCGCCCAGTTGAACGACCTGATCGGCGATATCCTCGATATCTCTCGGGTGGAGGCGGGCAAGCTGACGCTGGACGAAGGCGCTGTGGACATCGTCGGCGAGCTCCAGACTTGCATCGATCAGGTCCGCAAGGCTTCCGGGAACGGCCATCTCAAGACCTGCGGGATCGACGCGCCCTCGCGGCCGATGCTCCGGGGCGACGCCCGCCGCCTGCGGCAGGTCTTTACCAATCTTCTGTCGAACGGGTTCAAGTTCACGCCCGAGGACGGCCGGATCGCCGTCACGGTCGCCGACGAAGGGCAAGCGGGACTGCGGATCGAGGTTGCCGACAATGGCAGCGGGATCCCGACCGACGAACTACAGCGCGTGCTCCTGCCCTTCGAGCAGGCGGGCGGTCGGCATCAATGGACCGCCAAAGGGGCTGGAAGCGGTCTCGGACTGGCGATCGCCAAGTCGCTTGTCGACCTGCACAACGGCAGCCTGACCCTCGACAGCAGCCTCGGCGAGGGAACCCGGGTGACCGTCCGATTCCCGGCGGACCGGGTGACGACGGCCACAGTGTCCGACGGTCGCCCGTTGCACGATTGATTAATTTTTTTCAATAGGATGCCGGGCGAGATAGCCGGATGTTCGGAACCCAGGATGTCCTCCACGCGGAGCATCGGCACTGACGGCGGTACCCCGCCACCTTCTCAGGCTTGAGCGGCTGTCGGCGCGGTCACGGGGCCGGTGAAGAGGCCGGTCAGGGCGCCGATGTTCGCCAGGCTCTCGACCCGGAAGCAGGCGTCGTAGACGGCCGACGCGGTCTCGGGCGACCACACCCGGCCGGCGAGATCGGCGTATTTCGCGTCGAGTTCCGCGTCCGAATAGGGATCCTCGGTATCACCGCGATTGGTCTTGGTCTCGGCCGACGCGGTGGTCCCGTCGGTGAAGGTGACCGTCACGCGGGCCGGCCGGTATTGCGGCATCATCGCCGTCAGGCTCGGGTCCTCGACGACTTCGACCTTGTCGGCGAAGGCCTGGATGGCCTGGTCGCGGATCTTGTCCCAGGTGAAGCTCTCCACCCCGCTCGACCCGTTGATCAGGGTCGAGGCCATGGCGAAGGGCAGCGAGAACTTGCCGGCGAGCGTGTTGCGCGGTGTGCGGTCGGAGAGCTGGGCGGCCAGCGAATACGTCTCCACCTTCACATGGGCGACCGTGGCCGGGTCGAGGGTGCCGCGGGCGTCCACAATCATCTGGAAGGCGTCGAGCGCGCCGTGGTTATAGCGGCAGCAGGCGTGACGCTTGAAATAGTTGCGGGCGATCTCGTAACGCTCTCCCAGTTCATGGGTCAGAACGTCCGGCTGCCAGTCGGTGGAGCTGACCGTGCCCCAGACCGTGGTCAGCCCGTCCCGCTCGCCGGTAAACCCGCTCTCCACCATCTGCCAGGCGAGGATGCCGAAATGGCCGGAAACGCCGGCGAAGCTGTTCCGCACGGTGCCGCCCTGCAGCATGGTCTGGCGGCTGGTGGCGAGCCCCAGGGTCGAGGACACATTGATGACCTCCTTCACTTGGCCAGCGTCGGCGCCATGGAGCTTGGCGACCGCGACGGCGGACCCGACCGTGCCCCAGGTGCCGTGGGGATGCATGGAGGGCAGAATCTTGGAAGCCATGCCGATCCGGGCGCCGATCTCGTAGCCCAGAATCATGGCGGTGAGGAACTCGCCGCCGGACTTCCCCGCCGCCTCCGACACGGCGAGCGCCGACGGCAGGGCGTGGATGCCCGGATGACCGCGGGAGAACTGGTTGCCCTCGTCCAGTTCCAGAAAGGTGCCGGCGGTGCCGTTGAGAAAGGCCGCCTTCGCCGGCTCGGTCGCAAGGCCCGTGCCGATCACACTGGCCCGCCCGGTGGTGCCGTCGCCGGTCACCCTCTCCGTCAAAGAAACCACCTCGGGCTCCGCCGATCCGGCGGCGATCGCCGCCACGCTGTCGGCGAGGACCCGGCGCGCCCGATCGATGGCCGGCTGCGGCAGATCGTTCAGGGTCGTGTCGGCGACATAGGCGGAGACGGTCTCGAGATAATCGGTCATGGCGTTTCCTCCTCGGCGTTGAGCCGGGTTTCGTTCTTAACGGGACGACATCATCCGGCGTTCGAGCCGGGACAGCAGCCGGACCATCGGCCAGAGCATGATGAGGTAGATGACGGCCACCGCAATCAGCGGGGTCGCGTTATAGACGAGCCCCTGGGTGACCCGGCCCATGCGCAGCAATTCGGGCAGGGCCACGACGCTGGCGATGGATGTCGCCTTGATCAGTTCCAGGGTGTTGGAGGTCAGATCCGGCGCCACATTGCGGACCGCCTGGGGCAGGATCACGTGGATCATAGCCTGCAGGCGGGTGAGGCCGGTCGAGCGCGCCGCCTCCATCTGGCCTTTCGGAATGCTCTCGATCCCCGCCCGGATGATCTCGCCGTAATAGGAGGCGCTGTTGAAGGTGAAGGCGACCACGACCGCGCCGAAGGCCGGCACGTCCCAGCCCAGCAAGGGCAGGCCGTAGACCGTGTAGATCAGCAGCACCAGCGGCGGGATCGAGCGGAAGAAGTCCACCGCGAAGATCAGGGGGTAGTTCAGCATCCGGACATGGAAGCTGTGCACCGTCGCGATCATACAACCGAGCGTGAAGCCCAGCGGCACCACCGCGAGGCAGAGTTTGATGGTCATCCACCACCCATCGAGCAGGAGCGGATAGACCTGTTGAATGCTTTCCCAGTGGAAGAAGCTGAAGCGAATGACTTCCCAATCCATCTGTCCTCTCCCCTCAGCGCTTCCAGGCGAAACGGGTTTCGATCCACCGGCTCAGCAGAACCAGCGGGAAGAAGACCAGCAGATAGCCGATCGCCGCCAGGGTGAGCGGCGAGGTGTTGGCCGCATAGGCGAGCGACGTCTGGGCGACGGTCAGCATCTCCTGCACCGCCACGACGGAGGCCAGCGCGGTATTCTTGGTGATCGCGATGGTCCGGTTGGTCAGCGGCGGGATCGTCATCCGGATCGCCTGCGGGATCACCACATAGCCGAGCGTTTCGGAGAAGGAGAGGCCGGTGGAGCGGGCCGCCTCCCACTGGCCTTTGTGAACCGAGGTGATGCCGGCCCAGAAAATCTCCTCCGCGAAGGCGGCCAGGACCAGCGACAGGCAGATCCAGCTGATCGCGAAACCGGAGAATTGGATACCGATATAGGGCAGCCCGAAATACCCGACGATGATGATCACCAGCGGCGGCAACGCCCGGAACAGGTCGATGAACAGGATGATCAGAAAGTTCACCCCCCGGACCTGGAACGCCCGGATGAAGGCGAGCAGCAGGCCGAGCGCGATGCCGGTGACGATGACCGCCAGCGCCAGACCCAGGGTCACCCAGAGCCCGTCGATGATGTCCGGCAGATAGCGGAGCATCACTTCGGCGTTGAAGAATTGGTCGAGGAAGGCGTCCATGTCTCTGTCCAGCTCCGCTTCTAGTGATCGGTCACGCGGGCGAGGAAGGAACGGGTGCGCTCGTGCTGGGTATCCCGGAACACCTGCTGCGGAGTGCCTTCCTCCACGATGACCCCGCCATCCATGAAGATCACCCGGTCGGCCGCCTGCTCGGCGAAGCGCATTTCGTGGCTGACGACCACCATGGTCATGCCGCTTTCCCGCAGATCGCGCATCACCTCCAGGACCGACCCGACCAATTCGGGATCGAGGGCGGAGGTCGGCTCGTCGAAGAGCACCACCTCGGGCTCCATGGCGATCGCCCGGGCGATGGCCACCCGCTGCTGCTGCCCGCCGCTGAGTTCGCTGGGATAGCTCTGGGCCTTATGATCGAGACCGACCTTGGACAGCGCCTCATGCGCCTTCGCCTCGGCGGCGGCCGCATCCATCTTCTGCACCCGGCGCAGGGCCAGGGTGACATTGCCGATGGCGGACATGTGGGGATAGAGATTGAAGCTCTGAAAGACCATGCCGATCCGCTGGCGCACGAGGTTGATGTCGACGCCCTTGGCGGTGATCTCCTCGCCGGTGATGCGCACGATCCCGCTGGTCGGCTGCTCCAGCAGATTGCAGCATCTCAGCATGGTGCTCTTGCCGGACCCGGACGGGCCGATGATGAAGACGAGCTCCTGAGGATCGACCGTCAGGCTGACCCCTTTCAAAACCTCCAGATCGCCGAAGGACTTGTGGATGTCGAGAGCCTCGACGACGGGGTCGCGGCGCCCGGTGGCTCTACCGGTGTCTGTATCGGACATGCTTGGCTTTCGGGTAAAGACGGGTCCAAAGAAAGGATGGCGCCGAAGCCGTCGGGCCCCGGCGCCAATCTATGGGTACCGGGGGTTAGCAGCCGCTCCCCGACGGCGTTTCGTCATAGTTCGCGAAGCCGGGGACGCCGATGCCGGGCACGACCTTATAGGCGGCCCCGCCCTCGGTCGGCTTTTGACCGGTCCATTTCTCATGGATCTTGGCGATGGTGCCGTCGGCCTTCATGCACTCCATGACCACCTCGAACTTTTTGCGCATTTCCTCGTTCGTGGTGTGGAAGGCCATGGCCCCGACCCGACCGGTGGAGATGACCAGGTTGGACGGTTCGACCAGCGGGTTCTTCTGCGCGGTCCAGCCCATCACGGTGTCGCCGGCCAAGTTGGCGTCGGCCCGGCCGGTGGCGACGGCCTGGATGGCGTCGGCGTTCTTACCGAAGCGCACCAGCTCCCACTTGTACTTGTCCATGCGCTCCGGCGCGGACAGCCACTTGTCGAAGAAGTTGCCCTTGTTCACGGCGATCTTCTTGCCGGCCAGATCGTCCAGGGAATTGATCTGCGGCGCCCCTTTCTTGATCAGGAACTGATAGTTCACTTCGAAATAGGGCTCGCCGAACAGCATGTTCTTGGCGCGCTCCTCGGTCACCGTGGTCGGCGCGATGATGACGACATATTTGCCGGCGGCCAGACCCGCGAAGATCCCCGACCATTCCTGGTCGATCACCTCGGCTTCGACGCCCATGCGCTTGGCCATCTCTTCGATGATGTCGACATTGTAGCCTTCGACCCCGCCGGTGACGGACGCCATGACATGGGGCGCATAACCGACGTCGGCCGCGACCTTCATGGTTTCCGCGGACGCGGTCCCCGCTGCGAGAAGCGCCGCGGCGCCAAAAATCAATCCAGTGGTTTTCATACGAAACATCCTCTTTTCCTTTTGCCTGTTGTCCCTGTTCGCTTCCCGATGACATTGTTTTTATTGCGGGAAGCATCCTTCTATCGCGACCAGTGTTGAGGCCATCCCGCCTCTAGTCACGCAGATTCAATTCGGCAGAAGCCAAAACCGCCTCCGGGCCGATTTTCCGCCGTCTTGCTCATCCGACGGCCTTCAGTTCGACGCCGTTTCCTTCCGGATCGCGTAGATAGAGCGACGGGCCGTCTCCTTCGGCCCCGAAACGGGTCTTGACCTGCTCCTCCGTCCAGATGCCGAGCCGGTCGAAATAGGCGCGGACCTCCTGCTCATCGAAGGCACCGACCTTCAGCGCCACATGATCGACGTTCTTCGCCTCGGTCGGGGCCGGACCGCCCTTCTGCCCCAGCACCCCGTTCATATCGACGATGTCGATCATCGACCCGCCCGCATCGAGATGCCAAAGCCCCAAAGGCTCGTTGTGCTTCACCACCGGCAGGCCCAGCACATCCCTATAGAAGGCGAGCATGCTGTCGATATCCTTGGCCCGCAGGACCACATGGTCGAGTCCCTTGGTCCGGAATGGCCGTTGCCCCATCATGGCCTCACTCATGTCGATCTCCTTTCTACGCCCGGTCCAGCGTGTTCTCACCGGCCATATAGACGGCCACGCTGTCGAAACGGTCGTCCCGGACGGTGAAGAAGTTGCAGTTGGATTTGTGGACGAGCCGCCCCCCTTGATGGGTGTTGGTGACCTTGAACCGCGCTGCGATCCGGTCGTGCTCCGGGTCGACAACGAAGGTGAACCGGTCGTGCAGAACGGCCTCGTGCTGGCCCCAGAGCCTGCGGAACATGCCGCTGATGGCCTCATGACCGGTCAGTTCGACCCCATGGGTCTCGACCGTGAACCGGCAATCCTCGGTCAACGTCGCCAACACGCCGGGAAGATCCTCGCCGTCGACGGCGGCGAAATAGGTCCGCACCAGATCGATCATTTCATCACGGGTCATGCCTGCACCTCGCCCGCCTGTCCTTCAAGCACCTGTCCTTCAAGCACCTGGCCTTCCAACACCTGTCCTTCAGCCGCCTGTTCAGCCGCCCGCTCGCCGGCGATGTGGCCCAGCGTGATCGCGGTGAGCAGGCCGTTGCCCGAAAGATATCCCCAATCGTCGGGCCCGGAGAGCCCGCGGGCCGCCCCGCCGCCGGCGAACAGGTTCGGCAGAACCGATCCGTCGGGGCGCTTCACCCGGGCATCCGGGCCGACCACAAGGCCGCCCTGTGTATGGAAGACCGCGCCCGTCACCCGAACCGCGTAATAGGGAGGTCTCAAGGCGGGTTTCAGGAAGGCGCGTCCGAATCCGTCCGTCGCCTGGTCCTTGGCGAGCCGTTCGGCCTCGCTCAACGTCTCCTGGAGGGCGTCGGCGGGAAGACCGCAAACGGCGGCCAGTTCCTCGACACTGGATGCCTCCCCCACCGCACCGGCGGCCTTGGCCTGTCGGAAATCCTCGAAATCCATGCCCAAGGCGTGGAGCCGCTCGTCGAAGATGTTCCAGGCGGTCGCCTCCGGCTGATGGATCACCCGGCGGGCCTGCTCGGAGTAGCCGGTATGCTCGTTGGAGAACCTGCGCCCCTCCAGGTTCACCTGGATCGCCCCCTCCATCATCAGCGCCCAGCTAATCAGAATGCCGTGGGGCTGGGCGACGGAGCCGTGACCCTGGAAGGAGCCGAGATCGGCCATGTCCGCGCCAAGGTCGCGCCCCCAGCGGATGGCGTCGCCCTGATTGCCCACATGACCGAAATAATTGGCGTCCGCCATGTCCGGGATCAGTTCGCGGACCATATCGGGATTGCCGCCAAACCCGTTGCAGGCAAGGATCAGCGCCTGACAGCCCAAGGTCTCGGCGCTACCATCCGGCCGCTCATAACGCAGACCGGTGATCGTGCCTGACGGATCGGCGAAGAGGTCGGTCACATGTGCTTCGGTGACGATCGGGATGCCGGCCGCCTCGACCGCCTGGGTCAGCCGCCCGATCAGATCTGTCCCGGTCCGGGCCGGCGTGCCGTGCATCCGATGCACCCGGTGGCCCGGATAGAGAAAGGCGTCGAGGACGGAAAACTCAAGGCCATGCTCTGCGTTCAGCCAATCGATGGTCTTCGAGGACTGTTCGCAAAGGGCCTCGACCATCGCCTTATCCGTTTCGTGATGCGCCTTGGCGAGGATGTCGCCCGACATGGTCCCGACGCTGTCGTCGATCCCCTGGGAACGCTGGACGGCGCTCCCGCAGGCTGGGATCAGGCCGGAGGACAGAGCGGTCGACCCCTGGGGCACCGCGTCCCGTTCCAGGATCACGACCTCGGCCCCTTTCGCCGCGGTGGCCAGGCCGGCGACCAGCCCGCAGGCGCCGCCCCCGATGATGGCGACGGGCACGGTGGCGTCGAAGGCGGTCGGGGTGGGGAGCACGGCCATCGGTCAGCCTTTCAGTTTCGCAAGGATATCGTCGACGGTCGCGATCTCGGCGATGGTCGAGAGCGACCCGATCGTGTCGTCATGGGCGGCCTGCTTGAACGCCGCACAGCCGTCGGACAGGACGATGCAATGAAAATCTCGGACATGGGCGTCCCGCACCGTGGAGGCGACACCGCCATTGGTGACGATTCCGCCGAAGATCAGGGTCTCCAGACCGGCCCGGTTCAGAACCCATTCCAGGCGGCTCTGGAAAAAGGCGGAGAAGGCCACCTTTTCCACCGTCAGGTCGGCGGGGGCCAGGTCGTCGATCAGCCGGTGACCGAAGGAGCCGGGCGCGAAGTCGCCCCTGCCGAGAAAGGGCCGGAGCTTCTTGAGATGGGGGGAGATGAACGGCTCCCCACCCTTCCCCGGGACCAGGGTGAAGTGGGTCGAAACGATCCATCCCCCGGCGGCCCGCATGGCGTCGGCGACGTTCTTCAAGCGCGGCGGCAGGGCGGCGATCGCGGCGGCCGACTGGCCATTGCGGCCATAGGCGCCTTCCGGGTGGAGGAAATCGTTCTGCATGTCGACCAGGACCAGGCCGGTCTTCGACGGCTCGAAGCGTTCCATGGCGGCTCAGCCCTCTTCCTTGCGGGTGATGATGAGATTGCCGTAGCGGTCGACAGCCCCCTGGAGATCCGGCTCGATCCAGATCGTCGTATCCGGCTGTTCGAGGATCGCCGGCCCCGGCACCTCGACGCCGACGGACAGCGGCAGACGGTCGTAGATCCGGGTCTCGTGCCAGGCGCCGTCGTACCAGACCTGCCGGGTCGCGGTGCGGACATCCTCCAGGCCGACGCCGTCCGCCGGCGCCAACAGGGCGAGGTCGAATTTCGGCCTCCGTCCGATGGCCGAGACCCGCTGGTTCAGGACCCGGATCGGGATACCGTCGAGCGGCCGGCCATAGACCTGGCGATACCGCTCCTCGAAGGCGGTCCGGATGAGATCACGGGTAACCCCGGTCCCTCCGCCATTGCCGGTGACATCGAAGCGCAGCGGCAGCGTGACATCCACCGTATGGGTCTGGCCCTGATAGCAGATATCCATTTCGAACAGCACCTCGGTCCCGCCGAACGCCACGCCGGCGCTATCGAGCAGGCCGAGCCCCTGGCGGGCGAGATCGCTGATCCGCCGGTCGACCTCCGCCATGTCGAGCCCGTTCAGCGTGCCGTTCACGGTCTGGACGAAGTCGTGCCGCATATCGGCGATGGTACAGCCGAGCGCGCTGTTGATACCGGGATAACGGGGCACCAGAGCGCTCTGGAGACCGACTTCCTTGATGAGTGCCCCGGTATGGAGAGCCCCGCCGCCGCCAAAGGGCATGGCCGCGAATTTCTTCGGATCGAACCCCCGCTCGATGGACACCAGACGGATCGCGCCGGCCATCTTGGAGTTGGCGACCCGGATGATCGCCTCGGCCGCGGCCATGGCCTCGAGCCCCAGGGGCTCGGCCACGTGTTTTTCGATCGCGGCCTTGGCGGCGTTCACGTCCAGGCGGTCGAGCTTCCCGCCGATCGGCTTGTCGGCGTTGATCCGGCCGAGGACGACATTGGCGTCGGTCACGGTCGGGCGGTCGTTGCCGAGGCCGTAACAGACCGGCCCAGGGTCGGAGCCGGCGGACTCGGGACCGACCTGCAGCAGCCCGCCCCGGTCGACCCAGGCGATCGAGCCGCCGCCGGCGCCGATCGTGGTCATCTCGATCATCGGGGTCCGTACGGTCATCCCGAAATCGATATTGGTCTGCGGGCTAAGCGCGCTTTCCCCGTCGGCGACCAGGGAAACGTCGAAACTGGTCCCGCCCATGTCGCAGGTGATGACATTGGGGAAGCCCGCCTCGCCCGCGATATAGGCGCTCGCCATCACGCCGGCGGCGGGACCGGAAAGGGCGGTCCGGACCGGAAGACTGCGGGCTGTGTCGACGGTCATCACCCCGCCATTGGACTGGACGATCAGCACCTGGCCGCCGAACCCGTCCGCCTTGAGCGCGGTCTCCAGCTTCAGAAGGTAGCTTCCGACAGGCGGCTGCAGATAGGCGTTCAGCGCCGTGGTCGAGGTCCGTTCGAACTCACGGATCTCCGGCAGTATATTGCTCGACGCCTCGACATAGGCGTTGGGCCAGACCGACCGCACGGCCTCCAGAGCCGCCTGCTCGTTGGCAGCATTGGCGTAGGCGTTGATGAAGACGATGCAAACCGCCTCGGCTCCGTTGGCGAGCAGGATCCGCGCCTTCTCCTTCACCTCCTCGGGATCGACCGCGGTATGCCGGGTGCCGTCGGCAAGCGTGCGTTCAGCCACCTCGATCCTTAGATCGCGGGGCACCACCGGCTCGAACTGACCCCAGAGTCCCCAGGTCTTGGGCCGGTCCCGGCGACGCATTTCGAGCACGTCCCGGAACCCCTGGGTGGTGATGATCCCGGTCCGCGCGCCCTTGCGCTCCAGCAGCGCGTTGGTGCCGACCGTGGTGCCGTGCACGACGGTCGCGACCTCGCCGAACCCGGCGACCCGCGTGCGGATCCCCTCGATGAAACCCTTGGACTGGTCGCCCAGCGTCGACGGCACCTTGGCCACCTCGCAGCGTCCGTTCGCCTCGTCGAGGAAGAACACGTCGGTGAAGGTGCCACCCACATCGACACCGATGACATAACGGGAAGACTGATCGTTCACGGTTCGGGTGCTTTCCTATTCCGCGGGAATCTGGGAGCGGACCCGGTCGACGAGCACGCCGTAATCACTGGCCGCCGCTTCGCGGCTCACATAGCCGCGGGCCACATCCTTCGCGACCGCCGCCGGATCGCGTTCGGACGGCGGGCCATATCCCCCGCCCCCGGGCGTTTCCAAATGGACCCGCTGGCCCTTCTTGATCTTGATCCCGACCATCTTCGAGACCTGCGGCGGGCGATGTTCGCCGTCCTCTTGTTCGTAGGTGAAGACGTTGAGCGCGCCGGCCGCGCCGCCGACCACGCCGGGCGGCGCGAATTTCCCGCGTTCGCCGAATAGGAAGACGTCGGCCTGCTCCTCCAGCAATTCGATCTCGTAGATGGCCCCCAGGCCGCCGCGATGACGTCCCGGCCCACCGCTATCGGGTCGCAGCGCCCATTGGGTGAACATGACCGGATAGGCCGCTTCAAGGATCTCCGCCGGTGGGATCGTCGCGGTGGAAATCGGCGCGTTGCCGTGATTCAGGCCGTCGCCTTCCGGATGGCCGCCATGGCCGCCGCCGAAGAAGCTGAACATCACCCAACGGCTGCCGTCCTTGCGGTGGCCGGCCAGCGAGAGCGCGTTGATGGTGCCATAGGCGCAGCCATTGACCCGTTCCGGCGCCACCTTGGCGATGGCACAGAAGACGACATCGATCACGCGCAGAATGGTCTCGGTATACCCGCCCACCGGCTTCGGCGCCCTCACATGCAAAAGCGAGCCTTCGGGAATGATCGTCTCCACCGGCTCCAAAACGCCCGCATTGGCCGGAACCTCGGTGAAGACATGCTTGATCGCGACATAGACCGAGGCCACCGCCGTCGACAGCGCGATATTGACCGGACCGGCGCAGGCGGGCGAGGTGCGGGAGAAGTCCAGGACCATCCGGTCGCCCTCGACGGTCAGATCGAGCGCGATCTTCAGCGGCTCGTCCTTGATGCCGTCATTGTCGAGATAGTCCTCGGCGGAATAGGTGCCGTCGGGGAGGTCCGCGATGTTCGCCGCCATCAGACGCGCGGCCCGCACTCTCAGCTCCGAGAGCGCGTCGGCCACCGTCCCGTCGCCATATTCGTCGAGCAGGGCCGTCATCCGCCGCGCCCCTAGATCGAGGGCGTTGATCTGGCCGTTGAGGTCGCCGTAAAGGCTGCCGGGCAGGCGGGAATTGGCCTTCAGGATGTCGACCACGTCCTGCCGCAACTCCCCCTTGACGAACAGTTTCACCGGCGGAATCAGCATGCCTTCCTGGAAGCACTCGGTCGCGACGGGATTGTAGTTGCCGGGGACGTTGCCGCCGACGTCGTGCCAATGCCCGACCGAGGCGAGATAGCAGAACACCCGCCCGTCCCGGAAATAGGGCCGAACCAGCCGGAAGTCCGAGAGATGGGTCCCGCCGTCATAGGGGTCGTTGAAGATATAGACATCGCCATCGGCGAGATCGCCGTCCCGGGCCGCCTTGTCGATCACCGCCTTGACCGCGAAGGACATGGCGCCGACGAAGATCGGCAGACCGGACTTACCCTGGACCAGGGTGTCCCCGGTCTCGGCGTGGTAGAGCCCGTGGGCGGCGTCGTGCGCCTCGGCGATGATCGGGTTGAAGGCGCTGCGGAACAGCGTCGCATCCATCTCGTCGGCGATTTGCTCCAGCCGCCCTTTGAGAACGGCGAGGGTTACCGGATCAATCATGGCTGTCCTTCAAATTCGTCGCGGAAATTCGTCGCGTCGTATTCGGCGCCGAGCGCCAGCATGTCGGCGGTGCCCAGGAGCGCGTTGAGCCCGTCGAAATCGAGCATCCGGTCCCGAAACGGCTGGGTCGAGCCATGCTCCGCCAGGCTTGCCAGATAGGCCTGAGCCGTCTTCGCCAGGGCCCGCACCATGCCGCCCGGGAAGATCACGAGCTGATAGCCCAGCGCCTCCAGTTCGGCGGCGGTCTTCTGCGGGGTCTTGCCGCCCTCGACCATGTTCGCCAGCAACGGGACACGGCCGCCGAACCGGCCGATGATGCCGGCCATCTGCTCTTCCGACCGGGGCGCTTCGACGAACAGCACGTCCGCCCCCGCCTCGACATAGCGTTCGGCCCGCTCCAGGGCCGGTTCGAACCCTTCCACGGCGATGCCGTCGGTACGCGCCACGATCAGGGTGTCGTCGCTTTGCCGGGCGTCGAGGGCCGCCTTGATCTTACCGACCATCTCACCCGCCGGAACCAGGCTCTTGCCCGCGAGATGCCCGCAGCGTTTCGGCAGGGTCTGGTCCTCCAGCTGGATCGCCGACGCGCCGGCGCTCTCGAACACCTTCACCGTCCGCATCACATTGAGCGCGTTGCCGAACCCGGTGTCCGCGTCGACGACCACCTTGAGATCGACCCGCTCGCGGATCGCCCCCAGGGTCTGGGCCACCTCGGTCATGCTCACGAGGCCGATATCGGGCCGGCCGAACCGGGTATAGGCGATGGAGGCTCCGGACAGATAGGCGGCCCGAAAGCCCGCCTGTTCGGCGAGGGTGGCGCTGAAGGCGTCGAACATGCCGGGCGCGACGACGATCTCGCCGCTGGAAAGTAGATCTTTGAGAGAAACGTTTTCAGTCATCGGGCGGCGTCCTCTTGCGCCGTCTGCGCCATTTTCTTTTCGAGATGGGGAACAAGACCGCCGTCCTGGACCATGGTCAGGAGCTGCGGCGGCAGCGCTTCGCAGGCATAGCGCTCGTCCCGCGTCTTGTTGACGATCAAGCCCTCGGCCGGGTCGACGGCGAGGTCGTCGGCAGCGCTGATCCGCCCGGCGTCGGCGCAGACCAGGGCGACGAGGCCCATATTGAGGGCGTTTCGGAAGAAGATCCCACCGAAGGATTTGGCGACCACGGCCCCGACGCCGAGATGCTTCAAGGCCTGGGCCGCCTGCTCCCGCGAGGAGCCGATACCGAAATTAAGCCCGCCGACGACGATGTCGCCCGGCGCCACCCCGGGCGCGAAGGTGGGATCCACCGCCTCCAGGCAGTGACGGGCGAGTTCCTCGAACGGTCCCTTCATGTAGAGGCCCGGCGCCAGGACATCGGTGTCGATGTCGTCACCGAAGACCCACGCCTTCCCGGTAGCCTTCCCGGTAGCCTTCCCGGTAGCCTTCCCGATCGTGCCCGCCGCACTCATGGGGCGCCTCCTTCCAGGAACTCCCTGGGATCGGCGACCCGGCCGACGACCGCGCTGGCGGCCACGGTGAAGGGAGAGCCGAGATAGACCCGGGACGACTTCGCGCCCATCCGGCCCTTGAAGTTCCGGGCGGTGGAGGAGATGCAGACCTCGTCCTCCGCCAGCACGCCGGCGCCGTAGCCCGCACAAGCCCCACAGCCGGACGGCAGCAGGATCGCCCCGGCCTCGGTCAGGGTCGCCAGCGTCCCGTCGGCGGCCGCCGCCGCGGTCGTCCGCGTCGAGGCCGGGGCGATCAGGAGCCGGGTCCCGTCGGCCACCTTGCGGCCTTTCATGACCCGGGCCGCCATATGGAGATCGTCCAGCTTCGCCCCGGTGCACGCGCCGATATAGGCCTGATGGATCGCCTCGCCGCCGAGATCGGTGACCGGGCCGGAATTGGCCGGGCTGTGGGGCGCCGCCACCTGCGGGATAAGCGCCGCGGCATCGACATGGTGGGTCGCGAGATAGGCCGCGTCGTCGTCGCCGCGCCAGGCGGAGACGTCCCCGGGGTCGCCGCCGGCCTTCCGGATATAGGCGGCCGTGGTCTCGTCGCCCTCGATCAGGCCGGCCTGAGCACCGAGTTCGGCGGCCATGTTCGAGAGGGTCATCCGTTCCTGCATCGACAGGTTGGCGACCGTGGACCCGGTGTATTGGATCGCCTGATAGGCCCCGCCGCCCATGCCGATTCGGGCGCAGAGATGCAGCAGGATGTCCTTGGCCGACAGGCCGTCGCCGAGATCGCCGTCGATCGCGATCCGGATCGTCTCCGGAACCTTGATCCAGGTCTCGCCGGTGACCAGCACCCCGGCCATGTCCGTGGCCCCGACCCCGAACATGTAACAGCCGAACGCCCCGCCGGTCGGCGAGTGGCTGTCGCCGCCGACGACGAAGAGACCGGGGCGGAGATGGCCGCGCTCGGGCAGGACGACATGGCAGATGCCCTGCATGTCATGGAACTTCCCGATCCCGTTGGCCGCGGTCCATTTCCGGGTCAGGTCGAGAATCGCGGCGCTTTCGGCATCGACCGCGGGGACGTAGTGATCGGAGACGACGACGACCTTTTCCGGGTCCCAGACCTTGGCGCCGAGCCTTTCCAGGACCGGCTTGACCCGCCGGGGACCGCCCGAATCATGCATCATCGCGAGGTCCACCCGGCAGGTGACGATCTCTCCCGGGGAGACGGTCCCGCGACCGGCCGCCTTGGCGATGATCTTCTCCGCTAGCGTCTGCGCCATGTCGCCTATTGCCCCTTACGGAGTGGGTCGAGGGCGGGATCGTCGGTGAGGGTCCGTATGGTGCTTCTCCCTATCATGGCGGCGTGATCCTAAAGGCGGGGTCCTGGTTGCGATGCGCTAGCCGATGGCCGACCAGGACCGGGTGGTTCCATCCCCGACCCGCGACAGCATCATCTGGTACTGGTAGCGGTCGGGCCTGTAGAGCGCGCTGATGAACTCGACCGGGCGCTCGTTCTGGTCGTAGACGATCCGCCGGATGGACAGCAGCGGCGAGCCGAAGTCGAGGTCGAGGGCCTGGGCCACCTGGGCGTCCGCGATGGTCGCGCTGATCGTCTGCTCCGCGCGGGAGACCACGACGCCGGAGCGCTCCAGAAGCGTCAGCAGCGGCTGGGCCGACAGATCCTCGCGGCTGAAGGATCGGCCGATTTCCTCCGGCACGAAGGTCGTCAGATAGGAAAAGGGTTCGCCTTCGAGGCAGCGCACCCGGACCGCCCGCTGGACCATGGCCCCGTCGTCGCAATGGAGCACCCGCGCCACCTTGTCGTCGGGACGGACATAGTCGAACGCCAACAGGATGACCTCGGTCTTGAGACCCATGGCGAGCAGGTTCTCGAGCAACCCCTCGACGCTGGCCTGGACCGGTGGAGTCGGCGCCTTGTAGACGACCCGGGTCCCGCGACCGCGTTCGCGAACCACCAGTCCGTCGCCTGCCAGATCGTTGAGCGCCCGCTTGGCGGTGATGCGGGACACGCCGAACATCTCGGCGGTCTCCTGCTCGCTGGGCATCAGGGAATCGAAACCGTGGACGCCGGTCAGGATCTTGTTCCGCAGCACGAGATAGACCTGGTGGTAGAGCGGCGTGGGCAGACGCTCGTCAACCAGGTCGGCGTCGGACGCCGTCAGCTCGGGCTGAACCGTCGCGGGCATGGCGGACATGATCCCTTTCTGCTGCTTCCCGTTCGGAACCCTTCGGCGGCCGGACGCCGAAATCACTGTCAGACCGGCGCACATAAGCGCTTTCTGATCTAATTGGTATAATGATATATCTTTATTTATCTTGCGAGTCCAGACCGAATGGAGACAGGTTCATGCCGATTATCACCGTGACTTTGATGGAAGGTTACAGCGAGGCCGTCCGCAGCGATCTCTCGGCCAGGCTGACCCACGCCGCCCGGGCGGCGACCGGCGCGGTGCCGGACGGGGTGACCGTGGTGGTTCAGGAGGTGCCGCCGGCGAACTATATGCGCGGCGGCCGGCATAGGACTCCAGGCACCCCGCCCCCGCCCGCAAGCGAACTCGTCCGGTCCTATCTGGCGGCCATGGAGGCCCGCGATCTGGCCGCCGCCCGATCCCATCTCACCGAGGGATTCGTCATGACCTTTCCCGGTGGAGCGACGTTCCGAACGGTTGAAGAACTCATCGAATGGGCGAAACCGCGCTACCGATCCGTCGCGAAGTCCTATGAGCGGTTCGACGAAGCGCCGAACGAGGACGGGGTGGCGGTCTATTGCCACGGCCACCTGCACGGCGAGTGGCCGGACGGCACGCCCTTCTCGGGAATCCGCTTCATCGACCGCTTCACCGTGGACGGCGGAAAACTGATCGATCAACAGGTTTGGAACGATCTTGCGGAAACCCCGACCGGCCGATAGGCGAAAAACTCCCGAAAAGCCCCCCCCGAAAAGCCTCCCGAAAAAACCTATCCAAAGGCTTATAAATCGGTGATTTCGGATACATCCGAAGATTGGAAACCCTTCGGTAACCAATTTGCCGTACCCACGGTGGGCTTCAACTGGTCTTGTGGGAGGGGTTCAGGAATGCCCGACGGAATGATCATCCCCGCGCCGGCGCCTGCCCTATGGTGCCGCCGAAGAGGAAGGAGAATGCTGGCGATCCTGTCGGCCGCCTGTCTCCTGGCCCTGGGCGCTCCCGCCCCCAAGAGCCATGCGGTGGAGTCGATCTCGATCCCGGGCACCGGCGCCAGCCAGACCCTGCTGAAAGCGATCGCCGAACATTTCAACGCGGAAAACCCGGACATCGTCGTCCAGATCCCGGAGTCCAGCGGGTCGACCGGTGGCATCAAGTCCGTCATGACCGGCAACTCGGTCCTGGGGCGGGTCAGCCGGGCGCTGTCCGACACCGAACGCGCGGGCGGGTTGGTGTCCGTCGAGTTCGCCCGCTCGCCGGTCGTTTTCATCAGTCATCCGAGCGTTTTCGGCATCGACTCGCTCACCATCGAGGAAATCCGGTCGATCTATTCCGGGGCGACCCGGCGGTGGAGCGACCTCGGCGGGCCGGAGCGGAAGATATACCCCATTTCCCGGGAAAGCGGATCGATCCACGGCGCCATCCTCGACCATATCCCGGACTTCGACAACGCGCCGGGCGCGCCGATCAAACGGGTCTTCAGCATTCTGGAGATCGTCGATCTGGTGGAGAGTTTCCCCTATACGATCGGCTTTTCGTCGATCAGCCTGGTGCAGCGCAGAAAAATCAACGTGCTCAATTTCAAAGGGATCGAGCCGAGTGAAGCCGCGGTGGTTTCCGGCCGCTATCCGCTCATCATTCCCTTCGCCCTGATCCATCGGCGGGACGACCTGCCGGAGGGGGCCAGGCGTTTCCTTGCCCATCTCAAGTCTCCCGAAGCCCAGGATATGATGCGGGCCCAGGGAGCCGTGCCCCTCGACGGACCATGAGCGCTACCTTCGTCAGATTCCCGATCCTCTGGAAGGTGATTCTCGCTGTCTCGGCCATCGTCGTGCTGACCGGCGCCTTGATCACCAGCGCCGTGATCTTCCAGATGCGTCCGGTTCTGATCGAGACGGAACAGGAAACGCTCGTCGTCGAGGCGGAGATCCAGCGTGCACGCATCGAACGCGCCATGACCGTCATTGGACAGCAAATCACCGATGTGGTCACAAGCACCCATTTCCTCGACTACGCCCTCCAACACGAAGAACGCGATCTCAGCGCGCTGTTCTTGAGAAATGAGGAGGTCTTCCGCCGGGCCGCCTTCATCGGATCGGATTTCCGGGAGACTCTGGCCTACGCCTACGGCCTGGAGGTTCTGGGCGAGGACCGTAGCGACGAGGAGGTCGTTCTCGACGCGGCCTGGCAACCGAACGCGGTTGCCTGGGGCGAGGTGCCTGTCGGGGATGAAGGAATTCGCTATCTTGCCGCGGCCATGGCGCAGATCAGCTTCTTCGACGAGTTCATCGGGGTCGGCTATTTCTGGATCCCCTTCGAAAAGGTCTTCGAGGCGGATCGTCTATTGATCCGGGACGACCGGCTCTCCCATGCCCTGATCTCCCCGGACGGAACCGTCCTCTACGCCTCCCGATGCTTCGAGGAACAAAACGTAGAGCGGCTCACTCGATCGACCGTCCGAAGCCTTGCGGCATTCTTGGCCGGGGCGGACGGCATCGGGCTCGGAGAGGTCGAACTATGCGGTGGGCCGGGCTTCGCATCGGTGACCGCGATCCCCGCCCTCAATTGGTACAATGTGGTCTTCATCTCGAAAGCCGATCTCTTCAAGCCGATCGACGATTTCGTGGTCAGTCTGGTCGCTCTTCTGGGGGTCGTGCTGGCGGCCGCGATCCTTGCCTCATGGGTCATCGTGCGCCACAGCCTACGGCCGATCCGCGACTTGACGGCCGCATCGGAGACGCTCGCCAAAGGGACCTATCCCGATCCCATCCCCGTTGCGACCGGCGACGAGTTCGGGCAGCTCGCCCATTCCTTCAACGAGATGACCGACCGGCTCCAAACGACGCAGACATCGCTGAACGACGCCCTGGTCCGGGCGGAGAACGCGAACCAAGCCAAGTCCGAGTTCCTCGCCACCATGAGCCACGAACTGCGGACACCGCTCAACGCCATCCTCGGATTCAGCGAGATGCTTCGCAGCCAGATGTTCGGGCCGCTGGGCTCGGAGCGATACAAGGACTATTCGAACGATATCCATGCCAGCGGGCATCATCTGCTCTCGCTGGTCGACGATGTCCTCGACATCGCCCGGATCGAGGCCGGGAAGCGGGAACTGCACCCCTCATCCGTCGCCGTGGCGGATCTTCTGAAAAGCTGTGTCCGATCCTTCGAGAAGACGGCGGAGGAAAAGGGGATCACACTCTCGCTCTCTCTTGAAGACGACCTCCCGCCCCTGATGGCCGACGAGCGTGCCCTGATGCAGATCGTTCAGAATCTGGTGGTCAACGCGATCAAGTTCACGCAGGAGAACGGCACAATCCGCATCTCCGCCGAGGCGGCCGACGACTACGAAACGATCCTGGTGCAGGACGATGGGATCGGCATGGCCCGCGACGACATCGCCAGGGTGACGGAACCCTTCTCGCAATTGAATACGAACCCCTATCTGGCGCAGGACGGGATGGGACTGGGGCTGTCCATCGTGAAATCCCTGGTCGACTGCCATCATGGATTTCTGGATATCGCCAGTGAATTGGGCGAAGGCACCCGCATCGCCGTGCATCTTCCGATCAACCCCGCGGCCGGTTCCCAAACCGCCGCGTCTTAGAACCGGACCAGAAATTCAGATCCCCCGCAGCAGGTCGGCGATCGTTGTCCGGAACCAGAGATGGGCGGGATCGGCCTGCCGTCTTGGGTGCCAAATCAGCCGGAGTACGAACCGAGGCGAGGGGAAAGGCAGCTCGTATTGATTGATCCGATCCCGGTCGAGCGACGCCAAACGGCGCGGCAGGACACACACAAGGTCCGATTCTGCCACCACCCTCGGGGCCAGCAGAAAACTGGGTAGCGACGCCCTCACCGTCCGCCCGCGCCCCATCTCGGTCAAACTCCGGTCGATCGCCCCCACAAAGCCGCCGCCCTCCGGCGAGACAAGAAGATGATCGGCCGCGCAAAACCGGTCCAAGTCTCGCAAGAATTCTCCGTCCGGATGGCCTTTGCGGCAGATCACGACAAAGTCCTCCTCGAAAACGACACGTGATTTGGCGTCGGGTAGGTCCATGCCGGTCACCACGGCCACATCCGCGCCCTCATTCTCCAGGGCCGGCCAAACCGCCGGTGGATCGAAGGGCATAAAAGCGAGTCTTATCCCCGGCGCGGTCCGGCCACACGCCGCAAGCAGGGGCGATGCCGCAACCGCATGGACATAGTCGGTTCCGATCAGCCGAAACCGCACCTCCGCCGTCGCTGGATCGAACGCCGCGCTCTCGCGAACAAGCGCACTCAAATCCCCCAGCACGCGCCGCAGCGGCGCCTTCAGAGATTTGGCCCTCGAGGTGGAAACCAGACGCCGTCCGGACGGTGTGAGAAGCGGGTCGTTAAACATCGCCCTCAACTGCGCGAGCTGAGCCGACATGGCGGGTTGGCTCAATCCCAATCGCCGGGCGGAGACGGTGACGCTCTCGGTTTCCAAAAGAACGTCAAGGGCCACGAGAAGCCCAAGATCCGATCTCTTAATATCCATAATACCGATGCCTCAAATTGATAATATTGATTTTCATTATGCATTGAAAACGGCGATATCAAAAAAATCACAATCATGGCGAATGCCCGAACGGGGCTCGGAGGAGAAGCAGATGAGAATCGGTATGATCGGAGCCGGGGGAATGGCAAAGGCGCTGGCCGGGAAATGGGTGGACAAGCACGACGTGATGCTGTCTGGCCGAAACGCGCCGAAGACCGCCGACGCCGCCGCCTCGGTGGGGGTGTCGGCCGGAACGGCGCGGGAAGCGGCCGCTTTCGGAGAGGTGATCATCCTGGCCACTCGGTATGAGGATGTCTTCGACGCCATCGACCAGGCCGGTGGACCGGACGCGTTCGCCGGAAAGGTGGTCGTGGACATCAACAATCCGGTCAGCGTGGAGAGCTTTCTGACGACGCGTGACGACGGGCGCTCCCTGACCCAGGCCATCGCCGAGGCCCTGCCCGACGCCCAAGTCGGCAAGGCGTTCAACATGGCGCAGGTGGCCGTGTGGCAGGATCCGGAAATGTCCTATGATGGCCGGCGAATGGTGACGCTCTATACGGCGGATGACGCCGCCGATAGCACGATCGGCGCCCTGATCGCCGATGTCGGTGCGGAGCCGCTCCGCCTCGGCGGCAACGAGCATGCCTATCAGTTGGAAGCGGCAGCGGCCATCGTGATAAAATTCCTCTTCGCCGGCGCCGATCCGCATACGATCTTCAACTTCATCCGCCCAGAGACCAAACCGGTCCGATAGGAGAAGCCTCATGACGAGATTTGCTGGAAAGAGCGTGGCGATTGTCGGCGGAGGCTCCGGGATCGGCCGGGCGGTCGCCGAGGCGGTGGCGGCCGAGGATGCCGACGTCATCCTGTCGAGCCGCAACCAGGAAAAGCTGGCCATCGCGGCGGCCGGCATTCCCGACGCCAGGGTGATCGCGGTCGACATGACGGATGCGGAGTCGGTCGGGGACTGGGCCGCGGCGCTGCCGGAGATCGACCATCTGGTGATCTCGGCGTCCAGCGCCGCCCATGGCCCCTTCGCCGAGCTGGCCGAGGAACAACTGCGCGCCATGTTCGACGCCAAATTCTTCGGGCCCTACCGGACCGCCAAGGCTGCCCTGCCGAAATTGCGGGATGGCGGGTCGATCACCTTTTTCTCCGGCGTGCTGTCGCGTCGCCCCGGGATGAACTGCTCCGGCCTCGGGGCGGTCAACGGCGCGGTGGAGAGCCTGACCTACGGCCTCGCTCTGGAATTGGGGCCGAAGCTCCGCGTGAACTGCGTCTCGCCCGGCATGATCCGGTCGGACGCCTATGCCGGCATGCCGGCGGAAAAACGCGAAACCATGTATGCGGCGACGGGCGAGTCGCTGCCGGTCGGACGGGTCGGAACCGTCGAGGAGGCGGCGGGCGCGGCCCTTCATCTCATGTCCAACGGCTATACGACCGGCCTGGTCCTCGACGTCGACGGCGGGCACATGATCCGGCAATACGCGACCCGGTAGCGAACCGCCGTCAGTCCTTGCGCTCGGCCTGAACGACCTCGAAGCCCTCGAAAGCCGGTGGCCCGAGATAGAGGTCGCGGTTGTCACCGGCCTTGGCATGGGCGTCGCGGAAGGCCTGGGACTTGGTCCATGCCTCGAACGCCGCCTTGGTTTCCCAGATCGAGTGGGAGGCATAGAGGGTGTGCGCCTCCTCCTCCGGCCCTTTCAGGAGATGGAACTCCTTGAAGCCGGGCACCGTCTGAAGATGGCTGTCCCGGTTTTTCCAGACAGCCTCGAAGGCCTCCTCCCGGCCGGGGACGATCTTGAAGCGGTTCATGGCGATGAACATGGTCTTGGTCGCTCTCCTGTCTGCGGTCCGCCGCACCATATCGGGTCACGCGTCGCCTCTGAAAAGGGCTATCCAGAAGACGGTGTGAGCACGAAGTCGGTCTCGACGGTCCAGAACGGGTTCTCCACCCCGAGTGACGCCGCTTTCTCCGCGTCGTCGTGAAACACGAACTCCCGGATCAGCCCCTCCTTGACCCCAAAGACCGGATCGGTCGGCAGGTGGGGGTCGTCGTGGACGAAGATATGGGTGGTTACCGTCTCGAAGCCCGGGGCGGAGACCAGATAGTGGAGATGGGCCGGGCGGACATTGCCGCGGCCGAGGCCATGCAGCAGTTGGCCGACCGGACCGTCGTCCGGGATGCCGTAGAAGGTCGGTTTGACGGTCTTATAGGTGAACCGGCCGTCCGGCCCGGTACGAAAGACGCCGCGCAGGTTATGCTCCGGCTGGGTCCCCGGCTGCTGCACATCGTAGAACCCGTCATGGCTCGCCTGCCAGGTGTCGATCACCGCCCCGGCGACTGGATTTCCGTCGCAGTCGGTGACCCGTCCGCCGACGACCAACGGCACACCCAGGCCGTCCTCCGAAATGGTGCCGCCCATGTCGCGGTCCGGCGCGCCGTCCACATGGAACGGACCGAGAACCGTATTCTCGGTCGCGCCCTCCGGCCGGCGTGTGTTGATCGCATCGACAAGCATGGAGACCCCGAGGACATCGGAGAGCAGGATGAACTCCTGGCGTTTGTCGTCGCATTTCTGACCGGTCTCGGTGAGAAAGCGGATCGCCGCCATCCATTCCTCATAGGTCGGCTCGACCTCCTTCACCACTTCGTGGAGATGCCGGATGACCGACGCCATGACCTCGGCGAGCCGGGCGTCCGGTGCGGCCCCCATGCGTTCGATCACGAGATCGGCTGAAGTGTGCTCGGTGAAAGACGGAATATCGTGCCTGCCGTCTGCCATCGTCCCCTCCCCTGACTATTGGCGTCGGTCAAGTCTAGGCGTGCGGACGCCGGGAGGGAATGGGGCTTTCAACCGCTCCCGAACAGGCGAGCGGTATGGCGGGCGATCATCCGTTCCTCGTCGGTCGGCAAAACGAACACCCGGACCCGCGACCGGTCGGTCGAAATGACCTCCGCACCGGCCATGTTGCGCTCATGGTCGAGATCGAGGCCGAGCCAGTCGAAGCCGCTCGCCACCTGTCCCCGGACGCCTGCCGAATGCTCGCCGATGCCGCCGGAGAACACGAGGGCATCGAGCCCGCCGATCAGCGCCGCCATCGCCCCGATCTCCCGCTTGATCCGGGTGACGAAATAGGCGACCGCCTGCCGCGCCGCCGGATCGTCGGAGCCCTCCAGCACCCGCATGTCGTGGGACAGGCCGGACAAGCCCCTAAGCCCCGATTCCTTGTAGAGCAGGGCCGTGATCTCGTCATGGGAGAGGCCCTTCTCCCCCATCAGATAGAGCACCACGCCCGGATCGAGCTGGCCACATCGCGTGCCCATGGGCAGGCCGTCCAGGGCGGTGAAGCCCATGGTCGACCCGACGCTGCGCCCGTCACGGATCGCGCAGAGCGACGCGCCGTTGCCGAGATGGGCGACGACCATACGGCCCGCCGCGTGATGAGGGGCCCGGCGGGTCATCTCCTCGGTGAGATACTCATAGGAGAGACCGTGGAAGCCGTAGCGGCGGATACCCTCCTCATAGAACGCCCTGGGCAGTGCGAAAGTGTCGTTGACCCAGGGATGGCTGCGGTGAAAGGCGGTGTCGAAACAGGCGATCTGCGCGGCGTCGGGGAAGCGGAGGGTGGCGGCTCGAACCCCGGCGAGATTGTGTGGCTGATGGAGCGGCGCCAGCGGAACCAGGCCTTCCAGCGCCGCGACCACCGTCTCGTCCAGGCGGACCGGTTCGGCGAAGTCGACCCCGCCATGGACCACCCGGTGCCCCACGGCCCGCACCGTCGCGTCGGGAAAGCAGACCCGCAGCAACCGCAGGATCAGGCCGAGCGCGTCGGCATGATCGGCTACGGTTTCACCATCGGCCAGATCGCCCGCGAGATCGCTCCCGTCCGGCGCGACCGCCGTCAACCGCGGCTCGGCCCCCAGACCCTCGACCTGTCCCCGCATCAACTCGCCCGGACCGCCCTTCCCTATCACGAACAGGGCGAACTTGATCGACGACGACCCGGCGTTGAGGGTCAGGATATGCCCGCTCCTTCCCGCCATGGCCTCACGGGCCTCGGGGCTTTCCGCAACAATCTGATCCATAGTACCCGCCTATGCCGCGCGCCGCTTTCCGGCACCGCCCCAGCCCAACACGGCGAGCGCGCAGGAGACAAGCCTGGAGCGTTCGTCGTCGGCCCGGCTGGTCAGGATGATCGGCACCCGCGCCCCCATCACGATGCCCGCCCCATGGGCGTGGGCGATGAAAACCAGCTCTTTCGCCAGCATGTTGCCGGCTTCCATATTCGGTACGACCAGGACATCGGCATGCCCGGCGACCAGAGAGGTAATACCCTTGGTTCGGGCGGCGTCGATGTCCATGGCGTTGTCCATGGCGAGCGGACCGTCGACGATCCCGCCCGTGATCTGGCCGCGCTCGGCCATCTTGGAGAGGATGGCCGCGTCCATGGTCGACTGGATGTGCGGATTGACGGTCTCGACGGCGGAGAGAATGCCCACCTTGGGCTCCTCCACCCCGATCGACCGGGCGAGATCGATGGCGTTCTGGACGATATCCACCTTGTCCTCGAGGGTCGGCGCGATGTTGATCGCGGCATCCGAGATCAGCAGCGGATGGTCGAGGCCCGGCACATCGAAGACGAAGACATGGGACAGTCGGCGGCGCAATTTCAGGCCGTGCTGCTTGGACAGGACCGCGTGCAGCAGGGTGTCCGTGTGCAAGGCCCCCTTCATGATCGCGTTGACCTCGCCCTTGGCGGCCAGCGCCGCGGCCCGCTCGGCCGCCGCCTCATGGCTGGGGACATCCTCGATACGGATGCCGGCGAGGTCGAGACCGGCGTCCCGCGCCGCCCTGCGGATCTCGGATTCGGTGCCGATAAGGATCGGATCGATCAATGCCCGCTGGGCGGCCAGAAGCGCCCCGCCGAGAGAGGACTTGTCCTCCGGCGACACGACGGCCACGGTGATCGGCGCGCGGTCCGAACAAGCGTCCAGAAGCCGGTCGAAATGGACATGCCGGCGGATCTCCAGATCCGGCACCGATCCCGCCTCATAGACGATCTTCTTGGTCGGCGCGTAGATGATGGCCTCGCCCTGGGCGACCGTGTCGCCGCCGCGCCCGGTCACTTTGGTGTCCATGCGCAGACGGTTGCCGTCGAGTTTCTCCCGCACCGTGATCGTCACGGTCAATTCGTCCCCGACATGGACCCGCGCCAGAAAGTCGAAACGCTGCGACTGATAAAGTGTCCCCGGACCCGGCAGAACGTTGCCGAGCACGGCGGAGACGAGCGCACCCACCCACATGGACGGCGCCAGGGTCTCGTGGCCGCCGCCCACCTCGGACCTGTCCGGAATGTGCAGCGGATTGAGATTTCCCGAGGCATGGGCGAAGATGTAGAGGTCGTTGCTGCTGCACACCCGCTTGATGGAGGCGGTGTCGCCGACCTGGATCTCGTCGAAGGTCTTGTTTTCGCGCACGGCATGTTCCTTTCGTGGCCCGGTTTGCCCTGAAACGTTCCCTTGCTGCGTTTCCCCATCCTGGTGCCGGGATTTCCTCCCGGTCGTTGGCGTTTTCATGTCCCAAAGGTCCCGCGATCCGCCTATCCGGGTCAACGGCAAGCCCCGGAAGGGGCTATCCGCGGATGTTGTATCCGCCGTCGATATAGTGGATGCCACCGGTCACATTCGCGGCCTCCGAACTGGCCAGGAAAGCGGCATAGGCCCCGACATCCTCGATGGTCGCCAACTCTTGGGTCGGCGCCCTTTCGGCGGCCTGCTCCAGAAGCTCGTCGAATTCTGCGATGCCGGAGGCCGCCCGGGTCTTCAACGGACCAGGCGAGAGCGCGTGAATCGAGATTTTCTTGGGTCCCAATTCGGCGGCCATGTAGCGCGTCACCGATTCGAGCGCCGCCTTGGCCGGCCCCATGATGTTGTAGTTATCGACCACCTTCTCGGACCCATAGAAGGACACCGTCATGCAGGTGCCCCCCGTCGGCATCAACGGCTCGGCCTGCCGAACCATGCGGATGAAGGAATAAACCGAGATGTCGAAGGCGGTGTTGAAGCCGTGGCGCGAGCAGTCGACGACCCGGCTGTGAAGATCCTCGCGCGGGCAGAAAGCGATCGAATGCAGACACACATCGACGCCGCCCCAGCGCTGGCGCAGAGTGTCGAACAGACGGGCGAACTCGCCGTCCTTGCGAACATCCAACGGTTCCACGATCTCCGCCCCCAGCTCCTCGGCGAGCGGGCGGACATGCGGTTCGGCCTTCGCGTTGAGATAGGTGATCGCGAGCGACGCGCCCTGGTCCCGGAACGCCTTCGCGCAGCCATAGGCGATAGAATCCCGGTTGGCGATCCCGACGACCAAGGCCCTTTTACCTTCCAGGGAAAACATCCGACGTCTCCGGGGTCCGACCGACGCCCCAAGCCCCGCCACACCCCATGACATGGCGCAACGCGCAGCCAACACCGGCATGACGCACTGCACAATAGTTAAGATCACTCTGTGACAGTTCCAAGACGTCCAGATTAAGAGATCATGACCCATGTCAGTTTTCCGAGACGAAAAACGACCGGTCGATTGGAAATCCCGAACCAAGGCGCTGTCGATAGGGAGAGCCCGCGCTACCTCAAGAGGCGGATCATTCACCGTCACAAGGAACCCCCATGTCCGCAGCCCCCTCCGCCCTGACGTCGGTCGCTCCGACAGCCTTCGCCTCGGCCCGGGCGACCGCCCATCTCGCCGTTCAACCGTTGAGCCTGGCGGCGCGGGCCAACCTGCCGTCGGCGACCGATGACAGGCATTCCAATCTTGGCTGGCGCGACGGAGCCTTCGTCTCCCAGCCGATTCCAGCCGGGGGGGCCATATATACGGTCTCACTCGCGGTCGAGCCCATGGCCCTGGCCCTGGAACGCGACGGGGTCGCGGTCGCGCGCAGCCCCCTGGACGGCCAGTCGCCGGCGGACGTTGCAGCATGGCTCGATGACAATCTCACGGGGCATGGCCTGAAACCGACCGCCGGCATGGCGCCGCCCTATGACATGCCGGCGGACGTGGTCATGCTCGGCCGCTACCGGACCGATCCCGGGCTCGCCAGTCTGGCCGCTTGGTATGACCTGGCCCATGGCGTGCTCGATCGCTTCGCCGGCGACCATGGCGACCTCGAACCGGGACCGAGCCCGCTGCGCTGCTGGCCGCATCACTTCGATGTCGCCACGTATGTCGCGCTGGAAACCGGTGACCCGGAAACCGCCCGGGGCATCGGAGTCGGACTCTCGCCTGGCGACGAAAGCTATCCGCAGCCCTATCTCTACGTGAACCCATGGCCGATGCTGGACCCGGCCGGCCTCCCGGATCTCCCCGCGCCGGGCCATTGGCACACCGAGGGCTTCGTCGGCGCGGTCGCCACCGGGGAAGCGATTCTCGGCCTGGACGACCCCGCCGCGGGACTCGCCGCCTTCGTCGAGCAGGCCTTTGCCATCGGCCGGGCGCGCCTCGGCGTCTAACCCACCCTGAGCCAGGTCCGCATGCCGGCTTCGGCATGCTCCAGCATGTGGCAATGGAGCAGCCAGTCACCCGGGTTGTCGGCGTGGAAGAGGATCCTCGCCGTCTCGCGGGCCGCGACCAGGTCGGTGTCCCGCCAGGGACCGAGGCCGCCGTCCGGGCCGACCCGTTTGAAGTGATGTCCATGGAGATGCATGGCGTGGGGCCACGCTGTCCGATTGACCATCGTGATTTCGACGGTCTCGCCCAGCCGAGCGTCGACCAGGGGGGCTTCCGGCATGTCGACCGCCCCGTTGAAGGCCCAGACCTTGCCCCGCTGCGCCAACTCGCGGAGGTCATAGGTCCGCCCGTTCATCGTCGCCCGCCGCAGGCCGCCCATGGCCCCGCCCTCCATGGTCAGGGTCACCGACCGCGCGACGGCCCGCGGATCGACGGGCGGCAGGGGATTGGGCGGCAACGCCCCGGGGGCGGCGGACCGGACCGTGCGCGCGACACCGGATATCGGGAAGGTGGCGAGCGCGAACCGCTGATCGCCGTTGGTGCCCGCGACAAAGGCCTCCTCACCCTCCGCCCCGGTGACGTCGACGATGACGTCGACCCGCTGCGCCGGACCGAGCACGATCCGGTCGGATTCCGCCGCCAGCGGCACCGGCGCTTCCAGGGGCTGGCCGTCGACGGCCACGGTCCAGCCGTCCAAACCTATCAGGGCCAGGGTGAGGATCCGGGCATTCGATGTGTTGACCAGGCGGAGCCGAAATCTCTCATGGCGGCGGGCCGGCACGGAGAGGTCGCCGTCCCCGTTGACCGTCGCCCAGTTGCCGAGCCGACCGCCATGGGCCCAGTCGTGCAGAGCCCCGAAGCTCTCGTCGACCTGCCACGCCTCGGTCAGGCGCCAATCGTCGATCAGCAGCATCTCGTCCCGGTCCACCTCCTGCGGCACGGCCTCCTCCACGATCAGCGGGCCGTAGAGACCGCGGGCCTGCTGCTCCCAGCTGCGGTTGTGCGGATGGTACCAATAGCTACCGGCGTCGGGGACGACGAAGTCGTAGAGGAAATCGGCGCCGGGCGCGACCACCGGCTGGGTCAGCCCCGGCACTCCGTCCATCGCGTTCTCGATGCGGATGCCGTGCCAGTGGACCGTCGAGGCCTGGGGTAGGTCGTTGACGAAGCGGCGGCGGACCCGCTCGCCCTGCTTCAGGCGGATCGCCGGGCCGGGAACCGCCCCGTCATAGCCCCAGATCGCCGTCTTCGCCGCGTCCTCGGGACCGATCCGCGCAAGCCCGGGGGCGGCCCGCAACACCGGGGCCGCTTCCGCGAAGACGGGACGCGGAACCATGGACAGCGTCGCGGGCAGGGCGGCGGCGCTCAAACCGCCCAACAGGACGGACCGGCGGGTCAACCTCATCATATTCCTCGTTCGGCCGGACATCCGGCACGGCATCGGTATGTTCCCTTTGAACCGTAGAGCCGCGGGCGAGGCATGCAAAGCTCTCAAAGGATGGTCGAAATGACGCCACCGGATCGGCCCGCCGAACGCGTCATTTCGTTTGGCGCGCCGTGGCCTCTCCGAAAATCCGCCCCGCTTCGGTCACCCGACGGTTCTGTTCCGCGTCGAGGAAATTCTGAAGCGGTGCCGGTCGCGCGAAATAAAAGCCCTGGAGATAGTCCACGCCCTTGTCGCGCAGCCAGGCGGCCTCCGCCTCGGTTTCGACGCCCTCGCCGATGGTGCGAATTCCATTGGCCTGGGCGATCTGAATCAGGTGCTCGACAATCGGCTGTTTGTACTTATCGGTATCCACATCGCGGACGAGGTCCATGTCGACCTTGACGAAATCCGGTCGGAACTCGTGCAGCATGTTCAACCCGGACCAGCCCGACCCGATATCGTCGATCGCGACGCCGAAACCGGCGGACCGATAGAAGGCGAGGATTCCCTTGAGATGGGCGAGGTCCTTCGCCCGGTGGGTCTCCGTCAACTCGAAGACGATGTCGTTAGGCCTCATTCCCAGCGCGCCGATCGCAGCGGCCGTGGTGCGGAGGCAATAGGCAGGATCATAAATGCTCGACGGATTGAAATTGACGAAGATCTTCGATCGGGTCCGGGCCCGCGCGGCGGTTTCCACGGCGCTGCGCCGCGCGGCCAGATCGACGGAGAACAGCAGGTTGGCCTGGCCGACAATATCGAAGACTTGAGCCGGCGGAATAATCGTTCCGTCCTTATCCCGAAGCCTGAACAGACCTTCCATGGCAAAGGGATTGTCCGCGTCCGGTTTGGCGGCATGGACGATCGGCTGATACCAGGTCTCGTAGCGCTCCTGATTGATCGCGTCCAAGATCCAACGATTCTTAAGTCGGCTGACAAGGACCTCCGCGGTGACCACACGTCCGAGCAGGTCAGGCCCGAAATCGCTGCCGGCCTCCGTGGCGACAATACGGGTCTCGGCCATTTCAGGCCCTTGCAAAGCGCCCCGCATCGCGGTGATGAAATCGTCGACGGCCTCTCGGGCGAGGGTGACCTTAACCCCCTTTTCACTGAATTGGGTCGCGTCAAAGCCCCGCGATCGGAACAAGGAGGTGGCCTTGCCGAAGGAATCCGCCGTCTGAAAGCTCATCCAAAACGTGGTTTGGTCGAAAATAAACTCATCGATCGCTTCACAGTCCTCGCAACGCATCCCTAACTCCGAGTTCAACGTATCGTCGCAACCTTACGCCCGTTTGCGCGCGGAAGATCATTCATTTCAAAAAAATTCCGAGGGGTGCCCAGGCAAAACACGCCACCAAGGGATCACCATAGAATCAAATGGTTTCCGAATGATTAATTCGTATATTACTGAAGTCGAATGCACCAAAAAATATCAAACCATGGAAAATAAAACAGTGCTTATCGCCCTTCGTTTAGGAGTGGTCTACTCTTCAGTCCGGAAGCCTTACTCTTTCTTGAAAAGAACAAAACCGGGAGCGATTTGTAACAAATAATCCACCTTTCCTGTTTGATTGACGCATAGTTTCGCGCTAACACATGCTCCTGACCGAACGGCTGGAACACAGAATTCCACGGATCGATAACGCCGGCGGACGAAACGACCGATAACAACGATCATTAGGGAGAGATACATGTCCGAGAAAGTCGAGAAGGCGGGGCTTGAGCAGGCTTCCCGCCGGCGGTTCTTCAAGGTCGGTGCCGCGACCGTCGCCGGCGCGACCGCCGCGGTCGCAGCGCCGAACATCGCCCGCGCCCAGACGAAAACGCTGAAGGTTCAGGCGGCCTGGGGCGGCGGGATTTTCCTTGAGAACGCCAAGGCCTATGTCGACCGCGTCCACGCCATGGCCGGCAAGGACCTCAAGATCGACCTGCTCGCCGTGAACGCCGTCGTGAAGACAAGCCAGATGCAGGACGCCGTGCACCGTGGCGTGCTGGACGGCTGCCACTATGTTCCGGCCTATTGGTACTCGAAGTCGAAGAGCGCCTCCCTGTTCGGGACGGGTCCGTGCTTCGGCTGGTCGAGCCAGGAAGTGCTCGGCTGGGTCCACTATGGCGGTGGTATGGAGCTCTTCAACGAGCTTATGGACTCGCTCGGCCTCAACGTGGTCAGCTTCTTCAACAGCCCGATGCCGGCCCAGCCGATGGGTTGGTTCAAGGAAGAGATCAAAGACGCCTCGCAGATGAACGGCCTGAAATACCGGACCGTCGGTCTGGCGGCCGACGTGCTGCTCGAAATGGGCATGTCCGTGGTTCAGCTTCCGGGCGGCGAAATCCAGCCGGCCATGAAGTCCGGCCTGATCGACGCGGCGGAGTTCAACAACCCGACCTCCGACCGTGACTTCGGCATGCAGGACGTCTCGAAGCACTATCACCTGGCCAGCTTCCACCAGTCCCAGGAATTCTTCGAGATCTCCTTCAACAAGCGGATGTTCGAGAGCCTGCCGGAAGAGCATAAGGCGATCCTGAAATACGCCTCCGAGGCCGAGAACTCGAACTTCTACTGGCACAACACCAAGCGCTATGCGGAAGACCTGACCAAGCTGCGCGACGAGCAGGGCGTCAACGTCTACCGTACGCCGGATTCGGTGATGGCCGAGCAGCTCAAGGCCTGGGACGTCGTGGTCGAGCGGATCGCGGCCGAGGACGAGTTCTTCGCCAAGGTCATCGCCAGCCAGAAGGCGTATGCCAAAGAGGTGATGAACTACCTCAATCTGAATCAGCCGGACTACAAGCTGGCCTACAACCACTATTTCGGCTGATCGCTCTAATCGTTCGGGGCGGACGCCGGACCGGTCTTCCCGGTTCGGCGTCCGTGCCGTTTTCGGCGTTTAGAAAAGACCGTTTTCGTTTCCCGGCTTATTGGGGGCTCCCGTGGCAACCTGGATCATCCACTCGATCGAAAATCTCAGCATTTGGGTCGGACGCGCCTTTGGATGGTGCATCCTGATCCTCACCTTTTCGGTGTCCTACGAGGTTTTCGTCCGCTACGTGCTGAACGCACCGACCGTCTGGGCCTTCGATATGATGGTTCAGATGTATGGCGCGCTGTTCCTGATGGCCGGTCCCTACGCGCTCGCCCAGGACGTCCACGTCCGAAGCGACGTCATCTACCGCCTGCTGCCGATCCGCTGGCAGGCCGGAATCGATTTCTTCCTCTACATCACCTTCTTCTTCCCCGGCATGTTGGCCCTGTTCTGGTTCGGCGCCGAGATCGCATCCGACTCCTGGCGCTATCAGGAAGTCAGCTGGAACAGCCCGGCCCGTATCCAGGTCTACTTCTTCAAGACCCTGATTCCGGTCGCCGGCGTTTTGATGATCATCCAGGGAATAGCGGAGTGCATGCGCTGTTGGCTCGCCTTCCGCAACCAGGCCTGGCCGGAACGGGTCGAGGATGTGATGGAGACCGAACAGCAGCTCATCAAGGGCAGCATGATGCCCGGAGAAGGCCAGCCGCGCTGATCCCCATCGGCGCGGGCCCTTCCCACCGAAATCGCGAAAAGTTCCTGAGACCGAAAGTCTAGAGCCATGACCAATCCCGAAGTCGCCATCTTGATGCTGTCGCTGTTCATCGTCTTGGTGCTGCTGGGCTTCCCCGTCGCCTTCACGCTGCTCGCCATGGGCGTCGCCTTCGGCTTCTACGCCTATCACGACGCCGGTTCGATCCAGGAAGTCGCCGATGTCCTCAACAACCGGATCTTCTACCTCCTGAACCAGAACACCTACTCGGTGATGGAGAACGACACGCTGGTCGCTATCCCGCTCTTCCTCTTCATGGGCTATGTGGTCGAACGAGCGAACATCGTGAACCGGTTGTTCGAATCGCTGCAATTGGCGGCGCGGAACCTGCCGGGATCCATGGCGATCGCGGCCCTGATCACCTGTGCCGTGTTCTCGACGGCGAGCGGCATCGTCGGCGCCGTGGTGACCTTGATGGGCCTGCTGGCGTTCCCGGCCATGGCCAGGGCGAGTTACAACAAGTCCTTCGCCTCCGGTGTGATCTGCGCGGGCGGCACACTCGGCATTCTGATCCCGCCGTCGATCATGCTGATCGTCTACGCGGCGATCGCCGAGCTTTCCCCGCTTCGGCTCTATGCGGCGGCCGTCTTCCCCGGCCTGCTCCTCGCCGGGCTCTACATCGTCTATGTGTTGATCCGCGTCGGGATCAATCCGTCCATCGCGCCCAATCCGAAGAAGGACCCGAGCATCACGCCCGGCCAGATCTATCTCGACTTGCTGGTCTCCTTCGTGCCGCTGACGATCCTGATCATGCTGGTGCTGGGCTCCATTCTCGGCGGCCTCGCCACCCCGGCGGAGGCGGCGGCCATGGGGGCGTTGGGCGGTATCGTGCTGGCAGCCCTCTACCGCTCGTTGACCTGGCAGAAGATCAAGGAATCGGTCTTCCTGACCGCCAAGGCGACGGCGATGGTCTGCTGGCTGTTCGTCGGGTCGTGGACCTTCGCGTCGGTGTTCTCCTATCTCGGCGGCCACGACGTCATCGCCAACTGGGTCGTCGCGCTCGACCTCGAGACCTGGCAGTTCCTGCTGCTGTGTCAGGCGATCATCTTCCTGCTCGGCTGGCCGTTGGAGTGGTCGGAGATCCTGATCATCTTCGTGCCGATCTTCCTGCCGATGCTGGTCCTGTTCGACGTGAACCCGTATTTCTTCGCCATGCTGGTCGCGCTCAATCTGCAGACCTCGTTCCTGACTCCACCTATGGCCATGTCGGCCTACTACCTGAAGGGGGTGTTGAAGAACCAGATCGAGCTCATGGACATCTTCAGGGGGATCATGCCCTATCTCGGCATCGTGATCTTCGCCATGGTCATGATGTACCAGTTCCCGGGCATTGCCCTGTGGCTCCCTGATCACCTGTTCGGTCCCTATGTCCCCTGATCAGCCCATGACGGACCCGCTGCGGACGCCCTGGCTGCTTTCGGCCACCGAGCTTTCCGACGTCCTCCGGGACGGACGGATAAGCTCGGTCGCGGTGACCAAGGCCTGCCTGGCGCGGATCGCCGAGAACGACCCGGAGGTCGGCGCCTGGGCCCATGTGGACGAGGACACCGCCCTGGCTCAGGCGGAGGCGGCCGACCAGCGCCGCTTCAAGGGGAAGCCGCTCGGCGCGCTCCATGGCCTCCCTGTCGGGATCAAGGATATCTTCGACGTCCGCGGGATGCCCACGGGGCTCGGCTCGACCGATCCGTCGACGGAACCGGCGAAGGCGGATTCCGCCGTTGCCGAGAAGCTTCGGGCGGCCGGCGCGGTGATCATCGGCAAGACGACCACCTCCCCCTTCGCATCCGGGGCCAACACCACAGCCCGCAACCCGCATGATCCCACCCGCACGCCCGGCGGCTCGTCCAGTGGATCGGCCGCGGCTGTCGCCGCTGGGCATGTTCCGCTGTCCGTCGGCAGCCAGACCAACGGTTCCGTGGTACGGCCCGCCTCCTATTGCGGGGTCTACGGGTTCAAGCCGTCCCGGGGCATGGTCTCCCGCCATGGCTGTCTCAAGACCAGCGAGACCCTGGATCAAGTCGGTGTTTTCGCCCGCAGCCTGGAAGACACCGCCCTGCTGACCGGGGCCCTGATGGGCTATGACAGAGCGGACCCGGCGATGAACTGCGTCCCGTTGCCCGATCCCGTCGCCGGCGTGGCGGAGGCCCCCGGCGTCGATCCGATGTTCGCCTGGTTCGACCTGCCCTATTGGGACCGGGTCGAGGCGTCGGCGCGCGACGCCTTGGAGGCGGTTCTGGAGGCCCTGGGCGACCGGGTCGAACGGCATCCGGCCCCGAAGACCTTCCAGGATGTGATCGACAGCCATCGCGCGGTGCACCAGTTCGAGTATCACCGCAATATGAGCGGCCATCCGGCGTTGCCCGACGCCTTGATCCCGAACGATCTGCGGCCCTTCCTGGATGCGGGGAGCAAGGTTTCCGAGGACGACTATCGGGCGGCCCTCGCCCTGCTGGCCGGGGCGGAGACCTTTTTCGACGCCTTCTTCATGGATTTCGACGCTATTCTGGCGCCGGCCAGTCTCGGCGTGGCGCCGGTCCACGCGGCCGGGACGGGGGATCCGATCTGCCAGACGGTCTGGACCTTCGCAGGACTGCCGTCCCTGGGCCTGCCGTGGCTCTCCGGCGACCAAGGCCTGCCGCTCGGTGTGCAGGCGATCAGCGCGCGCGGCGAGGACGACCGGCTGATGCGGACGGCGAAATGGCTTGAAACGACGCTTGGCGCCGATGACGCGGCTTGAACGGAAAATCGATCGATAGTGATCGGGAGGATCGACAAATGGTTAAAAAGATCTGCGCAGTTCTGGGAACCCTGACCCTGGCGACCTTCATCATCGGTCTCGCCCAGAGCATCACTTCCGGGTTCGCCGGCTTTTGGGGTGGCCTGCCCTTCTGGATCATCGCCATCGTGGTTCTTTCCATGGCGGCCTACGACGCCTGGGAAGAAACCTTTGCCCGCAAGAAAAACGGGGCCTGATCCGTGTCCAAACCGACCGTCTGGATCACTCGGAAGCTGACCGAGGCCACATTGGAGCGCGCGCGGTCCCGCTATGAGGTGATCGACAATCCGAGCGACGGGACCTTCACCGTCGACGAGATCGTCGAGATGAGCCGCAAGGTCGACGCGATCCTTCCCTGTCACTCGGAGATCTTCAACGCGGACGTGGTCGCCCGCCTCGATCCGCGCCTGAAGATCATCGCCAACCATTCGGTCGGGGTGGACCACTGCAACCTGCCGGCGCTCAAAGAGCGCGGCATCGTCGTCACCAACACGCCGGACGTGCTGTCCGACGCCACGGCGGAGATCGCGATCCTGTTGATGCTGGGTGCCGCGCGGCGCGCCGGCGAGGGCGAAAGACTGATCCGGTCCGGAAACTGGAAGGATTGGAGCCCGGCCTTCATGGTCGGCGTCCAGACCACGGGCAAGCGTTTCGGCGTCCTCGGCATGGGGCGGGTCGGTCAGGCGACGGCGCGCAAGGCGCGCGGCTTCGGGATGGAAATTCACTATCACAACCGTCGGCCGGTCGCAGACGAGATCGCCGAGGGCGCGGTCTATCACGATAGCGTCGAGGGTTTGCTGCGGCACTCGGACGTCCTGTCGATCCATTGCCCCGCGACCGAATCGACCCGGGGCATCATCAACGCGGCAACCCTGGCCCATCTGCCGGATAACGCGATTCTGGTGAACACGGCCCGGGGCGCCATCGTCAATGACGACGATCTGATCGCGGCCCTCAAGGCGGGCAAGCCGTGGGCCGCCGGGCTGGACGTGTTCAACGACGAGCCGGCGATCCACCCGGGCTATATGGCCCTCGATAACGTCTTCATGCTGCCGCATATCGGCAGCGCCACCCGGGAAACACGGGATGCCATGGGGGCCAGGGCGCTCGACAATCTCGATGCCTTTTTCGATGGCCGGGAGCCGGTAGACCGGCTCGTCTAGCCCCGGAAGCCCCCCTGATGGATTTTCCGGTTTCCGGGAAATAACGCAAAATCAAGAAATAAAATTTTAAGGTCCAGCAATTTTTGGACCTTGTCTGCCTGCGTGCCCTCCATTACCGTTTTTCGCGTTTCGGAGAAAACCAGAAAGGCCGGAGAACCGGTCCCCCTTCTCCGACGGTCCATTCTCATGGACCCAGCGGGCGCCCGATGGCGCCCATAAACGGAACATGCTTAGGGAGGCACAAATGATCCGTTCCATTCTGAAAGCCGGTGCGGCTCTTTCGGTCATCGCCGGTATCACCCTTGCGGGCATCACGGACGCGGACGCCAAAACGCGTTGGAAGATGGCCTCGGCCTATCCGGGCAAACTGACCCAGCTCGGCAGCTTGGGCATCGAACTGGCCGACAAGCTCACCAAGGTTTCCGGCGGCGAGCTGGAGGTCCGGTTCTACGAGCCGGGAGCGCTGGTGCCAGCCCTCGAAATGTACGACGCGATCAGCAAGGGCTCGCTCGACGCCGCTTGGTCGACGCCGGGCTATTGGGTCAACAAGAACATCACCTACGCCCTGTTCGCCGCCGTGCCGTTCGGCCCGTCCGCCGGTGAATACGCCGCCTGGATGTTCCACGGGGGCGGTGAAGACCAGCTCAACGAGATCTACAACCGCGACAACATCCACGCCAAGATTTGCGGCATCATCGCGCCGGAGGCCTCAGGCTGGTTCCGCGAGGAGATCAAGAGCCTGGATCAGCTCAAGGGCCTGAAGATGCGCTTCTTCGGCCTGGGCGCCAAGGTCATGGAGAAAATGGGCGTGTCGACCCAGCTCCTGGCCGGCGGTGACATCTACCCGGCGCTGGAGCGCGGCACCATCGACGCCACCGAGTTTTCCCAGCCGGCGATCGACCTCAATCTCGGTTTCTACCAGATCGCCAAGCACTACTACTTCCCGGGCTGGCACCAGCAGTCGACGACCTTCGATCTGATGATGCACAAGCCGAACTGGGATGAGTTGAACGAGACCCAGCAGGCCCAGATCGAAATCACCTGCGGTCACAACTTCACCGCCGGCTTCGCCGAGGGGGAAGCGATCCAGGGCAAGGCGCTGATCGAACTCAAGGAAAAGGGTGTCATCATCCACCGTTGGCCGGACGAGATCCTCGACCAACTCGAGGCCGCCTGGGAGGAGGTTGCCGCCGAAATCGCCGCTGAGAACGAGGACTTCAAGCGGGTTTGGGCAAATCTCCAGGAATTCCGGGCCGAATACGCGGTTTGGCGGGAACTCGGCTATCTGCGTTAAAGCGGGTCGCTATGACAGGGGCGGGGGTCTCTCGACCCACGCCCGGACCCGCGTAGAGTGCGGACTATGATCGCCGGGGTCTCTCCTTGCCGGAGGGACCCCGGTGTTCGACACCCGTCAACCGGATGCATATCGCCATGTCATTCCTTTTGAAGATCAGCACGCTCCTCGACGCCATCGTCACGGCGGTCGGGCGGGTCGGCGCCTGGTGCGGCCTCATTCTGATCCTGGTCACCTGCTACGATGTCTTCACCCGCTATCTGCTCGATCTCGGATCGACCAAGCTGCAGGACTTCGAATGGTGGCTCCACACCATGCTGTTCTCGACGGCGCTCGGGTGGACCTATCTCAGGGACGGCCATGTCCGGATCGACCTGCTACGGGACCGGATGGCGCCGAAGACCAAGACCGTGATCGAATTGATCGGGATCGTCTTCTTCCTGTTCCCTTATTGCTTCATCATTCTGCCGGACACCTATGATTTCTTCCTCAGATCCTATGAGCAGAACGAGGCGTCGAAATCGGCGACCGGGTTGGACAATGTCTATCTGGTCAAGTTCTTCCTGCCCTTCGGCTATACCCTGCTGACGCTTGCCGCGATCGCCGTCTTCTTCCGCCGGCTGGTCGATTTGATCGCCCCGGATCTCGCGGCGACCCATCGCGCGGACGCGCAAGGGTGAGAAGAGGATAACAAGAAATGGATTTCGAGGCGCTTCTCCCCCTCCTGATGTTCGCCGCCCTGGGCATTCTTCTGTTCAGCGGCTTTCCCGTCGCCTTCATCCTCGGCGGTGTGGCCATCGGCTTTGGCTATATCGCCTATTGGTATGACGACTTCCTGTTCGAACCGCTGATGTTCTTCAACGTCGTCTCACGGATTTGGGGCGGTGTCGCCGAAAGCCCGATCCTGACCGCGATCCCGATGTTCATCTTCATGGGAACCATGCTGGAGAGATCGGGAGTGGCCTCGGATCTGCTGCACGCACTGCAGGTTCTGCTGCGCCGGGTGCCGGGCGGTCTTGCCATGTCCGTCACGCTGATGGGCACCATCATGGCCGCGACCACGGGAATCATCGGCGCCTCTGTGGTGATGATGACCCTGCTGGCCCTGCCGGTGATGCTGGAGCGTCGATATCACCCTGCACTGGCCTGCGGCACCATCGCCGCATCGGGTACCCTCGGCATTCTCATTCCGCCGTCGATCATGCTGGTGATCATGGCGGACCTGTTGGCGAAGTCGGTCGGCAATCTGTTCGTCGCCGCCGTCGTGCCCGGCTTCATGCTGTCGGTCCTCTACCTTCTCTATATCTATTTTTTCTCCCATCTCCGGCCCGACTGGGCCCCGCCCCTGCCCGACGACGAAGGTCCGCAGGACACCCGCGAGATCATGAAGATGGTGCTGAAGAGCTTCCTGCCGCCGATCTTCCTGATCGTCCTGGTCTTGGGCTCGATCCTGGGCGGGATCGCGACGCCGACGGAGGCGGCCGGTGTCGGCGGCCTCGGCGCGCTCTTGCTGGCGCTGATCAACGGCAAGCTCAAATTCCACGTCTTGAGGGACGTGATCGAACGGGCGGCGCTGACCGGCGGCATGCTGTTCATGATCTTCCTCGGCGCCACCGCCTTCGCCTATGTGTTCCGGGCGCTGGGGGGCGACGATATCGTGGTCGATATCGTCGAGGGCCTGGGCTTCGGCTCCTGGGGTGTGTTGATCGTCCTTTTGACCATCGTCTTCCTGCTGGGCTTCTTTTTCGATTGGCTGGAGATCACCTTGATCGTGATTCCGGTCTTCACGCCGGTAATCGAGCTTCTGGACTTCGGCGACCATGTGCCGAAGGCGGATATCGTCTATTGGTTCGCCATCCTGATGGCGGTGAACCTGCAGACCTCGTTCCTCACCCCACCCTTCGGGTTCGCGCTGTTCTACATGAAGGGCGTGGCCCCGCCCGAGGTGAAGATCAACCATATCTATACGGGCATCGTTCCCTTCGTCTGCCTGCAGCTCGTGGCCCTCGGCCTGGTCGTCGCGTTCCCGAATCTCGCGCTCTGGCTGCCCAACACGCTGCTGAACTAGCAGGAACCCTGGGGGCACAAAAAAAGCGCCCCGCTGGACATTCCAGCGGGGCGTTCGCGTCGTATATTAAACAGGATTAACCAAACGGAGCCCGTGGCAATGATGCGACGTTCCTGGCTAAGACGCGCTATTGTCTTTCTCGTTACCCTACCCTTCGCCGCGGCTCCCGCCCTGGCGAGCGAGCAAAGGGTCACCGGCACAGCCACGGTCTTTGCTGGCGGCTTCCAGGTCGTCGACGTCCAATGGACCGCCACGGTGGACCGGTCGACGGAGCGCTACCGGCTCGAGAGCGGGATCACCTTGAAGGGCTGGCTCGAGTGGTTCATCGATTTCGAGGCCCGGCATAGTGCCGAGGGGGTGTTGCGCGACCGCGAGGTGCAGCCGGAGACCTTCGCCACAAGGGGCTTTCTGAACGACGAAGAGCGGCGGACCGATGTGCTCTTTACCGATACCGGCCCGACCGACGTCAC
Organism: Alphaproteobacteria bacterium; assembly: GCA_024743275.1. Lineage (GTDB taxonomy): Bacteria > Pseudomonadota > Alphaproteobacteria > JANSWW01 > JANSWW01 > JANSWW01. The sequence goes on from JANSWW010000006.1 coordinate 59,587, forward strand.
CGTCAAACCGGTGGATCCGCCGGATGTCCGCGACCCGGTCCCGCCGAGCGCGTTGGCCGGCACCATCGACCCGTTGAGCCTGTTCCTGCGCCATGCCGCTTTCGACAGCGCCGAGGAGGTCTGCAGTTCCCCCCGTCCCATCTTCGACGGCCGCCGGGTGGTCGCGATCACCCTGGAACCCTTGGGATGGGAGACTTTGGAAGCGAGCAGCGAGGAGCGGTTCACCGGCGACGCGTTCAAATGCGGCATTCGTCACGAGGTCCTGGCGGGCCAGTACAAAGGCGACTGGCCGGGCAAGGGAGAGCCGGTGGAAGTAAGCAATATCTGGATCGCAAAGCCCGAAGGCTCGCCGCTCTGGCAGCCCGTGCGGTTTGAACGGTCAACGGGCTTCGGTACCGTGATCGCCCATTTGGAAGCCATCGAGATCATTGGCGAGCAGACGACAAAACGGTTGGACTAAGCGGGCTTCCCCGGCAGGTAACGAAGCCCGTCCAAGCCCTCCTCGCAGACCCGTGACGGATCGTAGCCAATGGCGACGAGATCCTCGCGAACCCTCTTGCGTACCGCATGGTCCACCGGCAGTGCACAGATCGCGGCCGCCAGTACGTTACCGGCCTGACGGACTTTGGTGTAGCGCTCGACCAATTCCTCCGGCGAACAAGCGGCAACGATCATACTGGCCACGATCACCATCGCGGCAAGACGCAAAGACATGACTGATCTCCTGAAACAGGGTCGGGTTAAACGGCCTGCAGCGCTGAAAGCCCCGCATCCCGGGCGGCCGTGATCGCGGCGCTGTCGGCCGCCGCCGCGATCTGGATCTTCGCCCCGCGCCGGGCGGCGTCGATCTGCCCTTCGAGCGCCATCCAGGCGTCGGCCTGGGCGACGATGACGGCGGCGACCGAGGCCAGGTCCGGCAGCACATCCCCGGTCACCGGGTCGACCTCGACGCCGATCAGAGGCTCCAGCAGGGCCGACGATGCCGCCCCGGCCAGCACCCGCCGGGCCTCCGCCTCCTTGGCGAGATAACTCATGGCCTGCCCCGCCCCCGGGGTGACGATCGCCGCGCGGGCGGCCTCGGCCGCCGCGTCGATCTCGCGCTCCGCTTCGGCCTTCTCCCGATCCAGGGCGCCGGCCGCCACCGCCGCGATCCGCGCCGATTCGGCATCGATCTCGGCCTGGTCCAGATCGATCCAGGCGCCGTTTTCCCGACGTCTCATATCGCAACTCCCATGAGAATGAACCGCCCCGCCGCGATGCTGCCGTTGTTCATCGTGAACCGCAGCGACGACAAGGTCTGCCCGCCGCTGTCGACCCGGCCGGTGTTGAGAAAGGTGCGTTGGCGATGGCTGCCATGGGACCGCATGTCGAGATATCCGGACGCCGGCGCGCCGAGATGGATGGTGAACTGCGCCGGCGTGGTGGTGTCGGAGATATCGGCCGCGTTCAGCCTGAAATGGGTGGTGGTGAAACTCGACCCGGTCACGCTCGACCCGAGAAACGCGGTCATCCCGTTCTCGTACAAGCTCGCCGTGATCCCATTGATGTGGAGATGGAACTCCGCCCCGGCCGACACCGGCCGAAGGCCGAAGACGTGGGCGATGTAGCCGCCATATTTTGGATCGGCGAAGTTGGAAAACGCAACCTCCGTCGCTGGCGACGCGACGGTGTCAGTGGCCAAAACATGCAGCGCCAACCGGGCCTCGATCGCCTGGGCGGTCCGCAGAGCCGTCATTAGCGCGGCGTGGTCGGTCCCGGCCTCTGCCTCGATCTGGGAGGCGCGGACCAACGACAACTCCTCGGCCCCGTCGGCCGCGACCTTGACGATGCCCGATCCGTCGCGGAACAGCCCGGTGGCCGGGTCGCCGGTGAACGCCAGCGACGGTGCGGCGGCGGACCCGTCGAGCAGGGTGCCAACCGCGCCCATCGGACCCTGCGGCCCTTCCGGCCCCGCCACGCCCTGGGTGCCCTGCGGTCCTTGCGGGCCGTCCGGCCCCGGCACCCCCTGCGGTCCCGCCTCCCCCTGGATCCCCTGCGGCCCGGGTGGCCCGTCCGGCCCTTCCGGTCCGACCGCACCGGTCGTGCCGGGCCGGCCGGGGACGATGACCCAGTCGGACGCCGCCCCGCCGCGATACCAGGACGCCACCGCCGGCACGCTCACGGTGAGCGTCGTGCCCGCGTAGCCCGACACCGGCCCGGCGAAATAGGTCCCGTCCGGATCGGCCGCCGAATAGGCGATGACCAGCGCCCCCGCCTGAAAACCCTTGCCGGCCTCGATCTCCAAGACCAGCGCGCCCGCCGCCGGGGTTACGGCGGTCGAGGACGTCGCCTGGATCGACGACGCGACCCCGGCGACGCGGGCATCGATCTCCTTCAGCCCGGCCACCCACATCGCCTGAAATCGGGGATAGGCGACCCCGTCGACCGAGACCGGCGTGGTGTGACCCAGGCCGGCGAAATCGCTGTCTGCGAACGGCATACTGGAAAGCGTGACTGTGGTGGTCATCCGATAACCTCACGAATGTTGAAGGCTATTTCGAACAGACCCGCGCGCGCCGCCCGCAGGGGACTGAGACGGGTCAGACGCCCCGGAAAGGTCCATCTCTGGAGATGGAAGGGGTTTCCCGGGTCCCAGGAGAAAACCACCTGATCCGAGATCCCGCCGCGCTGAATCGTATCGAACAGCTTGGCCATGGCCTCGTCGGTCGGGATGTTGGCAAGTTGGACGATCGCCTCGCGCCGGCGTGGCCGGACGTCGAAATACTCGACACCGGACCGGGTTTCGAAGACGGTGGTCCTGTCTTGAACGGCAAGCGCCGAACCCAACTGCCAATTCACCGTCGGCTGGAAGCCGCTGGCGAGGTAGACGCGGCTGATTTCGACGTATCCGTCCGGATTGTCCGTATCGTCTATCGCCAGTTTCCAATATCGGCCGATAACCCGTTCCTTGAAGATCTTGAGAACCGGTACCGGGACCTTGTCGGTGTTCTCCTCGACCTCGCGTCCGTGGAAGAAGTGCTCGTCCTCGAACTCGCTGCTGCCGATCGGGTAGATCTGCGGGAACACCTCAATCCGGTGGGGTCCGGACAAAACGGGGCCGATATCATCGCCGTGCCTGTCGTTGGACACGGTCAAGACGACTTTCGCCGAAAGGGAGAGATTGTGGCCGATGAGCGCGAAGCCGCGGATCGCCCGGACCGTCCCGAGATCGATCACCCCCCAGCAATCGCCTTTGGTGGCATTCACCGAACGCGCCCTTTCGGCGAACCGTGGCTGAAGCACATTGGTCAGCGGCATGGCCGGCCGCCAATTTCCCCCGAAGGCGGACACTTCCGCGAAGGCGGGATCGGCATCGACCATGTTGGGAAACAGCAGGACCCCGTTCGACATCTCAATCCCCATGGGTCTTGATCTCGACGGTCATCAAGGTCCCGGGATTCCATGTCCCGACGGTCGTGTATTTGACCCGGAAGGCACTTCCCAGAATGCCCTCCTGGACCGTGTTTTCGGCGAGGCCGCCCTCGCTCAGGACGGTGGGCGCGGGAATGGACTTTCGCCCGTCGACCGTCACGAAGCGTGTTCCGCCGCCGGAGACGGCGAAACAGGCGATATCGCTCCAGGTCTTTTGCCCGTCGATCGAGGTCTGGACCCAGGCGGTCACGGAGGTACCGCCACCCGAGGTCGTCAGGGCGAACTGGACCGTCGCTCCGCCCGGCGAGCCAAACCCGCTTTGGACCGCGACGATTTGGGCCGTAACCGGATTGGTGATGTTCTCGGCCGCTAAAACTGCTACCGCCATGGCTTATCCCCACAAATAGATGAGCGTCGACCCGCCGGCATCGCTGCCACCGAGATCCTCTTCGAAGCCGATGATCCGCATCGGCTTGTCCCGCCAGTCGAAGCGGCCGACGTCGAGCAAAATCGCATTCCCCACCTCAAGGCGGGCGGCGGAACGGGGGTGCACCCGTACCGCCAAAATCTCCCGCCTCGTTCCGTAGAGCGCCTCCAACTGGTCTGCCGCCCACGTGGCCCCTACGTCGCTTTGAAGCGCGGTCTCGACGATCAGATCCTGGCCCAGGGGGTAGTCCAACGGGCTGGACAGCGGGCGTTTGACCGTCCGCCACGCCTCGGCGGCGAAATCGGCCCGCTCGCCGGCCGCCGCCGCCGAGTCCGTCCGCACGGTCTGATTCCAGGCATAGGCGACCGCGATCGACCGCGGCACGATCCCGTCGTCGGGCGCCGCTCCCGTCCGGGTTCCGATATCGAGCGGCCCCATCCCGATCTCCGCCTCTCCCAACCGGTCGACGGCGTCGGCGGCCATTGGTGGGGTGAGGCGGCCGAGGCGAAAAACCCCGTCTCTGCCGTCAAGCCACCAGCCCCGGAGCGGCGTCAGCAAGCGGTCCAGGGTACCGCCGACCTCGCCCCCTTCCGGCCCGATCCACAGTCCCGCCTCATGCGGTATGGCAAGCGCATCGGCCCCGATGTCGGCCGGTCCAAGGGTCGTATGATCCGTCAGGATTTGTCGAGCGAGAGCGACCGGTGTCCGGTCCGTCTCCGTCGCCCCGGCCGCCGCGTCGACGGTCAGGACCTCCGCGTCGCTTCCAAGCCGGAGGAAGGCCCCGTCCCCTTGGCCCCCGAGATAGAGATCATAGTGACCGGGCTGGACCGACGCACTCTCCAGGCCCGCGAGTGTCCCATGGAGGATACCGCGCGTCAGGGCGATCCCGCGGTCGAACGCGCCATCCACCAAGGTTACGGGCGCCGTGCTGATCTGATAGAGGTTCCTTGACCGGTTAACCCTGGGCGGCGAGAAATTCCGGGCCCTCCCCAGCAACAGCGGTTTCCATTTGTCCTTCAGGTCCGCCCCGCCCTCACGCCCTTCCGGCAGCGTATTGTCGCCCTTGTAGATCTCTTCCTGAATGGGCCGGAGCGCGACCTCGCCCTGCCGGTTGCGGATCAAAAGATCAAGGCTGCCCAGTCCCCACTCCGCCCGTTCCACGGTGCCGGTGAAAACCGGCGGATAGTCCGCCGGAAACCGCGGCGGCGCCGCTTTGCCTCCCGAGCGACCGGCCATGCGACCGCGATCCGGCCCCTTGCGGATCACCAACGCCCGCCCGTCGAAGGAATATCCGCGTAGATGATCCAGGGGAGCGGGCGCGCCCCGTCGGGATACGCCATTGGCAAGCCGGACGGTGCCGAGCACGCTGCGCCCGCTCCCCGCCGTACGCCCCGGCGCGAACGCGTGCTTGGCATAGACGCCGATGGACTCCAGCAGAGGCGGGAAGGGCGTATTGGCGGGCTCGTCCCCGGGGCGGGTCGCGAAATTCGGGTGTGTGGTCGCCCTGATCACCGCTTCGTCGCCGGTCGCCGGATCCCGGCACGCCGCCGTCAAGGTCCACATCTCGGACCCGGTATTTGGGCGGGTCATCGGGAGACCTCGTGAAGCAGGGAACTCCGAACCATCAACTGGCGCTGACCATTGCCTTCCTTCAGGGCGCCGACCGTTTCGTCATGGCCCTCCGCGACGATTTTTGCGAGTTGGTCCAGGCGGTCCGTTATGCGATCCAGCCGGCCGGCCATGTCCGCGTTATCGTTGGTGCTCCGCACCCCGAGCGCGCCACCGACATTGGCCAGGGGCAGGATCGCCTCCGGCCCGGCTTCGCCCATCAGCCCCATCGGGAAATGGGTGGGTCCTTCGACAACATGGTTCGTGAAGACGCCACCCTGGGCGAACTCCCGCCCTTCGGTTCGACCGAACAGGTCGTAGTGCAGCCGGGCAAAATCCGCGAGAGAGCCCGCGCCGGTCGCCGTTTGGATCGAGTCCCGGTTGGCATCGTAGTGGGCGCCGAGGTCCGGATACCGGGCGGCATAGGCCAGCGCCCGGTCGTCACCCACGGCGAACGGGTCGACCGGCGCCGGGGTGGACACCGGGGGGGGCGGCGGGGATGGCGGCGGGGCCGCCGGCCCCTGGTTTAGCAGGACGGGCACGCCTTCGCCGATCTGCCGGGCGGCGTCGAGAAAAGCGTCTCGTGCGAATTCGAGATTGTCCTCGATGATGGCGATCTCATTCTGGTCGATAACGCCGTCCATCAGCGCGTTGCGCCAGTCAGCGATCGATATCCTCAGCAGACCGATGACACCGCTGCCTCCCAGACCGGCGACGAGCCTATCGAGGGCCGAGAAATCCTCCTCGATGTCCCGGATTTCCTCCGCCGTGAGCACACCGTCGGCGGTCGCCAGCCGAATGCGGATCACGAAGGCCTCATAGTCCTTCGCCGCCTGCGACAAACCGGCGGCCTGGCTCTCAAAGACCGCCGCATGGTTGTCAAAGGCCATCCCGGTTTCCGATAGGACGTTCCGGACAAGGGCGAAGGCGGCGGCGTAGTCCGCTCCACTGGCGCTGACCTCGCGCTCCGCCTCGAGATAGGCGCGTGCGATTTCTGCGAGACCGGCCGCGGCCTCAATATCTCCCGATTGGGCCGCGGCTGCGGCCGCATTGAATTGTGCGAACGCCTCGTCCCGCCGGCCGATCGGATCGAGCGGCGACAGATTGGCGTCCAAGAGCAGCGACTCCGCCGCCGCCTTCAAATCGAGAGCGGTCGTCCGGAACCGTCCGGCGGCGTTCTCGGCGGCCGTGGCGGCTTGCGCGAGCGCCTGAACCAGGGTTGGCCGATTGTCGTTGGCCGGCGTCCCGATGAGAGCCGCCAAGTCGCCGATGCTCTGGGCCGCCCGGTCCGCCCCGTCCCGCCAGATCGCCAAATGCTCCGTCAGACCAGAAAGGACCTCGGTGACACCGGGCGTCGTCGACTCGATGAGCTTCAGGGTTTCGACGACGGCCAGCAATTGGGTCACGGAAAGGTCTTGGACCGCCTCGTCGAACAAGGCGTCGATGGCCGCCTGCCCTTCCATGGCGGTCACCGCCCCCTCCGCCATCGCCGTCGTGAAGGACGCGATGTTCTCCGCCAACAGTTGCATGGCGTCGAAAGCGGCTGTCGATCCACCCGCCACGTTGAGCGCGGCGATCCGGGTGCGCCGTTCGAGTTCCGCGATGGATCGATCCTGGCCGAGGGCGAGCTTCGCGTCGACTTCGGTGTCAGAGAGATCGTAGAAGAAGGCCTTGAGCAGGGGGCGGGCTTCTTCATAGGTAGTGTGGATATCTTCGAGCTGTTTTGCGTAGGCGTCCTGTTCCTTGGTGGCGCTCTTAGCGGCCTCGCCGATGTCGAGCGTATGCCGGATAAAGGCCTGTACGCCCATTTCGGCATGGGCGAAAGCGCCGACGACGCCGCCTTTCTCTTCGAGGCTCCGCGCCTTGTCGAGAAAGTCCTCAAGCCCTCTTTCCATGTCCCGGAAGCCGTCCCGGACCTGACCGCGGGCGGTCTCGGAGAAGCTCCGCACGCCTTCGGTCATCGCCCCTACGGTCTCGTCGAAGGCGCTTGCGTAGTCCAGGAACTCACCCACTTCCTCAGGGGTCGCGAACCGGTTTTCTCCAGCCTCGCCGCCGAGCCTGCCCTGATCACCTTGCGAGATGTCGGCGATCAGGATCGCGCGTTGCAGCGTGTTGATCTCGCCTGCCGCCATGAGGGCCTGAACCTCCTCGACCGTGGTCGGCAGCGCGTCCCGAGCCGCCCGGTCGTCCGCCTGCGCCGCGCGGATCCTCTCGATCAGCGCCGGCGTCATACCGGCGGTCGACGCGGCATCGTCGAGATCCGTCAAGAATTGATCCGCCGTCAGACCGGCATCCCGCACGATCTTGTCGCGAACCGGGTAATAGAGCGCGCCGAGGACATCGTTTCGCAGGGACTGAAGCATGTAGTCCGCCACGGCGGCCTCCGCCCCTGTTTCGTCGTTGGAGAAGGCGCGGAACCGCTCGGACTGAAAGCCGAACAGGCGCACCCCGTCCGGGTCCGACAACCGGCTTGCCGTGGTTATAAACCCGGTCGGCAGGTTTTCCCGCGCGGTCGCCCGCATCATCTGCAGGTGGGTATCCGGCGCACGCTCCAAACCCAGGCCCGCCCGGATCTCCTCAAGCCCCGGCTCGACACGGGTATCGATCAATTGCCGCAGGTCGGTGGCGTCGCCTCCATCGAGACTGGTGCTACTGATCACCCGGCCACCCTGCGCCTGAACATCTGCATAGGGGAAGTCCTTATCCCCGCCGAACAGAGATCCGATGAATTGCCCGATAAAGGAGCCAACAAAGGCACCGATGGGCCCGGCGATGTAGGTGCCAACGGCACCAAGAATCGCGGATGCCACAGTGCTTGCGGTCCCCCCGTCCCCGAACAGCGCGTTGCCGAGCCGGTTCCCCCCGACACCGGTGAGCGCCGCGCCGGGTGTAACGGTCTCAAGGCCCGCCTCGATCAGCGTCCGCGTCGACAGGGGCATGGGAGTGGCCGCCCCGGATGCGGCCGCCCCTGTTCCGGTCGATAGGGTCGCCGCCAGGTCGAACGGTCCCCCGGCGGACCCTATCGTCGACATCTGCCTCGACAGGCTGTTCAGTCTAACGCTGCCGGTGCTGACCAGGCGCTCGATATCGCCGGCGACCGAGCCGACGGCAGTGCTCCAATCATGTCTGAAATCGTCCGCGCCACGACGGGTCTCACGGAGAAAGTCTTGGACCGGCCGCGTATCGAACGACTCCTCGAAAGCCCGGCCCACGGTCTCGAGGGCCACCCCCATCGGCCGCAGCAGACGCTCGATCTCGGCCGTTTGCCGGGCGAAAGCGACACTCTCGGCCACCACACGGGACATCTCGTCGGCATATCCGCGAAGCGCCCGGGTCCGGTCCCCGAACCGAGGAGCGTCGAAATCCATCCTAAGATCGGCGATATCCATAAAAGCTCCCGTGAATATCCGAAGTCGCGGCGTTATCGCGACCGCGCCGGCACCCGCGACGGCCGGGACAAGTTTCCGGCCCGTTCGTGTACGGATGCGGTCAGACGGTCCAACCAGAGACGGTCGGCCCGCAGAAGAAGGTCACGCTCGAACGGTGAGGGGCGAATGCCGGTCACCTGCTGCCAGGCCGCAATGTCCTGGAAGGAGATCGGCTGCGGCAGGTCTCCCGCACGCCCACGAGCGGCCGACAGGGTGGCGAACCAGGTCCACACATGGTCGAGGGCGTCGGGACAAGGGGGCCCCGCCAAGCCGGTGGGTATCTCACCGGTCTGCTCCCAAACGGAGTGGAGGTGGTCCGCCCGGCTGGCCCCGTCGTCGAGGGTCTCGGCGAGGTGGAGGCGATGCTCGACGAAGCTCAGGAAAGCGTCGGCGAGACCTTGCAGAAGTTTCCCCGGTCTTCGATGAACGCCTCCGCCTGTTCGAGGATCCAGCGTTCCTTGCGGTAGAGATCGGCGGCACTGGCCGGGGAGGCCTGGAGAGCCGCGCCGCCATAGGTGAAGTTGCCGGAAAAGGCGAGCGTGCAGGCCGCCACCAACTGGACCCGGTCCTCCCGCAGTTCCTCGGCCTTGGTCTCCACCTTGCCGCGCCGGGCGACCCGCTTCAGCTTGGCGTTCTGCAGACGGAGCTGGGTGTCCTGGAACCGGTCGGAATCGATGCCGGCGAGACGGATCGCGATCGGATTTCCATCCTCGCCGGTCAGGACAGCGTCGGTCCGGGGATGGCGCAGGTCCAGCCAGGCGCCGTCGTTCTGCGCCTCGGTCAGGTTGAAGTCTTGAAGATCCATCTAGTGGCTCCCTCGGTTGGTCTGGAGATATCGCGTGCCGGTCAGGTCAGGGTTGAATCCTGTATGACGATGGTGGTCGGGTGATGCTTGACGCCCGCCCCACCCTGCGCCGCCCTGAGGCCCGCGAACTTGTAGGTGCGTTGAATGCCCCGCTGACCGTCGCTCGCATCGGCGCTGGCAAGCTTGATCCGGGGCAGGAAGATCGAGACGAAGTCCTGCGGGTCCGCGCCGGCGAGCGACATCACCACATGGAGTTCGGCCTCCGTTTCATCGCGGAACATCTCGGCGAAGGCGTTGTCCTGATAGAAGGCGGTGAACCTGCCGGTCAGCCGGCTGGTGCCGAAGAAGATGTCCTGAAGCGTGTCGGACCCAACCACCGGATCGCCGCTGAGCCCCAGATCCAGGGTCACATCGAGACCGGTGACGATGGCGACATCCTGGCCGCCGATCCGAAGGCTGCCGTTCACCGCCGCCGTCAGGCCGGTGGTGGCCGCCGCCGACGGGCTGGTGAAATAAGGCGCGGTACCGCCGCCGAGATAGTCGAACCCCGCTCCCGTGACACCGAGATCGAGGGTAACAAGGCCACTCGCCGGCATGTTGACGGCAAGCGATCCGAACCGGCAGCCGGTGAACAGCTCGGACACATCGATGTCGCTGAAATAATGCTCGATCGTGTAGCTGTCCGAACTGTGCCCGCTCGCGGGAATGAAGGTCTCCTTGCCGGGCAACGCGATCGCCGCGGCCTCGTTCGCGGCACCGATATCGGCACCGGCGGTGCCCGCGGCGGTGATCTCGGTCTCGGTGACATCGACGACTCGGAAATTGACCGTTTCATTTGCGTCACCGGTCCCGGACACCCGGATCACATGACCGACCTTGAACCCGGTCGTCAGGAAACCCGTCCCGGCCAGGCCCGCACGGGTGAAGACACGATTGCCACCACTCGTGGCGGCGGTCAGCCCGTCACCCGCCTGGGCGGACCAGCCGGAGAGCGTGGTGAAATCCCGCCTGAGCGCGGACCCGATGGGCAGCGCATAGGTCCCCGGCGACAGCTCTCCCCGGATCTGGCCGCCACAGCGGCGGGTCCCGTGCCGCAGATCGAAAATCTGATAGTCTTCGCGGATCTCCTGGGAATCGTAGGTTTCCTTGGTGCCGCTGAGCGACGAGTCGATCCGGCGGAGGCGCTGCGCGCCGCTGGCGCCCGCCGCCTCGTTGAACGTGGTTTCCTTTTTGATGACGAGCTCTTTGGCTACGCCGGTGCCGAGCGCCATGGCGGTTCTCCAAATCGGTTGTGAACGAGGGGATCAGATATGTGCGAACCAGGGCAGCAGGACGGGCTGGATCCAGTAGTCCCGAACGCGTTTCGCGTCGCCGGGCCGGCCCTGGTCGAGGGTGACGAAGACCCCGCCGGATCCCAGCACACGGCCGCGATGGAAATGTTGCAACAGGCCGTCGACCCGTTGGTCGACCGACGCGGTTCCCCGGTTGAGCGGCGCGTGCAGGACAATGGTCAGATGACCCGACCAGGTTTTGAGATCGCTGTCGCCGAAGCCCCGTCCCTCGACCGCCTCGATCACAAGCGAGACCTGCTGCCAGGCATCGCCGCGCGGCGGCCGGAAGGCCGTGTTCTCCCAGGCGGTCGGCCAGGGCGGCGCATAGGCCACCAGATGATCCAATAGGGCCGTGCGGATCTTCTCGACACTCATGCCGGGGCTCCGCGGACCTGTAGGACATAGGCGATGGGAATGCCGCCGGGCGCCAGACGCTGTTCGAGCCGGATGATGCGATATAGGGTGCCTGCCAACTCGATCCGTTGCGGGGGGGCCGGGTCCCAGGTGAGATTGCCGACCGAGCAGGTGACCCGCTTGTCGCCGTCCAGGATCGTGACCCCCGGTGCGAAACCGAAGGCCAGACCCGCGCCGCGATAATCTTCCGCCACCGCGACGACCGTGGCGGTCTCCATGGTGGTGGTCTGCTTCCAGGGGGCCGCCGGGTCCGGCGTCGTGACGTCGCGTTGAACCGTCGCCATCTGACCGTAGCGCTTCAGCAGCGCCCCGGCCCGTTTGACCAGGCCGGAGTATTTGTAGGCCGCCGTCATCGCCGCACCGCCCGTCCGCTTCCCGACCGTGAGAGGACGGGCCGGAGCATCTCGATCACCTCGCGATAGACGGTCGCCGCGTCTGCGGACGGCTCGTATTCGACCTCGATGGCGCCACCGATCTTCTCACGTCGGATGTGGCCGCCCCGGTCCAGATCCGGGGCCAGATCGCCTTCCAAGGCGCGGAGGGCCAACAGGGCCGTCGCCCGGCGGACAACCAGCGGAATGCCGTTCAGCGACACCCCGTCCTCATCCACCGCCTCACGGCGCGGCCAGGCCAGGGGCTGGTCGGCAAGCTGTCGCTTTCCAACGAACCGGTGGGCGTGATCGATGAAGGCCGTCGCCCGGATCAAGGCCTGATCGCGGGCGTCCCCACTTGCCGCCGCCCATGCCCCGTGGCCGCGGGCCGCGAGATAGGGATCGGCGAAAGCACGGTCCGCATAGCTGTTGGCCGCGCCGTCCGTGCCATCGCCATTCTCGATAACCAGGGTCATGCTGGGCTCCGGAGTTAAAAAGAGCACCGGCGGCAAGGTCGGAACCCGGCCGCCGGCACCGAGGTGGGAGGGAGCATGAAATCGCGAACCTGGCCGCTTACACGTCGCGCCGGACGCGGACGGCCAGGTTCGGGTCCAGGACGGTCAGGCCGTACAGGACATCGAGGGCGATCAGATTGGTCGCGGTATCGCCGTCGTAGAACAGGCGGGCCCGGACGCTGAGCGCCGATTTCGGGTCGGTGATGGTGGTGATCTGCGCCCCGCGGCCGTCCCCGGTATCCGGCAGGGGTGCCACCACGAGGGCGAAGGCGTTGCGGTGAAAGAAGACGTTGGTGTGGCTGTCGTCGGCATGGACCGCCGCGCCACTGCCGTCCTCGAAGGTCACGGCGTCGCCGGTGGTGTAGTTCGTCACAATTGACGGGGCGATCTTGAGGCCGGTGATCGCGCCGAGCGCCGCCGTCGCGTCCTCCGTCACCACATAGCGCTGGCTGTCGCCGGCGATCCCGAAGCTGTCGCCCGCCTTCAGGGTCTCGCTGCCCGAAAGACCGTCCACATCGATTGTCGTCGCCCCCTTCACGGCGTCGGCGGCCAAGGTGCCGGCGACGTCGGTTCCGTTGACGACGACCGTACCACCGCTGTGACGGGGCATATTCTGGTCGACGAAGATCTCGGCGCCGAAGCGGGTGCCGAGCGATCCCCGCATGAGGGTTTCCTGATTGGTGACGCCGCCGACCGTCTCCGCCGAATGGAACAGCGTCATCCCGAGGAAGCCGGTTTCCACCGTCGGGTCGACGCCGTAGTGCACATAACCCTCGGTCATCGGCGCACCGTTGTCTCGCAGGATCTGGCGCGGCCCGGTGATCCACTCGGCCGCCGGGGTGGCATCCAGGTCATAGACCCAGGGCACCTGGAGCGAGAGGGCGGCCAGGTCTTCGTCGATCGCCTGGGCCAAAGCGTCGACCGCCGGGTTGAGATGGTCGTCGATGAACCGGGGTCCGGCATAGGCGAGTTCGCGGTCGGATACGGCGAACTTCACCTCCTTATGCCGGTCGAGCGCGACCTGCACCGTGCCGGCGTCGACATCCTGTTTCGCCGTGCCCGTGCCGACGACATGATCGGCCGCCGCAAAGCGACCGGGGCGGGGAATGGAAACGACATCGCCCCGCACATTGGCGGCGGCACGCTCGGCCTCGTAGCCGCGGTGCACCCGGGCGGCGAAACCGATGGATTTTTCAAGCCGGATCAGCGCCTCTTGGGCAAAGAGGGTCGCGTTCCAGGCACCAAGACTGTTGGCCATGGTTGGGGTTCCTTCTGAGAACGGGAAAGGGGCGGCGGATCAGCCGACGATGGTGAAGGGCCGGCCTGACTGGGACGACTCGGCCCGCGCCCGACGATAAAGCGCCGGGTCCCGCGCCTGTTCGGGCGTCAGGGTCAGCGGCAGGCCGGCCCCCGACCCGGACCCGCTGGCCCCGCCCCCCGAGGATGCGGGCCACCAATGGGGTGCCGCCTCGCGCATCCCTTCGAGCCAGGTGGAAAGGTCGGCCGGGGTCCCGTCGTCGCGTCGCACCGCCTTGCCGTCGGTGTCCACGGTGAAGAGGCCGGCGGCCCGTGCGATGGCGTCCTCCACCGCCGACGGCACCAGACCGGACAGCCCGGCCGCATCGCGGACCAGGCCCCCGATGACGGCTTCGGAGAGTTTGGCCTGCATCTCGGAGAGCTGGCTTTCAAGGTCGGCGATCCGAGCGGTCTGTGCGGGATCCTCGGATTTCTCGTCGAGGCGCGCCTGCAACTCGCTGTTGGTCTGTTTCAGGTCCGCCACCGCGGCCTCGATGGCCGCCTTGACCGCCGGGTGGTCGAGATCGATCTCGGCGTCCGCCGTCGGCGGCACCGTGGTCTCATGGTCCATCGGGACCTCCTTTATGGTTGTTCGGCTATGTGATTTTGGCTTTTGGGGTTGGCGGGTGACCGACGCCGTGGTCGCCAGGCGCAATCCTAACCTCGACAAGTGAAGGCGAGACGTTTCGGGGTCCTATCCGCCCGGCGTGGAGAGCGCCCGGCCGATCGCCGCCTCCTCCTCGCCGAAACTCCGGTCCGGTTGGACGATCTCGCCGTCCTTCAGATTGTCGAAGAGGGTCCGCTTCGAGATCGCGCCGGCCTGCCAGGCAGCAACGAGCGCCTGCAGATCCTCGGCCGCCAGACGCCCGTCGACGAAATCCGGTTTGAGCGTTAAACGGACCATGGGCCGGTCGATCCCCTGCCACCACACCGCCCAGCGCAATGCGGTTTCGAACGCCTCGTTGGCGGTCGCCGCCAGGGTCGACAGGATCGACGCGTCGGCTTCCGCCCGGAGACGGACGGTGGTGGCCGTTTCCGCCGCCCGGCGCGGTTCCTCCAACACCCGGGCGCCGAGCATTACCATTCGCCGTTCCTTGTCGAGCATCGCCTCCTTCAGCGCCTCGAGCCCTGTCCCCCTGAATTCCAGCATGCCCACCTGGGCGCCTTCCGGCAGGTACCAGATCGTCCCCGCCCCGATGGCGTCCGGGCGGTCCCGCTCGTCGAGCCGGCCGGCCAGCCAAGGCGTCGGTTGGGCGGTCAGGAACAAGGACTGCTCGTAATCGGCGCTGTTGCGATAATGGGAAATGTTGATATCCGCCAGATCCAGGAGGATCGGCAGGGACGGCTCCACCCCCATATGATCGGGACCAAAAACCACGAAAGGGATGTCTCTGAGCCGCAGACCGCCCCTGGCCGGGGCCAGCGTCTTGTCGATAACCCAATCCCCGCCGTCGCGGCGGTGCCACAGCACCACGAGATAATAGCCGTCGCGGTCAAGCGTCAGCTCCCGCAGCCGATCCGCCCCCTCGCGCAGGACGACCCGGGCGAGCCCGCCTCCTTCGGGACGTTCCTCCCAATCGAGGATGTCTTCGGCCCGGTAGCCGGCGAGGTAGACGAGAGTCCCGCCGGGTCGCGCCGGATCCTCGGCGAGGTCCGCCAACAACCCGAAGCGGCCCGTGATCAGCACCTCCTCCAACGTCGCCCGCACCAGAGCGGCGAGCGGCCGGCGATCCCGGGTGACGGCGTCCGTCAGATGCCGCGCCCGGTCGGGAAGGTCGACCTGCATCGGGGCCGACATGAGCGCCCCGAGGATGCCCTTGGCCGTCCGCCGGGTCGCCCCATACCACACCGCCCGACCGAGATAGGCCTGATACTCCGCCTCTGACTGACCACCCGGCTTTGGCAGATAATCGGTCCGCCGGGCCTTCACGGCGTCCTGGCCGCGCACCGTATCGCGGAGCCGCTGCCAGATCGGCGCCATGGCCAGATAGGCGGGATGCCGCCGGTCGATGGGAAAGGGCATGGAGTGTTCCTTTTATGATTAGAAGGCGCTCTTTAGAAAGCGCCCTTTAGCCGGCCTTTGCCGGTGGGTCCCCGGTCGTCGAGCATCAGCGCGGTGAGCGCCCAGACCAGGGCGTCGACCCGGTCGGGCGAGCCAGCCCCGACATAGCCGGCGCGGGTCACCGCGGACATCTGGCTTTCCAGCTCCGGAAAACCGCCGGCGTGATGGACCCGCCCTTGTTCGTAGAGTGCCGCCACCGGCTCCGCCCTGGTGACCTTGCCGCGCCGCGCGTCGACCAGATCGATGGCGGCGGACCGGTCCACGGTGCGGATGACATGCTCGACCATCGCCCCGCCATAGGTCCGCTCGGCGACGATCCGGTCGGCCCGGAAGTCCCGGGCGGCCTCGACCACCCGATGCCCCCAGCCGGCGGGCGAGAGGCGGCAACTGCGGTCGCCGAGCACATAGGCGTCCCCGTCGACGCCGCGCCCGGCAACGACAATGCCGATCTCGTCACCGCCCTCGCCCCCGGTGCCGGACGGATCGACCGCGACCACGATGCGCCGGAGATCGCCTGGCGCATGGGGCACCCGGGTCGCGTCGATCCCCGCCAAGGTCCAAAGCGCGCCCGGCACATCCTCCAGAACTTCGCCATAGAGCTCCTGGCGGCCGAGGCGCGTCCCCTCATATCGGCTTAGGATCGCCTCCATAAAGCCGTCCGCCAGATTGGCGCTGTTCTCGAAGGTCGATCCGGTCGTCACCGCGGTGCCCTTGTCCCCGGCCAGCTTTTTCAGCCAGGCGCGGGGCCGGGGCGTTGTCGTCATCACGCAGCGCGGGTCCCGGCCGAGCCGCAGGCCCATCAGTAGATTGTCCCACGCCGCCTCATACCGCCACTTGGCGGCCTCGTCGGCCCAGGCGGCATCATGCTGCGGCCCCCGGAGCTGTTCCGGATCGTCGGCGGAGTAGCCCGTCGCGATCGCGCCGTTCGGCCAGGTCAGCCGCCGCTTGGACGGTTCCCAGACCGGCTTGAACCAGGGCGGGCAGACAGACAGAAGCCCGGATTCGCCCTCCACCATCACATCGCGGACATCGGTCGCGGTCTCACCGACCAACGCCACCCTGTCCGCCCGGCCCGCCTCGATCCGCGCGCGGACCCATTCGGCGCCGACACGGGTCTTGCCGAAGCCGCGTCCGGCACGAATCAGCCAGATCCGCCAATCGCCGGGCGGCGGCGTTTGGGAGGGCCGTCGCCAGAACTCCCAGTCATAGAGGAGGCACAGCGCTTCCCGGTCACTGATCTCCGCCAGAAGTTCCGCTTTTCGCCGGGCGACCTTGGAGGCGGTGGAGTCTCTCTCGGAGCCGGTCCTTTGCATCGCTCAGCTCCTGGGTGAGGACGGTAGTGGCGCTTGCCTCCTTCGGCTTTGCGCCATCGCGGTAGATTTCCGGGCGGTGCGCCTTCAAGAGGAACATCAAGAGCGCGTCCGAGTATTTGGTGACGGTTCCGGTCACCTCGCCCTTATGGAAATGGGGCGCGTCGACGCCTTGTAGCGCCCGGCGGCGGGCTTCCTGGGCAAGGGCGTCCGTCGCCGTTTCCAACGCGTCGTCCCAGAGAAGCGCGAAATCCTTGTCGTCCCGCTTGAGGGCATAGGCGATCTGCCGCGGCATCCCGGCCGCCCGTGCCGCCGCCGAGACGTTGCCGGTGTCGGCAAGCACGGCGAGGAAGCGGTCGATCTTGTCTTGCGTGATCCGCTGCGCCATGGCGCCTCCCGCCCTGTTTTCATCGAAATCCGCCCCGAAAAGTCCGGCGGCGGAAAAAGAAAAGGGCGCCAATCCGTGGTGGCGCCCGACTATAGGCCAATAATAGGACTATTTTAGAAAGATGGTCAACCCGAATTGCGATCTTTTTTACAATTCTTCCTATCGCTCTCCGCCAGCGTCGCGACGATCATCTGTACGCCCTGGTTTTCAAGCTTGCGCAGGGTGGTATGGGACCGGCCGTCCATCATCTCGAGTTTCCGCCAGGGAACGCCGGCGGCCCGCGCCCAGACGATGCGGCGGATCTCCGCGTCCAGCGAGAACAGCCAGGGCAGCGCTTCATCCATGCGGCTGATCTGGTCCGGACGGGGTGGGATCGGACGGAAGGAGGCCTTCTCGAAACCATAGGCCTCGGCCGACTGGCGCACCACATCGGGCCACGATGTCATGGCGCTTTGGAGACGCTGGCGGGGCAGGCGACGGAGGGTTTGGGCGGCTTCCTTGAGCCGCTCCTTGACGCGTTTCTCAGCGGTGATCAGAGCATTCTCGGACATCAGTCATTCTCCAGTCCAGGATAGGGAATGGGCACCTTCCCACGCAGGCGCAGCAGTCGATTGGCGGCCCGGACTATGTCTCGGGGACCGACGGGACGGCCGTCCAAGGAGAACGCCCCCTCCCGGTGGACCGCCCGGCCGGGCAGCAAGTCAAGAGCCGCCTGCAGCGGATCCGAAAGCGGCTTTTCGCGGCTCTCCCGGTCGAAAGCACAGGCCCTCTCGCGGATCGTCTGTTCGTGGAAGTGCATCAGGCGTCTGGCGTGCTCGACGCCGATCGAATAGCTCTGGGCCACTTCCCGGGGATCGGCGCCAAGCGCGAAGTCGGTGACAACCCGGTCCCGCTGCGCAGCCGACAGCGCGCGGTTAACAGGCTGCCTTTTCGTCTTACCCCGCCCTCGGTCCGATGCCCCAAGCGCTCTTCGCTCCACGATCACCGGCACCTCCCGGCAGCCACCTTGTCGCAAACACTTCCTCATGAAAATCACCCTTGGCGTGTGTATGATAGGAAATTGATAGCTACTTTTTCCGATTTATCAATCGTATTTTTTCCTATCATCCGGCGACAGCCAGGTGTATTGTCCAATCACCATGATGGACCCTTATCGAAAAACCCTGATGCGGCTGATCCAGGAACGGACGCCGCCGACAGACCTGAAAAAGGCGTCGCTCGCCATCGGGCGGAATCACGCCTATCTCCACCAGCTGATCCATCGGGGCACCCCCCGAGTCCTGCCGGAGGAGTCTCGGCTCAGATTGGCCGACTATCTCGATGTCGAGCCGGATCTTCTGCTCCCACCGAGCGGGCAGTCCCGCTCCCGTTCCGTTGGGGCGACCGCCCTCACGGAAGCCGGAGTGGCCCCGGTGCCGGAGGTCCGCGTGACCGCACAGGCCGGCGGCGGCGCCCTGGTCGACCGGGAGGACGACAGGACGAACTGGTTCTTTCCCGCGGATTGGCTGCGCCATGAACTGCGCAGCAAACCCGGCGACCTGCGGATCATCACCATCGATGGGGATTCAATGGAGCCGATTCTGCTTGCCGGGGACAAGGTGATGGTCGATCTATCCCGCACGGAGCCGTCTCCGCCCGGAATCTTCGTCCTCAACGACGGATTTGGTCTGGTCGCCAAACGGATCGAGCTGATCCCGAATTCGTCGCCACCCCGCATCGCCATCGTATCGGCGAACGATCGCTATGCCCGCTATGAGCGGGACGTCTCGGAGGTGCGGATCATCGGCCGGGTGGTTTGGTTTTCCCGCCGACTTTAACGTCGAAGAACCAATCGATTCGCAAATCCGCCAGTACCCGGCGGTCCTGCGACAGGGGCACCGGCCGCAAGGCGGCATAACGCGGACATTCGCCCCTCGACTTCGCCCATCCTCTCCCGAAACCCGCAAGGAGTGCCGCCATGTCCCCCTCCCCCGCCCACCCCGCCTCCACCGGTCGGTCGGCCGATACCCTCGGCGGTCGCATCACCGAAGCCCGCACCGCACTCGGCCTGTCGACGGCCCAGGTTGCCAGGCGGCTCGGCGTGCAAACAAAGACCCTGACCGCCTGGGAGCGCGATCAGTCGGAACCGCGGGCCAATCGGTTGTTGATGCTGGCGGGGATGCTCAATGTCCCCAGCTTCTGGTTGCTCAGCGGCGGCGAGGCGATCCGGCCCGATTCTACGACGGCCAATCCGGAGCTCGCCGGTCTTCAGGCTCAACTCGACCGGGCCCAGGAATTGATCGGCAGTCTGAACGCGGTTATCGAGGACCTCTCCCTCCGAGTCCGAAATCTCTCAGAAGAGGCGCATGAGTAAACACTCCCCCAGAAACGCCGCCCCGCGCGGGACATCGAAACGCTCCGGCCCCAGACATCGGGGCCGCAGCGGCGGTCATCAGGTGAGGGAAAGACGGCTGCCCCGCAATACCGACCCCATCACGCTGGATATCATCGAGATCGGGGCCAAGGGCGACGGGATCGCACGGCCGGCGGAAGCGGAAAAGCCGTACTACGTCCCCTTGGCCGCCCCGGGCGACCGGCTGGTGGCCCGCCCCACGGCGGAGACCGCCGACTTCATCCGGGGGGAAATCATCGAGCTGGAAACGCCAAGCGCGGCCAGACAAACTCCGCCCTGTCCCCATTTCGGGCCCTGTGGCGGCTGTCAACTTCAGCATATCCCGGAGGAGACCTATCGCCGGTTCAAGAGTGCCCTGGTCGAAAAGGCGCTGAGCAGCCATGGCCTTGGCGACGTGCAGGTCCGCCCCATGGTCGCGCTTGCCCCCGGGACACGGCGGCGCGCCACCCTGTTCGGCCGGACCCTGGCGGCAGGCCCGATTCTCGGCTTCCACGAGGCGGCCAGTCATCGGATCGTGGATATCGACGCCTGTCCGCTGCTCACCGACCGCCTCAATACCGTGATGGCCACGCTCAGGACCCGTATTCTTCCGCTAGCCGCCGGCGACAGTCGGGGCGAGACCCTCGATTTCACGCTGCTTGACCATGATAACGGCGTCGATGTGACGATCGCCGCCCCTTTCGCACCGAATCTCGCGCAGCGGGAAGCGTTGGCAGCCCTGGCGGAGGATCTCGATCTCGCCCGCATCGCCTGGCGGACCGGCGACGGTCCGCCGGAACCGATCGCCGCACGGCATGAGGCCCTGCTGACCCTGTCGGGTGTCGCGGTGATGCCGCCGCCGGCCGCCTTCACCCAGGCCGCCGCCCCGTCGGAGGCCGCCATTGTCGAGGCGGTGTCGGAGGCGTTGCCCGATATGGAGCATGCCGCGGACCTCTATGCCGGCATCGGAACCCTGAGCTTCGCGGCGGCACGAAAGGCGAAGGCGGTGACCGCCATCGACGGGGCCGACGACGCGGTCCGGGCGCTGCGCATGGCGGCGGACCGGGCGGGCTTGGGTAACCGTGTCCGAACCGAGACCCGCAACCTCGCCCTGCGGCCTTTGCTGACAGCGGAGCTCGCCCCCTACGACGCGGTGCTGTTCGACCCGCCGAGAGCGGGGGCCAAGGAACAGGCGACGCAGCTGGCGGGCTCCTCGGTCAAAACGATCGTGGCCGTCTCCTGCAACCCCCAAACCTTCGCCCGAGACGCCCGCATCCTTGTCGACGGTGGATACCGGCTCCGCTGGGTTCAGCCGATCGATCAGTTCCTCTGGTCCCATCACGTGGAGGTCGTCGCCCTCCTGACCCTGGACATTCAGGGCCCTAGGGGCTGACGGCGCATGGCGACGGACGATCCCACAAGGCTGCGCAAGCATTCGGTGACCCTGGCCGGGCATCGGACCAGCATCACCCTCGAGGACGCATTCTGGGACGGGCTGAAGAGAATCGCGGCGGACCGGGGCTGCTCGCCGGTGCAGCTCGTCACGGAGATCGACGCGGCGCGCACCGGCAATCTCTCCAGCGCCCTCAGGGTTTTCGTGCTGCGGGAACTCAGCCGTCCTGACCGGTGAGGCCGCGGAGCAGGTTCTCCAGGGGGCGGACGGGAATTGCCGGCCGCACCGGCTTTGCGGGCGCCGGGGTGACCGCCGGCCCCTCCGACGCGGGCGCGGGTCGTTTGGGCGCCAACTGATCGATCAGCGATCCGAGACCCCGGCTCAGGATATAGGCCTGGATCTCCTCGAACTGGAAGATCTGGCGCGGCTCCTCCAACGGTCCGGTGATCCGGACGCCGAATGGCGGCGCATTCGGGTGTTCGACCAGGCTGAATTCCGCCGTCCCCTCGATCGACCGGCGAGGCAGGTCCACGGTGCCGCGCGCGTTTCCGGCCGCGCTATCGGAGACCAGGACCGCATCCCTTGTGGTGATCGCCCCCTTCTCGGCGACGAAGGACGCTTCGAGCCGCGAAAACGGTGTCGATCCCTCGGAAAATGCCTTTTGGGCCAGGATGACGAAATCGGTGGCCCGGTTCAGGGATTTGAGCTTTTCGCTTACCGATGGCAGGTCGAACCCGTCGATCGCCCCGTCGGTGACCACGAAAAGCCCGGCCCCTGTCAGATTGGACACGAGGTCGAACTCGCTCGCCCCACGGGTTTCGAGGTCGTAGTCGAGATTGATCGTCCCAGAGAGGCGTCCCCCGTCTTCGCCCGCGACCGTCGCGGCTGCGCCCAGGTCTGCGTCCTTGATGCCGCCGCTCACCTCCATCACCGGTGTGGTTCCGCCGACCGCCGAGCCGTTCAGCGTCATCCGCCCGCCGAAGAGATCGCCGCTGACCTGCCGCAGAACCAGGCGACCGTCGTCCAACGTCGCCTCGACCGTCGCCTCCTCCAGGCGCTGGCTGCCGACCGTCAGGAGCTTGGCGGACAGATCGAGCCGACCGTCGACCGCCTCGAGCGCGGACAGATCGATGGGGTCGCGGGACCAGCCGTCGGGACCGGGCGCGACCGCCGGAACCGGCACGGCCGTGGTCGGCGTCGCCACATCGGCCGGCAGCCAGTCATCGACGACGATCCGGGGACTGGCGAGGTCCGCCACGACTCTCGGCCGCTCATCGGCCATGTCGATCGCAATCGCCCCTTCCAGCCGGCGATCGCCGACCGTGGTCACCAGCCCGTCGAGGGTGAGACGGGAGCCTTCCCGGGTGATGTCGGCGGCAAGCCGCCAGGGGCCGAGTTGTTCGCTCCGGGGGGCATAGCCCGGTGACAGCATGGTTACGAGGTCGCGAAACTCCGGATGGTTGACCACGAGCGCCCCGGCCGCGGTGGTTTCGGGTCCGTCCGGGGTGACCGTCCCCTTGAACGAGGCCGTGGCGTCGAGCGCTTGCACCGTGGTGTCCACATCGTAACCGTCGCCCGCGGTGGCCACGGTGCCCTGCAACCTGACCCGCTCCACCGGGAGATCGGGATCGTCGATCCCGACCAGCGCCAACAGACGACGGCCCTGACCGTGGTCGAGATTGACCGCGAGGTCCAGAGTCGGGCTGGGCAGGGACGGCACAACCGAGCCTTCGACGGAGAGACGCCCGCCGAGCGCCTCCAGGGTAAGGTTCGGCATGACCTCCCCGTCCTCTGTCTTGACGGTCCCGAAAAGGCGCATGGCGCCAGCGCCATCGAGAGCCGGCGGCGTTTGTAGTCCCACCGCATCCAGGGTTTCACCGATATTGCGGGTCGTCAGATCGATCCGGCTATCGACCGCCAGCTGCGCCAGTGGACCGGCGAAGGTGCCCGAGACGCTGCCGTTGAGCCCGGCCGCGTCACCAAAGGCGATCCGGCGGGCGATCAGGCTGCCGTTGCTGATCGTCGCGTCGACGGAGAGCCGTTTGAACAGGCGGCGGTTATAGGTCAGCTCACCGACTTCAAGCTGGAGATTGGCGTCGAAGAGATCGAGATAGGGGAAGGGATCGACAAAGCCGGCCGGGGCGGCGGCCCCGATATCGTCATCTCCATCGCCGCCACCCCCGCCCAAAGCCTCGGCGGAGGCCCGATAGGAGTCGAGATCCAGCCGGTCTATGGTCGCGGACAACCCGAAGGCCGGCTTATCGCGCAGCAGCAGGGTGAGCCCGCCCCCGAACTCGGAGCGGTCCAGACTGGCGGAGAAGTCGACGATCCGCACCTGCTCCGGTTCGATGACGAAACGGGTATCCAAGGTGAGCGAGCGCAAATGATCCGCGTCCACGCCTTCCGGGTCCTCGCCGAGCCATTCCAAGGCTCCACGCAGATCGGTCGACGAGACTTGCAGAACACCGTCGAATTTCGGGTCGCCTTTGGCGCTGTAACTGCCAATCAGGGAAAACTCCGACGCGCTGGGCAGTTGGGCGGTCACTTGATTGAGAATTAGTTCGCCGTCGCCGAGCACCGCGCGCAGGCGGCTGTCCCGGATGATCCGGTCGCGATAATCGATGACGTCGACCGCGAGGTTGAGGGTGGCACGGACGCGCTCCGGCAGGCTGGGCAGGTCGAGAGGCGCAAGAGCGATCCGTGGCCCTTCGCCCCCGTCGGCGCCATTCTCATCGCCCGTATCGGAGCCGGCCTCCGCCGCCGGGAGAAAGTCGTCCAGGGCGACCCGGCCCACACGAAGATCGGCGTCGACCTGGGTAAGCTCGCCGAGAGCCAGGCCGACCTTCCCGCTCACCTGCCTGTCGGCGAGTGCCGCTTGGATGTCGGAGATTTCCACGGTCGGGCCGTCCACAGTCACCGAAGCCTCCAACGTGACGGGATCCCGGCCCAGAGCGTGCGGCACCCCGCTTTCCGCCGGCAGGAGATCGGCAAGGCGATCGCCCCGGCCCTCCGCCGTGCCGGCGAAAATCACCCCGGTCGCCAGATCGAGACCCCCGGAAAGGCTCACCTCGGCACTGCCATCGGCAAGGCGCACACGTGCCGAGACCGGGGCTGCCTGACCGTCCCCGAGCGTGCCGAGCCGACCGTCGAGGATGAGATCACGCCCCGCCACCCGGCCGCTGATCTCGCCGGTGAACGGACCGGAAAGACTGTCGATCGCGAGCGTCGCATCCGCCGCGTCGAGCCGGAACACATCCTCCCCGTCCTCGCGGTAGACGACCGTGCCGTTGTTGACGGTGACGGACTGGAAGGCCACTCCGGGCCCGGTCGTTCCGATTTCCGATTGCGCAGCGGCGTTGCCCGCGCCGGCCGGCGAAAACCGCCAGTTGGCGCTGCCGTCGGCGTAGCGCTCCAGAATGACGACCGGTTGGTCAAGAACCAGGGAGGTAACCCGGATTTCTCCCGAGAGGAGGGACCCCCAGGCCAAACCGCCGCTGACGGCGGCTGTCTCGACCATCACCGGCGACCCACCGTGGGGGACATTGGCGAGTTTCAGATCTTCCGCCCGAAGCTGCGGGAAGGGCAGAAGCGAGAGAGAAAGGTCCCCCTCAACCACGACGTCCCGGCCCAGTTCGTCCCGGACCAGCGTCGCGAGATCGGTCTTGTAGCTGTTCCAATTGATGAAGGACGGTCCGATCAGAACGGCGCCGATCCCAAGCGCCAGCAGGGAGATCAGAACGATGAGGGCGCGGATCATGAAGACAGGGCTCCCGATGCCGGGCGAGCGGGCCGCACGACGCGATAGTGGATGCCCATAGGGGCGCATCTGGGGCTGTGCCGTAATCTCATTCCGGGGCGGTCTTGCGGTCGATCAGGCTGGTAACGAAGGCGTGGCAGGTATTAGACCACAACCGAGTCGATTTTGTGACCGATATATGCCGAAGCGCCAGGCCGAGCCTTCACACCTCTACGATCTTCCCCGGATTCATGATGTTGTCCGGATCGAGCGCCCGTTTGACCTGCCGCATCAGGTCGACCGCCCCGCCATGTTCCGCTGCGAGATAGCCCATCTTGCCATAGCCGACACCGTGCTCGCCGGTGATCGTGCCGTCCATGGCGAGCGCCCGCCTCACCATGCGTCCGTTGTGATCCTTGGCCCGCTCGAAATCCTCGGGCTTGTTGGGGTCGAGCAGATAGACGAGGTGGAAATTGCCGTCGCCGACATGCCCGACCAGCGGGGCCACCAGGCCCAGTTCGTCCAGGTCCTTCCGGGTCTCGGCGATGCACTCAGCCAACCGCGAGATCGGCACGCAGACATCGGTGGCCCAGCCCTTGCTGCCCGGCTTCAGCGCCAGTGCCGCCCAATAGGCGTCGTGCCGCGCCTGCCAAAGGGCGTTGCGCTCCTCCGCCTTGGTCGTCCATTGGAAGTCGGTCCCGCCGAAATCGGCCGCAATGGCTCTTACCGTCTCCGCCTGCTCGACGACGCCCGCCTCGGTGCCATGGAACTCGAAGAACAGGGTCGGCGCCGCAGAATAGCGCTCAAGGCCCGAGTATTCGATACAGGCCCCCATCTGGACGTCGTCCAGCAACTCGATCCGGGCGACCGGCACGCCGCTCTGGATGGTCAGGATGACCGCATTGACCGCATCGTCGACCGAGGGGAAGGCGCAGACGGCCGATGAGATCGCCTCCGGGATCCCGGCGAGCTTCAGGGTGACCTCCGTGATTACGCCCAGGGTGCCCTCCGACCCGACGAAAAGCCGGGTAAGGTCGTAGCCGGCCGAGGATTTGCGTGATCGCCTGGCGGTGCGGATGATCTCGCCCGTCGCCGTAACGACGGTGAGGGACAGAACGTTCTCCCGCATGGTGCCATAGCGAACCGCGTTGGTGCCCGACGCCCGGGTTGCCGCCATGCCGCCGATCGAGGCATCCGCCCCCGGGTCGATGGGGAAGAAGAGCCCGGTATCGCGCAAATCCTCATTGAGCTGCTTGCGGGTCACACCCGCCTCGACACGGACGTCGAGATCCTCGGCGTTCACCTCGAGGATCCGGTTCATCTGTGTGACATCGATGCTGACCCCGCCGTTCAGCGCGATCACATGGCCTTCCAGCGAACTTCCGGTGCCGAAGGGAATCACCGGCATCTTGTGCTTGGCGCAGATCTTGACCGCCTCTGCGACCTCCTCGGTCGACCGGGCGAACACAACCGCGTCCGGCAGTGGCCCCTCGTGATAGCTCGCCCCTCGGCTGTGATGGTCTCGGACCGCCTCCGCCGTCGAGACCTGATCCCCGAGCCGTGCCTTCAATTCGGCGATCGCCGCATCACGATCGATCGCGTCGCCTCCGTCGCCGGAGTTATGGCCCTGGGTCGCGCCAGTGGCCTCGCGGGGTTCGGTCTGCACGGTAACGGCCATTTTTTTTCGTCCTTTAGAGCGGCTTGCGCGGTTTCCCGTCACCCTATGCAAGCGTTCTTTCCGTCTCAACACGCAATTCAAGACAAAGAATGAACACAAAATGAACGTTGAATATCTTGACGGCAATAACCGCCCACCCCACTGTGTTATTAGAAGCCGGCGAGTCATGGTGTCATTGGATCGACGGCAGAGCGCGTTCTCTCCCCATACCCCCCCTATGGAACGCGCGAACGGGCGGCGGTCACGAAAGTGGCCGCCGCCTTTGTTTTCACCCGTCGGCGTTCCGGTTTTCGTCCCGGTCGAGACGGTAATAGGCAACCGCGAAGCCACGGTATTCCGACATTTTCCGAAACGTCAAACCGGCTTTCTCCATCACCCGGCGCGAGGCCTTGTTGTCCGGCAGCGCGATGGCGATCACGTGATCTTGATCGAGCGTCCCGAAGACCAAGTCGACCATGTGCCGGGCGATCATCGTCGCGATGCCCCGCCCATGCACATCCGGGTGCAGGCCGTAGAGGATTTCGATCGACTCGAACTCCGACATATAGCGAATCCCGTGGTGGCCCAGCAGCCGCCCGGTCTCCTTGTCCTCGACGGCGAAACGGCCGAAGCCATGCGCGTCCCAATCGGCGATGCCGCGTGCGATGGTGTCCGCCGCGATGGGCTCCCACCCGTCTCGGTCCGGGTCGAATTGATCCAGCGGTGGCAGCCACCGCGAAACCTCCGGATGTCCCCTGATCTCGGCATAGGCCGGGACGTCGTCCGGGGTGAACCGCCGCAGCCGGACGGGACCCAGATCCATCTCTGTCGGGATTTTGGGCCGGATGTTGGGCGCGATCATTCGGCGGCGGCCTTTCCCGAGTCCGGCGTCCCGTAGCCGCCGCCGGTCGGCGTTTCGATCACGAAGACATCGCCCGGGCGCATGGTCACCTTGTGGGTCCCGTTGAAGTCCTCCCGGCCGCCGTCGGCACGCAGCACATAGTTCCGGCCGACCTTGCCCGGTTCGCCGCCGGCGAGACCGAAGGGCGGAATCCGCCGGTGGTTCGACAGGATCGAGGCGGTCATTTCCTCGAGGAACCGGACCCTGCGGATGGTCCCGTCGCCGCCGTTGAAGCGGCCCTTGCCGCCAGAGCCGCGGTTGATGTGGAAGTCCTCCAGCAACACCGGGAACCGCCATTCAAGGATTTCGGGATCGGTCAGGCGGCTGTTCGTCATGTGGGTATGGACCGCCGACGTGCCGGGATGGCTGGCCCCGGCCCCGGACCCGCCGCAGATCGTCTCGTAATACTGATGACGGGCGTTGCCATAGGTGAAGTTGTTCATCGTCCCCTGAGCCCCGGCCATCACACCCAGCGCGCCATAGAGGGTGTCGGTGACCACCTGCGAGGTTTCGACATTTCCGGCCACCACGGCCGCCGGATAAGCCGGGTTCAGCATGCAGCCCTCCGGGATACGGATGTCGAGCGGTTTGAGGCATCCCTCGTTCATCGGGATCACGTCCTCGACCAGGGTCCGGAAGACATAGAGGACCGCCGCCCGGCAGACCGCCGAGGGCGCGTTGAAATTCGTCTCCTGCTGCGGGCTGGTCCCGTTGAAATCGACGACGGCGGAACGGTTCTCCCGGTCGATGGTGATGGTCACCGCGATCTGGCAGCCATTGTCCATCTCATAGGCGAAATGACCGTCCTTCAGGACGTCCAGGACGCGGCGAACCTGCTCCTCGGCATTGTCCTGGACATGCCCCATATAGGCCTGGACCACGTCGAGGCCGAAATGGTCGACCATCTTGCGCAGCTCGGCGACACCCTTCTCGTTGGCCGCGATCTGGGCCTTCAGATCGGCGACGTTCTGATGGGTGTTGCGGGCCGGATAGGCGCCGCTCGATAGCAGTTCTTCCAGCTCGTCTTCCAGGAAGGTGCCCCGGTCGACCAGCTTGAAGTTGTCGAAAAGGACCCCCTCCTCCTCGACGGTCTTCGAGTCCGGCGGCATGGAGCCCGGTGTGATCCCGCCGACATCGGCGTGATGTCCCCGGCTCGCCGACCAGAATAGGATGCTCTCCCCCGCCGCGTCGAAGACCGGTGTGACCACCGTGATGTCCGGCAGATGGGTCCCGCCGTTATAGGGGGCGTTCAGGGCGTAGACATCGCCCGGCCGGATCTCGCCCGCGTTGTTGCGGATGACCGAGCGCACGCTCTCGCTCATGGAGCCGAGATGAACCGGCATATGGGGCGCGTTGGCCACCAGCCCGCCGGACCGGTCGAAGACCGCGCAGGAGAAGTCCAACCGCTCCTTGATGTTCACCGAATAGGCGGTGTTCTCCAGCGTGACGCCCATCTGCTCGGCGATCGACATGAAGAGGTTGTTGAACACCTCCAGCATCACCGGATCGACGGTGGTGCCCACCGCGACGCGGCTCGGCAGGGCCACCACCCGTTCCAGGACGAGATGATCGCGGGTCGTCTTCTCGGCCCGCCAGCCGGGCTCGACAACGGTGGTCGCCGTCGCCTCGCAGATCACCGCCGGGCCGGCGATGGTCGCCCCGACCGCCATCGCGTCCCGGTCGTAGACAGGGGCCTCAAGCGCTTGACCGTCGCTGTGCAGGGTGACAACGCCCTTCCGCGGGGTCTCGGGCACCGGCGAGGCCAGGGGCAGCACCGGGTCCTCCGCCGTGTCCATATGGCCGATCACCTCGACGGAGACCGCCTCGATGACCATCGGCTTGCCGGACATGACGAAGCCGTATTGCTGGCGGTGGGCGGTCTCGAAGGCCTCTTCGATCGCGGCGACGGCGCCGAAGGCGACCACATGGGCGGTGTCGGAGCCCTGATAGCGGACATGCACCTTGCGCAGTGTCTCGATCCGCGCCCGGTCGACGCCCTGATCCGCCATCTCCGCCTCGCCGGCCTGGACCAGACGGCCGAGGGCCGATTCCAGGCGTCCGGTCAACTCCTCGGTGAGAACCGCCTCGACGGCCTGTTCCTTGATGATCCGGAGATCGGCGAGTCCCATGCCATAGGCCGACAGCACGCCGGCGTGGGGGTGAACCAGGATCTTCTTCATGCCCAGCGTGTCGGCGATCATGCAGGCGTGCTGGCCGCCGGCGCCCCCGAAGCAGTTCAGGACATATTCGGTGACGTCATAGCCGCGCTGGACGCTGATCTGCTTGATGGCGTTCGCCATGTTCTCGACCGCGATCCTAAGGAAACCCTCCGCGACCTCCTGCGGCGTGCGGCGATTGCCGGTCTTCTCGGCGATCTCGTCGGCAAGCGCCGCGAACTTCTCCTTCACAACCTCGGCGTCGAGCGGGGCGTCCCGGTCCGGCCCGAACACGGCCGGGAAGAAATCCGGATGCAGCTTGCCGACCATGACATTGGCGTCGGTGACCGTCAGCGGCCCGCCCCGCCGGTAGCACGCCGGTCCGGGGTTGGCGCCGGCGCTCTCCGGTCCGACCCGGAAACGCGCGCCGTCGAAAAACAGGATCGAGCCGCCGCCGGCCGCGACTGTGTGGATCTTCATCATCGGCGCCCGCATGCGCACGCCCGCCACCACGGTCTCGAAGGCCCGCTCGTATTCGCCGTCATAGTGGGAAACATCGGTGGACGTGCCGCCCATGTCGAAGCCTACCACCTTCTCGAAGCCGGCCATGCCGGCGGTCCGCACGCAGCCGACCACCCCGCCCGCCGGGCCGGAGAGGATCGCGTCCTTGCCCTGGAAGAAATGGGCGTCGGCCAACCCGCCATTGGACTGCATGAACATAAGGGCCGCGTCGCCCCCCTGGCCGGTCTGGAGAGAGGCGGCGACCTGATTCACATAGCGGCGCAGGATCGGCGAGAGATAGGCGTCGACCACCGTCGTGTCGCCGCGTCCGACCAGCTTCATGAGCGGGCTGGTCCGATGGCTTGTCGAGATCTGGGTGAAGCCGATTTCCCGAGCGATTTCCGCCAGACGCTTTTCGTGATCCGTATAGCGATAGCCGTGCATCAGGACGATGGCGATGGCCCGGAAGCCCGCATCATAGGCGCGTTGGAAGTCGGCCCGCGCGGCCTCGGCGTCCAAGAGCGTGAGGACCGTGCCGTCGGCCATGACCCGCTCGTCGACCTCGACCACGTCGGTGTAGAGCTGCTCCGGCAGGGTGATATGACGGGCGAAGATCTCCGGCCGCGCCTGATAGCCGATGCGCAGCGCGTCTCGGAAGCCCTTGGTGATGGCCAGCAGGGTCCGCTCGCCCTTGCGCTCCAACAGCGCGTTGGTCGCGACCGTGGTGCCCATTTTGACCGCCGCGATCCGGTCGGCGGGGATGGTGCCGCCCGTCGGCACACCGAGGAAATCGCGGATGCCCTGCAGGGCGGCGTCGTCATAGGCGCCGGGGTTTTCCGACAGGAGCTTGGCGGTCTCGATGCTGCCGTCCGGCTTCTTCGCGACGATATCCGTGAAGGTGCCGCCCCGGTCGATCCAAAACTGCCAACGCCCGCTCATCATACGCCTCTTGGGGATAGGGAAAGAAGGCTTCAGCCCCTAAGACGTTTGCCGGATGAGCGCAAGGGGGATCGGAACCACCGGGCGCCATGCGCCGCCAATATACCCTGGCCGATACACCCTGAACGACATCGCCGTCGCCCCCCACCGGATCGCCGAGACGCTGCCCCGGGAGGTGGACCAGCTTCTGCGCATGGCGATCCTCACCCGCATGACCGCCTTCGCCCGGCTGGTCGCCGGCCATCGGGGCGAGGACCTCGCCGTCCTGACCTGGCGGGACGGCCTGGTCTTGATCGACGACCGCGCGATCCGGGCCATCGCCATGACTCCGCTCACCGACGACTACCGGTTTTCCCTCGCCGCGTTCGCCGGCGCAGCGGTGGAAATGGATTGATAGCCGGATCGAAGCGATTTCTGCCAAACGGAATTCAACCTTGGAAAATTCCGATCTACAGAATATTCTTCTGCATAATCACGCGCTTTCGAGACGACGACACCCGGCGCTTCCATAGCGGCAAGCGGATAAAGCGTTGGGAGGCGTTCGAAGCCGTGGCATTGCGGAAATTGGATTTTGTCTTGAGCGCGGTCCGGCTTGCGGATTTGAAGATCCCGCCGAACAACAAACTGAAAAAGCTCAAGGGGACCCGCTCGGACGAGTACAGCATCCGCATCAACGACCAATGGCGGATCGTTTTCCGTTGGGGTGCCGCCGGGGCCTACGATATCGCCGTCGAGGATTATCATTGAGGAAGAAAGCCAATGGCCCGCGTCACCACCCATCCCGGTGAATTCCTGAAAGAGGACTTGATGGAGCCGCTCAGGCTGACGGCAAAGCAAATCGCAGAGGCGATTCATGTGCCGCAAAGCCGTCTTTCCGACATCCTCAACGGCAGGCGCGCCGTGACGGCGGATACCGCCCTGCGGCTGGAGGCCTATTTCGGGGTCTCGGCGGAAACCTGGATGACCCTGCAACAGGCCCACGACCTCTCCAAGGCCAGGGCCGAGTCTAACCTGCCGGACATCCTTCCCTGCCCGGACCTCCTGGGCCATAACGCGGCATAGGACATTCCGGACATCGCCGACGACCCCGCCGACACCACTGCCAGTGGATCGGTGACCCCGGAAGACCTCGCCGCCGCCGTCAAAGAGATCGAGCAAACTCTTGCGAGCCGGTTCCTGAAAAGGACGGCTTGAGATCATGGCCGAGACGACAGGCAAAGACCTCTTGAGTCTCCCTCAAAAAGTGCAATATTGGTCGTCCGTAGCTGCAGGTAGGGCGCTTGCCCCGTCGACCCTGCAGTGATGGCGGGGGATGGCAGCGCGTCCCCTCTGCCCCATGGGTCGTGGCGTGGCCGATGCCACGTGTGAGGAGCGGTCCGGGAGTGTCCACGAAGACAGCCCGGCCAAAGCGGCGACGCCGGCGTGGCGGCTTACGCCTTCCAGCGAGCCACTCGGTAATTCGGAAAACCTGGAAATCGCATTTGGGCGTATATGGGCCACCCCATGGGACGGCATGGGACGGGACCGGCGAAATCCCACCAACCCATTGAATTTAAACAAATCCACCCCAAACGACGCCGCCGCCCGATCTCCAACAGCCCTTAAATATCCAGATCTGTTCCTTAAATGTTCATGGAACAAATCATGAATATTACTTAAAACACCCGTGATTCACGCCCGATTCCCAAAGTAAGTGTCGTTGACCCCCATACTGTCCCATGTTATCCCATGATATCCCATAGGCAGGGTATCGCCCGCCTCTGCCGTCCGGGGTTCCAGACATCAGCGCCGTCAAGAGCGTGTCGGTGATCCGGGGGAGTTTCGGTGGCGCGGGCGTCAAGGCTAGGGGGTCGCCGTGCCTGTCTTCATGGGACAGCACGAGAACAAGATCGATAGGAAGGGCCGGGTCTCAGTCCCGGCGCCTTATCGACCCCTGCTGTCCGCCGACGGCTTCACCGGCATGGTCGCCTTCAAGTCCCTCAAGGACGAATGCGTCGAGGGCTGCACGCTCGCCCGCATCGAGCAACTGGCCGAGGAATTGGAAAGCTTCGGCATGTATGACGAGGCGGGCGACGACCTCGCCTATACCACGCTGGCCGACGCCCGCCAGCTCGGCTTCGACAGCGAGGGACGGGTGCTGCTCTCCGCCGATCTGCGCGCCCATGCCGGCCTGACCGAAAAGGCGCTGTTCGTCGGCCGCGGCAAGACCTTCCAGATCTGGGAGCCGGAGCGCTTCCGTGAACGCTATCAGCTCGCCCGCGACCGGGCGCGACGCGCAGGGGCGACGCTGCCGATCGGCCGCAATCCGGGAAGCCGTACTCCGGGAAGCCGCCCGGGCGGCGGCCGCGAGGAGGGGTGACCGTGAGCGATGCGTCCAAAACCCCTGAAAACGCACCCGGCGACATCCATATCCCGGTTCTCCGCGACGAGGTGGTCGAGGCCCTCAACGTCCGGCCCGGCGGCGTCCATGTGGACGGCACCTTCGGCGCCGGCGGCTATGCCAAGGCGATCCTGGCGGCCGGAGCGTCCACCGTGCTCGGCATCGACCGGGACCCGGACGCCATCGCCAGGGGCCGCGAACTGGCCGCAAGCCATCCCGGTCTTGTGATGATCCAGGGCCGGTTCGGCGATCTCGACCGACTGGCCCGGGACGCCGGCCATGACGGCGTCGACGGGGTCACCCTCGACCTCGGCGTTTCCTCCCCGCAACTGGACGAGGCCGAGCGCGGCTTCTCCTTCCGGTTCGACGGCCCGCTCGACATGCGCATGGAACGGGCGGGCGAGACCGCCGCCGACTATCTCGCCACCGTCGAGGAGGCGGATCTGGCCGGCGTGATCAAGGATTTCGGCGAGGAACGCTTCTCCCGCCGGGTCGCCCGGGCGATCTGCAGGGCCCGCGACGAAGGCCCGATCACCCGCACCGGCCAGCTCGCCGACATCATCCGCAAGGCGGTGCCGAAGTCGAAGGACGGCATCGATCCCGCCACCCGCACCTTCCAGGCGATCCGCATCGCGCTCAACGACGAGCTGGGCGAACTCGACCGGGGTCTGGCCGCCGCCGAACGGATCCTGCGGCCGGCCGGGCGGCTCGCCGTGGTGACCTTTCATTCCCTGGAGGACCGGGTGGTCAAGCGCTTCCTGCAGAGCCGCGGCGGCAAGGGTCCGGGCGTGTCCCGTCACATGCCGCAGACGGCGGCACCGCGCGCGCCGAGCTTCTCCCTGGTCCATCGCAAGCCGGTGCTGCCGGGCGAGGCGGAGACTCGCCGCAACCCGCGCGCCCGCTCCGCCAAGCTGCGGGTCGCCGAGCGTACCGCCGCCCCCGCCTGGGGATCGGATGCGGCCCTGGTGGGAGGTGCCGCATGATCAACCGCGCCACCCTCTTCTGGTCCGGCCTGGCCCTGGCCTCCGCCGTCGGGCTGTTCCTGGTGAAATACGAGGTGCAGGAGAAGGCCGACGCGCTCTCCGCCCTGCGCGGCGAGATCGCCGAGACCAAGGAGGCGATCAAGATTCTCGAGGCCGAATGGGCCTATCGCAACCGGCCGGAGCGGCTGACCACCCTGGTCGAAAAGCACCTCGATCTCGCACCGGTCACCGCCCCGCAGATGGACGAGATCGAGACCATTCCGGTCAAGCTGACGGTCCCGGCGGCCGAGGAGGCCGGCGAATGAGCAAGCGCCTCCTCTCTCTCGCCAAAGTGCAGCAGCAGGCGGTCGACACCGGCCGCACCCGGCTGCTGGTCGGCGCCGCCCTGATGACGCTTGCCTTCGGCGCGGTCGGTTTCCGGGTCGTCGACGTCGCCGTGTTCGGGGCCGGCGAGCCGAAACGGGCCCATGGCCAGTCGGAGGTGGTCGCCGCGCGGGCCGACATCGTCGACCGAAACGGCCTCATTCTGGCGACCAATCTCAAAACGCCGTCGCTCTACGCCAATCCCAAGCAGGTGATCGACCCGGCGCGCACCGCGAGGGACCTGGTCCGCCTGCTGCCCGATCTCGACCCGATCGAGACCCAGCGCAAGCTGACCGCCGACAGCCAGTTCGTCTGGATCAAGCGCGACCTCACCCCGCGCAAGATGGCCGAGATCAACAATGCCGGCCTGCCGGGCATCCACTTCCAGGACGAGGAAAGGCGGATTTATCCGCAAGGCCAGATCGCCGGCCATGTCATCGGCTATACCGATATCGACGGCAAGGGCATCGCCGGGCTGGAAAAAAGCCAGAATCTGGCGCTCACCACGTCGGAGCGGCCGGCCCGACTCTCCATCGACATCCGCCTGCAGCACCTGCTGCGCCTCGAGCTATCCAAGGCGATCGACGAGTTCAAGGGGATCGGTGGCGCGGGCACGATCATGGATGTGCGCACCGGCGAGATCCTGGCGATGACCTCCCTGCCGGATTTCGACCCCAATCATCCGGGCGACATGGCCGAGGAGGCGAAATTCAACCGCGCTTCCCTCGGCGTCTACGAGCTCGGCTCGACCTTCAAGATCTTCAACACGGCGATGGCCCTGGAGACCGGTGTCGCGACCATGCGCAGCGGCTATGACGCCTCGCAGCCGATCCGGGTCTCCCGTTTCCGGATCCGCGATTATCGGGGCAAGAACCGCTGGCTCTCGGTGCCCGAGATCTTCATGTACTCGTCCAATATCGGCTCCGCCAAGATGGCGATGGACGTCGGCACGGAAGGCCAGATCGATTTCCTGAAGCGCCTCGGCATGATGGAGAAGGTGGGGATCGAACTGCCCGAACGCGGCGCCCCGCTGACGCCCCAGACCTGGCGCGACATCAACACCATGACCATCGCCTTCGGCCACGGCATTTCCGTAAGCCCCCTCCATCTGGTCGCCGGGGTCGGGGCGATGGTCAATGGCGGCATTCTGCGCCGCCCCACCCTGCTGGCCCAGGAAACCGACGCCCCGGCGCCGGGCACCCGGGTAATCGGCGAGGGGGTGTCCGAAAACATCCGCAAGCTGCTGCGCCTCGTGGTCGAGAACGGCACCGGGCGAAACGCCTCGGCGGCGGGCTACCTCGTCGGCGGCAAGACCGGGACGGCCGAAAAGGCGACCGCGCGGGGCTATGCCCGGAAATCGCTGATCAGTTCCTTCGTCGCGGCCTTTCCGCTGCATGAACCCCGTTACGTCATCTTCGCCATGGTCGACGAACCGAAGGGCAACAAGCGCACGTTCGGCTACGCCACCGGTGGCTGGGTCGCCGCGCCCGTCATCAAGTCGGTGATCGAACGCATGGGTCCGATGCTGGGAATTCCCGCCGTCGACGAAGATTCGCCCGAAATTCGCCGTGCTCTGGCGGTCGAAGACGCAGGTCTGACCGATCAAAAAAGGAAAAAGCGCGATGCGTCTTTCTGACCTCATCCGCAACGGCCAGGGCCTGCCGGCGCAATACAGCCGCCTCGGCGACGCGGCCGTCACCGGCCTGACCGCCGACAGCCGGGCCGTGGAGCCGGGTTATGTGTTCGCCGCCCTGCCCGGCAACAAGACCGACGGCCGCAAGTTTATCGCCGACGCCGTCGCCAAGGGGGCGATCTGCGTGGTGGCGCCGGACGGGACGGAGCCGGTCGCCGACGTGCCGGTGATCGGCGATCCCGACCC
Organism: Alphaproteobacteria bacterium; assembly: GCA_024743275.1. Taxonomy (GTDB): domain Bacteria; phylum Pseudomonadota; class Alphaproteobacteria; order JANSWW01; family JANSWW01; genus JANSWW01. The sequence continues at coordinate 96,212 of JANSWW010000006.1, forward strand.
ACGCGGCAAGCTCGCCAAGATGGCCGCCCGCTTCTATGGCCGCCAGCCCACCACGCTCGCCGCCGTGACCGGCACCAACGGCAAGACCTCGGTCGCCGACTTCACCCGGCAGCTCTGGCAAGAGGCTGGCCATCGCGCCGGCAGCCTCGGCACCCTGGGCCTTGTCGGCGACGGCCTGCCGTCGATCCCCTCGCTCACCACGCCGGACCCGGTCGCCCTCCACAAGCTTCTCAAGGAAACGGCCGAGGCCGGTATCGAACACATGGTGCTGGAGGCGTCCAGCCACGGGCTCGACCAGCGCCGGCTCGACGGAGTGTGCCTGACCGCCGCCGCCTTCACCAATCTGACCCGCGACCATCTCGACTATCACGGCAGCATGGAGGCCTATCTCGCCGCCAAGGCGGGCTTGTTCGACCGGGTGCTGAACGACAGCGGTACCGCCGTCGTCACCACCGACGATCCGGCGAGCCAGGCGATCTTCGCCATCTGCCGCCGCCGCAAGCTGCGGACCATCACCTTCGGCAAGGCGGAGAGCGCGGATCTGCGCCTGATCGACAAACAGCCGACCCCGAGCGGCCAGACCCTGAACCTGGACCTGTGCGGCGAGCGGGTCACCGTCGCCGTGCCGCTGGCCGGCGATTTCCAGGCGCTCAATATCCTGGCCGCCATCGGCCTGGTCCATGCCGGCGGCGTGCCGCTCGACCGCATCGTCGCCGCCCTGCCCCGGCTGTGCGGTGTGCGCGGGCGGATGGAGCGAGTGGCGACCCTGACCAACGGGGCAGCCGTCTATGTCGACTACGCCCATACGCCCGACGCGCTGGAGACCGTCCTGCGCGCCGCCCGGCCCCACACCAAGAACCGACTGCACGTGGTGTTCGGCTGCGGCGGCGACCGCGATCCCGGCAAACGCCCGCAGATGGGCGCCGCCTGCCGCCGCTATGCGGACCGGGTGGTGCTGACCGACGACAATCCGCGCAGCGAAGACCCCGCCCTGATCCGCGATCAGGCGGTCAAAGGATGTCCCGGTGCCGAGAACATCGCCGGCCGGGCCGAGGCGATCCGTGTGGCCATCGCCGGTCTTCTCGAAGGCGACGTCCTGGTGATCGCCGGCAAGGGCCACGAGCAGGGCCAAGAGGTCAAAGGCGAGATGCTGCCCTTCGACGACGCGACGGTGGCCCGCGACGCGGTGCGCGCGCTGGACGAAGGAGACGGAGCATGAGCGTCACCCTCTGGACCGACAAGACCGCGGCCCGGGCGACCGGCGGCAAGAGCACCGGCGAATGGAAAGCGACCAATGTCGTCATCGACAGCCGCAGCATCCGCCCCGGCGATCTGTTCTGCGCCTTGAAGGGCGACCGTTTCGACGGACACGACTTTTGCGCCGACGCCCTGCAGAAGGGCGCGGCCGCCGTCCTGGTCGATCACCTGCCCCAAGGCCTGAACCAGAACGCCCCCCGGCTGGAGGTCGGTGATACGCTCCAAGCGCTGTGCGATCTCGGCACCGACGCCCGCAACCGCAGCAAGGCGACGCTGGTCGCCGTCACCGGCTCTGTCGGCAAGACCGGCACCAAGGAAAGCTTGAAGCTGAGCCTCTCGGTCCAGGGCAAGGTCCACGCGACATTCGGCAATCTGAACAACCATATCGGCGCGCCGCTCACGCTTTCGCGCATGGATCCGACGGTGGATTGGGGCGTGTTCGAAATGGGCATGAACCATGCGGGCGAGATCGCCCCGCTGAGCCGTCTGGTCCGTCCCCATGTGGCGGTCATCACCAACATCAATCCGGTCCATATCGAAAACTTCGCCTCGATCGAGGGAATCGCCGACGCCAAGGCGGAAATCTTCGAGGGCGTCGAGCCCGGCGGCACCGCGGTCCTCAACAGCGACCAGAAGCTGTTCGACCGGCTGGCCGCTTCGGCGAAGCGCGCCGGGATCGACAACATTCTGAAGTTCGGCGCGCTGGAAGACGCCGACATGCGCCTCATCGAGGCGGTCACCGACACGAGCGGCGTCGACGTGAAGGCGGAGCTGTACGGCGAGCCCCTCGAATACCGCGTCGGCGCACCCGGCGAGCATTGGGCGATGAACAGCCTCGCCGTTCTCGGCGCCGTCCACGCCATGGGCGCGGATGTCGAGAAGGCCGCCAAGGCGCTGGCGCAGGTCGGACCCCAGAAGGGCCGTGGCCAGCAGACCGACATCGTGATCGGCCGCGGCGAGAGCTTCCGGCTGATCGACGAAAGCTACAACGCGTCGCCGCCGGCGGTGAAGGCCGCGCTGGCGATCCTGCGGGACAGCGCGCTGCGCTATGGCGGCCGCCGAATCGCCGTGCTGGGCGACATGCTGGAATTGGGGGATCGGGCCCGCGCGTTGCACGAGGAACTCGCCCCGGCGGTGCTCGACGCCGAGGTGGAGCAGGTTTTCACCGTTGGCGAGAACATGGCGCTCCTGCGCGACAAGCTGCCGGCGACGCTCCGGGCCAGGCACGGCGATACCGCCGCCGAAATCGCCGGGGATGTGGCGGCGACGGTCCAGGACGGCGATGTGGTCCTGGTGAAAGGCTCGCTCGGCATGGGCATGAAGGCGGTGATCGAAGCCCTCGAAGAGAGGGCCGTCGACTGATGCTGCCCTGGCTTCTCACGCCGCTCGCGGACGATTACGCGATTTTCAACGTCGTCCGCTATCTGACCTTCCGCACCGGGGCGTCGATCGTGACGGCGATGCTGATCGCCTTCGTCTTCGGCCCGTCGGTGATCCGCTGGTTGAAATCCAAGCAGCGCGAAGGGCAGCCCATCCGGGAGGACGGTCCCGAAAGCCACCTTCTGACCAAGAAGGGCACCCCGACCATGGGCGGCTCGCTGATCCTGGTGGCGCTCGCCGTGTCCACCGGGCTGTGGGCGGATATCCAGAACAGCTATGTCTGGACGGTGCTGCTGGTGACGCTCGGCTTCGGCGCGATCGGCTTTTACGACGATTATCTGAAGCTGACCAAGCGCTCTAGCCAGGGCACGTCGAGCCGGATGAAATTCCTGCTCCAATGCATGGTCGCCGGGCTCGCCTGTCTCGCCTTCATCGCCCAAACCGCCCCGCCGCTCGATACCACTTTGGCCCTGCCCTTCTTCAAAGACGTGCTGATCGATTTCGGCTGGTTCTTCGTCCCCTTCTCGATCTTCGTGATGGTCGGCGCCTCCAACGCGGTCAATCTCACCGACGGTCTCGACGGGCTGGCCATCGTCCCGGTGATGATCGCGGCCGGCTGTTTCGCGCTGATCGCCTATCTCGCAGGGAACGCGATCTTCGCCAACTATCTCCAGATCAACCATGTCCCCGGCGCGGGTGAACTCGCCATCCTATGCGGCGCGATGATCGGGGCCGGCCTCGGCTTCCTATGGTTCAACGCCCCGCCGGCCATGGTCTTCATGGGCGACACCGGATCGCTGGCGCTCGGCGGCGCACTCGGCACCATCGCCATGGTCACCAAGCATGAACTGGTGCTCGCCATCATCGGCGGACTTTTCGTGCTGGAAGCGATCTCCGTCATCGTCCAGGTCGCCTCCTTCAAGATGACCGGCAAGCGCGTCTTCCGGATGGCGCCGCTCCACCACCACTTCGAAAAGAAGGGCTGGGCGGAACCGACCATCGTGATCCGGTTTTGGATCATCGCCGTGATCCTGGCGATCATCGGCCTGTCCACGCTGAAGCTGAGGTGAGGGGATGATCGACCTGCCCTTCGCCAAGAACCGCAGTTATGCCGTGATGGGTCTTGGCCGCACCGGCAAGGCGGCCGCCCGCGCGCTGAAGGCCGGCGGCGCCACCGTTTTCGTCTGGGATGACGGTGAAAAGGCCCGCACCTGGGCCGTGGCCGAGGGCTTCACCGTCACGGAACTGACGGAAGAGGTGCTGCGCGGGGTCGACGATGTGGTCTGGAGCCCGGGTATTCCGCACAGCCTGCCCCACCCCCACCCGATGGCCGAGGCGGCGCGGGACGCCGGCGTCGACCTGATCACCGATATCGACCTGCTCGGCCGGGCCGATCCGGACGCCAAGGTGGTGGCGATCACCGGCACCAACGGCAAGTCCACCACAACGGCGCTGATCGCCCATGTGCTGACCGAACTGGGCGAGATGGCCAAGGCGGGCGGGAACATCGGCATGCCGGTGCTCGAGGGCGAGGCCCTGGGCAAGGGCGGCATCCATGTTCTGGAACTCTCCAGCTATCAGACCGAGCTGCTGCGCGACCTGTCACCGGAAATCGCGGTCTTCCTCAATCTCACCCCGGACCATCTCGACCGCCATGGCGATATGAGTGGCTATCTCGCCGCCAAGGCCCGGTTGATGGACGCCGTGATCGACGGTGGCGTCCAGATCCTCGGGATCGATCAGGAACCGACGGCGGCGCTGGCCGCGACCCTCGACGCGGAGGAACGGACGGTGGTCCTGACCGTCGGCGAAGAAGGCCAGATCACCATCGGCGATGATGGCTTCACCACGCCGGACGGCAGCCGCCTTGACCTGACCGGAACCGCGGCGCTGAGAGGCCGGCACAACGCCCAGAACGCCGCCGCCGCCTTCGCCGCCGCCGCTGCGTTGGGCCACGGCACGGACGCGATTTTCGCGGCGATCCGCTCCTTCCCCGGCCTCCGCCACCGGCAGGAGATCGTCGCCACCATCGACGGTGTGACCTACATCAACGATACAAAGGCGACCAACGCCGAGGCCGCGGCGACCGCTCTTTCCGCCTTCGACAACATCCATTGGATCGCCGGTGGGCGGATGAAGGAGGGGGGGATCGGATCGCTCGCGCCGTTCTTCCCGCGCATCAACCACGCCTATCTCATCGGCGAATGCGCCATGGAGTTCGCCGCCACGCTGCAGGGCAAGGTCGGCTACGATCTGAGCGAGACCCTGAGGGCCGCCGTCGCGAACGCCCACGACCGGGCCCATGCCGGCGAGGTCGTGCTGCTGTCGCCGGCGGCCGCGTCCTTCGATCAATTCACCGGGTTCGAAGCCCGCGGGGACGCGTTCCGCGACCTCGTGCATGGCTTGAAGGAGGCAGGATGAGCATCCCCGCCTCCGTCATCCCGCGCAGCGACACCAGCCTGGTCGGGCGCTGGTGGTGGACCGTCGACCGCTGGCTCCTCATGGCGATCCTCGTCATCGTCGCCTTCGGCGCCCTGATGACGCTCGCCGCCAGCCCCTCCGTGGCCGAGCGGATCGGCCTGGACGGATTCCACTTCGCCCGCCGCCACGCGATCATGCTGATCCCGGCGCTGGCCCTGATGTTCATCATTTCGTTGATGGATGTCCGCACGGTCCGGCGGTTGGCCGTGCTCGGCTTCTTCCTGTCGCTGGTCGCCATGGCGGCGGTGCTGGTCATCGGCAGCGAGATCAAGGGGGCGAAGCGCTGGATCGATCTCGGAGTCATTTCCTTGCAGCCGTCGGAATTCCTGAAGCCGACCTTCGCGGTCTTCACCGCCTGGATGTTCAGCCTGTGGCGCACGGAACGGGACTTCCCCGGCCATCATCTGGCGACCGCCTTCTTCGCCCTGGCGCTCCTGCTGTTGCTCGCCCAGCCGGATATCGGCCAGGCCTTCGTCCTCACCGCGATCTTCGGGGCGCAGTATTTCCTCGCCGGGCTGCCGCTCGCCATCGTCGTCGCCCTGATCCTGCTTGGGATCGCCGGCATGGTTGGCGCCTATTTCACCTTCGATCATGTGGCGAGCCGAATCGATCGCTTCCTCGACCCGCAGTCGGGCGACAGCTACCAGGTCGACCGGTCGTTGGAGGCCTTCGCCAATGGCGGCCTGCTCGGCACCGGCCCGGGCGAAGGGGTGGTCAAGAACCGGATCCCGGATGTCCATGCGGACTTCGTCTTCGCGGTCGCCGGCGAGGAGCTGGGCGCCCTCGTCTGCCTCGTCGTGGTCGCCCTGTTCGCCTTCGTCGTCCTGCGCGGCATGGCACGCCTGATGGCCGAACGGGACCTCTTCGTGCTGATCGCCGGCACCGGCCTGTTCCTGCAATTCGGCCTTCAGACCCTGGTCAATCTCGGCTCGACACTGCGTATGCTGCCGACCAAGGGCATGACCCTCCCCTTCGTCAGCTATGGCGGCTCCTCGCTGCTGGCGGTGGCGCTCACCATGGGGATCGCCCTGGCGCTGACCCGCAAACGCCAAGGCACGGGAGGGACGGCATGACCGATATCGTCCCCCCCACCGTCGTGCTCGCGGCCGGCGGCACCGGCGGACATCTGTTCCCGGCGCAAGCCACCGCCCAGGCCCTGATCGCCCGCGGCGCCCATGTGATCCTGGCGACCGATTCCCGGGGCATGACCTATCCAATGCCGGACGGCGTCGACCGGATGCAGGTCCCCTCCGCCGCCCCGGTCGGCAACATGATCGCCAAACTGATGGCCGTGGCGAAGCTCGCCGCCGGGGCCGCGTCCATCGGCCGGAAGCTGGGACGCCTGCGGCCGGACCTCGTCATCGGTTTCGGCGGCTATCCCTCGGTTCCGACGGTCCTTGCCGCCCAGCAGCGGGGCATCCCGACGATCCTGCATGAACAAAACGCCCTGATGGGTCGGGCCAACCGCTTCCTCGCCGGGCGGGCGACGGTCATCGCCACCGGCATGCCCACGCTGGAGAACGCACCCGAGGGCAAGCCGGTCGTCTTCGTCGGCAATCCGGTCCGCCAGGCCGTCTTGGAGAGCCACACGCCGTATCTGGCACCGAGCCGGACCGAGCCCTTCAATCTGCTGGTTTTCGGCGGCAGTCAGGGCGCCCGTGTCTTCTCCACCCTGATCCCGGAGGCTATCGCGCTGCTGGACGACGATGTCCGGGCACGCCTGCACATCACCCAGCAGGTCCGCCAGGAAGATCTGGACCAGGTGAGGGGGCGCTATCGCGACATGGGGATCGAGGCCGAAACCGCCGCCTTCTTCGACGATATGCCGGACCGCTACGCCAAAGCCCATCTGGTGATTTCCCGCGCGGGTGCTTCGACCTGCGCCGAACTCACGGCGACGGGCCGGCCGGCGATCCTTGTGCCCTTCCCCTTCGCCGCCGGCGACCATCAGACGTTCAACGCCAAGGTTCTCGACAAGGCCGAAGCGGCCCTTCTGCGGCCCCAAGCGTCGCTGACGGAGAATCTGCTGGCGCGCGAGCTACTGACCCTGATCAGCCATCCCGGCCGCTTGACCGCCATGGCCGGCAACGCGCTGACCCTCGCCGAGCCGACGGCGCATGAGACTCTCGCCGACCTCGTGATGGAAAGCGTCAGCGGGAGGGCCGCCGCATGAGAGCGCTTCCCCTCGACATCGGCACAATCCACTTCGTCGGCATCGGCGGTATCGGCATGAGCGGCATCGCCGAGGTGCTGCACAATCTCGGCTACAAGGTCCAGGGCAGCGACATCGGCGAAGGCCCGACGGTTCAGCGGCTGAAGGGCTTCGGCGTAACGGTCCATAAGGGCCATGCGGCCGAGAACCTGGGGGACGCGGCGGTCGTCGTCGTCTCGTCGGCGATCAAGGCCGACAATCCCGAGATCCAGGCGGCACGGGCGCGCCTCGTCCCGGTCGTCCGCCGGGCCGAGATGCTGGCCGAACTGATGCGGCTCAAATGGTCGATCGCGGTCGCGGGAACCCACGGCAAGACCACCACGACCTCCCTGGTCGCCTCCATGCTGGACACCGCCAACCTCGATCCGACGGTGATCAACGGCGGCATCATCAATGCCTATGGGACCAATGCCCGGCTCGGGGCCGGCGACTGGATGGTCGTCGAGGCCGACGAGAGCGACGGCACCTTCGTGAAGCTGCCGGCCACCATCGGCATCGTTACCAACATCGACCCGGAGCATCTCGACTTCTACGGCGACTTCGAGGCGATCCAGGCCGCCTTCGAGACCTTTGTCGAGAACCTGCCCTTCTATGGTTTCGCGGCCATGTGCATCGACCACCCGGCGGTCCAGAGGCTCATCCCCAAGGTGCTCGACCGCCGGATCGTCACCTACGGGCTCAGCCCCCAGGCCGACGTGCGGGCGGTGGACCTGCGCTTCGACAAGGACGGGGCGGATTTCGTGGTCCATGTCACCGACCGGATCAGCGGAGAAAGCCGGCCCATCGAAGGCTTCCGCCTGCCGATGTTCGGCCAACACAATGTCTCGAACGCGCTGGCCGCCATCGCCGTCGCGCTTGAAATGGGGATCGAGGACGATGTGATCCGCAAGGGCCTGGCCCGCTTCACCGGGGTGAAGCGCCGCTTCACCAAGACCGGGGAGGTCAACGGCATCACGGTGATCGACGATTACGGCCACCATCCGGTCGAGATCTCGGCGGTTCTATCGGCGGCCCGGCTCGCCTGCCCGGACGGCAAGGTGATCGCCGTCGTGCAGCCGCACCGCTATTCGCGGTTGGCCAGCCTGTTCGACGATTTCTGTGCCTGCTTCAACGACGCCGACATGGTGATCGTCGCCGATGTCCACGCGGCCGGCGAAGCGCCCCTGGAAGGGATCGGCAAGGATGCGCTCGCCGACGGCTTGCGGGATCACGGGCATCGCAATGTGGTCACGCTCGACGGGCCCGACGCGCTCGCCGGGCTGGTCAAGGAAAAGGCGGCTACGGGCGATATGGTCGTCTGCCTCGGCGCCGGCTCGATCACCCAGTGGGCGAACGCGCTGCCGGGTCAGCTCCAGGCGCTTTTCAACCAATCGCCCAAACCGGCCCCGGAACTGAAAGGAGAGGTCCGATGAACGCGCTCGCGGCACCCCTCCGGCGGAGGCGCCTTCCCATGACCAAGCTGATCGATCGGCTGCCGGATGTCCGGGGCCGCTACACCGAGAACGCCGATCTCGCCAAGACGACCTGGTTCAAGGTCGGGGGCCCGGCGGAGATCCTGTTCCGTCCGGCGGACGAGGCGGATCTGGCCGAATTCCTCGCCTGCCGTCCGGCCGACGTGCCGGTGACCGTGCTCGGCGTCGGCTCCAACGTCATCATCCGCGACGGCGGCATCGAGGGCGTGGTGGTCAAACTCACCCGGGGGTTCGCGAAGATCGAGGTGGACGGGACCGAGGTCACGGCGGGTGCCGGCGCACTCGACCTTTCGGTCGCCATGACGGCCCAGGAAGCGAGCCTCTCCGGCTTGGAATTCCTCTCGGGCATTCCAGGCTCGATCGGCGCCGGCCTGCGCATGAACGCGGGTGCCTACGGCGGCGAAATCAAGGACATCTTCGTCTCGGCCCGGGCCCTCGACCCGAACGGGAAGCTCAAGATCCTCGGTGCCGAGGACATGGGCTTCCGCTACCGGGGATGCGGTGTTCCGGGATGCTGGATCTTCACTCAAGCCACCTTCCAGGGCGAGCCTGGCGATCCCGTCGCGATCGCCATGCGCATGCAGGAGATCCAGACCGCGCGGGAAAGCACCCAGCCGACCCGGACGCCGACCGGGGGGTCGACCTTCAAGAATCCGCACGGCGGCAAGGCCTGGGAACTGATCGACGCCGCCGGCTGCCGCGGGCTCAAGCGGGGCGGTGCCATGGTCTCGGAAAAGCACTGCAACTTCCTGATCAACACCGGTGAAGCCAGCGCCGCCGATCTGGAGGGCCTCGGCGAAGAGGTCCGCGACCGGGTCCGCGAAGCGACCGGCGTGACCCTCGAATGGGAAATCAAACGCCTGGGGAGGGCATCATGATGGGCTTCGGCACCCAAAGCCCCAACGATTCCAGGGCCGACCGCCATGTGGTCGTGATCAAAGGCGGTCTTTCCGTCGAACGCGAGGTGTCGCTGGTGACCGGGGCGGCCTGCGCCGACGGCCTGCGCGAGGCCGGCTACCGGGTCACCGAGCTCGATGCCGGGCGGGACCTTCCGGAAAAGCTGATCAAGCTGAAGCCCGATGTGGTGTTCAACGCGCTCCACGGCCGCTACGGCGAGGACGGCACCATCCAAGGCATGCTCGACATCATGGGCATCCCCTACACCCACTCGGGCGTCCTCGCCTCCGCGCTCGCCATGCACAAGCCCCAGGCGAAGACGGTGATGGGGGCGGCCGGTGTGCCCTGCCCGGCCGGCAAGGTCTATTCCCGGGCCGAGATGATCGACCGCCACCCGATCGATCCGCCCTACGTCATGAAGCCGCCGGCCGAAGGATCCAGCATCGGCGTGGTGATCGTCAGGCCCGGCGACAACCGCCCCCATCTCAACGGCAACTGGCCGTTCGGTGACGAGGTCCTGGTCGAACCCTTCATTCCGGGGCGCGAACTGACCGTCGGCATGATCGACGGCGAGCCGTTGGCCGTTACCGAATTGCGCCCCAAGACGAGCTGGTTCGACTACGAGGCCAAGTATACCGCCGGCATGACCGAGCATCTGATCCCGGCGCCTTTGCCGACCGAAATCTATCAGCAGGCGCTGGAACTGAGCGCCAAGGCCAACAAGGCGCTCGGCTGCCGCGGCGTGACCCGGGCGGACCTGCGCTATGACGATACCGGGCCGGGCCCGGGCAAGCTCTATGTCCTGGAGATCAACACCCAGCCGGGTATGACCCCGACGTCCCTGGTTCCCGAGCAGGCGGCCTATCGCGGCATCGGCTTCGCGGACCTCATGGCCCGCATGGTGGAGGCCGCCCAATGCGACTGACCGCCCCCGCACAAAGGACCGCCCAAAAGACGGTCCATAAGACCGCAAAGAAAACCGCGACGAAGGCCGGCAAGAAGCGGCAGCCGACCGTCACGCGCGCCGCCCTGTCGGGTCTCGGTCTGCGCAGGGCCATCAAGATCGGCGCGGCCATCGCGGTGATCGGCGGCAGCGGCCTCGGCATCGGCTGGCTGACCACCTCGGGCGCCGTTCCGCGGGCGATGATCGCCGCCGAGCGCTGGGTCGTTGCCACCTCTGCGGAACAGGGCCTGGCCGTGGACCAGGTTCTCGTCACCGGGCGCTACCGCACCCATCGCGGCGACCTTCTGGAAGCCGTCGGCATCGAGCGTGGCATGCCGCTGCTCGGCCTCGACATCGCCGCGGTCCAGCGGCGGGTCCGGGACCTTCCCTGGGTCGAGACCGTGACCGTCGGTCGCCACTATCCGGACAAGGTCGCGGTCGCCATCACCGAAAGGCTCCCCATGGCGCTCTGGCAACGTCAGGGGACCTTCGTTCTGGTCGACCGGGCCGGCAAGCCGATCCCGGGTCAGGATATTCGCCGCTTCGCTCATCTACCGGTGCTGACCGGTGAGGACGCCCCCATGGAGGCCGCCCGGCTGCTCGCCATGCTGCAGGGCGAACCGGCGCTCGCGGAACGGGTCCGGGGGGCCGCGCGGGTCAGCGGCCGGCGGTGGAACGTGATGCTGGACAACGGCATCACCATTCGCCTGCCTGAGGTCCAGGCCGAGTCCGCCTGGTCGAAACTCGCCGCCTACGACCGGGACCACCAGGTCCTCAGCCGCGACATCATCGCCATCGATCTGCGCTTCGACGACCGCCTCGTTGTCCGTGTCTCGCCCGATGCGGGCACCGTGAGACGCGACAGCGGACAGAACACCTAACGCCGCCCCGAAGAGGAGAACCAAGACGGTGTCCCGCCCCATCCGCCCCGCCCATCACTATCCATCCGGCGTTTTCGCCGCCCTGGATCTGGGCACCAGCAAGGTCTGCTGCCTGGTCGCCAAACTCGATGGCGCCACCGGCCAGCCCAGGGTGGTCGGCATCGGCCACCAGGCCTCGAAGGGCCTCAAGAGCGGCATCGTCGTCGATCTGGAGGCGGCGATCGAAACCGTGCTCGGCGCCCTCAACGCCGCCGAACGGATGGCCGGGGAAACCGTCGAGAAGGTCTATGTGAACCTTTCCGGCGGCTGGCCCCATTCCGAGACCGTGGCGGTGGAAATCCCACTCAACGGCGAGAGCGTGGCCGACCGCGACCTGAAGCGGGTCCTGAGCCAGGGCATCCCCCACTTCAACGAGGAGGAGCGCTCGCTCATCCATTCCATCCCCGTCGGCTTCTCGGTCGACGGCCATCGCGGCATCCGCGATCCGAGAGGCATGCTCGCCGACGTGCTGGGCTGCGATATCCACATCGTGACCGCCGACCACGCCGCCGTCCGCAACATCAAGGCGGTCCTCGAACGCTGCCATCTCGACACCGCTGAAATGGTGGTCTCCCCCTATGCCGCCGGGCTCGCAACCCTGGTCGAGGACGAACAGGAACTGGGCGTGACCGTGATCGACATGGGCGGCGGGACGACGACCCTCTCCGTCTTCTTCGAGGGCGAGGTCGTGTTCACCGACATGGTCCCGGTGGGCGGCTTCCACGTCACCAACGACATCGCCCGCGGGCTCTCCACCTCGCTCACCGACGCGGAACGGATGAAGACCCTGCACGGCCACGCCCTGGGTTCGCCGCTCGACGCCAGCGAGGTTCTCGAAGTCCCACTGATGGGCGAGGAACAGGACGGGTCGGGGAACACCATCCCAAAGTCCTTCCTGGTCTCGATCATCCAGCCGCGGATCGAGGAAACCTTCGAATACGTCCGCAGCCGCCTGGAAGCCGGCGGCTTCGACAAGCTCGCCGGCCGCCGGGTCGTCCTGACCGGCGGCGCCAGCCAACTCCCCGGCGTGCGGGAGCTCGGCCAAATGGTTCTCGACAAACGCATCCGTCTGGCACGCCCGACGCCGCTGCCCGGCCTTGCCGAGGCGACCGCCGGTCCCGCCTTCGCCACGACCATCGGCCTCCTGCTCTATGCCGGGCGGGAGCGCCATGAAGCGGTCCTCGGGACCGAGTCCGACCGGAACTCGATGTTCGGCCGACTCGGCGCCTGGTTCCGCGACAATTTCTAACGAGAAGAGGCCTCGAATGCCCGTCAACACCACCGCGACAGAGCAAAAACAAACACCAAACCCCTCAATCCCTCAGAGCATCTGACGAATCGACATAGGAGGAGAAGACCATGTCACTGACCCTTTCCATCCCCCAAGACACGGAGCTGCGGCCGCGCATCACCGTCATCGGTGTCGGCGGTGCCGGCGGCAATGCCGTGAACAACATGATCCAGTCCAATCTCGAGGGCTGCGAGTTCGTCGTCTGCAACACGGACTCCCAGGCGATCACCAATTCACTCGCAGAGCGTAAGATCCAGCTCGGCACTGACGTGACCCAGGGCCTCGGTGCCGGCTCCCGTCCGGAAGTCGGCCGGGCCGCCGCCGAAGACTCCCTCGACGAGATCATCAACCAGCTCGACGGCTCCAACATGGTGTTCATCACCGCCGGCATGGGCGGCGGGACCGGCACCGGTGCGGCCCCGGTCGTCGCCCAGGCCGCGCGCGAGCGGGACATTCTGACCGTCGGGGTCGTCACCAAGCCCTTCACCTTCGAAGGCCAGCATCGCATGCGAATCGCCGAGCGCGGCATCGAAGAGCTGCAGCAATATGTCGACACGCTGATCATCATTCCGAACCAGAACCTGTTCCGGATCGCCAGCGAGCGGACGACCTTCGCGGAGGCGTTCAACATGGCCGACGACGTGCTCCATTCCGGGGTGCGCGGGGTCACCGACCTCATGGTCATGCCCGGCCTCATCAATCTCGACTTCGCCGACGTCCGGACGGTGATGAGCGAGATGGGCAAGGCGATGATGGGCACCGGCGAGGCGACCGGCGACAAGCGCGCCCTCGAAGCGGCGGAGGCGGCGATCGCCAATCCGCTGCTCGACGACATGTCCATGAAGGGCGCCAAGGGTCTTCTGATCAACGTCACCGGCGGGGCCGACATGACCCTGTTCGAAGTGGACGAGGCTTGTAACCGGATTCGCGACGAGGTGGATCCCGACGCCAACATCATCTTCGGCGCCACCTTCGATGAGAAGGTCGAGGGCTCCCTTCGGGTCTCCATCGTCGCCACGGGCATAGAGGCCGCCGCCGGTCTCGAGCGTCCGGGCCGCCCGCAGCTCTCCGTGGTTAAGGCGAAAGGCATCGAGACGAATGCCCAGCCGGCGATCGCCGCCGACACCGCCGCCCGTCCGATGCTCGGCGCCACCGCTCAGCCGCGTGTCGCCCCGCAGCATGCCCCCCAGCATGTCGGCATGACGATGAACGCCGGGAACACCGCGACCGCGGTCAATCTCGATATGCTTAGCCTCGAAAACCCGGCCGACGACATCCTGACCGGTCAGGCCGCCGTCGACACGCAGCCGGACGAGCGGGCCGAAGCGTCCGAAACGCCGGCGGAGATTCCCAGCGAGATCCCGGAACTGCTGACGGAAAAGGGCGTCGAGGACGCCCCGGACGTCGCCGAGGCGAAAGCCGAGCCGGCCCTTGAGAAGCCAGGAGCGAAAGCCGCCCGGCCCGTGGCCCGCGACGCGTTCATCCCGCCGAAGGCCGCCATGCCGGGCCGCGATCCGCTGTCGCGACCGCGCAGCGGGACCGTCGCCACGCCCGGGGTCGATCCCTTCCGGGCGGCGGATATGGAAAACGCCAGCCGCAAGCCGGAAGCGGACGCCAAGAGGACCAAGAGCCTGTTCCAGAAGGTAACCGGCTTCATCGGCGCCCGGGAAGAGGAAGAATCGGCCGCCCGTCCCGTGCCGCAACCGACCGCCAAACCGGCGGCGGACGACGCGGAGCGCACGGCGCAGCCGATGGACCAAGTGAAGCGCCCGGCGGCGCAGCCCCGGCTCGGCGGGCTCGACGCACATGACCGTCTCGCCACCAAGAAGGCGGACGACGATCTCCTCGAGATCCCGGCCTTCCTGCGTCGGCAGGCCAACTGAGGAAGGGGATCCGTTCCGGGATTACGAATTTCGGGACCCGGACACGACGGTCCGGGGCCCGATCGGCTCTGCGGGTAGAGCAGACCATGGCGGACGGCGCGTTTTGAGGGAAATGCATCAACCGGCCGCCCAATAACAAGAAAGCAAAGGTAGACACTCCTCCGACTGACCCGGCTGCGGAATTCTCCTCCCCGCACGCCGGGTTTCCTTTTTTTGAGGATCACCTAAGTCCCTGAGAAAGCTGGGAGATACCGCGTAACAAAGCGTAACATTCATTGATTTTCAATCGACCGGTCAAATCCGTAGGGTCTACCCACAGAAAACCCCTGACCATTGGGATTGATGGCCGCCCGGCGTTGGTCCCATTCCAAAACATAAGCCCATCACCTAAGGACGCGAGGCGAAACGCGTTCCGAACGGCCCGAAGAAAAACAAAGAAGGTTCCAATGGTTTCCGGTGAACGTAAGACGATCCTGCGTCAAAAGACGCTGAAGACCAGTGTGACTTGTCAGGGCGTCGGGTTGCATAGCGGGGCGGCGACGACCCTGCGGTTGCGTCCGGGCCGTCCGGACAGCGGCATCTGCTTCGTCCGCACCGATGTGACCGACCTGCCGAACCGCATTCCAGCGCTCTACGACCGGGTTACCGACACGCTGCTCAACACCCGGATCGAGAACGAGCACGGCGTATTCGTCTCCACCATCGAACATCTGATGGCGGCTCTGGCCGGCGAGGAGATCGACAACGCCGTCATCGAGGTGAGCGGGCCGGAAGTCCCGATCATGGACGGATCGTCCAGCGAGTTTCTCGCGCTCATTCACGAAGCGGGCGTGGTCGAGCAGGAAGCCCTGCGCCGCGCCATCCGGATCCTGAAGCCGATCGAGACCGTCGAGAAGGATGGATTCGCCCGGCTGCTGCCGACCGAGGGCAACGGCTTCACCGTCGACTTCGAGATCGACTTTGCCTCGCCCGCCATCGGCCGCCAGATTTGGACCGGCAAGCCGGTGAACGGCACCTTCCTCGCCGAGATCAGCCGGGCCCGGACCTTCGGCTTCAAGCACGAGGTCGATCATCTCCGCGCCATGGGTCTCGCCCGCGGCGGGTCCCTCGAGAACGCCGTCGTGGTGGATGGCGACCAGGTGCTGAACCCGGAAGGCCTGCGCTACGAGGACGAGTTCGTCCGCCACAAGGTTCTGGATTGCGTCGGTGACCTCTATCTCGCCGGCCGGCCGATCATCGGGCATTTCGAGGGGGCGAAGACCGGCCACGCCTTCCACAATCGCCTACTGCGCGCGCTGTTCGCCGACCGCAGCGCCTGGGAAGTCGTCCATATCCTGCCGGAAAGCGCCCCGGCGGCCATGGCGGTTTGACCGCTCCTCCCATCCCCTTTTTCAGCCGTCGTCAGCGCTTCGCTATGTCGCTCCTTCGCGCCTAACCCCCATGCCGTCTAGCAACGGCGCGGGCGGGCGATTATAGTCTCGGCGGAACAGTGATCCCCAACTCATGCCCGAAACCGACGGATCGGCCGCCCCCCATGTCCTTTACCTTGCCGTCACTCACCTTGCCACGCTTGCGCGCCCTCCTGATCGCCGGAACCGCCATGGCGGCCCTCGCCGCCTGCTCCGGTCCCGAAGAGGTGGTCTATACCGAGCGGCCGGTGGAAGAGATCTACAACGAAGCGGTCGACCTGGTGGCGGAAAACTCCATGGTCGCCGCGGCGCTCCAGTTCGAGGAGGTCGAACGGCAGCACCCCTATTCGGTGTGGGCGACACGTGCCCAGCTGATGGCGGCCTATAGCTATTACCGCCTGGCCCGCTACGACCAGGCGATCAATAGCGTCAACCGCTTTATCGAACTCAATCCGGGTCATCCGGACGCGCCCTATGCCCATTACCTGAAAGCCTTGAGCAACTACGAACGGATCAGCGATGTCGGCCGCGATCAGAAGATCACCCAGAACGCGCTCGCCGATCTGCAAGAGGTGGTTCAACGCTTCCCCGACTCCGAATATGCCCGCGACGCCCGGCTCAAGATCGACCTGACCCGCAATCACCTCGCCGGCAAGGAAATGGAGATCGGCCGCTTCTACCAGCAGCGCAACGAACATCTCGCGGCCATAAACCGATTTCGGAACGTGGTGGAGACCTACGAAACCACCGACCAGGTTCCCGAGGCGCTCCACCGGCTGACCGAGAGCTATTACGCCCTCGGGATGACCGACGAGGCGCAAAAGACGGCGGCTGTGCTGGGGTACAACTATCCGGGCAGCGACTGGTATCTCGATTCCTATGCCCTCTTCGAAGGCACCGAGGGAAGCGAGCCGGTCGAGGAAGAGCCCTGGCTCAGACGGCTCGTGAACAGCCTTTTCTAGATCACGGCCATGCTCGCCCATCTTTCGATCCGCGACATCGTTCTGATCGACAAACTCGATCTGGGTTTCGGCAACGGGTTGACGGCCATGACCGGCGAGACCGGGGCGGGGAAGTCGATCCTGTTGGATGCCTTGACCCTGGCGATGGGCGGACGCAGTGCCTCCGGTCTTGTCCGGGCCGGCGCCGAACGGGGCAGCGTCACCGCCCTGCTCTCCCCGCCGCCCGACCATTCGAGCCTCGGCCTCCTCGGCGAGCAGGGGATCGAAACCGATGGCGATATTCTGATCCGCCGTGTCGTCTCACCCGACGGCCGCAGCCGCGCCTTCATCAACGACACACCCGCCAGCGTTGGCCTTCTGAAGACCATCGGGGACAGCCTGATCGAGATCCAAGGCCAATTCGACAATCGCGGCCTGATGGACCCGTCCACCCACCGCCTCTCCCTCGACGCCTTCGCCCGCCTGTTGGCGGCGGCGGCGGATGTCGGCAAGCTTCACAAGACCTGGCGGGAAGCGGAGACGGCACTGGAGCGGGCGCGTGAAAACCAGGCCCGCGCGGCGGCCGAACGGGGCTGGTTGGAACATGCGGTCAATGAGATCGACGCCATCGGCCCGCAGGAGGGCGAAGAGGAGAAACTCGACGCCGAGCGCAGGCTGCTGGCCAATGCGGAGGCGATCGCCGACGGGATCAACGACGCCGTCGCCGCCCTCACCGGCGAGCGCGGCGTGGACGGTCAACTCGCGAAGGCCCAAGGCGTCCTGACCCGGGCCGCCGCGAAAGCCGGCGACCGGTTCGAGCCGGTGATCGAAACACTCGACCGCGCCACGGTCGAGACCCAGGAAGCGATCCATCAGCTCCAGGCCCTCGCCGCCGATCTCGATGCCGATCCGGGCCGCGCCGATCAGGTCGAGGAACGGCTGTTCGCCCTGCGCGATCTCGCCCGCAAGCATGGCGTCATAGTGGACGATCTGCCCCGGCTGCAGCAGGAATTGGCACAGAAGCTCGCCCTGATCACCGGCGGAGCCGAAGCGCTCGCGGACCTGGAGCTGGCGGCCCGCGAGGCCAAGAGGGCCTATCAAGACGCGGCCCAGGCCTTGTCCGATAAACGCAAGGCCGCGGCGGCGGAACTCGACCGGGCGATCATGGCGGAACTGCCGCCCTTGAAGCTGGAGCGGGCACGCTTTCGCACACGGATCGACCGGCTGCCGGAGGAGAAATGGGGTGCGAGCGGCCTCGACGCCGTGGTCTTTGAGGTCGCGACCAATCCCGGCGCCGCCCCCGGACCGCTGTCGAAAATCGCCTCCGGCGGGGAACTCGCCCGATTCCTCCTGGCCTTCAAGGTCGTGCTGCATGCCGGCAGCGGGATCGGAACCCTGGTGTTCGACGAGGTCGACGCCGGGATTGGCGGGGCCACGGCCAGCGCGGTCGGCGACCGGCTCGCCCGGCTCGGCCAGGAGACACAGGTGCTCGTCGTCACCCACTCCCCGCAGGTGGCCGCCCGGGCCGCCGGGCATTTCCGGGTCGAAAAAACCGTGAACGGCGGCACCACCGCCACCTCCGTCCGTACGCTTACGCCGGACGACCGCCGCGAAGAAATCGCCCGCATGCTGGCGGGGGCGACCATCACCGAAGAAGCGCGCGCCGCCGCGGACCGCCTGCTGGAGCATCCCGCATGAGTGCGACCAAAGCCGTCGACAAACTCAACATCTTCGAGGCCGAGCAAGAACTGGCCCGGCTGGCCGGCGAGATCACCCATCATGACAAGCGCTACCACCAGGAGGACGCGCCGGAGATTTCCGATGCGGCCTATGACGCCCTGGTGCGGCGCAATCTCGCCATCGAGAACCGTTTCCCCGATCTGGTCAGGCCGGACAGCCCGTCGACGCGGGTGGGTGCCGCACCGGCGAGCGGCTTCCGGAAGGTCAAGCACCGGGTCCGGATGCTGTCGCTGTCCAACGTCTTCTCCGACGAGGAGGTGGAGGACTTCTTCGCCCGCATCGAGCGCTTCCTGGGAGAGAACCGGCCCGAGACCATCGCCTATGTCGCCGAGCCGAAGATCGACGGCCTGTCCTGCTCCCTACGCTATGAGAACGGCCGACTGGTCGAAGGCGCCACACGCGGCGACGGCGAGGAGGGGGAGGACATCACCCGCAATGTCCGGACCATCGGCGATATCCCGGACCGGGTGGCCGGCGACGCCCCCGACGTGCTTGAGGTCCGCGGCGAAATCTACATGGCGAAGGACGCGTTCCTGCGGATGAACGAGGGCCTGGCGGCCGAGGGAAAGAAGGTCTTCGCCAACCCGCGCAACGCCGCCGCCGGATCGGTCCGCCAGCTCGACCCGACGGTCACCGCGAGACGACCTTTGCAGTTCTTCGCCTATTCCCTGGGCGAGGTGAGCGAACAACCGGCGAAGACCCATTGGGCCTTTCTGGAGGCCCTCAAGAACTGGGGCTTCCAGGTCAATCCATATTCCGAACTCTGCCGCTCGATGGACGAGGTCCTGGCCGTCTATCGACGCATCGGCGAAGAGCGGGGGACGCTGCCCTACGACATCGACGGCGTGGTCTACAAGGTCGACGATTTCGGGTTGCGCGACAGGCTCGGCTTCGTCGCCCGGGCGCCGCGCTGGGCCACGGCCCACAAATTCCCGGCCGAGAAAGCGGTCACACGGCTCGACCACATCAGTGTCCAGGTCGGCCGGACCGGCAAGATCACGCCGGTCGCCAATCTCGACCCGGTGACCGTGGGCGGGGTCGTGGTCTCCCGCGCGACGCTGCACAACGCCGACGAGATCGAACGGCTCGGCGTGCGTGACGGCGACATGGTGCGGATCCAGCGGGCGGGCGACGTGATCCCCCAGGTTCTCGGCGTGCTGCTCGACAAGCGCCCGGCCGACTCGGTGCCGTTCGCCTTTCCGACCCACTGCCCCTGCCCCCTGGCGACGGAGCTCGCCCGTGACGCTGGCGAGGTGGACTTTCGCTGCACCGGCGGGCTCGCCTGCCCCCATCAGCAGGTCGGCAATCTGAAGCACTTCGTGAGCCGCGACGCCCTCGACATCGAGGGCTTGGGGGCGACCCATATCGAGGCGTTCCATGCCGACGGCCTGTTGAACACACCGGTGGACATCTATCGGTTGGACCGCCACAAGGACGCCTTGCTGGCCCGGGAGGGCTGGGGCGAGAAGGCGGTCGAGAACCTGATGAAGGCGATCGAGGCCCGCCGGACGGTGCCGCTCTCGAAGCTGATCTTCGGCCTCGGCATCCGGCAGATCGGTCAGGCGACGGCGAAGCTTCTCGCCCGGTCCTTCGGCACGCTGGAGGCACTGCTCGAGACGTTGGACGGCGCCATTACGGATTGGAACCGCCACGACGGCGACCGCAAGTTGCTGGCTGGCGATCCGGAAGCGGCGTCCTATCAGGAGCTGATCGCCCTCGACGGGGTCGGCCATGAGATGGTCAAGGACATGGTTCTGTTCTTCTCCGAACCCCACAACCGCAAGATCATCGACGACCTGGCCGAGATTCTGACCGTCGAGGCCGAGGAGGTGCCGGTGACCGATGGAAGCTCGCCCTTCGCCGGCAAGACCGTGGTGTTCACAGGGACGCTCACCCGGATGGGCCGGTCGGAGGCGAAAGCCAAGGCCGAAAGCCTGGGCGCCAAGGTCACCGGCTCCGTTTCCAAGAAAACGGACTATGTGATCGTCGGGGCGGATGCCGGCTCGAAGGCCAAAAAGGCGGAGGATCTGGGGGTGGCCATGCTGAGCGAGGACGAATGGATGGATATGGCGGGGGCGTCATGACCGGGGGTCCCTTCCGCCGCCTGAAGGACCACCCGCAATTCGGCGGGGCGATGATCTCAGGAATCGCGTTCGTGATTTCGCTGGTCTGCGCCATCGTGCTGCTTGCTCAATAGCCCCGCCGAAAGGCCGACCAGCAGGCCGAGATAGATATAGCCAAGCATCGCCTCCCCGGCCGCGATCAGGCGGACCTGCTTGGTCGGCTCGATATCGCCATAGCCGAGCGTCGTCCAGGTGACGATGGAGAAATAGAGCTCGTCATGGAGATCCGGTCCGGTATCCGGATTGATCCCCCAGATCGCATAGACGCTGGCGAACAGCAGGATCAGACAGAAGCTCATCCCCAGCATCGCCAGCACCGTGACGCCGGTCTCGAAATAGCCGTAGCGAAACTCCCAGATCACGAAGAAAGAGGCGTAGACGCTGGCGATCAGCATGACCTGGACGACCGGCAGATGGCCTTCCGCCTTCTCGGGAAACAGCAGCAGCACAGCCGCATTCCCCAGAATGGTCAGATAGGACACCGTCAGCCAAAACCACTTCGTCATGCAATCCTTCCAGGAAACCAACGCGGGACGCTAGATCGGTCTCACGGCCTCCGCCAGCCAGGTCCTCGCCCCGCCGGCGAGGCTCCCTTCGAGCTTTTCCCAAACCATAGCATGATAGGCGTCGATCCAGGACCGTTCGTCCCCTGTCAGCAGGGCCGGGTCGATGAGCCGCCGGTCGAAGGGGGCGAAGGTCAGGGTCTCGAAACCCAACATGGTCTTCTCCGCCCCGGGGATCTCGCGGGGCTCGACCACCACCAGATTCTCGATGCGGATGCCATAACCGCCCCTCTTGTAGTAGCCGGGCTCGTTGGACAGGATCATACCCGGCTTGAGGGCGATCCCGTTGGGCCGCTTGGAGATCCCTTGCGGGCCTTCATGGACACTGAGATAGCTGCCGACCCCGTGACCGGTGCCATGTTCGAAGTCGAGCCCCGCCTGCCACAAAGCGAGCCGCGCCAGGGTGTCGAGCTGCGTGCCGGTCGTGCCTTCGGGGAACACCGCCGTCGCGATCGCGATATGGCCCTTCAGAACTCGCGTATAGCGGTCCCGCATCTCGTCGGTGGGGGTCCCGTTGATCACCGTCCGCGTGATGTCCGTCGTCCCATCACGGTATTGCGCGCCCGAATCGACAAGATAGAGCTCGCCCCCCCCCCAGGCCCGGTCGCTCTCAGGCGTCACCCGATAATGGACGATGGCGCCGTTGGGTCCGGTGCCGGAGATCGTGTCGAAGGAGAGATCCTTGAGCTGGTTGGTCTCGCGGCGGAACCCTTCCAGCCGGTCGGCGGCACTGGTCTCGGTGACACCGCCCTTCGGCCCCTCCTCATCCAGCCAGTGGAGAAAACGGGCGACCGCCGCCCCGTCCCGCGCATGGGCGGCCCGGCTGCCGGCCAGTTCGGCCTCGTTCTTGGTCGCTTTCGGCAACAGGCAGGGGTCCGGCCCCTCCTCGACGGTCGCCCCCCCGCCCTCTAGGATCCGCGAGACCGCATAGGGCGCGGTCGCCGGATCGACCCGGACGGACGCCCCTTCATTTCCCAAGGATCGCAACGCGCTCTCGAACAGGCCGGGGTCCTTGATGGCGACATCGGCGTCCAGCCAGCCGCGCACCGCGTCCGTCATCTTCGCCGGGTGGACGAACCATTCCACCTTGCCGTCGTCGAAAACGATGGCGAAGGACAGAACGACCGGCGTGTTCGGGATGTCGGACCCACGGATATTGAGCAGCCAGGCGATCGAATCCGGCAGGGACAGCACCGCCGCCCGGACCTTCGCCTTGGTGAGCTGCTCGGCGACCTCGGTCCGTTTTTCGGCGGACGCGCGGCCGGCGAGATCGAGCGGATGGATCTCCACCGGATTTTCCGGCGGGGCCGGACGGTCGTCCCAGATCCGGTCCACCAGATTGCCCTGGTCGATGGCGAGTTCCGCCCCGATCTTCCTGAGCGCCTTTTCAAGGCGCTGGACGCCGGCCCTGGTATGGAGCCACGGATCGAGCGCCAGGCGATCGCCCTCCGACAGATGCTCGCAAAGCCAGGCATCGGGGGCCTTCTCCGCCAGGGGAACCACCTCGATCAGGCCGGTATCCACTTGATCGGCGGCCTGGAGGGTATAGCGTCCGTCGACGAAGATCGCCGCCCGGTCCCGCAGCACCGCGGCGATGCCGGCCGAGCCCGAGAACCCCGTCATATGGGTGAGCCGTTCCGCGCTTGGCGGGACATACTCCCCCTGATGCTCGTCCGCCCGGGGCACCAGAAATCCGGCCAGTCCCCGCTGTTCCAAAACGCCGCGCAACCGCGCCAGCCGATCGCCGGTCGATGCCATTGAAACCTCTCAAAACCATAGCGAATTCAACGTGCCCTCTTGGTAGGACAGTTTCCGCCGAAGCGTCACGAAAATACCACAGGGAAATCGCCCAAAGGCGACGTTCCGGCCCCGGCGACGTCGTTTTTGTGCAATGCAAAATCAACAGATCGGCCGTGAGTTTTTGTCGTTACCCAACGATGTTGGGCGGACCCATTCTCCTGGACGTGTTCAAGGCTGGCGCCCCTGCCCCCTCAGTACCCCCCGAAACGGGGCGCCGGCCCTTCTTTTGTGCGGGGAGGATGGACCATGTTCGACAACTCATCCCTTTATCGTTCCGGCTGGATGGACCGCTACGTGATCCATGCGGAGACGGCGCGGAACGCCGAATTCGATCTCGAAGCCTTGGCCCGTGCCGAACGGCAGACGAGCCTCCTGCTGCGCATCGGACAGTGGCTCGGGCTTGTGGCGCCTCGACGCCCGGGTCCCGACGTCCGGAAGGCCCATGCGGTTCTGCCGAACTACCCCAACGCGCTTGACGACCTCGGCCTGCGCCCGGTGGATATGCTCGACCTGACGGTGTTTTCGGAAAGCGACCGGCATGGCAACGCCAACGCCGCCACGCCGACCGTCGCCAACCTCAATCACCGTCGCCGGGTGGCTTAACTTCCCTCCACGTCCCTCCAGGGTGAGGGACGGCTTCACTACCCCCGCAGGACCAGGGTCCGCCATTCGGCCACCTTGATCCGGGTCTCGAGCTTCAGCCCGACCCGGCGATGGGCGCTCAGCACCATCGCTTCCTGCCAATCGACGAGGCCGGCCAAAATCGCGGTCCCGCCGGGCGCCAGGTGAGCCTTGAGATCCTTGGCGAGGGCCGCCAGGGGCCGGGCCAGGATATTCGCGAAAACAAGATCATAGGGAGCCGCGGCCCCGACCACGGGATTGCTGTAGCCATTGCCGTGGACGCAGAACAGCCGGCTGTCCTTCAGCCCGTTCCGCCGGCCGTTGATCCGGGCGAGCCTGGCCGCCGCCGGGTCGATATCGCTGGCCACCGCGCGGGCCGACGGCTTGCTCAGGATCGACGCGATGGCGAGGATCCCGGACCCGCAGCCCATATCGAGAACCCGGCGATAGCTTCGTTTCTTGAGAAGATCGTCCAAGGCCAGAAGGCAGCCATGGGTCGACGGATGTTCCCCCGTGCCGAAGGCGGTGGCCGCGTCGACCTTGATCGGGGTCTTGGAGACCGGCGGCTTCTCGTCGATGTGGGAGCCATACACCCAATACCGCCCGATGCTGAGCGGCGGGAATGCCCGATAGGTCGCGACCAGCCAATCGGTCGGCGGCAGGCGTTCGATGGTGACCTCCGGTGTCTCGACGCCGAGCGCCGCGGCGGTCAGGGTGACCGCCATCAAGATACGCTCCCGGTCCGGGGCTTCGGGGAACACCGCCTCGACCCGCCATTGGTCGTCGCCGAGATTGACATAGGAGAGGGATTGGGAGCCCTCCTCCACCGCGTCGCCGAAATTCACCGCATGGGCGTCGGCACAGGGA
Organism: Alphaproteobacteria bacterium; assembly: GCA_024743275.1. Classification (GTDB taxonomy): domain Bacteria; phylum Pseudomonadota; class Alphaproteobacteria; order JANSWW01; family JANSWW01; genus JANSWW01. The sequence goes on from JANSWW010000006.1 coordinate 121,012, forward strand.
ATGGAGACCTGCCAGGGGGACATCTCGGCGGTCGGTTTGCCGGCGACCGGCCAGGAAGGTTGGGCCATATCAGTCGAGTTCTTCGTTGAAGGGCGGGCGGGCGATCAGCCCGATGATCAGGCGGACGCAGAACTGGGCGTCCTCCTCAAGATTGACCGGAGCGGAGGGGTCTTCGATATCGGCCTGCGGATCGCCCTCGTCGGCGATCGAGGGGCGGGCGTAGAGATTGGACAGATCACGGAAGCCGTCGAGCAGCAGATACTCGTCCATGGAGAGATGACGGTCTTCAAGCGCGGTATCGATCAGGGTCTTGAGCCCCTGGCCGACAACGCCCTCGCGGCCCTTGCGGGTGTAGAAATCGGACAGCACCGCCTCGAGAAAGACCTGGGTCAGGACGATGGCGGTGAGATGCAGCCCCGCCTGATGGGCGAGCTGGATCTCCCGGAAGCAGTCATAGGCGACATCGCCGCCATAGGTGAGCCGACCGTCATAATCGTCGTGATATTGCCGGGCGATGAAATCCGCCCTGGCCGCCCGGAAACGCCGGGTCTTTTCGTCTTCGTCGCGCAGTTGCTCGTAGACCCGCAACAGATTGAGCGACGACGTTCGATTGAGCATGCCCTGTACCCCAAAGGTCCTCAGACCTGATCGGCGGCAATCACGAAGCTCTCGATGACCTTCTTTACCCCCGCCTTGTCGAAGTCGATCTCCAGCTTGTCGGCATCGACCGCGATCACCTTGCCGTATCCGAATTTCTGATGGAAGACCCTATCCCCTTCTTTAACCGAGGCTTTTTTGGGCGCGCGGCTCTGAACCCGGGTCGCACTACCCTCGATCGTCATGCCGCCGTCGCGGCGGTTGGCCGGATTGTCGTCGAAATAGGCCCCCTGAAAACGGGGCGGCTGGGAGAAGTAGCTGCCGGTCCCGAACCGCCAATCCTGATTGTTGTCGCTCTGACGCACCCCGTAGCTGCCATAGAGGCCCGCGTCGCTGGTCCGCTCGACATGCTCGTCCGGCAGTTCCGAGACGAAGCGCGAGGGGATGGCCGACTGCCACTGCCCGAACATCCGCCGGTTGGCGGCGAAAAAGACATGCGCCTTCGTCTTCGCCCGGGTGATCCCGACATAGGCGAGGCGCCGCTCCTCCTCCAGACCCGCATTCCCGTTCTCGTCCATCGCCCGCTGATTGGGGAACACCCCCTCCTCCCAGCCCGGCAGAAAGACATGCTCGAACTCCAGTCCCTTGGCCGAATGGAGGGTCATGATCGAGATCTGCGGGATCGAGTTATCTTCGCTGTTCTCCATCACCAGGCTCACATGTTCGAGGAAGCCGGCCAGGCTCTCGAACTCATGCATCGCCGCGACCAGTTCCTTGAGGTTCTCCAGCCGCCCCGGCGCCTCCGGCGATTTGTCGGCCTGCCACATGGCGGTGTAGCCGCTTTCGTCAAGAACGAGTTCGGCCAGTTCCGGATGGGCCATTGTGGACACCAGCCCCCGCCAGCGGTCGAAATCGGCCATCAGTCGGGCCAGGCTACGCCGGGCCTGGGGCCGGATCTCATCGGTCTCGCAGAGCTGCGCCATGGCCCGGGTCAACGGCACGCCCTGGGCCCGGGAGAGCTGATTGCCGGCCTGCACGGTCGCGTTGCCGAGCCCCCGTTTCGGCACGTTGACGATACGCTCGAAGGCCAGATCGTCGTCCGGCTGGGCGATGACCCGGAGATAGGCCATGGCGTCCCGAATCTCCTGGCGTTCGTAGAACCGCGGGCCGCCGACCACCCGGTAGGGCAGGCCGAGCGTGATCATGCGGTCTTCGAATTCGCGGGTCTGGAAGCCGGCCCGGACCAGGATGGCGATCTCGTTCAGACTGAGGTTCTTGCGCTGCAGGGCCTCGATTTCGTCGCCGATGACCCGCGCCTCCTCCTCCCCGTCCCAAACGCCGCGGATACCAACCTTTTCGCCGTGATCGGCCTCAGTCCACAGCTCCTTGCCAAGCCGGCCCTCGTTGTGGCGGATCACGCCATGGGCGGCGGCGAGGATGTGGCCGGTGGAGCGATAGTTCTGCTCGAGACGGATCACCTTGGCGCCTTTGAAATCGCCCTCGAATTTCAGAATGTTGCCGACCTCTGCGCCACGCCAGCCATAGATCGACTGGTCGTCGTCGCCGACGCAGCAGATGTTCTGGTGCTTCTGGGCCAGAAGCCGCAGCCAGAGATATTGCGAGACATTGGTGTCCTGATACTCGTCGACCAGAATGTACTGGAACCGGTTCTGATACTCGGCAAGAACGTCGGGGTGGCCCTGGAAAAGGGTCAGGCAATGGAGCAGCAGATCGCCGAAATCGCAGGCGTTCAGCGTGACGAGCCGTTGCTGATACTGCTTGTAGAGTTCCAGGATCTTGCCGTTCGCAAGATCGCCCGCCTCGTCGACCGGCACCTTGTCCGGCATGAGACCACGATCCTTCCAGCGCTGAATCGCCCCGATCAGGATCCGGGCCGGCCAGCGCTTGTCGTCGACGCTTTCCGCCGCCATCACTTGCTTCAACAGCCGGATCTGGTCGTCGGTATCGAGGATGGTGAAGTTCGACTTGAGGCCAACCATCTCCGCATGGCGGCGAAGGATGCGGACTCCGATGGCGTGGAAGGTTCCGAGCCACATCTGCTCGGCCATCGGGCCGATGATGGAGACCACCCGGTCCTTCATCTCGCGGGCCGCCTTGTTGGTGAAGGTCACCGCCAGCACCGTGTGGGGCCGGGCCTTGCCGGTGGCGATCAGATGGGCGAGCCGCGTCGTCAGCACCCGCGTCTTGCCGGTGCCCGCCCCGGCCAGGACGAGCAAGGGTCCGTCGAGGCTGGTGACGGCTTCCTGCTGCATGGGATTGAGACCGCGCAGGTAGGGAAAGCGCTGAAACAAACGCTCCTGGTCCTCGGCGGACGGCTCGGGCGGATCGAAAAGGGAAGGCGTCGATGTGGACATACGGGCTTATAACGCGGTCAAGCGGTCTCTGTCTTGCGGTTAGATGATGCGGCGGCGCCGGGTTCAGGGACGCCGTGGTTCCTCGCCATGTTCCTCGGCCCGGAGGCGTTCCAGTTCCCGGTTATAGGCCAGCAGCACGTCCCGTTCGTGCAACGCCCCGACCAGCACCGGATGACCGCCGGTCGACAGGATCGGCAGCACGGGCAGCTGGGACTTCTCGAACAGGGCCATCGCCGCCTCGACCTTGGTATCCGTCGTCAATGACGGGGCGTCCGTGTCGGCCATGGCGAGCGCGTTCGGGAACTGCCCCTCGGCGAAGGCCTGCTCCACCTGTTTGTAGGAAATCGTCCCCATATAGCTGCCGTCGTCGTTGACGACATAGACGACCCCGAAGCGGGTGTCGCACAGGCGGGTCCTCACCTCGGAGGCCGGCGTATCGCCGGTCACGATGGTCGCCGTCCGCCGGATCAGATCTCGGACCCTGAGGTCCGCCATTCTGGGCACCTCATAGGCCCCCCGGATGCGAATCCCCCGCCGCTCCAATTGGGCGAGGAAGAAAGACCGGCCCATCACCGCCTGGCTGCTGACCGTCGCGATGGCGGTCACCAGCATCACGACGATGGTAAGGGCGTAGTCCCCGGTCAGTTCGAAGACCATGAGAACGGTGGAGATCGGCGCTCCGAGGACCGCGCCGGCGACCGCGCCCATCCCCACCAGGGTGTAGGCCCCCTGGTCCGAGGCCAGTTCCGGAAACGGCATTTGGGCAATCAGGCCGAAGGCGCCGCCGACCATCGCGCCGATGAAGAGGGCGGGAGAGAATATCCCGCCGCCGAAGCCCATGGCCATGCACATCACCGTCGCGGCGATCTTGAGCACCACCAGAGCCATCAGGATATCAAGATCGATCTGCCCCCTGAGCGCCTGGTCCGTGGCTTCATAACCGACGCCGAGGATTTCCGGGAACCACAGCCCGACCACCCCGACGATCCCGCCGGCGATCGCCGGCAGCGACCACCTCGGCAAAGTGATCTTCTCCACCAGATCAAGCGCCAGGAGATAGGAGCGCAGGATCGCGATGGCCGTCGCGGCACAAATGAAGCCGAGAATCAGGAAGGCCGGGAATTCCCAGAAGCTGACCAGATAGTAGTCGGGAATGATGAAGGCGGGATAATCGCCATAGTACAGGCGGCTGACGATGGTTCCGACGACGGAGGCCAGGACGATGGGCGCGAAGGCATTCAGCGCATAGTGACCGATCACCACCTCCAGGGCGAAGAACACGCCGGCGATCGGGGCGTTGAAGGACGCCGCCACGGCCGAGGCGACCCCGCAGCCCAAAAGGGTCCGCATCTGCGCCCGACGCAGCCCCAGCTTGGTCGACATCACGCTCGCCGCCATCGCGCCCAAATGCACCGCCGGTCCTTCCCGGCCGACCGACGCCCCGGCCGCGATCGACGCCGCCGAGATGAAGGCGGAGGCAAGGCCGTCCCGAAGGCTGATGAATCCGCCCCGCAGCGCGTTCGCCTCGATCACATTGGCAACCCCATGGGCGGGCCGGCCTTTACAGACGAAATGGACGAACAATCCGACCAGCAGACCTCCGGCCAAAGGTCCCAGGAGCATCCGCCACCAAGGCTGACGGGCGGCATCGCTCGCCACCAGTTCGCCGGTGAACCCGAGGAAGACCCACTGCAAAAGCTCGATCAGTTCCCGGAAGACGATGGCGCTCAAGCCGCCGAGCAGACCGCACAGAACGGCGAGCACGCTCATCAGGACATGCTCGTGGCGAAGGACCCTTATGACTCGCTTCGAAATCTCTTCTGGATCGGCAAGGGCCATGTCGAGAGCGTTGGGTCGGTCGGAAACGGGAAGAGGCGTTCGGCGAACCGACACCAGAGACATTACAGTGACTTATTTCCGAGGAGTTTCATAGGTACTCCTTATGCATAGCGAAAGATTTGTCCGACGATGCCGACGGAGGGGGCCGGGCCACGCGATGGTGCGCCGGAGCTCAGCGAATAGTGGTGGACGCCGGGAAGGATTGTCCGCCATAAATCCGCTGTTCCTCCGTGACCGATCACGGACCCGCGTAGAATTACGATCGCTCTATGGCCAAAAATGCCTCACCCAGAGAAATCCGCAGAAAGCGGTTAATCCGCCGATCGCTGACAGTCTTGTTCGCCGGGCTGATGGGCCTGGCCTCCTATGCGTTCACGTTGGAGGAAGCCGAACTCTTCCAGCATATCGTCGCCGGGGCGACCTTCGTCCTACTGAGTTGCCTGGTCATCGTCGATATCGTCGCGACACGCGGCATCGAGTTGGAGGGCGGCATCGAGGCGATCGCCGCCGGCGGGGCCGTCTCGACCGGCGCCATCGCCCAGGCGGGGCGGCTCTATGTCAAGGCGGAGGGGTTCCGCCTGCTCGCCAATCCCCGTGAGGCGGAACGGCTTTATCGGGATGCCCAATCCATTTTCGACAGCGAGGGCGACGCCGTGGGCGTTGGCCGGTGCCTGATCGGGCTCGGCCTTTGCGACCGCATGCTGGGCGACGAAAACAAGGCCATCGCCAATTTCGAGAAGGCCGAATCCACGTTTCAGGAAGGGGATCAGTCGAAATTTGCCAACCTCGCCCAGTTGGCGAAGGGCGATTTACTGCTCGCCAAGGGAGGGGGCGGAGGGGACGCCCAAGAAATCTTCGACCTCGCCCGGGAACAGGCGAAAGCCAACCAGGACCGGTTGATGGAGGCGCATGCCATTCTCGGCTGGGGGCAGGCAGCGATTGGCGGACAGAACCACGACGAGAGCAAGAGTGCCCTCGATCAGGCGCGTTTCGCCTTCAGCCAGGTGGGCGACCGCACCGGCGAGGGCCACGCGTTGGTGGTGCGGGGCAATGTAGACCGCGACGATAAGAAGTTCACCGAGGCCGCCGGCAGGTACGAGCGGTCGATCGGCCTCTATCGCCAGTGCGGCGACTATGTCGGCCAGGGACTTGCCGAGATCGCGCTCGCCGAGGTCAGGCGCAAAATGGACCGGACGCCGGACGCCGTCGGGCTTCTGGCCAGTGCCGCCAGCCTCTTTAAACGAGCGGGCCGGCGGATCGGGGACGGTGCGCTGACCTCGGGACGGGGCGACCTCATACGTGCGCCGCATCGCTTCAAGCGCGTCCGGCAGGATATCGATTTCGCCACCTCGCTGATTCGCGAACAGAACGACAAGGCCCGTGAGGCGGATATGCATATGGGGCTGGGCGAGCTCTCTCGAATGATCGGCGATCTCAACGAGGCCCAGGCTCAGTTCGAGAAGGCGAAGATGGCCGCCTCGAACGCGAACGATTCAAGCCTGATGGCCGATGTCAACAAGGGCTACGGCAACATCGCGCGAGCCCGGAACAATGTCCGGGTCGCCAAGGGCTACTACAAGGAAGCCCATATCCTCTATCAGCGCGGCAGCACGCGAAGCCAGGCGGACATCCTAATGGAGATCGGTCAGGTCGACTTCCTGATGGAGAATCTGGACGGCGCGCGGGTCGACTTCAGCCACGCCCAGTCCTACTACCAGCAGGCGGACGACCTTCACGGGATGGCCACCGCCTTGCGGGCCCTCGGCGATCTGGAAATGTCGGCCAACAACGTTGAACAGGGCATGCAGCATTTCGCCGATGCCCGGAACCTGTTCCAGCAGGTGGGCGACGTTCAAGCCGCGGCCGACTGCATGCTGATGATCGGCATCATCAATGTCGGTGCCGACAATGCGGCCGCGAACGCCCTTCTGGTCGCCGCCGCGAGACTATACAAGGCCGTGGGATCGCCGGTTTGGCAACGGACGGCGAACACCTACGCCCTGGCGGTGCGTTGAGGATTTCGTCCGGCTGTTGCAAAGAGGCAACATCCGGCCAGGATAGCGGAGACGTGAGCGATCGGACTTTCGTCATCGTCATAGAATATTCATAACTTGAGTATAGTTAAGGCGGTGGCGAAGGGTAACGCCCTGGCGTGCGCGACCCGCTGCCGTTTTCTGGGCGACCATGGGGCATAGGATGACAGTTTGTCGAAGCCGGGCAATGGCGTTTGACCTTTCTCTGACTTGGGTGACGCTACACCGCACATCATCCCGCATCTCGGTCCGGGGCATTCTGATCGGGCGCATGCTGATCGGGACGGTAGCCCTGCTGACCGCGCTCTTCCTCGTCGATCCGGCAAAGGCGCAGGCCTCCACCGATCTCGACCGCGCGAAGCAGGTGGTCGAGGATCTGGGCAGCGATGCGATCGCGGCGATCGGAAATGGAGAGTTGTCGCAGGAAGAATTGGCGGACCGGTTCCGGGAAATCCTCAACCGGGGCTTCAACATGGACCGGATCGCCCGCTTCGTTCTCGGCCGCCACTGGCGAACGGCGAAGCCGGATGAGCAGGAGCGCTATCTGAAGCTGTTCCGGGAATTCGTGGTCCGCACCTATATCGGCCGTTTCGACCAGTATTCAGGCGAGGTCATTCAGGTCACCGGCGCCCGGGAACAAGGGAAATACATCCTTGTCGACAGCATTATCCGCAGGCCCACCGCGAACGACGTGACGGTCGAGTGGCGCATGCAGGAAAGCGAAGGCGCCTTCAAGGTTATCGATGTCGTCGTCGAAGGCGTGTCCATGGGGATCACCCAGCGGGCCGATTTCGACTCCATCATCCAGCGCCAGGGCGGATCGCTCTCCGCCCTGAACGATGTCCTGCAAGACCGCCTCAATCAGTGACCGGCCGAGGTGAAGCCGGGTCTTGGACCCGGCCCCTCTCTTTTAGACCCGGACCAGCGGCTTGTACTTGATGCGGTGTGGACGGTCGGCCTCGGCACCCAGACGGCGCTTGCGGTCTTCCTCATAGGCCTGATAGTTGCCCTCGAACCACACAACCTGACTGTCGCCCTCGAAGGCGAGGATGTGGGTCGCGATGCGGTCGAGGAACCAGCGATCGTGGCTGATCACCACCGCACAGCCCGCGAACTCCAGCAGACCTTCTTCCAGGGCCCGCAGCGTATCGACATCGAGATCGTTGGTCGGTTCGTCGAGCAGGATCAGGTTGCTACCGCTTTTCAGCATCTTGGCGAGATGGACCCGGTTCCGCTCCCCGCCGGAGAGCTGACCGACCTTCTTCTGCTGGTCCGGTCCCTTGAAGTTGAACTGGCCGACATAGGCCCGTGACTGCATCTTGCGCTTACCGAGTTCGATCTCGTCGAGACCGTCGGAGATTTCCTCCCACACGGTCGCGTTGGGCTTCAAGGCGTCCCGGCTCTGATCGACATAGGCCATCTTGACCGTCTCGCCGACCCGCATGCTGCCATCGTCCGGTGAGTCCTGGCCGGTGATCATCTTGAACAGCGTGGTCTTGCCGGCGCCGTTCGGACCGATCACGCCGATGATGCCACCGGGGGGCAGTTTGAACGAGAGGTCCTCGATCAGCATCTTGTCGCCGAAGGCCTTGTTCAGATGGTCGGCCTCGATAACCAGATCGCCGAGACGCGGACCCGGCGGGATGATGAGCGAGAGCTGGCTCGGCCCCTTCTCCTGACCCTGGTCGAGCAACTCCTCATAGGCCTTGAGGCGCGCCTTGGATTTGGACTGGCGGGCCTTCGGCGAGGAGCGCACCCACTCCAGTTCCTCCTTGAGCGCCTTGATCCGGCCCTCCTCCTGCTTCTGCTCCTGCATCAGGCGCTTTTGCTTCTGCTCGAGCCAGCCGGAATAGTTGCCTTCGTAGGGAATGCAGCGGCCGCGGTCGATCTCGAGAATCCAGCCCGCGACCTCGTCGAGGAAGTAACGGTCGTGGGTGACGGTCACCACCGTACCCGGATACTCCGCCAGAGTGCGCTGCAGCCAGGCGACGGACTCCGCGTCCAGATGGTTGGTCGGTTCGTCGAGCAGCAGCAGGTCCGGCTTTTCCAGCAGCAGGCGGCAGAGCGCCACCCGGCGCCGCTCCCCGCCCGAAAGCTTGGTGACGTCCGCATCGCCCGGCGGACAGCGCAGGGCGTCGAGGGCGATATCGACCTGGCGCTCCAGCTCCCAGCCGTTCACCGCGTCGATCTTCTCCTGAAGATCGCCCTGCTCCGCCAAGAGCTCGTTCATCTCGTCGTCGGTCATCTCCTCGGCGAATTTGGCCGAGACCTCGTTGAACCGGTCGAGCAGCGCCTTGGTGTCGGCCAGCGCCTCCATCACATTACCCATGACGTCCTTGTCCGCGTCGAGATCGGGCTCCTGCGGCAGATAACCGACCTTGGCTCCGTCGGCGGCCCAGGCTTCGCCGGAATAATCGGTATCGATGCCCGCCATGATCTTCATCAGCGTCGATTTACCGGCGCCGTTCGGGCCGAGCACGCCGATCTTGGCGCCGGGAAGGAAATTGAGGCGCACGTCCTTGATGACCTGCCGGCCGCCCGGATAGGTCTTGCTCAACCCCATCATGGTGTAGACGTACTGATAAGACGCCATAGTCGCTCTGCTCCGCTTCTCGATACAATAAGGATCCGTGGCGCTCTATGTAGCGCCCTCGCGCGTGGGTTCTAGCATTCTTCGCGGGCAAAGGGCGATGGATGTTTCAGGGGACGATTCAGGCCGTCCAGCCCGACCGGTAGACGGGCACGATCTCGTAGCCCGGTTCCTCCGGTTCGTCGTCGACCATTTCCGCCGGAAAGCCCGGGGCCGCGACCCTGATGCCGGACGCTTCCTCCAGCCGCTTGATGATGTTTGGCGACCATTCGCGCGGGCCGAAGCGGTCGATGGCGTCGTCGAAGATCTCGATCAGCAGCGGCGAGAGCTGCAGCGGCACACCCGCCTTTTCCGCGATGCTATGAAACAGGCCGATATCCTTGGCCACCAGATCCATGGTGAAGCTGATATCGCGGCTGCCGTTGAGGATCACCTGGCTCTCGGTTTCGTGGACGAAGGAATTGCCGGACGAAATCCGGATCGCCTCATAGGTCGTGTTCATGCACAGGCCAGCCTTCTGGGCCGTGGCCAAGGCTTCCGCCAGACTGACGAGATTGGCGGTGGCGAGATAGTTGGTCATCACCTTGAGGACCGACGCCGATCCCAGATCGCCGGTGTGCAGCACCCGGCGCCCCAGGGTCGTCAGGATCGGCAGGATCCGTTCGAACGTCTTCCGCGTGCACCCGGCGAAGATCGAGATGTTACCGGTCGCCGCCCGGTGGCAGCCGCCGGAGACCGGGCAATCCACGGGCTCCGCCCCGATGGCGCGGACCTCCTGGCCCAGCCGCTGGACCTCCGCGGCGTCGGTGGTCGACATCTCCATCCAGATCTTGCCGGGCGACAGCCCCTCGAGCAGACCGCCCGCCCCCTCCATGACCTCGGCGCAGATCGCCGGGCTGGGCAGGCAGGTGATAACGACCTCGCAGGAACGGGCCATCTCGGCGGGACTGTCGCCCCAGGCCGCGCCGCCGTCCAGGAAGGGCTGGGCCGCCGCCCGGTCGAGATCGCGCACAGTCAAATCGTGACCGTTGCGCAGCAGGCTACCCGCCAGTTTATGGCCGACATTGCCGAGCCCGATGAAGCCGATTTTCATGGCAGTCTCCCCGTTGGTACCAGTACAAGGAGAATGGCGCGACCGAACGATAAAAACTGGTCTCATACGACCGTTCAGTCGACCTTATCCGACAAATTGATCAACAGATCGTCCTCGTCCTCTTCGATGTCGTCCGGTCCGTCAAGCATGGTTACGGAATAACCCATGCTCTCCGCCCAGGCACCGGCAATCGCCCGCTCCTTCGCCTCCATCCTTTCGAGCTTATGGACTTCCGACTGCCATTGCTTGGCATCCTGGAGGCTTGAATCGAGCGGAAAGATGCAAAGAAGAACCCGCCGGACATGCGGGCCTTTGAGGCGCAGCGGCAGGACCAGCCGATAGTAGCCAAAACTCTTGGTCAGGATCTTGAATTCGCGTTTGTAGAAAAGTGGCGATCGGTCGACCACCGCCCGACGATAACAGCGGGACACCTCCTGGGCGGCCTTGTCCGGATAGATCTCCGTCAGCGTCTTCCCCGTCGGATCCTTGCCCAGCAACTTCTTCAGCCTGTCACCGACGATGACATACCGGCCGTTAATGCCCGCTGCGAGCGTGTCGGTCTCCACGGGCATCAGGTCGACCAAGGCGATGTTGTCGAGGACCGGCCACATCTCCTCGATATCGAGGTTTTTTTGTCGCGGTATCCCCTCTTCCGCCGCCCGCTCGCGCCAATAGGCCAGGAGATCCGCCATGGCCGGCACCGGCAGATCGGAGAGCGAGAGATATTCGGCTGTGTTGGACCAGAGTTTCAATGAACGGATCTGATTTTTTGAAAGGTCTCATTACTATACGGACGGCGGCGGCTTCGGGTCATGCGCCCAGAGCAGAGCCGCTCTCGCTTCCCGGCAATGGCCGGGCAAGCAGCCGATGCACGGCATCCTGCGGTGTGATCCGGCCAGCCAAGACCCCGGTGACCGCGGCTGTGATCGGCATCTCGATCCCATGCCGGTCGCCGAGCGCCTTCACCGCCTCGGCGGTGGCGGCCCCCTCGACCAGATCGCCCGTCTCGGGATGGCTTTCCGCAGCCCGGCCCAAGGACCGGCCATAGCGGTAATTGCGCGACTGGGCACTGGTACAAGTAAGGACAATATCACCAAAGCCGGAAAGGCCGGTGACGGTTTCGATTCGCCCGCCCTCGGCGCGCACCAGCCGTGTGATCTCGGCCATGCCCCTCGTGATCAGGGCCGCCCTGGCGTTGTCGCCCAAACCCATGCCGTCGGCGATCCCGCAGGCGATGGCCAGCACGTTCTTCACCGCGCCCAGAACCTCCACACCGACCACATCCGCGCTTGTGTAGAGCCGGAAGGAGGGACCGGCCAGGGCGGCGACCACGCGCTCGGCATCGGCAAGGTCTGGAAACGCCACGGTCGCCGCCGTCGGGGCACCCGCCGCCGCCTCCGCCGCGAAGGTCGGCCCGCTGAGCACACCGGCCCGAGCCTGCGGGATCAGCCGGGTCAGCAGCGCGGTCCCCCGCTCGCCGCTTTCGGGTTGAAAACCCTTCGCCACTGTCGCGATCAGGGTCCCAGGCGCAAGACCGGGGGCGAGGCTGACGGCGCACGCCGCGAGGGCCTTGACCGGCACGGCCATGACGATCACCGGCGCGGAGAGGGCGGTTAGATCGGCGACGATCTCGATCGAGTCCGGGATCGGGATGTCCGGAAGCCTGGGCGAGCGGCGGTGTTGGCGCAGGCTTTCGGCGGTCTTGCCCGGCCGTCCCCACAACGCCGTCCGGCTGCCGGCCCGGTCCGCGAGGATCGCGAGCGCGGTCCCCCAGGCACCGGCCCCCACAACAGCCAAATCGAAGGTCGTCCCACTCATCGGTGCGTTCCTATCCCATCGCCTCGATCACCACGGTCATGGTGACCACCGCCAACGCCGTCGAGAGAAACACCACCGCGCTCGCCCGTCGAACCCGAACGCCGTATTGCTCGGCGATCACGAAAACATTCCCGGCGGCGGGCAGGGCAGCCAGCACCACCCCCGCCTGCAAGGCCAGACCGGTAACACCGAGGCTCACCATCAGGAAATAGGCGAGTGCCGGGTGGACGATCAGCTTGAGGCAGGTGAGAACCGCCATCGGCGCCCGGTCGCCCTCGACCCGTTTGCCGCCCAGGGTGATGCCCAGGGCGAACAGGGCGGTCGGTCCGGCCGCCCCGGCGAGGAAATCCAGCATCAGTTCCAACGGTCCCGGCAGGGCGAGCCCACTGAAGGCAAGCGACACGCCGGCGACGATGGAGAGCAGGAAGGGATTGAGCACCGCCCGCCTCAAAGCCATGCCGGCCGCCGCCCAGCCGGCCCCGCCCCCTTTGGAGAACTCAAGAATCAGGATCGAGAGCGGCAGCATGAAGATCAGATCGGAGACCAGGGTGATGGCGATCGGCCCGGCGGCCTCCGGCCCGAAGGCCTGCAACACCAGCGGCAACCCGAGGAACCCGATATTGCCGACCGAAGCCGTCTGACCGGCGATCGCCATGCCGTCTAGCCTTTCGCGGAACACCAGGCCGAGGATCAGGGCCGACAGGCCGAACATGATCAGACTGGTGCTGAACCAGGCGGTGAAGAAGGCCGGCTGGATCAGAGTTTCAGGGTCCTGCCGGGCGATGGTGGAGATCACCAGCGCCGGCATGGCGAAATAGAAGACGTAGACGTTGAAGCCCGGCACCACGCTTTCGGGAATCCAGGCCCTCTTGCGGGCGAAGAATCCCAAACCGATCACGATGAAAATCGGCAGGGTGAGGGAGATCAGGGTCGACATGGGAACGGTCAGCCGTCGGGTGTCAGCGCCAGCGCGCGCAATCGGCTATAGGCCGGAAGCGCGGCCTCGACCAAGGCCTCCAATCCTTCCGGTGTTCGGGTCTCGTCGACCGGTGGCGGGGCGAAGCCGGTCGAGCGGTTCACCGCGCCATACCAGTGGCTGGCCCAAACCCCGTCGGTCTCTTGAGGTCCCGCCTCCCAGGACAGCATCGCCGGATCGAATGGAATTCCCAGAGCCCGGCAAAGCCGGCTCAAGACAGTCGCGGGGTCGCGGCGGATATCGGCGGCGTCGACCACCGGGGCCGGCCCGTAGCGGTCCGCAACCCAGTCGTAGAGTTCCGCCTGCCGCAGGCTGCCGATATCGTCCGACGTCGGCGCCTCCCGCTTGGCGGCATAGCTTGCGGCGACGGCGGCCGGATGGCGAATCAGAAAGGCGATCTTCGCCCCATCCATCCAGTCGAGCGGCGCGCCGTCGACCATGTGGACCGTCATGTGCTTTTCATAACGGATCGGCGGATCGCCCTGCGGCGCGGCGCAGGACGCCGCGACCCGGCCCCAGTCGGTCTCGCCGGCGGCGATCACCGCCTCGCGCATCGGATGCGCGATCCCGGTGGTTGCGAGATAGGCGGCATAGAACGGCTCGTCCACCACCGCCGTGTCCGCTCTGGCCCCGAAAGACCGCATCATCGCCGTCGAGAGATTGCGCGGCCCGGACCACATGACGATCCGGGTCACGCCGTGCTCCTCGCGACGAGATCCCGGTAGAGCCCCTGGATCCGGGCGGTCACGGGACCCGGCAGGGCTCCCTCCCCGACCCGCCGGCCGTCGATCGACAGGACAGGCGTCTGGGCGCCGAAGGTCCCGGTCAGAAAGGCCTCCTCCGCGCCATAGGTCTCGACCAGGGAGAAGTTCCGCTCGAAGACGGGAATGCCGGCAGAGCGGCAGACGTCTATGGTCTTCTGCCGGGTGATCCCGTTCATGCAGTAATCGCCGGTCGAGGTCCAAACCTCGCCCTTGCGGACGATGAAGAAGTTGCAGGAGTTGGTCGTGTTGACGAAACCGTGGGGGTCGAGCATCAGCCCCTCGTCCGCTCCGGCCTTCTCCGCCTGCACCGCCGCCAGCACGCAGTTGAGCTTGGAATGGGAATTGAGCTTCGGGTCCTGGCTCATCGGCAGCCCACGCACCTGGGGCACCGTCGCCAGCGTGATGCCCCGGTTCCGCACCGCCGCAACCGGCTTCGAATGCTCCAGGATGATGACGACCGTCGGACCGGATTGGGAGAGATGGGGATGCTGGAACGGCTTCGTTTTTCGCCCCCGCGTCACCATCAGCCGCGCATGGGCGTTCTCGGTCATGCCGTTGGCGACGCGGGTGTCCTCAAGCGCGCCCTTCACCGCCGCCCGGTCGAGGCCGATGTCGAGATCGATCGCCTTCGCGGCCTCGAACAGGCGATCGAGATGATCGTCGAGAAAGGCCCATTTGCCGTTATAGAGCCGCATGCCCTCCCAGACGCCGTCGCCCAACAGGAAGCCCGAATCGTAGACGGAGACCACGGCCTCCGCCTTCGGCACAATGCGCCCGTCGACATAGATCAGAATAGCCTCGTTACGGGCGTCGATCTCGGCATCATGGGCGGAGGCTTTGGTATCGATGGAACTGTCGGGCAAGGGCGGACTCTCCTGGATAGGGACGGGACGGTTCCTGAATCCGTCCCCCAAGGCAGAGCCCGCGTCAATCCCGAAGAACCCTGGCGCTCAGTTGGGTTCGGGTGTCAGTCCCGCCGCCTTGACGCCGGCAAGGGCGCAGGCCTCGTCATTGTCGGGTGTCTCGCCGGTGATGCCGAGCGCCCCGATGATGTCATCGCCGTCCTTGATCAGCACCCCGCCCGGGGACGGCACCAGCGCCCCGTCGGCGAGCCCGTTCATGGCCTGGACGAAATAGGGCTGGCGTTCGGCCCGCTCGAAGATCGCGCGGGTGCCAATGCCCATCATCACCGCGCCATGGGCCTTGCCATGGGAGATCTTCGGACGCATCGGGCTGGACCCGTCCTCGCGGACCGTCAGAATGATATGCCCGCCGGCGTCGACCACGGTGTAGGTCAGCGGCTTGAGCTCCAGTCTCCGCGCCTCTTCACGGGCGGCCGAGACGATGATTTGGGCCTGGTCCAGGGTCAGGGTCATGCTGCGCTCTCCTCTGTGAAAATGGCGGCGCCGTCGGCGCGAATGGTCTCGATCTCGGCGGGGCTGTAGCCGATTTCCGCCAGGATTTCAGCCGTGTGCTGCCCCAGCAACGGCGCCGGACAGGTAATCGCGCCAGGCGTCCCGGAGAATTTGATCGGCAGGCCCAACGCCTGGACCGGTCCGGCCTTGGGATGGTCGAGATCGACCACCATCTCGCGGGCCTTCGTCTGGACGTCATCATGCATGTCGGTGATCGACGAGACGGGACCGGCCGGGAGCCCGCCCTTCTCGAACAGATCGAGCCATTCCGCCGTCGTCTTCGTCCGGAAGATCCCGGTCAGCGCCTCGACCAGGGAGTCGCGGTTGTCCATCCGGTCCCGGTTGGAGGCGAAGCGCGGATCGGCGGCGAGAGCCGGCCGATCGAGGATCGACAGCAGGATCTCCCAGTTCTTCTGATTGGCGGCCCCGACATTGACCCAGCCGTCGGCGGTCTCGAACGCCTGATAGGGCGCGTTCAGCGGATGGGCCGAGCCCATGGCCTCCGGCGCCTCGCCGGTGGCGAAGGCGATGGCCGACTGCCAATAGGTATGCGTGATCGCCGCCTCGTAGAGCGACGTGTCGACCCGCTGGCCCTCGCCCGTCTTCAGGCGGTTGGCATAGGCGGCGGCGGCCCCGAGCGCGCCCAGGATCCCGGCCGTTATGTCCGAGACCGGCGCACCCACCTTTGTCGGCGGTCGGCCCGGCCCCTCGCCGGTGATCGACATCAGCCCGGACATGCCCTGGGCGATCAGATCGAACCCGCCCCGGTCGGCATAGGGACCGCTCCGCCCGAAGCCCGAGATCTCGACGAAGATCAGACCGGGGTTTTCCTTTTTCAGGGTCTCGTAGCCGAGGCCCAGCTTCTCCATGGTACCGCGGCGATAGTTCTCGATGACGACGTCGGCGTCCTTAAGAAGACGATGCAGCGCCTCCTTGCCGGAGTCGGCCTTGAGATCGAGGGCGATGCCCCGCTTGTTGCGGTTCATCATCATAAAGGCGGCGCTTTCGCCGTTGATGTCCGGCGGCAGGAAGCGCCGGGTATCGTCCCCGGTCGGCTTTTCCACCTTGATGACATCCGCCCCCATATCCGCGAGCATCAGCCCACAGACCGGTCCGGCCATGATGTGCGCAAGTTCGATGACCCGGCAGCCCGTCAAGGGTCCGCTCATCCTATTCACCTTTCCATTCAGGCTTCCGTTTGCCGAAGAAGGCCTCGATGCCTTCCTTGAAATCGGCGCTCATGTAACAGGAAACGACCAGATCGCTCCCCTCCGCCCCCTCGCCTTCCAGGCGCAGGCGGCGCAACCCTTCCTTACACGCCCGCATGGACAGCGGGGCATGGCCGCACAGCCTCTCGGCCAATTCCTCCGCCCGGGCCCGGACGGCGTCAGCGTCCTCCAACACCTCGGAGATCAGACCGGCGGCCTGGGCCTCCTCCGCGCCCATCAAGCGAGCGGTGAGCAGAACCTCCCGCAGGCGACCCGCCCCGATCAGGCTGGCGATCCGGTTGAGACTGGCGATCGACAGGCAATTGCCGAGCGTGCGGACGATGGGAAAACCATAGCGCAGCCGCTTATCGCAGATCCGAAGATCGCAGGCGGCGGCGATCCCGGCCCCGCCGCCGGTGCAGGCGCCGGTGATCGCGGCGATGATCGGCACCGGGCACTTCTCCACATCGGAGAGCACGCTGTCGATGGTCGCCTCATAGTCGAGCGCCTGCTGCGGCGTGTTGAACTCCCGGAACTGGGAGATATCGGTGCCGGCGGCGAACGCGTCGTCGCCGGCTCCCTTGACGATCAGCACCTTGACCGGCCCTTTCGGATCGATCTCCCGGCAGATCCTCGCCAGTTTCTCGTACATGGCGAAGGTCAGGGCGTTGCGGGCCCGGGGCCGGTTGAGGGTGACGTGGCCGATGGGGCCACGCACCTCGTAGAGAAGCTCCTCGGTCATTCATGTTCCCCTTAGCGGTAGAAGTATTCGACGAGGAACAGCGGCACCGACGGCACATAGGTGCAGAGCAGCAGGACGGCCAGGAGGACGGCGATGAAGTAGATGTTGACCTTCGACACCTCCCAGATATTCGCCCTCGCCACCGCACAGGATGTGATCAGCACGCTGGCCACCGGCGGGGTCTGCTGACCGATCGCCAGGTTGAGCGTCACCACCAGGCCGAAGTGCACCGGGTCGATGTTCGCCGCCTGGATCAGCGGGATCACGATCGGCACCACCAGGATGATGGCGGCCGCCGAGTGCAGGAAGAACCCGATGATCAGGAAGAAGAAGTTGAGGATCAGCAGGATCATCCACTTGTTCGTGGTGATCTCCAGGATCTCCTGGGCCAGGGCCTGGGGAAGCTGGGCACGGGTCAGGAAGCCGCCCATCACCACCGACGCGGCGACCAGCAGCATGACGACCGCAGTCTGCATCCCGCCGTCCAGCATGGCCCGCTTCATGTGACGGAAGTCCATCTGACGGTACCAGAAACCGACGACCAGGGCGGCGACCACGGCCAGGCCGGCGGCTTCGGTCGCGGTCACGAACCCGCCGAAGATGCCGCCCAGGATGATCACCGGCAGGGAGAAGGCCGGCAGGGCGTCGAGGAAGGTGCGGCCCAGCTTCTTGACCTGGAAGGCCTCTTCGACCGGCAGGTTGTAGCGGCGGGCGAAGCCGTAGGCGACGCCCATCAGGCCGATGGCGCCCAGCAGGCCGGGGACGAAGCCCGCGACAAAGAGCTGTTCGACCGAGGTGTTGGCGGACGTGGCGTAGAGGATCATCGGAATTGACGGCGGAATGATAATCGCCAGCGACGCCGAGGAAGAGGTAACGGCCGCCGAGAACGGGGCGCCATAGCCGCGCTTCTTCATTTGCGGGATCATGACGGAACCCAAGGCCGCCACATCGGCCACGGCGGAACCCGAGATCTCGGCGAAGAACAGCGAGACGCCGATATTCACCATGGCCAGCCCGCCGCGAACGAAGCCGATGAGGGCGGTCACGAAATTGATCAGGCGGTCGGTGATGCCGGCGGCGTTCATGATCGCCCCGGCGAGCACGAACATCGGAATGGCGATCAGCGCGAATTTGGTCGAGCCGTCATACATGTCGAGGGCGATACTCACCAGGCTGTCCATGCCTTCATAGGAGAGGAGCCCGATGATCGCGGACACGGCCAACGCCACGGCGATCGGCACGTTGAGGCAGATCATGGCCACCAGGGCCAGGAAGATAATGAGAATTAACATGGCTCAGCGCGCCCCTGCATTCTTGAGTTCTTTTTCGACTTCTTCCTCGATCTCGGCATGCTCGAGCGAGATGCCGGCGGCACAGTTCCGCCAATAGTCGGGGAGGCTCAAAAGCTGGCAAATGACAAACAAGCCGGCGCCGATCGGAATAACCGACTGGGTGAGCTGGATCGGGACCCAGGTGAGCGACACCAGGGTTTCGCCCTCGAGCACCTGCAGAACCAGCCAGCCGGTGTAGGCGAGGACCACGAAGAAGCCGATCACAATGACCTCGGCGAGGGCCACGGCCATCATGCGATAGGGCATCGGAATGAGCAGAAGCACGGTGTCGAGGCCGATATGCCGGCGCTTCAAGGCCGCCAGGGCCGCTCCGTAATAGGACACCCAGGACAACAAGATCGCGGCGACCTCGTCATACCAGGAGAGCGAATCCCCGAAAATTCGGAACAGGACGGCGACGATCACGACGATGGTCAGCACGATCATCAAGCCGATCACGACCCATTCGAGGAGTTTTTCCAGAGATTTTGACGCGGCAGTCATGCCCACACCTTTCTCAAAAGGAGAGTAAATCCGCTCAAATCCTGAGCAGAACCCGACCCATCTGGCTGAAGCGAAAAGACGACGGGGCCCGGAGAGAAACGCTCCGGACCCCGCCGAAGGGCCTTAGGACCCGGCAGCGAGCCGCTGCACGGTGTCGATCAGGTCCTGACCGCCGTCGACGGACGAGGCGAACTCGTCGTAGATCGGCTTGGAGGCGGCGATGAAGGCGTCGTTGTCGGCGTTGTTCACTTCGACACCGGCGGACTTGATCACGTCGAGAAGCTCCTTCTCGAGCTTCGCGGCATGCTCATAGACGAAGTCCTGGGTGCTGCCGCCACACTCTTCGAGGCCCGCCTGAACGTCGGCCGGAAGTTTCGCGAAGTGCTTTTCAGACACCAGAACATAGGCCGGCGTGTAGACGTGGCCGGTGATGGACAGGTACTTCTGCACTTCCTGGAACTTCGCGGACGCGATCTGGGCGTAGGGGTTTTCCTGACCGTCGATCACACCGGTCTGCAGGGCGGTGAACACTTCGGAGAAGGCCATCGGGGTCGGGTTCGCGCCGTAAAGCTTGAACATCTTGACCCGCCAGGCGCCCTTCGGCGTCCGCAGCTTCACACCGGCAAGATCCTCCGGAGTGTTGATCGGCCGCGTGTTGTTGGTGATGTGGCGGAAGCCATTCTCGAACAGACCGATGATCCGGTAGCCCTTGGCGTTGGCCGCTTTCTGGAAGGTCGGCATCAATTCGGCCTGGACCCGGCGCATATGAGCCCGATCCTTGATGATGTAGGGCATTTCAAAAACGCCGAACTCATCGGAAACCGACGACATCACCGACGACGGCAGCGAGAAGGTGATCTGGCCAAGCTTCAGCTTCTGCATCAGCTCCTTGTCCTTGCCGAGCTGGGACGAGCCGAAGGTCTGGACCTCCGCCTTGCCCGCGAGCTTGTCATTGGCACAGGACGCGAAGGCGTTGACGCTGGCCTCGAAAAGGGAGCCGGGAGCGCCGACATGCCCGAATTTGAGGGACAGCGGCTCGGCTTGTGCCGGAACGGCAAGCGCGACAGCGGCGGCCGCGCCGAGGAAAAGAGACTTGAACTTCATTTGAGTGTTTCTCCCTAGGTTTTTTGATGTCGAACCATTGTTGTTGTTGTTAGGCGGCCTCTGGCAGCGTCTCGTCGAGATACGCCATCGCAGCTTGCGCGCCGCCGGGTTGGAACGGGACTCCGGCTTTCTTCAGGCCCATCTCCACACCGGAGAGGGTGGCCATCAGCATAAGATCGTTGAAATCGCCGAGATGGCCGATCCGGAAGACCTTGTCGGCCACCTTGGACAGACCATTGCCGAGCGACAAATCATAGTGTTTGAGCGTGGTCGCCCGGAACGCGTCGGCGCTGTACCCCTCCGGCATCATCACGGCGGTCAGCACGCCGCTCTCGTGCCCCTGACGGTTGCACAGGACTTCTAGACCCCAGGCGCGCACGGCCGTGCGGGTCGCCGCCCCATGGCGCGCGTGCCGCTTGAACACATTCTCCAGACCTTCCTCATGCAGCATGTCGACCGCCTCGTTCAGTCCGTAGAGAAGATTGGTCGCCGGCGTGTACGGGAAATATCCCGTGGCGTTCGGACCCAACATGTCCTCCCAGCTCCAATAGGAGCGCGGCATGGTCGACTTCGCGGCGGCGGCCAGCGCCTTTTCGCTGACCGCGTTGAAGGACAGCCCCGGCGGCAGCATCAGACCTTTCTGGGACCCGGTGACGGTGACGTCCACCCCCCATTCGTCGTGCCGGTAGTCGATGGACGCCAGGCCGGAGATCGTGTCGACCATCAGCAGAGCCGGATGGCCGGCGGCGTCGATCGCCTTGCGGATCGCCCCGATGGGCGAGACGGAGCCGGTGGAGGTCTCGTTGTGAACGACGCAGACGGCCTTGATCTCGTGGGTCGTGTCGGCCTTCAGGCGCTCCTCGATGGCGTCCGGGTCGGCCCCGCCGCGCCAGTCGCCTTCGATGAACTCCGCCTCGATGCCGAGCTTGTTGGCCATCTTGTTCCACAGGGTGGCGAAATGGCCGGTCTCGTACATCAGCGCCTTGTCGCCCGGCGACAGCGCGTTGGCGAGAGCCGCCTCCCAGGCGCCGGTGCCCGACGCCGGATAGATCACCACATGGCTCTCGGTCCGGAAGATCGTCTTCATCCCCTCCAAAGCCTTTTTGCCGACATCGGCGAATTTCGGGCCCCGGTGATCCATCACCTGTCCGGAAATCGCACGGAGGATTCGATCCGGAACGGCGCTCGGCCCCGGGATCTGAAGGAAATGTCTACCCGCCTGACGCATGATCTTGAGCCTTTTTCATCCCTTTTAAGAAAGCCGGCTGGGCCGACCGATTGTTGCGCGTTGATGTCGCGCGTCGTTTTGATATTATGAATATTGAATTATGAATTCAGATCGGGTCAAGTGGCTTTCGAAAAAGAAAAGGCCCCAAGAGGCCCGCAAGGGAGGACAAGATGAGCGTGACGCAGCCCACGGAGACGATTGCCCGCCGGTCCCTGCACGACGAACTGGTCGACCGGGTGCGTGAGTTGATCGTGGACGGATCGCTCTCCGCGGGCTCCAAAGTGCCGGAGCGGGAATTGTGCGAGCGGTTCGGCGTTTCCCGGACCCCGATGCGGGAAGCGCTCAAGGTCCTTGCCGCCGAAGGGCTGGTCCTGCTGGAGCCCAATCGGGGCGCCTGGGTCACCCGGGTCACCATCGAGGAACTGGAAGAGGTCTTCCCGGTCATGGGCGCGCTCGAAGCGCTCTCCGGCGAGCTCGCCTGCGAAAGGATCAGCGAGGCCGGCATCGCCGCCATCGAAGACACACATCGGCGCATGGTCACGCATTTCCAGGCGGGCCAACTCGCGGAGTATTTCCGGGCGAACCAGGAAATCCATGAGGCGATTCTGACGGCCGCCGACAACGCTACCCTGTCGGCACAGTATAAGTCGCTCGCCTCCCGGGTCCGGCGCGCCCGCTACATCGCCAACATGTCCCGGGAAAGATGGACGAAGGCGGTGGCCGAGCACGAACAGATCCTCGCCGCCCTGAGGACGCGGGACGGCCAGGCGCTCGCCCGGGTGCTCAAGCAGCATCTCGCCAACAAATTCGACACGGTCCGGGAGTGGCTCCAGTCCCAGCGGTGAGCCGGTGGGCCGGCTCCCACCGACTGCTCTAGAAAAGGCTGTCGATCAGCCGCTTGGTGTAGTCCTCCGTCATCTCGATCGGGTTGCCGCCGCAGGATGGGTCCTTCATCGCCCCGGCGAGCAGCGCGTCCCTGTCCGGCGCGTCGACGCCAAGGGCCGTCAGGCTCTCTGGAATTCCGAGACCCGCGTTCAGATCGCCGACCAGGGCGTAGAACCCGTCAAAGCCACCGGAGAGGCCCATATAGGCGGCGGCCGCCGCCAACCGGTCATCGATCGCCGGACGGTTCAAGGTCAGCACAGGCTGCATCACCACCGCGTTCGTGGTGCCGTGATGGGTGTTGTAGATCGCGCCGATCGGATGGGAGATCGCGTGGATGGCGCCCAGCCCCTTCTGAAAGGCCGTCGCCCCCATCATCGCCGCCGACATCATATGCGCCCGCGCCTCCAAGTCGTCCGGCGCCGCGAAGGCCCGCGGCAGATGCTCCTTCACCAACCGCATGCCCTCCAGCGCGATACCCTGGGACATCGGGTGATAATGCGGCGAGCAATAGGCCTCCAGGCAATGGGCGAAGGCGTCCATGCCGGTACCGGCGGTGATCTGCCCCGGCATGCCGACCGTCAGTTCCGGGTCGGCGATCACCACCGCCGGCAGGACCTTGGGATGGAAGATGATCTTCTTCTCCTTGGTCCGGGAGTTCGTGAGAACGCTGGCGCGCCCGACCTCCGAGCCCGTACCCGCCGTCGTCGGGACCGCCACGATCGGCCGAATGGCGTCCGAATCGGCCCGCTTCCACCAGTCGCCCACATCCTCGTAGTCCCAGACCGGGCGGCTCTGTCCCGCCATGAAGGCGATCATCTTCGCGAGATCGAGCCCGGACCCGCCGCCGAAGGCGACGACCCCGTCATGCCCACCCGCCTTGAACGCCTCGATACCGGCGGCCAGGTTGACCTCGGTCGGGTTGGGATCGACCTCGGCGAACATCCCATGGCCCAGCCCGGCCGCTTCCATCAAATCGAGGGTGCGCCGGGTGATCGGCAGCGGCGCCAACCCCCGGTCCGTCACCAACAGCGGCTTCGCCATGCCGGCGGCGGCGCAAGCCCTGCCGATCTCCGCGATGCGGCCGGCGCCGAAACGGATTTGCGTGGGATAGGACCAGTTGGCCTTGAGTGTCGGCTGAAGTGTCATCGTCGGTTCCCGAACTTGCGTTGAAATGAAGAGTTAGGCCCGCTCGAAGCCGCGGGCGATTTCCCAATCGGTGACGACCCGGTCGAATTCCTCCTGCTCCCATTCGGCGCAGCGGACATAATGGTCGACCACATCGTCGCCAAAGGCCGCGCGCAGCATGGCGGAGTCCCGCAGCGCTTCGGTCGCCCCGCGCAGGGTCAGGGGAAAGGCCGTGGCGTCGTCGACGCCATAGATATCGCCGCTGGTCGGATCCGCGAGGGGCAGATCCTCCTCAATCCCGGCGAGGCCCGCCGCGAGCTGGGCGGCCAGCGCGAGATAGGGGTTCATGTCCGACCCGCCGATCCGGCTTTCGATCCGCACGGCCGGCGTCCCCTCGGCACAGACCCGGTATCCCGCGGTCCGGTTATCGACGGACCAGGCGGCCTTGGTCGGGGCGAAGGTACCTTTGGCGAAGCGCTTATAGCTGTTCACATAGGGGGCGAAGAAAAAGGTGATGTCCGGGGTATAGCGGATCAGACCGGCGAGATAGCGGCGCATCGGCGGCGCCATTCCGAGATCGGCGCCCTCCTCGAAAAAGACGTTCCGCCCGTCCCGCCAAAAGGACTGATGCACGTGGGAGGACGATCCGACTTTCCGGTGGTCCCATTTCGGCAGAAAGGTCACGGCGTGGCCGGCCTGCCAGGCGATCTCCTTCACCGCGTGCTTGGCCAGCGTGTGGTGATCGGCGCAGGCCAAGGCGTCGGCATAGCGGATGTTGAGTTCCTCCTGACCGACCTCCGCCTCGCCCTTGCTGCCCTCCACCGGCACCCCCATGGCCCGGAGATGATTGCGCACCGGGCGCATCACCGTCTCCTCCTTGGTGGTCTGGAAGATGTTGTAGTCCTCGTTGTAGCCGGAGATCGGCTCGAGATCCCGGTAGCCTGACCGGCGCACCTCGTCGAAGCTCTTGGCGAACAGGAAGAATTCGATCTCGGTCCCCATCATCGGCGAGAAGCCCATCGCCTCGGCCCGGGCGATCTGACGTTTGAGGATCGCCCGCGGGCTGTGCGGGACATCCCGATGGGTGTGGTGATCGAGGACGTCGCAGAGGACCAGCGCCGTTCCCTCGAGCCAAGGGACCGGCCGCAGGGTCGCGAGATCCGGCTTCATGATGTAGTCGCCATAGCCCCGCTCCCAGGAGGAGGCCTTGTAGCCGTCCGGGGTCGCCATCTCGAGATCCGTCGCCAGCAGATAATCGCAGCAATGGGTTTCCTTCCAGGCGCTGTCGACGAAATGCTCGGCGACGAAACGCTTGCCCATTAGCCGGCCCTGCATATCGACGATACAGGCGAGCACGGTGTCCACCGTCCCCGCCGCCACCGCCGCCTTCAGCTCTGCGAAATCCATACGCCCCCCTTTTCGCGCGCCCGTTCGTCGGCGTCGATAAAATGCGGTTTTTCGGCGGCTGTCCATGGCGACAGCCGCAGGTTTACGCCGTCTGCGTCTCGAAGCTCCGCTTCAGGAGGGTCGCGAAGGCCGGCTTGATCGAGCCCAGGGCGGCGAACCGGCTCCGTTGCGCGCGAATCCCCTTCGCCAACGCGTCCTTGTCGGCCAGCAGAACCGCGACCCGGTCCTCCAACGCCTCCTTGGGCACGACGTCGATGACCGAGTCCAGTTCCCCCGGCAGCCGGCTCTGCTCGCTCAAGACATAGGTGTCGCCGTGCAGCAGGCTGAGATGGCGCATGGAGGAGGTGTAGGGCCAGCCGTTCTTGAGGCCGAGATGGAGACCGATCCAGCTTTGCGAGACGATATGCGGGAACAGGCCGACATCCACCAGGGGGGGGCAATAGACGTCGAACGCCGCCTCCAAACGATCGAGGATCGCCCGGCGGCGCGGTGTCTGTGTGCCCATGAAGGTGATCTCCCGCCGCTTGATCGGGGCGGGGTGGACCCGATGGCTCCAGGTCGGCGCGAAAAGCAGCGGCATGGCCAGGACCGGCACATTGGGAAAACGCGCCTGATAGCCGTCGATCTGATAGGGGGTCGCGACCCAGATCGCCCGCGCCCGTTCGGCCACCAGCGAGAAGGCCGCGAATTGGGCCCGCCACCCCTCGTCCTTGTCGTAGACCGTCCCGGTCTGCTCCCCGATCAGATTGAAGGTGCCGTCCGTCAGGAATTCAGGGGCGACGACGATGTGCTGGCCGCCGCCGGCGACCTGTGCGGCCATCATGTCCCTTGCCTCAATCAGCGAGAACCCGTCGACAATGATGTTGAGGGCACTGGTATCCGCGACATAGTCGAGCGAATAGTCGGTGGTCAGGCCCGTCGACCGGATGCCCTCATAAAGATAGCGCATGAAATGCGCCCGCCCGATCAGGGCGCTGCCCGGATCGAGAATGGTGAGATAAACCGCTGGGCTGCCGGGCTGGCTCATGGGGCGGAATCCTCTTGAACCGATGTGGATTGGTGGGCCCGGAGGGACTCGAACCCCCGACAACACCGTTATGAGCGGCGCGTTCTAACCAACTGAACTACAGGCCCTGCCGGACTTCGGCGGACGCAGACCATACTGACCCCCGCCCCACTTTTCAAAGCCCGAAACACGAAAACCGCCCGCGGGAATCGGACGTGCGCCGGGAATACATCAGGTTTCGATAATTTTCGCTTTCCAATGAGAACGATTCGCACTAGCATCCGCAAATGAGAATGAGACGCATCTTCGGGGGAAGGTCGATCCATGTATGTTTGCATCTGTAACGGTCACCGGGATCGGGATTTGGAACAAGCGGCCCGCCAGGGCTACCGCACCGTGGACGAGGCCTATGCCTTCCTCGGCGGTCTTCCCGATTGCGCCCAATGCGTTTCCTTCGCTCAGGACCTGCTGGACGATGCTCATGACCGGCTCTCCACCGAGACAAGGCAGCTCGAAGCGGTCTAACCACCACCGACCGGCCTAGCCAAAGCCCCTTATTCATGCCATTGATCTAATATAAGTATCGGGGCCGGATTCGCTTGGCCACGTTTCGTAAATACTAGAAAAAAGGGCTAGGTCATGAAGGGGGATAAGAAAGTCATCGCTTTCCTCAACAAAGCACTGAAGAACGAACTGACGGCGATCAACCAATACTTTCTGCATTCCCGAATGCTGAACGACTGGGGCGTCACCAAGCTCGGCGCGTACGAGTATAAGGAATCGATCGAGGAGATGAACCACGCCGATTGGCTGATCGAGCGTATCCTGTTCCTCGAAGGTCTTCCCAACCTGCAGGACCTCGGCAAGCTGCAGATCGGCGAAACGGTCGAGGAAATTCTCAAATGCGATCTCGCCATCGAGCAAAAGGCGATCCCGGACCTGCGCGACGCCGTCGAGTATTGCGAATCCGTCCGCGACTACGGCTCCCGCGATCTCTTCGCCAAGATCCTCTCAAACGAGGAGGAGCATGTCGATTGGATCGAATCGCAATTCGATCTGATCAAGCGGATCGGGATCGAGAATTATACCCAGCTTCAAAGCGGCCCCGCCGGCGAAGGTCATTAGAAAGACCACTGGAAAGATGTGAGGCGCGAGGCGCCGGTTCCACCGGCGCCTCGGCCCCATCGCATCCTTTCATGGCACCGGGCGCGGCGGCAGGATAGGGTAACGGAACCCGCCCGCAGCCATGACCGCTTCATGCCGCCCACTCTGTTCGCCCCCTGGGACCTTCCGAGCCAATCGAAGTTCAACGGTCGGCATCCCCTTCTGACGTCATTGCTGGACGGCGCTTCCGCCTATTCGGTCCACATGGAGCCGGAGTCCCCCCGGGCCGAGGCCACCGAACGACAGGCCCAGGCCCTGATCGGCGCGCTGGCCACGCTCGGCCACGGTGCCGCGGCGGCGAAGGATTTCGTCGTCGGCCGCGATCTCGCCAGCCAGGCCCGGATGATGGGACCTTCCGGCGACGACACGCTTTTGTTCCTGCACACCGCTCCGATGACGCTCGGCCAGCGGCCCTGGATCCTCCATATCGAAGAGCTCCTGACCCTGTTCGCCCCGGATGTGAATCACGGCTATTCCATGGACGTGGATATCCGGGGACATCCGGTATTCGCCTTCGTGAAGCATCTGCTCGAGGACGACGCCTGCCGGGCGGTGTTCACCCATCTCGACCACAGCCATGACTGGATCGGCCGGCTGTTCCAGAGTGACCGTATCCAGGAAAAGACCCGCTTCATTCCCGTCGGCTACGCGCTGCCGGAGGAAACGGCGGCCAAGGTCGACGCCCGCTGGGACAGCAAACGGGACGGACGGGACTGCCATTTCCTGTTCACCGGGTCCTGGAACAATCACGGCGGCAGCTTCGTCCAGCGCGGCGGTATGGAGGTTGCCCTCGCCTTCGCCCATCTGGTGCGGGACTATCCCGACGCCCGCCTCACCATGCGCACCACCCTGCCGCCGTCGATCCACGAGGCCTTCGGTGGTTTCCTCAACGCCATTCCCAACCTGACCTGGATCGAGCCGGCGATCGACGACGAAGCGCTTTTCGACCTGCTGCTGGACGCGGATGTGTTCCTGCTGCCGGCCGCCGGTCTGCACTCCCTCTCCTTGCTGCGGGCGATGGCCACCGGGGCGGTGATCCTGACCGCCGACGCGCCCGGCGTGGAGCAGTTCGTCCGCCCGGACGACACCTGCCACCGGGTCCCCCTGTTCCAGCCGGATTGGTCGGTCTGGGACCCGGAGACCGGCCTGCTGCGACAGAGCTACAAGGTCTATGAAGAGGGGCACAATCAGGCCTTCATCACTCCCCTGCGGGATGCGATGGCCGCCCTGATCGACGATCCGGACCGGCGCATGCGCTTACGGCGGACGGCGCGGTCCGACGTGTTGGCCCGATTTTCGCTTCGGCAATGGCGCGACGGATTCGCGGATCTGGTCGCCAAGGCCATTCCCTAACCTTCCCCCGAGGAGCCCCCATGACCGATTTCCCGGATTTCAGCGCCGACCGGATCGACCCGACCAAGTTCATGCGGGCGATCAACAGCCAGGGCTGCTGCCTGGTCCGCGGCGCCCTGCCTCCGGAGGGGCTCGCCCCCTATCTGGAGCTGGCGCGCGCGGCCTATGCGTTCCGTGAACACCAGGATGCCCAGGGGGACCTGCCGGAGGCCTTCGTGCGAAATTTCTACGAGGTCGGCCACACCCTGCCCCAGGATCTGGAGGGAGCGGGCGGGATCGCCGGCATGATCGACATGGTCCTGAAAAGCCCGCTCCGCCGTCTCTTGAAGGGCATCTTCGGCGCGGAGGTCTCCTTCATCCTCAACAACACGCTGCCCCGCAAGGTCGATGCGACCGGCAAGATCCCGAAGACACCCTTCCACCAGGACGCCACCTTCCTCCAGACCCCGTCGCTGATCCTCAATCTGTGGACACCGCTTCAGGATTGCGGTGTCACCGCCCCCGGCCTCGAAGTGTTGGCGAAGCCGCTGACCAATGTCGAAACCCCGCCGAATTACGCCCAGGAGGAGTTGTTCTACTACGACCGCATGGGCCTGGCGGAGGACGCGGTGATCGGGAAGTTCGGCGCCGAGGCGCTCTGGCATCCGGAGATGAAAGTGGGCGACGTCCTGATCTTCACCCATCTCACCATCCACCGGACCCATCTGACCCCGGAGATGACGGAGGACCGGATCAGCATGGAGATGCGCTGCGGCGCGGCCAATGCGCCGGCTTTGCAGCAACGAGGCTTCGACCTCCATACCATCGCGGTCTAGGCGCCATGCGGGTCCTGTTCCTTTTCGAACGCTGGCGCGACGGGAACCCGGCGCGGGGCGAAAGCGCGCTCGACTCGATCTTCGTCAACACCTTCCGGGAATACGCCGATCTGGAGATCGCGCCACTTTTCTACGACGAGTTCCGGGCCGCCCATCCGCAGGAGACCACGGCCCATCTGATCGGCCATATCGGCCGGGCGCGGCCGGAGGCGATCCTCTATTGCCCGGTCCCCGCGATGCGGGAATTGGACCGCAATTTCCGGCTCGAGGTGTTGGACGTGATCCGGGACAACCTGCCGGTCAAAACGGCCCTGTTGGCCCTCGACACCAACATTCCCCATTTCGCGTCCCTGCTGGTCAGCTACAGCCGGTTCGCCGATCTCGTGATCACCTGCGACGGCGGCAATCCGGCCCTCGCCAACCGCTACCACGCGCCGTCCATCGACCTCTGGACCCCTGTCCAGCAGCCGACCGGGCCTCTTAAACCGCTGACATCCCGGCAATTCACGGTCTCCTTTTGCGGCACCGTCGCCCCCTATCCCGATCGTGTGGCCCTGACCGAGAGCCTGCGCCCGTCGGCGGGACGCGCCTTCGTCCACGATATCGCCGTCAAACCGCCCCTGCCCTACGACCGGTTTCTGCGGGTCCTGGAACAGAGCGCGGCGACCATCAATCTCTCCAACGCCTATGGTGGGGCGGACCAGTTGAAGGGCCGGATCTTCGAGGGGGCGTCGCGAGGGGCCGTGGTGTTCGAGCAGCGGAACCGGTTCACCGCCGACTATTTCGATCCGGACGCCCATCTGGTCGCCTTCGACAGCATCGAGGAGGCCAAGGACCTCCTGGTCCGGTTCGACCCGGCGGAGCACGCCGCCCGGGCCGAGGCCTGCCATGCCCATTGGCAGGCCCATTGGAGCGGGACGAAGTTCTGGGAAAAGGCGATGGCCACGCTGGCCGGAGCCTGAAGCTACAACGAAGAAGGGGCGCCGAAGCGCCCCTTATCGTTTCAGGTATCGAGGAAGCTGCGAAGCTTCCGGCTGCGGCTCGGATGTTTGAGCTTGCGCAGCGCCTTGGCTTCGATCTGCCGGATCCGTTCCCGGGTGACCGAGAACTGCTGGCCGACTTCCTCCAGCGTGTGGTCGGTGTTCATGCCGATACCGAAGCGCATCCGCAGAACACGCTCCTCCCGCGCGGTGAGCGAGGCCAGAACCCGCGTGGTGGTTTCGCGCAGGTTGGACTGGATGGCCGCATCCACGGGCAGAACCGCGTTCTTGTCCTCGATGAAGTCACCGAGATGGCTGTCCTCCTCGTCCCCGATCGGGGTTTCAAGGCTGATCGGCTCCTTGGCGATCTTCAGGACCTTGCGAACCTTCTCCAGCGGCATGGCCAGCTTTTCCGCCAGTTCCTCCGGGGTCGGCTCGCGGCCGATCTCGTGCAGCATCTGACGCGAGGTACGGACCAGCTTGTTGATCGTCTCGATCATGTGCACCGGAATCCGGATGGTCCGGGCCTGGTCGGCGATCGAGCGGGTGATCGCCTGCCGGATCCACCAGGTGGCATAGGTCGAGAATTTGTAGCCGCGGCGGTATTCGAACTTATCGACCGCCTTCATCAGACCGATATTGCCCTCCTGGATCAGATCCAGGAATTGCAGGCCGCGATTGGTGTATTTTTTGGCGATCGAGATCACCAGCCGCAGGTTCGCCTCGACCATCTCCTTCTTGGCGCGGGCGGCTTCCCGCTCGCCCTTCTGGACGGTCTGGACGATCCGGCGGAATTCGCCGACCGGAAGCGCCGCGTCATTGGAGATGCTGGCGATCTGGGACCGGATCTCCTGAATCTCGTCGTTATGGCGTTCGATGAAGGTCGCCCAGCCCTTGCCCGGCAGTTGCGCCACCGTCTCAAGCCAGTTCTCGTCCAGCTCGTGCCCCATATAGGCGTCGATGAACGCCTTACGGCTGACCTTGCTGCTTTCGGCCAGACGCATCAGCCGGCCTTCGAGCTGGGTCAGCGCCCGATTCATGCCATAGAGCTGATCCATCAGCGCTTCGATGCGCAGATTGTTGAGACGCACGCTCTCCATGGTCTCGATCAGTTCGGCACGCAGCACCTCGTAACGCTTTTCCGACTGCTTGTTGAGCGCCTCACCCTTTTGCAGTTTAGCGAGCCGGCGCTCCTGTGCCTTTTGCAGCTTTATGTGGATCTCGTGGATCTGGTCGAGCGTCTCGACGACCTTCGGCTTGAGCTCCGCTTCCATGGCGGACAGCGACATGTTCTGCTCTTCGCCGTCGTCTTCTTCGCTCTCGCCTTCCTCGGCGCTTTCGGCCTCCTCGTCCTTTTCCTCGGCGTCTGCCTCGGCCTCCAGGCCTTCCTCCTCGTCCTCCTCGGCTTCCGGACCGGCGGCATCCAGGCCATAGGTGGCATCGAGGTCGATCACCTCGCGGAGGAGGATCTCTTCATTCGCCAGCATCTGGCGCCAGGTCATCAGCGCCTGGAAGGTCAGCGGGCTCTCACAGATCGCCCCGATCATCTTCTCTCGGCCCTCTTCGATCCGCTTCGCGATGGCGATCTCGCCTTCGCGGGAGAGCAGTTCGACGGAGCCCATCTCGCGCAGATACATCCGCACCGGATCGTCCGTGCGGCCGATATCCTCGTCGGAGATATTGCCGGAGGCGGAGGAGGCCTCCTCCTCTTCGGTGTTGTCGTTGGCCTCTTCGGCCTCCTCGTTCTCGACGACGTTCACGCCCATTTCGGACAGCGCGGTCATCACGTCTTCGATCTGTTCGGAGGACATCTGGTCCGGTGGCAGGGCCTTGTTGAGCTCATCATAGGTAATGAAGCCACGCTCCTTACCTTTCTTAATGAGCTGCTTGACGGCCGCGCCGGTGTTTTCGATCAACGGACGATCGCCACCACCTTCTTGGCCCTCGCGCTCTTCTTCTTCTTTGGCCGCTGCCTGTTTTGCCATGTCTCAGTCGCCTTGATGCTCATACAACGATTGAACGCCGAACCCTTGGATATATGGTCCGGCTCCCAAGAACGTCACCGTTCTGTCAGAAAAAACTCCCGCCGCCATTCGCCGCGCCGGGCGCCGCCGCCGAACGTCCCCCACCATCCATAGCGGGGTCTTCAGCGCTGCCCCCCATACGGCCGAGGGCCTCCTTCAACGCCGATAGACGCGCATGATTGGCCTCGCTGGGCTCCGCAATCACCGCCGCCTTGGCGTCTTCCAATTCGACCAGCATGGACTGGTGCAACCCCCGTCGTAACAGATCTCCCAATGCCAGCCGGGCGGTTTTTTCGTCGCCCGCCGGTGCGGCATAGGGATGATCGTGAATGACGTCGGACGAGATAACGCGCCCGATCGCAGAATCCAGTCCGGCATTCCGCAGGCTGGCATGCGCTGCGCGAATATCGGACACCCCCTCGTGAGCTATATGGTTTAGCAGGGCCTCACGTAAAGGTTCAAGTTCGGGATCGGGCAAATTCAGCGCGCTCAGGCCTTCCCAAAACTCGTCCACCAGGACCGGGTGATGGAGCATGAGGGCGACCAGCAATTCCTGTTCCCGGCGCGCCTTGGTGCGGGCCACCGATTGCCGGTCGGTGTTGTAGCGCTGCACCTGATAGGGATCGACAAAAGCCTCGCCCCGATACCCCTGCCCGCCTCGGCCCGAGCGCGGCACCCAGGGCCGTCGGGGTCCCGCCCCCGCACCGGCCTGACCGTCCCGGGGAACGAACCCCAGCAACGCGTCGAGTTGTTCCCGGACCGCTTGGACATAAAGAGCGCGGATGTCTTGATCGACGATCTTCGCCACGCGCTGCCGCAAACGTTTCTTGAGGTCGGCTTTCCGTTCCGGCGTATCGAGCGGACCGGTTTGTCTTTCGAGGGCGGCGGCCTCCATCTCGACCAACGTCTCGA
This sequence comes from Alphaproteobacteria bacterium, assembly GCA_024743275.1. Classification (GTDB taxonomy): domain Bacteria; phylum Pseudomonadota; class Alphaproteobacteria; order JANSWW01; family JANSWW01; genus JANSWW01. Next base: position 154,300 of record JANSWW010000006.1, read on the forward strand.
CCAGGGGCTTGGCGGCGGCGAGCAGTTCCTCCATCGCCTGGCGCCCCCCCTCCTGGATCAGATCGTCCGGATCCTGGCCCTCCGGCAATCGCACAAATTGGAGGGACCGGCCGGGCTGGAGCAATGGCAGCGCCCGCTCGGCGGCCCGGGCGGCGGCCCGAAGTCCGGCGGCGTCTCCGTCGAAGCAAAGTAGCGGCTCCGGGGCCAGCTTCCAGAGCTCCTCCAACTGCTGTTCGGTGAGCGCGGTGCCAAGGGGGGCCACCGCGAACTCGATCCCGGCCTGGGACAGCGCGATCACGTCCATATAGCCCTCGGCGACGATGATGGCGTCGGCCTTGCGGGCGGCGTCGCGGGCCTGGGCGATGCCGTAGAGCACCCGGCTCTTATCGAAGAGCGGCGTTTCCGGGCTGTTGAGATATTTCGGCTGGCCGTCTCCCAGAACCCGGCCGCCGAAGCCGATGACCCGGTCGCGCCGGTCGGTGATCGGGAAGATCACCCGGTCGCGGAAATAGTCTATAGGGGAGCGACCGTCCTCGGCCGGCTTGTGCAGGCCGGCCTCGATCGCCAGGGCCTCGTCGAAGCCTTCCTTTTTCAGGAATTGGGTGAGCGCCGTGCGGCCGCCGGGGGCATAGCCGAGACGGAAGCGCCGCCTTGTCGTCTGGGTGATCCGCCGCCGGTCGAGATAGGCCCGGGCCTCCGCCCCGGCGGGGCTGTCGAGCTGGCGCTCGAAATAGCGGCAGGCCGCCTCCAGCACGTCCTGGAGCGAATTGCGGTGCTGCTGGCGTTCCCGCGCCTCCGGCGACTCGCGCGGCACCTCGACCCCGGCGAGCCCGGCCAGCGCCTCCACCGCCTCGGGGAAGCTGCGGCCCTCGGTCTCCATGATGAAATCGAACTGGCTGCCATGGGCGCCGCAACCGAAGCAGTGATAGAACCCCTTGTCGTCATTCACATAGAAGGACGGGGTCTTTTCGTTGTGAAATGGGCATAAGCCCTTGAATTCACGGCCATCTTTCCGAAGGCTGACCTTGCGCGCAACGACCTCCGACACGCGGACGCGGTCGCGCAAAAGATCCAGGAAGTCGGATGAGAAACTCATCCGGCGATCCTACTCGACTCGGAGAAGAATGAAACGGGATTCAAGCGCGGGTGAAAGGCGTCAGGTCAGCCGGGCGCGAACGACCTTGCAGGCGCTGTTAAAATCCATCTGGCCCGGATACTGGGCACGCAGATGGGCCATCACCTTGGGGATTTCCCGGATGCCGGTGGGGTTCACGGTATCGATGACGCGGTCGACGATGGCCTTCATTTGGGCCTCGTCCATCTTGCGCGGCAGGAATCGATTGATGATCTCGATCTCCTCGCGCTCCTGCTCGGCCTCGTCGAGCCGGCCGGACTCCTCATAGCGCGCGATGGCGTCCTGGCGCTGGCGGACCATCGCCTCCATCATCGAGACCACTTCCTCTTCCCCGATGCCGTCGGAGTTGCCCCGGCTGCGCTCGCACACATCCCGGTCGTTCACCGCGGCCAGAATCAGCCGAATGGTGTGAACGGCGCGCTGATCGCCCTCTTCCGACGCCCTTTTCATGGCGTTGTTGAGCAGTGTTCGCATGGTGTTGTGCCCCGTTGATCAGAACCCAGCCGGCCAGCACGCTAACCCAACATCGTGCGGCGGGCAAATACCTTGTAAGGCCCTGTAGAGCCTTGACTTTTCTCGAAATTTTCTTTCTTCGCCGGACTTGACCCGCTGGCGCTACTGCCTTAGAACGCGGCAATTTTGCGGTTCCGGACGGTTGGCGGGGAGCTAAAGCAATCCATCTTCCAACGCAAATGCGGAATCTGCGACCCGGCTATGCCCTGAGTGTGCTTCATGACGAATGACATTGAATTCCCCCCGCCCAAGCCAGGAGCGACGGCGGTGCTTTTGCTCGCCGACGGAACGGTATTCTGGGGCAAGGGGTTCGGCGCGGCCCGCCACACGGTCGGCGAGATCGTCTTCAATACCTCGATGACCGGCTATCAGGAGATCATGACCGACCCGAGCTATGCCGGCCAGGTCATCGCCTTCACCTTCCCGCATATCGGCAATGTCGGGGCCAACAGCTTCGATATCGAGACCACGACCCCGCCCTCGCGCGGGATGATCGTCCGCGCGGATGTCACCGACCCGTCGAACTACCGGTCGATCCAGCATCTCGACGACTGGATGAAGTCGCATGATCTTCCGGGCCTATCCGGGATCGACACGCGGGCCCTGACGCGGCGGATCCGCGACGGCGGCGCGCCGACCGGGGTCATCGCCCATGCGCCCGACGGCGTCTTCGACCTCCCCGCCCTCCTGTCCGAGGCGAAGGCCTGGCCGGGTCTGGAAGGCATGGACCTCGCCAAGGAGGTCACCACCCGCCAAACCTACAAATGGAACGAGACCCTGTGGTCCTTCGACCAGATGGGCTACGGCACCATGGAGACGCCGCGCCGCAAGATCGTCGCCGTCGACTTCGGCGCGAAGCGGAATATCCTGCGCAATCTCGCCCGCCTCGACGCGGAGGTGACGGTGGTGCCCGCCACGGCCACCGCCGAGGAAATCCTCGGCCATGCCCCGGACGGCATTTTCCTGGCCAACGGCCCGGGCGATCCGGCGGCGACCGGGAAATACGCCGTCCCCATGGTCCGGGCCCTGATCGACAGCGGCAAGCCGATCTTCGGCATCTGCCTCGGCCACCAAATCCTCTGTCTCGCCCTGGGCGGCAAGACCGAAAAAATGCATATGGGCCACCGGGGCGCCAACCATCCGGTTAAGGACCTGACCACCGGCAAGGTGGAGATCACCAGCCAGAATCACGGCTTCGTCGTCATCGGCGACAGTCTGCCCGACGATGTCGAGGTGACGCATGTCTCGCTGTTCGACAAGTCCGTCGAGGGTTTCCGCCACACGTCCAAGCCGATCTTCGCCGTGCAGTACCATCCGGAAGCCAGCCCCGGCCCGGAGGACAGCCACTATCTCTTCGACCGTTTCGCGGACCTGATTGGACAACATGCCTAAACGCACCGACATCAACTCCATCCTCCTCATCGGTGCCGGCCCGATCATCATCGGCCAGGCCTGCGAGTTCGACTATTCCGGCACGCAGGCGATCAAGGCGCTGAAGGAAGAGGGCTACCGGGTCATCCTGGTGAACTCCAACCCGGCCACGATCATGACCGACCCGAGCATGGCCGACGCCACCTATGTGGAGCCGATCACGCCGGCGCTGGTCACCCGGATCATCGAAAAGGAGCGCCCGGACGCGCTGCTGCCGACCATGGGCGGGCAAACGGCGCTCAACACGGCCATGGCCCTGGCCAAGGACGGCACGCTGGAGAAGCATGGCGTCGAGCTGATCGGCGCCAATCTCCGCGCCATCGAGACGGCCGAGGACCGGCGCCTGTTCCAGGACGCCATGCACAAGATCGGGCTCGACACGCCGCGCAGCAAGATCTGCCATACCCTGGAGGAGGCCGAGGAAGCGCTGACTTTCGTCGGGCTGCCGGCGATCATCCGGCCGTCCTTCACCATGGGCGGCACCGGCGGAGGCATCGCCTATAACCGCGAGGAATACGAGACCATCATCCAATCGGGTCTGCGCGCCTCGCCGACCACGGAAGTGCTGGTCGAGGAGTCGGTGCTTGGCTGGAAGGAATACGAGATGGAGGTGGTCCGCGACCGGGCCGACAACTGCATCATCGTCTGTTCGATCGAAAACATCGATCCGATGGGCATCCACACCGGCGACAGTGTGACCGTCGCCCCGGCCCTGACGCTGACCGACAAGGAATATCAGCGGATGCGGAACGGCTCGATCGCCTGCCTGCGCGAGATCGGGGTCGACACCGGCGGATCCAACGTGCAGTTCGCGATCAATCCGGAGACCGGGCGAATGATCGTCATCGAGATGAACCCGCGGGTCTCTCGGTCTTCGGCGCTGGCCTCCAAGGCGACGGGCTTCCCGATCGCCAAGGTGGCCGCCAAGCTGGCCGTCGGCTACACCCTCGACGAGATCGACAACGACATCACCGGGGTGACACCGGCCAGCTTCGAGCCGACCATCGATTATGTCGTCACCAAGATGCCGCGCTTCACCTTCGAGAAGTTCCCCGGCGCCGACGCCCGCCTGACCACCTCAATGAAGTCGGTCGGCGAAGCGATGTCCATCGGCCGAACCTTCCAGGAGTCCCTGCAGAAGGCCCTGCGCTCGATGGAGACCGGCCTCGATGGGCTGGACGAGGTCCCGCTCGCCGGCGCCGATCCCGAAGCGCCCGACGCCGCCCGGATGATGGCCGATCTCACCGCCCCGCTGGCCGACCGGCTGTTGAAGGTGGCCCAGGCCTTCCGTGCCGGTCTCACTGTCGAGCAGATCTTCGGCGCGACCCAGATCGATCCCTGGTTCCTGCGCCAGATCAAGGGGCTCGTCGATGCGGAGGAGGCGATCCGCGCCGCCGGCCTGCCGGAAGACAAGATCGGCTTTACGCGGCTGAAGGCCATGGGGTTCTCGGATGCCCGTCTCGGGACGCTGGCGGGCCTGCCGGAAGAAGCGGTGGCGACCCAGCGGCGCCTGCTCGGCGTCCATCCGGTCTACAAGCGGATCGACACCTGCGCCGCCGAATTCGCCAGCGAGACGCCCTACCTCTATTCGACCTATGAAGGCGACGGGGATGCGGCCGAGAACGAGGCCGCCGTCACCGACCGCGAGAAGGTGATGATCCTCGGCGGCGGACCGAACCGTATCGGCCAGGGCATCGAGTTCGACTATTGCTGCGTCCATGCGGTCTTCGCCCTGTCGGAGGCCGGCTACGAGACCATCATGGTCAACTGCAATCCGGAGACCGTGTCGACCGACTACGACACCGCTGACCGGCTCTATTTCGAACCGCTGACCGGCGAGGACGTGATCGAGATCGCCCGCACAGAGCAGGCCAAGGGGACGCTGAAGGGCGTCATCGTCCAGTTCGGCGGCCAGACCCCGCTGAAGCTCGCCCATGCGCTTGAGCAGGCGAAGATCCCGATCCTCGGCACGCCGGTCGATGCCATCGACCTGGCGGAAGACCGTAAACGCTTCCAGGGCCTGTTGCAGAGACTCGGCCTGAAGCAGCCGGAGAACGGCACCGCCTATACCGGCGAGGAAGCCGAACGGATCGCCGGTGAAATCGGCTATCCGCTGGTTATCCGTCCGTCCTATGTGCTCGGCGGCCGGGCCATGGAGATCGTTCACGAACCCGCCCAGTTGAAGCGCTATATCGCCAACGCGGTGACCGTTTCCGGTAAGAACCCGGTTCTGCTCGACCACTTCCTGACCCACGCCATCGAGGTCGACGTGGACGCGCTGTCCGATGGCGAGGCGGTCTTCACCGCCGGGATCATGGAGCATATCGAGGAAGCGGGAATCCATTCCGGCGACAGCGCCTGTTCGCTGCCGACCCGCTCGCTTGACGACGCGACCCTTGAGGAAATCCGCAAACAGACCGAGGCCCTGGCCAATGGCTTGGGCGTCGTCGGCCTGATGAACGTGCAGTTCGCGGTAAAGGGCGACGAGATCTACATCCTGGAGGTCAATCCGAGGGCGAGCCGGACCGTGCCCTTCGTCGCCAAGGCGACCGGCAATCCGATCGCCAAGATCGCCGCCAGACTGATGGCGGGCGAAAAGCTGTCCGACTTCACCGTCAACGATGGCCCAATGGACCATGTGGCGGTCAAGGAGGCGGTGTTCCCGTTCAACCGGTTCCCGGGCGTCGACATCATCCTGGGCCCGGAGATGAAATCCACCGGCGAGGTGATGGGCATCGACAAGTCCTTCGAGATCGCCTTCGCCAAGTCCCAGCTCGGCGCCGGCGTGACGCTTCCGACCAGCGGTAACATCTTCATCTCGGTCAAGGATGCGGACAAGGCGGAGGCCCTGCGTCTCGCGCGGATCCTGGAGGATATCGGCTTCTCGATCATGGCGACCGACGGTACCGCGACCCACCTGCGGCAGGCGGGGATCGACGCGCACCGGGTCAAAAAGGTTCTGGAAGGCCGCCCGTCCATCGTCGACAATATGCTCTCCGGTCATGTCGATCTCGTGTTCAACACAACCGAGGGCGCCCAGGCGATCGCGGATAGTTTCAGCTTGCGCCGAACCGCGCTCAGTCACAATATTCCGTACTACACGACGATCGAGGGTGCGCGCGTGGCGGTCGAGGCGATCCAATCGCTGCGCGGCGGGGCGCTCGACGTGGCGCCGTTGCAGGACTACGTCAGCAGCAGCTTCTGATCCGACTTCATAGGCAAGCTTGCACGCGTTGCCCGGTCTCGACGCGGGAACGGTTGCAATTTTATGAAATAGCCCGTCAAAATCGGGAGCAGAGAAGAACCTTAGAAGGGATACCAAGGGAACAATGGAAAAGATCCCAATGACCGAAGGCGGGTTCAACCGCCTGGAAGCCGAATTGAAGCAGCTTCGCACCCATGACCGCCCGGCGGTCATCCAGGCGATTGCCGAAGCGCGCGAACATGGCGATCTATCGGAGAACGCCGAGTATCATGCGGCCCGCGAACGCCAGAGCTTTATCGAGGGCCGGATCGCGGAACTCGAGGACAAACTCTCCCGGGCGGAGGTCATCGACCCGGCGAAACTGAGCGGCGACAAGGTCACCTTCGGCACCACGGTCACGTTGGCCGACGAGGAAACCGACGAGGAGACCACCTACACTCTGGTCGGTCCCGACGAGAGCGACATCAAGAAGGGTCTGGTCTCGATCACGGCGCCGCTGGCCCGCGCGATCATCGGCAAGGCGGTCGGCGACGCGGTCGAGGTGCCGGCGCCCGGCGGTGCCCGCGGCTACGAGATCGTTTCGATCGAGGTGCGCTAAGCCGCCTTCTCTCTCCGCGCTATTCAGCCTCCTTGGCCTGCGCCTTGAGCCAGGCGACGAAGGCGGCGACGGGCGGTCGCAATGGCCTTTGCGGATGGACGATGTAGAAGCCGAAATCGGGCGAGCAGCGGTCCGGCATCACCTGCATGAGCTTGCCTTGGTCTATCAAGTCCTGAAACGGAGCACGCGCAATGATCGCGACACCGTGCCCCTCGACCACAGCCTCCCGTATCATCCCGGGCGGCAATGTGGTGATGTCCGCCTTGTCGAGAACGGTGATGCCCCGGGCGGCCAGCCATTCCGGCCAATAGGGCGCGCCCTCGGTCTCGATCCAAGGTAGGTCGAAAAGATCACAGGCCTCACTTACGCATTTCCCCTGAAGCAAGGCTGGAGCGGCCACGAGAACCGTCTCCGTCAAAACCAGCGGATGCACCGTCATCCCCGGCCAGTTGCCCTCACCACATCGAATCGCGAGGTCCATCTCCCCGTTGTCGAGATCAACCACATCGATCGACGGATGGATGACCAGTTCCGTTCCCGGATGAGCCTGTCGGAAAGCGCGAAGCCGCGGCATCAGCCAACCGCTGGCGAAGGTCGGCGTTGTGGTGACCGAGACCGGCTTGTCGCGGCTCCGCTCCTCGACCTCCCGCACCGCCGCGCAGATCGCGACCATCGCCTCGGAGAACTTGTGGGCCAGGGTCTCTCCCTCGGGCGTCAGCTTCAAGCCCCGGCCGTCCCGAACCATGAGCGCAACACCAAGCCGTTCCTCCAGGGCGCGGACCTGTTGGGCCACCGCCGCGTGGGTCACGTTGAGCTCCCGCCCCGCCGCCGAGAACCCACCGGTGCGCGCCGCCGCCTCATAGGCACGGACCATCGACAGCGGAGGTAGATCGGACCAGTTCATCTGTAATCCCAGCTAACAGTATTGCGAGAATCGCTGAGTCGGTATTCCGGCTACAAAGCCCTAAATTCCTCTTAGTGACCTTAGCCAAGAGGACCGAACGATGATAGAGCTTCTTTCATACAGCCTGATGACCGCCGTCGGATACCGTCCGGAGCAGCGCATGTTCACGCACGATAAGGCGGCCCGTCACCGGATGGACATCACGCCGGACAACGCCCCGCGCCTGGAGGGGTCCGGCACAGGCACCCGCCCCTTGCGCCGGAGCGAAAAACGGGTCTGAGGTCAGAAGACCGGGCCAAAAGCGTCGCGCGGGGAGCACCTGTTTCTCCTCGCGCGAAGGTTTTCCCAAAGGCGTTCCTCCCAATCTACCGTCAGGTTGTCTTCCACCGACCTTGTTTCTCATTTTCCGGAAGAACGAACGCAATCGAGAGGAAGACTCCGTGCCCTTCAACAAGCTCCATGTCCCTCACGATCTCCCCGCCGAGACCTGCCACGCCATCAACGATCTTCTACACGACAGCCTGGTCGAAACCTGCGCCGTCAATCCCGATGATTACTTCTGCCTCGTCGCGCGATATCCGACGGACGACATGATTCTGCATCCCAATTTCATGGGGGGACGGGACCCGAAAGCCACGCTGATCATCGAGATCGCCCTGCTCAAAGGGCGCTCGGACGCGCAGAAGGAAGCCCTCGATAAGGATGTACGCAGGCGCCTTCGGGAGATCGATTTTCCGCCCGAGAACTCGATCATGTTCCTGATCGAGAACAAGCCGATCGACTGGTCCTTCAGCGCGGCTGGATCGGTGAAATCCGTTTTGGGTCTTTGATCCCGCGACTTATGCCAGGCGGGCGGCCTATTCGTCGGCCGCCTGGACATCGATCGGGACGCCGGGCTTGTGTTTCGCCGTTTGCAGCACCATCATCGACTTCACATGGCTGACATTGGGCGCAGCCGTCAGCTTATCGTCGACGAAACGCTGATACTGGTCCCAGTTATGGGCGACGATCTTCAACAGAAAATCCGCCTCGCCGGCCAGCATGTAGCATTCACGCACCTCGTCCCACTCATTGACCAGGTCTTCGAAGGCGACGAGATCGGCCTTCGCCTGGCTGTTGAGCCCGACCAGGGCCTGAACCGTCACCTCGTAGCCCAGGAGATGGGGATTGAGGCTGGCGTGATATCCATTGATGAAGCCCGCCTCCTCCAAGGCCCGCACCCGGCGCAGGCACGGCGGCGCGGAGATACCGGCACGACGGGCCAAATCCACATTGGTGATGCGGCCGTCTTCCTGTAGATCATGCAGGATTCGCCGGTCGATCCGGTCTAGTTTAATGCGCCGCATGGGATTTCCCCCTCAAAGGATAACGATTGGCCTTGGTGTGCCGGTGCGGGTTTCCGGTTGCCGCTTGATATAGGGCGGCCATGCGCGTTGAGCAATTATATTACAGAAAAAAACAGATGTGCATTATGATCAAGCAGCGTTGGAGAATCTCGTGAAAGGAAGTGTCCTTTCGTCTATTCGGCGGAAAAGCCGATGACACCCCACGCCTGGATTGTCAGCGAGGGTTTCGCGGGTCTGGAAAACCCGGCCCTGGGCCTCGCCGCCGCACTCGGACTGGAGGCTTCCTGCAAGAGGCTGACATTGCCGCGGCCCTGGCGCGTGCTGCCGCCGATCCCGGCGCTCGCCCGGCCGCCCTTCTTCAGGACGCCCGCCACGCTCGAGGGGCCTCCTCCTATCGTAATCGGTGTCGGCAGGCAATCGATCATGCCGGTCATCGCGCTCAAAAGACGTTTGGGCCGGGATCTGTTCACGATCCAGCTTCAGGATCCAAGGGTATCCCCCGCCCATTTCGACCTGGTGATCTCCCCGGACCACGACCGGCTGCGCGGCGCCAATGTCCTGACCCATCTCGGGTCCCTGACGCGGATCACACCGGCGCTTCTCGCGGAGGCTTTGGATGCGCTTCCCGAACTGGCCGCCCTGCCCGCCCCCCGGGTCGCTCTGCTGATCGGCGGCGCCAATAAACGCTTCCGCTTCGACCGGGCGACCGCCGAGGGCATCGCGGACCGCGCGCTGACGCTCAGGGATCGCGGCGCATCGCTGATGGTGACCGCGTCCCGGCGCACCGGGCCAGAGAACGAGGCCTATCTTCGCGAAAGGCTCTCCGGCGACCGGATCCGGTTTTGGGACGGCGGCGGGGCCAACCCCTATCTCGCCTATCTCGCCGCGGCGGACGCGATTCTGGTGACAAGCGATTCGGTGAACATGGTGAGCGAGGCGGCCAGCACCGGGAAGCCCACCTATCTCATTCGCCTGCCCGGCGATCCAGGCAAGTTCGGCCGGTTCCACGACGCCATGATCGAGCGGGGACATCTCCGCGCCTTCAAGGGTGATCTGGAGCCGGACTGGCGCCCCGAGCCATTCGACGAAACGGCCCGGATCGCAAAAGAAATCAAGGGCCTGTTGCCGGCATAGCCCGGCTACCGAAAAACAGCTTCAATCCGATGGCGCGGGACGGCACACTGCCCTCCTATTCAGGCATCCTCGAAACTTCCTCCAATGACGGTGAACCCCATGGCCGAGCATCGCACCAAGCTTCTCATCATCGGATCGGGCCCTGCGGGCTATACGGCGGCGATCTATGCCGCCCGGGCCAGCCTTGAACCCATGCTGGTGGCGGGCCTGCAGCCGGGGGGGCAGCTCACCATCACGACCGATGTCGAGAACTATCCGGGCTTCGCCGACGTCATCCAAGGTCCCTGGTTGATGGAGCAGATGCAGGCCCAGGCCGAGCACGTCGGCACCAAGCTCGTCAACGACATCATCGTCGAGGTCGACTTCTCGAAGCGCCCCTTCGCCATGAAGGGGGACAGCGGCGACAGCTACATCGCCGATACCGTCGTCATCGCGACCGGCGCCCAGGCCCGTTGGCTCGGGCTGCCCAGCGAGCAGAAATTCCAGGGCGGCGGCGTGTCGGCCTGTGCGACCTGCGACGGCTTTTTCTTCCGCGGGGTCGAGGTCGCGGTGGTCGGCGGCGGCAACACCGCCGTCGAGGAGGCGCTCTATCTCACCAACCACGCCTCGAAGGTCCATCTGATCCACCGGCGGGATAGTTTGAGGGCGGAGAAGATCCTGCAGGACCGCCTGTTCAAGCACCCCAAGGTCGAGGTCCATTGGAACAAAACGGTCGAGGAGATCGTCGGCGAGGCGATGCCGCCCCGGGTCAACGGCTTGATTCTCAACGACACCGCCGGCGGCGAACAGACGAAGCTCGCGGTCGAAGGTGTCTTCATCGCCATCGGCCACGACCCGGCCACCAAGGTCTTCAAGGGTCATGTGGACATGGACGGAGAGGGCTATATCACCACGGCGCCCGATTCGACCCAGACCTCCGTCCCCGGCGTCTACGCGGCGGGCGACGTCAAGGACAAGGTCTACCGCCAGGCGGTGACCGCCGCCGGCATGGGCTGTATGGCCGCCCTTGAGGCCGAGAAATTCATCGCCGAGCACGAAGACGCCCAGGCGGAGGCGGCGGATTAGGGACGCCCTAAAACACTATTCCGAAATTTCTTTCGTTAGAATGCCTTAGCGTGGTTGCTTAATGCGCATACCAGCCGCATATTCCCTGCATGGATTGGGATAAACTGCGCGTCTTTCACAGCGTGGCCGAAGCGGGAAGCTTCACGCACGCGGGGGAATCACTGAACCTCAGCCAATCGGCGGTCAGCCGACAGATCAGCGGGCTGGAGGAAGCGCTGCGTGTGCCGCTGTTTCACCGGCACGCGCGCGGCCTCATCCTGACCGAGCAGGGCGAGACGCTCTATCGCACGACCCGCGAGATTTTCTCCAAACTGGCGATGACCGAGGCCCTGCTGGCCGAGGGACGGGAACAGCCCAAGGGACCGCTCAAGATCACCACGACCGTGGCCTTCGGTTCGGCCTGGCTGACCAGTCACATCAAGGAATTCCTCGACTGCTATCCGGAGATCGAGGTCAGCCTTCTGGTCGACGACCACGAGCTCGACCTGTCGATGCGGGAAGCCGACGTCGCCATCCGGATGTCGCCGCCGCGCCAGCCGGACCTGATCCAACGCCAGCTGATGACCATCCGCTTCCACATCTACGCGTCCCGCGCCTATCTCGAAGAGCATGGCGAGCCGCAGTCGGTGGAGGATCTGCACAAGCACCGGCTGATCGTCTATGGCCAGTCGACCCATCCGCCGTTCCCGAATGTGAATTGGTTGTCCAATCTCGCCCGGACCTCCGAAGGCGTGCCGACCAGCCTGCTGACGGTCAACAACTACTACGCCATCTTCCGCTCCTGCTGCGCGGGAATCGGGATTGCCGCGCTGCCAGACTATATGGCGCGGACGCATGAGGATCTGGTGCCGGTTCTGGGCGATATCGAAGGGCCGGAAGTGCCCGCCTATTTCGTCTATCCGGAGGAATTGCGGAACTCCAAGCGCATCACCGTGCTGCGCGACTTCCTGCTCTCCCAGGTGAATAAGTCCAAGTTTTAAAGGGTTTTAGCCCGACCGGACCCAGCTTGACAGTTGCAGAAATGTCACGCCGTTGCAGCCATGCATCGCTTTCATGGCTGTTGTGAACCGTTCTACATGGTTTTTTAAGAAATTAAGCGTATCTTTGGGGTCGTTGGATGTTGCGACGCAGCATCCCGTCGGGATTTTTTTCCCGGCACAGGGCCTTCGGGTCCTGGCGTCTCCCAGACGTGAAGCCTCCCTGTTCAACTTGCCGGGCCTTGTGCCCGGCATTTTTTTTGCCCGCATTCCGAAACGAGGCAAGCCCTATTTTCGCGTCTCGCCGAAAAATGCGAGCCTACCGGACGACCCTAACAACCGGACAGTCCGCATGGTCTTCTATCGCGGCCTGGAGACGCGGCAGGCTATCGCGGCGAAATCTCAGGATATAGCGAAAGAACGCCCAGTCGATCCGCTCCGGGCAGCCCGGCGCCATCTCCGGCCGGACCGCCCCGTAGGACCCGGCAATGCGACGCGCCGCCCGCGTCAGGCAGAGAAGCGGCGGCAGGTCGAAGAGAATGACCAGATCCGCGCCGGCGAAGCGGTCCGGAAACAAGGTCACATAGTTTCCATCCATGACCCATCTCGGCTCCGCCGCCGCCGCCCGAAAGGTGCCAAGGAACCGGTCCGGGTCCGGCTCGCCCCAGCCCGGCCGCCAATACAGGGCATCGATGGAAAAAAAGGGGAGCCCGGTCCGGGCGCACAAGCCCCTCGCCAGCGTCGACTTGCCCGATCCAGAACAGCCGCAGACCGCGATTCGCTGCGCGTCCGGGGCCACCGCCAACACCCTATCCGCCAGACCATCCGGCTCGACCGCTCTAACGATATGACATGAAACGGACATGGCCGGCGCGCTATCCCCAACAAACGGTGTCGCCACTATGGCTCAGGTGCACGTGTCGATGAAGGCCACACCATACCGGCGCCGACTATGTCGGGAACTTTCATATTTTTTGTGTTGAATTATACGCATAAATCACTTTTTATCATTTTATAATCTATTTTTACGTGCTTATTTGCCTAATTGTAATTAAAAACGTGCAAATCAGAATGGGAAGCGAAGCATGGAACTCATGAGCGCCGGGCCCCTCTCGTCTCAAGATGTCGCCCAGGAAATCGTCGACAGCGTCAAGAAGACCTGGGGTGTCGATCTCGGACCGATCTTCGCGAACGATGCGCTCAGCATGCGGGAGAAGCAGAAGATCGCGACGGAGCGGCTTCTGGAGGCGGTCCTGCCCAAGATCGACGCCTATCACGCGGTGGAGGGGGTGGAGCCGGATCTCGACGAGAACCACCGGCTCATGGCGCAGGCGATCGCCCAGGTCGAGGGGAAGGCAAGCGGCGCCGAACTCGAACCGAACATCTCGATCACCGAGCATAACTTCAAGATCGTCCGCGGTTACGAGAAGAAGGAAGTCTACAACTACGTTTATACCCTGGCCAAACGCTTCGAGAACATGGCCCAGGCGACGACGCCGGGGCAATTGGCCATCGAGATCTCGGTGAGTTCCCTGTTCTCCATCGGCGTCGCCATGAGCAAGGCCACATGGGACCTCTGGCGTGGCGGCCAGCCCTTCCTCGCCGCCCTGAGGGGGAGCATCAGGAAGATCGGCTTCAAGACCGCCATCGTGGTCGTCATCATCATTCTGGTCGAACTCTTCCTGTTCTTCCTGGTGCAGAACCCGAAGAAGATCCTGGGCATCATCTACAACGACACCGACGACAATTTCGTGGTGAAGAATTGGGAGAAGGCGACCGGCGGCGGCTACAAGAAAGACAGCAACCTCTATATGGCCCATGGCGACATGGTGAACTTTCCGGAAGACACCCTGACCGGCGATCTCGACTCGCCTAAGATCCAGCTTCGCCAGCGGTTCTTCTTCGCGCCGAACGATCCGGACAATGTGCTTTTCGGTGGGATCTATTTCGCCGACAAGAAGTTCGGCGCCTTCGGGGCGGAGGGAATCATGGCCTTCACCCCCCTCAACGACAAAGGCGATACCAAGTTCGCCCATATGTTCGCGGTGCCCTATCACCAGAACAACCGCACCAATATGCGGTTCATCGATGGGACGGTGCCCAATCTGAACGACCTGTTCGGGACCCTGTACAAAGACGATTACCAGCGGATGGACAAGACCGAGCACGGCTATCGCATGACCGCGACGGTGGGCAGCGACGGCAGCAACCCGAAATCCGGCGGCGTCGTCGGCTGCATCGCCACGATCTCGAAGGTCTGACGGGACTTACCGGTCACCCCGCCCGGAGAACGCCCTCCGGGCGAGGGTGTACCGTCGGGCCGGTATCGGCCGGCCGGGCATATCCTCCGACCTCGTCGATCAAATCTGGTGCGGGCGGCGGGAGTTTACGCCCCCACCATGGCATCAGCGGAGACCCAAGATCCTGGCTTCCCAGGACCTTGACCCATCTCAGGCTCACATGGAAGAGGGCCACCCGGCAGACTGCCGGGGCGGCCCTCCTTTTCGGGCTTAGTTGACCAAAGCGGGTTAGGCGTTTCGGACCGCCTGAATAAAGGACTCTGCTTTCTTCTTGAGGTCCTCGGCAGCTTTGGCGAGTTCGTCCGTGGAAGACATCATTCCGTTCGCCGCTCCTCCGATCGTCTCCGTCGCGTCGGCAGCATTCTCAATGTCGTAGGCGACCTTCTCGGATGAACTCGATACTTGTTGCGCATTATCCGAGATGGTGCGGGTGGCGGCGGTCTGCTCCTCGACGGACGCTGCGATGGTGGCGGTGATTGATTCCACCTGTTGGATTGCCTCGGAAACAGAGTGGATCGCGTCGACCGCCGCACTCGTGGACGAGCGAAGGCCCTCGATCTGCTGGGAGACTTCTTCAACAGCCTGCCCCGTCTGCGTGGCGAGGCCCTTGACCTCGTTCGCAACAACGGCGAATCCCTTACCAGCTTCACCGGCTCTGGCCGATTCGATCGTGGCGTTCAGGGCGAGGAGATTAGTTTGTTCGGCGATGTCGCGGATCAGGCCAACGATCTCGAATACTTTGACGGCGCCTGCCTCAAGCTCGCCCACACGTTCTCTGGATCGCTCAACCTCGGTTACCGCCTTGGCGGCGACTTCCGAAGATTGCGTGGTCTGCCGGCTAATCTCGTCAATGGAGGAGCGCATTTCCTCGGTGGAGGACGCGACGGTGCTCATGGCCTCGGATGTCAAGCGGACGGTCTCTGTGACCCCGATCATCGTGGTGGTGCATTGACCGGATTTCTCCGCCATGTCCGTTGCGACGCTCCGCATATCGTTCGCCGAATGAGCGACACTTCCCATAACCGTGGCCACCTCGCGCTCGAAGTCGGTTGCAAGCTTATCCCGAAGAGCCTTGGCTTCTGATTCGGCTTTCTGTTGGATCGCTTCTTGCTCTGCTCGCAGGCGCTCAATCTCCGAGGTTTTCTCTCTGAAGACCTCCAGGGCATCGGCCATTAAGCCAATTTCGCCAGCCTGGCCCTTCCCAGGGATCTCAAACGCAGTATTGCCGCTGGCCAGCTCGCGCATGGCGTCTGCCGAGGCGACAATCGGCTGCGCCACCGTCCGACGCATGTAGAACCAAGCGGCCGCACCGAAAAGCACCATGACAATCACAAGAATGACCGAAACGGTGATGATCCTGTCGATAGACGCGGAAACAACGCTGGCGTCTAGCACCATCTCGAAGACGCCGATGGTTTGGCCGAGAAAGTTCTTCGCAGGCACAAGGGCGACTGTCACCGGTGCGCCGCCGGCTGTTTCCTTGATGGTGGTGATCAATTCACCTTCATAGGCCGCCCGCAGATCATCGGGCGTGTAATAGGTCTCTGAGTGTGTCGAGCCCAGCCGCACGAACTGCATCGTGTCGGGGTTGAACGGGACCTGATCTGGCTTCAAAAGGCCTCGGAACTTGGGCGGATCGGCAACTTGTCCATCTTTCATGTCCGCGGGCAGGTACAGGGCGTAGGAGACCCGGTCTTCCTCTCCGACTTTCGACAGGAAATCCCGGTCGAACGCAAAGCCGATGTTCAATGTGCCGACATTCTCGCCTTCGTGGCAGACCGGCACTACACCGTGCATGGCGACCCCCGAGGAGCTCATTTCCAAGCCATAAACACCCTCGATAACGCTTCCGCATTGCATCGCGAGGCCACGGTTCATCGTGATCCGATACCGAGAAACATCGTCCCCAAACCGTTGTTGGGACTGCATCCGGACGAAGCCGGTCGTCCAAGGACCCGTCGTATTGGAAGACGCCTTGGTCGGCGGGTCGTTCACAAAGAACTGGTACTGCTGGATGTAGGGCTTGGCAGCCCGCTTCTCGTCGAAGTCCTGTTGAAGGGCAGCGATCAATCCTTCACGGTCCCGCTCGGCCACGAGGCGCTGAACGTCGGGCCGTCCAGCAACCTGGGTTGCTATCTCGACCGCTTCCTGTGCGGCGGAATTCAGGTGCAGGTCGAAGACCTGCGCTTGACGCTGTGCTGTGTCTACGTTGCTCGTGCCGATAGAGATGAAGTGAATCAGGAAGAGCGCCAATAGCGCACCCATCGAAATCACGACGAGCGTTGCGAAAGAAAGACCAATCTTCACCGGGATCGTGAGGTTCATCGGCGGGTTCCTTCTCGAATAAAAGCTGAAGTAGAACGCTTGGCTGGTGGCGCAGACGACACCGTTCAGATCTCGTCGATGTGAACAAATTGATGACGCGACCACTATTTATCGAGCTTTAGTTAAAATTGGATTAACCGTAAAAAAAAAACAGAGGAAATAGCAAGCGTTCGACGTGCTTCAAGGACGCACGTCCAGCCTGCGTAGCGTCGAGTCCGTCACAGCGGCACTTACCGGAGCCCTGGAGGTCGCTGGGGACCCTCCTGGTGAAGGACAAGACCAGCACGCTTGGTGAAGGTGAATGGTGCTGAGTTGGCCAACCCCAAGGTCTACCGTCCCTGCGACGTCCTAAGGACATCGCAAGGGCCTGAATGGATTGACCGCGGACTTCACTGAATTTTGGTGCGGGCGGCGGGACTCGAACCCGCACGGCATAGGCCTCCGGATTTTAAGTCCGGTATGTCTACCAATTTCATCACGCCCGCGATGCGCCGGTGGCAGCGGCGATAATCCAGCATTTGCCGCGCGGCCCCGCAAGGGGAAAGGGGCTTGCGCCGATGGAACCGACGGCGGGTTCGGGCCCGGCCTATGCCGGCGTCGCCAGGGCCGGAGCCTCGGCATGCAACACCACCGACCGGGCCTGTTCGGCCAGGGCGCGGGAGCGGTCATAGGCGGTAAGATCCGTCGGTACCCAATCGCGGATCAGCAGAGCCTCCAGGGTTCCCACCATCGCCGGATCGGCCAGCACCCTGCCGATCCCGTCCCGCAGACGGGCGATCTCGGCCGCCGACGCGCCCTTGCGCGTGACCAGCGGCAGGGCCGGCGCCCAGTCCGTTTCGGCCAGGATCGCAAGGCCTTCCACCATCGCGGGCTGGTGTTTCGCCAACAGGCTGAAGGTGACGCCGTCGACCGCCGCGACATCCGCCCGGCCGGCCCGCACCGCCATCAGGCTCCTGGCATGGGCGCCGCTGATAAAGACATCACCGAAGACCGCCTCCCCCGCCGGCACCAGATCGCGGAAGGCATGGGCGAGGATCACCCGCCCGGACCAGGAGCCCCACTCGTTGACCGCCGCCGTCTTGCCGATCGCGTCCTCCGGCCGGGTCACCCCGCCGCCCTCCCGCGCGACCAGATAGCTGCGATAGGTGGCGCAGTCCGGCTGTTTCTCGCAGCCGGCGGCCCCGTAGACGAACGTCGCCACCGGGGTCAGGCGCTCCGCCTCGGCGGTCAACAACGGCCAGCCGCAGGTCTGGCTCAGGACCAGGGACGGATCGTGCCAGAGGGCTTGGGCATCGCCGCTGTCCGACGGGGTCGTGCCAAGGACCGAGGCCAAGGCCCGGCGCAACCGGTCGGTCTCGGCGCGGCAGGGCGGCAAGTCGTACATCGGCAGGGACAGAGTCATACTTGCCTCACCTGGGCCGCCAGATCGCGCAGATGACCCGGCATCTCTGTCGGCGACAGGATGGCGGCCCGCACGAGAGTGTCGAAATGTTTGCTCAAGGTTCGGATATGCTCCGTGCCGGTGAAGGCGAAATACATCTGCCCGATATAGACCGCCGCCCGTTTCGGCCCGAAAATGGTGACCGGCGCCGAATAGTGATTGAGGCCGTTGAACAGGAACCAGCGAAAGGTCGGATAGAGCTGTTCGGTCAGATCCGCCATCCGGTGCAGCTGTTCGCGCCGGTCGTCCGCCGACAGCCCCCGCCAAAGCCCGGTTCCGAGCGCCAGATCCCGGACCGATTGCTCGCTGGAACACACCTCGATGTCCGTTTCCGGCAACAGGGCATAGGTCAGCTTGTGGTGGGAAAGATCCAGCGCCCGATCCGTCGTCATCGCCGCATAGGATTGATATTCATAGCGAATCAACGCGTCGGTCTTGAGCATGTCCGGCAGATTGGTCGGGACATAACGCACCTTGTAGCCGGCGGATTCGTCGTGCCAGCGGGCGATCGCGTCGTCATAGGGAAACCGCTCGAGCCGTTCGATATCGATAGACCGTTCCAGGATGTCGGTGCTCTGCCCCTGGTCCTGGACCAGCCCCAACAGCCAGTCGGACTTCACCTTGAGGCCCTCGGCAAGCGCCGCCACCGTATCCGCCCGGGGCAGCCGCTCATTCTCCGGCGACAGGAGCTGCGCCAGGGTCGAGCGGTCGATGCCGACCCGTTTCGCCAGGCTGCCCTGACTCTCCTGGGCCAGCGCCAGGGCCTCGGCCAGACGCTGACGGAAGACGCGTACGAGATCTCTCCGGTCCATAATGTGGTGTATACACCCAATTAATTTACGAAACACAACAGTTATTGCGTTTCGTTACCAAAAACCGCATTTCGAGCACAAACGCAGAGTTCCCGACATATCGGACCGTGCCCTAGGACTAGGGGCATGAAATCGCTCCCCCACATATCCGACCGACCGATCCCATCTCTTCCCGCCTCGGAGACCGGCCTCGACATTCCCGCCCGTGCCGGTCAGGGTGCCGCGATCCGCCCGATCGAACTGCCCACGGTGGCCCTGGGCCTCGGCCTCTACGCCACCTGGATCGGCCTCACCCTTTCCTGGTCCGTGCTGCCGCTTTGGCTCGTCGCCCCCCTTCTGGCCGTTCTCCTGTGCTGGCATCAGCATTTCCAGCATGAATGCCTACACGGCCATCCCACCCGGATCACCTGGCTCAACACCGCCTTCGCCCATTGGCCGATCCAGCTTTGGGTTCCCTATCTCGCCTTCAAGCGCGACCACATGGTCCATCACCGGGACGAGCATCTGACGGAGCCCCTGGAAGACCCGGAAAGCTTCTTCGTCGACGCCGGCGACTGGGCCCGGACCGGGCCGGTCTGGCGCCGGATCCGGATGGCGAACATGACGCTGTTGGGCCGTTTGACCCTGGGCCCGATCCTCGGGCTCGCGGGCTTCTGGCGTCTGGAGATCCGCCGGCTCGCCCGGGGCGACGCCTATGCCTGGAAGGCCCTGGCGCTCTATCTTGCGGGGCTTGCCGCCATGCTCGCCTATCTGACCATGGTCGCGGAAATCCCGCTGTGGCTCTATCTTCTCGCCGTGGTCTATCCAGGCGCGGCGCTCGCCAATGTCCGGACCTTCGCGGAGCACCGGCTGGCCGAGGAACCCGGGCACCGCACCGCGATCGTCGAGAACACCTGGCCCTTCGGCGTCCTGTTCCTGTTCAACAATCTGCACATCGTGCACCACACGAGGCCCGGCCTGCCCTGGTACGCGATTCCGGAGGCCTATCGGCTGGAGAAGGACGCCTGGCAGGCGCGGAACGGCGCCTATGTGCTGAAGGGATATCGGCGGCTCCTCCGCTATCTCGTCCGGCCCATCGCCGCCCCGCCGCATCCGGGCTACGCAAAGCGGCACCGCAACGGCTAGGCCGATTTTCGCCCCCCGCGCGTCACGGCGACGAGACCGGCGACCACCAACGCCAAACCGAGCGCGAACATCGGCCCCAGGGTGACCCCGAGCACGAAACGGTCGAGCAGCGCCGCGACGATCGGGCCGATCGCCAGCCAGGAGGCGACCGCGCTCGCCTCGGCATGCTTGAGCGCCCAGACCCAGCCGCTGAAGGCGACGGCGCTCATTCCCCCGATAATCCCCAGAAAGATCCAGATTTCCGCCGTATAGGCGCTGACCTCCGGCGCCTGCCAGACGGAAAGCGGCGTCAGCGCCACGGCGGCGCCGGCCATGGCGACCGCCGTCATGGCGATGGGCGGCCGGCCGGCCATGATCTTGCGGAAGGTGACATTGCACACCGCTCCGGTCAGCACGCTGCCGAAGGTGGCGAGGGCGCCGAACAGCAGGCTGTCGCCCGGCCCCAGCCCCGCCCGGTCCCCGAGGGCCGCCACCACGCCGGCGACGGTCAGCACGATGCCCGCCAGATGCAGTCTCGTCGGCCGCTCCTGACCAAGCAACACCGCCACCAATAGGGTGGCGACCGGGATGGTCGAGAACAGGATCGTGGCGAGCGCACTCGGGATATAGACCACCGCCAGGTTCAGGAGCCCGACCAGAACACCGAATTGGAACACGCCGATCAGCGCCACCCGAGGCGCCACCGGACGGACCTGCGGCCAGGCGACCCGCCATCCGGCGAACGGCAGCAGCAAAAGACAGGCGAGACCGTAGCGGGCCAGGGTCAGGGAGGCCGGATCGACGACGGTCACCACCTCGCGGGAAATCACCGTGGTGACACCGACCGTGATGCCGGCGAGTCCGCCGCCGAGAAGCGCGATGAGAGCGGGAGGAAGGGTCACCGGACCCGGTCGAAGCGCTGTTCCGGGAGCGGCCGGCCATAGGACGACGCGGTGTAGGTCCTGGTCAGGGTGAACCCGACCGCCTCATAAAGATATCGGGCGGCACCCAATCCGTCGAAGGTCGTCAGCCAGCTATGGTCATAGCCCGCCGCATCGATCCAGTCGACCGCGTCGGCGATCAGTTTCCGACCGATGCCCTGACCCGCCAGCGCCGGGTCGACGATCACGAAACGCAGCCGGGCGGCGTTCTCGACGCCGGCCTCCGCGCCTGGACGCCCGTCGACCTGGCAGGAGCCGACAGCCCGTCCGTTCGCGTAGGCGAATCCCAGTCTGTCCCGGCCTTCCCGATAGTCTCGGAGGATTTCGCCGAACCCGAGGGCGCAGGACGCCTCGAAATCGGGGCCGAACCCCCAGTTATCCGCATAATAGGTGGCGTGCAGCCGGACGATGTCGCCTACCGCCCCGGGCCTATAACCGTCGAATTCGATTGGAGATTTGGTCATCGATTGGAAGCGCCGATCCTGCGCGGTGGACGTCACGTTGCGTCATTACTCCCACGCGCGCGCCTCCGGAAACAAGGGCGGGGTTCCGGGAAAGTCGACTTGCGCGCCCACCCCCATCCGTTATGCCACGGCCGATACCAGGCGCATGCCATAGGGATGGGTGGTGCCGCTGCGGCCTTTGAGGACAACCGGCTGTAACGGGGACCATGCGTCGGCGTCGGCGTCGGCGTCGGGACCCGCGCCCGCCTTGGCGGCCCGCAACATGGCGTCCGATACGACAAAAGGGAAATCGACATCCCGGGTCAGCCTTTCGAGGCGCTCGGCGATATTCACGCTGTCGCCGATGACCGTGTATTCCAGCAGCCTACCGCGACCGACGACACCGACGAAAGCGGCACCGAAATGACCACCGATCCCCACCTCGACGGGGCTTTGGCCGGCGGCCTCCCGCTCCGACGACCAATGCTGGACCGCCTCGAGAATCTCGCGCCCGCACCTGATGGCGCGCTCGGCATACCGCGCGCTCTCCTCGGCCGAGGCGAAGACGATGAGAACCGCGTCGCCGACGAATTTATCGACGGTCCCTCCATGGGCGAACACAGGGGCCGTCACCCGCTCGCGAAACTCCGACAGAAACCCGCCCAGTTCTATCGGGCCCATCTTCTCGGCGAGCGTCGTGAACCCTTTAATGTCGATAAAGAGAACCGACACATCCTGGCGCCGGCCGGGTAATGCGCCGCCGCCCGCCGCCAATTGCTCCGCGACCTTGGGTGAGAAGAAACGCGACAACCGCGCCGTGCTGACGGCAAGATCGATTGAATTCAGGAGAAGACGGCGGTTCTTGCGCGTGCCGAAAATAAGGATGCAAGCCGCCATCCCAACTGCCAAGGGCGGGAAGACGTCCAGCGCATAGATACCGCTGGCCCCCATGGGCATGCCGGCCATCCCCATCATGTGATCGGAGGAACCGACGGACCGCTCCGGAATGCCGTAGGGCTCCGGCAGATGGGGCCAAAGCCCGGAAATCACGATGAAGGAAATCGCGATATAACCGATCAGGACGGGTTGGTAGCGCATGGAGGCGTGGATCATGACGACCAGCACCAACGTCCCCGCCGGCAAGGCGAAGAAATGATCGCCCGCCCCCATCAGCCGCGCCAAGCTTCCGACATGCACGACGATCAGCACGACATCGAAGGTCGCGAAAATGAAAGGGATCGTGCGGTGATACACCCGTCGCCAAGCGAGCACGAGACTGGTGATCGCCGCTATCCCATAGAGCCCGACATCGGCCAGGACGTGAAGATGCATCCCCCTGTCCTGGATCGCCAGAAAACCGGCGACCGCGAGCAGAGCGAAGATTCCGCACCGGATCAGCGCGGATTCGAGGTCTGCCTCACGCTCCGCGAAGCGCAACCTTTCCTTCAGATCGGACATTGCCTATCGCCCTTCATGCGTCCCATGCGGTTTGCCACCCTCGGGCCCGAGCCATCGTGACAGATAATACCGCTGGTAGGCGAAGACGGAGAGAATGCCGACGAGCGCGACCGCCAGAATGAGCGGATCGGAGGACCATTTGAGCCACCCGAAAGCGATCAGCACGACCGTGTCGAAACCGATCGCCGACAGCACGATCACCGGATTTGCGCCCGTCGCGGCCCGCAATGTCCGCAGCACCCCAACGTGTACAACGATATCCATGACGAGATAGAAGAACACCCCCAGGGACGCGATCCGGGTCAAGTCGAAGAAGACGCTCAGCAACGCCGCCAGGACGACGGTGTAGACCAGCATGTGGCCGCGAACATGCCCCGGCATGCCAAAATGGCTGTGGGGAATCATTTTCATGTCCGTCAACATGGCAAGCATCCGGGAGACGGCGAACACGCTTGCGATAATACCCGACGCGGTCGCGATGACGGCCAGCACGACCGTTACATAAAAGCCGTAGATCCCGAGCGAGGGTTTCGCCGCCTCGGCCAACGCATAGTTCTTGGCCGCCACAATGTCCCGCAACGGCAAGCTGGAACCGACCGCGAATGCGATCAGCAGATAGACGACCACGCAGATCAGAATGGACAGAATGATCGCGCGACCGACATTCCGGTGGGGATTGGTGATCTCCGCCCCGCTGTTCGTGATCGTGGTGAAGCCCTTGAAAGCCAGCACCGCAAGCGCGACGGAGGCCACAAACCCGGTCACGGTCGTGTCGAAGGCACCTGTCTCGCCGGGTGCCCCCCACATCTCCCCCCACATCTCCGGGTCCACGCCCGAGGCCCAGAGGGCGGCCAACGCCAGAAGGGCGATCCCGCCCACCTTGATCAGCGCCATGACGACCGAAGCCGTCCCGACCAGCCGGTTTCCCGAAAGATTGACCAGAAAGGCCACAAGGATGAGCCCGACGCCCAGGACCGGAACCAGTCTCGGGTCGACCGCGCCATCGAAAGGACGCAGGACATAGGTCCCGAACGTTCTCGCGACCAGGCTCTGATTGATCACCATCGAGAAGGCCATCAAGAGGGCGGCGCCCGCCGCCACAGCACCCGTACCATAGGCCTTATGCAGGATCATTCCGATCCCACCGGCGGAAGGAAAGGCGTTCGACACCTTGATGTAGCTGTAGGCGCTGAACGCCGTGACGATGGCCCCCACGAGGAATGCGGCGGGGAACCAGGGGCCCGCGAGTTCGGCGATCTGGCCGGTCAGCGCGAAGATGCCGGCACCGATCATCACGCCGGTGCCCATGGCGATCCCATCGAATAGCGTAATGCTGCCTTTTTGATATTCGGCGGTCATGGTTTGGAATTCCTGAAAAACGGCGGCCTTCTATCGGCG
The DNA here is from genome assembly GCA_024743275.1 of Alphaproteobacteria bacterium. Taxonomy (GTDB): domain Bacteria; phylum Pseudomonadota; class Alphaproteobacteria; order JANSWW01; family JANSWW01; genus JANSWW01. The sequence continues at coordinate 178,830 of JANSWW010000006.1, forward strand.
GGTTGGAGAGAGGGGGAACGCCTCCCCCTCTCCCGCAGGGCTAGAGCGGATCGCATCGTGACGGGATCACTCCGTAATCGCGAAACGATGCGTGAATCCGCTCTATCTTATTGTTTTAGAGGCAAATTCACCGACCATTCTGGAACATGAAGTGATTCAGAACGGTCGGATTTGGCTCTAGAACAGAATCCGACTGCCGATCACCAGGGAGACCGCCCCGGTGTCCTCGCCCTCGGCCCTTGCCAAGACGCCGCTTTCGCCGAAGCTCTTCTCGTAATGCACCCCGACATAGGGTGAGAAGAGGCGGTCCACGACGTCGTAGCTGAGCCGCAATCCGGCCTCCAGTTTCGGGCCGAACGCCCCGACGCCGAGCTCATCGTCGTCGGTCAACGGGACGTCGAGTTCGAGCGACGGCACCAGGGTGATGCGGTTGGTGATCAGCCCTTCATATTCGGCCTCGAACCGGACGAAGGAGGTCTCTCCGATAAAGACATCGGCATCGACCTCGACCCATTGCTTGGCCAAGCCGTGGAGCCCGATCACGCCATAGACGCGGTCCTCGCCCGATGGCGTGTCGAGCCGCACGCCCGCCACCGCATCGAAGAAATCGGAGACCGGCACCTGGAGCCGAAACTGATTCTCCAACGCTTCGAAATCGCCGTCGTCGGTGAGATACTCCGCCTCGCTGCGCCAGACGAATTTGAGCTCGTCCGTGCCGGCCAGCGCGTCGAAGTCCCAGGCGAGGAGATTTTCGTCCTCCCCGACACGGTATTCGAACTGTTCGGCCTGGAAGCCCCAGATCAGGGACTCGGCCCTGGCTTCCGTCACGAGAAGGAGCGCCGGGACAAGCGCCCCGACACACCCTTTGGCACCCTGTTTCCACCATGTCATCGGCCTCAATCCTCCTTCACGGAGGACGGAATGGCCGCCTGTTGATCGGGTCCGCCCTCGACGATCACCTTCCGGAACATGCCGGCGTCGGCGTGGTAGGACAGATGGCAGTGGAAGGCCCACTCGCCGGGCGCGTCCACCTCGGTCTCCATATAGACCGTGGTGCCCGGCGCGACGCTGACCACATGCTTGATCGGATCCCACTGGCCCTGACCGTTGTCGAGAATCGACCACATGCCGTGAAGATGCATGGGATGGGTCATCATCGTCTCGTTGACGAATTTGAACCGGACCCGCTCGCCATATTTCAGCCGGATCGGCGCCGCGTCCTTGTATTTGACGTCGTTGATCGACCAGGAATAGCGCTCCATGTTGCCGGTCAGACGCAGGACGATCTCGCGGTCGGCCTCCCGATCCTCGAACAGTGGCTCCTGGGCCTTCAGATCGGCATAGGAGAGCACCTTGCCACCATTGGCCGCCTTCGGCATCAAGCCGCTGCCCGGGGCGTAATAGGGATCGCCGCCGCCCGATGACCCCATCATGCCGGGCATGGCCGAGTGGTCCATCCCGGGCATCGCCGAATGGTCCATACCGGGCATCGCACCCGTTTTCATGGCACTGTGGTCCATCATCGGCATCGCACCGCCTTGGCCGTGCGCCGCCGAACCGCCGTGACCCATCTCCCCATGCGCCATGCCCATATCGGCCATGGTCAGCAGTGGCGCCGGGCGCAGGGCCGGCACCTCGGCCTCCATTCCCTCGCGCGGTGCCAGGGTGCCCCGGGCATAGGCGGTCCGGCCCATGGATTCGGCAAAGATCGTATAGGCCTTGTCCTCTTTCGGCCGAACGATGACGTCATAGGTCTCCGCCACCGCGATCCGGAACTCGTCCACCCTCACCGGCTGGACATTGTTGCCGTCGGCCTGGACCACGGTCATCTCCAGCCCCGGAATCCGGATGTCGAAATAGGCCATGGCCGAGGCGTTGATGAAGCGCAACCGCACCCGCTCGCCCGGTTTGAACAAACCGGTCCAGTTCTGCTCCGGTCCCTTGCCATTGATCAACGGGGTATAGCCCTGCACGTCCTCGATATCGGTGGGCATCATCCGCATGTCGCCCCAGGCCTTGCGGTCGGCCCAGGCGTTACCGAGCCCTCCCTCGCGGGAATCGGCGAGGAAATCCAGGAAGGTCCGCTGCTTCCGGTTATAGTAGTCGGGCATCATCTTGAGATTGCGCATGATCCGGTCCCCGGAGTGGGGATGGGTATCGGTCAGTTGCACGACATATTCGCGGTCGTAGCGGAAGGGCTCCCGGCCCTTTTTGTCGATGATGAAGGCGCCATAGGCCCCGTCCGGCTCCTGGAAGCCGGAGTGGCTGTGAAACCAATAGGTTCCGCTCTGCACCAGGGGGAAATTGTAGGTGAAGGTTTCACCGGGCGCGATGCCGTCGAAGCTGATGTCCGGCACCCCGTCCTGGTCGAAGGGCAGGATGAGCCCGTGCCAATGGACAGAGGTCTCCTCATCGAGGTTGTTGGTCACGTTGATCGTGACCTCGTCACCCTCCTCGAAACGGAGAATGGTCGGCAGCGGCGAGCCGTTATAGCCGACACCGGACCGGGTGAAGTCGCCAGTATCGATGGTGACCCGGTCGACGGTGAGGTTGATTTCCTTGGCCAGGACGGCGCCGGGAAGCGCCGTCAACAGGCCTAGTCCGAGCGTCCCCGCCCGGACGAAAGCCGTAAACGTCATGTCTTTCTCCATAAAGCGGGGATTAGCGGGTGAGGTCGATCTCGCCGACCATGCCGGAATCGTAGTGACCGGGCACATTGCAGGCGAATTCCAGCGCCGTGCGCTCCGGGAAGCGCCAGACGATCTCTCCGCTTTTGCCGGGCTCCAGCAGGAGGCTGTTCGCCTCCTTATGCATACCGTGCCCCATGGACGCCTGCATCGCCTTCGCCGCCTCCCAGTCGATGCGGTCGGGCCGCAGCACGCCGTGCTCCATCATCATCCGCATTTCCGGCTGATGCTCATAGTGCATGTCCGGCGTGCCGATGTTGAACTCGTGCACGAAATTGCCGGCGTTGCGGATCACGAATCGGACGGTCTCGCCCTTCTTGAGGCTCAATTCCTCCGGTTCGTAGTAGTTATCGTACATGACGATTTCGACGGTCCGCGTCACATTGGCGGGCATACCCTTCTGGCCGATATCGGGGCCTTTGGTGTCATGGCCGGCCGGCCCCGCATGGGCGACGGGACCGAGAGACAGGGCAAGGGTGAGGGCGGCCGCGCAGAGCGGGCCGGTATAGGTCCGTTTGATCATGGTTTATTCCTCTGATCGGAATGAGAGTTCGGTTCGGTTGGAAGACCGATCAGAGGCGCGGCGGGGGCGACGGCAGGCCAGGGGTCCATTCCTCGGCGACGCCCTCACCGGCGCCGAAATAGGCGTGGGCGAACAGCACCGGGGTACCGGACGCCCGGTCGAACGGATCCGAGAAATAGGAGACGCAATGGGCCATCCCGGCCTGACAGACCCGATGGGTCCGATCCATGGTGCAGGGCACGCCCTCGGCCATCTGCATGCGCTCGACACCGGCCTCCCCGGCATGGGCCACAGGGCCGATGCCGGATGGGCTCGCCGCCAGGGCACCCATCAGCATGAGGGCGAATATAGGGAGAATCCATCGCATGGAGGAGAGATGGGGCTTCCAGCGGGCGGAAGGTCAAGGGCCTATATGCATCTTTCTCCAACGGGTCGGGTCGACAGCCAGAATCCCGTCCCCGGGAAGGCGTCGCCGTCATGGGGCAGCGCCGGCGCAAAGGTCCGGGCGGCCCAGTGAACCGGCATCTCGACGGTGAGAGTCGATCCGAAGAGGAGAGCCGTCGCCAGGAGGTACTGCTCGTTATACCAGCGCCGGTTCCATTCCGGCGGATAGTCGTCCGGCAGAAAGACATCGTGAATATGGACCAGGACGCCCTTGGGCAGGCGCGGCAGCACCTCCAGGAAAAAGACCGTGACGTCGCTGTTCTTCATCGACCGGTGGGACCCGTCGAGCGACACCACGTCTCCGGCCGCGACATCCTCGAACAGGGCGAGATCCGCGTCTTCCAGCCCGGCCCGGACCAGCGCGTCGCACAATCCGTCGATATCCGCCCGCGGTTGCGGGTCGATGGAGGTGATGTGGGTTCCGGTATCCCAATGACCGACGGCCCATCGGGCGAAACGGGTCGAATGGCCGGACCCGATCTCGATCAGGCGCTTGGGCCGTTTTGTCTTCAGCACCGCCATCAGCATCAGCGCGTCCAGTGGCGGCAACCAACCGTTCGACCAATAGGGTGTGGCGTTATCCCGCTCCCGCACCGGGATCGCGTCCGACGCCTCGCCCCGAACCGCCGCGATCTCCGTCAGCCAGGCCTCCACCCGGGACCGCGCCGCCGCGCAGAGCGCCGCGAGTTCGGCGTGGGCGGGCGCGCCCCATCCCTGGCGCGGCCGGGGCGTGAACGGGAAGGTCAGGTCCATCCGCCAGATCGGCTCGGGCGCTTTCCTCTCCATTATCGTCTCCGCTCCCTCCGGGCCGTTGAATATCCAAGACCCGGCGGTATAGTCGCAATCTCCGCACGAGACCAACGGATATCAGCGATAGATGCGCCCTCACAAACACCCCTCGCGCCCGAATTTCGGCTCCGGCCCCTGCGCCAAACGTCCGGGATGGACGCCCGACGCCCTGTCCAACGCCGCCATCGGCCGCTCGCACCGCTCGAAGATCGGCAAGGCGAAGCTCGGTGAGATCATCGATCGGACCCGGGAAATCCTCGGTGTGCCGGACGACTACCGGATCGGCATCGTGCCGGCCTCCGACACCGGGGCCTATGAAATGGCGATGTGGACCATGCTCGGCGCCCGCGGCGTCGACGCGCTGGCCTGGGAGAGCTTCGGAAAGGGCTGGGTCACCGACGCGGTCAAACAACTGAAGCTGGAAGATATCCGGGTGATCGAGGCCGACTACGGCGCCCTACCCGATCTGGCCCAGGTCGATTGCGATCGGGACGTCCTGTTCACCTGGAACGGGACCACCTCCGGCGTGAAGGTACCGAACGGCGACTGGATCGACGCCGACCGCGAAGGTCTGACTTTCTGCGACGCGACCTCGGCGGCCTTCGCCATGGAGCTGCCCTGGGACAAGCTCGATGTCACCACCTATTCCTGGCAGAAGGTGATGGGCGGCGAAGCCCAGCACGGCATGCTGATCCTCAGCCCCCGCGCCGTCGAGCGGCTGGAGAGCCACACCCCGCCCTGGCCGCTGCCGAAGATCTTCCGGCTGACCAAGGGCGGCAAGCTGATCGAGGGCGTGTTCCGGGGCGAGACCATCAACACGCCGTCGATGCTGGCGGTCGAGGACCAGCTCGACGCCCTGAAATGGGCCGAGCATCTCGGCGGGCTCGACGCGCTGATCGCACGCTCGGAAGCCAGCCTGAAGGCCGTCACCTATTGGGCGGCGGAGACCCCCTGGGTCGACTTCCTGGCGACCGATCCGGAGACCCGGTCCTGCACCTCGATCTGCCTGACCATCATCGATCCGGCGGTCACCGCGCTCGACGCGGCCGGGCAATCCGCCTTCGCCAAGAAGATCGCGACCCTTCTCGAGGACGAGGGCATCGCCGTCGACATCGGCGGCTACCGCGACGCCCCTCCGGGGCTGCGGCTGTGGGGCGGGGCCACGGTCGAGCCCGAGGACATGGCCGACCTCATGCCCTGGCTCGACTGGGCCTTCGACCAGGCGAAAGCCGAACTCTAGGGATTATCTCCATGCCAAAAGTGTTGATCTCCGACAAGCTGTCGGAAAAGGCCGTCGCCGTGTTCGAGGACCGGGGAATCACCGTCGATTTTCGCCCGGGCCTCTCCGCCGAAGAGCTCTTGTCGGTGATCGGCGCCTATGACGGTCTGGCGATCCGTTCGGCCACCAAGGTGACCGGGGCCGTACTGGATGCCGGCCCCGGCCTCAAGGTCGTCGGCCGCGCCGGGATCGGTGTCGACAATGTCGACGTGCCGGCGGCGACCGCGCGGGGCGTGGTGGTGATGAACACGCCCTTCGGCAACTCGATCACCACGGCGGAGCACGCCATCGCCATGATGTTCGCGCTCGCCCGGCAGATCCCGGAAGCCGACGCCTCGACCCAAGCGGGCAAGTGGGAAAAGTCGAAATTCATGGGCACCGAGCTCACCGGCAAGACGCTGGGCGTGATCGGTTGCGGCAATATCGGCGCCATCGTCTGCAGCCGCGCACTCGGCCTCAAGATGCGGGTGATGGCCTACGACCCCTATCTCTCGGACGACCGGGCGGCGGATCTCGGGGTCCGCAAGACCGATCTCGATCCGCTCCTGGCCGAGGCGGATATCGTCACCCTGCATGTCCCGCTCACCGATCAGACGCGGAACCTGCTGTCGCGGGAAAGGCTCGCCACGATGAAGCCAGGCGCGCGCTTGATCAACTGCGCGCGTGGCGGTCTGGTCGACGAGACCGCCCTCAAGGAGATGCTGGAAACGGGTCATCTCGCCGGCGCCGCCCTCGACGTGTTCGCCGAGGAACCGGCCCGGGACAATCCGCTCTTCGGGGCGCCCAATCTGATCGCGACCCCCCATCTGGGCGCGGCGACGGCGGAGGCCCAGGAGAAGGTGGCGATCCAGGTCGCCGAACAGATGTCCGACTATCTGCTGACCGGCGCCGTGACAAACGCGGTCAATATGGCCTCCGTGTCCGCCGAGGAAGCGCCAAAGCTCAAGCCCTATCTCGACCTGGCCGAGAAGCTCGGCGCCATGCTGGGCCAGCTCGCCCGGCAGACCTATGACGAGATCGAGATCGAGTTCGAAGGCCACGCCGCCGATCTCAACACCAAGCCGGTGACCGCCGCGGCCCTGACCGGGCTGCTCCGCCCCCAGGTCGAGAGCGTCAATCCGGTCAGCGCGCCGGTGCTGGCCCGCGAGCGGGACATCGATCTCAAGGTCGCGACCTATGGCCGGGAATGCGACTACCAAACCCTGATCCGCATCAAGACACATGGGATGGACCGCGACCGCTCCGCCGCCGGCACCCTGGTCGGTGGGACCCGCCCCCGAATCACCGAGTTGATGGGCATCCCGCTGGAAGCCGAATTCGGCACCCACATGCTGCTGGTCCGCAACAAGGACAAGCCGGGTTTCATCGGCGCCCTGGGCAGTCTTCTGGCGGACCGGGAGATCAATATCGGCACCTTCCATCTCGGCCGGGCCGAGACCGGCGGCGACGCGGTCGCCCTGGTGAATATCGACACGGCCGTGACCCGCGAACTGGCCGACGCGGTCGCCGCCCTGCCTCATGTTCAGCGTGTCATTCCGCTTAGCTTTTGACGTGAGCCCGGCGGGCGAGTAGACAGTGCCTCGCCCGGCCGGATGCCCCCGCCCGGACTCCGGTTTTCCGGGACAAGTTTCCTGTTTGACGAAAGCACTCTCCGCCATGGCGGCGTACGACCCTCAATTCCCCCCCAGAACCGAGCCGGGCCAGGCGCCCCAGGCGCTGCTGCCCAACGGCCTGCGCGACATGCTGCCCCCGGAGGCGGCCCGCGAAGCCGCCCTCGCCCAGAAGCTGATCGAAGTCATGGACGGCTACGGCTATGAACGGGTGAAGCCGCCGCTGGTCGAATTCGAAGAAGGCATGGCCGGGTCGGCCGGCACCGTCAGCCGCCGGGTCTTTCGCCTGATGGACCCGGTGAGCCAGAAGATGATGGGGGTCCGGGCGGATATGACCATGCAGGTCGCCCGGATCGCGACCTCCCGCCTCGCCCATCAGCGGCGGCCGCTGCGGCTTTCCTATGCCGGCGACGTGCTGCGGGTGAGCGGCTCCATGCTCAGCCCGGAGCGCCAGTTTACCCAGGTCGGCGCCGAGATCATCGGCAGCGAAGCGGCGGAGGCGGACGCGGAGATCGTCGTGCTCGCCGCCGACGCGCTCACCAGCATCGGCATCGGCCAAAACCCGGCCCATGCCCTGTCGATCGACCTGATGGTCCCACCTCTGGTTCCGCTGGTCTGTGCGGCCTTCGATCTCGATGAGACGGCCACCGCCGAGGTGCGCCAGGCCCTCGACCACAAGGATGCCGCCGCTATGAGCCGGGCCGCCGGGCCGGCCACCGACATCCTGACCCGGCTGATGCGGGCGACCGGCCCGGTCGAAGACGGGTTGGCGAGCCTCCGGGATCTCGCCCTCCCGGCCCAGGCCAAGACCGTGCTGGACCGGTTGAGCACCGTCGTTGACCTGATCCGCGGCCGCCTGCCGGATCTTACGCTCACCATCGACCCGGTCGAGAACCGGGGTTTCGAATATCATACCGGCATCAGCTTCAGCTTGTTCGCCCGCGGCACCCGCGGCGAACTCGGCCGGGGCGGACGCTATATCGCCGGCCGCAACGGCAGCCGCGAGCCCGCCATCGGCGTCACCCTCTATATGGACACGGTCCTGAGAGCCCTGCCGGAGGCCGAGACGCCCCCGAGGCTCTTCCTGCCCCGAAACACGCCGGTTTCGGAGCTTGCCCGGTGGCGCGCCGAAGGGTGGATCGTGGTCCAGGCGCTGGAGGATGTCGGGTCCGACGCGCAAGGCGCGCGCCTCTACCGTTGCAGCCATATCGTCAAGGACGGGCAAGCGAGCCCGACAGGAGAAACATCCGAATGACCAGTGTGACCGTGGTCGGCGCCCAGTGGGGCGACGAAGGCAAAGGGAAGATCGTGGATTGGCTCTCCGAGCGCGCCGACGTCGTGGTGCGGTTTCAGGGCGGGCATAACGCCGGTCATACCATCGTCAGCGGCGACGCGACCTACAAACTGAGCCTGCTGCCCTCCGGCCTGGTGCGTGGCAAGCCGTCGATCATCGGCAACGGCGTGGTCATCGACCCGAACGCGCTGCTGTCCGAGATCGCTCAATTGACCGAGCAGGGCCTCACCATCACGCCGGAAACCCTGCTGATCGCCGACAACGCGACGCTGATCCTGCCGCTCCACGTCCAGATCGACGCCGCCCGCGAGATCGCCCGCGGCAACGACAAGATCGGCACCACCGGGCGCGGCATCGGGCCGGCCTACGAGGACAAGGTCGGGCGCCGGGCGATCCGGGTCTGCGATCTGGCCGAGCCCGAGACGGTGGCCGCGAAGATGAGGCACCTCGCCGCCTATCACAACGTCTTCCTGAAGGCGTTCGGTCTGGAGCCGATGGACCCGAAGGCGGAAACCGACGCCCTATTGGCCCTGGCGCCGAAGATCCTGCCCCATGCCGTCCCGGCCTGGCAGGTGCTCGATCAGCACAAGAGCCGGAATGACCGGATCCTGTTCGAAGGCGCCCAGGGCGTCATGCTCGACGTCGACCACGGCACCTACCCCTTCGTCACCTCCTCCAACACGGTGGCGGGCCAGGCGGCGGCCGGATCGGGCATGGGAAGTCTCGCCGGGAACTATGTGCTCGGCATCACCAAGGCCTACACGACGCGGGTGGGCTCCGGTCCGTTCCCGTCGGAACAGGACAACGCCACCGGCGACAGGCTGGGCGAACGCGGGCACGAGTTCGGCACGGTGACCGGGCGCAAACGCCGCTGCGGTTGGTTCGACGCGGTCATGGTGCGCCAGGCCATGAAGACCGCCGGGATCGACGGCATGGCGCTGACCAAGCTGGACGTCCTGGACGGCTTCGAGGAGCTGAAGGTCTGCGTCGGCTACCGTCTCAACGGGGAGACGCTGGATCGCTTTCCGGCCGGGCAAGAGGCGCAGGCCAAGGTCGAGGCGGTCTACGAAACGCTTGAGGGCTGGTCCGAATCGACGGCGGGCGCCCGCTCCTGGGCCGACCTTCCGGCGACCGCGATCAAATACATCCGCCGGATCGAGGAATTGGTCGAACGGCCGGTGACCCTGTTGTCCACCGGGCGTGATCGCGAGGATACCATTCTGGTCCGCGACCCGTTTGCGGCCTAAGATATCCGATCTAAAGGCAATTCCACGTAACCGTTTTTGATTCAAAAACCCATACGGTCTGTTTATTTGCTGAACAGTTGCACGGGAGCTTTACGGGGCGGACCGCGGCGATATATCCTGAAACGGCAATTGCAGCGGTAATGATCCATGGCGGAGAGCGATATCTCCACACCGGAAAGCGCCGGGATGATCAAAAAGAAAGGTCGGTTCGCCATCGACCTCGGTCATCCTTTGCCCGAACTCGATACCCGAAGCGCGGACGCCTACGCCGGCTCATCCGAAAAAGACGCCAGCCTAGCCTTCGCGATGCTGTGCCATGTTGGCGCCATCCCCCGCTGGCAGGCGATCCGCAAAATGATCGGCAAGGATATCGATGGCGGGCTGACGCTGATCGACGCCGACCGGATTTCCCTGCCCCACGAGGGCCGGCATCGCCTCGCCCTGATCTATAAACGGCCGGCGGGCGGCGATTTCTTCCGTTTGAAACGGGAAACCCTGTCCGCCCTGCCGCCGGCGGTGGCGATCAAACGATATCTAAAGCCGGCCGTCGCCGCGCTGAAGGATCTCCATGCCCGCGACATCACCCATCGGGCGATCCGCGTCGACAACTTCCTTTATCCCGGCGGTCAGGCCGAAATGATCCTCGGGGACTGTCTGACCGCCCCGCCCGGGTCGGAACAGCCCCGCACGCTCGAACCCCTGCCGATGGCCGGGACCGACCCGATGGGCCGTGGGGCGGGCACACCGGAGGACGATCTGTTTGCGCTTGGCACCCTGCTGCTTGAGCTTTGTCTCGGTCATGCGCTGGCCCCTCCGGGCGAGGACGGCAAACTCCTCATCGACCGTTTCGAGTTCGGCACGGTGAACGCCTATACCAACCGCCTCAAGATACCGGTCGAGATCGAGGACGCGGTGCGCGGGCTGCTCAACGACGACCCCAAGGAGCGCTGGAGCTTGCGGGAGCTGGAGGACTGGATCGGCGGTCATGCGCCGAAGCCGAAGCACTCCAGGGCGCCGGGCCGCGCCGCCCGCCCGCTCGTCGTCGCCGGCGACCACTGCTACACCCGTCAGGGGGCCGCGGACGCCCTGGGTGCCGCCTGGCAGCGGGCTGACCCGCTGATCAAGAGCAGCGATTTCGACGGGTGGCTGCGCCGAGGCCTCAGCGAGGTCAAGACGGCCAAGTCGATCGCGGAACTGATGGCCGACAGCAAGCTGCGACCGGCGCTCCGGGTTTCCCGCGCCCTGATCCTCCTCGACCCGCCGGGACCGATCCGGTTCAACGGCACCACCGCCCATCTCGGCGGCGTGGGGGCCATGATGGTCGCCAACCGGGACCGCGGCGAGGTCAGACAGGCCCTCGCCCAAATCATCGACGCCCGGCTCGCGGTCCATTGGATCGCGGCCCAGGACAAGGCCCGTGACGAGACCTTGAGCAAGCATATCGCCTTCGACCGGGCCAACATGCTGCTGGCGGGCGGCGACGGCGGGCTCGGCTACGAACGGGTGATGTACGAGCTCTGCCCGGACATCCATTGCCTCAGCCCCGTGCTCGAAGACCAAATGATCTTCGATCTGGCCCAGTTCCTCCCGGCCCTGGAAAACGCGGCGAAGAACAAACGGGTGCGTGGGGAGGTGATCGACAACCACATGCTGGGCTTCATCGCCGCCCGGCACAAATCGCTCTCGGACAGCTGGATCCGGTCGATCAACAAGGACCACGACCGCTATGGGCAGGTGGTCGCGGTGGTCCGCATTCTGAGCTATCTGCAACAGCACTACACCATCGGACCGCTGCCCAATTTCTGCCAACGGGTGGAAACGCTGCTGCGGCCGGTGGTCACCGAGTTCAAGAACAAGATGGTGCGCAAGCGGATCCTCGAGACGATCGAGAAGGCGGCCAAATCCGGCATGCTGACCAAGATGCTCGCCCCCATCGACGATCCAAAGGCCCTGGTGAAGGACAAGAAACAGTACAAGGAAGCGGTCCGCGACCACGCGAAGGCGGCGCGGGACATCTATATCCTGCGCAACAACGCCGACCGGATACGGGAACTCTCGCATCGGATCGGCGAACAGGCGGGGGCCGCCGTCGCCGGAGTTGTGGGCAGCATCATCGTGGTCGTGGTATTGTTCGACGCCTTGGTGAATTCATAGCGCCCGGACACTGACCTCCGGAGAACGGAAAAGCGAACGAGATGGCCGATAGCGGGTCAAAAAGACCGATGCGCAAAAAGAGCAATGCCAAGCCCATCGCGGTGATCATGCTGCTGGGGCTCGGCTTTTTCGTTCTGCCGACCCTCATCCTGTTTCTGGTCAGCATGGCGCCGACCCTGATCACCTATGTGATGGACCGCCGCAGCGAGAAATACGCGGCGTTCTCGGTCGGCTGCATGAATTTCTGCGGCACGCTGCCCTATGCGCTCGACCTCTGGCTCAACGACCATTCGATCGATCAAACGGGCTTTATCCTGTCGGATCCGCTCGCTTGGATCGTGATGTACGGGGCGGCAGGCGTCGGCTGGGGCATACACATGGCCGCGCCGCGGATGATCAGCGTGGTGCTGCGCTTCCATACCGAACGTCGGATCGAAAAGCTGAAGGAATATCAGCGCGACCTCGTGGCGGAATGGGGCAAGGATATCACCCGCAACGGCGAAGATGACGAGTTCGACATCGACGACGACGGGATGCCGCCGGACACGGCGCCGCTGGCGGACGACGACACAGGCCAGCGCAACACGCCCGCCGTCCCGTAAGCGTCGCCCCGGAAAGGTACAGAATTACCGGGAAGGTGCCGTATCAGCCGGCGAGATTTTCCTCGATGGCCTGGTTCTTGATCGAACGCTGCAGCTTTTCGAACGCCCGGACCTCGATCTGACGGACCCGCTCGCGGCTGATGCCGTATTCCTGGCTGAGATCCTCGAGGGTCATGGGATCCTCCGTCAGGCGCCGTTCCGTCAGGATCCGGCGCTCCCGATCGTTAAGGGTCTCCATGGCCTTGGCCAGCATCTTTTTGCGCTTGCCGAACTCCTGGCTCTCGGCGAGGACCGTTTCCTGGCTCTCGGCGGTTTCGTCGACGAGCCAGTCCTGCCATTCGCCCTCGCTATCCACGCGGAGCGGCGCGTTGAGCGAATGGTCCGGGGCGGCGAGACGCCGGTTCATTTGAATGACGTCGTTCTCGGAGACCGAAAGAGCCGTGGCGATCTTGGTCACATTCTCGGGCGACATGTCGCCCTCCTCGATCGCGGAGAGCTTTCCCTTGAGCTTGCGGAGATTGAAGAAGAGCTTCTTCTGCGCCGCCGTGGTGCCCATCTTCACCAGCGACCAGGAATGTAGAATGTACTCCTGGATCGCGGCCCGGATCCACCACATGGCATAGGTCGCCAGCCGGAAGCCCTTCTCCGGGTCGAAACGCTTGACCGCATGCATCAGGCCCAGATTGCCTTCGGAGATCATCTCCGCGACCGGAAGGCCATAGCCCCGATAGCCCATGGCGATCTTGGCCACGAGCCGCAGATGGGAGGTGACCAGTTCATGGGCCGCGTCCACGTCCCCGTGCTCGGTCCACCGCCTGGCGAGCATGTATTCCTGCTCCTGGGTGAGCATCGGGAAGGAGCGCACCTCTTGCAGATAGCGGCTCAGATTCCCTTCGGGGCTAATGGCGGGCAAATTCGGCGTGGCTGGCATTCTATCCCTCTCCTGTTGAGAGACCTACTTCGTGTCGCTTTGGCTTTACGTCAAGTATACGCGCAACGCGGGCCGGGGGTTTGATCGACAATTGCGATCGTCGTTTACGGAGTTATCTCTCGCAGAGCGGAGATCAATCCGGTCATGTCCTCCGGCAGCTTGCTTTCGAACATCAGAGTCTCCCCAGTGACCGGGTGTACGAAACCGAGCAGACCGGCATGAAGGGCCTGTCGTCCAAGGCTCTTTATCGCCGCCAAAGAAGGCTTTCTTGCGGCACGCCCGGCATAGAGGGGATCGCCGATCACCGGATGGCCGAGATGGGTCATATGGACTCGGATCTGATGGGTTCGACCGGTCTCCAGCCGGCACCGGACCAGGGCCGCGGCCTCCTTGCCCGGCGGACCGAACCGCTCCTCGACCCGCCAATGGGTGACCGCCCGCTTTCCGGCCCCGGTGACCGCCATCTTCTTCCGGTCCCGAGCCGACCGGCCGATCGGCGCATCGACGGTCCCGGAGCGGAGCCGGGGCGCACCATGGACCAGGGCGAGGTATTCCCGGTCGATCTCGTGGCGGCTGAAGAGCTCCACCAGCCCGCGATGGGCCGCATCCGACTTGGCGGCGACCATCACGCCGCTGGTGTCCTTGTCCAGCCGGTGGACGATCCCCGGCCGGGCAACGCCACCGATGCCGGTCAGGCCGGGCCCGCAATGGGCGAGCAGCGCGTTGACCAGAGTGCGGTCCGGATTGCCCGGGGCGGGATGGACCACAAGTCCCACCGGCTTGTCGATGACGATGAGGTCCTCGTCCTCGTAGAGCACCGTCAGCGGGATATCCTGGGGCTCGGGGACGGCTGGTTCCGGTTCCGGCAGGATCACGGTGACGGCGACCCCGGCCTTGAGCTTCCTCGACGGATCGCCGCACAGCGCCCCGTCCACCGTGACCGCGCCCTGCTCCATCAGGGCCTTGAGCCGGCTGCGGGACAGGTCGGGCAATTGGGCCGCGAGCCAGCGATCGATACGCTCGCCTTCCGCGCCGTCATCGGCTACCACCTGGAAAGCGGTCGGGTTTTCTGTCAGGAGCTCGGTCATGACTTCTTATAGACACAGGCTGGGAAAAGGACAGCGCGATGAACATGGCGTTCTTGAAGGCGATCACGGTGATCATGGGGATCATGATCCTGGTCGGCATAGCCGTCCTGGGGGTCACGATGTTCAACCGGCTTTCCACCGCCGAGTCGACCCGCCAGGTCGACGAGCCAACGACCATCACGCCCCCGAGCGGCGCCAGACTCGTCGGCGCGGCCGCCTTTCCGGATGGCCTGGTGCTGACCTTCGAACGGCGGAGGCCGGAGGGCGGCAGCGAAACGCTGATTGCCATCCATGACGTCCAAACCGGCCGGCGAATTGGCTTTTTCGCCCTGCCCGAGATGACCGCCCAATAGCGACGCCCGAGGAATAGCGGAGACAGAGTGATGAATTTCAAATCGGACAATGTGCATGGCTGCAATCCGGAAATCCTCGCCGGCCTTGCCGAGGCGGCGAAGGGCACCGTCGATTCCTATGGCGACGATCCGGTCACCCAGCGGGTCGAGGCGCGCCTGGCGGAGGTCTTCGAGCATGAGGTCACGGTCTTTCCGATGACAACCGGCTCGTCGGTCAACGCACTGATCCTCGCCAGCATGGTCGATCCCTGGGGCGCGGTCCTGGCCCATCCGGAAAGTCATATCAACGTCGACGAATGCGGCGCGCCGGAGATGTTCACCGGCGGCGCCAAGATCATCCCGATCGAGGGCGAGAACGCGATCATGGACTCGGGGACTCTGAAGACGACGCTCGACGGCTATTCCTTCGGCTTCGTCCACGCGGTCCAGCCCCAGGCGATCAGCATGACCCAGGCGACGGAGGCGGGGGCCGTCATGTCGCTCGACGAGATCGCCACCCTGGCCGGGATCGCCAAGGACAAGGGCCTCAAGGTCCATATGGACGGCGCCCGCTTCGCCAACGCGCTGGTCGCCCTCGATTGCTCGCCGGCGGAGATGACCTGGAAACAGGGGGTCGATGTGCTGAGTTTCGGGGCGACCAAGAATGGCTGCATGGCGGCCGAAGCGGCGGTGTTCTTCAACAAGGACCTGGCCGCCACGACCCACTACCGGCGCAAGCGCGCGGGCCATCTGGTCTCCAAGATGCGCTTTGTCTCGGCGCAGCTCGACGCCTATCTGGCGGACGATCTGTGGCTCGGGAACGCAAGGCACGCCAACGCGATGGCGGACCGACTGACCGAGGGGCTGAAGCAACTGCCCGGCGTCGACTTCATGTCGCCGACCATGGCCAACGAGATCTTCCCGATCCTGCCGCGGGCGGTGACCGCGAAACTGCGGGAGGCCGGCTTCGACTTCTATGATTGGGGCACACCCGGTGCGGGCGGGATCCGTTTGGTAACCGCCTATGCGACCGATCCGGCGGATGTCGAGGCGTTCATAGAAAAAGCCCGCGGCCTCTTGATGGAAGACGCCGCGGACTAGGGGACTAGGTTCAGGGAAGGGGAGGTTTAGGCGTTGACCGGCTGGGGCTGGACGTTCGTCTTGGCGGTGCCGAGGGCGAAGGCACCGGCGCCGAGGCCGGCCTGAACCAGGGCCGCGACCACGAGGAAGGCCGGATATTCCCAACCACCGCCCTGGGCGCTGAACAGCCAGCCGGCCGGGACGTGGGCCCAGGTGGCGCCGAGCAGCACCGGCACGGTGGCAAGCGCCACAAGACGGGTCTTGTAGCCGAGGATCAACAGGACGCCCGCGATCGCTTCGACCGCGAAGACGAGATAGGCGGAGAAGCCGGGAAGACCGAGGCTCTCGAAGAATTGCGCCGTGCCCGGCAGGGTGAAGACCATCGCCTTCAGGTAAACGGAGTGGGCCAGGAACATGATGCCGAGAGCCACCCGCAGGGCGGTGATGGCGTAGGGGGCGGTGTTGAGGTCGACGGTACGGTCCTGGGTCAGGGCCTTGATCGGGTCCATGGTGAGGTCTCCTGTGGAAAGCTGTGTCGTGGTGGGGTGGACGGGCGGTCTGCCGCGCCCCGATGACCAAGATGTAAATCTTGCGACTGCGCACAGCAATCTTCATAAAGAGCAATTGTAATTTGCATTACTGCAAATAACATCGTAGGGTCGGCCAATGGATTGGAATGATTTCAAGATCGTGTTGGCGATCCGCCGGGCCGGCAGCCTCGCCGGGGCCGCAAGGGACCTGAGCGTCAACCATTCGACCGTTTTCCGCCGGCTGACAGCGTTGGAGGAAGCCCAGGGTGTTCGGCTTTTCGACCGGCTGCAGTCCGGCTACGCGCCGACCCAGGCGGGCGAGGACATGGCCGAGACCGCGGCCGAGGTGGAGGCGAAGATCCACGCGCTCGACCGCCGGCTCGCCGGGCTCGACACCCAGCTCGCCGGCCGCATCCGGGTGACGGCGCCGGACGATCTGATGACCCACTGGCTGATCCCGATCATCGCCGATTTCCGCGTGGCCCAGCCCGGAATCGTGGTGGAGGCGGCGGTCACCAACCGGATGCTGGATCTCTCCAAGCGGGACGCCGACATCGCGCTCAGACCGACGAACAGTCCTCCGGAGACCCTGGTCGGCCGCCGGCTCGGCGATACGGCCATGGCGATCTACGTCGTCGATGCCCTGGCCGGTGACGGGACGGAACCGGCGGACTGGGGCGGGGACAGGCGGCCCTGGGTCGTCTACGATTCCTCCCTCGCCTCGATCGCGGCGGCCCAATGGCAGGCCCGGCATATCCCGGAGGCCAACCAGAGCCTGTTCTGCGACAGCGTGAACGCGGCCGTGGAGGCGACGCGTGCCGGCATCGGGCTCGGCATGCTGCCCTGCATGGTCGGAGATCAACTGCCCGAGCTGACCCGGATCGGTGGCGCCCGCCCCGATCTCGGGCCGGGGCTTTGGCTGTTGACCCATCAGGATTTACGTGGCACGGCCAGAATTCGCGCTTTCATGGATTTCGTCGCCGACCGCGCCCGGCGGGATAAAAACCTGATCGAGGGAACCGGATAACATGCCCGACGTCGCCCTGCCCTTCGACCGATCCGAATATGAGGCCCGGCTGGCCCGGGTGCGGACCGCGATGGCAGCCCGGGACATCGACGTTCTGCTGGTCACCGATCCGTCCAATATGAACTGGCTGACCGGCTATGACGGCTGGTCTTTCTATGTCCACCAAGGCGTTCTTGTGTTCCACGACACCGATCCTTTGTGGTGGGGCAGGAGCCAGGACGCCAACGGTGCTGTGCGGACCGCCTGGATGCCGACGGATCGGATCGTCGGATACCCGGATCACTTCGTTCAGTCCTTCGAGGATCACCCCATGACTCATCTCGCGCAGTTGATCCGCGACATGGGGCGCGGGCGATCGGCCCTCGGCCTCGAATTGGACAATTACTATTTCACCGGGAAGGCGGACCGAATTCTCAGAGAGCTTTTGCCGAACGCATGGCTCAGCGATGCGACGGGACTGGTGAATTGGTGCCGCGCGGTGAAATCGCCGGCGGAGATCGCCTATATGCGGCAGGCGGGCCGGATCGCCGAGGAAGTCCATGCCCGCATCGCCGAGAAAGCCGAACCGGGACTGCGCAAGAACGAATTGGTGGCCGAGATCTACGACGCCACCCTGCGCGGCGCCGACGGGATCGGCGGGGACTATCCGGCCATCGTGCCGCTGCTGCCCTCCGGCGCCGACGCGGCCGCCCCGCACCTGACCTGGGACGACAAGCCGATGCGAAAGGGCGAGGCGACCTTCTTTGAGATCGCGGGATGCGTACGGCGCTATCACTGTCCGCTGTCGCGAACGATTTTCCTCGGCACGCCGCCACAAGCCATGCTCGATGCCGAGAAGGCCGTTCTGGAGGGAATGGAGGCCGGGTTGGCGGAGTTCAAACCCGGCCGAACCTGCCATGACGTCGCCGCCACTTTCTTCGGCGTTCTGGAAAAACACGGCATCGAAAAGGACAACCGGACCGGCTATTCCATCGGCGTTTCCTATCCACCCGATTGGGGCGAGCGGACCATGAGTCTGCGCCGCGACGACCGCAGCGAGCTTGAACCCGGCATGACATTTCACTTCATGACCGGACTTTGGATGGCCGATTGGGGCTATGAGACCACCGAAAGCGTCCTTGTGACGGAACGCGGCGCGGAATGCCTCTCTTCCGTGTCGCGCAAGATGTTAATAAAGACCTAAAGAGTATATTTTTTCTCCATTTCTCTTTTTTTATCCGAAATATCGGAAAAGCACGACTTTTGGACGATGGCATGGGAAATCGAAGCTGCTGTATGCTTGGTCCTCTGGGATTTTCAGAGCCTTCGTCCAAAAAAATAATACAGTCGTTTGTTTAGAGGATACGGATCGCTTGAGAGGCTCCCACCACGCCGACGTCGAAAGCGTCAACGGCCGACCCAATTGATCGGAGCAAGGCGATGATCAAGCAGACCGCGACAGACTACGAGACAGCTCTCGATTGTCTTAACGAGGCGGTCCGTGTTCTCGCCCGCAGTCCCGGTCCCCTTCTGGAACGTCTGGAAGACTGCTATCTCGACGCGCTTCGCCTCGTCGACCTCACTCAAGTGCCGCAACCCCAGCGGGTCAGCCTCGGGTCCATCGTCGCGACCTTGCGGGCCCTGTCCACCGGCGGTGACAAGACCGCCGAGATCCGGGAGGTCCTGCAGGGCGATGCCAGCGTCCAGGTGGTCGATGAGATTATCGCCATCCGGGACGCCTTGCTGAAAATCGAGATCAGGCAGCTCGAAGCGGCAAACGCAAAGGCGGCGCACCATCCGCCCCGCGGCCGGCAATCGGCGGTCTGACCGGCGAACCGGTTTCGGCCAGCCTTGGAGCCTCAATAGGTTGTTGCGGTCTAAAAGTAGGCGGGCGCCGAGGGCCTTAAAGCAAGAACTGAAAAAAGGAATTGTCACGTAAGGCCCCGTTGGGGTAAGGAAATTGTCAGCGCCGATTTGAGCCACAGCTTGCGGGCGCTTAACAAATGCAGCTAAAGCGGGTGCGGAGACCGCCCAGCCACGCTGCGGCGGTTTTTTGTTCCGCCGCCAGGTTGCCGGTCTTCCTCCCCGTCGCTGGGCATCCACGAAACCCTGCCCTTTCGCGTGCAAGGCGCGTGATGGGGCGAGCGACCAAAAGGTGACTGACATGACCGACAGCAAAAACCCCGAAACCACGGTGCTCCATGCCGGCTATCGCAGCGACGAGACGACCGGTGCCGTCGCCGTGCCGATCTACCAGACCACCAGCTACCAGTTCCAGGGCACGGAGCATGCGGCGAATCTGTTCAGCCTCAAAGAGCTGGGCAACATCTACACCCGGATCATGAATCCGACCTGCGACGTGCTAGAGAAGCGCGTCGCGGCCCTGGAGGGCGGTGTCGCGGCCCTGGCCGTCGCCTCCGGGCAGGCGGCGAGCGCCTTCGCCATCCAGAACCTCGCCAAGGCCGGTGACAACATCGTTTCCTCGACCAACCTCTACGGCGGGACCTGGAACCTGTTCGCGAACACGCTCAAGGATCAGGGTATCGAGGTCCGCTTCGCCGACCCGTCCGACCCGGCCAATTTCGAGCGGTTGATCGACGACAAGACCCGCGCCTTCTATGCCGAGACCCTGCCCAATCCGAAACTCGAGGTCTTCCCGATCGCCGAGGTGGCGACCATCGGCCGCAAGCACGGCATCCCGCTGATCATGGACAACACCGCGGCCCCGGTGCTGTGCCGGCCCTTCGACCACGGTGCGGCGGTGATCGTCTATTCGACGACCAAATATATCGGCGGCCACGGCACCACGATCGGCGGCCTACTCGTCGACGGCGGCAATTTCGACTGGGAAGCGGCGGGCGAACGGCAGCCGGCCCTGAACACACCCGACCCGAGCTATCACGGCGCGGTGTGGAGCGAGGCGGTGAAGCCCCTGGGCCCGATCGCCTACATCATCAAGGCCCGCGTCACCCTGCAGCGCGACCTGGGCGCCGCCCTCAGCCCGTTCAACGCGTTCCAAATCATCCAGGGGCTCGAGACCCTGCCGCTGCGGATCCGCGAGCATAGTAAAAACGCCGCAGCCGTCGCCGATTACTTGAGCGAGCATCCGGCCGTCAGCCGGGTTATTCATCCATCCGTCCAGGACGGCGAAAACCGTTCCCGTGCAGACACTTACCTCAAGAACGGGTATGGCGGCCTGGTCGGCTTCGAGCTTTCCGGCGGGCTTGAGGCCGGTCGGGCGTTCATCGACGCGCTCAAGCTGTTCTATCACGTGGCGAATATCGGGGACGCCCGCAGCCTGGCGATCCATCCGGCGACGACGACACACTCCCAGCTCACGCCCGAGGACCAGTTCGCCTCCGGCGTCACCCCGGGCTATGTGAGACTCTCGGTGGGGATCGAGCATATCGACGACATCATCGCCGATCTGCGCCAGGCGCTGGACGCCGCCACGGGGACGGGCAGCGCCCGCCACGCGGCCGAGTAGAACAAGAACATCACATCGAAGTACTCATAGGGAAGGTCCGGCACAGTCGCCGGGCCTTCTTTTTTTGGATTCCTCGCCGCGCATATCAATCTTTATCAATTTATCTCGCATTTGATCAGTTGTAAGCCGCCAAGCCTTTAGTACCGAAAATAGTATTCCCGGCTATACACTTGACAAAATTTGTGCAAAATTAACCACCGAGTCGGGCAAGTGGGTAAAGATACGCTGGAGTAAAAGCCCATGAATGGGCGCAATGTTGATTGGGAAATCGAGCAGAAGCTCCGGGACCATGCGAGTTTTCTCGCCGGCGTTCCGGGCGCCCAAATGGCGGATTTCCGTAACAGCAGCCATGTCGGCCTCGTCATGCAGATGACCGATCTCCGGCGCGCGTTGTTCACCGGGGCCAATTTCTCCCGGGCGCAGATGGAGGGCTGCAATCTCTCCAACTCGGACATGATGTGCATCAATCTGAAAAACGCCCAGCTCTCCGGCTGCAAGCTGGTGGATTCGGTTCTGCGCGGCGCCGATCTTTCCCGGACCACGCTCAACGCCTCCGATCTCACCGGTGCGGATATGCGCCCGGCCAGCGTTCAGGACCTCCACATGAACGTCCACCGCAAGGCATCCATGAAGGGGTCGGATCTGCAGAACGCCACCTTCCGACGCACCAAACTCAACGAAGCCATTCTTGTCGGCTGCACGGCGCATCACGCCAATTTCGAAGGCGCCGACATGACCCAAACCAACCTCAAGTCGGGCATCTTCACCGGGGCGACCTTTACATCCGCCCAGCTTCGCGGCGCCAACATCCAAGGCGCGGACCTTCAGGACGCGGATATGAGCGAGGCCGATCTCGGCGGGGCGGACCTGCGCGGCGCGATGATCGAGGGCACGGTCTTCCGCAACGCCAATCTGGAAGGCCTTCTGCTGGTCAGCAACCAGGAATCCCTGCCGGCCGCCGTCCGGTCGATCATCGACAGTCATTTCAAGTGGATCTGCTCGGTCGGCAAGGAGGGCGCGCCGGCGAACTTCTCCGGACAGGACCTCGCCGGCATCGATCTTTCGGGCGCCGATCTGAGCGCGGCCAATTTCAGCAACGCCAATCTGGAAGGGGCGACGCTGAAGCGCTGCTCGCTCCGCTTCGCCCGCTTCGACAGCACCAAGCTCGCCCGCGCGAACCTGATCCGGGCGGATCTGCGCGGCAGTTCCTTCACCAACGCCGATCTAAGCGAAGCCAACCTCACCGGCACCAAGCTCTCCCAGATCGCGATCCGGGACCCCCAGACCCGGAAGATCGCCCGCTACTGGCCGGTCAACCTGACCGATGCGAAACTCGATGGCGCCAATCTCGAAAAGGCGGACCTTCAAGGCGCCCTGGTCAGCGGGGCGCGCTTCGATCACGCCAATATGGGCCACGCCGTTCTCAAGGACTGCGATGTCACAACGGCGAGTTGGCAAAACGCCAGCGCCAACGGCCACCCCTTCGATCCAAGGCAGATGGCGGAGACTGCCTGACGCGCGACACCTTCCTGTCCCGGGTGGCCTTCCTGTCCCGGGTGGCCTGTGCTAATCGGCCTGATGCAAGTGTCAGGTGCAATGAGCGCCGTTTCCCGTAGGGCGAGGATCCGTATTTCATGACAACAGAACAGGGAAAGGCGCCATGGGGCGTCGATAGCGAGTCGGGCCGGCTGCGCGAGGTTTTGCTCTGCCCGCCGGAGCATTTTCAGTGGTTTCCGGCGAACGCCGTCGCCGAGCGGACCCTGCGCGAGGGCCTCACCTTCGACCGGGCGGTCGCGGCGCGCCAACATGACGAGATGGTCCGGGCGTTCAACGAGGCCGGTGTCGACACCCCCTTCGCTCCCCGCGATCCGCATCTCCAATATCAGGTGTATACCCGCGACCCGGCGGTCATGACCCCTTGGGGCGTTTTTCTTGGCCAAATGATGCGCCCACAGCGCCGAGGCGAGATCGCCACCAGCCATCTGTTCTATGCCCAGCGGGGTATCCCGGTCTGGCAATGGGCGACGGCCGGAGCGATCGAGGGCGGTGACGTTCACCTGATCCGGCCGGGCCTGGCGGCGATCGGGGTCACGGACGAGCGAACCACCGTCGCCGCGGGCGAGCAGCTCAAGACCTGGCTTGAAGAGCACGGATGGGAAGTTCGACTGGTCCCCTTCGATGCCCATTTCCTGCATCTCGATCTGTTGTTCGCCACGGTCAACGAGCGGCTGGCCCTGGTCTGCGAAGAGGTCCTGGACGAAGGCTTCGTCACCTGGCTGCGGGACCGTCAGATCGAGACAATTCCGGTGTCCTACAAGGACGCGATGCTGCTCGGCTGCAATGTCCTGTCGCTCGGCGGCGACCGGGTTTTATCGGCGCGGGAATCGGTCGAACCGAACCGGAAACTGCGGGCCGCGGGGATCACCGTGCTCGACCCGGAGCTCACCATGTTCACGCGGGCCGGTGGCGGCCCGCGCTGCCTCAGCATGCCGATCCGGCGGGACCCCTATGCGGCGCCGTCGCCCGCATAACGGCGCAGCAGCGGGTCGACAAACGCGTCCAGCGAACCGCCGGTGAAGTGGTGGGCGTCCAGCCCCGCCGCCTCGGCGGCGGCCAGATCGCTCGGGCTGTCGCCGATCAGGAAGGATCCGTGCCGCTCGATACGGTGCTCGTCCATCGCCCGCAGGATCATGCCGGGATTCGGCTTCCGGTCCGGGCTGTCCCGCCGGTAGTCACCGAGGCCGTCTGTCGGGTGATGCGGGCAGAAATAGACCGCGTGGATCGTCCCGCCGTCGCGGCAGATCGTCGAGCAGAACCAATCCATATAGTGGTGGAAGTCCGCCTCGGAGTAATAGCCGCGGGCAATGCCGGCCTGATTGGTGACGATGATATTCGCGTATCCGGCGGCGGTGCTGCGGGCGAGCGCGATCGGCGCCCCCGGCGTGAAAACCGTGTCATCCGGTTGGGCGAGATAGCCGGGGTCATGGTTCAACACCCCGTCCCGATCCCAGAACACCGCCCTCTTCACCGTTCGACCCCCCGACTGTCCCGTACCGCCGATGGCCTTCATATAGGGTGTTCAGCAGACCCCTGAAAGCTTGACCGTCAATTCCCGAAGCAATCGGCGGACATCCCGGCTCTGGATTCGGACGAACTGCTCGGCATAGGCAAGGCCTTCAGACGGGTCCTCGATATCCCGGGCCTTGGACAGATCACGGATATCGTCGGCGAGGCTCTTCTGGAAAAACTGGTCGATCGGAACACCGAGATAGCAGGAGAGCTGATACAGCGCGCTGGCGGAGAGCCTGTCGGTACCGGCCTCGTATTTCTGGACCTGCTGATAGGTCACGCCG
Source organism: Alphaproteobacteria bacterium (assembly GCA_024743275.1). Classification (GTDB taxonomy): domain Bacteria; phylum Pseudomonadota; class Alphaproteobacteria; order JANSWW01; family JANSWW01; genus JANSWW01. The sequence continues at coordinate 203,266 of JANSWW010000006.1, forward strand.
ATCTGCACCGCAAGGTCCTGCAGGGTCAGGCCCTTGGAGCGGCGGATATCCCGGAGACGTTGGCCCAGTTGCTTATCTTCCGGGGCGGCGCGGTGCCGGCGGGACGCGGATTGTCCGGCCGGGGTCGAAGCTTTCTTGATACCCATGGCTGCATATATACATGATCCGCCCGACCGGCGGAACATGGTAAATTAACCAATTTTTATCCTTTTTTTCAGTCATTTATAGCAATTTTGCCATAAATTGATATTCATTCTGTGGATTGGAGAAATAGAGAATGATCGAAAATTGAAAATCAACCTTGCGGCAAGCGGCTACCAGGCGGTGGCCTTCAGTCTGGCCTTTTCCAGCGTGGCCGCGTCGGTCTGGGACGATGCCTGGTTGAGGAATTCCGCCGCCGTGATATCGCCGTTCGCTGCCCCAAGCATAAGCCAGGCGAGAATGTCGGCATCCTCCGCCGTTCCGGAGGCCTGGGCGACGGCGGCGAGCCTCAGGAAGGCGGGAGCAATGCCGCCCCGGGCGGCCTTTCGGTAGGCGGCTTCGGCGATCTCGAGATCGACCTCGCCGCCGGCACCCCGCTCCGCCATGACGGCGAGGTTATAGGCGGCCTGCGCCAGCCCCCCGCCCGAGGCCACCGCGAACAACTCCCGGGCACGCGCGGCGTCTTCCGGCGTCGCGTCGCCGGCGCCGGGCCAGAGATCGGCGGCGATCCGGAAAGCGGCCTGGGGGTGGCCGCGCCGCGCCGCCTCTTCGAACCAGCGGTACGCCTGCTCCGCCCCGCCGCGGCGGATGCCCCGTTCGTATTGCAGCCCCAGGAAATAGGCGACCTCGGCCTTTCCGTCCTCGGCCTGGCGAAGATACCAGGACATCACCTCGCCATAGGTGCCGGGGGCGACGGGATCCGCATGCAGCGTTTGAGGGGAGAAAAGAAGCGGCAGGAGAAACGCCGCGAGGAGGGGGTATCGCCGGAGTGGCGAACAACAAAGCCTGGTCAATCGCGTTCCTCTGCCCGTCCGTCCCTGACCCGTCAGCTTCGTCACCCGTCCGCTTCGTCACCCGGCCGCGCCTCATCGGGGCGCGGGATCGAATGGCATCAGGGCCGTGCCGCCCCGCCATTGGTCAGGCTGGACGGCGGCGGGCCGTAAAACTCCACCAGGCGCCCGATCTCGCGGTCCGGCAAGGGTTGGGCGTAGCATTCCTCCCGACCGAGGGTCCGGTAGCAATAAAGTGGCCGTTGCTGTACCACCTTTTGCTCCTCTCCGGCGCTTCGACCGAAGTCGCCGAGGTCGAGAAGATAATCCACCCCCTGCTGGGCCGTGGAACAGCCGCCAAGGAGAACCGCCAAGCCCAAAACCCAATAGACGCGCATAAGATGCCTCGTGCTCGATGCCTCACCTAACGCCAAAAACCCCAAAAAGTCAAAAGGGTTACAGGTTCGCCAGGTCTCGATAACACGACACGGATGCACGGATCGGGCCAGTTTCGGAACCGGCCCGCCCTCCAATGCCCGCCGTCCAGTGAGCTTTTGTCAATGAACGGTCTTGAGCACGTCCCTCACGGTGCCGACCAACTCGTCGATATGCCGCTCCTCAATGATCAGAGGCGGCGACAGGGCGATGATGTCGCCGGTGGTCCGGATAAGGATCCCCTTGTCGAAGGCCTTCAGGAACGCCTCGAACGCCCGTGCCGTCGGTTTGCCCGGGATCGACTCCAACTCGATGCCGGCGATCAGCCCGAGATTGCGGGTATCGATGACATGGGGGGCGTCGGACAGCGACTGGATCGCGTCCTCCCAATAGGGGGCAAGGGCGGCGGCCCGTTCGAACAGGCCCTCGTCCCGGTAGATGTCCATGGTCGCGAGACCGGCGGCACAGGCGAGCGGATGCCCCGAATAGGTATAGCCGTGGAACAGTTCGATGGTGTTTTCCGGCCCGTCCATGAAGGCGTCGTAAATCTCTTTCTTGCAGAACACGGCCCCCATCGGAACGGTGCCGTTGGTGATCCCCTTCGCCGTGGTGATCATGTCCGGCACGACCCCGAAATAGTCGACCGCGAACGGTGCGCCCAGGCGGCCGAACCCGGTGATGACCTCATCGAAGATCAACAGGATGCCGTGCTTGTCGCAAATCTCCCGCAGGCGCTGGAGATAGCCCTTCGGCGGCAGCAACACGCCGGTCGACCCGGCCACCGGCTCGACAATGACGGCGGCGACGGTGGAGGCGTCGTGCAGGGCGACGATCCGCTCGAGATCGTCGGCCAGATGGGCGCCCCATTCCGGCTGGCCGCGGGAGTTCCGCTGTTTTTCGAGATTGAAGGTGTGCGGCAGATGATCGACCCCGGCCAGGAGCGGGCCGAAAAACTTGCGGTTGTTGACGATGTCGCCGACGGAAATCCCGCCGAAACCCACACCGTGATAGCCCCGCTCCCGTCCGATCAGCCGGGTGCGGCTGCCCTGGCCGATGGCACGCTGATAGGCGAGTGCGATCTTCAGCGCCGTATCGACCGATTCCGAGCCCGAATTGGTGAAGAACACATGGTCGAAGGCGGACGACATGGTGGTCAGGCGGTTCGCGAAGTCGAAAACGATCGGGTGGCCCATCTGGAAGGCGGGCGCGTAGTCCATCTTTTCGACCTGGTTCCGCACGGCGTCGATGATCGGCTTACGCTTGTGGCCGGCGTTGACGCACCAAAGGCCGGCGGTGCCGTCGAGCACCCGGCGGCCGTCGTCGGTGATGTAGTGCATATCCTCCGCGCCGACGAACATCCGCGGCGTCTTCTTGAACTGCCGGTTCGCCGTGAACGGCATCCAGAAACTGTCGAGATCGTTGGGACGGTTGAGATCGGCGCGTTCGGACATGGTCGGCTCCTGTGCAAAGGGATGAAACAGTTGTGACAGACAAGGCCCACCGCTTGCAAGCACCCGCGCAGACCGCCATCTACAGACGCATTAACCCGACGACGAGAACCGCCATGCACCACCGCACCCATGACCCCGACCGCGCCCTTCTGGAAGTGTCCGGCGAGGACACCCGTTCCTTCCTGCAAGGCCTGATCACCGGCGATATCGAGACCGTGACCCCGGAAAGAGCGATCTGGGCGGCCCTGCTCACGCCGCAGGGAAAATACCTCTTCGATTTCTTCGTGTTCGAGGACAATGGCGCCGTTCTCATCGACGTCCACAAGAGCCGGGCGGCGGATCTGCTGAAGCGGCTCAAACTGTATAAGCTCCGCGCCAAGGTTGCCGTCGCGGATGTCAGCGACCGCTATGCGGTGAGCTATCTCTGGGGCGAAGCACCGGATGCCGCCGCCGGGACGGCCCACCGCGACGGTGAGGCGCTGCTCGTCACCGACCCGCGACACGCCGGCCTCGGCTACCGGGAGTTCGCGCCGACCGCCGCGCCCTCCACCGACTCCCTTGAGGCCTATCACGGTCACCGTATCGCCCTCGGCGTGCCGGAAGGGGTTGTCGACCTGCCACTCGAAAAGGCGACGTTGGTGGAGAACGGTTTCGACGAGTTGGGCGGGGTCGCCTGGAACAAGGGCTGCTATGTCGGCCAGGAGGTGACGGCCCGCATGAAATACAAGGGCCTGGCCAAGAAACGCCTGCTCCCCGTCACCTTCGATGGGGCCGCTCCGACGACCGGGGACACCGTGACGGCGGACGGCAAGGATGTCGGCGAGATCCGCTCGGTCGGCGACGGCGTGGCGCTCGCCATGCTGCGCCTGGACGCTCTGGAAAAGCCGCTCAGCACCGGCGACACCGCGCTCGCCCCCCGCATGCCCGACTGGGTCCAACTGCCGGAAAAGGCCTAGGCGCAGCAGCCGTCGCCCTGTTGGACGGGAGGACAAGGGACCGTTCCATAGGAGCAAAAGACGCAGCAATCGCCCGGCTTCGGTTTGAGGACGGCGCCACAACCGGCGCAGTCGTAGAACCACTGGCAAGCATCGGTCGGCATCGTCTCCGTCGTGTGATGCCCGCAGAACGGGCACGTGATCACCGTCGTCAGCGTTACTTGTCCCGGCGCCGTCATCACGCTCCCCGTCACAGCCACGCTTGAGCGTAGTTCATCGCTCCCAAGACACAAACAACGACTGAAGCCGGTCGATTTCACTGAATGGCGATCGGCCTTCCGCCAGCACCAGCGGCAGCGCCTTCTTGAGCCCCTCCCGGCCCCAGCGTTCCCGGACCATGTCGGCGAGCCAGCCGCGCGCCTGGTCGTTGCGGCGCCTGGCGAGCCGGTCCCCCGCGCAGAGCCACCCCCAGTGGTCGTCGAGCGCATCGATCAGGGCCTCCACCCCCTCTCCGGTTTCCGCCGAGGCGCTGAGCACCGGCGGCCGCCAATCCTCTATCCGCTCGTTGAGGGACAAGGCTCCCTTGGCGTCGATCACCGTGCGCCGGACGACCGCGCCCATATCCGCCTTGGTGACGCAGACAACATCGGGGATCTCGGCGATCCCGGCCTTCATGAATTGCAACGAATCGCCGGCGCCCGGCTGAACGCAGAACAGGACGGTATCGACGGCGCCCTCGACATCGGTCTCCGACTGGCCGACCCCGACCGTCTCGATCAGCACCACGTCGAAAAGGGCCGCCAGCAGGGTCCGCGCCTTCACCGTGTCCGCCGCCAGCCCACCGAGCCGGTCCCGCGCCGCCATGGAGCGGACGAAAACGCCCTGGTCCTCTGGATCGGTGCGCAATCGCGTGCGGTCACCGAGCAGCGCTCCGCCGGACCGGCGGCTGGACGGATCCACCGCGATCACGCCGACCCGGCGCCCGGCCGCCCGATAGCGTTTCAGCAGCACCCCGGTCAGGGTCGACTTCCCGGCCCCCGGCGGACCGGTCATGCCGATGATGTGGGCCTGGGGCACCGCGTAGGCGGCATCCAACAGGGCCAACGTTTCCGCAGCGTCGGGCGCCCTTTCCAGCTGTGCCAGCGCCTTGGCCAGCGCCGCCTTGCCGCCCGCCTGAAGATCGTCCAGCGTCATCCGCCTCAGAGCCGCTGGTCGAGGAATTTCTGAAAGACGGCCAGGGTCTCTTCCGAGCAATGGTGCTCGATGCCCTCGGTATCCTCCGCCGCCGTCTCCGGATCGACCCCCACCGCGATCAGGAAATTGCAGACGAGATCGTGCCGCGCCTTGCAGGCTTCGGCCAGCTTGCGGCCCTCGTCGGTCAGAAAGATCGAGCGATAGGGCTGGTTGGTGATGAGCCCGTCACGCTTGAGCCGGCGCAGGGTGTTGGCGACGGTGGCCGCGGTCACGCCAAAGCGCTCGGCCAGGCTCACCGCCCGGGCCTCGCCCTCCTCCTCGATGAGTTCGGCGATCATCTCGACATAGTCCTCGGCCATCTCACGGGCGTGCTCTTCCCGCAGGCGCCGGAAGGTCTGGGCACGGGCCTCCACACGCTCTTCGGACGCCGGGTCCACCGATCTTTCCATATCGATCTTATCGTCAGTCATCGCTCGCCATCGCCTACGCGGTCGGGTGCCGGACCGTATACAAAATTTCACTAATACGCAAAAATTAGCCTTGACTAACTATAGGAGCCGGCACACCTCATATCAGTCTGAACGAAGACACGACACCAACCGACCCGAAAGAACGATCCGAGACAACCATGCTTCGTTACGCATTCACCCTCTTCCTCGGTGCCGTCCTGTCCCTCGGAGCGCTCGGCGAGCGGGCGCAAGCCGCCGAGCCGCTGAAAGTGGTCGCCACCACCGCGATGATCGCCGATGCCGCCCGTGAAATCGGTGGCGCGCGCGTCGACGTCACCGCCCTGATGGGTCCTGGCGTCGACCCCCACGCCTATCGTCAGACCCGCACGGACATTCTCAACATGACCCGTGCCGATCTGGTGCTGTGGAACGGCCTTTATCTCGAGGCGCAGCTTGAAGACTTCATGGGGTCTCTGGCCGAACGGCAGGCCGTGGCCGCGGTCGCCGAAGCCGTCCCCGCGGAGTTGCTGCTGGGCCATGACGATTACGAGAACCGGTTCGATCCCCATGTCTGGATGGACCCGGACCTGTGGCGCTATGTGGTCGGCGGCGTTCGCGACGCGCTGATCAGCGTCGATGAGGCTCATGCCGAGACCTATCGGGCCAATGCCGAGACCTATCTCGCCACCATCGGCGAGCTCGGCGCCTATGCCCGGACCGTCCTGTCCTCGATCCCGGAAGACGGCCGAGTGCTCCTGTCGGCCCATGATGCCTTCAAATATTTCGGCCAGGCCTATGGGTTCGAAGTCATGGGCATCCAGGGCATTTCGACAGAGTCCGAGGCCGGTCTGCGCCGCATCCAGGAACTGGTCGACCTGGTCGTCGAGCGGCAGATCAGCGCGGTGTTCGTCGAAAGCTCCGTCTCCGACCGGAACATCCGTGCGCTGATCGAGGGCGCCGCGGCCCAGGGCCACGAGGTGTCGATCGGCGGCGAGCTGTTCTCCGACGCCATGGGTGAGGCCGGCACCTATGAAGGAACGTATCAGGGCATGATCGATCACAACGCCACGATCATCACCCGCGCCCTCGGCGGCGAGGCCGAAGCCGGCGGGATGAATGGTCGTCTAGCCGCCGGATCCTAAGCGAGGAAGTAACTCTATGAGCCCCTTGGAACTCATCGCCGATCGCGGCAAAGTCATCGCGGAAGCCCCCAGCGCCGAGCCGATGGCGGTACGCGGACTGACCGTCTCCTATGGCGAAAAGCCGGCGGTCTTCTCGGTCGATATGGCGGTTCCCGAAGGATCGATGAGCGCGATCATCGGCCCGAACGGGGCGGGCAAATCCACCTTCCTAAAGGGCAGCCTCGGCATCGTTCCCAAGGTGGCGGGCGAGGCCCGGTTCTTCGGCAAGCCCCTCGACCGGGTCCGGGGCCGCGTCGCCTATGTGCCACAGCGTGCCAGCGTCGATTGGGACTTCCCCGCCCGCGTCATCGACGTGGTCATGATGGGGCTCTATCGCCAGATCGGCCTGTTCCGACCCTTCGGCAAATCGAACCGGAGCCAGGCGATCGACTGCCTCGAGCGGGTCGGCATGGCCGAGTTCGCCCAGCGCCAGATCGGCCAGCTCTCCGGCGGCCAACAGCAGCGGGTGTTCCTGGCCCGCGCCCTCGCGCAGAACGCCGATCTCTATCTCCTGGACGAGCCCTTCGCGGGTGTCGACATGGCGACCGAGAGCGCCATCGTCTCGGTGCTCAAGGGATTGAAATCCGAAGGCCGCACCGTGGTCGCGGTCCATCACGATCTCACCACCGTCCGGTCCTATTTCGACCGGGTCGCCCTGATCAACGTGCGCAAACTGGCCGAAGGGCCGACCGACACGACCTTTACGTCGGAGGCGCTTCAGGAGACCTATGGCGGGCGATTGGCGGATACCCAGCTCGCAACGCTGCAGCAGGCGAACGGCTAACCGCCGCCCCGGAGCGATAAGGCCCAAGTCATGGAAGGCCTCAGCCTCTTCCTGCAAGCCCTGACCCTCCAGGCGGGCTACAACGCCGCCGTTGTCGCCATCGGCGCCGGTCTGCTGGGACTGGCGGCGGGTGGGGCCGGCGCCTTCATCTTCCTGCGCAAACGCGCCCTCGTCTCCGACGCGGTGAGCCACGCGACCCTGCCAGGCGTCGGACTCGCCTTCCTGCTGATGGTCGCCCTTGGCGGCGACGGACGGTCGCTGGCCGGTCTCATTCTCGGCTCGGCGGTATCCGCCGGCATCGGTCTCGTCCTGGTCGACTGGATCACGCGCAAGACGCGGCTGGGCGAAGACGCGGCGATCGGGGCCATCCTCTCGGTATTCTTCGGCGCCGGAATCGTGCTGTTGACCGTGATCCAGAACACCTCCGGCGGGCGCCAGGCGGGGCTGGAGAGTTTCCTGCTCGGCTCGACGGCCGGCATGCTGTTCGACGAGGCGGTGATGATCGCGGTCGCCGGCGGGATCACGGCGGCCCTGGTGTTCGCGATGCGCCGTCCGATGACCCTGGTCGCGTTCGACCCTGAATTCGCCGCGGCCAACGGCGTTCACGTGCAGCGGACCGATCTCGCCATGATGGGTCTCGCGCTGCTGGTAACCGTGATCGGCCTGAAGGTGGTCGGCCTCATCCTCATCATCGCACTGCTGATCATCCCCGCGGTGGCGGCCCGCTTCTGGACCGAACGTGTTGGACGTATGATCTGGATCGCCAGCCTGATCGGCGGTCTCAGCGGTTTCTGCGGGGCCGCCCTGTCCTCGGCCTTTGTCGCCTTGCCGGCCGGGCCGATGATCGTCCTGCTCTGCTTCGCGCTGTTCACCTTCTCCCTGCTTTTCTCGCCCGGCCGGGGGGCCTTCGCGGCTCTGATCGCCCGGCGGCGCTTCCAGCATCGGGTGCATATCCGCCAGGGACTTTTGTCCATGGCGCGGGAAGAGCCGATCTACGACGGGCTGACGCTGAGCGTTCTGCGTAGAGGCGGTTACCTCAACCCCGACGGCACGCCGACGGTCAACGGCCGGGCGGCGGCGGCAAAGGCGGTTTTGGACGAGGCGCGCTGGAAAGTCGCCCGAAGCCGGCGGCAATTGGATCGGGAAACGGGCGCCGATGACGGCCTTACCCGGATCGAGACCGTGCTCACCCCCGACCAGATCGCCGATATCGACGCCCAGCTCGCCTTGAAGAAGGGGGGTGTCTCATGAGCGCCGAGTTCGTCCAACTGAGCCTGACGCCGATGATCGTCGGCGTTCTCGCGGCGATCGCCTGCGCCCTACCCGGCAATTTCCTGCTGCTGCGCCGCCAGGCGCTGATCGGCGACGCGATCAGCCATGTGGTCCTGCCGGGCATCGTCGTCGCCTTCCTGGTCACGGGGACCGTCACCGCCTGGCCGATGATGATCGGCGCCGGGCTCGCGGCCCTGGTCTCGGTCGCGATGATCGAGGGCATCAAACGTCTCGGCCGGATCGAACCGGGTGCTGCGATGGGCGTGGTGTTCACCACCCTCTTCGCCGCCGGGGTCGTGTTGCTGGAACAGTCGGACACCAGCGGCGTCCATCTCGATGTCGAGCATGCCCTCTACGGCAATCTCGAAAGCCTGATCTGGTTCGATGCCGAGGGGTGGGCGTCCCTGCTCGACCCGGTCGCCCTTGCCGGCCTGCCGCCGCAGATCCTGCGGCTGGCGGTCATCCTCGTCCTCACCCTGGCGCTATTGGGCCTGTTCTGGAAGGAATTGGCGATCTCGACCTTCGATCCGGGCTTTGCCCAGGCGGTCGGGATCCCGGTCCGCGCGATCGGATTCGGGCTCGTCATGGCCGCCGCGATCGCCGCTGTCGCCTCCTTCGACGCGGTCGGATCGATCATCGTGATCGCCATGTTCGTGTGCCCACCGGCCGCCGCGCGGCTGATGACCAACAGCCTTGGCCATCAGATCGGTTGGAGCGTCTTCTTCGCGGCCTCCGCCGCCATCGTCGGCTATATCGCCGCCGGCTATGGCCCGATCTGGCTCGGCGGTGTCCATGCGGTGAGCGCGGCCGGCATGATCGCGACCGTCTCAGGGCTGATCCTGGCGCTCTGCGCGCTCTTCGGACCCGCCCGCAACCGTTTGTCCGCGCCCTCGGAGGGCCAATAGGTTAGGTTGGCGGATAGGGAGAGACAAAGCCGCACACTCTATTTTACAGTCGCCGATGGGATCGAGTTCACAGAACTGGCGACATGAAACATAGCTTTCCAGGCCCAGCGACCGCGTTCCGGCCGGGAATCGCCGGCACGGCATGGCGCCCCTTTTTCGCCACGACGATCCTGTCCCTGGGGCTGACCTTGCCTATCCTGGCGGCCGCGCAGCCACTCCGGGTTGGGGCGTACGACAACGCGCCGAAGATCTTCATCGACGATCGCGGCGCCGTGTCGGGTTTCTTCGCCGAATTGACCACGATCCTCGCTAACGATGTCGGGCATCCCATCGACTTTGTGGTTTGCGAGTGGAATGACTGCCTGGCCAAGCTCGAAGCGGGCGAGATCGACCTCATGCCGGATGTCGCCTATTCGAAAGCCCGCGAGCAGCGGTTTCAGTTCGGCCACGAGGCCGTGATCCACAGTTGGTCGGCCGTGGTGGTCGACAATGGCGATCAGATCGCCGCCATGCAGGATTTCGAGGGCAAACGGGTCGCCGTGGTCGCCGGGTCGATCCAGGACTCCCATCTGCGGATGACGGCCGAAGAGACGGGCGTCACGGTGGAGGTGGTCGGCGCCCCATCCTTCGAAAAGGTCTTCGAAGCGGTCCAGTCGGGAGCCGCGGACGCCGGCATCGCCAATCACTTCTTCGCCGACGCCCATGCGGTGGATTACGGATTGAGCCAGGCGACCATGCGCTTTCGGCCGAGTTCGATCTATTTCGCCTATGCGCCGGGGTTGGACAGCGAACAGATCGCCCAGTTCGACGCCGCCCTCGCCGCCCTCAAGGCGGACCCGGAGTCGGCCTTTTACGCGCTGCGGAAGGGCTGGCTGGAAATGGAGCCCGAAAACGCGATTCCCCCCTGGGTCACGATCGGTCTGATCGGCTTGCTTTCCGTCATCTGCCTGCTCAGCCTGTTCATCTACATCCTTCGCCGCGAAGTCCGCCGGGCGACCGCGACCGCGCACCGCGCCATGGAAGCCGCGGTCAGCGCCAATCAGGCGAAGTCTGAATTCCTCGCCAATATGAGCCACGATCTCAGAACGCCACTGAATTCCATCATCGGCTTTTCCGACATGATGAAGATGGAGGCGTTCGGGCCGGTCGGGAACAGCCGCTATCTCGACTATCTCAACGACATCAACAAATGCGGCAATCAGTTGCTCGCGCTGATTGACGATATCCTCGACCTGACCCGGATCGAGAACCAGGACTATACCCTGGACATGAAATGGCTCGATCTGAAGCCGCTGATCGACGATTGCGTCGCCCGCCATACCCCGATCCTGAAGGCGGAGAACCGAAAGCCCATCGCCGTACAACTGCCCCATGCCCCGGTGGCGATCCAGGCGGATGCCAACGCCATGGCCCAGATCCTCGACAATCTGATCGGCAACGCGATCAAGCATGGCGGCCCCGACGCGGCGATCACGCTCGGCTGGCGAAGCGGGGCCGATGGGGCCGCCCTCTATGTCCAGGATACCGGGGTGGGCATCCCGGCCGAACGCATCGGGGAACTGACCAAACCGTTCTATCAGGCCTATCAGGCGCAGCAGCCCTCGGCGATGCTGAGACGCAAGGTGGAGGGCATCGGGCTCGGCCTCAACATCGTCGACCGGCTCTGTCGCCTGCAGGACATGATGTTGAGCATCCAGTCCGATGAAGGCCGTGGATCGACCTTCTCAGTCGTCCTCCAGCCACAGAACGTCCGGTTCGGCGCGCAATCCCTCGCCTGACCGGGCGTTCACACCATTTGCCTAGCCGCCGACGAAGCTGATCGCCGTACCGAAGCCGGTCGCCGGCGGCACCGTCACCCGGTCCCCTGCCCTGATATGGGCGATCCCCGCATTGGCGAGAATGAAGCCGACCGCGTCGAGATCGGCGACCTGAACGGTGTAGGCCGCGAAATGCGGCGTTTCGGGGCAGTCCTCGGCGGGATTGACGCCGAACCGGTCGACCATTCCCATCGGGGTCAGCACCAGGATCCGGCCCAGCAACGTCACAACCGAAAGAGTGTCATGCGTAACCGCGACGGCCCTTTCGCCGCAGAGACGCCGGTAGATGTCGGCCAATGCCGGCGGATCCTCGGCGATCATCACCACATCGACCAATCGCTGGGCGCCGTTCGCGTGGCGCTGATATTCCCGCTTCCAGAAGAGATGCGGGGCGGTCTGCTTGCAGGTGAAGAAGCGGGCATCGGGCAGGGCGGGGTCGGTGGCGAAGGCGAGATCGAAGGCCACCGTCGCCGTCTCTCCGCTCGGCAGCGTGGTCGTCCGTTCGAAATGGAACGGATCCCAGGGACCGAAGCCGAGATCGTTGTAGCGCCGCTGTTCCGAGGCGGTGTCGAGTCCCTCGAAGACCAGCATGGAAAAGCCCTCGCGCCTTTCCAGGAAGTCGCGGTTGAACTCCCCGAAGCTGAAGGTGCGGCCCACTTCCGGGAACAGTTTTTCGGGATAGGCGACGGTCAGGATTTCCAGGAAGCTGCCGTCCAACTGGACCAGGGAGTTGTCCGTCCCCCAATCGTGGCTGGCGCGTGGGGTCAGCGTGAAGCCCATGGCGCGGTATCGATCGCGGGCCGCCTCCAGATCGCGGACCGGCAAAACCAAATGATCTATTCCCTGACGCATTCCGTTTATCCCTTTGCCTGCACCCCGGGGATCCGGCCCCAAGCCACCGTCGCCGAAGGGATAGCACGTCACCGCTGGGACGCGGGAGGAAATGGGCCTGAAAGGCGGCCCAAGCCGGAACGGTTACGGAGACGGGGTCTACGCCTCGCCCACCGTATCAAGCATCGAGGCGGCGATCGCCTCTTCGGCCGACTTGCCGCCCCAGAGCACGAATTGGAACGCCGGGTAGAAACGCTCGCATTCGCCGATAGCGACATCCATCAGATCCTCGACCATCTCCACGCTGGCCGCCGGAGCGCCCCGCATGGGAACGGTGTGACGGAACATGGTGACCCCGTCCTCGGAACTGAGATCGAAATGACCGAGCCACAGCCGCTCGTTCACGAGCGCCAGAAGCTGGGCCACGTCCCCCATCTTGGACTTCGGCGCGCGGGAATCGAACAGGCAGGAGAAATGCAGCGCGTGCAGCTCTTCCCGCCAGCAGAAAAACAGGTGGAAATCACACCACCGTCCCGTCACCTCGACCGCCAACTCGTCATCGCTCGACCGGTCGAACGCCCATTCATTGGCTTCGACAAGCTGCTCCACGATGTCGAGGGGATTGGCCGGTGAGTCGCCGCCGGAGATCAGTCTCAGGGTCATGGCTCGCCTCCCAGTCAATGGGCCGAAATGGCCCGGACAAGTGAATCACCAGATTTGGTAAGACAAACCGAATGACCCACTAGGGACTGTAGGATGGCATTCATCTGCCCGGACAGCAACACAAGATTTAGCGTCGACCGTTAAATTATTGCGACATCTAGTGGGCTGTTTGAAACCTTGTGAACAACCTGTGGATAAGCACGAAGTATTATACTTATCCGTTACTTATCGGTGGTTTTTGAGGCTGTCTTCGAAGTTGCGCGGGGCTTCGTCGCGGCGGTCCGCTTCGGTTTCGCGGCCGCCGTCGAGGTTTTCGTGGAGGCCTTGGCCGCGGTCCTGGCGGCGGGCTTCTTCGCGGGCGCGGGCTTCTTCGCGGGGGCCTTTTCGAGGCTCTCGATCCGGGCCTCGAGGGCGGCGAGTCGCTCCTTCAGGGTCTCGTTCTCGAGACGGGCGGCCTCGGCCATCGCCTCGACCGCGTGGAAATCCTCCCGGCTGACCAGATCGAGGTCGGCGGCGACGCGTTCGAAACGCTGGCGGACCATCTGTTCCACCTCGTCGCGCACCCCCGTGGCCGCGCCGACCGCTCCGGAGGCGACCCGCGCCAAATCCTCAATGAAGCGTACCCGTTCGCGCATGGGAGTCTCCTTTCCCGAAAACCTTAGTGACGTCATATGGTCCGATATGGCAGTCCTTTAACGCATTGACAGGGCGGATGCGACCCTCTGTCAGACATCCGGATTGTTAATGGGGTCATTCATGATCGTGATTACCGGCGGCGCCGGGTTCATCGGATCCAATCTCGCGGCCGGATTGGAGGCGCGCGGCCTCGACGACATCATCGTTGTCGACTGGCTCGGACACGAGGACAAGTGGCGCAATCTCGCCCAGCGGAATCTGGCCGACGTGATCATGCCGGAAGACCTCTGGAGCTTTCTGGAAAAGGTCTGGCGGGAAGTCGACGCGGTCTTCCACATGGGTGCGATCTCCGCGACCACCGAGCGGGACGTGGACCTCATCGTCAAATCCAACATCCGGCTCTCCCTCGATCTGTGGGAATGGTGCACCACGCATCAGAAGCCGTTCATCTATGCCTCCTCGGCGGCGACCTATGGCGACGGATCGGCGGGCTTCGACGACCAAGCGGATCTCGCGGACCTTCATCCGATGAACGCCTATGGCTGGTCGAAGCATCTCGTCGACCGGCGGATCGCGTCGCTCGTGACGCGGGGCGATCCGACCCCGCCCTTCTGGGCCGGCATGAAGTTCTTCAACGTCTACGGCCCGAACGAATATCACAAGGAAGGCCAGATGAGCGTCGTCGCCCAGATGGCGCCGAAGATTCTGGCCGATGCCCCGGTAACCCTGTTCCGGTCCCACCGGCCGGACTATGAGGACGGCGGGCAGTTGCGCGACTTCGTCCATGTCGACGACACGGTCGATGTCATGTCCTGGCTCTACGAGAACCGCCCGGAAAGCGCGCTCTACAACTGCGGTACCGGTCAGGCGCGGAGCTTTCTCGATCTCGCCAAGGCGGCCCACGACGCCGTGCAGAAACCCCTCAGGGTGACCTGGGTCGACACCCCCGAGGCGATCCGGGACAAATATCAGTATTTCACCGAGAGCAAGACCGACCGCCTGCGCCAAGCCGGGTATACCAAACCCTTCACCCGGCTGGAGGACGGGGTCGCCGGCTATGTGCGCGACCATCTCGCGCAAGAAGATCCCTATCGATAGGGACGTCGACTCCCATATAGAGGCGTCCCCACCCCGCGAACGGCAGACCCCACCATGGACTTTCCGGTCATCGACCCCGTCGCCCTCGATCTCGGCTTCATCCAGATCCGCTGGTATGCGCTCGCCTATATCGCCGGCATCCTCGGCGGCTGGCGCTATGCCATCTGGGTCGTCAAACGCCACCCGATCAGCTTCGACACGGCAAAGCTGGAGGAGTTCGTCACCTGGGCGACGGTCGGGATCGTGATCGGCGGCCGACTGGGCTTCGTGATCTTCTATCGCCCCTTCTACTATTTCGGCGAAGCGCCGCTGGAGATCTTCCAGATCTGGAAGGGCGGCATGGCCTTCCACGGCGGCATGCTGGGCGTGCTGATCGCCGCCATCCTGTTCTGCCGCAAGCATGACATTTCGGTCCTGAAATTCGGCGACGCGGTCTGTGCGGCGGCCCCGATCGGCCTGTTCTTCGGCCGGATCGCCAATTTCATCAACGGCGAGATCTGGGGCCGGCCGAGCGATGTGCCCTGGGCCATCATCTTCCCAAAGGCTGGTCCCGAACCGAGACATCCGGCCCAGCTCTACGAGGGCGCGGTGGAAGGCCTGCTGCTGTTCCTGGTCCTATTCTATCTCGTGCGTTTCACCCGGGCCAAGGAAACGCCGGGCCTGATCGCGGGCATCTTCTTCCTGGGCTATGGCGTGGGCCGGTTCTTTGTCGAGTTCGTGCGCGGCATCGACCCGGTGCTGGGGCTGTTCATCAACGACACCTTCAGCATGGGCCAGTTCCTCTGCCTGCCGATGATCGCATTGGGCCTCTATCTGATCCGCAGCGCCCGGCGCACCGGCCCCACCCCCGCGTGATCGCGCCATGGCCGACACGCCCCTCAAAGCCAAGCTGATCGAGCGGATTCGCAAAAGCGGACCGATCACCATCGCCGACTATATGGCGGTCTGCCTCGCCGACCCGGAGCATGGATACTACACGACCCGCGACCCGTTCGGTCGCGCCGGCGATTTCACAACCGCCCCGGAAATCAGCCAGATGTTCGGCGAAATGCTGGGGCTTTGGGCGGCCGTCATATGGCAGCAAATGGGCTGTCCGGAGCGCATCGCCCTGGTCGAGATCGGCCCTGGGCGCGGCACCTTGATGGCGGACGCCCTGCGCGCGGCGAGCCAGGTCCCGCTGTTCCGCCAGGCGATCCAGGTGCATCTGGTGGAGACGAGCCCGGTGCTGCGCCGCAAGCAGGCCGAGGCCGTCGGTTCAGCGTCCCCGCGCTGGCACAACAGGCTCGACAGCGTCCCGGACGGCCCGGCGATCATCATCGCCAACGAGTTCATCGACGCCCTGCCGATCCGCCAACTGATCCGCTCGGTCGACGGCTGGCGGGAACGGCTGGTGACGGTCGACGAGGAGACCGGCGACCTCGCCTATGGCGCCACCCCCTCGCCCGCTCTCGCCGAGGCGCTGGTCTACCCGCCCCTGCGGCGTCACGCCAAGGCCGGGGACATCGCAGAGATCTGCCCCGCCGGCCTGACGGTCGCCAAAGACCTGGGCCGCCGTGCCCAACAGGACGGATCGGTTGCGCTGCTGATCGACTACGGTCATCCGGTCACGGCCATCGGCGATACGCTGCAAGCGCTGGGCGGTCATCGTCCGGTTCATCCCTTGGCGGCCCCGGGCGAGACCGATCTGACAGCCCATGTCGATTTCGACGCGCTCGGCCGGGCAGCAAGGGAGAGCGGAGCGGCGGTGCATGGCCCCAAGACCCAGGGCGCCTTCCTCACCGATCTCGGGATCGAGGCCCGCGCGGCGGTCCTGGCCCGCAACGCCGAAGACCCGGACAGTATCGCAAAAGACTTGAAACGGCTGGTCGACCCGGACCAAATGGGTAGGCTTTTTTCCGCCATGGCGATCGCACCGGCGTCCGGCGCGCTGCCGCCTGGATTCGAAACGAGGGGATAGGCCGCATGATCCAAATCGACGCTCTGGGGGAAGGCCGCATCCGGCACGCCTTCTACACCCGCCGGGGCGGTGTCAGCGGCGGCATCTATAACTCCCTCAATTGCGGCATCGGTTCCCGGGACGATCCGGACAAGGTCCGCTCGAACCGGGCCCGGACGCTGGCCGCGTTGGACCTGCCGCCGGACGCCCTCGCCACCTGCCGGCAGATCCATTCGGCGACCTGCGTGACGGTCACCGGCCCCGTCGCCGACGCGGACCGGACCGAGGCAGACGCCCTGGTGACGAACACCCCGGGGGTCGCACTCGGCGTCCTCACCGCGGATTGCGCGCCGGTGCTGCTGGTCGACCCCGGCGCGGGAGTGATCGGCGCCGCCCATGCGGGCTGGAAGGGGGCCCTCACCGGCATCATTGACGCCGCCATCGACGCGATGACCGATCTCGGCGCCACCCCCGGGAATATCCAGGCGGCGATCGGCCCGGCGATCGGCCCGGCCTCCTATGAGGTCGGCCCCGAATTCCCCGGCCGCTTCATCGACATGGACCCTGAGAACGCCCGCTTCTTCACTTCCGCGGGCCCCTCGGGCAAGAGGCTGTTCGACCTGCCGGGCTTCGTCGCGAAGGCGCTGAGGGAGGCCGGCGTCGCCGACGTCTTCCCCTCGCCCCACGACACCTATCGCGAGGAGGCGGAGTTCTTCAGCTATCGCCGCGCGACCCACCGCCGGGAGCCGGATTACGGCCGTTCGCTCTCTCTCATCACCCTCGATCCCGTCTAGGAAACACTCGATGCATATTCATTTCAGCGAGGAGGAACTCGCCGCGCGCCGGGCCGCCACGATCAAGAAGATGGAGGAGGCCCAGCTCAAGGCGATGCTGATCTTCCGGCAGGAGACGATGTTCTACCTGACCGGATACGACACCTTCGGCTATGTCTTCTTCCAGTGCCTGATTCTCGGCGAAGACGGGCGCATGACGCTGCTGACCCGCTCCGCCGATCTGCGCCAGGCCCAACACACCTCGGTCATCAAGGATATCCGGGTGTGGAAGGACCAGGAGGGCGCCTTCCCGCATATGCTCCTGCCGGACATCCTCGACGAATACGGCGCGCGGGGCAAACGCATCGGCATCGAGTGGGAAGCCTATGGCATGACCGGCAAGAGCGCCCTCAACCTCGGCATGGCGCTCGATAGCTACGGAACCCTCACCGACGCGTCGAATCTCGTCTCGGAACTGAGACTGGTGAAGAGCCCGGCGGAGATCGCCTATGTCCGCAAAGCCGCGGAACTGGGCGACGCGGCCCTGGACGCGGCGGCCGACCTCGCCGCCCCGGGGGTCAACGAGGGCAGCATCCTCGCCGCCATGCAGGGCGCGGTCTTCGAGGGCGGAGGCGATTATCCGGGCAACGAGTTCATCATCGGCTCCGGCCAGGGGGCCCTCCTTTGCCGCTATTTCACCGGCCGGCGGACCCTGGACCAGAACGATCAGTTGACCCTGGAATGGGCCGGAGTCTATCGCCGCTACCACGCCGCCCTGATGCGAACCTTCGTCTTCGGCGACATGCCCCAGGTGCAGTTGGACATGTACAAGGCGGCCCACGAGGCCCTGCTCGCCTGCCAGGAGGCCCTTAAGCCCGGCGACCCGATCTCGACCGTGTTCGACGCCCATGCGAGAACCCTCGACGCCCATGGCTTCCAGGAGCACCGATTGAACGCCTGCGGCTATTCGCTGGGGACCACGTTCGCGCCCAATTGGATGGATTGGCCGATGTTCTACGAAGGCAACCCGGTGATCGCCCGCCCCAACATGGTCTTCTTCATGCATATGATCTTGATGAACAGCGAGGCCGGTGTCGCCATGACCCTGGGCGAGACCGTGCTGGTCACCGAGACGGGCTGTGAACGGCTCTCGAAGGCGAGCCTCGACCTGGTCCACAAATAGGAAACCCATGCCGCATTTGATTATCTTCACCATGGTGCTGATGCTCGGCCTGATGGTGAGCTGTGTCGTCATCTAGGGCGTTGTGGAGGGCATTGGTGGCCGCGACCGTCATGACGGCCGTCGTGGGCTGCGGTGCGCCTTTGCCCGTCTTTGAACGAGGTTCGGTCACCCCGGCGGTCGATGCCCTGGTGCAGACCGCCGGCGAAGGCGTACGGGTCGAGGTGCCCAGCGGGCTCTCGGACCGGGCCGCCACCGCGCTTGCCGAGGATGTCGCGGAGGCCTTGCGGGGCCGGGGCGTGCCGGCGGCGGTCGCGGCGGGCAATCGGCTCTCCAGCCGGCTCGCGGCCAAGGGCCGGGAGACGGGCGACGGCCCCGACGTCATCGTCGACCTGATCTGGACGCTCACGGACGCGCGCGGCGAGGCGATCGCCAGCCGGACCGACGCCTGGCGGGTGCCCGCAAGGGAATGGCGGGAAGACGGGGACAGCCTGATCGCCGGCATCGCGGCCGAGACCGCCAAAACATTCGCCGACAGAATCGTCGGCACCGACGAGGCGCGGCCCCTCGTCGTCGGGCTCGGCCCGGTCGACGGTGTCGAGCAGGCCGGGGAAACAGCCCTGTTGATGGCCCTCCGCCGGGGACTGCTGGCCCAATCCATCGCCGTGTCCGTCGATCCGGCCGAGATCACCGCCCAGGTCACCGGGGAGATCGACGTTATCCCGATCGATCAGACCCGGGAACTGGTCCGGATCGATTGGATCGTCAGCACCGCGGACGGCCGGGAACTCGGCCGTCTCGGCCAGGAAACCCCAGTGAAACCGGGCGTGCTGGAAGCGAATTGGAGCGAATCGGCCTATTTCATCGCCCAGGGGGTGCTCCCGGACCTCATAGGTGTCATTCGCAAAAGCAACCCCCGCTCAGTTTACACCGGCGCGGGCGATTGATAGGTTCCGGCGGCTTTTCGGAGGGGGCGCGGCCCCGCGGCCCTCTCACGTCCGGTTTCGGACCCTCTTTTGGTGGCGATGCATGAAAATTCTGACTGGCAACAGTAACCGGGCGCTCTCCGAAGCGGTCTGCGCCTATCTCAAACTCCCCTTGGTCAAAGCGAGTGTGAAACGGTTCTCGGACATGGAAGTGTTCGTCGAGATCCAGGAGAACATTCGCGGCGAGGACGTCTTCGTTGTCCAGTCGACCAGCTATCCGGCGAACGACCATTTAATGGAGCTGCTGGTCGCGATCGACGCCCTGAAACGGGCCTCGGCGCGCCGCATCACCGCGGTCATCCCCTATTTCGGCTATGCCCGGCAGGATCGGAAGTCGGGTCCGCGGACGCCGATCTCGGCCAAGCTGGTCGCCAATCTGATCACCACCGCGGGGGCCGACCGGGTGCTGACCATCGACCTGCACGCCGGCCAGATCCAAGGCTTCTTCGACATTCCGACGGACAACCTGTTCGCCGCCCCGGTCTTCGCCCGCGATATCGAGGAGCGCTACGGTAAGAAGGACAAGCTGGTCGCCGTCTCCCCGGATGTCGGCGGCGTGGTCCGGGCACGGGCCATCGCCAAACGGCTCGGCGCCGATCTCGCCATCATCGACAAGCGCCGCGAACGGGCCGGCATGTCGGAAGTCATGAATGTGATCGGTGAGGTCGACGGCCGCCCCTGCATCCTGATCGACGATATCGTCGATTCCGGCGGCACGCTCTGCAACGCCTCCGACGCACTGCTGGAAAAGGGCGCGACCGCGGTCGACGCCTATGTGACCCATGGCGTGCTGTCCGGCGGCGCGGTCGCCCGCATCACCTCCTCCTCGCTGCGCTCGCTCGTAATCACAGACTCGATCCAGGCGACCGAGGCGGTGCGCGTCGCCCCGAACATCCGGCAGCTCTCCATCGCCGAACTGATGGGCAAGGCGATCCAGAGCATCTCCGAGGAGCGCTCGGTCTCGAGCCTGTTCAACTGACCTGGCCCAAACCCGCGGAATAGCGGGCGCGGTCTGCGCAAATCGGCGGTGGTGTTTTCCCCCGGTTTGGTGTAAGCACCCGGACTTCGCACGGAAGCGGCACCCCTGGAGGCCGATCCGTGGAGGATATCTTTTGTCTTATGACCAAGGGAGCCAACGATGGCCGAATTCGAAACCATTTCCGCGGAAATCCGCGAACGGGCCGGTAAGGGGGCCGCCCGCGCCGCACGTCGTGCAGGCCGGGTGCCAGCCGTGATCTATGGGGACAACAAGGACCCCGTGATCGTGACCGTCGATCGCCGTGATGTCATCAAGCAGCTGCAGCGCGGCGGCATTCAGACCCGTCTCTTCGACGTGAAGACCGATCAGGGCACGCACCGGACGCTGATCCGCGACGTGCACTTCGACCCGGTGACCGACCAGCCGATCCACATGGACTTCCTGCGCGTGACCCGCCGCACGGTGCTCAATGTGGAAGTGCCCGTGACCTTCCTGAACGAAGACAAGTGTGAGGGCCTCACCCAGGGCGGCATGCTCCAGATCGTCCGGAACACGGTCGAGTTGACCTGCCCGGCGGTCGACATTCCGGATCACCTGGAAATCGATCTGACGCCGTTCAATCTCGGCGACAGCATCCATTTCAGCGCGGTGAGCAATGTTCCGGAGGGCATCACCGCGGTGATCGACGACCGCGACTTCACCATCGCCACCATCATCGCGCCGCGCGGGCTGTTGTCCGCCGCCAGCGAAGAAGAAGGCGAAACGGAAGGCGGGGAAGCCGCTGCCGACGAGGGCGGCGAGTCCTAATCGCCCCCAACCGTTCCTTTGGGGTTTTCGGATAAAGGAGACGCAGCATGCTGATCCTGGCCGGCCTCGGCAATCCGGGCCCCAAATATGCCGGACACCGGCATAATATCGGCTTTATGGCGGCTGACGAAATCGCCCGCCGCCATAACCTTTCCCCCTGGCGCAAACGGTTCCAGGCCGAAGCCGCCGAGGGACAGATCGCGGGCCTCAAGGTCCTCGTTCTCAAGCCCCAGACCTATATGAACGAGAGCGGCAAGTCGGTCGCCGAGGCGGCCCGCTTCTACAAGGTGCCGCTGAAGGATGTGTTCGTCCTCTATGACGAGCTCGACCTCAAGCCCGGCAAGGTTCGGGTGAAATGGGGCGGCGGCAATGGCGGGCACAACGGCATCCGGTCCATCGAGGCCCATCTCGGCAAGGACTTCGCCCGGGTAAGGCTCGGCATCGGCCATCCCGGCGACAAGGAGAAGGTTCTGGGCCATGTGCTCGGCGACTTCTCCAAGACGGACGGAAAATGGTTGCCGCTGCTGCTGGACGCGGTCGCCGACCATGCGGGCGACCTGATCTCCGGCGAAGGGAACCGCTTCATGACGGCGGTGACCAACGCGGTCTTCCCACCTGCCCCGAAAGCCCCTAAAGCGCCCAAACCGGCACCGAAGGCCGAACCGCATTTCTCGACGGAGAAACCGACATCGGACGGCGACGGCACCGACGAGTCGCCTTTCGCGATCCTGCGAAAGCTCAAGGACTGAGGCCAGTCCTCCGTCTTATCTCCCGCTCCCGACTTCCTCGAAATCCGAAAGCGCGCGACGATTCCGGCCGCTCCCCTGTTGAACGGGCGGGCATGTAGTGCAATCGTTAACGATCACAGGGAAGCAAATGGGATAAATTCCTCAACAGGGAGACGATAAGATGGTCAAGAAAAGCAGAGGTGACATCGAGTATAGCGATTTGTCATGGGCCGAGCAGTCGAGGCTTCGTCATGCTCTATCACATGGCGCCAGCCGCCGCGATGCGATCAAGATGATGACGGCGGCGGGAGTTTCTTTTGCCGCCGCGGGAACCATTGTGACGAGCGCGAACAAGGTCTTGGCGGCGACTCCGAAGAAAGGCGGCCGGTTGCGGGTCGGTCTCACGGGTGGGGCGACCTCCGATGTGTTGGATCCGGGCAAGATTCTGGATCTCTACATGATCCATCTGCAGTTCGGACAACTGCGCAACAATCTCACCGAGGTCGGTCCGGACGGCCAGTTGGTGCCGGAACTGGCGGAAAGTTGGGAAGGCAGCAAGGACGCCAAGACCTGGACCTTCAAGATCCGCGAAGGGGTCGAGTTCCACAACGGCAAGACCTTGGACGCCGACGACGTGGTCGCCAATCTTCATCACCACACCAATGAGAACTCCTCCTCCGCCGCCTCTGGGCTGTTGAGCGGAATCGAGTCCTTCAAGGCGGACGGCAAAAGCCATGTGGTCGTCCAACTCAAGGGCGGGGATGCGGACTTCCCCTTCCTTCTGAGCGACTATCACCTCTGCATCGTGCCGACCGACGCCGACGGCAATGTGGAGTACGAATCGGGGATCGGCACCGGCGGCTACATGTTGGTCGAGCACGAAGCCGGCGTCCGCTCGTTTACCCGCCGCAACCCGAACTACTGGAAGGAGGGCCGGGCCTTCTTCGACGAGGTCGAGAGCCTGCAGATCGCCGATACCAATGCGCGGATCACCGCGCTGCGGACCGACGAGATCGATTGCATGGCCAAGGTCGACGTGAAAACCATCGACCTGTTGAAGCGCGTTCCCAATGTGGTGGTCCACTCGGTCACCGGGAACAAGCAGATCACGCTGCCGATGCGGACCGACACGCCGCCCTTCGACAACAACGATGTGCGCACGGCGGTCAAATACATCGTCGACCGCAAGCAATGGCTCGACACGATCCTTCGGGGCTATGGCGAGCTCGGCAACGACAATCCCATCGGCCCGGCCAACATCTACCGCGCCACCGAGGAGGAGCTGCCGCAGCGGGAATACGATCCGGAGAAGGCCAAGTTCCATCTCAAGAAGGCCGGGCTCAGCAGTCTGTCGATCCAGTTCCACGCGGCCGAGACCGGCTTCAACGGCGCGGTCGACGCCGCCCAGTTGATGCGGGAGACCGGCAAGGCGGCCGGCATCGACATAGAGGTCGTCCGCGAACCCAATGACGGCTACTGGTCCGATGTCTGGATGAAGAAACCGTTCGTCGCCTGTTACTGGTCGGGTCGACCGACCGAGAACATGATGTTCTCCACGGTCTACAAGGACGACGCGGCCTGGAACGACACCTTCTGGCAGCACGAGCGGTTCAACGAGCTGCTGTTGATGGGCCGGGCGGAGACCGATCCGGCGGTCCGCCGCGAGATCTATGTGGAAATGCAGCAGATCGTCCACACCGATGGCGGGGTCCTGCTGCCGCTCTTCCCGAGCGACGTCATGGCCTATAGCGACAAGATGGGCGTGCCGGAGCAGGTCGGGAACAATTGGGAGCTCGACGGCGCGAAGAACGCCGAACGGTGGTGGTTCTCTTAACCCCTCCTTTCAATCCTGTCCGAGTGCGGCGGCGGAGCGATCCGCCGCCGTTTCTCGTTTTTCTTCGCGGAGCGGGCCGGGAAGCGCCCTCAGCGCGCCTTGACGATCGCCTGGTCGACCAGCGCCCGGATCTGGTCCACGCTCGCCGGTCGGGGGTTTGTACCGGCGGCACTGTCCTGGATCGCCTTTTCCGCGATGCGCTCCGCACAATCCGGCGGCACACCGATCTCGGCCAGGGATTTCGGAATCCCGATCTCGTCGAGAATGCGTTCGACCTCGGCGATGAGGGCGTCCGCCGACTTGTCCGCCAGCCCCATGGCGTCGGCCATGCGCCGCACCTTTTCCGCCTGCCCCTCTTGCCCTTGCAGGTTGAAGCGCAGCACGACCGGGAGCACGATCGCATTGGTCAGCCCGTGCTGGGTGTTGTACTCGGCCCCGACCATGTGGGAAATCGCATGGACCAGCCCGAGACCCTTCAGGAAGGCGACACCGGCCAGGCACGACCCGGCCAGCATGCCGCCGCGCGCGGCCCGGTTCCCGGGCTCCTCCACGACCGTTGGCAGCCATGTCGCGACCAGGGAAAGGCCCTCCAACGCAAGGCCGTCGCAAAACGGATGGAAGCCCGGCACCAGATAGGCCTCGATGGCATGGGTCATCGCGTCGGCCCCGGTCCACGCGGTCAGCGGGACCGGAAGACCGAGAGTCAGGTCGGGATCGAGCAGAGCGAGCGCGGGTTTGAGATCCGGATGCCAGATACAGAATTTCATGCCCTTGGCGACGGCGGTGACCATGGCCGTGCTTTCCGTCTCGGCCCCGGTTCCCGCCGTCGTCGGGATTGTGATCAGCTTCGGAAAGGGGGCCGCGACCTCCGGCACCGGCTGTTCGAATTCGAACGCCCAGAGGTCGACACCATTGGCCGCCGTGAGACAAACGGCCTTCCCGCCGTCCATGGCGCTGCCGCCGCCGATGGCGATGACCGCATCGTGCCCGCCAGCCCGGAAGAGCGCCCTGCCCGCGCCGATCTCGTCGTCGCGCGGGTTGGGCGAGATGTCGGCGAACAACCCGGAACCGACGCCGGCCTCTGACAAATGGTCCCGCAGACGGTCGAGAAAGGGCAGGTCGCGGCTGCCGCGGTCGGTAACGATCAGCGGATTGGCGATCCCCAATCCCCGGCAGCGGGCGCCGATCTCCGCCAGCCGTCCCGGGCCATAGGCGATATCGACGGGAAAGCTCCAGTCCTGAGGGGCGAGGATTTCCGGGTCGCGATCGGGTTGCGTCATGGGGACCACTTCGATTGTAGGAGATAGGGCGGAAGAAGCATCCATCATCCTCCTCCGGATAAAGCACCCTTGGCAAGCAACCCCGCCCCTTCCCGAAACGGCGTTTTTCGTCTATCCCCCTCGGCCAACACCTCCCTCCCCCAGATCGCACCAACGAGAGCATTCCATGGGTTTCAACTGCGGTATCGTCGGCCTGCCCAATGTCGGCAAGTCCACCCTCTTTAACGCGCTGACCTCGACCCAGGCGGCGGAAGCGGCGAATTACCCCTTCTGCACCATCGAGCCGAACACGGGCCGGGTCAGCGTGCCCGATCCGCGCCTCGACAAGGCGGCGGAACTCGCCAAATCCGCGAAGGTGATCCCGACCCAGCTCGAATTCGTCGACATCGCCGGTCTGGTGCGCGGCGCCAGCAAGGGCGAGGGCCTCGGCAACCAATTCCTCGCCAACATTCGCGAGGTCGACGCCATCGTTCACGTGCTTCGCTGCTTCGAAGACGACGACATCACCCATGTGGAGGGCGGTGTCGATCCGCTGCGGGATGCCGACGTGATCGAGACGGAGTTGATGCTGGCCGATCTCGAAAGCCTGCAGAAGCGGCAGGTCAATCTCGGGAAGAAGGCCAAGGGCGGCGACAAGGAGGCGAAGGCCCAGCTCGAGATCATCGAGCCGATCCTGGCGGCGCTGGAGGACGGCAAGGCGGCCCGCACCGTCGAGTTCGACCCGACCCGCATGAAGGAGGTCAAGGCCCTCCAACTCCTGACCACCAAGCCGATCCTCTATCTCTGCAATGTGGAGGAGGAGGCGGCGGCCACCGGCAACGCGTATTCCGCAAAGGTCGCCGAGAAGGCGAAGGCGGAAGGGGCCGCATGTGTCGTCATCTCCGCCGCCATCGAGGCCGAGGTCGCCCAGCTCGACGCCGAAGAGAAGGCAGAATATCTCGACTCCATGGGCCTTGAGGAGCCGGGCCTGACCCGTCTGATCCGGGCGGGCTATGAACTTTTGGATCTTTTGACCTTCTTCACGGTCGGCCCCAAGGAGGCCCGCGCCTGGACCGTCCGCAACGGTGCCAAAGCCCCGGAGGCGGCGGGCGCCATCCACACGGACTTCGAACGGGGCTTCATCCGGGCCGAGACGATCTCCTATGACGACTTCATCGCCTGCGGCGGCGAGGCCGGCGCCAAGGAAGCCGGCAAGATGCGGGTCGAGGGCTCCAATTACGACGTCAAGGACGGGGACATCTTCCATTTCCGCTTCAACGTCTGACGCCTCCTCACCCCGGCTCTCTCCCCTAGCGGAGAGAGGGGCGCCTTGATTTGGCACCGCCGCTTGACCATTGACCGTCCGGGGCGTTGGCCCGCATAACCGGGACACCGAAACAGGGAGGAAAATCATGGCTCAAGGCGCTTGGATGGAGCTTTTCGCCAGCGACGGTCACAAATTCGACGCCTATATCCGGGGGCCCGGCGACCGGCCGAAGGGCGGCCTCGTCGTCATTCAGGAAATCTTCGGCGTCAACGAGCATATCCAAGACGTCTGCGAAGGCTTCGCGGCCGATGGGTTCTTCTGTGTCGCCCCGCAAATGTTCGACCGGGTCGAGCGCAAGGTGAACCTTGGCTATGACGCGGACGGCATCGAGAAGGGCAAGGCGCTCAAGGCACAGATCAAGACCGAGGACGCGCTGCTCGACCTCAAGGCGGCTCTGGACGTCGCCCAGTCGGCCGGCAAGGTGGCCACCATCGGCTATTGCTGGGGCGGCTTCCTGTCCATGGCCGCGGCCCAGCATCTGCCGCTGGCGGGCGCCGTGGTCTATTACGGCGGCGGCATTCCGACCCTGGGTGACGACCCCATCCAATGCCCGGTGCTCGGCCATTTCGGCGAGCTGGACAAGGGCATCCCCATGGACCAGGTGGCGGAGATCAGGAAGCTGCACCCGACCGCCGAGATCCATGCCTATCCGGCCGATCACGGCTTCAACTGCGACCGGCGCGGCAGCTACGAGGCGACCAGCGCCAAGATCGCCCGGGAACGCAGCATCGACTTCCTGGACCGAATGCTCGGTTAAGGGGACGCCGGGTCAGAGGACCCGGCCGGCCACCGTCTTCAGCTTTTCGACGACCGCGGGATCGCGCTTGTCCTGATGCGTGATGAGCGCGAAGTCGAGCGCGCGGTCACATCCCTTTTGGCAGGCGTCTGGATGATCCGCCACCTTCGGGGCGACCGCCTTGACCAGCGCCTTCGCGTGATCGGCGTTTTCGAGCAGCGTCTTGATCACCTGCTCGACCGTGACGTTGTCATGATCCGGGTGCCAACAGTCGTAGTCGGTCACCATGGCGACGGTCGCGTAGCAGATCTCCGCCTCGCGGGCGAGTTTCGCCTCCGGCATATTCGTCATGCCGATCACATCGCAGCCCCATTGGCGATAGAGATTGCTCTCCGCCAGGGTGGAGAACTGCGGGCCTTCCATGGTCAGATAGGTACCGCCGTCGACCAGATCGATACCGATCTCCGCCGCCGCTTCGCGGACCGCCGCCCCGACCCGCCCGCAGGTTGGGTGGGCGACGCTGACATGGGCGACGCAGCCCTCGCCGAAAAAGCTCTTTTGGCGGCTGAAGGTGCGGTCGATGAAATTGTCGACGAGCACGAAGGTCCCCGGCTTCAGTTCCTCCTTGAGGCTGCCGACAGCGCTGACCGACAGGATATCGGTCACCCCGGCCTGCTTCAGCGCATCGATGTTCGCCCGATAGGGCAGAGAGGACGGGCTGTGGACGTGGCCGCGGCCATGCCGGGGCAGGAACACGATCGGTTGGCCCGCCAGCTCCGCATGCATCAGCGCGTCCGACGGCGTGCCCCAGGGCGTGTCCATCGGCTCCCACCGCACATTCTCCAGACCTGGCAGATCGTAAACGCCGCTGCCGCCAATCACCCCCAGCATGAATTCCCCCTCTCGATTTTTAGAACTTCGGTAAAAAGAAAAGGCCGCCGATGGTGCCACCGGCGGCCTTCATGTCAAAGACAGATGTGAAACTCGTCCCTCGCGGGATTATTTTTTCACGTCGGCCCAGATCTTCTTCATGGACGCATAGGCGAGGCCGGTGAAGACAAGCAGGAAGATGATGACTTTGATCCCCATCTGCTTGCGCTCGTCATGGCTCGGTTCCGCGGCGAACTTCAGGAAGTAGGTCACGTCCTTCGCCATTTGCGACACCGTCGCCTGGGTCCCGTCCGAGTACTCCACGAAATCGTCGTAGAGCGGCTGCGGCATGGCGATCTGGTTACCGCCATAGTACTCGTTGTAGTACATGCCCGGCATCAGATCGACGCCTTCGGGCGCCTCTTCACGGTAGCCGGTCAGCAACGCGTAGAGATAGTTCGCGCCATCCGCGCGGGCCTTGATGATCAGCGACAGGTCGACCGGATAGGCGCCGTTGTTGATCGCCCGGGCTTCCTGCTCGTTGGCGTAGGGGCTGACGAACCGGTCCGACGGGATCGCCGCACGCTCGAACATCTCGCCGTCGTCATTCGGCCCGTCCATAACGGTGTAATCGGCGGCGAGCGCTTTGATCTCCTCCTCCGAGAACCCGATCTGGGCGAGGTTACGATAGGCCATAAGGCTCAGACCGTGGCAGCTCGCACAGACTTCCTTGTAGACCTGCAGGCCCCGCTGGGCGGCCGGGATATCGATGGTCCCGAACACGCCCTCGAAGGCCCAGGACTGGCTCGGCACGTCGACGCCGCCGGCCGCCTTGGCGATCTGGGGGGTGGCGGCGAGGCCCAGGGCCACGGCCGCCGCGATAACGAACTTACGCATGTTTTCCCCCTTATTCCGCCGGTGCGGCAGCCGGAGCGGCTCCGCCGGTAACGGGTTTTGAAATGCTGGTCGGCAACGGCTTCGGCGTCTCGAGCTTGCTGAGCAGCGGCAGGATGATCAGGAAGTGGGCGAAGTAGTACGCCGTCCCGACCTGGCCGAGCAGCACCCAGATCCCTTCGGCCGGCATCGCGCCGACATAGCCGAGCAGGATGCAGTCGAGGACCAGGATCCAGAAGAACAGCTTGAACAGCGGACGGTAGGTCGCGCTGCGCACCGGCGACCGGTCCAGCCAGGGCAGGATGAACAGGACCGCGATGGAGCCGAACATGGCGATAACGCCGCCGAGCTTGTCCGGGATCGCCCGCAGGATCGCGTAGAACGGCAGGAAGTACCATTCCGGAACGATCAGGGCCGGGGTCACCAGTGGGTTCGCCTCGATGTAGTTGTCCGCGTGGCCGAGATAGTTCGGCGCGAAGAACACGAGACCGGCGAAGACCAGCAGGAACACGCCAAGACCGAAGGTGTCCTTGATGGTGTAGTAGGGGTGGAACGGGATGGTGTCCTGGGACCCCTTCTTGACGTCGATGCCGATCGGGTTGTTGGACCCGAAGCGGTGCAACGCGACGAGGTGCAGCACCACCAGGCCGACGATCACGAACGGCATCAGGTAATGCAGCGCGAAGAAGCGATTCAGGGTCGCGTTGTCGACCGAGAAGGCGCCCCACAGCCAGATCACAATATCCTCGCCCACCAACGGAATGGCGGAGAACAGGTTGGTGATCACGGTGGCGCCCCAGAAGGACATCTGACCCCAGGGCAGAACGTAGCCCATGAAGGCGGTCGCCATCATGGCCAACAGGATCGCCACGCCGAGCATCCAAAGGATTTCCCGCGGCGCCTTGTAGGAGCCGTAGTAGAGGCCCCGGAAGATGTGGATGAAGACGACCACGAAGAAAAGGTGGGCGCCGTTCATGTGGATATACCGGATCATCCAGCCGAAGTTCACGTCGCGCATGATGCGCTCGACGCTGTTGAAGGCGTAATCGACATGGGCGGTGTAGTGCATCGCCAGGGTGATGCCGCTGGCGATCATAACCACCAGGATGATCCCGGCGAGCGACCCGAAATTCCAGAAGTAGTTCAGGTTCTTCGGCGTCGGATAGTCGGTCAGATGCTCGTTCATGAACGAGAACATCGGCAGGCGGTGGTCGATCCACCGCACCAGCGGATTTGAGGGGTTATACGTGCTCATCGTCTAGATCTCCTTAGCCGAGGCGAACCGTGGTGTCGTCGACGAACTCGTACTCGGGCACCGGCAGGTTGGCGGGAGCCGGACCTTTGCGGATACGCCCGGAGGTGTCGTAGTGGGATCCATGACAGGGGCAGAACCAGCCGCCAAACTCGCCTTTGACGTCGCCGGTCTTCTGACCCAGCGGAATGCAGCCCAGATGGGTGCAGACCCCGACAAGGATGAGGAAGTTCTCCTTCGTGACCCGGTCGCCGTCGGCTTGAGGGTCGGGCAGGTCGTCGAGGTCGACAGTGCGGGCTTCCTCGATCTCGTCCGCCGTCCGATGACGGATGAAGACCGGCTTGCCGCGCCAACTGACCGTGATCGCCTGGCCTTCCTGAATGGCGCTGATATTGACTTCGATGGTGGCCAGCGCCAGCACGTCTTTAGCCGGGTTCATCTGATCGATGAAAGGCCAGGCCACCGCGCCAACACCAACGGCCCCCATGGCCGCCGTCGCCAAATGCAAAAAATCCCGGCGGGTTTCCCCACCGTCACCTGTTTGGGCGTTTTCCGCCATAGATCTCACTCCCACTCGGCTCGTTCCATACGAGGTCGAAGTTGTCTGCCCTTAATAGGGACGCAATTCTGCCAACAGAAGACGACACCCTGTCGCAAAGACGGGGTGGCGGTCCTCGGCAAAGGCGCCACGGATAGACTCTCCATACGGCACGTAGGGCGGTGATATAGAACAAGGCATATGGGTTTGGAAAGCTTTAGCCTCATAAACCCTAGTGTTTTTTTCGCCCACCCCATTGATAAACCCGTGAATGGCCCCGCCCGGCATCCACGCCCGGTATTTCAGGATCGCGATGCGCCTCGCCCTCTACCAACCCGACATCCCGCAAAACACCGGCACACTGCTGCGTCTCGGTGCCGCCCTCGACGTGCCCGTGGATCTCATCGAACCGACCGGCTTCATCCTCGACGACAAGCGCCTTGGCCGGGCGCTGATGGACTATGGGCGCCTGGTCGATCTGACCCGCCACCTGGACTGGCAGGCCTTCGAGGAGGCCCGCACCGGTCGCCTGCTGCTGCTCACGACCAAGGCCAAGACCCGGTTCACCGATTTCGCCTTCCGCGCCGACGACGTTCTCCTGCTCGGCAGCGAGAGTGCTGGCGTCCCCCCATCGGTGCACGACGCGGCCGACCATCGCCTGACCATCCCGATGCGGGCCGAGGCCCGGTCGCTCAACGTCGCCGTCGCCGGGGCCATGGTCCTGTCCGAAGCGCTGCGGCAAACCCGCTGGCATCGCTAGACGGCGTCATATAAGCTTTTCGAAATGAAAGATTTTGGGGAGGAAGGGATGACCTCAGCCGCGCCGAGCCTCGATGTGACGGAAGACCGCAAGGCACAGGCCAAGGCCTGGTTCGAAAAACTGCGCGACGATATCTGCGCCGCCTTCGAACGGCTGGAGGACGACTTCCAAGGCGTCGAGGGGCAGACCCTTCACGAGTTGCCGCCCGGCCGGTTCGAGCGGACGCCCTGGAGCCGGTCGAAGGAGGGGGAGACCGCCGATCCGGACGGCCCCAACCTCAAGGGCGGCGGCGTCATGTCGGTGATGCGGGGCCGCGTCTTCGAGAAGGTCGGGGTCAATGTCTCCGCCGTCTACGGGACGTTTTCCAAGGAATTCTCAAAGCAGATTCCGGGGGCCGCCGAGGATCCGACCTTCTGGGCGTCCGGCATTTCCCTCGTCGCCCATATGCAAAGCCCCAAAGTCCCGGCGGTCCATATGAACACCCGCCACATCGTGACTACCAAGGCATGGTTCGGCGGCGGCGCGGACCTCACGCCGATGAAGCCGAACGAGGCGGACACCAAGGCCTTCCACGCGCGTTTCAAAGAAGCCTGCGACGCCCACGGCGCCGACTATTACGAGCGTTTCAAGAAGTGGTGCGACGAGTACTTCTTCCTGCCGCACCGCGGCGAGCCGCGCGGGGTCGGCGGCATCTTCTACGACTATCTGGACCAGGATTGGGAGGCCGACTTCGCCTTCACCCAGGATGTCGGCAGGGCCTTCCTCGATGTCTATCCGCGGCTCGTCGCCGAGCATATGCACGAACCCTGGACCGCGGAAGACCGCGAGCACCAAATGGTCCGCCGCGGTCGCTATGTGGAATTCAATCTGCTCCATGACCGGGGCACGAAATTCGGGCTGATGACCGGCGGCAACACCGAAGCCATCCTCATGTCCATGCCGCCGATGGCGAAGTGGCCTTAGGAGCCGCCAACTCCGTCAGTAGCCGAGATACTCCCCGCCCAGGAGATCGCGATAGCGCTCGACGAAGGCGACGTTGATCCGGTCGATCGCTCCCTCGCCGTCGAGTTTCCGGAAACATCGGTCGAAATCGCCAGCGATGGCCGAATCGCGGAACAGCATGCGAAACGGGCTGGGCGCGAAGACCCTGAAGAAGGCGACGTCCTGATGGGCGTCGAAGGGAATACTGGCCGGATCCAGCCGGCGCAGTTGCTCGTTATAGGCGGCGAAGATCATGCCGTCCGCGATCACCGCGTCGGCCCGCCCGGCGAAGAGAAGCCGGCTCTGGACGATCTGATTGCTGACCTCACGATAGGATCCGAATGTTCCGATCGCGTCTTTCAGGCCCGGAAGAATGACCGTCGCGCCGGAAAAGGCGATGACGTCCAGCCCCGCCAGATCGTCGAGCGACGAGACCACCCGACCGGAGGATTTCAACACCGAGACACCGTTCTGAAAGGCGATATAGTCCACTGTCTCCGCACCGGGCAGGCCAAGCCCCGCCGGCACGGTCGAGACCGCGTCTCCCTGCCCGAACTCATAGGTCTTCCAATGCCGGGTGAAGGGCTCGACGACGAAGGTCACCCGGTGCCCGCACGCTTCCAGAACCTCGCGGATAATCCTGGCTTCCCGCCCCTCTCCGGTCCGCGTCATGTTCGCTGGCAAATAGGCGCCTCGGACCTCGATATCAGCGGCGTTCGCGGCGAACGCGATCCCCAAACTCACTAACAAGGTGGCCACGCTTGCGCGAAACATCGTCAATTCTCGCCGAAAGATCCCCAATACCGGAGGAGATCATAGAACAAAGCGAGCGAATTGACTGTTCAAGATAACACTTCACCGTCGCGACAACCCGATGCCGCCGTGAACGGGAATCGGTCGGGACGGCCTCAACCGTGCGCTCCCCAAGCGATCCGTCTACCGGGCGGCCTACCGGGCGGCCTACTGGGCGGCCTACTGGGCCGCCTCGACGAGCCTTTCGAGACAGGCGGCCCGGTCGGGCGCGAAATCCCGTTCGACCCACCACTCCTCGACCGCCCGCAGG
This sequence comes from Alphaproteobacteria bacterium, assembly GCA_024743275.1. Lineage (GTDB taxonomy): Bacteria > Pseudomonadota > Alphaproteobacteria > JANSWW01 > JANSWW01 > JANSWW01. Next base: position 236,791 of record JANSWW010000006.1, read on the forward strand.
ACGGTGCCCATCTGCGGCCCCGGCACGACACCCGCCGCCTTGGCGTCCGCGCCGGTGACCGGCAGGGTGGGCTTGATCCAGGTCGTGGAAAGCCCGACCGCCCGGCGGTACTCCTCAGCCTCCAGCGAGCCCGAGGCCACCGCGAAGGCGAAACGGTCCAGGACCGGTTTCGGCCCATGCCGGTAGAACAGCCGCAGGATCCGATTGTCCCGGCTCTCCAACGGCAGATTCGACCAAGCCGCGACCAGCCTCGCCCGTTCGCCGTTCGACAGGCGCATTCTTTTGGCGATCCCGTCGACCGGTATCGGACCGGCAGGGGCGGCGGCGAGGGCCGCCAGCCGCTGGACCGGATCGGCCTCCGGCAGGATCTGCGTTAGTCGGTCCAAACGGTCGATGGCGAACCCCTCCGGCATCAAGCGCGCAAGCACACCGTCGGACTCCATCTGACGGACCGCACGGACGGCCCCCTGAGCCTGCAATAGCTTCAGCAACTCGATCCGGACCCGCTCGCCGGACAGCAGCGGGATCAGCTCCGCATGGGCGCGGCAGGCGGCGATCGCCTCAAGATCGGGCACCCCGGTCCCGTATGCGGCGAAAAAGCGGTAGAAGCGCAGGATGCGCAGGATGTCTTCCCGGATGCGGGTCGCCGGGTCACCGACGAACCGAACCCGGCGGGCAACCAGGTCCGGATAACCGTCGAGCGGGTCGTGGATCGTGCCGTCGATGTCGGCATAGAGCGCGTTCATGGTGAAGTCGCGACGGCGCGCGTCCTCCGCCCAATCCTCGGTGAACCCGACCACCGCGTGCCGGCCGTCGGTTTCCAGATCGACGCGCAGCGTGGTCACCTCATAAGGGTGATGCTCCGCGACCACGGTAACGGTGCCGTGGTCGAGCCCGGTCGGGATCGCCTTCAGCCCGGCCTCTTCGCTGAGGGCGATGGTTTCCTCCGGTCGCAGGGTCGTCGCGATGTCCACATCGGTCACCGGCAGCCCCATCAGTGCGTTGCGTACCGGCCCGCCGACGAAGCGGGTCAGGCCCATCCGGTCCGGATCGAGCGCGGCCATGACCGCGGCACAGCCCGGGTGATCCAAAAACAGCGCCGGGTCCAATCTCGCCGGCGCGTGGCCCGACGCCTGACCCGACGCCTGACCAGGCGCATGAGGGGAATCGATCAATCGAACACCTTATCCGGTTCCGCTTCTCCCGCCGGAACATGGCGCCCCGGCACGATCTCGCCGTTCTCGATCATCGGCGGGATATACACCCGACCCGGACTAGCGCGATCGTCGATGAAAAGGAAGATCACGATCCCCCCGGCCAGCAGCAGCGCCGAACTCGCGATCAGGACGGGCCAGGGGGCGGTGGCGAGGGACGGCGCCTGGTCGAGGGGCAAGCCTTCGGTCTTGGCCTTCTGACGCTGACGGAACATCCAGATCAGATAGACGATGGTCGGTACGAGAACCGGCAAAAGGATGAGCAGGAAAACGCGGATCATTCCGGGGTCCTATGTCGCGAAGGTCCTAAAGGGCGACGGTCTTCCTGTCGGACAAGGCGGTGTTGATATGTTCGGCTAGGTTTACCAGCATCGCCGCCGTCGCCCCCCAGATGTAGTAATCCCGATAGGGCAAAACATAGAAATACCGCTCGACCCCCTGGAAAATCCGGCTGCGCCTTTCGTGATGCGCCGGGTCGAGCAGAAAACTCACGGGCATTTCAAAGACTTCAGCGACCTCTTGCGGGTCGGGGCGGAAAGTCACAGGCGCATCGACCCAGCCCACGACGGGGGTAACGTCGAAGCCGGTGCGGGTGCGGTACAAGGAAAGCTCGCCCAACACGTCGACCCTACCGGGATCGATTCCGACCTCCTCATGGGTTTCGCGCAAGGCGGCGTGGACCGGGCTTGGATCCTCCCGCTCGATCCGGCCGCCGGGAAAGGCGACCTGGCCGCTGTGATGCTTGAGATGCTCGGTCCGCCGGGTCAACAGGATATTGGTGCCGTCGGGTCGGTCGACGAAGGGGATGAGAACCGCGGCCTTCCGCCGGGGGGCGTTGCCGCCTTCTAGATCCATGGGCATGCCCGGGTTCATGTCGCCGTCGCCGGCGAGCCGGCCGGCCACCGCCCGGGCGGGATCGAAAATGGTCTTCAGATCTGCAGCCGGCAGCCGCATGGCGTTTCTTATTCCTTGTTATCGTGGCCTTTTTCCGCCAGTCCGATAATAGAGCCAAGATCGAAGCGTTGACCACCGCTCATCACACTGAGCCGGCTGTCGGTCCCGCTGTCTTCCAATTCGGCGATATCGACCAGATGATAAAAGACCGACCGGACAATCAACGCGTCCAGCCCTTCCCGCACTTGAATATAGGGGCTCGGCTCAAGACTGACAGGGTCGAATTCCACATGGATCGGATGGTCGGCGTCTGCCGTGATTTCCTCGTCCAGATTGGTCCGGAAGGTCAGCGTCTGCGCCGCCCCCTGCCCCGCGACCGTCATCTCGACCGCGGTGAAGGGCGCGTCCTCGACATCGATCAGCCCGCGTTCCACCGGGGTCACGAGCCAGAAGCTGCCGTCCTCGTGGCGCCGTAGCACGGTAGAGAAAAGCTGGCAGAGCCTTTTCCGGCCGATCGGCGTTCCCTGATAGAACCAGGTGCCGTCGCGCGCGATGCGCATGCCGAAATGGCCGCATTTGTTGTCGATCTCGGAGGTCTTCAAAATCCCGCGATCAAGGGACTTTCCCGCCGCCGCGCGTTTGGCCAGAGCCTCCAACGGGTTAATGATGCTGTCTTGATGAGTCGTCATAATGACGTCCTATTTGAGTGGGATCAAAACCGCTGACCAGGGTGCTGTGGCAAAATTAACGATGGTGTCGCCAAGGGTCGATGCCCCACTATACTTAATATAGGGCGGTGGAAAGCGGGCGCGGAACGGCGTCGCACTCCGCTGCATCGCGGACAAGGTCCATACCGGAAAGGAATGCCCGTGGCGACGATTGAGACTTCCTCCCCCCGTGCTGAAGCCCCCACCGAGGGGGCCGACGTTGTCCAACAAATGGACCGGCTGACCGAAAGGCTGGGGCATGCGAAATCCTCGATCGGCAGAGTCATTTTCGGTCAGGGATATGTCGTCGAACACGCCCTTGTGACCCTTCTGGCGGGCGGCCACGGCTTGCTGGTCGGTGTCCCCGGCCTCGCCAAAACCCGTCTGGTGGAAACCCTCGGCACCGTCTTCGGCCTGGAGGACAAACGGGTCCAGTGTACGCCGGACCTGATGCCGGCCGACATCGTCGGCTCGGAAATCCTCGAGGAAGACGAAAACGGCAAACGGCATTTCCGCTTCATCGAAGGTCCCGTCTTCGCCCAGCTGCTGATGGCCGACGAGATCAACCGGGCGAGCCCCCGGACCCAATCGGCGCTGTTGCAGGCGATGCAGGAAAAGAAAGTCGCGGTCGCCGGCAAGGACCGCATGCTGCCGGCGCCCTTTCATGTGCTGGCGACGCAGAACCCGCTCGAGCACGAAGGCACCTATCCGTTGCCCGAAGCCCAGCTCGACCGGTTCCTGATGCAGATCGACGTCGGCTATCCGGACGTCGCTTCCGAACGGGCGATGCTGATCGCCACGACCGGTGACGACGAGGGGAAGGCGGTCCAGGTGATGACCGCCGAGGAATTGATGGCCGCCCAGAACCTGCTGCGCGCCATGCCGGTCGGTGACAAGGTGGTCGACGCCATTCTCTCTCTGGTCCGCTCCGGCCGGCCGGAGGAAAGCGCCAATCCGTTGGTCACCAGCCATGTCGCCTGGGGTCCCGGCCCGCGCGCCGGTCAGGCGCTGATGCTCGCCGTGCGTGCCCGCGCGGTGCTCGACGGCCGGCTCAGCCCGTCCATCGAGGACGTCATCCTCCTGGCGGGGCCGGTTCTGCGCCACCGGATGGGCCTGAGTTTCGGGGCCGCCGCCGACGGGGTGACGGTCGACGCGGTGATCGACTCCATTCTGGCCCCGCTCGGCTGACCGGTCAGGCGGATCCCTTGGCGCCCATCGCACCGTCCACCGACCTCCACGCCGCCGCCCGCCTCCGTGCCGGCGCCGACCGGCTGACCCAGGCGTTGCCGCCGCTGACCGTCGCGGCACAGCGGGTGGCGAGTACCGTCGCGCAAGGCCTGCACGGCCGGCGCCGGCCCGGGATGGGCGATGCCTTCTGGCAATTCCGGACCTATCAGCCGGGCGATACGGCCCGCTCCATCGATTGGCGTCGGTCGGCCCGCGGCGACCAGGTTTTCGTCCGGGAGAGCGAGTGGGAAGCCTCGCAAAGCCTCTGGCTCTGGTCGGACGCCAGCCCGGGCATGGGCTATGGCGGCAAGGACCTTCCGACCAAGGCGGAACGGGCCGCGCTCTTGTCTCTCGCCATGGCCATCCTGTTGGCCGAGGGAGGCGAGCGCGTCGCCCTTCTCGACCAATCGACCCCGCCGCGCGCCGGACGGGCCATGATCGAAAGGCTGAGCCGGCACCTGTCGGCCCCCTTGCGGGACGACACGCCGTCCCTGCCACAGGTCCGGAGCCTGCCGCGCCACGCCCAGGTTCTGTTGTTTTCCGACTTTCTCGACCCGCTCGACGCGATCGCCGAACGTGTAATCGCCCTGCAGAAGCCCGGGGTGAGCGGCCATATGGTGCAGATCCTCGATCCGTCCGAGGCCGGCTTTCCGTTCAAGGGCCGGGTCCGCTTCGAAGACGTTCAGGGGGTTGAAAGCACGCTCATCCGGCGTAGCGAGGATGTGCGCGGCGCCTTCCTCGAACGGCTGGAGGAACACCAGGCAGGACTGACCAGCCTCGCCCGCCGGCTCGGCTGGCGCTTTTCCGTCCATGTCACCGATCACCCGGCCAGTGCCGCCGTCCTCGACCTCTACACCCATCTCGAATACCGCGAGGCGGCGATTGTCGGGGGGATGCGGCGATGATCGGCGGTCTGTCCCTCGGCTCCCTGTTCTTCGCCAGCCCCTGGGTCCTGGTGGCGCTGATCGCGCTCCCCGCCCTCTATTGGATCCTGCGCGTCGTCCCACCCGCCCCGAAAAGGCTGCGCTTTCCGGCCCTGCGCCTGCTCCTCGGCCTGCAGTCGAAAGAGGAAACCAGCGCCACCACACCCTGGTGGCTGCTACTGATGCGCCTTGCCATGGCCGCCCTGGTGATCCTGGCGCTCTCCGGGCCGTCGCTCAATCCGCCGCCGCCGGTGCCGGGCCAGGGTCCGGTCGTGCTGGTGGTCGAGACCGGCTGGGGCGCCGCCCGCAACTGGCCCGCCATACGGGAACGCGGGGAAGAGGTGCTGCGCCATGCACAGCAGGAGGGCCGGTCCGTCCTGCTGGTCACCACCACGGGGCAGGTCGAGGAGACCCCGGGAACCGCGAGCGCGGTCGAGGCCCGCCGGCGTTTCGCCGCGTTGACGCCGCACGCCTACGAGGACACGCCCAGCGTCGTCCCGGCAGTGATCCGGGCGGTTCTCGGCGACCGGGAAGCGGGGATCGTCTGGCTTTCCGACGGTCTCGCCGACGACGAAAGACATACCGCCCTCGAAAGCCTGCGCGACCGGGGCAGCGTCATTCTCCACGCCCCGGACCCGTCCGCCCTGCCGATCGTGCTGCGCCCGGGGGAAAGCACACCGGCCGGTCTGACGGCGACTCTCGCCAAGGCGGACGACCTGCCGCGTACAGTCACGGTGACCGCGCGGGCCGCGGACGGCCGGGAGCTGGGCCGCGCGGAGGCGGCGTTCGACGCCGGCGACAGAACGGCCGAGACAATGATCCGCCTGCCCCGGGAACTCGCCAACACCGTCTCCAGGCTCGACATCGCGGAAAGCCGCAGCGCCGGCTCCGTCGCCCTGCTCGACGACCGTTGGCGGCGGCGGGCGGTCGGCCTCGTGACCGGCGCCGGCTACGACGCAAGCCAGCCGCTGCTGGATGAGCGCCACTATCTGACCCAGGCGCTGCTGCCGTTCGCCGATGTCACCGTCGGCACCCTCGACCGCCTCGCGCAGACTCCGCTCAGCATGATCGTGCTGCCGGATACGGGCCTGCTGCCGGAAGCGGACAGGGCGCGCGCTCTAACCTTCATTGAGCAGGGCGGCATCCTGATGCGGTTCGCCGGGCCTGCCCTGGCCGCGGACGCCACCGACGCCGAGCTGGTGCCGGTCGAACTGCGCTCCGGCGGGCGACTGATCGGCGGTGCCTTGAGCTGGGACGACCCGGCGCGCCTCGCCCCCTTCCCGGAGTCCGGGCCGTTCGCCTCTCTGACGGTCCAAGAAGATGTGGTGGTCCGCCGCCAGGTCCTCGCGGAACCGTCCCTGACCCTGGTCGACAAGACCTGGGCGGCTCTGGAGGACGGCACCCCGTTGGTCACCGCCACCAAAGAGGGCGAAGGCTGGCTCGTCCTGGTCCACACGACGGCGATCCCGGAATGGACCGACCTTCCGATCAGCGGCATGTTCGTCGAGATGCTGAGCCGCATCGTCGATCTCGGACGCGGGGTCGACCCGGTCGAGGCCGAGACCCTTCTTCCGCCGCTCGACCTGATGGACGGGTTCGGCCAGCTCGGTGCGCCCCGGATCGCGGCGACCGCCCTGCAGGGCGGCGAGGACGACCCGGTGGCGAGCCGGGAGACCCCGCCCGGCTGGTACGGCACCCAGGCGCAACGCCGCGCGGTCAATCTGGGTACGGGCCTGCCCGACCCGGTCGCCATGGACCGGGCGCCCACCGGGGTCATCCAGGAAGGCTATGTGACCCGGGCCACCTTGCAATTCGCCGGCCCACTGCTGACCATGGCCCTGGTGCTCTTCCTGCTGGATTTCGTCGCCTCCCTCGGCCTGCGGGGTCTGCTGACCCTCAGAAGCACCGCGGCCGGCCTGATCGCCCTCGGCCTGTTCTCCGCCCTGCCCTCGGGCGCCAACGCCCAGCAACAGGACGATACCTTCGCCATCCAGGCGACGGAGAATTTCAGGCTCGCCTATATCCGCACCGGCCTCGACGCCATCGACAACAAGAGCCGCGCCGGCCTTGTCGGCCTCACCCGTCAGCTCTATCGTCGCACGGCGGTCGAACCGGAGGATCCGCTCGGCGTCACGCCCGGCGTCGACGAGATGGCCTTCTTCCCGCTGCTCTACTGGCCGATCCCGCCCGAGCATCCGGATCTCGACCCGGCCGCCGTCGACGCGCTCAACCAATATCTCACCAATGGCGGCACCATCGTCTTCGACACCGCCGACGAGGCCTTCGGCGACCGGGGCGGCAGCCGCCGACTCCAGGAGCTCGCGGAACAGCTCGACATTCCGACGCTGCAGCCGACCGATCCCGAGCATGTCCTGACGAAAACCTTCTACCTGATGCAGGAGTTTCCGGGCCGGTATACCGGAGGCGTGCTGTGGGTCGAGGCGAGCGCGGGCGACGGCGACGAAGTCTCCAGTGTGATCGCCGGCAGCCATGATTGGGCGGCGGCCTGGGCGACCGACGAGAACGGTCGGGCGATCTATCCGATGCCGGGCAGCGGCCTGCGACAGCGGGAATGGTCCTATCGTTTCGGGATCAATCTCGTGATGTACGCGCTGACCGGCAACTACAAGGCCGATCAGGTGCATCTGCCCGCGATTCTGGAAAGGCTGGGGCAGTGATGACCGGTATCGGCGGCTTCGACGTCTTTTTCGATCCCCTGATCGCCCCGGGCCTGATCGCGCTGCTCGGCGGGATCGGGATGCTGCTTGCCGCCTTCACCCTCTATCGCGGCGGGCGCGGCGCCTTCCTCCGCCTGGCGGCCCTCACCGCGCTGGTGCTGACCCTGCTCAATCCGGTGCTGGTTGCCGAGGAGCGCCAGTCCCAACCCGACATCGTCCTGCTGGTCGAGGATGCGAGCGAGAGCCAAACCCTCGAGGAACGCGACGCCCAAACGGCCGAGGCGCTGAGCGCTCTGACAACCGATCTGCAGGCGGCGGGCGATCTCGATGTCCGCCGACTAACCGTGAACCGGGGCTCGGGGCCGGAGACCGAGGGAACCCAGATGATGGAGGCGGTCGAGGAGGCTCTCGCCGCCCTGCCCCGCGACCGGCTGGGCGCGATCATCGCGGTCACCGACGGCCAGATCCATGACGCGGAGCGGATCACGGCCGAACAGGTCCAGGCCCCCTTCCATGCGCTCATCACCGGCGATCCGGACGCCAGCGACCGGCAGCTCACCATCACGCAGGTGCCGGGATTCGGTCTGGTCGGGGACAAAGTCTCCCTCGGCCTGCAGGTCGACGACACCACTCTGGAGCCGGGCACTCCGATCGCGATCGAGGTCAGGGTCGATGGCGGGCCGGCCAGCCCGGTCCAGGTTCCGGCCAACCGGGCGGAGTTTATCGAAATCCCGATCGACCATGGCGGCGAGACCATCGTCGAGATCGTCGTACCGACCCGCCCGGACGAGCTCACCGACCGCAACAACCGCGCGGCCGTGACCATCAACGGGGTGCGCGACCGGCTGCGGGTGCTGCTGGTCTCCGGCGAACCCCATGCGGGCGAACGCACCTGGCGGAACCTCCTGAAGGCCGATCCGTCGGTCGACCTCATTCACTTCACCATCCTGCGGCCGCCGGAGAAGCAGGACGGAACACCGATCCACGAGTTGAGCCTGATCGCCTTTCCAACCCGGGAACTCTTCGAACTTCGGATCAACGATTTCGACCTGATCGTGCTCGACCGCTACCGCCGGCGGGGCGTGCTGCCGCAACTCTATCTGCGCAACATCTCCCGCTATGTGGAGGACGGCGGCGCGGTCCTGATGGCGGCCGGCCCGGATTTTGCCTCGCCGCTCAGCATGGCCCGGACGCCGCTGCGCACGATCCTGCCCGCCTCCCCGACCGGGCAGATCCTTAAGGAGGGGTTCCGACCGGAAGTCTCCGACATCGGCCTTCGGCATCCGGTCACCACCGGCCTGCCCGGCGCCAATACCGAGGACGAAGACCCGACCTGGGGCCGCTGGTTCCGACAGATCGAGGCGAGTCAGAGCCGCGGGACAACGGTCATGACCGGACCCGGCGAAACGCCGCTGGTCATTCTCGACCGGATCGGCGAGGGCCGGGTCGCCCAGATGCTGAGCGATCACGCCTGGCTCTGGACGCGCGGCTACGAGGGCGGCGGCCCGCAGGCGGAGTTGCTGCGCCGCATGGCCCATTGGCTGATGAAGGAGCCCGAACTGGAGGAGGAACGCCTGGTCGCGGCGGACGAGGATGACCGGCTGCTGATCACCCGGCGGAGCCTGGGCGACGCCGTCTCCGACGTCGAGGTCACCACGCCCGCCGGCGAAACCGTGACCGTCGCGTTGACGGAGATCGCCCCCGGCGAGGCGCAAGGGGCGCTCGACGTCACCGAAAGCGGGCTCTACCGGATCAGCGACGGCAGCGAGACCACGCTGGCGGCGGTCGGCCGGCTCAATCCCGTCGAGTTTTCCCGCCCGATCGCGACGACGGCGCTTCTGACGCCCATCGTCGATTCAACCGGTGGCGGAATAATTGTTTTGCAGGAGGAGGGTGTTCCCGCCCTGCGCCGCGTGTCGGAAGATCGAGCGACACGCGGATCGGATTGGATCGGCATTCGGCGCAACGGTGCCTTTGTCGTCCAAGGGGTGACGGAAGTGCCGCTGATGCCGGCCTTGCTTTCCCTGTTGCTGGTCGGCGGTTTGTTAACCGGTGCCTGGCTCAGGGAGGCGAGATGACGCCCGCGGAACGACTGAACGCCATCAGCGAACAGGGATTGTGTATCGGCTGCGGCCTCTGCCGCGACCTCGGCGCAACGGGTGAAATCGAGATCGCCCGGACGCCCGAGGGCAGTCTGCGCCCGATCCCGGGCCCCGCCCTCACCGACGCGACCGTGGACAAGGTCTACGCGCTCTGCCCCGGCACCCGCATGGAAGGGCTGCCGGAAGAGCTGACGGCGGCGGACACGCCGGTGGACCTTGTCTGGGGTCCCGTGCGGGCCGTGCCCAAGGTCCACGCGTCCGATCGAGAGGTCCGGTTCAAGGGCGCGACGGGCGGTGCGTTGACCGCCTTGGCGATCCATCTGCTGGAAAGCGGCCGGGTGGATATGGTCCTGCATGCGACGGCGGATCCGGAAAACCCGTCCTTCGGCAAACGCCAGGTCAGCCGCAGCCGGGACGACGTCCTGGCCGGCGCCGGGTCGCGTTACGGGCCGACGGCGACCCTGATCGACATCACCGATCTGTTGGACCGGGGCGAGCGCTTCGCCTTCATCGGCACGCCCTGCGACGTCACGGCGTTGCGCAATCTCGCCACCGCCGACGACCGGGTGGATACCCTCTGCCCGATCATGCTGGCTCCGATCTGCGGCGGGTTCATGGAGACGCCGGCCTTCGCCCGCGCCGTCGCGGAAAACGGTCTCGCCTTCGACCGTTTGACCCATGTGCGCTATCGCGGCCATGGCTGTCCCGGTCCGACCCGCCTGGAACAGGACAACGGGAAGGTCGCGGAGCCGACCTATCTCGATTTCTGGGGCGAGGACGATTCGGCCTGGTCGCTGCCCTGGCGCTGCAAGATCTGTCCGGACGGAATCGGCGAGGCGGCGGATATCGTCGCCACCGACACCTGGCCCGGCGGCGCACCGACACCCAAGCAGGCCAGCGACCACAGCCTCGATCCCGGCAGCAACGGACTGATCGTCCGTTCGGAACGCGGGGCGGAGTTGGTCGCCTCGGCGGTCGCCGCCGGTGCCCTGACGATCGAAAGCGAGGAGGATGTGGACGCCCTCTCGCTTTGGCAGCCTCATCAGGTCCGCCGCAAACAGGCGGCCCATGCGCGGCTCCAGGCGATCGCCGACAGCGGCCGCATCGCGCCGGTCACCCGGCGCCTGCGCCTGGAGGAGATCGCCGCCGTCAACCCGCCGGAGATCAATGCGAGGCAAAGGTCGGGGACCGCCGAGCGGATCGTGGTTGGCAAAGCTACGGAGCCAACCCCGCGAAGGGGTTAGACCGGTTCGCCCCGGACCATTGCACGAACGCAAAATCCGTTGGCCTGCCTGCGCATTGTTGCAAGCCCCCCGGCGCGCCATCTTCTTCCCAACAGCGCAATGCGGAACCCTTTCCCGGCAACCCCGGACGGCCCGCCGCTTGACAGAGAAGGAGAAGAACAATGGTCGATATCCGTCCCTTCAACACCCTCGGTGCCGCCAATTTCGGCTGGCTCGACGCCCATCACCATTTCAGCTTCGGGCATTACTACGATGCCTCGCGCATGGGCTGGGGCGCGCTCCGGGTCTGGAACGACGACACGATCGACGCCCAGACCGGGTTCGATCCGCACCCGCACCGGGACATGGAGATCATCACCTATGTCCGCAAAGGCGCGATCACCCACCAGGACCGCCTCGGCAACGAGGGCCGAACGGAAGCCGGCGACATCCAGGTGATGCATGCCGGGACCGGCATCGTCCACGCCGAGTACAACCTCGAGCCGGACGAGACCCAGATCTTCCAGATCTGGATCGAGCCGGGCAAGCGCGGCGCCGAGCCGGGCTGGGCCCAGCGGGAGTTCAACGATGTCGGCCGCAACGCCTTCAAGGTGCTGGCCAGCGGCCGGGACCGGGACCAGGGCAGCGACGCCCTGCCGATCTATCAGGACGCCGCCGTCATCGGTGGGCGGTTCGACGAGGGTCGGGAGACGACCTACACTGTCGAGCCCGGCCGGCTGGCCTACATGGTCGCCAATGAGGGCATTCTGACGGTGAACGGCGAGAAGGCGACCGCCCGCGACGGCATCGCGATCTCCTCGGGCGAGACCGTCACGATCAAGGCCGAGACGCCGGTCGAGCTGGTGCTCGTCGACGTTCCGGAACACGCGTAACCCCGGCCGCAAGGGAGAAGACCATGGGACTGTTGGTGGACGGTGTCTGGCACGACAAATGGTACGACACCAAGTCGTCGAAGGGCGCCTTTATCCGATCCGAATCCCAGTTCAGGAACTGGATAACGGCCGACGGTTCCAGCGGCTTCCCGGCCGAGGCGGACCGTTACCGGCTCTATGTCTCGCTCGCCTGTCCCTGGGCGCACCGCACCCTCATCGTGCGGGCGCTCAAAGGGCTGGAGGACGCGATCCCGGTCACCGTGGTCTCGCCCTATATGGGCGAGAACGGCTGGCCGTTCGCCGACGGGCACAGCGATCCGGAGTTCGGCAAGGACTTTCTGTGGCAGATCTATACCGAGGCGCGGCCGGACTATTCCGGCCGGGTCACGGTGCCGGTGCTGTTCGACCGGAAGACCGGGACGATCGTCAATAACGAGAGCGCCGAGATTGTCCGGATGCTGAACAGCGCCTTCAACGCGTTCGCGACGAACCCGGACCTGGACCTCTATCCCGAACCGCTCCGCGCCGAGATCGACGCGGTCAACGCCCGGATCTACGACACGGTCAACAACGGGGTCTATAAGACCGGCTTCGCGACCACGCAGGAGAAATACGACCAGGCGGTCCACCCGCTCTTCGACAGCCTCGACTGGCTGGATGAAAGGCTGGCAAACCAGCGCTATCTGGTGGGCGACCGGCCGACCGAGGCGGATTGGCGGCTGTTCGCCACCCTGGTGCGCTTCGACGCGGTCTATTTCGCCCACTTCAAATGCAATATCCGTCAGATCCGCGACTATCCCAATCTTCAGGGTTATCTGAAGGAGCTTTATCAGATGCCGGGCGTGGCGGAGACCGTCGATTTCCGCCACATCATCCAGCATTACTACTGGTCCCAGAAATCGGTGAATCCGTCAGGCATCGTCCCGGCGGGCGCCGCCCCGGACCTCACCGGTCCCCATGGCCGCGATCGCCTCGCCAAAGCGGCGTAGCGAAACGGTCTAATCAACCGGGAAGGTTTTGCGGAAGGCGGCCTCGCCCGACGGCGAGAAGAGGACGGCCCGGGACTGGGCCACTTGTCGGGCCCAGCCGAGATCCTGGAAGCGTTGGAGCAGGGCCCGTCCGACACTGCCGCCGAGATGGGAGCGACGCTCGCTCCAGTCGAGGCATTCCCGGCAGAGCGGAGCCTTCTTGCGGCCCAATTCCGCCATGTCGACTCCGAACGCGACGAGAAAGCGCCGGCCTTCCTCGGTCGGCTCGATGCCGTCCGCCGTCAGCGCGAGATAACCGCTGGACACCAGGCTCGTATAGAGCCGGATGCCCATCTCGCCGGCGAGATGGTGATAGCAAACCCGCGCCTTGCGCATCGCCGCGTCCCGCGGTCCGGGGCGGGTTCTCAATTGCCCTTGCGTCGCCGCGAACCCCAGCAAAGCCTCCAGCACGGCCGCCACGTCGTCGTCGGCAAGCGCGAAATAGCGATGACGGCCCTGCTTGCGTTGCCGCAGCAGCCCGCCGCTCTCCAGCTTGCCGAGATGGGCGCTAGCGGTCTGTTTGGTGATTCCCGCCTCATGCGCCAATTCCGTCGCGGTCAACGCCGTACCACCCATCAGCGCCAACAGCATGTTGGCCCGGGCCGGATCGCCGATCAGGGCGGCGATGCGCACGATGTCGGGTCCTTCCTTCATGACAGCCTTCTAACCGATCCCGAGAGGAACATGGTTCGATCCTGATCGAACCATAAGCCGGTTCCAAGCCTCTATCTTCGCCGCTCCAGACCAACCCACCGGAAAGACGCGCCATGCTGACCTGCATCATCCGTTATGAAATCGAGCCGACGAAGAAGAACGACTTCATCCAATACGCCCGCAACTGGGGTCAGGCGATCCCGCGATGCGGTGCCGATCTGATCGGCTATTTCGCGCCCCATGAGGGCTCCAGCACCTTGGCCTATGGTATCTACACGATCCCGAGTCTGGGGGAATACGAAGCCTACCGTGCCCGGCTCGCCGCCGATCCGTTGGGCCGGGAAAACTACGAGTTCGCCCAGCGGGAGCGGTTCCTACGCCGCGAGGACCGGACATTCCTGAAGCTCGTGTCGTTACCCCATGGCGCGGCCGATCCGGCGTGATAGACAGAGCGCCAATTCAACAATGGGTCCCAAACCGGAACAAGGTAGCCTGAGACATGATCGCCGTTATTTTCGAAGTCGAGCCCGCCGAGGGCCAACTGGACCGCTATCTCGACGTCGCCGCGGAGATGCGACCGATGCTGGAGGAGGTGGACGGGTTCATCTCCGTCGAGCGCTTCCGCAGCCTGACCAATCCGGAAAAGCTCTTGTCGCTGTCCTTCTTCCGCGACGAGGAGGCGGTGACCGCCTGGCGCACGCTGGCGGCCCATCGGGGGGCCCAGAGCAAGGGCCGGGAGGGGTTGTTCGCCGGCTATCGGCTGCGGGTCGCCGGGGTGATCCGGGACTACGGGATGCATGACCGGGCCCAGGCGCCCGAAGACAGCCGGGCCGTGCACGACCGTTGAGGGCGCTAGAGAACTTTCACCTCTAAAACACGTTCACATAGGCCAACACGATCACCAACGCGATGAAGAAGGCCACGATGTACGCCCAGATCAGTGTGCCCCTGCCCATGCCAAACCTCCTCAGAGAGAAAATCACCGGGCGGAACGCCCCAACCCGAAGGACCGCTCGGAAGGACCGCCTTAAAGGGTGGCCGAGGCTGATATAGCGATGCCGACTCGGTTTTGGGACCACCAATGGGTGACTTTTTCGGGGAAAGCACGGTAGGGTCCCAAAACGCCAACTATAATTGACCGGGGCACCCACCGAAAATGCCGCTTTACACCAGGGCAGAAGCGAAACGCATGTTGTCCGCACTGGAGGTCCAGTCGCGCGACGTGCTGAACTTCGCCATCAAGGCGGAGACGGAGGCGTCGACCTACGGCTTTCCCATGTACCGGCAATTCCGGGAGAAGGTCTCGGAGTTCGAGAGCTTCGCGACGCTGGTCGAAACACGGATCTCGAATTTGGAGATGGGGCGGGACGAGCGGCTCGAACGCCAATTCCACCAGCTCGATATCCTGATCTTCAAGGTGCTGATCAAGGCGACCCACAAGATCCTGGCGGCGATCAGCGCCGCGCCGGACCAGCCGCTCGGCGTGCGCGACGCCTATGAGGCGGAGTTGCGGTCGCTGAATCACCACCGGGAACGATTGAAAGACCCGCGCTATGCCAAGGCGGTCGACGAGGACACCCTGCGGCGGATCGACGAGACCGAAAAGATCCTGCTGGAGGTGATGGAGCGTTCGCCGGGATTGCCGGAGTTCGGCAAGGATGTGGTGCCGGCCGCCGACGCACGGCCCCCGAGTGAAACCGGCGAGGACTGAGTCATGACAGATGCCGTTGCGTCGACACCTCCCGAGGGTGAATACCCAAGGGGCGAATATAGGGGCATGAGCGGTCTGACCCTGGAGCGGCACTACAACCCGCGTCTCGCGGTGCCGGATTTCCAGGATTATCTCGATAGCCATCAGCGCCTCAGCGCCGCCGCAGAGGACGGGCTGGCGGGGACGCTCGACATCCATTACGGCAGCCATACCCTGCAGACCCTGGACGTCCACCCCGCGGCGGGGTCCGTTCCGGCAAGCGGCACGCCGGTCCATCTCTTCCTCCATGGCGGCTATTGGCGCGGCCTCGACAAGGCGCTCTATCGCTTCATGGTGCCGCCTCTGGTCGCTTCGGGCGTGACCGTGGTGCCGGTCAACTACCGGCTCGCCCCGGCGGTCACGGTCGGCGAGATCGTCGAGGACATTCTGGAGGCCCTGCGCTGGGTGAGTGACCATGTCGCCGAATACGGCGGGGACCCGGATCGCATCACCCTATCGGGCCACAGCGCCGGCGCCCATCTGGCGGCCCTCGTCCTGGCCCATGACTGGACGCCCGAGGACCGGCCGGCTGACCTGGTCAAGGGCGCGGCCCTGCTCTCCGGCATCTATGACCTGGAGCCGGTGCCGCTGCTGCCGGTCAATCAGGAGATCGGTCTCACGCCCGAGCATGCGACGGCCATGAGCGCCATGCTGCGGCCGCCCCTGGTGCAGGAGGGTATCGCCCCGCCCCGTCTGTTGATCGGCGCCGGCGGCGACGAGCCCTCCGACTGGGTGCGGCAGTCGGTCGACTACGCTGCCCTGTGCGAGAACCTCGGCCTGCCGGTCACCCGCCAGGATTTCCCCGGCGAGAACCATTTCTCAATGATGGAACAGATGACCGATCCGGAAAGCCTCATGTTCAGGGCGGTCCGGGCGTTGGTGGGGTAGCGCTTCTCCCCTCTTAAGAGGTGAAGAAAAGCTCAAACATCCTTAACCCAGTTTGGCCTCGATGATGGCGGCCGCGTCATGGGTCCAGGCGTTGCGCGGCCGGGCGGCCTGGCGCTGCCACAGAAGGGCGCGGGTCAGCGGCCATCTTTCCGCCTGCATCGCCGCGTCGATCAGCACCAGGTCGAAGAGATCCCGCTGGGCGTGGCTGCCGCCGATCTCGTAGAGCCGAGGGCGGATCGCCAGCAACTTGTCCACCGCCTCCCCCGCCCGGCCGGCCCGGTGATCGGCGATCGCCCGGGCGAGCGGCGCGCCGATCTCGGCCATCAGGTCCGCATTCCAGCTCTGCCCCCTGGTCTCGCCCAGAGTCTCCATCCGGCGGGCCAGATGCTCGGCGCCTTCCAGATCGCCGACCGCCGACCGGGCGACGGCATAGTGGGCGTCGACAAAGGCCAGCAGATTGTCTTCGAGATGGGGCTTGGTCTTTTCCGCGACCGCCCGCCAACGCTCCTGTCCCACCTCGATCCCGCGCAATTCCAGACGCAGGAGGATCGCCGCATCGTTGCAGAGATCGAGATACTCCTCGGACTCCGGGTCCCAAAGCCGGTTGTCGTAGAGATCGAGCACCGCGTCATGCTCACCCAGTTCCCAATGGAACAGCATGCGATGCCACCACAGGTGATAGCGGAAGTTGTTGACCCGGTCCCACTCGTTTTCCAGGGACATGACCCATTCGACCCCTTCGCGCGAGCGGTCCTCCATCTCCAGCACATGGGCCACGGCATGGACGGCCCAGGCGTCCCGTGGATTGCGCGCGACCGCCCGGCGGCCCGCCCGCTCGGCTTCCTTGAACCGCCCGGCCTCCTCCAAGGCGAAGGCGCGCATGCCGAGGATCTGACCGTAGGCGGTCTCCTCCTCGCCGAAGGCGGGCATGACGCGGTCGATCTGCGCCAGCATCCGGTCCGGCCGACCCATATAGAAGGCGAGACCGTGATGGAGTCGCAACGCCAGCACGTCCCGGGGATGATCGACGAGAATGTCCTCCCAAATCCGGGTCGCGTTCGGGAAATCCCCCGCGACCCACGCGTCCAGCGCCGCCGCATGGGCCCGCTCGCGGGGCGTCCCGGCCTTGTCGCACAGCGTGCCCGCCTGCCGCAGCAGCTTGGGCAGGCGGCTGTAGAGCGCCCCGTTGGCCATCAGCATGTAGAAATAGCCCTTGAGGACATGCCCCATCGGCATCTCGGGATCGGCGGTCAGCGCGGCCTTCAATCGGTCGCCGGTATCCGGCGCGAACTCCCAGTAACCGGCGATTGTATGATCGAGGGCGGAGGCCGCCGCGTCGCTGGCGGCAGTGACGGCGAGACCGAAGCTGTCGGTCGGCAGGGCGCGGTGAAGGGTCATGACGGCAATCCCCGATACGGTCTGTTCTAGATCTGCCTTAACCATCCGTCTTCCCTACCCGGCTTGTCCAGACTTGACAGAGGGTTGACGAAGTCAGGACCGCCATGTGTTGTGTGCGCCGCAACACAGCAAACCGGCCAGCAAACCGGCCCAGGGGGGATACATCATGGCGCGCAATGCGATTGTTACCGGTTCGACCAGCGGCATCGGCCTCGGCATCGCCAAGGCCTTCGCCAAATCCGGCATGAACGTCGTTCTGAACGGGTTCGGCCCGGCGGACGAAATCGAAAGAACCCGCAGCGAGCTGGCCGCCGAGACCGGTGTCACCGTGCTCTATAACGGCGCCGACATGACCAAGCCGGCCGAGATCGAAGCGCTGGTGAAGGACAGCGAGGCCGCGCTGGGATCCGTCGACGTTCTGGTGAACAACGCCGGCATCCAATATGTCTGCGCCGTCGAGACCTTCCCCATCGACAAATGGGACGCGATCATCGCCATCAACATGTCCTCGAACTTCCATGCCATCCGGGCCGCCGTGCCCGGCATGAAGGAGCGCGGCTGGGGCCGGATCATCAATGTCGCCTCGGCCCACGGTCTCGTCGCCAGCCCGTTCAAGTCCGCCTATGTGACCGCCAAGCACGGCGTTCTCGGCCTGACCAAGACGGTGGCCCTGGAAACGGCTCAGAACGGCATCACCTGCAACGCCATCTGCCCCGGCTATGTCTGGACGCCGTTGGTCGAGAACCAGATCCCGGACACCGCCAAGGAACGCGGCATCTCGGAAGACGAGGTGATCAACACGGTGATGCTGGCCAACCAACCGACCAAGCAGTTCGTCAGCATCGAGCAGATCGGCGAGACCGCGCTGTTCCTGACGTCCGACGGCGCGGCCAACATCACCGGCACCGAAATCCGCGTCGACGGTGGCTGGACCGCGCAGTAGAGCGCGTTCGAATCAATACAGCCTTTCACGATCTCCGATTGGCGCAGAGGGCCACAAGGGATAGCGTCCGGCCAAAGACCCTTTGGAGGACCTCCCCATGACCGCCGTCAATCGGAAGATTGTGCTCGCTTCCCGGCCGGAGCCGGACGCCACCCTCGATAACTTCCGTCTCGAGGAAGGCCCCGTTCCCACCGCCGCCCCTGGCCAGGTGGTGGCCCGCAATCTCTATCTTTCGCTCGACCCCTATATGCGGGGCCGCATGAGTGCCGCGAAGTCCTATTCCGCGCCGGTCGAGATCGGCGGGACCATGATCGGCGGCGCCGTCGCCCGGGTCGAGAGCTCGACCGTCCCGGGGTTCGCCCCCGGCGACATCGTCGAGAGCATGGCCTTCGGCTGGCAGGACTATGCCGCTCTCGCCCCGCAGGACCTGCGCAAGGTCGACCCGGATCTCGCCCCGATCTCCACCGCGCTCGGTATCCTCGGCATGCCGGGGATGACCGCCTATTTCGGGCTCCTGGAAACCGCCCGGCCCAAGGCCGGGGACACGGTCGTGGTCTCGGCGGCCAGCGGTGCGGTCGGCGGGACCGTCAGTCAGCTCGCCCGGATCGCCGGCTGCCGGGTCGTCGGGATCGCCGGCGGCGCGGACAAATGCCGCTATGTGACCGAGACCCTTGGGGCGGACGTCTGCCTCGACTACCGCGCCGAGGAGAATCTCCAGGCCGCCCTGGCCGAGGCCTGCCCGAACGGGATCGACGTCTATTTCGACAATGTCGGCGGCGAGATCACCGACGCGGTCTTCCAGAACCTGGCGATGCGCGCCCGGGTGATCGTCTGCGGCACGATCAGCCACTATGCCCATGGCGGCGCCTACTCCGGACCGAGCCTGCTACGCCCGATCCTGGTGTCCCGCGCCCAGGTCACCGGTTTCCTGGTTTTCGACTGGAAGCACCGCTATCCGGAGGGTGCCGAGCGGATCGCCCGGTGGCTGAAATCCGGCGATCTCGTCTACAAGGAAGATGTGGTCGACGGGCTCGAAAACGCGCCGGAAGCCTTCCTCGGTCTGCTGACCGGGAAGAACTTCGGCAAACTGGTGGTCAAGGTCGCCGACTGAGATGGCCGCGCCGTGGGATCATCTCGCGGCCGCCGATGCCGATATCGGGGCCGTTCTCGCCGAGATCGGCCCTCCGCCCCCGCGTGACCGGGCCCCCGGGCTTGACGCCCTGATCGGCATCGTCATGGACCAACAGATCTCCAAGGCCGCGGGTGCCGCGATCAAGGCCCGGCTGGACGCCCATTGGCGCACCCCGAGCCCGGCGGCGATCGATGCCACCAGCGACGTGGCTTTTCAGGCCATCGGTCTATCGCGGCCGAAGATCGCGACGCTGCGGGCGCTTGCGGCGGCCATCGGATCGGGGTCCCTCGACCTCGGATCCCTGGCGACGATGCCGGAGCCGGACGCCTTCAAGCAGCTCACCGCGGTCAAGGGGATCGGCCGCTGGACCGCCGAGATCTATCTGATGTTCGCGCTCGGCAGGCATGACGTCTGGCCGGCTCAGGATCTCGCGCTGCAAAACGCCATGCAGGCGGCGAAACGGCTCGACAGCCGACCGGACGTCAAGAGAATGGATCTTCTCGGCGAACCGCTCCGCCCGCACCGCAGCGCCGCCGCCCTGCTGCTGTGGCGCTATCATCGCCATTTGCGCGGCATCGACCTGGCCCTGCCATGACGGGCCTCGATTCGACAACTCCTAAACCCTGGTTCGGCTCCATCGGCCGGATCGTCCGGCTGGCGATCCCGATCTCGGCCACCCGGACCGGGTTCTTTCTCATGGCGACGGTCGACACGATCATGCTGGGCCGCATGGCCTCCATCGAGCAGGTCGCCTATTACGGCATCGGGATCGCCCCGCAATTCATCCTTCTGGTCGTCATCGTCGGGTTCTCGACCGCCATCGCCATCCTCACCGCGCAGACCCGGGGGGCGGGCCGCCCGGAGGACTGCGGCGCCATCTGGCGGGCGGGCATTTGGATGGGCGTGTTGATCGGCCTCGCCGCCGTCGGCGCCGGCCAGTTCGGCGAGGAATATCTGCTGATCACCGGACAGACCACGGACCTCTCGACCGGCGGCGGGCTTGTTCTGACGGCGCTAGCCTGGGGCATGCCCGCGCTGGCCATTCATTTCGGCACCAGCCTCTATCTCGAGACGATCGGCGAAGCCCGCTTCGGTTTCTGGACCGTGGTCATCGGCAATATCGCCAACGCGGCGCTGAACTTCTGGCTGCTGAGCGATCCGGCGACCGCGTCCGCGGACGTCGCCTGGGCCACCACGGCCGCCCGCTGGGCCATGGCCGGGATCGCGGTCTTCTTCTTGCTCGTCGTGTCCAAGAAACCGGAAGCGATCGCCTGCCGCCCGGGCAGCCGGGGCCCCAGCACCGGTAGTACGCCCACCCGCCTGATCGCCCTCGGCTTTCCCATCGTCATCCAGGTCTTTCTGGAGACCACCAGCTTCGCCGTCATGGCGACCTTCGCCGGATGGGCCGGAACGGTGCCCCTCGCCTCCTATCAGATCACACTCAACTTCATCGCCCAGACCTATATGCTGGCGATCGGCATCGGAACGGCGGCGGCCGTGACGGTCGGTGACGCCACCGGCCGGAACGACCGCCACGAGGCGCGGCGCTGCGGCTGGACCGCGACCGGGCTTCTGCTGCTGGTGATGATGCCATCGGCGGTCCTCGCCGGGTTCTTTCCGGAGACCCTGGCCGATCTCTACATCGACGACCCCGGCGTCAAACCCATGCTGGTGGCGACCCTGCTGATGTCCTCCTGGGTCCTTATCGTCGACGGCCTGCAGGGGGTGATCGTGGGGGCATTGAGAGGGGCCGGGGACGTCAAGCTGCCGACCTGGATCGCGCTGGGCAGTTTTTGGGGTGTGATGGTCCCGGCCGGGTGGTACTTCGGCATCCATCTGGGCATGGACGCGCCGGGCCTTCTGCTCGGGCTCGGTTGCGGCCTCGGCCTCGCCGGCATTTCCTATTGCGTCCGGTTCTATATCGCCACCCGGGGATAAACGGCTCCGAGGGGGTAAATCGTTCCAAGGCAACGCAAACCCCTATAAACTCTTGTGGCCTTGGGGCATGTTTGGGGTTTCTGGAGATTTGGGACGGAGCGTGGTTTGTGACCGCAACGCCGGCAATTGTAAGCGATAACAAAGTAAGAGCGACGCATGAGATCATCGAGGCAACTCTCGATGCGGTCAGCGACGGCATGCTCGTGCTCGACCCACAGCTGCGTGTCACCGCCTGGAATGTCCGCTTCCTCGATCTCTACCCCCATCTTCGCGAAAGCTGCATGGTCGGCGAATCGGCCCAGGCGCTCTATCTGTCCGATGGCGGTGTCCGGCGCGACAAGGGCCTGATCAGCGATGCGGTCGACTGGGCCGAGACCCGGATCCGCAACATCTTGAGCGGGCTGCCCAGCATCAAGGACGAAGCGCCCAACGGGGATACCATTCAGATCCTGCCCCGAACGCTTCCCGACGGCAGCGTCGTGCTGGTTCACCGCCCGGTGGACCGTGTGTCGGCCGAACAGCAGCGCGAACTCCGGGCCAGCGACTATCTTCACGACACCCTGGAGAACGTCGATCACGGCATCGCCAGCTTCGATGCCCAGCATCGCCTGACCCTGTGGAACCGGCGCTACGTGGAACTGACGGACACGCCGCCCTCGATGGTCGTCGCCGGGCTGCCCCTGCTCGACATTATCCGAAACCTGGCCGCCACCGGCAATCTCGGCAAGGGAGACCCCGAGACCCTGGCCAGACGCTACTACGAGGCGTGCACCACCGATCTCCCCCGGATCATGGAGCGGAAGACCGCCGACGACCGGACCGTGGAGGTGCGGGCGTCCAAGGGCCTCGACGGCGGCCTCATCATCTGCGTCATCGATATCACCGACCGGATCGCCCAGGCCGAGGCCCTCAAGGAAAGCGAGGAGCGTTACGCCCTTGCCGCCGCCGGGGCCAATGACGGTCTGTGGGATTGGGATCTCAAGAAGAACTCGATCTATCTCTCCGACCGTTGGAAGAAGATGCTCGGGTATGAGCCGAACGAGATCGGCAGCAGCCCCGACGAACTGTTCAGCCGGATCCATCCCTTCGATGTGCAGGAGGTCACGGCCCGGCTCGAGGCCCATCTCAACACCGATCAAAGCCAGTTCGAGTGCGAATTCAGGGCGCTGCATCAGGACGGCACCTATCGCTGGATGCTGATACGCGGAGTGGCGGTACGGGATGAGGCGGGCGAGCCGCTGCGGATCGCCGGCTCCCAATCGGACATCACGGTGCGCAAACGGGCCGAGGAGCAGATGCTCCACGACGCCCTGCACGATGCGCTCACCGGCCTGGCCAACCGTGGCCTGTTCCACGAACGGATCGACCAAGCGTTGAACCGCTTGAAGCGTGGGGCCGGCCGGCCCTTCGCCGTGCTCTATATCGATCTAGACCGGTTCAAGGTGGTGAACGAGAGCATGGGCCACGGCCGGGGCGACGAATTGCTGATCGCGGTCGCCAGGCGTTTCGAAGGACTGCTGGACGATGTGGACACGGTGGCCCGGCTGGGCGGCGACGAATTCGGCATGCTGCTCGAAAGCGTCGACGATCAGGAAAGCGCCGAGGCCTTCGGCCGGCGGTTGCAGGAGGCGTTGAAAGAGCCCTTCGTGCTCAACGGCAAGCCCTATATCACCACGGCGTCCATCGGCATCGCCATGGGCGACTCCCATTACGACCGGGCCGATTCCCTGCTGCGCGACGCCGATCTCGCCATGTATCACGCGAAGGCGGCCGGGCGGGCCGATGTCGGGCATTTCCGTCCCTTCATGCACCGCAAGGCGGTCCAGACCCTCGATATGGAGCGCGATCTGCGCCAGGCCCTGGACCGTGAGGAACTGCGGCTCTACTACCAGCCTTTCATCGACCTGGGCACCGGCCGGGCGACCGGCTTGGAGGCCCTGATCCGCTGGGAACATCAGGACCGGGGGGTGCTGTCGCCCCATGATTTCGTCCCGCTTGCCGAGGAAACCGGCCTGATCGTGCCGATCGGTGAATGGGTGCTGAAGACCGGGGTCGGCCAGCTTGCGGAGTGGAATCGCCGCCGCGCGCCGGAAGAGGCGCTGAGCCTGGCCGTCAACTTCTCGGTCCGGCAGTTGGACAGCCTGGAAATCACCGAGGGCATTCTCGGCTGGCTCGACGAGATCGAATTCGATCCGTCTCTGCTCAAGATCGAGATCACCGAGAGCATTCTGATGGACAATCCCCAGCGCTCGGCCCAACTGCTCAATCGTTTCAAACAGAGCAAAGTCAAGGTGGCGCTGGACGACTTCGGGACCGGATACTCGTCCTTGAGCTATCTTCGGACCTTCCCGATCGACACCCTGAAGGTGGACAAGAGCTTCGTCGCCGACATCACCGAGAACAAGGACAATTACGAGATCGTCCGAACCATCGTCGGTCTCGCCCGCAATCTCGATATCGACGTGGTCGCGGAAGGGATCGAGAACGAAGCCCAGGCGGACCATCTGCGGGCGCTCGGCGTCCATATCGGCCAGGGCTATCTTTACTCCCGGCCCCTGGGCAGGGATGATATGGAAGCGGTGCTCGCGTCCGGCAAAATCTAGCGGTTCATCGCCAACGGCTAGGCTTTCGCCACGCCTTCCTATCCGGTTCCGGGGTATTCCCATGTTCGTCCAGCTCTCCGCGGCCGTCTCGCTCAATGGCTGCCTCGACGATGCGAGCGATAGCCGCCTCGCCATTTCCTCGCCGGAGGACATGGCGGCCGTCTACGCCATGCGGGCACGCTTCGACGCGATTCTGGTCGGCGCCGAGACGGTACGCCGCGACAATCCCTCGCTATCCATCTCCGACCGTTTCCCGGCCCTCGCCAAGGAGCGGCGCGGCAAGGGCATGCCGAACGATCCGGCGAAGGTCACGGTGACCCGCAGTGGCGATCTCGATCCGGAGGCCAAATTCTTCACCACCGGCAGCGGCGAGCGCTATGTCCTTTGCCCGGTCGAACAGGCCGGAACCATCAAGCAGAAGCTCGGCGACCGGGCGTCCGTGCTGCCGATCCCGGCCGACGCGCCGCTCGCCGCCTCCATTGTGCAGACCCTGTCCGATCAGGGAATCGGCGGACTGTTCGTGGAGGGCGGCGGTGAGATCCTGTCGACCTTTTTGAGCGAGGGGCTCGGCGACAAGATGCGGATCGCCGTCGCCCCGGTCGTCACCGCTGGCGGCGCCCGCTTCGATCTCGCCGGGGCGACCCGGCGCTACAAGGTCGAGGAGACCGAACGGCTGGGCGATACTCTGGTCTTCTATCTGGACCTCAAGGCATGACGGCGGCTTCCGGAAGTAAAGGGGATGCGGAGCGCGACCGGGACCTGATGGGCCGGGCGGCGGCCCTGGCGGACCTCTGCCCACCCTCGGAAACGGCCTTTTCGGTGGGCTGCGTGATCGCCGCGGCCGACGGCACGGTGTTGAGCGAGGGATATAGCCGGGAGCGCGGCCCCAATTGGCATGCGGAGGAGGTGGCGTTGGCGAAGCTGCGGGAGACTGGCACCTCCGCCCAAGGAGCGACGCTCTATGCCAGTCTGGAGCCCTGCGGCGAACGCAAATCCGGCCGCACGCCCTGTGTCGACCACATTCTGGCCGCAGGCATCGCCCGGGTCGTCTATGCCGCCGACGAGCCCAGCCTGTTCGTCGAGGGGGTGGGACGGGAACGCCTGCGCGCGGCCGGCGTTCCCGTCGATCACGTGAGCGGGTACGAGGACCGGTTCCGCCACCAGAACCGGCACCTCTTCGACTAGGCGGCCGGTTCGACTAGGCGGCTGGTTCGACTAGGCGGCTGGTTCGATTAGGCGGCTAGGGCCGCTACTGCGTGAAGATGCGGATGCTCCCGACCTCCGGATTGGCCCCTTCATCGAGCGGGCCGGTGGGTACGATGGATACGACCGGTGCGTCATCGCTCCGCCCGGCCTCGGCGAGGGATCGCAGTGTACCGGTGATGTCGAAGACGAACGAGTCGGTCATTTTCATATCCATCCCCGGCATGCGGACCGCGTTGAAGAAATTGATGCTACCCACAAACGCCGGGCTTTGCGGCGAGGTTTCTTCCCCCTCCGCGAGGTTGACGAAAACCAGATACCCCGTCGTCGGAGGGGCCTCGGCGGAGATGTTCTCCAGCACAAGGAAGGTCCGTTGAGCCGCCGCGCTCAACCGATTCATCCGGGAGAGCAACCCGGCTTCCACACCGACCGCGGGTTCGAGCGCGACGCGTGTCGGGGTGCCACCGAGCGCGATCGGAGCCCCGCTATCCGCGTCCGTGCCCAACAGACGGGCACCGGCCCCACCAGTCCGAGGTGCGGCACCGGCCCCGAATAGAACGGTCCCACCGACCGGCAGACTGGACGACAGGGTGAGGATCGGCCTTGTCGTATCCGGCAACGGGACCAGGGTCTCGTAGTCGTAGCCGAGTGGTTCGGTGGCGAGAAAATCGCCCGTCGTGCCGACCACCAATTGGCCCTGGGCGTCGGCGAAAGTGAAGGTCAGGTCGGTGAATTCCTCAGAGGACGGGTTATCGAACTTCTGGTTCCAACTTGCCCACAACCGGTCGACTTGGCAGTGATGCAGCCAGAAAATCGGGTCGTTGGCGGCCCAAGGGATGGCACCCATATTGGTATTGTCGCCGACATCGTCGTGAACCGCCCCGTGGGGATTGGCATCCAGGCTGTCGTTGAATCCCTGCGGGTTGCCCGGTGAGCTCATATAGGTCGGAATCCCGAGGCAGGAGAAGTCCAACGGCGTCGTGCCCGGCAGGGTATCGATCTGCTCCCCCTTATTGATTCCCTCACGGCGGTTCGGCATGAACAACGCGCTGCCCGAATCCCGAAATTCCGGGGGAATCACCCGGTACTGGACCTGATCGTAGGGCCAATAGGGCAGCGTAAACTCCGGCTTGCCCGTGACCTCCCGGATGATCTCCTCGAAATAGAAGACGAACATCCTGTGCCACGGCAGGAACCATTCCGCCTGAAAACCGCCATGTCCCCGGCACGTATCCCAATTCGACAGGGCCAGCGTCTTGTTATAGGACGGATTGCCGCCATAGATGCTTTGGATTTGCGCCGATTTCGTGGAATCGCCCCGAACCCAATGGGTGTACCATTGAAAGGTCCACGAAAGCGGGTCGCCATCGTTCTTCGCGCGCATGGCCGCGACCGCGTCACCATAGATGCCCAGCATGGTCTGACCTTCGTCGGAGAACGCCGAATACCGCGTCATAACCGTCTGCGCGCGGGCGCGGGACGCGAACCATTCCGAAAACGGAATCGTGGTGGCCGCCAAACCTGCCAGTCCCGCCTGCATGAAACTGCGACGATGAAGGGCGGATCCGGGTTTCTTGGATATCATGTTCATGCCTCCCCATGACTAAGTGCAATTGGAGGTAGATTTTATACGCAAAAAGAGCAAAGAAATAGGAAAAAAATCTCAATAGGTGAATTTTTTTATTTTATAAATACCTAAAAATTGCATCCCGGTTGGCGGAACCGGAACGCCCGGAAAGAATGACGGACGATCCGGTTCCGGCCTCCAGTCAGGCCGCGATCCGCGCCTTCGCGCGGGCCAGGCTTTCGCCGTCGGCCATCTGACGGTCGGCGGCGTAGACGGTCACGTCCTTGATGCCGATGAAGCCCAGGACATGACGCAAATAGGGGGTGGTGAAGTCGATGGCGCTATCGACCTCGGTCCCGCCGGACGCGATCGCCAGAACCGCCTTCTTGCCTTCCAGGAGGCCCACCGGGCCGTTCTCGGAATAGCGGAAGGTGACCCGGGCGCGGCAGACCTGATCGATCCAGGCCTTGAGCGCCGCCGGGACACCGAAATTATAAATCGGGCTGGCGATGACGATGACATCCGCCTCCTTAAGTTCCTGAATGAGCGCGTCGGACTGCGCCAGGACAGCCTGCTGTTCCGCGCTGCGCTCCTCCGGGGCGGTGAAGTTGGCGCCGATCCAATCTGTATGAACGAAGCCCGGGGCATCCGCCGCGAGATCGCGGTCGACGAGGGTCACGGCGCCATGCTCGGCCTCCAGTCGCTTGACGATATCGTCGGCCAGTTCCCGTGTGGCGGAGCCGTCGGTCCGCATGCTGGCGAAGACCCGCAGAACTTTGGTCATCACATCTCTCCTTCGATAGAGACCCGTGGGCGAAAACGCCCCATCGGCGATGGCGGCCCGCCGGGCCTTGTTGTTTGCACTGCCGAAGAGATGTGGGCCAGCGCTGTGTTAACAACCGGTCAGGGGGTCAGTATCGGTGCAAGGAAGCTTGCCAAAATTGCATTGGAGCGGGCCCGGATGGCCGGGTCCGCCTTGATGAGATAACCCTCGGTATCGGCACACAGCCCAAGGATCGCCTTGCGGGTGATGCTGTCGAGCAGCGGAATGAAATAGGTGCTGTCACGCACCGCCCCGCTATCCGTCACCGTCAGATCGCAGTTCCGCAGCCCCCGAGGCGCCCGCCAGCCGGCGAGATAGCCGCCGTCCCAGGTGTGGGCCGCGCCCTCGAACTCCACCGTCTCCACCGTCCCGCCGCCGGCCCGCAAAGCATCGGCGTTCTCGCGGCAGCGGGCCCCATCGACGATGTTATCGGCGGTGCCCCACAGCATCAGCACCGGCGCGCCGTTCGACCGGGCGTCTTCGAACCGGGCGATGCAGGGCGCGTAGAAGGCGACATGGGCGGCGAACCGGGTCTCGCCATTCGGCCGGTAGCGGCCGGTGACCAGTTCATGGGCGGCATAGAGCGACGCCATCCCGCCATAGCTGAAACCGATGAAGGCGATCCGTGCGGGATCGATATCCGGCCGGGCGGTGAGCCAATCCAGGCCGGCATAGGCGTCGGCGATCAGCATGGCCTCGGTGATGTTGATCAATCGGTTGGTGAACCCCGACGCCATGTCCCGCCGGGCGGCGAAGGCATCGACCACCAGGGCATGAACGCCCATCGCGGCGAACTCCCGACCATAGCGATGCTCCCGCGCGCTTTGCACCCCGCCCGCCCCGTGCAGCAGCAACACCGCGGGCCGCTTCGCGCCGTCCGGAGCGGGGCCGACCGGTTGGGCCCGATAGAAGGTCGCGACCGCCTCCTCCGCCGGAACGTCCGGGTCGCCGACATCGTTCAGGATGTAAGGGTTGGATGTCGGGAAGGCGACCTTCCGCGGTGCGACCGCCTCCATCTCCGCTCCGTCCGGGAAAGGAGCGGCGATCTTCTGGGCAAAGGCCCCGGAAGCGCCCGTGATCAGAACAGCAAGAAGCGTCAAGATCGAGAGACGGCGTCGCATTCTTCCCCCTAGCAGGTTTGCGGGTCCCATAGCAGGTTTGCGGGTCCCGGCGTTGTCCTTGCCGCATGATGGTCTCAAACTGCGCGGCGACCGGATCAACAGACATAAGATTGCGTCAACGATGCGTGAAACCACCCCCAATCTCCGCCCTGCAGCCCATTGGCGCGCCGCCGATCTCGTTGGCGGGGTCGACGCGTTGGCGCCACCGCCGCTTCCCGGCCTGGTGGAGCGTCTCGATAGGTTGGCCGCCCTCGATATCCCGATCGGCGATCCGGTTCCGATCGCCATGCTCGAGGATTGCGGTCTCGGCCCCGATATCGCCCTTTGGCGGGAGGGTCTATTCGAAGGGACCGGGGTCGTCGTGATTCGCGGTCTACCGGTCGACCGGTGGGGCGAGGACCGCGCCCGGCGCGTGTTCTGGGGACTGGGCCACGGGCTCGGCAAGCCGGTCAGCCAAAGCCGCATGGGCGACCGGCTGGGCGACATCACCCGGGTGAGCGACGATCCGAATCAGCGCGGATATCGATCCGGGCGGGCGTTGTCCATGCATACCGACAGCGACGATGTGGTCGGGATGTTCTGTCTTCGACCCGGTGCGTCCGGCGGCCGATCGCGGCTGGTTTCCGTCCACGCCATCCGCGCGCTTCTGGCGCGGGAAGCACCGGAAACCCTGGCACCGTTGGAAACCGGCTTCCGCTATCACTGGCGGGGCGAGGAACCGGCGGGCGAACCGCCGATCACCGAGTATCGTATCCCCATCCTGGGACGCGGTCCGGGGGGTGACCTGCAGACCTGTTTCCTGCTCAATCATCTGGAGCAGGGCCACGCGGCGACCGAGCCCATGACAGAGGCCGAACGACAGGCCCTGGACCGCTTCATCGCCGCCACGGAGGACCCGGATCTCCGCCTCGACTACGACCTCGCGCGCGGCGATATGGTCTTCATCGATAATCTGAACCTGCTCCATGGCCGCACCGCCTTCGAGGATACGCCGGACAATCGCCGCCTTCTGTTGCGGCTCTGGTTGGTCGCCGATCCCGCACGGCCGCGGCACCCTTCCATCGCCCGCTTTTACGGCGACGGCGGCATAGAAGAAGTGGAGAACGGCGACACCCTTTTGAGAGGATAAGAAACTAAAACGGAACAACCCCTGGAAAGCGCCACATAACCATATAGATTGCCTTCGTCGACCTTTCGGGGGTTGAAGGCTTTGGCAGCTCTCGCTTTATGCTGGATCACAAAAGTGTTGCGGTCGAAAGCGATCGAACGACGACATATAGGCAAAAAAACCGCTTCGCGCAGACGGGGGGATGCTGTGTCGCCATTGGAGAAGGAAAAGGAACGCCGGGAAGCGGTGGAACGCGAGTTGTCCGACTTGCAGGCCCGTTTCGACGCGTTCACCGCCATTTCGCAAGACTGGTTCTTCGAAACGGATGCCCAATATCGTTTCACGCGCTTCTTCGGCGAAACGCCGACCTATGTCAAAGCCACCCACGACCAAGTTCTCGGCAAGACCCGCTGGCAGGCCGCAGCCCCCGAAAGCATCCGCAAAAACCCGGCGATGTGGGCCCGCCATATCGCGGATCTTTTCTCCCGCCTGCCGATCCGCCATTTCGAGTACTGCCTCGCGGGGGCCGGCGATAAAGACTATTGGTGCGAGGTTTCCGCGAAACCCCGCTTCGACGAGGAGGGCCGCTTCCTCGGCTATATGGGGGCGAGCCGCGAGACGACCCAGCAGAAGACGCAACGTGACGCGCTGATGGACGCGGTGACCATCGCCGAAGAGGCGAACCGGGCCAAGACCGAGTTCCTGTCCCGCATGAGCCACGAACTCCGCACCCCGCTCAACGGCGTTATCGGTTTTGCCGATCTTCTGTGCGGCGGCTATGCGGGCAATCTCACCCATCGGCAGATGAAATATCTCGGCCTGATCCGGAAGGCCGGGTTTCATCTGCTCGGCCTGATCGACGAAATCCTCGACCTCAGCACGATCGAGGGCGGACGCATGCGGTTCGAGGCGAGCGACATCAATCTCGGCCTGCTGATCGACGATTGCGTCGCCATGACCTCAACGCTGCATCAGGCGCAGATGATGGATATCGCGCTGAAGGCGAAAACGCCGGATCGGCAGGTGATGATCCAGAACGATATGCGGCGGCTACAGCAGATCCTTTTGAACCTGTTATCCAATGCCATCAAATACAATCGGCGCGACGGCTCGGTGACGGTGACGCTTCACAGGCCGGATCCGACCAAGACCGTGCGCATCGATATCGCCGACAGCGGCCGGGGGATCGCCGCCAAGGATCTCAACCGGATCTTCGAGCCGTTCGACCGGCTCGGCGTCGATCGGGAGGGCGTCGACGGAACCGGCATCGGCCTGACGATCAACAAGCGTCTGGTCGAACGGATGGGCGGCAAGATCTCCGTCGCGTCGGAGCTGGGCGAGGGAACGACCTTTTCAATCGAGTTGCCGATGGTCCTGCGGTCGCCGGATCTGACGGAAATCGGATAGCGGAGGGCCGCTCGGTGAAAGTGCCGCGCGCAATTTGCTGATATCGGAAAGGGTCTCGCCCCCGGTAGCAGGAAATCAGCGCCATGTTCACCCTGTCCCACGGCACCCGGGTCCGAAAAAGCCCGTTCTACGACGCCACCGTCGATGCCGGCGTATCGGCCTTTACCGTCTACAACCACATGATGATGCCGACCGGATACCGCGACCCGGTGTCGGAATACTGGCGGCTGATCCACGGTGTCAGCCTTTGGGACGTCGCGGTCGAACGGCAGGTGGAGGTGGTCGGCCCCGACGCGGCGGAACTGGCCCAAGCACTGACCCCGAGGAGTCTCTCGACCCTGCAGGTCGGGCGCGGCCGCTATGCGCCGATCTGCGACCATGACGGGATCCTGCTGAACGACCCGATCATTCTGAAGCTCAACGAGGATCAGTTCTGGTTCTCGATCGCCGACAGCGACCTAATGCTGTGGGCCCGGGCCGTCGCCCAGGAGCGCCGACTTCGGGTGACCGTCTTCGAACCGGACGTCGGTCCGCTCGCGGTTCAGGGTCCGAAATCGACCGACGTCGTCGCCGACGTGTTCGGCGACTGGGTCCGCGATCTTCCGTTGTTCGGCTTCCGGCAGATCGTGCATCAGGACATGCCGCTGGTTGTCGCCCGGTCCGGATGGAGCAAACAGGGCGGTTTCGAGATCTATCTGAGGGACCGGCAATATGGGACGGATCTTTGGAACCTGTTGATGGAGGCGGGTTTTGCGTATGAAATCGGTCCCGGCTATCCGAACACCATGGAGCGGATCGAAGGCGGCCTTCTGTCCTTCGGCTCCGATACCGATGCGGAGACCAATCCCTACGAGGTGCGCCTCGGCCGCTATGTGAATCTCGACACCGCCCCGACCGCCATCGGGATCGAGGCCTTGCGCAAGATCCACGCGGAAGGCCCGAAGCGCCATCAGCTCGGCGTGCTGTTCGACGAAGGCGCGCCGCTCTCGCGTGTCGACGTTTGGATGGGCGCCCAGAAGGACGGCGTGGATATCGGTTCGGTCACCAGCAGCGTCTTCTCGATCCGGTTGGAGCGCACCATCGGCCTCGCCCTGGTCGACCGATTGGCCGCCCAGCCGGGCGACCGGATCACGGTCGACACGGCGGATGGGGAGCGGGAGGCCGAACTGGTGGACCTTCCCTTCGACGTCGACACAAACTTGCAGCGTCCGGCCGGCCCGAAGGTCGCCCCGCCCGAGCCTGCACCACCGGCGGGATGAGCTCCTAATCCCGGCCCGACCTGTTAAAAGGCAAAACAATTCCCAGATAGGTCTGCATTCGACCTTATTCCGATCCGGGACCTTCCATGCAGCTTTGTCAGATTTTGCCCGACCTCTTCGCGGGACTGCTCTTCGTCCAATTGGTCGCCGCCATCGCCGTCTTCGTCGTCACTGGCAAGCACAAGCAGGAAGCGGCGGCGCTGGAAGGCCTCGACCGGCGGGACAGCAAACTGACCTATTTCCCGCTGATCTTCGTCGCCGAACGGGCGGAAACCCAGGCGCTCGCCCGGCGTTCCCGTCGGGTGGCGCTCTATTTCGCGATCCAGTTCACCGCCGTCGTCGCCATCGCGATCACCCTGTTCGGCATGTGCGGGGCGCCCGCCTGACGCGTCCACACAACGCTTCAGGCGTCCTCCAGGCCGCACCAGTCGGCGATGAAGCAGGCGATGGACGCCGTGATCCGCTTCACCGAGGCGAGGCTGACCCGCTCGTTGAAGCCGTGGATGTTCTCGGCATAGGGTCCGTAGACCAGGCAGGGCGTGTCGCCGTAGAGCATGAAGACCCGGCCGTCGAGATAGGCCGGCATGACCACCCCCTCAAAGTCCGGATCGACGGTGGCGAGATGCGCCTCGGCCAGGGTCTTTTCCGCCTGGGTGCCTTCCTCCAGCACATAGCCCTTGGCGAAGAAGCCGTTATAGGCGACGGAGGGCGGATTGTTGGCGAGGAAACGGTTCGACCGGCTCGCCTCGGCCAGGACCGCCTCGATTTCCTTGGCGGCCTCCGCCGGCTCCCACCCGGGATAGATCGCCGCCCTTGCGTCGAAGGTGCACCAGGCCGGGACCGAGGACGCCCAGTCGCCGCCGACGATCTTGCCGACGTTGATGTTGATCGGATGGGGGTGGTCCTTGAAATAGGGCATCCCGTGGCGGCGCTCGTTCCACCGGGCCTCAAGCCCCTTCAACGCCTTCATAAGGTCATAGGACGCTTCGATGGCGTTGGCGCCCTCGCCGGCCACCGCGACATGGACCGGCACACCCTTCACCGCGACCTGGAACCAGATGACGCCGACATTGGCGCGCACCAGCTTGGTCTGGGTGGGTTCCGGGATGACGGCGGCGTCGGCCCTGTAACCGCGCACCAGACAGGCCAGGGCGCCGTTGCCGGTGCATTCCTCCTCGACCACCGACTGCATATAGACCGGTGCGGCCGGCTGCTTCCCGAGGGATTTCAGCGCATCCATGGCGAAGAGATAGGCGGCGATCCCCGCCTTCATGTCGCCGCCGCCCCTGCCGTAGAGCCAGTCGCCGTCGACCTTCGCCGAATAGGGCGGGTCCGCCCACATGTCGACCGGACCCAACGGCACGACGTCCATATGGCCGTTGAGGATCAGCGACTTGCCGGTGAGCGTCTTCGGCCGGTGGGTCGCGACGACGTTGAAGACGTTGTCATAGGAGATCGTCACCGGGGAGAAGCCCGGATGATCCTTGATCGCGTCCACATCGACGGCGAACTGGTCGACGCCGTAGCCGCGGCGGCGGAACGCGTCGGCCATGAAGTCCTGGGCCGTTTGCTCCTCGCCCCGCTGGGAGGGAAAGCGCACGAGCTCCTGCAGAAAGGAAACCTCGTCATCGAACAGGGCGTCGACCGCCTTCTTGATGTCGGCGACGAGGGCGGGATCGGTCATTGGGGCCTCCAGAGTATCGGAGGCCCGAGACTAGCTCTTGAGTAGGGCTTCCGCCATGCCCCGGTAAAACGCCAGCCCCGGAACCGCCAGCCCCTGTACCTTGGCCTGCTCGTCGATCCGGCGCAGGGCGACCGCGTCCCCGGCATACGGGTTGGCATCGAATGCGGCGACCTCCGCCTCGGACATCGGACCGCCCTGGAGTTCCAGGCTGCGGACGCTGTCGGGCGACAGCTTGCCGAAATAGTCCGCCTCGGTGGCGCAGAGATACCGCTTGGCGGCGACATGCAGGCGGATCGGCTCGGCCACCGCCCGGCCGAACAGCGGCTCGACCATATCGGCGCTCACATCCTCATGGTGATCGTCGATACCGTGGTCGGCCAGCGCCTTATCCTCGGCATCGCGCATATGACCGATATCATGGAACAGGGCGGCGATGACCATCTTGTCGCCCAGGCCCTGCTCGGACGCCAAAGCCGCCGCCTGCAGGGCGTGCTCCTTCTGGCTCACCAGCGCCAGGCCATAGGCCCCTTCGCCGAAATTGCCGAGGCGGTGAAACAGATCGTCGATGGTCACGTTGGGCATGGTCGGGTCCTCTTCAGGTCGGAACCGGCGTCATATCAGGCGAAGATGACCCCAAGATGACAGACGACCATTTATCCCATCAGGCGATCCTCGAAGGGCGTGGTGGTGAGGTTTTCGTAGCCGTCCTCCGTGATCACCACCTGATCCTCCAGCTTCACCCCCTGCCCGCCGTTCACGGACCCGGCGAAGACCTCGACCGTCAGGCACATGCCGGGCAGCAGCGTATCGGCGCCGGGCGGGTACATACTGCCCTGGCTGCGATCGTAGTCGTCCGCATAGGGGATGCTGGGATATTCGTCGCAGAGCCCGACCCCGTGGGATTTCACGCTATAGCGCCTCGGATGCATATCGTCCGGCAGCTTATGGCCACCGAACACCAGCTCCTCGAAGGTGACCCCCGGCTTGAACATTTCCAGATTGCGCTGGATATGCTCGTAACCGACCTGATAGGCCCGCTTCTGGTCGTCGGTCGGAGCCTTGTCG
The DNA here is from genome assembly GCA_024743275.1 of Alphaproteobacteria bacterium. Classification (GTDB taxonomy): domain Bacteria; phylum Pseudomonadota; class Alphaproteobacteria; order JANSWW01; family JANSWW01; genus JANSWW01. The sequence continues at coordinate 272,223 of JANSWW010000006.1, forward strand.
CCACAGATCCAGGTCCGCGAGATATCGCAGCAATAGGCGTAGACGCCGACCATATCCGTGTCGAAGCCCATCAGGTCGCCGTTCTGGATCACCCGGGGGCCGCATTCCTGGAACCAGGGGTTGGTGCGCGGGCCGGAGGCGAGGATCCGGGTCTCGATCCACTCCCCGCCCCGCTTGATGTTGCCGAAATGGAGATGCGCCCAAAGCTCCGCCTCGGTGATGCCCGGCTCGAAGGCGGCCCGCATCTCCTCGATCGCGGCCTCGCAGGCGGCGACGGCGCAGCGCACCGCATTGATCTCGTTGGCGTCCTTATAGAGGCGGGCGATTTCGGTGATCCGCTGCCCGTTGTGCAGCTCGAGGCCATGCCCCGTAAGCTCCACGAAACCCGGCATCTCGATCTTGTCCACCGCGAGCCGTTTGTTGCCGCCGCCATGCAAGCGCATCAGGTCGGCGATTTCGGCACAGAACCGCTTGGCGTCGCCGTCCGCGTGTTCGCCGCTGACGAAGTAGAAGAAGCCGGCCCCGTCCCGCCGTTCGGTGATCAGCGGCAGATGCTCCGAGAGGAAATCGCAGCGCCGGAAGTCCCACAGCACCACCGGCCCCTCGGTCGCGATGAAACAGGCCCGGCACAGATTATGCGCCGTCCAGAGCATCATATTGGTGCTGTCGGTGGCGTAGCGGATGTTCAGGGGATCGAACAAGAGGATCCCCGCGAGATCCCGCTTCCGTAGTTCGGTGCGGATCCTCTCCAGTCGGTATTCCCGCAACTTCGGCATATCCGGCGGGGTGATCCCGCGGGCGGCGAATTCGTCGAAAGCGAGTTTGGTCGGGCCGATCTCGACCCGGTCGTTGTCGTCCGGGGTCCCATCCGGCCGGGTCCCACCCGGCCCGCTCCCATCCGGCCCGCTCCCATCCGGCCCGCTCCCATCCGGCCCGCTCCCATCCGGCCCGCTCCTGGTGAATGGCCGCCGGGACGGATCGATTTTGCGGTCCGGAACCAGATCGAGCTTGTCGGGGTCGATCAAATCCTGATGGTCCATGGCGCCTTTTCCCTCACCCGCCTGTCGATGGGCGAAACCTTAGGAACCCCGGCTCCCCGCTGTCTGGCCCGAATACGTCCACAAGGTCGCATCCACGCCAGGACCATGAAAAAAAACCGAAAGGGAAGAGGCGCTGTGCGACATAAATTGCAATCTCGAAGCTGCGTGTTTGAAATTTACCGAAAGGTCTTCTATGACTTTTTGTTGAAACCGCCCGTAACGGGCGCTCTCACACCCGCCATCCGGTAATCGGATGCGCAGAAAAACAGGACTGCGGCTCTATTAACGTCCGTAGGAACATTGGGAGGAACAATATGCGTAAACTGATGGTCGCCGCGGGCTTCGGCCTGGCGGTATCCGCCCTCGCCCTGACCGCCGCCCCGGCCCACGCGGCCTGCGATGACGGCGAGATCGTGATCAAGTTCAGCCACGTCACCAACACCGACAAGCACCCCAAGGGGATCGCCGCCTCGCTGCTGGAACAGCGGGTCAACGAGGAGATGAATGGTAAGGCCTGCATGGAGGTCTTCCCGAACTCGACCCTCTACAACGACAACAAGGTCTTGGAGGCGATGCTGCAGGGCGATGTCCAACTCGCCGCCCCGTCGCTCTCGAAGTTCGAGAAGTTCACCAAGAAGTTCCGGATCTTCGACCTGCCGTTCATGTTCCAGGACATCGACGGTGTGGAGGCGTTCCAGGCCTCCGCGACCGGACAGGCCCTGCTCGACAGCATGCAGCGCCGCGGTCTGCAGGGTCTCGGCTATTGGCATAACGGCATGAAGCAGATGTCTGCCAACAAGCCGCTGGTCCTGCCGTCCGACGCCGAAGGCCTTAAGTTCCGGGTGCAGTCCTCCGACGTGCTCGTCGCCCAGATGGAAGCGATCGGCGGCTCGCCGCAGAAGATGGCGTTCTCGGAAGTCTACGGTGCCCTGCAGCAGGGTGTGGTCGACGGCCAGGAGAACACCTGGTCCAACATCTTCGGCAAGAAGTTCTTCGAGGTGCAGGACGGCATCACGGAGACCAATCACGGCATCATCGACTACCTTCTGGTGACCTCCGTCGACTGGCTCGACAGCCTGGACGCGGACGTCCGTGACCAGTTCCTGACCATCGTCGCGGAAGTGACCGAGACCCGGAACAAGGAATCCACCAAGGTCAACGAAGAAGCCAAGCAGGCGATCGTCGCCGCCGGCGGTGTGGTCCGTCAGTTGACCCCGGAACAGCGTCAGGCGTGGGTCGAGGCCATGAAGCCGGTGTGGAGCAAGTTCGAGAAGGACGTCGGGGCGGAGAACATCGCCGCCGCCCAGGCCCTGAGCGGCTCCTAAACCCGTTCGGTAACGCGGATTGTCAGCCGGGCCGGCCTCCGCCGGCCCGGCTTCCGCGCCATCGCTCGGAGAAGCGACCACCATGCACCAGACCGGGCCGCAGAGTTTCATGGACAAGATCGAGGAACGGTTGATCGCCGTCATCCTCGGGGTCATGACCGTGATCACCTTCGCCAATGTGATCGCCCGCTTTCTCGACAGCAACATCCTCTGGGCGCTGGAGGCGACGGTCTTCCTGTTCGCCTGGCTGGTGCTGCTCGGCGCGTCCTATGCGGTGAAGATTCGCGGCCATCTCGGGGTCGACGCGATCCTCAACATCGTCTCGCCCGGCCTGCGCCGGGTGATGGGCATTCTCGCCGCCGCGGTCTGCGTCTCCTATGCCCTTCTGTTGCTCAAGGGGTCCTGGGACTATTGGGCGATCTTCGCCGATCTGCCGCCGACCTCCGGCCGGGTGATCCCGACGGGGTTCGAAGACCGCTTCCGCAGCCAGTCCTTCTATGAAGTCCAGGACATCCCGATGCTCGACGTCTTCCGCTTCCTGGAAGACTGGATCAATTACGGCGAATCCTACGAAAAGATGCCGAAAGTGATCCCCTATATCGTCATGCCGCTGTCCATGGCGCTGCTGCTCTACCGCTTCCTGCAGGCGGCCGCCCGGATCGCCAGCGGCAAGGCCGACATGATGATCGCCAGCCACGAGGTCGAGGACGCCATCGAGGACGCCGCCAAGACCATCGCCGAAGCCGACCGGAAGGGGCCGTAAGACATGGAAGTCGCCGTTCTTTTCGGGCTGATCATCCTTTTGTTGCTGATCGGTGTGCCGATTGCCGTGTCGCTCGGCTTCTCCTCCATCATATTCCTGCTGGTCTATTCGGATTCGAAACTCTCCGCCATCGCGCAGACCCTGTTCGAGGCGTTCGAGGGTCACTACACCCTGCTCGCGATTCCGTTCTTCATTCTCGCCTCGTCCTTTATGTCGACCGGCGGGGTGGCACGGCGCATCATCCGCTTTTCGATCGCCTGCGTCGGGCATTTCCCGGGCGGCCTCGCCATCGCGGGCGTCTTCGCCTGTATGATGTTCGCGGCGCTCTCCGGATCGTCGCCTGCCACGGTGGTCGCCATCGGCACCATCGTCATCGCCGGGATGCGCCAGGTCGGCTACACCAAGGAGTTCGCCGCCGGCGTCATCTGTAACGCGGGCACGTTGGGGATTTTGATCCCGCCCTCCATCGTCATGGTGGTCTACGCCGCCGCCGTCGACGTTTCCGTCGGCCGCATGTTCCTGGCCGGCGTTCTGCCGGGCCTGATGGCCGGCCTGATGCTGATGATCGCCATCTACATCATGGCCAAGGTCAAGAACCTGCCCAAGGGCGATTGGAAGGGCTGGCGGGAGATCTTCGACAGCGCTCGGGAGGCGGTCTGGGGCCTACTGCTGATCGTCATCATCCTGGGCGGCATCTATGGCGGCATCTTCACCCCGACGGAGGCCGCCGCGGTCTCCGCCGTCTACGCCTTCCTGATCGCGACCTTCGTCTACCGCGACATGGGTCCTCTGTCGGAGCGGAACGGTCAGGAAAAGCAAAGCCTGTTCAAAAGGCCCCAGGCGCTGCTGACCGCGCTCTACGACGAGGACACGCGCAAGACCCTGTTCGAGGCCGGCAAGCTCACCGTCACGCTGCTGTTCGTCATCGCCAACGCCCTCATCCTGAAGCATGTGCTGACCGAGGAGCAGATCCCGCAGCAGATCACCGAGGCGATGCTCGCCGCCGGCTTCGGCCCGGTGATGTTCCTGATCGTGGTCAACATCATCCTGTTGATCGGCGGCCAGTTCATGGAGCCGTCGGGCCTGCTGGTCATCGTCGCCCCGCTGGTCTTCCCGATCGCCATCGAACTCGGCATCGACCCGATCCATCTCGGCATCATCATGGTGGTGAACATGGAGATCGGGATGATCACGCCGCCCGTCGGCCTCAACCTCTTCGTGACATCCGGGGTCGCCGGGATGCCGATGATGGATGTCGTGAAGGCGGCGCTCCCGTTCCTGGGCGTGCTGTTCATCTTCCTGATCATCATCACCTATGTGCCGTGGATCTCCACCGCGCTCCCCACCGCCGTCATGGGCCCCGAGATCATCGTCCAGTAGGGGTGGTTTAGTCCCATATCCCCCGGCCCCTTCTCCCCGGGTCCCTTCTCCCCCGGACCCTTCTCCCGCGGCCCCTTCGCCCGTGGGGTTTATGTTTTGTATGTGGGGGATGGATCGGGCGGAGCACCAGACAAAGGGGGATCCGCACAACCCAGTCCCCCCTCACCCCTCGCCTACGCTCGGACCTCTCCCCGAGGGGAGAGGGTGTAGAGCGTGACCTGCTTGCAGTCCCTATCCCCCCATTCCTCTTTTGAGGGGAAGAAGGATAGGATGAGGGGGTGATGGTCGACCGCAATACGAAGCTCGCCCGGCTCTTACGCGAACGTCAGACCGAGGCTGAAAAGGCA